>NZ_JAUEZC010000009.1:0-231165 GCF_032489995.1 Bradyrhizobium sp. SZCCHNGR1005
CGATCGCAACCATGCGCGTCCGGCTGATCCGAGCCCTGGTAAGAACATTGCCCCGATGTCCATGTTGCGGCCTTGTCTCGGCGCCAAAAACGCGGAGAAATTTGTGACGCAGTAGTATTAGTTAGTTAGACAGCGGCTCGTCCATCAGAAACACTGCGGGGTGCCGCACCATCGCGCGGCCGAGCGCAACACACTCGCATTGACCGCCCGAAAGTTGGCCCGGCTTGCTGCGTAGCAGATGGGCGATGTCGAGCATGGAAGCAGCCTGCTGGATCTCACTGCGGATCGCCTTTTCAATGCCGGCACGTCCCGGCCATGCACGGCCCACACGCGGCAGCCGCTGGGCAAAGGTCAGGCGGCGGGTCCGCAATGGCAGCGCGAGATTATCGAACACGCTAAGATGTGGATAGAGCGCGTAAGACTGAAACACCATGGCGACGTCGCGCTCCTTGGGGCGCTTGTCGTTCACGCAGCGGCCGCCCACCACGACCTCGCCGCGATCCTGCGCCTCCAGCCCAGCGATGATCCGCAGCAAAGTCGACTTTCCGCATCCCGAGGGCCCTACCAAGGTAAGGAACTCCCCATCGCGAATGCTCAGCGAAACTCCTTTCGCGACGGCGGTTTGGCCATAGCTCTTCTCGATGTGGCGTAGCTCGATCTCAGCCATCCTGGCCTCCCCGCGCGGCCTGAAGCGGACGCCCATCCATTCCAGAACCAGGAAGCCCAAGATGGGCAAGAATGGTTGGCGCGATGTCGACGACACAGGAAGGCTCTTGCCTCACCGCGCCACGGCTGAAGCCGGCGCCCTCGATCATGAGAAAGGGCGCCTGCTCGCCTGCGCCGAGGCCGCCGTGCTGGCCGCTGCCGAGAATATCTGCCTTGCCGCCGGCGCGCTCCGCAACGAGGCTGGTGCCAGCTACGCCATAGGCGTTGGCTTCCTGGCTCGCGCGCATTGAGACCGCAAAAGCAAGGCCATGATCCCGGGACTGCCCCACCGACCCCAGAGCGCTGCCATCGAGAACAGTGCCCGTCCATTCCTGATTGGCAAGGAAGTCGCCAAGCGAGGGCGTGCGTGCGACGAAATCGGGATGGACATAGAGCAGCGCGGAGGTGCCATTGGAGGCGACGACCACGTCGGATGAATCAGCGCTCTCCTTCAATCCGGCGGCGACCAGTTCTTCATCAATGTCGACGACGCCTGCGACCGTCTGATGACCGTGATCCGATCCTATCAGCAATAGAATATCGTCCCGGTCCGCGAGCCTAGCCACCGCGTCCATGACCCGCCCCGCATTGCGGTCGGCCTCTTCCAGCACCGCAAGATGACCGGGTGATCCCATCGGCAAGACATGCTGCGTGGCGTCCGGCTCGCCGAGCCATAGCACCGCAAGAGCAGGAGGATCGGACTGGGGCAACACCGCTTCGCGGATGAAGCGCTCGGTCATCGCCCGGTCACCCTCTACATCCAGCGTGACGCGGAGCTGTTCGTCTTGCGGCAGCGGGACCCGGCCGCGGCCGTACGATCCGGCCCGATGATAGACCCGTCCAAATCCATCCGGATCGTGCGCATAGGCCGCTCCTGGCGATACGTTGCTGAAGATGACAGCACCGCCGCTGTCCGTTACGTACTCCGCCAAGGTTGGCACCGCCAATGCGCGACCGGTGACGCGTCGCTTATGCTGGAGAAAGTCGGGCCGGCCCGCGTCGTGCCGAACGAGTCGCCCGTTCTCCATTAGCGCCATGGTGTTGCCCTGCAAGCCGTGGCGCGCCGGATGGCAACCGGTTGCCAGGCTCGCCGAAACCACCCGCGTGCAAGACGGAAACACCGTGCGATGGGCGGCGAACTGCTCGGAGCGCCCAGCGAAGGCCGCCAGACGAGGCGTGGTCTGGGCCGTCACGAGATCACGGCGTAGACCATCGAGGATGACGAGGACCGCGCGACGCATGGTCAGACTTCCACATCATTGAGCAGTGCAGAAAAAACGTCGTAGTTGCGGAGCCGTTGCCCTGCCCTGCCCTCCGCCAGCCCAGGCCGCAGCGGGTGAGAGAGGATGAACGGAACCGCCTGCTCAGCGAGGCCGCCATGAGAACGCAGCCGCTCGCCCGCGAGCTGCGAAACGTCGTGGTCGCGGGCACGAGCGCCGAGGGCGACGCCCGACCTGGCGACCACGGCGATGTCGCCTTCACGATCCTCCGGCAGATCGAAGCGCAGGCACGCTTCCTCACGCGACGCGGCCAAACAGACGCCAGGAATCTGGCGAATGAACTCCAGCACCGCGCCGCTCGAAATCCCGGTCCGTTGAAGATGGACACGGACGAAGCCGCCGAGAGCGCCATGGTGACGTACGAAGGGATCCGTGATCGGGCAGATAACGCGGGTTGAACCCGCCCCGAAGGCGGCATCCAGCAGGTCGCCAAGATAGATGACGTTGGGCTCACCGTTCGGGTGGGCCATGTCGTTCATGCCATGGTCGGCGACAATTCCGAGGCGGGCGCCGAGCGCGATCAATGTTGCGAACCGCTGGTCCACCTCGTGCATAAAGGCGATCGCTTCGGGAGCATCCGGCCCATGCTTGTGCTGCACGTAGTCGGATAGCGACAGGTAAATCAGGTCCGGCCGACGCGCCTCAAGCAGGCGAATTCCGGCATCGAGCACGAACAACGAAAGATCGGCGGAATACTGATCTGGCGCTCCACGCCCCACCAGCGCACTGATTGCGGAGATTCCATTCTCGGCTTCGGTTGCATGGTCGGCCTTCTCGGCGGAGAACGCGATGCCGTCGAGCCCATGGCCGAGCGCTCTGCGCAGCTTGTCCTTGGCGGTAACGGCAGCAACCCTGGCTCCTGCCTGCGAGAAGGCTGCCAGGATCGTCGGCGCGCGCACGGGAGTCGCATCCACCATCATAATTTCTGCGCCGGTATCACGGTCGAGATAGAAATTGCCGGAGACACCGTGAACGGCGGGTGGCACACCGCATACGATGGACACGTTGTTGGGGTTGGTGAATGTCGGCATTGCCGCAAGCGCCGAGGCGCTGAAGCCTTCGCGCCGCATCCGATCGATGGCGGGGATGGCTCCGGCGGAGCTGGCAGATTCGATATAGGCCGGATCGCAGCCGTCGAAGCAGATGACCACAGCCGGACGTTTCGGCCAGGCGTAGGCGCGCCCGTTCACTCGGAGTAGAGCTCTCTCCGCGCGATTTGGCGTGGCATCGGTCAATATCCAATCAGACTTGTTCATGAAAAGACTTACCGTTGAGGGTTACAGCATCCGTGAGCCATGCCGCCACACGCAGAAGATCGTGGTCGCCCCCTTGACAGCCAACGAGTTGGACACCGATCGGCATGTCATTTATTCCGCGCAGCAGCGGCAGGGACACGGTCGGTAGTCCGCACAGGCTCCAGGGCATGGACATGACGCCGGAGCCCGGCCCCTCCTCGAGGCGCGTCGCCTCACCCGGTGCGGAAAGTGTGAGCAAGGCGTCATGATCACACAACAATGCCGCGGCCAGAGCGCCGAGCCGGTCGGCCATGGCTTCGAGCTCGAGATAACGCGCAGCATTCAACGCGCGTCCGGCAACGATCCCCTCCTGCAGCGGAGGGCAGAAGCTGCGGAAGGTCTTCTCCGGCAGGACACCGAAACGATTTGCCAGATGAGCGTTCAGAAGGCCGAGCACAACCTCAAGCGCCATGTCGAATTCGCCAGGCAGATCGACTGCGGCTACGGCCACAGGCAGTCCGGCAACCAAACGATCAAGAGCTTGTCGCGCGTCGGGACTGACGCGGTCCCAGCCCGGTCCACGGACAAAGCCGAGCCTCGGCGGATGCCGCAGTGGTTCGACCTCCGTAAGTCTGCGATCGAATGCTCCGGCGAATAGCGTGAGATCGTCGACGGACCGGGCCAGCAGACCGATATGCGCCATGCGCGGGACCAGCACGTTCGATCCTCGCATGCTCGTGAACCCGAATGACGGCTTGAAGGCGAACGCACCGCAGAACGAAGCTGGCAGCGTCGTGGATGCCGTGTGCTGGGTACCGAGCGCCAGCGGAACCATATGATCGACCACGGCCGCCGCAGAGCCCGCCGACGACACGCCGGGGGACCGCGACAGATCCAGGGGATTGTGGGTCGGACTGGGATGATACATGCCGAATTCGGAGGTGCTGGTCTTACCGACGATGAGCGCCCCGGCCTGATGCAGCACGCTGACGGCATCAGCGTCTTCGGTCGGCCGGCGCCCACGCAAGCTTGCGCTGCCGTATTCGGATGGCATGTTGCTGGTGTCGAACACGTCCTTCACACCGACTGGCAGGCCGTGCAGTGGGCCGAGCGGCAATCCCGCGGCCTGACATTCATCTGCCAGCCGCGCCCGTTCCCGCGCCGCATCCGCATCCAAAAAGCTCCAGGCCTTCACCTGCGGTTCGCGAGTGGCGATCCGCTCGAGGCAGGCTTCCATCACGGATGCCGCTGTCAGCCGACGATCGCGGATCGCATTGACGATCGTACGAGCTGACAATTCATTCAATCGCCTGCAGTCCGAAACGAGCGCGAGCCTCTGGGGGCCTGATGCGTCATTCATTGACCGACGGCCTCCGCCACCCGCGGGACCGCGGCGTTGTCCGAGGTCGCATGTTGCCGACGAAGATTTGCGGTGAGTGCAAGGGCCTGGGGCAATAGCCCGTCGCGAAACAGCAGGACGCAAAGAATGAAGACGGCCCCCTGAACAGCCAGGATCCAGGAACCGAACGGCGACAGGAAATGCTGCATCGTTACCAAGACAGCGGCGCCGATGAGAGGGCCCCCAAATGTCCCGATACCGCCGATCAATGCCATCAGCACGGCTTCACCCGAGAGATGCCAATGCGCGTCGGACAAGGTCGCCAATTGGAAGACGATGGCACTGAGGGAGCCGGCCACACCAGCGCAGAAAGCCGCGATGCCGAATGCAGCGACTTTGTATGCGTCGACATGATGCCCCAGCGACAGAGCCCTGCGTTCATTGTCGCGAATGGCGATCAGCATCATCCCGAACGGGGAACTCATCAAACGACGTAGGCCGAACAGCACGCCGAGCATGGCAGCGGCGCTGAGCCAATAGACATTGGCGTCCTCGCGCAGATCGATCAGTCCCAGCAACATGCCGCGGGGGACTGACTGAATGCCGTCCTCGCCATGGGTGAAGCTGGCCTGCAGATAGACAAAATAGATCATCTGCGCGATCGCCAGCGTGATCATGGCCTGATAGATGCCACGGCGCCTGATCGCGAAGATGCCCATCACAAGTCCAAGACCGAGCGCGGCCGCGATCCCGATGCCGATTGCCGTTTCCGGTGGGAGGGCCCACTCCTTCGCCGCATGAGCAGTGAGATAGGCCGCCGTACCGAACAAGGCCGCCTGGCCGAAGGACATGATACCGGCGAACCCGAGCAGGAAGTTGAATGACGCGGCAAAGATTGTGAAACAGAAGACCTTCATCAGATAAACGGGATAGAGCAGCACCGGCAGCGCCACGAGAGCGGCCGCGGCAGCGAGCGCCGGCACCATGCCGTTCGTGCGTTTGGCGGCGGCATCCTTTCCGGCGGGCTCGATCCAGGAAAGCCGGGCCGCCATGAATTCATGGGACCGGACGACCGGAATGCCGAAGAGCCCCTGCGGGCGAAGCAGAAGCACGATGCACATGAAGGCGAACACGACGAAGCTCGCTGCCTGCGGGACCAGCGCCTGCGTCAGGCTCTCGATCAGCGCGAGCGCATAGCTCGAGACGATGGTTCCCGCGATCGAACCCATGCCGCCGATAACGATGATCGCAAACACGACAAGCAGGATGTCCGAACCCATCAACGGGCTGACCTGGTAGATCGGCGCGGCCAGCGCGCCTGCCAGTCCCGCCAGGCCCGAGCCCAAGGCAAAAGTAGCGGCGAAGACACGAGGCACGCCAACGCCGAGGGCTTCAGCAGCGGCTGCATTTTCAGACGAGGCGCGCAGTATCGAGCCCAGACGCGTGCGAGCAATGGCGATCCAGACGATCACACATGTGACGAGCGCCACAGCAACGACCCAAAGCCGGTATACGGGGAAATAGAGAAAGCCGAAATCAACCCCACCGGCTAACCAATCCGGCGCGACGTAGGGCAGTCCGGTTGAACCGAATTGGGCCTGGAAAGCGCCCTGAACGACCATCGCCGCGCCGAAGGTCAGCATGAAGCCGTAGAGCGGATCGAGGCCGTAGGTTCGACGCAGCAGCCAGCGTTCGAGCATCATGCCGAAAGCGGCTACGCACACCGGCGCGAAAGCCAGCCCCCCGAAATAGTCCAATCCGAGATATCGAGAACCGGCCCATGCAGCAAAAGCGCCCATCATATAGAGCACGCCATGCGTCATGTTGAGAACGTTGAGAAGGCCGAAGATGAGCGCCAGCCCGAGACTGAGCAGCGCGTAGAACGAACCATTGACGAGGCCGATCGTCAGATAGCCGAGGATGAGGTCCATCATGCAGGACTCACAGCGCAAGACGTTGGAGAAGCCGAGCCTTGACGTGCTCGCCACCTCGGGTTTCGAGATCGTCCGCAACCTCACCGTTTTCGATCGCCACCACGCGATCGGCGAGATGCAGGACGAAATCGAGGTTCTGTTCCACAAGCAGGATCGTGTAGCCGCGGCGCTTGAGCTCGATCAGCACCTGCTCGATCTGTCTCACGATGACCGGCGCCAGTCCTTCGGTGGGCTCGTCCAGTAGAAGCGTCTGCGCGCCCGTGCGCAAAATCCGGGCGATCGCGAGCATTTGCTGCTCACCGCCGCTGAGCTGATCGCCGTAGTGGCGTCCCCTGGTGCGAAGATTCGGAAACAGCGCGAAGATATCGGCTTTGACCATGCCTGTGGCGCAAACCGCTGGAGGAAGGGCGAGATTCTCCTCGACGGTCAGGCCGGAGAAGATCGCCCGCTCCTCGGGGCAATAACCGATGCCGAACCTTGTGCGCTCATATGGGCGCAGTCCGCTTGCGTCGCACCCGGACAGGACAATGCTGCCGGTTTGTCGCGGCAGCAACCCCATGATGGCGCGAAGGATGGTTGTCTTGCCTGCGCCGTTGCGACCGACCAGACAAGTGACCTCGCCGGGCCGAACCGTGAATCCGACGCCGAACAGCACCTGGGAATCGCCATACCAAGCTTCCACGTCCGAGAGGCGCAGCGAAACGGCGTCAGGCACAGCGGTCGGCTCCGATATAGGCGTTGATCACGCGAGGGTCCCGCGCGACGTCGTCGTAAGTCCCCTCGCAGAGGACCGCGCCTTCCGCGAGCACCGTGACCTTCGTCGCCAGACTCTTCACGACTTGCAGATTGTGCTCCACCAGAAGGACGCCGCAGGTGGCAGCGACCGTCTTGATCAGAGCTGCAACGGGCGCGATGTCCTCTCGGGCCAGGCCAGCGGTCGGCTCGTCGAGCAGCAGAAATTTCGGTCCAATCGCGATCGTCGTGACGATCTCAAGCAGTCGCCGGCGGCCATAGGGCAGATCCGCAGCCCGGCGTTTGCTTTCGTCCGCGAGCCCGGCCTGATCGAGAAGATGCCGGACCCTTGCTTCATTTTCGTCTCGTCTCGAGCGACCGCACAGGAGCTGCAGACCCCGCACGTTCAGCGCGAGTGCCGTACCGACATTGTCGGCGACGGAGAGATTGGGGAAGATCGAGCAAATCTGAAACGATCTGGCGAGCCCGAGCCGCGCAAGTCGGTTCGGCGAAACTGACGTCACATCCACACCGTTGAGACGAACTTGGCCAGCGCTCGGTTTCGTAAAGCCGCTGATCACGTTGAACAGCGTGGTCTTGCCTGCCCCGTTGGGCCCGATCACCGCATGAATTGCCCTTGCATCGAGATCGAGCGAGACCCCACGAAGCGCCTCGAAATCACCGAACCGAACAGCCAGGTTGCGAGCGGTCAGCATCGAAGCTGCAGCTCGCCCTGCGACGGCCGAGGCAATCGGTGCGGCTGCCAGCCGCGGACGATCAAGAAGGATGGTCGTCATCGAACGCTCGCAGCGGCGCAGCCCGCCGTCTCATTCGAGCGAAAGGCGGTATCGGCCGGGACCGTGGCAATCCGCTCATAATAGTCCCACGGGCCCTTGCTCTCGGCCAGGGTCTTCACGCGATAAATCCCAAGATCGTAGATGACCCGTCCGTTTTCCTGGATGCGGACCTGTTGACCGAATTTATCGACCGGCAGCTTTCGCATTTCCGCGTTCACGAGCGCGGCATCGTCGGTCTTCGCTTTGTCGGCGGCCTTGAGATAGTGCAGCACGCTCGTATAGACGCCAGCCTGCTCTCGGGTCGGCATGCGTCCATGAACCTTGAAAAAGCGCTCCGAAAAGGCGCGAGTGCCGTCCGTGTCATTCCAATAGAAGCCGGTCGTGATGATTAGGCCCTGGGCCGCTTCGAGCCCGACGCTGTTGATGTCGGTGACAAACGCGTGGAGAGCCGCGACATGCTGCCCCCCACGGATGATACCGAACTGACCGGCCTGTTTGATGGCATTGACGGTATCGGCACCAGCGCTCGCCAGCGCCACGACCTGGGCCTGCGAGGATTTCGCGCGCAGCAGAAGGGCAGAGAAGTCGGCCGTGCTCAGAGGGTGCCGCGCACTTCCGATCACCTTGCCCCCACGTTCCTCGACCAAGCGCGTGGCGTCCTTTTCGAGATCGTGGCCGAATGCATAGTCCGCAGTCAGAAAATACCAGGACTTCAGATCCTGCTGCACCAGAGCGGCGGCGGTCCCGCGCGCGAGCGAATAGGTGTCGTCAGTCCAGTGCGTGACAAACGGCGAGCAACGCGCTCCGGTGATCTCAACGCTTGCGGCACCAGATATCATCAAGGAACGTCTTTTTTCGGTGGCAATGGCCATCAACCCGAAGACCACGCCTGAATGCGGCAGGTCGACGATCACGTCGACACCGCGCCGGTCGAACCATTCGCGGGCAATCGCAGAGGCAACCTCGGGCTTATTCTGGTGGTCCGCAGCAATGATCTCGATGGGGACGCCGCCAGCGATTCCACCAGAATCCTCGACCGCCATACGGGCCGCCACGATCGATCCGGGTCCGCCGACGTCCGCAACGACTCCGCTTTGATCACCCATCACACCGATAATGATCTTGTTGTCGGAAAATTCCGCGACGGCGGACGTCGCCCCGCCGCACAACAGCAATGTTGCGATGATCAGCCGACGCATGGACCGTCTCCTGTTTCCAAGCTCGGCGGACAGATAGAGGCAACCCATAACACATTTGTGACGAACCAGGTACATTTGGGTCGCAGCATATGAGCTGTGGAAAAGCCTGATGGGTTGCCATTCCGCCCCCGGAACAGGCAAACAGCAGATTCCTGAAGCCGAATCGGAGGGCCCGGGCGTGTTGATTAGAGGCCCGCAAGCGGCACCAGGCGAAGGCGAAGCCGGCGATGGTCGGACCGAGGCCGCACTGGTAGCAAAGATCTGCTGGTACTACTTCAGAGAGGGGCAAACCCAGGACGCGATCGCGCAGCGGCTGAAGATGACCCGCAAGCGGGTCAACCGCATCCTTGGCGAGGCACGGGAAAGCGGCTTCGTGCAAATCACGATCGCCGACCCCGCGGGCCTGCGGACCGAGCTCGAAGAAGAACTCATCCGCAAATTCAATCTGCGTCACGCGATCGTGGTGCCGGTCCCTATGGGCGGCACCGATGTGCGCTCTTTCGTCGGAGCTGCCGCCGCGCGATACGTCGCCGAATGCCTCCCGCCGTCGGGTTCACTGGGAATCACCTGGGGAGGCACCATCAATGCCGCCGCTCAAAACCTGCCGCAGCGATCGGGAGACGGCACCCGCGTCGTCCTGATGTCCGGCGGGCTTGCCGAAAGCGCGCCGATCAATCCGTATGACAACGCAACCATGATCGCCCGAGCGCTTGGCGCGCGATGCTATTATCTGACCGCGCCGATGTTCGCCGAGACCGCGGAGCTGAGAGACATTCTGGTCGCGAGCGAACCTGTTCGTTCGGTGCTCGCGATGGTGCCCTCTCTCGACGTTGCGCTCTTGAGCGCGATCGACCTGTCTCCGAAATCGAAGGCGCTCGAATATGACGTCATTTCTCGCGAGACCTGGGCTTCGCTGCTTGACGCCGGCGCCGTCGGAGATATTTGCGGCCACTACCTCGATTCAGCCGGTAAGCCCCTTCGCCATCCCCTGGTACAGCGGACGATCAACCCACCGATCGAGCATGTGCTTCAGATCAGACATCGGATCCTCGCCGCCGGAGGTGAGCACAAGGTCGACATTATTCGCGCTGGCCTGCTGGCTGGCTTCTGCCAGGTCCTAGTCACCGATGAAGCGGCTGCGTCCAAACTCCTGGATTGAAGCTTATCTCACCACGGCAGTGAGTAGGTCTTGATGTTGGTAAAGCTCTTCATGGCCTCCAGCACGCCCTCTTTATGGCCGAGACCGGAATCCTTGATGCCGCCGAACGGCGTCAGCTCCGTCCGGTATCCAGGGACTTCCCACACGTTGACGCACCCCACGTCCAAGGCATCCACAAAGCGGGTGATGTGGTCGAGCCTGTTTGTGCACAGTCCCGCCGAAAGACCGAAGGCCGATGAGTTTGCGATGGCGATGATGTGATCGACATCCTCCGGGCAGCGAATGATCGGCAGAACAGGACCAAAGGTCTCTTCGTGCACCAACTCGCATTCAGGCGGGACATGGTCCAGCATCGTCGGCGGGTACAGCGCGCCCTGCGGAGTATTGCCGAGCAGCAGACGGGCGCCCTCGCGAATTGCCGCCTCGACGCGCCCGGCAATCGTTGACGCCGCTTTCGCGTTGATGACCGTCCCCACATCCGTGTTGGGATCCATGGGATCTCCTGCTGCGAGCCGCTTCATCAGAGGGAGGGTCGCTTCGACAAAGCGGTCCGCG
The DNA here is from genome assembly GCF_032489995.1 of Bradyrhizobium sp. SZCCHNGR1005. NCBI lineage: Bacteria > Pseudomonadati > Pseudomonadota > Alphaproteobacteria > Hyphomicrobiales > Nitrobacteraceae > Bradyrhizobium > Bradyrhizobium sp. SZCCHNGR1005. The sequence continues at coordinate 10,936 of NZ_JAUEZC010000009.1, forward strand.
ATGCCCTCGACGACAAGTGCTCGCTTGACGGCAGTACAGCGTTGCCCGGAATTTCTCGTCGCGCCCTCCACCGCCAATCTGGCGGCGCGATCGGGGTCGGCGTCACTCATGACAATCAGAGGATCATTGCCGCCGAGCTCGAGCACCAGCCTTCTGTATCCCACCCGCTCGGCAATTCTCTTTCCGGTGCTCACCGATCCGGTAAACGTCACCAAGTCGATGTCCGGGTCATTAATCATCGCCTCTCCTATCGAACGCGGATCCCCGGTGATCACCGACAACATTTCCGGTGGCAGTCCCGCCTCATAAAGCAGCTCGGCAAGAGCGAGCGCGGTCAAAGGCGTCGTCTCCGCTGGCTTGAGGACGACCCTGTTGTTGGTCGCGATCGCCGGAGCGAGCTTGTGGCTCACGAGATTCAGGGGATGATTGAAGGGTGTGATCGCTGAGATCACCCCAAGAAGAGGCGTCCTGGTCGCAAATATGCGCCGGCTCTGCGCTGTCCCTCCGATATCGCCCGCGTAAATCGCCCCATCGTCCTGGATTACTGCGTGCGCCGCAAATGACCAGACATCTCTGGCTCGCACGGTTTCGCGCAGCGAATCCTTCAAGCACAGGCCGCTTTCTGATGTAATGAGCTGTGCAAGCCGGTCCTGGTTTGCCTCGATCGCCTCAGCCGTGGCGAGCAGGATCCGCGCCCGCTCACGCCTTGTGAGCCTGGGACGGAATGCCCGGGCGATCGCGAAGGCGCGCCGAACATGCTCGGGACTCGCCTGCGGCACCGCCGCTATCACCTGATCGGTAAACGGATTCCGAACGTCGATGGACAAATCCGTCAGGACATCCTCTCCCGCGACCTTCATTGGCTGAAGAAGACGTGTCGAGTTAAACATCGCCGGACTCCATATGGTGTTCGCTGCCGATCGTTGCCGTTCACGTGCGTGGCATCATGCTCAAGAGGGTTGGGTCCTTTGACCGCCAGCATGCCAGATCACGATCGTGACACCGACCACGATAAGGACACAGGCGACCACGACACGGGTCGTGGGGGTCTCCCGTTGCAAGACGGCGGCTGCAACCAAGGCAACGACCGGAATAAGCACGAGGCTCTGAGATGCGATCTGTGCGGAAATGAAGCTCAGCGCACGATACCAAGCGACGAATGCTAGCCCGGTCGCCACGATACAGTTGAACGCGATGGGCCAGACAAGGTCCGGCAATTGGTTCCAGTCCGGACGACGTTCCAATAGAACCGAGGCAACGATCACAACTGCGCCTGAGATCGCCAATTGAAAGATGGTACGGCTCCACACGTCGCCGCCGCTGGGCGCGCGTTTATGGATCCAGGTTCCCAGTGCCCAGCTGAAAGCCGCCGTCGAAAGCAGCGCAATGCCCAGGATACCATGAGGTGTCGCCGCTGGATTGGCGCCGGAGGCGAGCAGCCCGAGACCAAGCATGCCGCAGGTCAGCGCGATGACGTCGAGGAGCGATTGCCGCTGGCGATCGACAGCCCATTCGATCGCGACGAGCCACAAGGGCATCGTATAAAAGATCAGGGCACTGGTCCCGACATCGAGATACTGCAAGCCGGCCAGGCTCAGCCCGAGGCCTCCGGCCATTTGAAGGAGACCCACGGCGACTAGTCTGCCCTTTCCAACACCACCGAGCCGGAGTGGATATCCAAGACACAGTCGCGCCGCTCCGATGGCAATGGCCCCACCGAGCAAACGGATGCCGGTGAAAAGCAGCGGTGGCGAAGACTGCAGGGCCTCCTTGATCACAAGCCAATTCGTGCCCCAAATAATGACGACGAAGGAGAGGCAGAGAAAGCTGGTCAGCGTATTGACCGCCTGGTGCTTCACCGGGCCGCTCCCGCCGATGACGCCTGGACATGCAGGGCCCGCGGCTGACTCAGCGCAATCTGGAACGCCTGTTTATTCTCCTCCGGGCTGTGAAGCGATGTCACGCGCGGCAGCGAGCGCGAATGCGATCGATTGACCTTGCACAGCACGAAGTGCGGACCTTCCGTGGACAGGCTTCGAGCAACCGCCTCGCCCAATTCGGCGCCGGTCAGACAGCGGGTGGCCGCGCTGTACCCGCAGGCCAAAGCAACCGCTTCGAGCGAGGAAGTGACCGAGGTTGATTCCTGCCCTCCAGTCGAAACGTAACCTTCGTTGTCGAGCACGATATGAACGAAATTTCGAGGAGATGCGTATCCGATCGTCGACAACACCCCCATATGCATCAGCACGGCGCCATCGCCATCCAGCGCGACCACCCGACGCGATGGATGCGCGAGCGCGACCCCCGCGGCCACCGCGCTGCAATGGCCGAGCGACCCCTGCATGTAGAAATTCTCCCGGCGGTCGCTTAGACGAAATAGCTCGCGCGAAATGAAGCCGGTCGTTGAAACCACGAGATCCGTGGGTTGGAGGGCTTCGCCAACGATTTCCAGAGCGCACCCGACGCTGAGCGGATAATCGCTTACTGGTTGTTTGCCGTTGACGACGCCGCCTGGGCCCGCCGACAGCTGACCTTTCCGAACCAAAATCGCAAACGAGACCGACCGCTCAAATGCCTCTTCGGCCTTCAGGAGGACCGCCATGAACCCCTGTGGCGTCCCGTCGAACTCGCTCCATGGGATGGCCAATTGATCGAGCAATGCGTGGGTATTGGCCCCCATTATACGATGCTGCGGTTCGTCCTCGGGCTCGTCGGCGTGTCCCCGCACAGAGATCAGAAGTAGTGTCGGAATGCAATTGACCTGGACCAGCGATGTCAGCGGATTGATGATGTTTCCCAGACCCGAATTCTGGAGAGCAACGACGCTTCGTCGCCCCGCCAGGGTCGCGCCGACGGCAAGTGATAACGCGCTGCCTTCGCTCGCCGCCGGGACTGACACGATATCGTCGTCCACGGACACTTGCTGGAACAGATCAGCGAAATTCGAGCAGGGTACGCCGGAAAAGAACTCGTACTTCTGCTGCTTTAGAAGGCCCAAGAGTATCGTTGTCGACAAAGTCATTGAGACTTCCCTCCCGAGGGGCCGACTTTTCTCCGACGTCAGCCGGAGCGCAGCGCTTGGTGTCGTCGGCATCGACGACACCAAGATCGGACGAAACGCCTTCAGACAGCGATCTCGTCCAGACCGAGCTCTCGTTCAGCTGGAGCTGTTGGCGAGCTTTCGCGCCGTGATGAGACTTCGATTGCAGATCGACTTTCGATAGTCGACGGTATGAAAGCCGGCGTCTTCCATAAGGGAGCGCATATCCTCGAAACTGTAGCAGCAGCCCTCATAGCCGGTCGTCAGCAGAACCGAGTATTCCGCCTCCGCAATCGGCGCAGGGCGACCGCCTCGGTCGTCCGGGTGACAGCTGTAGACGGCCACCCGTCCGCCAGACGGCAGGCTTTGAAAGGATTTTTCCAGCAGCAGTCGGACCTTTTCCGGCCCCCAATTGTGCAGGACATGTGAATATAGATGGAGCGAAGCGGTCGTGGGAAACGGATCGACGAACATATCTCCGGCGACCACACGCGCTCTTGGCGCCGTCAGCTTGCGCTCGGCCAGACATTGCATGGCGAGCTGGTCGACGGGAGGACGCTCAAATATCGTCGTCGACAGGTTGGGATACCGGTTGAGCAGGTGCGCCGAATAGACACCCGATCCTCCTCCCACGTCCAGAAGTGCCGTGTCCTGTGAACAATCAAGCAGTCGCGCGAGATCAGGCGCAAAGATCCGGCCGCGCTCCTCCATTCCGCGCGTATTCAGGTCGGCAAAATCGTCGGTTTGCATCAGCGCGTCCCAATTGGTCGTGTCGCCACGATCAACATGCCAGGTGTCAGGCGCGCCCAGGCGCAGCACGTCGTAAATCTCCCGGACCGATGATTTGTACTTCATGGTCGCGATGTAGGAGGAAATATTCTCGCTTGAGTTTCGGCTCAAATACCGCCGCGCGGAAGACGTCGCGAACAGCTTGCCGTCGACATTGGTGAGCAGCCCCCAGGATTCAAAGAGCCTGATCATCGTTCGCGTCGGCCGCTCCTTGAGCTGGAAATGCCCGCGCAGCGCGGCTTCGTTCACAGGGTTTTCCTCGATATAGGTGAAGAGGTCGAGCCATGAGACAGCTGCAATATAGAGATCAGACGCGTAGGAACTATCGCGCCATCGGATCACCTCCGCGATATCCGGCTCTGGCAGCTGATTTGGTCTCGGGGCCTCTAGCGTTGAATGAAGCATGGCACGATCTCCGCGTTGGGAAGGTTTCTATGCTGGGGATGAAGCCCGGGAATCACGCTTTCGCGCGATCACTTCCGTTGCATGTCGGCAGATATCGCTCCTCGGCCGCAGCGAGCTCGCCGTAACGCATCAGACCAAAGACCTCGTCAAGCGAGGCGACTTCGCCTTCGATGCCGGCGATGCTCTCCTCGGCGACAATGCGGCCGCAGATGTCTCTCATCCCGGCGAACGCCGCTCGCATCGAGTGATTGGCCCAGATCACCGTCGAGATACCGGCTTCACGATAGGCCGCGACGGGCGTTCGGTAGTATTTGGTGGGGACGATCACGACGGGAAGCCTGTTTTGCCAGGCGCCGGCGAAGGAGAGGATCTCATCCGCAACGTTCTTGCGTGAATGAATGAGAATGGCATCAGCTCCGGCCTCGGCATAGGCATGGGCACGGGTGAGCGCCTCGTCCATTCCGTGGCCAGCAATCAGCGCCTCGATACGCGCGACGAGGACCAAGTCGTCGCCTACCGTATCTCTTACAGCACGCAGTCTGCCCGAAAACTCGCCGGTATCGGCAAGCGGATGCCTATCACCGACGAACGAATTCATCTTGGGAAAGCCCTTATCCTCCAGCGCAAGGCCGGCAGCGCCGCGTTGCTGAAGCTTGCGCGCCAGAAGGCGTGCATTGTTGAAATTGCCGAAGCCGCTGTCGCCATCGACAAGCACTGGAAGGTCCGTCGAGTCCACCATGCGCTCGACGACGTCAACGAGCTGGGTCCAGGATGCTTCGTTGGCGTCGCGGTAGCCGAGCGCGCATGAAATCGACAGGCCGGATGCCCAGAGTCCCTTGAAACCTGCACGCTCGGCTATCGCGCCCGATAGACCGTCATGAGCTTCCATCAGGAAGGTCAGGTCACGATTGGAGCAAATCTGATCGCGAAGCTTGTCCGCCACTCGCGTTGCAGCGTGGTGATCATGGCCGTTGGCGACGACGGACTGTTTTTGCGGTTGCATGCCGAACTCCTTAACGCCCCATCTGCATCGTCATCTTTATGACTATCTATAGTTGTCATAATTCCGCGCTTGGCGTCAATATCTAATTCTAGTTGATATGGAAAAAATCTAATTCTAGTTGCCAACAAGGAACTCATGCTGGAGAGGAGCAGTTCGTCCTCCCGCGCCGGGCCCTGGACGGCAACGACAGACGAAGTGCGAAAATCGCAGGAAAAGACGCCGTCGCCAAAGCGCGTAGCCGATCACCCTTCGGATTTTTGTATCCAGCAAAACGAGTGAAAACGAGTTGACACAACTTCGCCAAAAAATGCTCGCCAGATGGACGACTTTGCTTCGGGGTGACGATGAGGGTCACATGCAAACGATCGTACTGGATGACCAGGGTCGCGCATGGGACGCGCGGTCACCGACCTTGAAAAGCTTCCTGCATTGCTCGCTTCCCGACTTCGATTTTCTGGCCTACTTGATCGAAAATCTGGGATTTGTGGCGATCACGAAAATCGCTCCCGATGCTGCGCGCATCCGATTTCGGCCCGAAACGGTGTCGCAGACGAGCATCGCCGCGGCGCTATATTGCCTTGCCGATATGGGAATCGAGCGCACAATCATTTCCCACCCGGACCAGTTCGCCGAAAAGCTGGCCCCTAGCCTGGCGCAGACGATCGCCTACATCGCCGAGCGGGTCGCTGCCAGCCATCAGCCGCCCCCTACCGCATTCACGAGCAGAGAGCAGCCGCTCGACATCCTCGCGAACAGGGACGAAGCACTTTCATCCCTTTTTGCGCAATGGATTGATTCGAAACAGGTCTACGATTCAGCGGCGCTGGCCGACCGGTTACCTGAAACGCTGCGTGCGCGCTTCATGCTCGTCGAGCCGGTCGAGGGGCGGCTGACGATTACCGAGGTCGGATCTGGCTTTGAAATATACGGCGAGACCTGGCGAAGGAATGCGAGGGGCCTGCCCATGGAAGAACAACCGGATTACGATTACGGCCGATGGGTGCAGGGCATCTACCGCCGCGTCCTGGAGACGCGACTGCCGCGCCTCGACGAGGTCGACGCCGTGATCAGACGGCCGGACAGGAACGATCGCATTCACTGCCATTATCGGCGTCTGATCTTGCCGTTCACCTACAAGGTAAACGGAGAAACATGCCTTCTGGGGGCGTCGGTCTTTGACGTCAGGGAGCAACGATCCGCCCTAGATCGCCGGGCTGTCGAAGAATGTCCGGCGTAGATCAATCCGCCCTTCCCTGATGCGGTAGACATCTGCAAAACGAATGCTGAGATTGCGCCCATTCTTGGCAACACCGGAAAAGTTGCCCCAGCACGCAATGTTGGCACCGTCGCTCAGCACTCGCTCGACGCGGTGCTCGCCGAGCGAAATAATCCGTTTCGTCAGGTAGAAGTCCAGGATAGCCATCCTTCCGACGAATGGCTCGTAACCCGGTCGCTCATAGATCGCCTCGTCGTGGAGAAATTCGCAAAGCCCAGCCCAGTCCCGGCCGTCGATGCAATCGAACAATTCCTTGACAAGCCGTTCTGAATCCTCAGGACGAAAGGTCTGGATATTCATACCGCCTCGCCTTACGATATCAGTGGTTTGCTTCCTCGGTAGTGCTGGGTCCAGTGACCGGGACGCTCGCCCAAGCCATGACCGCTGAAAGATCGGCGAGCAGTTCGTCAGACTGCATCCAAGCCAACCCGCAGCGCATTTCGCCGAGCGGCGCCGCCACCAGTCTGATACAGCTGCGCTCAACTTTCGTGTATCCGGCGCGCTCTGCGAGGCCGCCGGCGATGACGGCATCGCCCAACATGCCAATCGTGAAATCACTCTGCCAGCGTGTGAAGGCGTATGCCCGTGAAATGCGCGGCAGGATGGTTCCAAGGTCCTTGCCTCTGAAATCGCGCCGATACCAGATGGCACCGGAAAAGACGACGCGCCCGGTGATTGTCTCGGCAATTGGCGCGGTGATCTCGCAGCGATCGTTGCGCGCGAAAGCGGCGCCAGGATCGGCATAGAACATTCGCAGCGAAGTGGCCTCCTCCTTCAGAGAAGTTTCCGGCCACTCATAGAGGCGCGCCGCTTGCGTTGCGACGACCTCTCCATCCTTGCACCGCCCGATCAGCACAAAGGCTGTCTCGGGCGTGACGCCGCCCAGGGCCTGGTCAAAAACCGGTACAAGCGGACGCCAACTGTCGGAATTGGCCCTGTTGACGTCGATGAGATCCTGCAGGCTGCCAAATGACAGCGTTACTCCGCGATCCTTTGCAGCGCTATCGGCCCAAAGGAAGAACCGTCCGAGCAGACCTACCGGCCCATGCTTGATCTTGAGACGAGCAGGTAGGCGCCCCGATGTCGGAAGAGGCTCTTGCATGGATTGGACGTCCCGCAATTCTCGTGTCCCTACCGCCAATAATCCGTGCGTTTGTAACCTGCATGACATAATTCTAGTTGATAGTGCCACCTAGAAGTTGATATGCCCTATTAACTACCCCTCGTTGAGTGTGCGGAACAAGAATTCAACCGCGGTGCTTGATGCCTTCGGAACCTTCCCAGAAAAAATCGAAATCCCGCACGCCGAACCGGCGCGGCAGCAAGATCAGGGTTTCGTCGAAAAAGCCGACCCAGGTCGATCAGCACGTGGGCAAGCGACTGCGTCTCAGGCGCAACCTCCTCGGCTTGAGTCAAGACGAATTGGCAAGGCGCCTTGGCCTGACGTCTCAGCTCATTCAGAAATATGAGGCGGGGGAAACCCGGATCAGCGCATCGAGACTCTACGGCATTGCCACGCAGCTCGCCGTCCCAATCACTTGGTTCTTCGATGAGTTAGAGGACAAGAAGCGGACGTCCGCCGAGTCGAAGCAAGCCTCCGAAGCGCAGGACTGGAGTGAACTCGTTACAAAGCGGGAGTCGCGTCAGCTGCTCGAGCTCTACTTCGGCATTACTGATGAACGTCTTCGCCGAAAGGTCATGGAGGTCGCACAGCTTTTGAAGAGTAGCGGCACGGAATAGCGACGGCCAACGATGAGTACTTGACGCCAACTTCTGATTAGAAATCGACTCGTTCGCCTGTGATCCGAAACATCTAGTACCTCGACACAGAGGTCTTGACCGGTTGATCCGGGTCCAGCAAGATCGGTCGGTCTTCGGGCGCGACGAGGACTTCGATGCTACGTGGACCGCGCGCTCCTTGAGGTCCCGAGCAACAAACTCCGTGAGCGCTTGCGTCTTGAAGACAAGCGGACAGAAGTCTGGTGTGCCTGGCAGGTTGTTGCGGACGCGGTTCCGCGCCGAATTCTGCCCGGAGCTTCCGTATTGGAGTTCGGTATCCACAGCATCGACATAGGAGACCTTGTCCGCCGTAGGCAGATTGAGCTGGCACTGCAACAGCCATTCATAGAGAAACCAGTTGCGACGGGTGTAGAGCCCGGTTGGCTTCTGCTTCACAAGCTCCGCGATCTCGTCGTCCTTCGCAGCAAGGAAGAGCCGCTTCAGGATGGCGAGGTCGAGGCCTTCGTTCTTGAGTGCGAAGGTGAGATGTCCCTCAAGCGTCGCCACCGGCGCATGACGTGGCGTGTAGATGCGCCATCCCCTTGATCGATGATGCGGTGCTTTGTTCCGATGGCGGAGAGGACGCGTGGGACCGGGACGGACAAGTGGTAGGCGTCAATCAGCGCCGCATAGCCGGCCGGGATCGCTGCCTCTGGCAGCCTTCGATCGTGAAAAACGCTCACTTGGCCTGAAAACTTCATCTACATTGGCCAAATTTATGAAGAATGTTCTCGGCCGTGAATTTCCCCCGCGATCTCTCCTCCATGCCGAAATTACATCTTATGCCACGAAAAACCTTCCCAGATGATTCAGACACGTCAAAACTCTTCACGAACTCGCGTAAGGCGCCCCCAACGGCGGTAAGTCGAAGCGCAGCCCTCGTTCAACCGGCCAACACGCGAGGCCGAGCCCACAATTCCAAGAGGAAACCCAACAAAATACCAAGTTCTTAACGGGATGCGGCCCAGCTGGAGCCAAAAGCCAAGCGAACCGCGCCCGGCACTTTCCACCGAGTATATCCCCCTGCCGTTGCCTGTGATCTGCATGACGGCCGCAACAAGTTCGTGATCCCAGATGCGGCCGTAGTCCGGCCCGGTGACGGCCCAAAGCTCGACTTGGCCGCTGTCGACAGTCAACCTGTCTCAGAGGTTGTGCGCAGCAAGAAATCCCTCCCTGCAGCAGCTTTCTTGGATGATGGTCAACGTGAGACAGTTACGATTGTGACCTGCCACCGAAGGTCGGGCCGACTGTGCCTGGGACAAAGCCCCTTACCGAATGATGCCTTAGACATCAATATAGCTATACAGAACGCCTTCATTGGTATAATTAATCGGGCTACTAGCATTTGAGTACGCAGCATTGATGCGCCAAATGTCAGAACTGACATCTCGACGATGATTACCGCTGCGCAGCTCCGCGCGGCCAGGGCGCTTCTTGGCATCGACCAGCGCCAGCTTGCAGAACTGTCCGGTCTTTCGGTCCCCACGATTCAGCGCATGGAAGCGAGCGAAGGGGTCGTGCGCGGCAACGTCGATTCCTTGATGAAATTGATCGAGGCACTGAACCAGAGTGGCATCGAACTGATCGGCGACGGAGCAACCAGTCAGACCGGAGGCCGCGGAGTCCGGCTCAAGCAGCCCGCACTCTCCGACGCGCGCCACGTGAAGGACATGGCGAAAAGGGCATAGGATGCATTTCCGATGAGTATCATTGCATTCCTCATGCTCTGCGCGGCAGCGATGTTGGGGGTTGCGCTGTTGGCGGTAGCCATCGCGCGCGGGCATGCGGCGACCCGCATCATCTACGGCGCCATGCTGGCGCTGTGCAGCGCGGCGACGGTTTCTTCGCTCACCGCGCTTGCCGACCAGGCCGGCGGTCCGACCGACCTGATTCTGCCGCTCGGCCTGCCCTGGATCGGCGCGCACTTCGCGATCGATGCGCTCGCGGCCTTTTTTCTCGTGGTCGTGAATATCGGCGGCACCGCGGCGAGCCTCTACGCACTCGGCTACGGCGTGCACGAGGAAGAGCCGCATCGCGTGCTGCCGTTCTTTCCGGCCTTCCTCGCCGGAATGAATCTGGTCGTGCTGGCGGCTGATGCTTTCAGCTATCTGTTGTCCTGGGAGTTCATGTCGCTGGCCTCCTGGGCGCTCGTGATCGCGCATCATCGCGATCCCGAGAACAGGCGCGCCGGCTACGTGTATCTGATCATGGCGAGCCTCGGCACGCTCGCGCTCCTGCTCGCTCTCGGCCTGCTCGCCGGACCGGACGGCAATTACAGCTTCGAGGCGATCAGGCATGGCGCGCGAACGCCGCTGACGTCGGCGATGGTGCTCGTGCTGGTCCTGATCGGTGCAGGATCCAAGGCTGGGCTGGTGCCGCTACATGCCTGGCTGCCGCTGGCGCATCCAGCGGCGCCAAGTCACGTTTCGGCGCTGATGAGCGGCGTGATGACCAAGGTCGCGATCTACGCCTTCATCCGCATCGTGTTCGACCTTGCCGGCGGCCTGCCCTGGTGGTCGGGCGCGCTGCTGCTCGCGATCGGCAGCCTGAGCGCAGTGCTGGGCGTGTTGCAGGCCCTGATGCAGGACGACGCCAAGCGGCTGCTCGCCTATTCGACCATTGAAAATATCGGCATCGTCTTCATCGGGCTCGGCCTTGCGCTGGCGTTCCGCGCCGACGCCATGAATGCGGCGGCTGCGCTGGCGATGACGGCGGCCCTGTTGCACGTACTCAACCATTCCTTCTTCAAGAGCCTGCTCTTCTTCGGCGCCGGCGCAGTGCTGACCGCGACCGGCGAGCGCGACATGGATCGCCTCGGCGGATTGATCCACCGCATGCCGACGACGAGCTTCCTGTTCCTGGTCGGTTGCATGGCGATCTCGGCGCTGCCGCCGCTGAACGGCTTCGTGTCGGAATGGCTCACCTTTCAGGCCGTGCTTCAAAGCCCCGATCTGCCGCAATGGGTGCTGAAGGTCATGGTCCCGGCGGCCGGCGGCCTGCTTGCGCTCGCAGCAGCGCTCGCGGGTGCGACGTTCGTCAAGGCCTTCGGCATCACCTTCCTCGGCCGCCCGCGCAGCACGGAAGCGGCGAACGCAACGGAAGTGGACCGCTTTTCGCTCTGGGCCATGGCGATACTCGCCCTGCTCTGCCTGATCGCGGGCATCGTTCCGGGCTCCATTATGGATGCCATAGCCCCGATCACGCGCCAGCTTGCCGGCGCGGCGCTGACGCCCCAGGCAAGCCGGCCCTGGCTCACGATCGTGCCGGAGGCCGAAACCGGCAGTTCGTATAACGGCCTGCTCGTCTTTCTCTTCATCGCCACGTCCGCGCTCCTCGCAGTGTGGGCGATCCACCGCTTCGCCTCGCACGCGATCCGCCGCGGCCCGGCCTGGGATTGCGGCTTTCCCGATACCAGTCCGCTCACGCAATATTCCGGCTCGAGTTTTGCCCAGCCTATCCGCCGCGTGTTCCTGGCGCGGACGCCCGTCACGAGCGAAAAGGTCAGCATGCCCGCTCCCGGTGATACACGTGCCGCCCGCTTCACGCTGACGATCACCGATCCGGTGTGGGAATGGCTGTACAAGCCCGTCGCCCGCGCCGTGGAGGGCGCCGCCCTCCAACTCAACAAGCTGCAATTCCTCACCATCCGCCGCTACCTCAGCCTCGTCTTCCTCTCCCTCGTGCTGCTTTTGCTGGTGCTCGCCATATGGAGCTGATGTCTGCCCTTCTCGTTCAGGTCTCCCAGATGATGCTGGTGCTGCTGGCAGCACCGCTCCTGACCGGCTTCGTACGCAAGGTGAAGGCGCGCATCCAGCGCCGCCGCGGCCCGCCGATCGTGCAGCCCTATCGCGACATTCTCCGACTCCTGAAGAAGGAAGTCGTGGTTGCCGAAAATGCTTCGTGGATATTCCGCGTCGCGCCCTATCTGATCTTCGCAGCGACTTGGGTCGCCGCCGCGCTGGTGCCGACCTTCGCGACGGGACTGCTGTTCAGCTGGTCCGCCGACCTCATCGCCATCATTGCGCTGCTCGCCAGCGCACGGTTCTTCCTGGCGCTGGCCGGCATGGATATCGGCACTGCCTTCGGCGGCATCGGGGCGAGCCGGGAAATGATGATCGCCTCGCTCGCCGAGCCGGCCATGCTCCTGATCATCTTCACCATGGCACTGGTCGCGCGCTCGACGCAGCTATCGGCCGTGGCCGATCTGATGGCCTCGGGCGTCGGCCTGCGCGTCTCGCTCGGCCTGGCGCTGATAGGACTGATCATCATCGCCATCGCGGAAAACGGGCGCATTCCGGTCGACAACCCGGCCACGCATCTCGAGCTCACCATGGTGCATGAAGCCATGGTGCTGGAATATTCCGGTCGCCATCTCGCGATGATCGAACTCGCCGCCGCGGTCAAGCTGCTTCTCTACATCTCGCTGATCGGCTGCATCTTCATACCGTGGACGCTCACCGAGCCCGGCGCCTCCCCTGTGAGCTATCTGGCCGGATCCGCAGGCTTTCTCGCCAAGCTGGCCATCTTCGGCTTCCTGCTCGGCGTGTTCGAGACGGCCATCGCCAAGATGCGCGTCTTCCGGTTGCCGGACTTCATCGGCGGAGCCCTGATGCTCGGCCTGCTCGGCACGCTGCTGTTGTTCGTATCGAGGAGCCTCTAGCAATGGCGCACGGACTGACATTCGATGTCGCGCACCTGCTGGCGGGGGGCTTGCTGCTGGTCAGCTTCCTGATGATCACGCAGCACAGGCTCTATTCGCTGCTGAACGCCTTTGCGCTCCAGGCACTTCTGCTGGCGATGTCGGTCGCCTGGCAGGCCAACGTCCAGCACGCGCCGCATCTCTATGTCACTGCTCTGATCGCGCTGGTCTTCAAGGCCGTGGTCGTGCCGGTCGGGCTGCATCGCATCATCCAGAGGCTCGGCATTCATCGCGAGATCGAAACCGTGATCGGTTCCGGAACGACCATGCTGGCCGGCATGGGACTGGTCGCGCTCTCGATGACGGTCATGCTGAAGGTCACCCCCACCGCCGATCCGCTCGCACGCGAGGACCTCGCCTTCGCGCTGTCGGTCGTGCTGCTCGGTCTGTTGATGATGGTGAGCCGGCGCAACGCCGTGAGCCAGGTGGTCGGCTTCATGTCGCTGGAGAACGGGCTGGTACTCGCCGGCACCGGCGCGCGCGGCATGCCGCTGGTCGTCGAGATCAGCGTCGCCTTCTCGATCCTGATCGCCTTCTTCGTGATCGGCGTCTTCCTGTTCCGAATCCGCGAGCGCTTCGACACCGTCGATGTGCAGGCGCTGGATCGTTTTCGCGGAGAGCGCCGATGACTTTCTCCGACAGCAGCGGCGTCATCTTCGTCCTCATCATCCCGGTCGTCTCGGCCGCGGTGCTGGCCCTGCTTCCCGACTATCGACTTTCGGCGCGCCTCAACGTGCTGGCGTCGGGGTCGACCTTCGTGGCGTCACTGTCGTTGTTCTTTGCCGATCGCAGCCAGGCTGGACATTATCTGTTCGTCGACGACCTCAACATCGCGTTCATCGTGCTCAACACCTTCGTCGGCTTCACCACCAGCGTGTTTTCGGCAAGCTATATCGGGCACGAGCTCGAGACCGGACGGCTGACGCCGGTACACCTGCGTTTTTACCACGCCATGTACCAAGTCATGATGGGCGGAATGAATCTCGCACTGACCGCCAACAATATCGGCCTGATGTGGGTCGGCATCGAGCTGGCGACGCTGACGACCGTGCTGATGGTCGGCATCTACCGCACCCATGAGGCGCTGGAAGCGGCCTGGAAGTATTTCATTCTCGGCAGCGTGGGCATCGGGCTCGCGCTGTTCGGCACCATCCTGGTCTACATGGCAGCGCTTCCCGTGGTGGGCGAAGGCATCAACGGCATGGTCTGGACGGTGCTGGTCGCGCGGGCCGCGCAATTCGATCCGGAGCTGATCAACGTCGCCTTCATCTTCCTGCTGCTCGGCTACGGCACCAAGGTGGGGCTGGCGCCGCTGCACGCCTGGCTGCCGGATGCGCATGCGGAAGGGCCGACGCCGATCTCCGCGGTGTTGTCGGGCCTCCTGCTCAACGTCGCACTCTATGCAGTGCTTCGCTTCAAGATCGTGCTGGCCGCCAATCCGAGTGCGGTGGCTCCCGGACAACTGATGGTGACACTCGGTCTGGTGTCGCTGGTGTTCGCCGCCTTCATGCTCTACCGGAGGCGCGACATCAAACGCCTGTTCGCCTATTCGTCGATCGAGCACATGGGCATCATCACTTTTGCCTTCGGGATGGGCGGCCCGGTCGCGAATTTTGCCGGTCTCCTGCACATGGCGATGCACAGCCTCACCAAATCGGGGATCTTCTTTGCCGTCGGCCATGTCGCGCAGATCAAGGGCACTCAGAAGATCGCCGACATCCGCGGCCTGACCGTGACCCACCCGGCGCTCGGCTGGAGTCTTGTGATCGGCGTGGTGGCCATCGCCGGATTGCCGCCGTTCGGCGTCTTCATGAGCGAATTCCTGGTCGTCAGCTCGACCTTCGCGCGCGAGCCGCTGCTTGCCATCCCGCTCGTGCTGGGCATCGTGCTCGCGCTCGGCGCGCTGTTCTACCATCTCAACGGCATCGCTTTTGGCGAGCCGACCGGAAGCACCGCGCCGTCGGATGCGTCCTACACGCCGATGATCCTGCATTTCGGTCTCGTGCTCATCGCCGGAATCTTCCTTCCGCCTACGCTGGTCACGTGGTTTCGGCACGTCGCCGATATTCTGGGGTGATTGCAATGAGCCTCGACGAAATCTTGCGAAAAGGCGAGCCTGCATCGAGCCACCGTCCCTGGCCGCGCGCCGTCGTCAGCGTCGCGACCTGGAACGAAGCGATCGCGGGACTTGCCGGCGGCGACTGGCAACTGCTGGGCCTTTGGGGCGAGGCGGATCGCGTTCACATGGCGCTGCTCGATGCGCCGAAGGCGGCGGTCGGCATCGTCACGCTCGATTGCCCGGAGCGCCGCTATCCGTCGGTGAGCCTGCATCACCCGCCGGCGCTTCGGCTGGAGCGGACCATCCGCGACATCCACGGCTTGCAGCCGGAGGCCTTGCCGGACCCTCGGGCTTGGCTCGATCACGGCAATTGGGACCTGCGGCATCCGTTGGCTGCGAAACCGGAGCCAACGCCGATCGACAAAGCCTATGCATTCCTTCCCGCCGAAGGCGACGGCCTGCACCAGATCCCGGTCGGCCCGGTCCATGCCGGCATCATCGAGCCTGGGCACTTCCGCTTTACCGCCAACGGCGAGACGGTGGTGCGGCTCGAACCCCGGCTTGGCTATGTGCACAAGGGCATCGAGGGCCTAATGGTGGGCGCGAACCTTGCGAAGGCGGCTCAGCTCGCGGCGCGCGCGTCCGGTGACAGCACGGTCGCTTACGGACTGGCCTTCGCGCGCGCGGTGGAAGCCGCGCTGGGGGCGGAAGCTCCGCCGCGAGCGAACCATCTGCGCGCGCTGATGGCAGAGCTGGAGCGTCTCGCCAATCACCTCGGTGATTTCGGCGCGATCTGCAACGACGCTTCCTTCACCCTGATGCTAGCCCATTGCGGCATATTGCGCGAGAAGGTGCTGCGGGCCGCGGGTGACGTTTTCGGCCACCGCTTGATGCGCGACCTGATCCTGCCCGGCGGAGCGGGTGCCGATATCAACCAGAATGGCGTCCATGCGATCCGATCGCTGGTGGGCGAGATCCAGGCCCGCTTCCCTGCCCTTGTCGAGCTCTACGACAACACTGCCTCGCTCCAGGATCGCACCGTCACAACGGGCACAGTGAAGCCAGATCTCGCCCGCCAATACGCGCCTGGCGGCTTCATCGGCCGCGCGTCAGGCCGCGCCTTCGACGCGCGCAAGCATCTTGCCTATGCACCCTATGACGAGCTCGCCTTCGAGGTTGCCGTGCTCGAGGCTGGCGACGTCAATGCGCGTGTGTGGATTCGCATTCGCGAGATCGAGCAAAGTCTAAGGCTCGTCATCCAATTGCTGGAACGGATGCCGCAAGGCGAAGTGCGGATCAATCTCCCCGTTGTCGGCCACGCTTGCGAGGGCATAGCGCTGGTGGAGGGTTTTCGCGGCGACATCCTGGTCTGGCTCAGGCTCAATGCCGACAACAGCATTGCGCGTTGCCATTTACGCGACCCCTCCTGGTTCCAATGGCCGCTGCTGGAGGCCGCGATCCAAGACAACATCGTTGCCGATTTCCCGCTCTGCAACAAATCGTTCAACTGCTCCTATGCGGGCCACGACCTCTAAAGCGCGATGAGATTGGGATGAATAGTCATCGCGCTTCGGGGTTATGTTTGAGCATGACCGCAAACGCGTTCCGCAAAGACGGCTGCGCACTTTTCCGGATCATGCTTTAAGGACATCCAGATGAGAAAACTGCTGTTCCAGAGTCTCGTGCAGATGCCGTTGACGGAGCCGGCGCCGTCGGCCGACGATCGGGCACTTGCAGAAGTGGGCGCTGCGCTGGAGCGGGCGGCCCGGCGGCGCCTTGGCCGGTCGCTGTCAATCCGCGAGGTCGATGCCGGCTCCTGCAACGGCTGCGAGCTGGAAATTCATGCGCTCAACAACTCTTATTACGATCTCGAACGCTTCGGCCTGCGCTTCGTCGCGTCACCGCGCCACGCGGACGTGCTGCTGGTGACCGGGCCGGTGACGAAGAACATGCGCATGGCGCTGGAGCGGACCTGCAACGCAACGCCCAATCCGAAGTGGGTCGTGGCCGTGGGCGACTGCGCCCGCGACGGCGGGTGCTTCGCCGGCAGCTATGCCGTGGTTGGGGGCGTGGGAGAGGTCGTGCCGGTCGATCTGCATGTCCCGGGGTGCCCGCCCGCTCCGCGCGAAATTCTCCGCGGGTTGTTGGCCCTTCTCGAACGCGTGGCTTCTGCGCCGACAGCCACCACGCCATAGCTATACCGATCGCATCCAGCCTGGCTGAGGCTGCCTGCTGGCACCGACACGAACATTGCGGATTGATCGTTGCAGATTTGACCTGCCCCTTAAAAAAAAATCCTCCAGATGGAGTTAGAGTCCGCCCTGACGAAGGACGGACAGATGAAGCGAAAGCGGTTTACGGAAGAGCAGATCATAGCGGTGCTGAAGGAGCACGAGGCTGGGGCGAAGACGGCGGACTTGGCCCGCAAGCACGGGATATCCGAGGCGACGTTCTACAATTGGAAGGCCAAATTCGGGGGCATGGACGTGTCCGAGGCCAAGCGCCTCAAGGTCCTTGAGGATGAGAATGCCAAGCTGAAGAAGCTTCTGGCCGAGCAGATGCTAGATGCGGCGGCATTGCGGGAGTTGCTCTCAAAAAAATGGTAGGGCCCGCTGCCAAGCGCGCCGCATCTACCGGCTCTATCGGGAGGAAGGGCTCACCGTGCGCAAGCGTCGTGCCCACCGCAAGGCCTGTGGTGTCCGCGTGCCGATCCTGGTGGAAGCCAAGCCGAACGCACGCTGGTCTCTGGACTTTGTGTCGGACCAGTTCGCAGGCGGACGGCGCTTCCGTATCCTCAACATCGTCGATGACGTCACCAAGGAGTGCCTGGGCGCGATCGCCGACACCTCGATCTCGGGCCGGCGGGTGGCGCGGGAGCTGACCTCGGTCGTCAGCAAGCGTGGCAAGCCGGGTTCGATCGTCTCGGACAACGGCACCGAGTTCACCTGCAACGCGATGCTGGCCTGGTGCAAGGACAACGCCATCGACTGGCACTTCATCGCGCCGGGCAAGCCGATCCAGAACGCGTTTGTCGAGAGCTTCAACGGCCGCATGCGCGACGAGTTCTTGAACGAGACGCTGTTCTTCGGCCTCGACGACGCCAGGCGCAAGCTCGCTTCTTGGGTCGCCGATTACAACGGCGAGCGGCCGCACTCCTCGCTGAAATACGACCCCCCGGTGCCTTACGCTGCCATCCTCACCGCAACGGGCGATCGGCTGCGCAACCCTGACCAGCTCCGCCGATCGCCCGTTGCTCCACCCGCGCCAGTCGGCGTACAACCCAACAGGACTCTAACCGCGGCTGGATGAAACTTCGGTGGCAGGTCAAGGTCTATTCGGTCACGGCGTATCTGCTGTTCCTGAACGGGATCGTGCCCGAGGACACGACTCTCGATGCTGCGTCCCTGGCAAAGGTCGAGATGCCGAACCGCAACGGCTTCACCCGGGATCCGCGGCCCGACGTGGCGCCGAAATGACGCTGGCCTGATCAGGGATTGGCCAGCGGAAATAGATTTCCAAACTGTCGAGCGACGCCTCTCCATCATATCCGCCCTTCGGCAGCCATTGCGTGGGGCTGAACGCGATCTCGAATCCCAGCTCGTCGGCCTTGCGCACGATCTCGGCATTGTAGTCGTAGGTCCAGGTCGAGCTCGATGGAAAGGTCGAAAGCCGGTCTTCGGAGAGCCTTCGGCAAATTGAGCATCGCCGCCAATGGCGCGCCATGCAGAACAAAACTGCGAACTCGTATGTTATTGAGATAACAATTATAACCAACACACGCGGAAACGAGCCCTTGCTCTCCCTGCAAGCCCTGAACACAACGACTTCGCAAGTTCGAGCCGCGTAGTTCGCGACTTTGACATGGCCGGCTGCCGGAAAGAAAGACGAAACGACGGCTCCCCTTGGTCAAAGCTCGCCGACCCGGCGAGGATGCGCCTTCGTATGCCATGCCCAGGCTGACCTGATGATCGTACGCAGGTCCGATCGCAATGGACGGAACTGGAGATCGTCGTTGGCAGCTGTGGGGTCCGCCACCAACGTGGAGGGGTCACCGGGGCGACGATCCTTCATCGTTGCGGGCGGCGCAGAACCGGTTTCACGCTCAATGGCGTGCAACACCTCTTTGACAGAATAACCCTTGCCAGTTCCGAGATTGAACGCTCGTCCGACAATTTTCCTTTCGTTTCTCATCAAGGCATGGATCGCCCTCACATGCGCATCTGCCAAATCGCTGACATGAATGTAGTCCCGGACTGCCGATCCATCGGGAGTGTCGTAATCATCCCCGTAGACGGCGAACTCATCCAGGTGCCCCTGCATGGCCATCAGCGCCCGCGGAATCAGATGAGTTTCGGGGTCCCGAAGTTCGCCGATAAGCCCGCAATCATCCGCCCCGCAAGCATTGAAATAGCGCAACCGAATCGCGTTGAATCCATATGAAGCCTCGAAGTCCCCGATGATCTGTTCCGCCATCCATTTCGATCTGCCGTATGGATTTACGGCACGACCTGCCTGGGCTTCTCTGATGGGCATCCCCGATACTTCGCCATAGACTGCACCGGTGCTCGAAAAAACAATGTTGGAGCATCCGGCCTTGCGCATGGAGTCGAGCAGCGTCAGCGTGCCGACCACGTTGTTACGATAATAAATGTGAGGATGCGATACAGACTCACCCACGAGGCTCGATGCCGCCAGATGAATAACGGCCTGGATCTCAAATTCCTTCAGCGCCGCAACGAGGCTCCGTTCGTCCAGGATGTCCCCTGTAACAAGAGGGCCCCAGTTCACAAACGATCGATGGCCGATTGTAAGGTTGTCGTAGCAGACAGGCTCAAATCCAGCTTCCTTAACTGCCTTGCAACAATGTGACCCGATGTATCCGGCTCCGCCCGTAACAAGAATCCGCCGCCCAGCACCCATGCAAGAACTCGCTTTCTTCAGCCGCAACCTTCCCGCGCCGCAACCTCAACCACTGCGATCAAATATCGACACGACACCTTTCGACCGATACCATGGGCTGTCGTTGTGGTCGACCGGCTTGCTCAATCCCGCTCATTCGGGTGAAGGCTTCCAACGTGCTGCAGTCGTCGTGGCGATCCATGCAAGGCAGCGATCCGGCCAGTTTGCGACCTCGCCGCCATGAATTCCAAGGCCAAAGCCATGGCCGCCGTGATCACAGATCATGGCCTCCACAGGCACGGTCGCGGCGCGCAGCGCCTCAAGGTAGACGAAGCTATTCTCTGGCTTGGCGACGGTGTCGTCCCGAGCGTGAACGACAAATGTCGGACAGACGTCTGGCGTGACGGCCCGCTCAAAGGAGTAACGTCCGGCCATGGCATCGGATGGAGACTTCCCGAGCAGGGCCTTGCGTGATCCAGCATGGGTAATGGCCCGATCCATTGAGATTACGGGGTAGACCAGGATGGCAAAGGCCGGCGATCCCGCCGACCGCGAGGCCCATGCCACCATATGCCCGCCGGCCGAGAAGCCCATGGCGCCGATCCGATCCGAGCGGATCCCCCACACCGTCGCATGGGCGCGCGTTACCGCCAGCGCTTCGTCGAGATCGGCCATCGGCAAAGGCGGGGCGGCGCCCCCCCGATCCGATTGCGGCAGCCGATATTTCAGGACAAGGCCGGCAATGCCCCGCGCAGCCAGCCAGCGCGCCACGTCATGACCTTCCTTATCGATGGTGACGCCGGCATAGCCGCCGCCCGGACAGATGACGATCGCCGTTCCGGTCGCGATCCGTCGCTCTGGGAGGAACACCGTCAAGGTCGGCCGGCCGACGAGGCGCACCGAGCGGTCGGGACGACTGACGCCACGCTCCTCGACCCGGTCGGCCATCGCCGACCCGCCGGACCCGGTGCCCAGCGCCAACTCGATCGGCAGCCGCCCGTCGCCCGTCGTCGTCCACGACGATCCCATCTGCAGGACCTCACGCAGGATATGCTCGACGCCCTCGATGGCAGGCAGCGCCAACGTCATGGCTGAAGATGTCTTGGCTGAAGACGCCGCTGCATCCAAGCCCACAGCGGCATAGCGGCCGCGAACCAGCCGCGCGAGGCGCGCAATGCCGGGTCGGGGACTGTCCGTCACGACGGGAATGCCGAACAGGACGCCCAAAATGGCGCCCCAGTTCGCACCGCGCGACGACGGCGCGTAGAGAGCCGCGGGCCGACGGCTACGCAACTGCCAAGCCAGCCGCATCAGGCCGGAGAACCGCGCGAGTCCGGCCGGCCAGAGTTCCGGCGCGAACCAAGTGGGATCGAGGCCGTTGCGCATGGTGGCGGCTCGCGCCAGCGATGCCGCGTCGGCATCGTCGAACAGAATTGCCAATCGGAACGGTGTCTTCATCGCCCCGGTCGAAGCGCTTGTTGTACTGTTCATCGCGTCCGCAGGCCGTCAGACCACGTCGGCGAAGCCGCGCTTCGTGCGCATGAAGAAAGCATAGCCAGCGACAGCGACAACGACGCCAGCGGCGAACATCGCGCCCAGCCTCCCCCATTTCGGCGCAAGCCCCAGTACGGCGACCTTGCGCGCATCATCGACCAGCGCGGCAATCGGATTGAGATCGAACAGCCATCGGAATTCCGAGGGGACACTGCTCAGCGAATAGAAGATCGCGCTGGCAAACATGAGCACTGTCAGCAACAATGGCACCATCGCGTTGAGATCCCTGACAAACACGCCGAGACTGGACAGCAGCCAGCTAAAGCCCAATGCAAAGCAGATCAATGGCGCGACCACGAGCGGAAGCAGCGCCGCCGTGGCCGGAACCGTACCGTGCGCCAGCAGGACGCCGCAGAAGAATGGGACGAAGCTGACGATCATCTGCACGAGCGCGGCCGCCACGGCCGACAGCGACAGGATCTCCAGCGGGAAAACCACCTTGGTGACGAAGTTAGGTTTCGAGACGATCAGAGCGGGCGAGCGTCCGACCGCCTCGGCGAAGAAATCGAATAGGATCAGCCCGCAGAACATCGAGAGCACGAAGTCCAGCTTGCCCGCGCCACCGCCGAGTTGCGGCTGCAGGATGAAGCCAAAGACGACCACATAGACCGTCAGCATACCCAGCGGCCGCAACAGCGACCAGATAACGCCCAGATACGAGCCGCGGTAGCGCGCCAGAATATCCCGCAAGGTGAACTGCCGAAGCAGCGTACCGTGCGCGACCAGTCTGCGCACGATTTCCCACGGCAACAGCAGTTGCGGCCAGGAAAAATGATCGCGCGATTGCTGCATGGCCGCCATGTTACGTCACCACCCGATGCGAAACTATAGGTATTAACAAGTTTGACAGTAGCGCCAAGCGAGTGCAAGCAAATAGCCGGATTCCGCACCGACAGCGACGACTCCGCATCTTCTCAGGCACAGCGCTCATGACAACCGGGCATCAGGATCGCTTTCCGCCGTGGGCTCTGGCGCTCTTGACCTTAGTCGGGTCCGCTCTGATCGCGCTGCCCTCGTTTCCCGGACGGATGAATGCCGATGCGCTCGACCTCTATGGCCAGGCACTCGGCGCCCCCCTTCACGACTGGCACGCTCCTCTCGTGGCCTGGCTGTGGAGAACGATCGGCGCCTCTCCGGCCCTGGTCGCGGGGCATACCACGCTGATCGTCTTTGCGATCGTTTACGCGGTCGTCCTCACCTTACGCGCCAATGGCCTTTCGTCGCCAGCGGCGTTGCTGGCCGCGTTCGGATTCGCGTTGTTCCCACCCGTACTCAACCACCTCGTTGCGGTCTCGAAGGACACCTGGGTGGCCGCGCTATTCGTCGCGACCTTCGCGATGTCCTCAGCGGCCGCGCCAGCCAGGCTCCTCCATACGCGCGCAGCCCTGATTGCGCTCGCGCCATCGATACGCCCGGAGACCGTTCTCCTGCTGCCGCTGTTCATTTGGGGCGAGTACGTCCTGGCCGGACGAAAATTGCTCCCGGCCGCCCGCTTCGCCGGGGTCTTGCTCCTCACCGCCGCCGCGCTAGGCCTGTTCGTCGCAAAAGTCGTCAAGCCTGAAGCCCGGCATGCCGAGGGCGGGATCTTTCTGTTCGACCTCGCCGGCATTTCGATCCGGACCGATCAGCTCTTGCTGACTCCCGCGAGCTTTCCCGCCAACGATCTTGCTGTGCTGCAGCGGCACTACTGGAGCGACAGCCTGTCTCCGATCGCATGGGCGAATCCCGAAAGTGAAATGGTGCGGTTCGTCGTCGGCGACGACTTGGCAGAACTGCGTCGCCGCTGGGAGAGCGCCGTTGTGGCCTATCCGCTCGCATATCTCGACACCCGCAGCGTCATCGTGCGCGAGTACCTGCGCGGGCATTGGACGTACCATCCCGGCATCGATTCAAATCCTCGTATTCACCTCTTTTGGCCGAAGGCGAACGGAATGGTGAATGCCTATCTCGATGCCGCGCCTCAATGGCTCTCCACCCATTGGCTGCCGATGATCGGAGCCGTCGTCCTTCTGGCGGCCATAGTGCGGCTGAAGCTGCATCGGCGTCGACCGGAGTGGATGGCCTATCTGGTCGTGGCTATCGCCTATCAGGTCATGCTGCTTCCCCTCATCGTCGTGCCGGATTATCGGTTCGGATATGCGGGCGTGATCCTGTTCTTCCTGATCCTTGGGTTGACGCAGCGCGATCTCGCGCTGATGGAACGAGCGCGGACTGTGGGCGATGACCATGGGACCAAGGCGGAGGGCGTCGCCGGCGGGCTGGCCGCGCCGGTGTCGACGTGCGCGGGATTACCGGGTCAGAAGCCAATAGACCGCGCGCTGCACCGGTGAGCCCCGACGATTGCGGCCGGCATGCCAATAATCGTGCCGGAGCACCCATCGAAACGACTGCGGTCGCGCCAGCATCCGCAGGCTGTGCGGATAGGCCAGCAGTCGTCTCGCGTATATGGCACCGAATCCTTCTCCGTGCGGGATATCGCCGACATATCGCGCCTCCGCTTCGGTCGGATACTGCAGGAAGCGCTTCAATTGCGCCGCCGCCGCGTCCTTGGACAAGGCCAGGTCCGGAAACCGGACCTTCAGCGCCAGATAATCGTCGACGAATTGCATCGCCCCTTGTTGCATGCGCACGATACTCTCGACCCTGTAGGGCTCGAGATCGGTGGACGCCCTAACCGGAAAATAGTTGCCGTCGGCGTCGCGCTCCATACGAACGATCGTGCCCTCCGTCGCCGAAAACAACAATTCGACGACTTCGACCCCCTCCCAGATCAGGCGGCGGTAGTCGTCCGGTTCGCCCCGCCGGAAAAGGTAGGCGTCGTGGGGATATTTCTCGTCGGGCAAAACGATCTCGTGCGCGAACCCATATGTGCCGAGATAGAGTCCGGTAATCTCCGGGCAATCCCCCCTCTCGCGCAGCATATCGGTGATCGACCGCTGCATCGTACCATGCCAACCGACGTCGATCAGGCCAACGCGGCGGCCCCCCACCAGACCGGAAGCGCTCAAATAGTCCAGCAGAACCTCACGTTCCTCGCGCGCGTTCTCGCAGATCGGTCCTGCAAGCCCGAGGAACAATTGTCGCAGGCGTCCATAGTCCGCTTCCGTCTTGACCTCGTGGTCGGGGCCGCTAAATCCAGCCGCACCGAAAGCTCCCTGATGTTTGCGCCAGTCGACGCCAGCGCGCTCGATGAATTGCGCCGCCGTAAGCACCGATGTCCCACCCGACAGGAACCGGATGACATCCTCATTGAGGTCCTTGATCGCCGCCACGTTAAGCGCACGCCTCGAACCATAAAGATAGTGAGTCTCTTTGACCGCTCCATCTGCCGCGGCGGCCAGCTTGTCATAGACCTGCTGCATAACGAGGCCTTCGCGGGCCAGGAAATACAGGGCGTCCAACTGGCGCGCCTTAGCCTGCTCAATCAACCATTCCGTGAAGCCGACAAACAGCGGACCGGCCGTTACATAGCCGAAATCCTCCCAAAAGCTCTCCTCGCGCGAGACCGGCACGGCGTCCCGCCTTGCATGGGTGATCCGGTTGGCGATCAGCCCCTGCGCGACCGACCTTGCCGCAGATACAGGCTCCGATGTCTTCCACACCTTCGAGACGCGGTGAGAGCTCATATACGCGTCCATGCAGCGCCGGTAATGCCACGTCGACATTCCATGCTTCCGTCCCATCTCGATGTCCGCGCGGATGTTGTCGCCGAGGTGCAGCCAGCGCTGACCTTCACCGGGCAGGCGCGCTCGCGCTTCGGCATGGAGCTCGCCGGTTGACTTTGTCTTCTTCGAGACCGACGAAACCAGCAAGGCTTCATAGCCGTCGTAGCCGGCATTCCGCAGCAGGTCGGCGATCACCTGCTCCGGAAGGTACGAATCGGAGATGAAGGCGATTCGCTTGCCGCGATCGCGGCACCAGCGATAGGCATCATGAATGAACGGATTGCGCCGGCAGACATCGAGCTCCGCCTCGATTTCCATTTGCGCAACGGCCTTAGCCAAATCCGAATCGATAGCCAGGGCCTCAGAAAGGGTGCCGTAGATTTCGTCCAACGTGACTTCCCGGGCACGCTGGTTTTGCCAGGCGCGTTCGCGCGCCAACCGCTCCGCATCGCGCCGCGCCGCCGCGAACTGTATTGAATCTGCGCCGAGCCTGCGGCGCACGGCCGGCTCCATCAACAGAAAGAGATCATCAGGCTCCGCCAGCGCGCGAAGAATCGACGTATCGAAGACGTCGAATGAAACGACGTCGGCATCATCAAGTCTGGATTGGAGTTCCGCGTCCATGTAGCTTTGCATGCTCAATCGTATTTTTTTCGACGAAAAACGCGGTGAAGAAAACCCTTGTCCTGGCGCCGTTTTCGAAGCCACGCCTCCAATAGAAACATCTGCCACGAAATATTGGCCAGGGTGCCGATCCCGGTGCGGCCGCTATTCAGTTCCTGACGAAGCCATTCGTTGCGGAGGAAGGCGCTGTAGTTCTCATGCTGGTGGCTCTGATCGACGACCGAGTTGCTGTATTCGACCGCGCCTGCCGGCAAACGATGGTGATAATAGGCCAGGCATTCGCACAGCACTCCGATCTCGAAGGATTGCAGGAATCGGACATTAAATTCCCAGTCACCCAGAACCGGAAGATCCTCCCGGAAGGGGCCGATCTTCGCCAGCGCATCTCTCCTGAACAGGAATGAGATCGGCGGGAACATGTTTTGCGCCAGCATGCGAAACAGATGCACCCCCTTCACCCAGGAATTGAAATCGTGTCGGAGCACGGTCTCGATCCGGTCCTCTCTTATGGTTTCGACGACTCTCTCCGTGTGGGTGATCACGCCGGCCAGTTTCGGAAACGTCGCATTCGCCTCCATATAGGCCACAGTCTTACTGAGGAAGTCCGGTCGCCATGCGTCATCATCGTCGTGAATAACGATATAGCGGCTGGATGACGCTTCAACGCCTTGATTTGACGCGGCTTCCATGCCGCGCGATGTATTGTTGTGGATGACGTGGCAACGACCTGCATAACGGCCCGCGCGCTGGGCGATCAGTCCGTCGACCGTGGCAGGATCGCCGCCGTCGTTGACCACGACGTGAATCCAATCCTCGAAGCTCTGGCCCAACACGCTGTCCAGGGCGCGCGGCAGCAGCAACGGACGGTTCCTGGTCCGCGTGATCACCGCAACAGTGTCATCCATCTGCCGATATCCCCCAATCCATCCCGTCAATCACCGTCGGAGCGGCGAACGATGCCGAACGCACGCAACCAGCCGGAAGGCTGCCGTCTTTCCAGCTCGCCGACGCGCTGCTTGAATCTCTCGCTTTCCTGCCACCAGCGGTCGGTCTGCCCCCTCTGCCATTGCAAGTCGATGGAGGCGCGGTAGCGGTCGACGAGCCATTCGCCGCGGTAGAGATAGCCGCGGATCTTGTCCGGCACGCCTTCCGCGAGCCCGGCGCGGTACCAGCGCTCGCCCTTGGGAAAGAGGATGCCGAGCCCCCACCGGTTCAGGAATTCGAAGTGCGGATGGCGCTGCTTGATCTCTGCCCAGAAGCGGGCGGACTCGTAACCCGATGACGACGCAATGTCGTGCATCAGGATGATTCCGTCCCGGGCAAGCTTCGGCAACCAGGTGGTGAAATCGCTGCGAACAGCGTCATAGGTGTGCAGGCCGTCGATATGCAGCAGATCGATCGAATCGTCGTCGAACGCTTCCGTCGCCTGGTCGAAGCGGGCGCGATGCAGCACAAAGCGATCGTCGGCGAACGAGGCGGCCATCGTCTTCGCGACCGTCTCGTACGCTTCGCCGCCATAGTGGCCGCAGTGCTCGTCGCCTTCCCACGTATCGATGCCGACGACCCGGCTCGGCAGATCGCGATCTTTGACCGACTGGCAGAAGGCAAAATAGGAGCAGCCGTAGTGAACGCCGAGTTCGACGATCAGGCGCGGCCGCGCAAAGCCGACCAGGTCGTACGCGAAGTCG
This sequence comes from Bradyrhizobium sp. SZCCHNGR1005, assembly GCF_032489995.1. Lineage (NCBI taxonomy): Bacteria > Pseudomonadati > Pseudomonadota > Alphaproteobacteria > Hyphomicrobiales > Nitrobacteraceae > Bradyrhizobium > Bradyrhizobium sp. SZCCHNGR1005. The sequence goes on from NZ_JAUEZC010000009.1 coordinate 38,416, forward strand.
CGGTGCCCCTGCCAGGGGGATATCGCAAGCTGGGGGTTCAGGACATCCGACTCGTAAGCTGGTTCGCTGACGACCCAGGCTGGTTGCTGCGACAGGTCGGCGGAGCGCGCGGGCTCGGCCATACGCCACCGGATTGATGGAGGCGCTGCCGAACCGGGGGCTGGCCGGGCCGCGGAACCGCCAAGCGGCGCGATGTCGAGCTTCGTTATGGGGTTGTTGAAGATGCCGTGGATCGCCCGACCAGGACTGATGGCGTTGAGCTTGACGACGCTATGAGCCCAGCATTGGACGACGTGCCGCAGCGGATCCGTCCCCTCGCCAATGCCGACCGTGAGGGTGTAGTCGCCCGGCTGGATTTCCGGCCAGACGAATTCGAGCCGCACCAGGTGTTCGCCGGGATCGAGTGCGACGAGGCCGCGGGCGAGGCTACAACTGTTCTCGCCGCAGATCTGATTGCCGAGACGGTCGCTGAGCAGATAGCCGACGATCACGTGCGTCGTCGTTGCGGCGCACCCCAGCAACAGGTCGACGCTGATCCGGTCCCCCGCCTGAACCGTACCGGCCGGAGCAAGATCAGGTTTGGTGACGGCGACCCGCCTGATCAGAACGTCCCCCGCCCCGCTCAATTGCGACGATTTGAGATCAATCCATGGCAGCCGCTTGACCCTGTCCGCGTCCATGTCCGCGCCCGGCGCAGAGCGCCTGCCGAGCGCCGCGGAGCCGGCGTCCGCCACGGAACGGTCGCGCCCGTCGGAGACGCGGTGCGACATCCTGATGTAGAAATCGACTGCATCCCTTGAGTTTCCGGCGAAGACGATTTCGCCTCGGTCGAGCACATAGGCGTATTCGGTCACGCTGCGAATCGCCTGGAGGTCGTGCGTGACGAAGACCTTGGTGACATCAGCCATCGCCTCCCTCATGTGGCGGATGCATTTCTGCTGGAAGAAGATGTCGCCGACGCTCAGCGCCTCGTCGACCAGCAGCACCTCCGGCTTGAGACAGGCGGAGGTGGCGAACGCCAGACGGACGATCATGCCGCTGGAATAGGTCTTGGTCGGTTGGTCGATGAAATCGCCGATGTCCGCAAACGCGGCGATTTCGTCGAATTTCGCGTCGGTCTGCCGCCGGCTCATACCGCGGATGGCCGCATTCAGATAGACGTTCTCACGCCCCGAAAAGTCCGGATCGAAGCCGCTGCCAAGCTCGAGCATGGCGGCAATGCTGCCGACGACGGCGATCTCGCCCTGACTCGGCGTCAGCGTCCCAGCGAGCAGCTGCAAGAGCGTGCTCTTGCCTGAACCATTGCGGCCGATGATACCGACGCTGGCGCCGCGCCGCACCTCGAGCGAGACGTCATGCAGGGCGTAGTAGTTGCGAACTGCGCCATGCGACAATCGCTCGCAGGTATCTCGCGCCGCGGCCGGCAGGAACGGCAGTTGGCCAAGTCGCCCGAGCAGCGGCCCATGTAGGCGCGCCGCCGGCGACGACCAGACCGTGTAGGCTTTGGAGACGTTCTCGACTTTGATGGCGGGTGATGGCATCTGCGCAGACTGCGGACGAAGGCCATGCCATCAAATATCAACGAGCAGGCTCTGGCAATTGCAACCTTGAAGAGGTCCGATATCTATCAATCCGGGGCGAAGAACGGTAGAGAAGAACGACAGAATCATTGAATACAATTCGTATCGGTATTCTTTCTTGATCTGGGACAACACATTGCCCCGCTGGGCGCCGCTTCTGCCAGCCAAGCTTCGCTTTCGGCAAATGCTGGCGGCGCATCACGGCGGACGGACGAAGGGCCAGTTCGTGGCTGTCCCGGAGGAACCGCCGCCCGACCCGCTCCGCGCGCCACTCCGCATTCACTTCTGGACACCCAATCCGTGGCCCAGTACCGCCATCCATGTCGATCGGGTCGTACCGGAGTTGCGCCGTCAAGTCGCAGCTCTCGGCCTGCCTTGGCAAATCGATGCCGGAGACCTCCCCGCCGCGCCGGTGGATTGGCTGCTCTGCCTCAAGGCCGTCCCGCCGCGTGGCCTGTGCTCACCGCATCGTACCGTCCTGCTGCAGCCCGACGACGCGGACCGGGTCTGGGCGGATCTCGACCGCTTCGCTCATGTCGTCTCGGTTTCCTCTCCGGTATTCGCATCGTTCTTAGGGACTGCCCATCCCCGCACCTGGTTCATTGAGGAGACCGAAACGGTCGATCTCATCGAAAGCGGTGGCGCCGCGCTCGACGCTGCGGCACCCTCGCAACGAGCGCCACTCTTGTTGTGGCATGGTACGCGGGAAAGCCTCGATGGTCTCGTCGCCCTGAAGGACGCGCTCGCTTCGCTGGGCCGCGACACCGATGCCGAACTCGTCATCCTCACGAACCTTCCGGAGCGGAACGAACAGTGGGGCGCTTTGCCGGTCCGCTACACCGCTTGGTCGCCCAAAGCGCTGTGCGCGCTGGCAGCCCAGGCCCGGCTGGGCATCGTCCCGGCGCGGCCGTCAGTTCCCGATTCTTATCTCAAGTCTGCCGGCCGCATGCGTGGCCTGTTCGCCCGGGGATGTCCGGCCATCGGCGACGCCCGGTCGCCGGATGTTGTCGCCTTCAGCGAGATCTGCGGCGTGCCGTCGGCGCAGACCGCGGATCAATGGCGCGACGCGATTCGGCAGATCTGGAACGACGATGTGCAGCTGGATCGCGTTGCGCGTCAGGGACATGCCCAGATGCGCGCACATTATAATACGGCTCGAACCGCGGCCCAGTGGCTTTGGTTCCTCGGCGGTGGCGCTGAAGGGCCCGACCGCCACGGCAGCCCCCCTCCCGCTGCCTTGCCCCGAGACCGCACATGACCGCAATCGGCGGGAACAGCCACTCCTCTTCCGCCGTGGTGCATCGCCGCACGACCTCGTCGCCGCTGACGGTCGAGCAGGTCCACACCCGCGCGCAACTGCACGATTTCATCGTCCTGCCGCGAGTGATCTACAACGGGATGCCGGGTTTCGTCGCTCCGCTCGACTACGAACGGCGGCAGATGCTCGATCCCCGCCACAACTCATTCTTCACGCACGGGCAGGCAGCCTATTGGATCGCCATGCGGAATGGTCGGCCGCAGGGACGCATCTCAGCCCAGATCGATCATGCTGCCGTCGGGCCGGAGGCGGCCGACATCGGACTGTTCGGCTGTCTCGACGCGATCGACGACGGCGACGTCGTCAACGCGCTGTTCGTGGCCGCGGAGGCTTGGCTGCGTCAGCAGCGGCGCAAGGTGGCTCGGGGACCATTCCTGCTGTCGATCAATGGCGAATCTGGCCTCCTCCTGGAAGGGCAACAGGAGCCGCCGATGACGCTGTTCCCATGGCATCCCGACTATCTCGATGGTCGCGTTCGCGACGCCGGATACGCGCTCGTCCGATCGTTGCTCTGCTTCCAGTACAATAGAATGGACGTCGGCACCGAGAGTCGTTTCGAACGATTCTCCTCCATGCGACGTCACGCCGGCATCACCACGCGCGACATTCACCTCGACGCCCTCGAGGCCGACATGGAGCTGGCGAGGCAGATCTTCAATGATGGTTGGCAGGACAATTGGGGCTTCACCCCGACCACGCAGTCCGATGTTCACGCACTGACTGCCCAGTTCAAGCCGATGCTGTTTTCCGACGCTGGATTCTTCATCGAGGTCGATGGCGAGCCCGCAGCCTTCATGCTGGCGATTCCCAATTTGTTCGATGTCGCCGCCGGGCTCGGGCCTGCCCCGAGCCTCGTCGGCTGGCTCAAGCTGTTGATCCGCATCAGACGCGCAAAATATCGTTCCTTCAGAATTGTGCTGCTCGGCATGGCCTCGAAATACCGCAGCAGCGCTCTCCGCGCGGCGATTGCGGCCGTCATGGTCGAGGAGCTCTGGAAGCGCGGATCGACGCTGGGCATCGACCGGGCAATAGCCGGGTGGGTTCTCGACGACAACCCTCTGGCGCAATCCCTGACGCGGATCGGATTGCGACAATCGCACACCTATGGAGTCTACGAGAAGAGCATTGTAGACTGACTTGAAATTGCTGCAACCAGGCAGCACAACCGGACACGCGATCGGAGGCACGATTGACTCAATCGAATGTGGAAAAGGCCGCTCTTACCGCCTCCCTGGCCGACCAGATCCTTGAAGTCATCATCAGCGAAGGGAAGATCGACCCGGCCAAGACGACCCCCGATGCGACGCTGGAGAGTCTCGAGATCCAATCCATCGACGTCGTCATGATCCTGATGGCGATCGAGGAGAAGTTCGGCGTCTATGTGCCGATCGACGGCGGCATCGCTGACGTCAAGGACCTGAGCGGATTCGTGCAACAGATCGAAGCCCGCATTCTGGTGGAGCGCAGCTGACGTGTCGCGCCCTCGCGTCGTCGTCACTGGCATGGGCGCGGCTTGCGCGACCGGCAAGGGCATTGACGCCCTCTGGCGGGCAGCCCGCGACGGACAGAGCGCCGTGCGACCGCTCGAATTCGAGCGCCCGGGCTCGAACCAGATCAAGCTCGCAGCGCAGATCAAATCCTTCGCCCCGGAGAGCTATGTCGAGGCCAAGGTTCTGCCGTTCTGCGACCGATACGCGCAGCTTGCCATCGTCGCTGCGGACGAAGCCCTGTCCCAGGCTGGCCTTGCGCGCGAGGAGCGCCAGGGTCCGACGACCGCCGTGATTCTCGGAACCGGCGTCGGCGGCATCACCACCATCGACGAGCAGTGCTACAGCGCCTACGCGACGAAGTCCCGTCTCAATCCGCTGGCCATTCCGCGCATCATGAGCAGCGCCGCCACCTCGCACCTGAGCATACGCTACGGCTGCACCGGCCCGACCTTCACCATCACAAGCGCCTGCGCCTCATCGGCCCAGGCGATCGGAATAGGTACCTCGCTGGTCCGGTCCGGCGCGGTGGAGCGGGCGATCGTTGGCGGCAGCGAATCGTCGATGACCGCGCTGAATATCCGCACCTGGGAATTGCTGCGAGTGCTGACCCCGGATGCCTGTCGGCCCTTCTCCACGGGCCGCAACGGCATGGTGCTCGGCGAGGGCGCCGCCATCATGGTGATCGAAAAACTCGAGACCGCGCGCCGACGCAACGTCGAACCGCTGGCCGAGATCGTCGGCTATGGCACGTCGAGCGATGCTTTCGACATCGTTCGTCCCGACCCCAATGGCGCTCGGTCCGCGATGGAACAGGCCATCGCCGACGCCGGGCTGACGCCCGGCGATATCGACTATGTCAACGCCCATGGCACCGGCACCGTCGCCAACGATATCGCCGAGGCCGAGGCGCTGCAGCGCGTGTTCAGCGAACGGCTGCCACGCCTCGCAGTGTCGTCCACAAAGCCGATCCACGGCCACGCACTGGGCGCCGGCGGGGCGATCGAGCTGGCGATCACCATCATGGCGATGCGCGACAACGTTGCGCCGCCGACCATCAACTGGCTTGGTGCCGATGCGAAATGCGGCATCGACCCGGTCGCCAACGCGGCGCGCGCGATGCCGATCCGCGTCGCCATCTCGAACTCCTTCGCCTTCGGAGGCGTCAACGCATGCCTCGCCGTCGCGCGGGCGGATTGACCCTGAGGGATCTGATGTGAGCGGGCCGGGCAGCGCGCAGGACCAGATCAGCATCGGTCCGATTGCGGTCCGCACGGACACGGCGGACGTCGCTGCCTTCGTGTCCGCGCTGGGGCTGCGGCGCGGCTTCGGCCCCGTACCGTTTGCCTTTCCGATCCGCTGGCTCAGCCTTCCCGCAATCCGACCAACCGTGATCGGCAGGCTCGGGCTCACCGATGAAATCGTCGTGCAGCAATCGCAGACCTTCACCTATCATGAAGGCCTCGGCGCCGATCGCGACTACGGCTTCGCAGTCGAAGCCCGTCGCGAGCGGACCCCAACGGACCGGACGCTCTTGCGCGGGACCGTGTGCGATTCCGAAGGGAGAATCGTCACAACGCTCGACACGCTGTTGCGCACGTTTCGTCCCGACGCAGCACGCGACGCAGCACTCCGTTCGCGCCCGATGCCGGACTCGAGCTTTCCGGTGATCGAGACCGGGCCGATCGACATCGCGCAGACCGAGAGCTATGCGGCGGCATCGCTCGACGACAATCCGCTCCACAGCGATCCCGCGACGGCTCGCGCCGCAGGTCTCGACGGCCTGATTATCCACGGCATGCTGGCGATGGGGCAGATCGAAGGCGCGCTCCGCGACTGGATACCGGCACTGCGGATCAATCGCATCCATGGCAATTTCCTGTTGCCCGTTCCAGTTGGCAGCCGCCTGCTCTTCTCTGGCCGTGTTGTCAAGCGAATGCCATCGGACGTGCCGGGTAGCGGTCGCGCCGAGCAGTTGATCCTGCGCGTCATCGTCTCGACCGATGCGGGGTACGCAGCATGCGTCGCTGAAATCGCGGCGCGCCACGACGGCTGAGGATCGCACATCATGTCCGCCCCCCGCTCGATCGTCATCACCGGAGCCAGCAGCGGCATCGGCCGCGCGCTCGCGATGAGCTATGCCGCGCCAGGCATTCACATGGCGCTGTCCGGCCGGGACGAGGGCCGCCTGGAAGAAACGGCAGCACTGTGCCGGGCCAAAGGCGCAGCCGTCTCGACCGCGTCGATCGATGTCCGGGATCGCAATCGAATGGCGGGATGGATCCGCGCCATCGACGACGCCGCCCCGATCGGGCTTGCGATCGCCGGCGCCGGGGTCGCCGCTGGGCTCGGCATCGGCCGGCTGCGGGAAGATCCGGCCGTCGTGCGCAACGTGATCGCAATCAACCTGATCGGCGCCATCAACACCATCGATCCCCTGGCGGAGCGGATGTGCATGCGCGGGCGCGGGACGATCGCCGTCATCGGGTCGATCGGCGCCTTGCGCGGCCTGCCCTCCTGTCCGGCATACAGCGCCAGCAAGGCCGGCCTTCACGCCTATGCCGAGTCGCTTCGTCCTACTCTTGCCGCCCAGGGCGTCACCATCAGCACCATTGCGCCTGGATTCGTCGACACGGCACTCAACCGCGACACCGTCTGTCCGAAGCCCCTCATCATGAGCGCCGACCGTGCGGCCGCCATCATACGGCGGCGGCTGGAGCGCGGCGATGCGGTCATCGCATTCCCCCGCCTGCTGGCCTTCGGTCTGCATTTGACCCGCCTGTTGCCGCGGCGCTTGACCGACCTTGCGTTCGCCGCAGTCCATGTCGACGTGCCCGAGCGCACCGAACTCTACAACGAGTGACAGGCGCCGGCGATGGACGCGCTCTCGATGCTCCCAGTCGCCGCAGCTGCATGGTGGGCGATCTCCTGCGCTCTTCGCATCACGACCATCTCTGCCGCATTGGCGCACCCTCGCTTACGGCGCAAATTGGCTACGCGACATGATCGACCACCGGTCTCGATCGTGATCCCAATCCGCCGGCTGGAATTCGACGCCGAAGCGGCCTTCGCATCCGCCTTCGCGCAAGTCTATCCGCAAAGCGAGGTTCTGGTCTCGGCCGCGGAAGACCGCTCGCCGATGATCGAGATCGCCCGGCAGGTCGCTGCGCAATTCCCGGCGGTCGGCGCGCGGATCCTGACCGGAAACGAGCGCATCACTCCGAACCCGAAAGTCAGCAATCTCGCGCCGGCGATCGCAGCGGCGCAGCACGACCTGATCCTGATCAAGGATTCGAACATTCTCCTGAGCCCCGACCAACTCGCCGATCTGATGACGAACCTGACCGCCGGCGTCGGCCTCGTCTGCGCGATCCCAGTTGCCGTCGCCCCGACCGGATTCGCCGCCGAACTCGAGCGGGCATTCCTCAATGGGCAGGCCGCTCCGCTGACGCTGGCACTGTCCGTCGCCGGCGCAGACGTCGGCTTCGGCAAGGTCATGCTGTTCGACCGCCGAGATCTGGCGCGGGCGGGCGGCATCGGATTGATGGCTTCGGCCTTCGGCGACGATCACGCGCTGTCGCAAGGGCTGGCACGCCTCGGCTTGCGAACGGTGTTCGCCGCCAAGGAGATCCATCAGCCGATCGGCCGGCGGCCGTTCAGCGAAGTCTGGGACCGCCACCAGCGCTGGATGGTCATTCGTCGAATCCAGGCGCCGCTGGCCTTCTGCGCCGAACCGCTGGTCAGCGGCGCTTTCACGGCCCTGTGCGGTGCCGTGGGCGCTACAGCCTTCGGAATGCCATGGTGGCTGATGGCGGGCGCGACCCTGCTCGGCTGGGTCTTGCTCGACGTCATCTTCTTCGCGGCTAAAGGCTGGGGCTGGTCCTGGATGTCCCCACTCTCTGGATTGTGCCGGGAAGTCCTCATTCCCGTAATGTGGCTGAAGGCGCTGGTCGACCGCCGCGTGACCTGGGCCGGACTGCCGTTCGACGTTCCCGCCAAGACCACCTGATCAGAGGCCCGATCGGACCGGCGCCTGACCGATCGCCGCCGGCGGTTCATGCCGCCGCGCAAGGCCGGCATCGATTGATCCGATCTGCCGGTTCAGGCTTGCGATCACCTCTTTGGAGAACGGCCCGACATGGAGGTAGAGCAGAAATAGCGAGACCACCTGTTTGAGCGCCCTCGGATTGCGGATTGCGCATTCGGCGATGGTCGCAAGGAATCCGCCCAGGAGTTCCGGCCGCCGCGCGGCCAGGAACCAGAGCAGGCGTATGACCGTCGCCGCATCGTTCAAAACCACCCGCCAGGGCACCGAGGCATTGATGCGAGCCGGGACCAGCAGGCGGGCGACCGCCCGGATCCGCCCGAAGAAGGCCGCAGGCCGATTGACCCGTTCCAATATCGAGCGGTAGTCGCCCAACACGTCGCGCCGCGCCCGGGCGGTTCGGAAATTGAGGCCCTCGGTGCATTGATCGCCGCCATCGGCGCTGCTGACGAAGCTGAAATCGACCTCAGGGTTCAGCCGCCCCTCGCGTTCGAGTCGTCGCGAGAGCTGGGTCTGCGGCAGCGCGGTCAGCAGGCCGACCATACAGATCGGCAGCCCGGCCGTTTCGATGCAGGAGACCATCTCGTCGGCGATCCGCTCGCGTTCGTCGTCGAACCCAACCACGAAACCTGCGGTCACGAACATTCCGGCACGGTAGACCTTGTGGATGCAGTCGGCGAGATTGCGCCGCGTATTCTGCTTCTTCTGGGCGGACAGCAGCGCGTCCTCGTTGGGGCTTTCGATCCCAATGAAGACCGCCCCGAAATTGGCGTCGCGCATCAGGTGCAGCAGGACATCGTCGTCGGCGAGGTTGATCGAGGCCTGCGTGCTGAACGTGAAGGGATAGCCGTGCGCTTTTTGCCAGGCGCATAGATGCGGCAGAAACTGTTTCACCGCCTTCTTGTTGCCGATCAGATTGTCGTCGACGAAATCGACATGGCCGCGATAACCGAGCCGGTAGAGGCTCTCCAGCTCCCCGAGCAGCTGTTCGACGGTCTTCGCGCGCGGCACCCGTCCGTAGAGCTCGATGATGTCGCAGAACTCGCAGATGAACGGACAACCCCGCGAAAACTGGACGGACAAAGCCAGATAGTGGTCGAGCTTGAGAAGGTCGAAACGCGGGGGCGGGCTCCTGGTCACATCGACGGTGAATTTCTCCGCTTCGAACAACCCGCGGCGCTCGCCCGCATTCCAGGACTCTATGAAAGCGGCCATCGTCGCTTCGACCTCACCCGGCATGCGAAAGTCCGCATGACTGTAGGCATCCGGACTGGAGGTGATGTCCGGCCCGCCGACGACGACCGGCTTGCCGCGGGACTGACCGAGTTCGATCAGGCGCAGCGTATCGGCTCGCTGCGGGATCATGCCGCCCGTCATGACCATGTCGGCCCAGGCGAGATCGGATTCGCCGACCTCCTCCGCATTGCGGTCGATGAGGCGGACCGACCATTCCTTCGGCAGCATCGCCGCGACGGTGATCAGGCCGAGCGGCGGCTCCATGCGCCGCTTGCCCGCGATCCGGCAGGTCGTCGTCAGGCTCCAGAACGACGTCAGATCGAAGCGAGGATAGACGAGGAGGACGTTGCATCGTGTCGCTGCCATGAACTCCCTCCCGCTCCTGCCGACCGCCGCCGCTCAGTACCCCATCAGACCGCAACAGCGGGCGCAGACCGGCATGAGCCCGTCGCGACCGATGCTCGCCCGAAACTGCCTGTATGGCTCGGAATTCCATAATTCCGTGATCGTCGACGTCTTGACGTTGCCGACGACGTAGTCGTGGTAGTCGCGGCACGGCGAGACATCGCCGTTGCTGTTGATCTCGACCGCCTGGAAGATCGCCGCACATTCGTCATAGCCGAAGTGCTCCTGATGGTCGGTGTAATACGTCGTCAGCTTGTCCGAGCCGGAGATCGGCGGAATCAACGCGACCGCGGGCGATGACCAGCCGGACGATCGTTCCATCACCGCCCGTAGCTGATCGTCCAGCGCCTCCGTGCTGCTGGGCTTCCAGCTTCCGACCCAGCCGCGATGGCGGGTCGGATAGAAGCCGAAGCGGCGGAAGAAATCCTTCTCGTGCGCCTCCGCGTTACCTTGGTCGATCCACCAGGACAGATAGAAGACAAAAAGATCGACCTTGTCCCGAAAGGCATCGTAGATGTCGACCAGATGCTTGCAGTTGGCCTGCGAAATCACGGTCAAGGCGGCGATGAAGGGCAGCCCGCGGCCATGCTTCGCCCGTGCCTCGGCGACCGCATCCAGCCCGCGGCAAAGCTCGTGGAAATTGTCGCCGCCGCCCCCCGCGGCCGGTCGCAGCGCATTGTGCAGGTCAGCGCGATGACCGTCGACCGACACCTGCAACAGGAAGAGCGGCGCCTTGGCCAGCCGTTCGGCGGAGGCAGCCACCCGCGTACCGTTGGTCGCGATGCTCACCGGCAGCCCGAGTTCGGTAGCCCCCTCGATCAGGTCGAGGATGCCGTCATAGAGCATCGGCTCGCCGCCCCAGAAATAGACCAGCGGACCATGACCATGGTCGACGAGGTCGTGCAGCAACTCGAGATAGCGATCGGTCGGGATCTCGCGCTCCTTCAGATTCCGGAGGCTGGAGTTGAGCAGATAGCCATTGTCGCCCCACTGGCCGCAGGTATGGCAGCGCAGATTGCAGCGGTCGGTCAGACGGAAGCTCGCCTGACGAATCCTACCGGCCTCGCCTTCCGTACGACTGATCCGGAACTTGCTGAAAATCCGCTTGTCAGCTTCCATCTGGATCAGCTTGGTTGCGATCCATGGATGCGGAAGGACTCGTCGCGCGTAGCGCGCCGCAGTTAGTATCCCCAGGCTGCTCGTCTTTGCCATGACTTCCCGACCGTCATCGTCCCATCAAGCCCGATCCGAAGCCGCGACGCCGTGCGGCGCCAGCATCGTCTTCCAATCAGGCCAGCTTCACCAACTTCGACACCTCGGCCACGGCGTTGACCGCCGCCCGGATCTGGTCCGGCGTGTGGGCAGCGGAGACGCTGAAGCGCAACACCACGTCTCCGTCGGGTGTCGCTGGCGGCACCAGCAGATTGACGTAGATGCCGCGGTCGAGCAGCGCCTTCCAGAATTCATAGCCGGCGGCCAACCCGGGCATCCGGATGCTCCCCACGGGGCCGGGGTCCGCGCAAGGCCGGACGCCGATCCTGGCGAGGCCGTCATGCATGGCTCGCGCGTTGCGCCAGAGGTCGTCTCGCAATTTCGGTTCCGCGCCGATCAGGTGAAGCGCCCGCCGCGCCGCCGCCACGATCGGAGGTGGGAGCGATGCGGTGTAGAGATACGGCCTGCTCATGAAGCGCAGCGCGCGCAACGCGCTCGAATCGCTCACGGCATAACCGCCGATTCCGCCAAGGCTCTTGCTGAAGGTGCCTACGATTACGTCGACATTGGCTTCGACGCCGAGATGTTCGGCGATGCCGCGGCCGTAGCGCCCGTAGATGCCGAGCGAATGGGCCTCGTCGACGATGACCACCGCTCCATGGCGCCGCGCGACGGTCGTCAGGCCCTTGAGCTCGCCAAGGTCGCCTCGAACGCTGTAGAGCCCCTCGCAGATCACCAACGTCTGCGGTCCGGGAACGTTGCTGCGTGCAAATCGGCTATCGAGATCGCTGCGGTCATTGTGAGCGAAGCTCTCCACCTGGGCGCCACTCAATCGACAGGCATCGAATATGCTGGCGTGGCAATGGGCATCGACGAAGATCATGTCGCCCTTGCGGGCGAGCGCCGAAATCACGCCCAGATTGGCCATGAATCCCGTGCTGAAAATCACCGCGTCGCGCCGACCATAGAGGGTCGCGATGTCCTCCTCGAGCATCACGTGGAGACGGTGATTGCCTGCAGCGACCCGAGAAGCCGTGGAGCCCGTCCCGTAATGTCGCGCTGCCTCGACCGAAGCCTCGATGCACGCCGGATTGAAGTTGAGCCCAAGATAGCTGTTGGTACCGAACATCAAGGTTCGGCGGCCTGCGACCACAGCGGTGACGGTGTCCACGACATCATCGACGACAATGCTCAGCGGGTTGGTTCGCGAATCGGCCAACCTCTCCAGCGAGTTGCCGAGGCGATCTGCACGCGCCAATATTCCGTTTCCACCGTTATCCATAAGCCGATCCGTCTAAGTAATCCGATGAGTCATCCGAACTAACCGTCAAGGACATGGCGGCGCGATCGCGTTCGACAATTCATCGTGCGGTCCATTGACGAGAGCGGCGGCGCCCCCGTCCCACAAAGCTAGTCCGGCGTGCAGTGCCGGCACGCCGGTCATTCCGAGCCGCATCGAAACGGCAGGCGCGGCGGACGGTGCGGCCATCGCCCCGCCGCGGCGCCTGAGGGCGAGGATGAGTGCCAGCGCCAGCTCGGCCAGAAGGAGCCCGCCGACCGCCCATGTCGTCCGCAAGTCCACCAGCGTCTGCTCGATGGTGAGCACCATGAAGAAATGCAGCGCCCCGATCGCGGCGCAGACGAGCCAGGCACGCGGCCCTCGGCGATCGCCGAGGCTGCGCCAGACGGGAAGCAGTTCGAGGCCGAGCCAGGTATGGAGGAGTGCGAGAAGCGGGATTCCCAGGCGGTTGAGAGCCTCATGAATCCATTCGCGCGCCGTCCCCGGATCGGCCATGGCCTTGGAGCGGCCGTCGAGGAAGTCCTGCAGGGGCACTTCGTCGATGATCGTATAGTCACGCTTGACCCCTCCAAAGCCATATTCGTTCAGCGGGACGAATATGCGAGTATAGGCGACGCTCCTGACCTCGGACCGTCCGCTCCGCAAGCTCTGAACGGTCCCGTCGAGCAGCACTATGCCGCTTTCGTCCCCTTGCCTTTCGAACACCGCGTAACGCGCTTTGTAGACCCGCTCCTCGTCGTCGGACATCGCCTGCCGGACGAAGACATCGGCCAGCTCGTTGCCCTTGATGTAGTTCCTGAAATAGAAGACTTGGCGACCATGATCGAACTGATTGAAAACGCCAACCTTGAGCAGCGCCGGGTTTACCCCGCGCCGCAGCGAGAACAGCACGTCGTGGAGGTGCCCTGAGGTTAGCGGAACGACCCAACAGGTCAGCAAATAGCCAAGCACCACCGCGGCGAATGCGACGGCAAAGCCGGGCAACCGCGCAGCGAAGGTCGAGCGACCGCTCGAATAGATCACAATCAAGATCCCATCTGCGGCAAACCTGCCGTAGGACCAGACGATCGCGATCGCAACCAACGCCGGGAGGACATGGAAGAGGATCATCGGCCCGGTGCTGGCGAGCGCGGGCCACACCAAGCTGGTATAAAGCGCGTCTTCGCCCAGATGGCTGATCAGAGAGATCAGGATCACCGGTCCGACGACAACCGCGACGGCGACTACCGAAGCGAGCAAAATCTGCCGTGTCAGATATCTGTCAATGACCCCAACTACCACGCTTCGCCCCTGGCAGCAGTTCCACTCGGGAGGACGGTCCTTCCTAGGAATCGTTCTCACCACAGTCCCCGAAGCCGTAATGCCGGCAGCCGCCCCTTACCGCCAACACTCGACATACGAAAACTATACTATCTTGGCGAGCATGTCCTGAAAACGCCCCCGGCCATCCACATTTCGCGACGCTCTTGCGGGCCACGGCCGAATACGGTCAAGGTTCGCAGCAATGACCGTTTCGGACAATGCCGTGTGGATGCCCTGACCGGCCGACGCGGTACTATCGTCACGAAGCGTAGACTCACTGAGCCGCAATGCAGAAGCTCATCAATCTCGCGATTTTCATCGACGATCTTGGGGTCGGCGGGACCCAGAACTGGCTGACTCTTCTGGTGCCGGCACTGGCCGCGCGCGGTTTCGCGGTGCGCGTCTACGGCATGCGTGCGATTGCGCATCCCGAAATCCTTGAACGTCTGGCGCCTTACGCCGAAGTTCAAATCATCGGCGAAGGCCGCCTGTGGGCAGGACCCGGACTGCTGCGCCTGACGCAGGAACTCCGGACCTGGCCGGCCCAGGTCGTGCAGACGGCGCTGCCGACCTCCGACATGATCGGCCGCTCGCTGGCATGGCTGACGGGGGTACCGGCGATCTTTTCCACCATCCGCGGCCGGAACGTCGACAAGCCAAGCTGGCAGAGGTGGCTTGATCGCCGCACCGCACATCTGGCCAGGGCGGTCGTCTTCAATGACCGCGAGGCGGTGCCGTTTGCGATCCGCCACGAGGGCATACGCGCAGGCCAGGTCGTCTACATTCCCAACGGCGTTTCGATCACGACGGCGCGCCGGCCACCCGGCGACGTGCGCAGGGAACTGCAGACATCCCCGGAAGCGACCGTGCTCGCGACCGTCGCCCGCCTCCATCCGTCCAAGGGACAACAATATCTGTTGCGCGCCTTCCGTCTCGTTCGCGAGCGCTACCCCGGCGCGGTTCTGTGGCTCGTCGGCGACGGCGAGTGTCGAGCGGCGTTGGAGCGCGAAGCTGGCGAACTTGGTATAACGGCGTCCGTCCGCTTCGCGGGCACCCGGCGCGATGTGCGCGACATCCTCGCCGCCGTCGATCTCTTCGCGCTTCCCTCGTTGTGGGAAGGCATGCCCAATGCGCTGATGGAAGCCATGGCCGCGAGCCGACCGGTGGTCGCTTCCGACGTCGACGCCATCCGCGAACTGGTGATCCACGGCAAGACCGGTTGGATGGTCAGGCCGGGCGACGCCGACGCTCTTGCACGCTGCATGATGGATATCCTGGCGGATCCCGCCCGGGCAGCCGACATCGGCCAGGCAGGCTTGCGGCACGTTCGCAAGCATTTCTCACTGGATGGCATGGCGGATGCCTACGCGACATTGTATCGCAACGGCCTGAAGGACGCGGCACTACGCGTGGGAGCCCCGTTGCGATGAAGATCGTTCATATCCTCGATAATCTCGATCGCGGCGGAGCTCAAACCATGCTGCGGAGCGTGGTGGCCGGCCTCACGGCGCGCGGCCACATCCAGCACATCATTTGCCTCAACGAGATATTCAACGAAGAGGTCGTTGCTGCCATGCGCGCCGCCGGAGCCAGCGTCGAGATCGTCGGGCGGCCGCGCCTGTACGGCCTGATCGGCCTTTGGCACCTCGCCGCGGAATTGCGGCGGCGCCGGCCGGATCTCGTCCATACCGAACTCCCGTGGGGCGATCTGATCGGACGCACCGCCGCCCGCGTCGCCGGCATCGCCCCGATCGTCTCGACCGTGACCGCCCGCTACGCGGACAAGCCACGGCTGCAATTGTGGTTCGATCGCAAGACCGCGGCCTGGGCCGACCGCGTAGCCTTCCAGAGCGCCGAAATCGTCCCCTTCTCGCTCGCGCATGAAGGTGTCCGGCGCGACCAGGTTCAGGTCATTCCGAACGGGGTCGATGCGGACGACCGTGACCGTTCCGTTGCAGCATCCGCCCTGCGCCGGGACCATGGCGGCGGCGCCGCCACCATCCTCGGCATGGTCGCACGGTTGCACCCACAGAAGGCCCACCCCGATCTCCTCGAAGCGTTCGCAAAGCTGGCTGGTTCGGACATTCGCCTCTGGCTGGTCGGCGACGGACCTGATCGCGCGCAACTCACGGAGCAGGCGCGCGCGCTCGGCATCGCCGATCGCGTGGTCTTCGCCGGTGACCGCGGCGACGTTCGCGACTGGATCGCCGCGATGGATATCTTCGTTCATCCGACTTATTTCGAGGGCCTGCCGCTCGCAGTCCTCGAGGCCATGGCCATGGGCAAACCGGTCATTACCTCGCCGGTCGACGGGCTTCGCAGCCTGATCACCTCCGGCGTCGACGGCTGGCTGGTGCCGCCCGGCAATCCCGACGCGCTCGCCGAGATCATCGGCCATGTCGTCGCCCATCCCGAGGAACGGGCCCGCGTTGCCGCGAGGGGCGCGAGCCGCGCGTTGTCGCAATACGGCTCGGATCGCGTGGTCGAAGCCTATGAAACGCTGTTCAAGTCCGTGCTCGAGGCCCGGAGCGCGGGGAGCGGCGCCAACGGCCGTCGATGAACGCATCGATCGCGGCAAAGGCCGCATCGTTGCCGCAGAAATCTCCGCAACCGATCCGATCGCGGTAGCTCTCCAGCCGCACCTCGAATTCGCGCAGAGTCCGCGACGAGAAAGTCGCCAGATCGGCACGCATGCCGTAACCGAGCCGCTCCAAATAGTACGCGTTGAGAAACTGCTCGAAGGCGCCGCGGACCGGAATCGACAACGCCGGCTTGCCGAGATGCAGCGCCTCGGAGATGAGCGTATGGCCGCCGCCGCAGACAACGAAGGCGCAGGATGCCAGATCATCGAGAAACGATTGCTCGTCGAATGCCTTGAAGACGACGCGCCCCAGGCTGCAGCGCTCGCCCAGGCCGTAGACACGGACCGGCCGGCCAAGCGCGGCGAGATGCTCGACGAAGGCCGGGAACGTCGGATAGCCCTGATAGGCGACGACGTGGTCACCCGCCGTCGGCCGGCGCGCAACGACGTCGCGCCGCAGCAGCGGCGGCAGTTGTCGAAGCCAGGGGCTCGTCGCCCGCGCGGGAACGTCGAAGAAATTGCAGACGAGGTACTGGTCCGCCGAACTGAACAGAAGCCGGACCGCCGCCGCCGTCGCTAGCCGGCTTGACATTTGGGCCAGAGGGCATGCGATCCGTCCCATGGTGATGACATGCTGGTTGTCGAGCGACAGGCAGGCCACTCCCATCCTGCGCGCCACCCTCGGCACGAAAAACTCGTAGTCAGTCATGGCAACGTCCGGGGCGAAGGCCTCGGCCGCCTGCTCGACCCGGCGGCGCCAGTGCGCGCCATTGCTGAGTGTCGCTGCGGTACGCAGCAACGCCGCCGGAGCATCGACCCGATGCGAGCCCACGGGCGTGACCGGATTGGGACACTCGAACACCCGGAATTGGCCCCCGAGCAGGCGCGCCGCTTCTCCGTGACAGACGAACAGGAAGTCGTGCTGGGAATAATGCTGCGCCAAGGTCAAGGCGCGGATCGCGTGGCCCCGGCCGGTCCCGTGCACGCCATAGAGAATGCGCGCCATGGAATCAGACCCGCGCGCCGGCAGGCGGATGAAACGGCGGCCAGCATCGCGAAAGATAATTCACCATCGGCCGGTTCATTCCTTGTGCCGACGATCCGCAGGACCGTCGCCTTGCCCTTCGACTCATCTTATGGTTGTTATTGGGTACAGAACATTCTAACGAGTAAGGATCGTGTCGAGAAGAGCGTCCGGGCGCATTAGCGAGAACAGTTTGGTCACGGGCGGCGCCGGCTTCATCGGTTCGCATCTGTGCGAGCGACTGATTTCTGACGGTCACCAGGTCGTCTGCGTCGACAATTTCTTCACCGGCACACGCCGCAATATCGAGCCCCTTCTCGACGATAGGAATTTCGAGCTGCTTCGGCACGACGTGACGTTTCCTCTCTATGTCGAGGTCGACAGCATCTACAACCTCGCCTGCCCGGCCTCGCCGGTCCATTACCAGCACGATCCCGTGCAGACGACCAAGACCAGCGTTCACGGCGCCATCAACATGCTAGGGCTGGCGAAACGGCTCAAGGCCATGATCCTTCAGGCGTCGACCTCGGAAGTCTACGGCGACCCGGAGAAGCACCCACAGACGGAGGACTACTGGGGCAACGTCAATCCGATCGGTCCGCGGTCCTGTTACGACGAAGGTAAGCGCTGCGCCGAGACGCTGTTCTTCGATTATTGGCGCCAGCATCGCTTACAGATCAAGGTGGCCAGAATCTTCAATACCTACGGGCCTCGCATGCACCCCCACGACGGGCGCGTCGTCTCGAACTTCATCGTCCAGGCGCTGCTCGGCAAGCCGATCACCCTGTATGGCAACGGATCGCAGACGCGTTCGTTCTGCTATGTCGACGACATGGTCGATGCGCTCGTCCGCCTCGCCGCGACATCGGACGATGTGACCGGACCGCTCAATCTCGGCAATCCCGCCGAGATCTCGATCCAGGAACTCGCCAGGACCATCATCGAGTTGTGCAATTCGCGGTCTGCTATCGTATGCGGGGAGCGACCGGTAGATGATCCATGTCGGCGACGGCCCGACATAACGCGCGCCGAAGCTGTCCTGTCATGGCAGCCAAGGATTGGCCTTACCGAAGGCCTGACCAGGACGATCGCCTATTTCGACCGGCTCCTCTCCGAGGATGCTGTCCGCAGATCCCTGCTGGACGATCCGAATTGAGGTGACTGGCCTCGGTGTGGACCGGTCGACGGAATCTCGCTCGCCGGCGTCTGATGCCTGCGCGAGAATCGGCAAGACGACCTGTTGCTGCGTCTCCGGCTCTATGGTCGCCGCAGTCCGACATCGACGGGCCTCTCGTTGCGATCGAGCTTCATCTTGCAATGCCATGGCCATTGCGCTGCAGTTGCAACATGATCGGCCAGCCCCTTTTACAAATTGGGCATGCCGTACCGCAACGACGATTGCATCGGCGGGGTTCTCGATGACCTTCGCCGACTGGACGACCTTGATCGATGGCGCATGATGGATGCCGGCCGCGAGGACATATCCATAGACATCCGCTACTGACCTCCGCGGCGCCATCTTCGTTTGTGGAATGACAAATCCGCCTTTGGTCGACGCGTTCAAAGGTCGGACTGCTAGCTTGGATGCCAAACCGCCATTGGCCGTCTCGCCCTCGTAGAAGACGATTTGCTGAGACTTCACACCTGCCCCGTTGAGTTAGACCAGATCAGAACCTTCCCAGTTCTTCACGGGCGATTACTTTCGGCGATCAGGATCTTGCAATGAGCATCGCGGCGCGCCTGCTCTTTCTTTTGATGTGGAGTAGCGGCGCGATCTTCGTGCCCTGCATTCTCAGGGGTCTGGCACGTAGTCCGCATCGATTTGCGTTTCGCGCCATTCTCGAAGCATGATCGCACCGCGCTTTGGATAGCGCTCTGCAAGATTCTTGAGAGCCATTATTCTGTCTGTCCGAAAATGCCGGAAGTCTGCTCGTTTCTCGCACCAGCCGACCAGGATCCGAACCTTTTGGAAATAACCCAAAGCGAAAGGCCATATAGTTCTGTCGGACTGGTTTCCTGCCGCGTCAACATAGGCTATTTGGAGCTTCTGTTCATTGCGGATCGCTGTCCGCACGATCTTGAGCTCGATCGCTTCGACATCTTCGATCGTTCTTGGCCCGACGAGAAGGGCCGAACTCTCCAGTTCATCCTTCAAACTCTCCGGAAGTACCTCCGTGATCTTTGCCAAGGCATTTGATGCGGCTTTTGTTATCGGTTCATCGGCAAACTTGGCCACCCAAGAAAATCCAAGCATCAGGGCTTCCAGTTCCTCCTGCGAAAACATCAGCGGCGGCAACATGAAGCCCGGTCGAAGGATATAGCCGACGCCCGGCTCGCCTTCGATGTTCGCTCCTTGTGCCTGTAGGGATGCGATATCCCGATAAAGCGTACGAATGCTGATGCCGAGGTCTTGGGCTAATCGTGCTCCGCTCACCGGGCGGCTGTGTCGCCGGAGCACTTGTAGGAGAGACAGCAATCGTTCGGATCTGGCCATGACGCATGCTGCCAGTTTTTGGCACCGGCGTCGCATATATTCGTCCTGCAACATCGCAGCAGGACAACTTTCGATGGCAACTCCGAACCTCATCCTTCTCTACGTTGAAGACCCGGCACGCAGCCGTGCGTTCTATGAAAAGCTGCTGGGTAGAGCGCCTGCAGCATCATTTCCGACCTATGTCGCCTTCGAGTTTACCAATGGCCTATATCTTGGCCTCTGGTCCACGAAGGCGGCGAACTTCGTATCGTCCGGAACGGGCCATCGCTCTGAACTTGCATTCATGGTGGACGATGACGCTGCGGTAGACCGTCTATACGCCGCTTGGCGCGACGCTGGCGTATCCATCGAGCAGGAACCGAGCGTGGCGGTTTTCGGACGCACATTCGTTGCGGTCGATCCCGATGGGCATCGTCTGCGCGTCTGCACGCCCGACGACTAGGATCGGGTAGGCAAAGGAATGAGAGTTACGTTGACAGTGCACTTAACTTCGGTGCATGCGGACGCGCGACGACGGCCGCCTATCCCCCGCAACGGCTTCGATTGCCGTTGCTTCACGCTTTCTTCTCGCACGCCAACGCTATGTCTCCGGCATAACGAGAGCTGAAAATATCGAAAAGGCAGTCGAACAGCTTCCTCCGCGTGAGCTCGCGCGGTTACGCCCGTGGCTCCAGCCGGTTCGTCCAATCAACCTGTGGCGGACCCTTCCCTCATTGGATGTTGAATCGCGCGCCCGGGCATTCGTTGGTGACGGTCGTTCCGACGAGCTGCGCGGCGACCGACGTCGGCTTCGGGATCGCGACGATCATCCAACGCCCTTTCTTGTTCAGCCAGAACCGACCCGTCGTCGTGGCGATGCGACGCTCGGTGTATTTTTTCGTCGCGATCAAGGGCACCTTGGACTTCGGCATGGGGACTTCCTTCCAGGGGTCGAACGAATAGAAGTCCAGGAAGAAAAAGTGCCATTCGATTTTTTGGAATTCATGGTGCGAGACGACGACCTTGACCATCGAGCTTCCCGTAAGCCATGCCGCGCCCATCGGGTCGGGTTCGACCTGCAGGCATTTTGTGTGTAGCGGCTCCTGGACATAGAGAAAATTCGTTCTCTGACTTTGCGAAAGCATCGCCGAGGTCACTGGCTGCCCCACATTTGCATCGCCGGCCGGCCCCGAACAGATCGGCACTGTGGGCGGGCCTTGTCCGGTCCATGGGTTGTTGCTGCAATAGATGTAACGCGACCATGACGACCAACCGGTGGACGCCGTTTCCTCCGCCTTGCCCGTCTCGCGGTCCCAAATGCCGGTGAACTTGACCGTCTTGCTCGGCGGGCAAGCCGTCTGAGGAGGCCCGGTCCACCAATGGGTGGTTTCGAACTCATAGATCGATTGCTTCGGGTACGGGTACATGACCACCTTGGCGCTGGTCAGCGCGTGGTGCGCCGAACACCCTTCCCCCTTCGTATCGAGCCAGCAGAAGATCGGAAAGGTTTCGCTCGGCCAGCAGCCCGCGCGCGCCGAGGACGACCCCAGAAGAGCGATCACGACAGCCAACCCAAAGAGACAAGCACGCACTGGCGTTCTCCCGCATGCATCTTCCAGTTGAGATTGCCCCGCTTCCTCGCCGCGACCTTTGATCGAGATCAACCACATTGATCCCATCGACCACGGGCGAGCTGCGGACGTTCGCTCCACCTTGCGAGCCCGTGGCAGTCAGTGTGCTAAGGTCGGCGGTCGGCCGGCCGCCGTCCTCATCCTGCGCCATTTCGCCCAGGTGAAGTACGACCCGCGCCAGACAATCCGGAGCCGGCAAGCAAGCCTGGATTGCTTCGTCGCCTGCGCTCCTCGCAATGACAGACCACCGGCATCGCGCCGGTTGGGAGATGCCGGTCCGCACCGCAGACGCGGCCGTCCAACTGATTTGCGCCGGGGATTGCGGGTGACAGTGCACTTTATCAGTAGGACCGCCGGACCCGGCCCGCATTGCGAGCTCCATCCCACGATCAAACGCAAGCGGCGACACCGCGCTTGCATGCCTTCGCCAAATTCCGTACGCGATGAAGGTCGTCTATACCGACGAAGCCCTCAACGACCTCGCCGCAATCGCCGATTGGCTCATGCTCCACCATCCGACCGTCGCGCTGGCTGTCGAGCGGCGCATCTGACGTGTCGTTGCCCACATTGCACGCTGGCCCACGAGCGCAAGGCGGCTCCCGGCCCGCCCCGATGTTCGCGTTATTCCGCTTGGACGCTCCCCTTACGAAATCTTCTATCGCGCGACCGACGACACGATCGAGATACTTCATATCCATCATGCCGCACGGCAGCCTTGGGACCCGAAGCCATAGAGCGCAGCATGAACTTGGACCATTGGACCAGAGGCTATACGCAGGCCGAACTCGACGATGCGCAGGCGAAATTCGGCCTGGTCTTCCCACCCGATCTCGTCGCGCTATTGAGAGAGCGCCGACCGGTGCGCGGCCATGACTGGGCCGACGAAGCCGCCATTCGCAGCATGCTGGAGTGGCCCCTCGAGGGGCTGCTCTTCGATATCGAGCATAACGCGCTATGGTGGTCCGAATGGGGAGAGAGGCCTGACCACCCGGAGGCACGCGCCGAAGTGCTCCGCTCCGTTCTCTCGCGCGCGCCCAAGCTGATCCCCTTGCTCAGCCACCGCTATCTTCCGGAGCAGCCACACGAGTCCGGCAATCCCGTGTTCTCTGTCTACCAGGCCGACGTGATTCATTACGGCGCGAACCTGGAGGACTATTTCGAGCGGGAGTTCAACGGCTGGGGACATCGGCCGTGGCCGGATCAGATCAGGTACGTTCCGTTCTGGTCCGATCTCGTCGAGCGCAACTGTTAGCGAGCTGCGTAGCCCGGGTGAGCATTAGCAACATCGGGGGTCTCACGCGTTTTCCCGGATATCGCTTCGCTCATCCGAGCTTCTTGCCAATGGCCGTCAACGCAGTTTGCGCCGCCGATTGAAACCGACAAAGCTTGCGCCCAACAGTCATTTTCGGCAGCCTTTTCAAGCTGATTTGGCCTGTCCAGTCCCTCGCGCAAAAATATCCTTCTTTCGCTTTTTCGGAAATCATGATCTTATCCGCTCGTCCCGCCTCGGCACGAGGGGCGTATCGCGATCGTCACGACACGCGGGGTGGGATGCGGTGGGCGGATCGGGTTGCAGCGTGATCATTCATGCCGACGAACAACCTGATGCGCACGGCGAAATCGTGTGGTCCTGGCATCCCGGTGCTGATGCCCAGCGCAACGCGCTTAGTGCGTTGCGCTGACGTGACGAGGCTTCGCCTCGCGCGGACGGGGGCAAGAAAGCCGGTCCCCGGGGAGAGCGCGTATAAGCGTTAAAACCATCGCGCAGGGAAGGCCGGTTGTAGGCCGTACCTGTGGTGACTGCCGCCTGCTTTTCTTCTGCAGGCGGGCCATGGGTGCTGGCCTTGCATCCGGCCTTCCCTGCGCCCTCGATTTCGAGAGCGTGAAGCTACCCGTGCATCTCTCGGGCACCTCGTGCCGCGAGAACGTATCATCATATCTGCTGTCGGGAGATCTGCGGTTTGACAGTGTGGAACGAGTCGAAGCCGCTCCGTCGGCAAAGGACGGGAGGCCCGTGTTGGGCAGCGAAGGCCAGGCGCAGCGAGGCTGCACGCTCCGCGTCGATCGATCCGCGCCGCCGGATGGTCGCGGCCCTACTCTCCGCCGACGCCAATCCGGTTCGGCAGCCGCTTCTCCAGCGCATATTTGAAGAGCGCGACCGTACGGAATACCGCATGCGCAAACTTGCCATAGGGCAAGGTCAGGAACAGCGCCATCACGGTGCCGAGATGGATCGCAAGCCACAGCGCCATGAACCGGGTGTCGCGGAGCACGAGCAGAGCAAGCCCGGTGAGGCTGACGATGAAGAGCAGCGCGATGAAGCCGCGGTCCATCGGCCGCTGCGCGGCATCGCCCCGCTCGGGACTACGGTGCAGGTTGAGCCAGAGCAGGCCCGCAGGGCCGACCAACAGGCCGATGCCTCCGACCGTGCCGAGCATCACGGGAAGGCTGAGCCAGGGATATGGCGCCTCATAGGCCAGGACGTAGTGGTCAAGCGTCGCCACGCTGGTGGCGGCGAAGCACAACAGGAAGCCGTACATCGTCAGTTGGTGAAACCAGCGCCGCGACAGCGTGAAGCGATCGTCGTCCTCGTTGCAGCCCTCGCCATGGCCACCGCCGAGATAGCGCAGCCGGGCAACGTCGCTTGCCGCTTCCACCGCGGCCGGACCGCGCGCCTTGGCCAGCTCGGCCGCCCCCGGCGGGATCGCTTCGCGCGCCGGCGAGATGTCGCGCCAGAACCTGACGACGCCGACCGCGAAAGCCACCATGGCGAACACGAACACGGCGCCGAACAGGCTCGCCAGAAGATTGTGCGGGAAGATCGCATAGAAATTCCCGCCGAGCGGCTTGTCGGTCAGCCCGCCGGCGATGGCGGTCGCGAGCACGAGAAACAACGCAAGCCCGCCGGCCAGCGCGAGCGCAAGCGTCAGGCCTTGACGCTGATAGAGCTGTCCGAAGCTGGAAGGCCACGCATAGTGCCGATATGTCCGCCCCCTCACCTTCGCCATTGCCTTGGGCACGTTGACGACGAATTCGTGCGGCGGCGCATATTGGCAGGCGTAGAGGCACGCCCCGCAATTGTGGCAGAGATTGGCGAGGTAATGCGTGTCGGCCCCCGTGAACTCGAGCCGGCGCGTCATCGCCGGAAACACGGCGCAGAAGCCCTCGCAATAGCGGCAGGCGTTGCAGATCTGCATGACCCGCGCGATCTCCTGCTCGTCCTTGCCGAGTAACGCGCTCAGGTCCGGCATGGTGGAGCCGGCCGCGGCCGCGATCGTCTCAGTGAGCGGCGGCATAGGCCAGCTCCTCCTTGAACTCGGGATGATGGAATCCGGCGCTCGCGGCGGCATTGACGCCGGCGATGCGGCCGAACGCGGTGCCGATGCTCATGCCGACCCCCGCGGTGTAGCCCTTGCCCAGCACATTGCCGGCCATCATCTCGCCGGCCGCAAACAGGTTGGCGCTTGGCACGCCGGCAAAACGCACGGCGGCGCTCTCGTCGGTCTTCATCCCGAGATAGGTGAAGGTGATGCCGGGCTTCAGCGGATAGGCGAAGAACGGCGCCGCATCGATCGGCTGGGCCCAATGGGTCTTCGGCGGGGTCAGCCCCTCGGTGCGGCAGTCATCGAGCACGGTGTGATCGAAGCTGCCGGGGCGGCAGGCGGCATTGTAGGCGTTCAGGGTTGCGGTGAAGCTCGCGACATCGAGACCGATCTTCTGCGCCAGCTCCTCCAGCGTCTCGGCCCGCGTGCCCGGAAACACCGGCGGCATGAAGCGGCCGACGGCCTTGCGATCGATGATCGACCATGCGGTCTGCCCGGGCTGTTGCGCCACGAGCCGTCCCCAGATGGCGTAGCGCTTGGGCCAGAAATCCTCGCCCTCGTCGTAGAAGCGCTGCGCCTCCCGGTTCACCACGACACCGAGCGAGACGCAGTCGATGCGGGTGCAGATGCCGCCGTCGTAGAGCGGCGCGCGGGCGTCGATCGCGACGCAGTGCGCCTGGGTCGGATCGCCGATCGCGTCGGCACCGGCGTCCAGCATGAACTTCAGCAGCACACCCTGGTTGAAGCGCGTGCCGCGGATCAGGAAATTCTCCGCCGGCCATTCGCCGCGCTCGTTGCGGCCCCAGGCTTCGCGCTGCCATGCGAGATTGGATTCGAAGCCGCCGCAGGCGAGCACGCAAGCTTTGGCGGCGATGCGCTCACCCTGCTCGGTGATCGCGGCGACGAAGCGCCCGTCCTTGAGCTCGAGGCTCTTCACCGGCGTGTCGTAGCGCACGGCAATGCCGAGCCCGGCGGCGCTGCGGTAATACGCATTCACCAGCGCCTTGCCGCCGCCCATGAAGAAGGCGTTGGTGCGCGCCACATGCAGCGCGCCGGAGAGCGGCGGCTGGAAGTGCACGCCGTGACGGCGCATCCAGGGCCGGCAGCGCGAGGAATGCCGGATCACGAGCCGGGCCAGCCGCTCATCCGTCAAGCCGCCAGTGACCTTGAGCAGGTCCTGCCAGTATTCCTCTTCCCTGTAGGCATCGACCAGCACGTCCTGCGGCGCATCGTGCATGCAGCGCAGGTTGCGCACATGCATCGAGTTGCCGCCACGCCAGCTTTGCGGCGCGGATTCCAGCAGCAGCACCGAGGCGCCCGCCTCGCGCGCCATCAGCGCCGCGCACAGCGCGGCATTGCCGCCGCCAATGACGAGAACGTCCGGCTCTCCTGCCATCAGATGTTTGCTCCCGCAGCCGTTGGTCCGGCGAACCGGCCGAAGGAAAGTGCCGGCCCCAATGTGATCGTGAGCCCTGGATAGGCGCCTTCCATGACCAAGGCCATATCGTTGCTGCAAGCGAACCAGCCCGGGAGCCGCGAGCCATGCGCACAGAGCGGTGCTTCGATCGGTGCGATGCAAGGGCCGGTGTTTTGACCGGCACCGCCCAGCGAGCGCTGCCAGACGTTGCCGCCGCGCGCGGCTTGGCTGTTGAATTCGGACACGGTCTCGACAAAAGCGGTTTCGGGAATATCGATCATGCGTGCCAGACTGGTCGCACGATCAGCGCGCTTCGGATAGCCGGATGCGATATCCTGCACATCCGAGCGCGAGAACGGCTTAACCTTGCCCCACCCGCATTTCCACAAAAAGCGACGATCGCAGATCAGCCACGCGGGAATCGCAACCTCGGCATGGGCAAGCTGAGCGTGGCCGAATTCATGACTGTATCCCGCCACTGCCCCCCGATGCGACCCCGGCCGGAGCGCTCGCGACGAGCTAACGCAATTTTGCGTGGCTTTAGCTTCCTGACTGAAACAAAGTTCCCGTTCGGTCGTTCCTGTAAACCTTCCCGCCAAACCAACGCCGCGACGAGCGTAGCCTTGAGGGTAGCACCATCATGATCAAATCCCGATTGCTGATCGCCGGTCTCATTGCAGGCGCAAGCGCGATCGCAGTCCCCCTCGTCACCGCCGTCGCTGTCCAGGACACCGGGCTCGCGCCTCAGGATCTCGCCGTGCTCGCCGGCGTGATCCAACTCGTCCGCCAGGATTACGTTCATCCCGTGGGCTCGGACGAACTGGTCAAGGACGCGCTCAAGGGGATGCTCCGTCGCCTCGACCCGCATTCCGATTACATGGACGAACAGGAGTTCAAGGATTCCAAGGCCGACATGGCCGGGAAATTCGGCGGGCTTGGCATGCAGATTTCGCAGCAGGAGGGCGTGGTGAAGATCATCGCGCCGATCGATGGGACCCCGGCCGCGCGCGCCAAGCTCGAACCGGGCGATGCCATCGTCATGGTCGACCACACCAGCACGCAAGGGGTCAGCCTGCAGAAGGTGGTCGACGAATTGCGCGGCGATCCCGGCTCGAAGGTGACGGTCACCATCCTCCGCGGCAAGCAGGAGCCGTTCGACGTCACGCTGACGCGGGAGATCATCAAGGTCGCATCGGTCAAGTCTGAGCTCGAGCCCGGCGGCATCGGCTATATCAGGATCACCCAGTTCGGCGGCGACACGGCCGATGGCTTCAAGAAGGCGATCACGGATTTCAAGCAGGGCCCTGACGGCGGCGTGAAGGGCCTCGTGATCGATCTGCGCAACGACCCCGGCGGACTTTTGTCCGCGGCCGTCGACGTCGCCGGCGATCTGCTCGACGGCGGACCGGTGGTGAGCATTCATGGCCGACAGGCAGACGATCAGCAGAGCTTCGCTGCCCCTGCGCATGGTGACATGTTGCCCGGCGTTCCCGTCGTGGTCCTGATCAATGGCGCCTCGGCGTCGGCCTCGGAGATCGTCGCCGGCGCCCTGCAGGACCGGCACCGCGCCACCATCATGGGAACGCAAAGCTTCGGCAAAGGCTCGGTACAGACCATTGTCCCCCTGAAAGGACACGGCGCGGTACGGCTGACGACCGCGCTCTACTACACGCCCTCGGGCCGCTCCATTCAGGATGACGGCATCGCCCCTAACGTCGTGGTCGAAGCGCCCAAGGACCAGCAGATCGGCGGCGGCCCCCTGCTGCGCGAAGCCGCGCTGCAGGGCGCGTTCAAGAATCCGGGACCGCTCGGGCCGACGCCCGGCGCGAACACGACGCAGGCCGCACTGTCGCATGAAAAAACCACGTCTTCGGCCCCGATCAAGGCCGACCTGATCGGCAAGCCTGGCGATGCGCAGCTGAAGGCGGCCCTCGCCTATCTGGATGCGAATGCGGGCGAGCAGGCGAAATCGACCGGCGCGCCCCAGACGAGTCCCGACGTCAAGTGACCACCCCTCTTCGGTGCGGCGCGAGGTGATCGATGACAAAGTTTGCGAAGGGTGATCACGTCTCCTGGAACTCGGAGGCCGGCCATGTCACCGGCCGCATCATCGCGGTTCACGTGCGCGACTTCGACTACAAGGGGCACCGCCATCACGCCTCCAAGGCGTCGCCACAATACGAGATCAAGAGCGACAAGAGCGACCACATCGCGGCGCACAAGGAGAGCGCATTGACGAAGCTGAGCGGCAAATAAGACCGCGGTTCGGATGGGTGAAGCAGCGCACCGTTCCGAGAACACGCCGCCGCCCAGCGCTCCTCCCGTCTTCACCATCGGCCATTCCACCCGCTCCATTGCCGAGTTCGTCACCTTGCTGCGGGCCGGCCGCGTTCAGCTCGTCGTCGATATCAGGCGCATCCCGCGCTCGCGGACCAACCCGCAGTACAATGCCGATGTGCTGCCTGCCGCGCTTGCGCACTATCAGATCAACCACACGCGCATTGCCGAGCTCGGCGGCCTGCGCAAGGCGAGCGGCATCGCGCCGGAGACCAACGGCTTCTGGACCAACCAAAGCTTCCATCATTATGCGGACTACGCCCTCACGGACGACTTTCGGCGCGGCTTCGATCGTCTTCTGCAAGTGTCAGCCGAGCAGCGCACGGCCATCATGTGCGCGGAGGCCGTGTGGTGGCGCTGTCATCGGCGCATCGTGGCCGACTATCTGATCAATGCCGGTCGCACCGTCTACCATTTGATGGACACCGATCAGGTACAGGCAGCGACCTTGTCGCAAGGCGCCGTGCGCGCCGGAGACGCGTTGATCTATCCGGCGTCGGCGGACCGGGCGTAGAATGGGTTGAGCATCGCAATCCCGCCGACCACGACGTCAGACTTGGTGGGTATGGCTCCGCTCAACTCGGTCCATGGCTGCTGGGATAAATCGGGCTGCCAGCATCCGTCATAGCGAGCCGAGCGAAGCAGTCCCCGCGAATGGCCAAGGCATATTCAAGATTGCGACCAATCGGCCCACCTTCCTGAATAATGCGGCGCTAGACTGCGGCCCCGGCTATCTCCGAGATGAATCGTCCGCAGCGCTCGACGATCAGATCCTTGTCGTTGTCCAGAGTCGCCACATGGTAGGAGTTGTCGAGCCAGAGCAGGCGCACATCGCTTGAACTCACCTCCTGCGCGATTCGCTTGCCATTCGTCGACGGCACGATGTGATCCTCTTTGGAATGAATCGCGAGCGTGGGACAGGTGACCTTGCGCAGCAAGCTTTCGGTTGCCGCAATCAGGACGTGGACCTGCCGGAGGCAGGCGACCGGTACCTCCTGATAAGCGAGCTCTTTGACGCCTGCAGCCTTGATGTCCGAGCCGATGCCCGGGACACGCTTCGGCGCTGCGCCGTCCGATATGAGTTCGGCCATTGCGCCGTCAAAGATTCCGACCGCGCCGTTAATCGGGATGGCGCCGGCCACGATGTTCGGAAATCGCGCGGCAAGATTGAGGGTAATCGTGCCCCCCATGGAGAGGCCGGTAACGAATACTCTTTTGCCCTGACCTGCCAGTTCATGAAGAGCCTGCTCCGCCGACGCCAGCCAATCGAGATAGCCGGTCGTCTCCATATCGTCCGGCGAGGTGCCGTGGCCCTTCAGGCGCGGGCCGCTCACGGTAAAGCCGAAGCGTCGGTGGAGCTCTTCGCCGAGATACCGCATGCTTTGCGTCGATCCAGTGAAACCGTGGAGCACGAGGACCGCGGGTCCCTTGCCCTGCATGAAGAACGGTTCGGCTCCAGCCATCACCTCAGTCATGTCATCTCTCTCCTGTTGTCATCCTGCGGCCGCAGCCGTTCTCGCTTGGTTATCGAATGCCTCAGGACTGACGCCTCGCTGAATAGGCGGCCGCCGCGACGCCGATAATCGTCCCCTGCAGCATCAGCTTGGCAGGCTCGCCGAGCCCGAGGCTCGTCAGCAGGTTGAAGCTGAACGTCAACATCAAGGCGGCGACGGTTGGGCCGAGCACGCCCCCCCTGCCCGAGCCGAAGGTAACGCCGCCGAGAATGACCGCCGCGAGCGAATTCAGCGCCAGGTCGCGGCCGATATCCATGCTGCCGACACCGACAAAGCCAATGAGCAGGAACCCGGAAAACACGGCGAACAGGCTCGACAGGACGTGGACGATCGTCACCACTCGAACGTAGGGAATGCCCGAAACCCAGGCGGCCTGCGGATTGGCGCCGATGGCATCGATATAGCGGCCCAACACCGAAACCCGCAGAAAAATTGCAGCGGGCATCAAGAGGCCGAGCCAGACCAGCAGCGCGACCGGGAAGACGCCCACTCGCAGCTGCCCGATCTGGCGCAACAGCACGGGCGCGTCCCCTGGCGACCTTAACTGGCTGAACGAGACGACTACGCCGCTGATGATCATGGTCATGGCCAGTGTCACGATCACCGAGGACGCACGCAGGCGCGTGATGAAGAACGCGTTGATCAATCCGACCGAAGCACCGAAGGCCAGGCAGATCAGGAGCAAGACCGGTTCGGAAAACGGCAGCAAGCCGCTCGTAAGAATATAGCTCACGCCGACAATAACGCCGCCGATAGAAAGGTCGAGCGACAGGACGCGCATGCAGAGCGACTGGCCTATGACTGCGATTCCGAGCGGAGCCGCCTGACGCGCGATCAGGAACAAGAGCAGCGGGGACAGCAACGCTGGACGGACCAGGTAGGAGGTGCACAGCAAAATCACGAGGGCGGCATAGGCGAATGGAAGCTCCCGAACGGCACTTGCCGCCGAGCGCAGCCTTTGCCCCCACATGAGCGGTCTACCCATCGTCACCTCGGTCATGCGCCGATCACCTTCCGCCTCTGCAGGCCGATCGCCAGCAGCAGCAGGCAGCCCGTGGCCGCGGTTCGGAGGAACGGCGAGATACCGACCAGATTCATTCCGTTGGTCATGAAGCCGAGCGTAAGGACGCCCGCAACGACACCGGTAACGCTGCCGGCACCGCCGGCCAGTTGAACCCCACCCAAGGCGATGGCGGTGACGGAGTCGAGCGAATAGGACGCACCGATCGTTGCGTCACCTCCGGCGACCCGTGCTGTCAGAAAGGTGCCCGCCAACACCGCACTGAGAGAGCAGATCACGTAGCAAGCGATCCTGTGCAAGGTGACGGGAACCCCATTGCGAGCCGCGCTGGTCGGATTGGCGCCGATCGCAAAAATGCGGAGCCCGAAGCGGGTGAGGTGCAGCATCGCGGCAGTCAGACCCACCGCCGCCACGCACCAGAAGAACGCGGCCGGGATACCGTCGACTTCCGAGACTGCAAGCGTCCTCAGATATTCCGGAACCACCCCACCCGGTACGGGATGGATCAGTAAAGCCAAGCCTTGCAAGAAGGTCATGGTCGCAAGCGACATGACGAGCGGATGGACGCTGAACAAGGTCACGCCGATTCCATTGACAAGCCCGGCAGCAATGCCGACCGCTAATACAGCAGGCATTGCCAACTGGGGATCCAGCGCGACTAGCATCGCGCTCGTCAGGCTCATGACCGAGCCGACGGAAAGGTCGATGCCCCCGGAAATGGCCACGATCATCTGTCCCAGCGAAACGATCAGAAGTCCCGCGATCTGGCTGTTGACGTTGGCAAGATTCTGAAAGCTGAGAAAAGTTGAGGATGAAAGACAGAGGATAAGGAAGAGGGCTAACGGCAGCACGAGCGTCATTGCCTTGATGCCGGAGCGGCCCGGTGTGCGCAAAAGCCTAAGCATTGGCGCTCCCGGCCTGGGATCCGTCGGCGGACGATTGTTCGGTCAAGGCAAAGCGCATAACCTCCTCCTCGCTGGTCATAGCGCCGTCGAGTTCTGCGGTGATGGCGCCACCACGTACGACCACAACCCGGTCACAGAGCCCCAATACTTCCTGCAATTCGCTCGAGGTCAGCACGACCGCGCCGCCGCCATCCGCGAAATCTCGCAACAATGCATAGATCTCGGCTTTGGCGCCGATATCGACGCCGCGGGTCGGCTCCTCCAGAAGAAGCACATCGACGCCGGACGCCAGCCAACGTCCGATCATGACCTTCTGCTGATTGCCACCTGACAGCATTCCTACGAGCTGTTTGGGACTCGTCGCGCGAACGCGCATACGCTCCATGAGGCTGGCGACGAGGTCCGTCCTGACCTTTGCGCGCTGCCAGACCGAGAAACGGCGAAGCATGCCGAGCACGATATTTTCCGAGATCGACAGTGAGAGATAGAGCCCTTCAGACTTCCGGTCTTCAGGCACGAAACCGATACCCGCGAGCGCGGTGGCGACCACGGTGAGATCGAGTGGATGCGAGCCGTCCCCAGCGGCGCTCGACTTTGCCACTTGTCCCTGGACCGCCGGCTGCAATCCGGCGAGCGCACGGATGATATCGCGCTGGCCCTGCCCCTCGAGTCCCGCGAGGCCAAGGATTTCTCCGCGCCGCACCGCGAATGAAACCGAAGGACCGCCCTCCGCTGCAACCAAGCCGGACACATCGAGCGCGGAATTCGAAGATCTCTGCAGCGGCTTGCGAGCGGGATAGAATTGCGTAAGCACGCGCCCAACCATGAGCGAGATAAGTTCGTCGTGGGTGAGATCTCGCGCGGCCCGCGTTGCGACATGCTGGCCATCCTTGAGCACCGACACCTGGTCGCAGAACTTGAATATCTCGTCGAGCCGGTGGCTGACGTAGAAGATCAGCTTGCCTTCCGACTTGAGTGAAGCGATCAATTCCCCAAGCTTCTCGACCTCGGGCGCATTCAGCGCGGCCGTCGGTTCATCGAAGATGAAGATGTCTGCGTCGGCCGAGATTCCCTTGGCGATCTCCACGAGCTGCTGATCAGCAACGGAGAGCTCGCGGCAATATTCGTCAACACCGATCCGGCTGCCGAGGCGCTTCAAGGCGACCTCCGCCCTCGCGCGCATGACTCTGCGGTCGACCATGCCGCGGCGCGTAGGCTCTCGACCGAGGAAAAGATTCTCCGCCACGGTAAGGTTTGGCAGCAGCGTCAATTCCTGGAAAATCGTCGAGATGCCGGAACGCTGCGCATCGTGGGGGCTGTCGAGCCAAGCGGCCTCGCCGCGTAGCAAGATCCTTCCTTCGTCCGGCCGATGCACGCCAGCAAGCAGGTTCATCAGCGTGGATTTGCCGGCGCCATTTTCGCCGGTAACCGCATGAACGGAGCCGGCCGCGCAATCGACAGACACCTCACTAAGCGCCACGTTCGATCCGAAGCGCTTGACGACCTTATCGAACGAAACCAAAGGAGCGGAATCGTCCCGCCGCGACGTTCCACCCGCCGGGTGAGCTTCAGCCAGAGGAGGCACCACGTCCGCTCCGCGCTGGTGTCTAGCGCTTGAACATTTTCTGGATCTCCGCTTCCGGCAACGTCGACGTCACCCAGAAGGAGTCATTGAGATCCGGCCGGTAGTAGGATTTCAGATTGGCATTGTCGATTGGCGCCGGCGAAGAATAATAGGATTTGTGCAGCGACTTACCCTCGAGAAGAGCAACCGCCGCCCTCAGCACGGCCGGGCCTAGTCCCGGCGTGAAGATCGGGGAAACGGCCTCGACCTTTGCATCTGTCCACGCGCGCAAGAAGCCGTTATTGGCTTCCCCCGTCATTGGGACCAGGGGCTTGCCGGCCTCCTTGAATACGTCGATGCAGGCTCGCGTCATATCCGCGCCCGAGAACCAAATGCCATCGACAGGCTGACCGGACAGCACGAGGTTCTCGCAAAGCTGCTTGCCCTTGGTATAATTCCAGTCGCCGTAAACCTCGGTGCCGATCTTGAGGT
The DNA here is from genome assembly GCF_032489995.1 of Bradyrhizobium sp. SZCCHNGR1005. Lineage (NCBI taxonomy): Bacteria > Pseudomonadati > Pseudomonadota > Alphaproteobacteria > Hyphomicrobiales > Nitrobacteraceae > Bradyrhizobium > Bradyrhizobium sp. SZCCHNGR1005. The sequence continues at coordinate 72,583 of NZ_JAUEZC010000009.1, forward strand.
TCGTTCCCTCGATGGCCTTGCGAAATCCATTGTAGCGCAAGATCTCCTCGCCGACGCCGGCAACGCCGCGAAACGCCCAGATCGTCCCCTTGCCGCCCAGCTTCTGGACCAGAAATTTACCTCCGACCTCGCCGAAGCGTTCTCCTCCGCCCATGATCTCGACCGTCGAAGCCAATTCACCATTGCTGCTGCCGAAGTTGATCACTGGAATGCCCGCTGCTACCGCAGCATCAACCTGCTTCTTGACGAGAGGCGGCGCGAGGGGAGCAACGATCAACACGTCAACTTTTTGAGCGATCAAGTCCTCCATGTCGGCGACCTGCTTGGCCGGTTGCCAGTTCGCCTCGGTAAAGATGAATTGCTTGATGTTCGGGTTGTGCGCCGCCTCGTATTTCGTTTCCTCAGCCATCTGGACGATCCAGGTGTTGCCGACGCCTGGAAACGACATGCCGATCTTCCACGGCCCGTCCTTCTTGAATTTCCCGGGCGGAGTCATGTCCGGCGAGGTCGCTTCGAGCAAGTTCGGCGGCAGCAGCTGCACCTCATCCTGTGCAAGTGCTGGGACTGGCGACGCCGCGACCGTTCCGAGAAGCAGCAGAAGTCCTGACATCCGCGCGATGTGCGTCATTCGTCCCCCCTTTTTATTCAGCGACAATTTGATCTTCAGCGACGCGTCAGTGGCGCGAGCTATTTTCGTATCGCCTTTCATTCGAAAGAAACACGCCGCGAATCGAAAATCAAGACGCTTGGCTCATGGCGGAGGTCAGAACCCGCTTGCGCCGTTGTCGCGCCGCATGCGGCTCGAGCCGCGATGCCTTCTTGAGAATCTTGCTTGAAGAATCTTGGTTGCGCCGCAACACCGCATCCTGCACCTTTTCAGGCTCCCGCCGATACGTTTGCAACAGTTGAGGGCAACCTTTTCGTCCGGCGATATCCAGTCCGGCTAAATCGCGAGAAGCCGCAAGGTGAGCAGCCCCTCCAGCCGCAGAGGCGCAGCTCTTACGAGTTCGCTCGCAATCGAATGGTGGACGCTGCGGTTGCGGTCATGTCACACAGCGGCATCGAACGGATTTTCGATGCGCTGATCAGCCAAAGCCATGCTGCGGCCTTGCGCCGAGTCACATTCGGCGGCTTCTCATGCACATGATGTGCGCCACCCGCTTGATCGTCTTGGGCGGCAACGGCTTCACCCGCGGCGGCCGGGCCGCGTCCTTAACAGCCCCTCGCCTCTTGGGCGTGCAGCGCGCCGACCGCGCGGTCATCGTTTGATGGACGCGGATCAGGTTCGGGCAGCGATCTTGTCGCAGGGCTTCGTGCGCGCCGGCGACAGACTGATCTACCCGGCTTCGGACGGCAAATGAGAGAGCAAGATACTGGATTGCGTGATCGCTCTGCTCCTCGCAATGACGAACCACTGAATTCGCATCGCGGTGGATCTTGCGGTTGATGGCGTGGACCGAACTGCGCTAACTGATTTGGCTCGTTTGTCCAGCCTCTCGCATCAAAATATTCTTATTTCGTTTTTTCAGAATTCACGCTCTTATCTTGCCGTCCCGCCTCGACACGAGGGGCGTATCGCGATCGTCACGACACGCGGGGTGGGATGCGGTGGGCGTGTCGGGTTGACCGTGATCTTCACGTGGACGAACGACCTGACACGCACGGCGAAATCGTGTGGTCCTGGCATCCCGGTGCTGGTGTCAAGCTGCGTGGAAGATGATCCGCGAGGCGACGGGGGCAATCAAGCCGGTCCCCGAGGAGAGCGCGTATAAGCCGTAAAGCCTTCCCTGCGCCCTCGATATCGAGAGCGTGTAGCCATTGAACATCACTCGGGCATTCGTGCCGCGAGAACGCGGAATCGTATCTGCTGGCTGGCAACGTTCAACTGGGCGCCCCCTGTGATCGAAGAAGGCGGATTGCGTTGATTGCTGCTGGCGTTGGGTGATCAAGAAACGACCTTGCAGCGCGACGATGCAACCTGCATGAAGCTCATTCGGTCGCTGGTGAATAGAGGGCATGGTCGTGGACAAACTGACCTTGGAGGGATCCGGCGGGGCCGCGTCCGAGGCATTGGACGTGCCGGCGGCGAGGCGAGGCGGCCGTTCCCTTCCCTATCTGGCCGGGCTGATCGCCGTCCTGTTCTGGGGCGCCACGCCGGCCGCCACCGTGCTGGTTGCGCGCGAGATGTCCTCGTCGCTGATCGGACCGTCGCGACTGCTGATGGCGGCGGCCTTTCTCGTACCGATTGTTCTCGTCTGTCGGCCACCGTTCCCGACCGACAAAGGAGCCTGGATTGCCCTCGCCGTCAACGGCGTGATCGGGTTCAGCGGCTCATTCTTCCTGCAGGGCCTCGGCTTTTCACGAACCTCGACGTCGCATGCGGCCCTCATCCTGGCTTGTGCGCCGGTGATCACCGCACTGATCCAACATCTGCTCTTGCGCTCGTTTCCACGGCCGCTTTGGCTGGTCGGAAGCGCGATCGCCTTGTGCGGCGAGGCGCTGCTGATCCTCATGCGTTTCAATGGGGACGTCGGCAGCAGCGGAACCATGCTCGGCGACCTCATCGTTCTCCTGGGAACGGTCACGGTGAGCATCGGCTATCTGGCCGGCGCGAGATTATCGGCTCGCATCGGGCTGTTCGGCGCCACTGCATGGTCGATCATCTTCGGCGCGGTTTTCATGCTGCCCCTGTCGCGATCCCTCGCGCAGCCGCTCGCGGCTTTGACGGCCTTGGCCGGCGGTTCGCTGCTGTTCCTGGCGGTGTTCTGCACGCTGATCGGTTTCGCGGCCTGGTTCTGGGCCCTGCAGCGCGGCGGCGTGTCGGCGATCGCGCCTCTCCAGTTCTCCCAGCCGATCGTATCGCTGGTAATCGCGACGATGTTTCTCGGCGAGCATTTTTCGCTGGCGATGCTGGTGTCGGTCGGGCTTGTGCTCGCGGGTGTCTATATCTGCCGGCGATCGGTGATGGCGAAGGGCTGACCGGATACATGGTCCGCAAGCCCCGATCTCGCAAGAAGCGCTGGACCGCCCTGCTCCGCCGGATCAGACGCGGCGCGCGCTGGACGCGGCGGAGGCTGAGCGCAACGCCGCGGCCGGTCCGGATCGCGGGGCTCGCCGTGATCCTGCTCGCGGCGTTCTTTCTGGTGAACATCATGTATCAGGTGATCCGCAAGCCGAGCGAGCTGTTCGTCTTTGTCGGCCACCGGCTCGACAAGGAGCCGCCCGAGACCTGGCGGCAGTATGGATCGCTGTTTCGCGCCTACGCCACCGCCACGATCACGCCCGAACTGCTGGCTGCACTGGCGCAGACCGAGAGCTCCGGCAATCCTGTGACGCGCACCTATTGGCGCTGGCAGCTCGCGCTCAATCCGTTCAGCGTCTACAAGCCGGCTTCCAGCGCGGTCGGCCTGTTCCAGATGACCGACGCCGCCTTTGCGGAATCCGCGCGCTATTGCATCCGCGACCACGCCGTCACCGACGATGGCTGCGGCTCGCTTCTCCCCTACATCCGTGCGCTGCCGCGCCATGCGGTCGAACTGACGGCGATCTATCTCGACCGTCAGGTCGCCGCCGTGCTCGCCCGCGCATCCGACGCAAAGCCGAACGCGCTCCAGCGGCAGGATCTCGCCGCCTTGATCCATCTGTGCGGCGCCGGCCCTGCCGCCGCCTTCATGCGCCGCGGCTTTCGACCGGCCGACGGCGAGCGTTGCGGCGATCACCTCGCTGCCGGCTATCTCGCCCGGGTCAATGCGATGAAGCGGGAGTTCAAACGCCTTGCGGCCGAGGAGAGAGATTAGCGGTGCTTCAACACGACGCGAGCGGCGCGTCTTAACCATCATCCTTAACGCATTGGCAACATCTTGGCTCGCATTTTCACCGTCTCATTCAGCAAGGAGACACCATGTCAGACATCGGCATTCCCGGCGGCCGGATCAGGTCTTTCGTCGAACGGATCGAAAATCTGGACGCCGAACTGCAGGAGATCAGCGAGCAGAAGAAGGAGGTCTTTGCTGAAGCCAAGGGCGAAGGTTTCGACGTCAAAATCCTCAAAGAGATCATCAAGCTCAGGAAGCAGGACCAGGAGGAGCGCGACGAGCACGAGACGCTGCTCGACATGTATCTGCGTGCGATGGAATCCGCCGAAAGCGAACCCACCGCCAAGGCTGCTTGAGACCCGTATCCACGCGCTTGGTCACGCGACGGGCGCGCACCTCGCGATGGACACATCGGGGGAACAACAACTGAGCCAGGCGGTATCCGCCGCCTTGCTGCCGCCGCTCGTCGAGCCGGGCACTCACATCGGCTCCATCATGGGAATGCTGCGACATGAAGACAACAAGGCTGACCGAAGTCCTGAAACGCATCGAGGCATGGCCGGCGGACGCTCAGGACGACCTGGCCGAGTTCGTGCTCGTGCTCGACGCCGGGGTCAAGAGGGCCAATACCAGCCGCACGCGCAGCGATTGGCCGGCATCGCTCGCGGCCTGTGCGCCGTCACCGAAGGCACCGACCCAGAGGGTGTAGGATCGGTTGAGCGACCGGCAAGTCCATCACATCGAAATCGGCCGCCGCCACTCACCGCGGCCAGTGGCGATAATAGGCGCCGAAGCCCGGGCTGCACCAGAAGCTCGGATAGCCGGCATAGGCGCTTGCCCAGGGCGGATGATCGCCGGAGCAGGCCTCGTCATCGGCGTTGCGCCAGGCATACGGGCCCCAGCGCCAGCCGCTATGCCAGCCTGGCCCGTGGCGCCAGCCGACGAATTGCACCGGCACGGCAGCGATGAGCCGAGCGCCGGCCGAAAGCGCCGCCACCGGCGCAGCCGATGCCGGCGCAATTGCACTTGCCGCCACGACGCCGGCGACACACAGCGCGCCTGCGACATCCAAGATCCGCATGGCCAGCTCCTCTCGCACTTTCCGTTACGCTTGCCGTTGCGCCTTCCGGCGGAGACGCTGGCCTCCGCCGTGATGCTGAACGTGCGCCTATTTCTCGTCTTCCAACGTGACCGCCACGGCGCCAATCGCCGAGAGCCGCACCTTGTCGCCTTCCACGTCGGCGACCAGACCCTTGTCGATGTAGTGATGATGACCCTGGTGGCTGCCCTGGCCGCTGTCCTTCCGGGTCAACTTGATGCGTTTGCCTTCGACGCGCGGTCCACGGTGCCGACGTGCACGCCGTCGGCGCCGATCACATCCATGTGCTCCCTGATCTCCTTCATAGCCAGCCTCCTCTGCGGCAAATCGCGCGGCGCGATGCGGGGCCATCGCAATCGCGCGGTACGCCGCCTCTTGGTGAAAGATGCATCTTTCAACCGGCTGTCGTACCCGACGTTCCCGACGCCCGCCGCACGCACGCATCAATTGATTTTGCTTCAAATGATCTCGCTCAAGTTGATAGCGATTCACCTGAGCCTCGCCACCCGTCTGGCTCGGTACGCAGGCCGGCGCGAGCAGCAACTGCCAATCACTCGCATCAATGGAGACGGCAGCTTCACTCCTTGGGGCGACGCGCGACGCCGCGCTTGACTTCCCCGGCTCCGCTCCTATCGGTTTGCCTCACTGCAACAGATGAGGTCACCATGGACGCGATGACATGCCCGCAATGCCGATCCGAACACGCCTATCAGGACGGCGCGCTGTGGGTCTGCCCGGAATGCGGCCATGAATGGAGCGGCGAAGCCGGCGCGGCGGCCGAGGCCGCGGACGATGCGAGCATTCGCGATGCCAACGGCAACGTACTGGCCGATGGCGACAGCGTCATCGTGATCAAGGATCTGAAGGTCAAGGGTTCGTCCTCGGTGGTCAAAGGCGGCACCAAGGTGCGCAACATCCGGTTGCAGGAAGCAAGCGACGGCCACAACATCGCCTGCAAGATCGACGGCATCGGCCAGATGAATTTGAAATCCGAGTTCGTCCGCAAGGCCTGAGCGCACGCTGCGCCAGGATGAGATGCGAGGAGACCATGAACGGCAATCGCACCTACGGCATCCGCATCGAGGGCGCCAAATACGGCGTCGGATTCGGCTCGGCGCTGGCCATCGCGATCTCCTACACCAACAATCATTCCATCCTGTGGGCGATCATCCACGGCATTCTCGGCTGGCTCTACGTGATCTATGTGGCGCTGTTCCGCTGAGCCGCGCACCCACATGCTCCGCACACCAGCAAAAAATGGCTCCCTTTCGGGGAGCCATTTCAATCGATCCCTGCTCGATCGGTATCCTGCAATTCGTTAGTCGTCCCAATCGTGATAGTGGTGACGCCGGATGATCACGGTCCGATCGGCGTCGCGATCGTACCAGCCGCGGTGGAAGCCGCGATCGTGGTAGTAGACCCGCGGGCCATAGTCGCGGCCGTAATAATGGTCGCGGTCCACGCCGACGCGGACCCCGACCCCCTCGGCGCTGGCGATGGTCGGCGCTGCTACGGCGATGGTCGCAAGCGCTGCGAAAACGTAGGAAAGTTTCTGCATGTCCTCTCTCCTCTCGTTACCCTGGGGAGAAAACGAAGCCACCAGAACGCCGTTCCGGTTTCGGCGGCGAAACTTTCTTGAACAGCCATTCAGTCTGTTCCCAACTTAGCAAGCCGAGCCCCGCGTGCGTGCTGACCGAGCTCAGCTCATTCAATGTGCAAAGCTCGATGCTGCCTCGCCCAGGAGAACGCAGGCGCCTGCTAGGCCAAGCGGCGCCACGCCTGGGGATATTGCGGGCCCATGCTGGTGATTCAGCGCCTCAAGTCGACTGAGGCGAGCAAGCGCGGAACCCTTCGGACTGCCCACGATCGAATGGCAGAAGGCGCCCGTAGAATCACGGCCGGGATTCACCACTTGGCATGAACCCTGCTTTCGTAAATCCAACCGGGTTCACTCTTTGAAGGCAGGAATACCGTGCTGGTCACTCTCGTCGCACTGCTCTGCAATGGCCAAGTCTGCATGGAGAAGGTGGTCACCAACAGCGAGATGTCAGGAATCACGATGACCTCGTGTGCCGTGAACGCGCAGATCGGCATCGCCGACTGGCTCTCCAAAGGGCCGTATCAAGCCTGGCATTTGCAGAGCTACAAATGCATCGCCGGCAAATATACGCCGAAGAGCAGCGCGTAGGACGCTGACGTCAGGGTTGACCGAGCTGTCGGCTCCGCAACGCGGGCCTCGTCATTTCCAGGACAAACTGCGCGCAGATCGGGCCCAAACAGCCGCTCTTCGAGGCAATCGCGATGGAAATTGACTTGGCCCGGTTTCTGCAGAGTGGTCGCGTCCAACAGGAGACGCGGCATGCCGCTCTATAGCTTCCATTGCGCCAAATGCGCCGACGACATCGAGTTGCTGATCGGAGTGGCGGAAACACCGGTTTGCCCGACCTGCGGCGGCAAGAAACTGACCCGGCTGCCGTCGCTGGTGGCAGCTCCTGGGAAGAGTGCGGGCATCATAAAGGCGGCACGCGCCCAGGCGGCACGCGAAGGGCATTTGAGCAATTTCAGCCGCAGCGAGCGCAAACGCTGAGGCGCTTGCGCTCGGTTGAGCCAATCTCGCCGATCGCTCACACCAGTGGCATTCCGATCCGGCCGAGGCCGGGAAACTTCAGCGCCGGCCTGCGGAGATCGACGCCGAGCACGCCGCCGAAAAAGTTCAGTTCGAGGCCTTCGATCCAGCCGACGGTGAGCCCAAGATAACCGCCCAGCGAAGCGAACACGCCCGTGCCGGATGGGGTGAGGCCCCACCAGCCCGCGACCGGAAAATCCTTGCCAATGGTCGTCGGTGGCAACACCGCCTTGAGCTCCGGGACCGCGTTGAGCGAGGCCTGCACGAAGGTGTTGGAGTTCGGCCCGGGCCAGGCATTGTAGTCGCCATAGGCCCGAAATCTGTAGCTCTCGATCACGCTGCGGATCCTGGGAATGACGTCCCGAGCCGCTTCGCCGTCGACCGCGAGCACCACCTCGGGCACCGCGCCGAACCAGCGGCCATCGGGTGCGAAGCCGTCGACCCGGATCGGTTCGCCCCAGGCCGTGTAGTCGTAGCGCGTGTAGCGCGGCGCCCCTTTTTCCTTCACCACGATCCAGGTGTGGACGGCGAAGATGCCGCGCCAGCGTACCGTGCGCGCGGCGAAGACGCGGACCACAGCATCCGGTTGCGCAGACGGAGGCGGCAACAGCCCTGCGCTCGAACGCTCCGCGGCTTGCCAACTGCCACGCCGGTCGTCGCGCAGGTAATTTACGGCCGATACGGAGATCGGCACGACGAGGAGCAGCAGAAAGACCAGCACGAGCTTCTTCAATGGGCAGCGGATCGGGCGAGACGTTGGCGAGGACCTTGGAGGTAGTCATTGAGGCCATGTTGCCAGTCCACCACACGCATGGAAAGACGCCGGGCACGAGGCCGGGCATCCCGCAGTCGCCCTCAATCAATGCGGCTCAATGCGGATGGCCGGGTCCGCCGCCTCGCGGGCCACCTACGCTGCCGATATGGGGTGCAACCCCCAGGGCCGCGCCGCCGCCGATGCGCGGCACGCCACCGATCTGAGGAACTCCACCGATCGGAGCACGCGGAGCATTGATCTGGGCACGAGCCGCAAGCGGAGCCGCACTTGGTCGCACGATGTTGGGCTGCGCAAAATGCGGCGTGACCGTCGGGCGAACGATCGAGCCGGGCGCGAAGCGCGCGCCGAGAGGCGTCCCCGGCTGTACACCGCCGAATTGCTGCGGAGCGACCCGATGCCCGATGCCCACGGTGCCTCCTGCTCCATACCCGCGCTGCGCAAAGCCGCCCGGCGGGAACGGATGCGCTCCGGGACCGGCGACGTTCGGCTGAGGCGTCACGCCTGCCCCCGTCTGTCCGGCGAAATCAGGATGCTGGCGCGGTCCATATGCCACCAATGGCGGATGATGATGCCAGTAGCGGTTCCAATAGGCATGGCGGTGATACCAGGGGCGACCGATATAATAGCTGCCCCAGTAGCTCGCCACGACAAACGGCACGATCGGCACGTCGTCGACGTAGTCGGGCAGATAGACGTATTGCCGTCCGTAGAGGTAGGCGAGTGAAGTCGCGGCGACCCAACCGCGCTCGCCAGCATAGCTCACGTCGCACCAGGCGCCGCCGCGGATACAGCCGTGGATGTTCACGCGAGCGCCGGCGGGGATGCGATCGACAGCAGGGAATTCGGTGCCGGGTCCGGCGCGCAGAGTGACCGTGTTGCGCACGACGCCCGGCGCCGCGATTGCGGAGACCGGCGCGGTCGCCAACAACGCAGCCGCGATCCATGTCCTGAGTGTCATGATGATAGCCTCCTGTTTGAAGAAGGAACCCAGGAACGAACTCGCCGTTCCGTGCACGCAATGTCGCACCGGAAGCAGCCGAAATAGCGGCCGAAATGAAGGCTAATGCGGCTCGCCGTTGCCGGACAGGATCTGCGCGGCGCCGCCGAGACCTCGCCGGAATGCTTCATCGAAAGTGACCCCACCGAAGCGCCACCGGTGCGACTGACCATTGAGGTCCAGACGCCACTCGGTGCTCCAGCCGAGCGCATTGTCGTCCCAACTAAGCTGCCCGATGAGGATCGCCTCTGCGCCGCGCCGGGTCAGCGCTGGCGCAAAATCCGCGGGAGCAGCGGCGGCGAGGCCGGTCGGCTCGCTCCTTGCTTGCGACAAGGCTGCATCGTCCGGCAACACGATCGTAAGGCCGCGCTTGACTGCCGCCGCAGCCAACGCCTCGCGCTGCAGCTCCGACTGACGGCCATCGGACATCACGACATAGCTGCGCCCGCCCGGCACCATGACGACGCCGACGCCGAGCACCGGACGATGCGAGAGCCAGGGCTTGAGCCCGAAGGTTGCAAGCAGATCGTCGATCTTCGCTTTGTCGAAATCGACGATGAGATCAAACGGGCGGTCGCGGGTGCCCTGCTCGTCGCGCTTCGGCGTGCCCGACATCTGATCGTGATAGTCGAAGCCGGTCACGAATTCGGCGGCGTGCGCCTTGTAGGACAAAAGTCGAGGATCTCCGGCGAGCTGCAGCCCGCCGGAGACCTTGATCAGCACGTCCTCGAGGCAGGCGGCAAAGCCGACGCCGCGGTTCGGCTCGCCCTGGCCAGTGACGATGGTTTGGGCGCGATAGAGTTCATCGGCGTGTGCCGATTGCGAAAGCACCAGCAATGCGGTGATCAGCTGGATGGCGAGGATGAACGTCACGCCGCGACGCACCGATTCCGTCGCCTCATTGGCTGATCGCCGCGACATCATCTCCGCTCGACGTCCGTTCGCTCCCCACGTGATCGAACGCATCGCTGCCGCTGCCCCTCGGTTGGATCGAACTATTTCTGCCGATCGAGCTTGGTGATCGTCTTGCTGCCACCGTTGTCGGAGGTCGCAAAGGTCACGCGATCGCCGGCATGGACGTTCTCGACCATCGCATTGTCCTTGATCTTGAATTCCTCCGCGGCACCGGAGCCGTTAGCGCCCACGGTCCCGGTTTGAATGCGTTGAATCGAGATCGTGCCGTTCAGCCGGTTGATCCCGGTCACCAGGCCGGTCGCACCTTGCTCGGCAGCGATTGCCGGCACACCGATCGCGACAGCCGCGATCCCTACCAGAATTATCGTTGCTGCTCTCATCGGCCTTCTCCTGACTGTTGATCCCGGGAACAAGACGCCGCGAATCCATTGGTTCCCGGGAACCTGCATTTCAATACTCTGCAAACGCGGCAGTATGACGAATGCCGATCGGATGAAGACTTCCGTTTCACTCATACGATCGCGCAATCTCTCCTTTGCGCAATTGCTAATGACATTCCGACTCGCAAGTCAGACGTCAGCACCTCCAACTATCTAGTTTATCGTCAGAAGCGAACAAGCATCGTCGCGGCACTTACGCACACACAATCACATCAAGAGCGCCTCGCGATGCGTGGCGCCGCCGGCCGCAAGCCTCCATTCATCATTGCGTCACAAAGCGCCTTGACAGCGCACCGCCAGAGGAGGAGCATTAACTTCGTTAGTGCTTCGATTGCAGTCACATAAGCGACAGCAACCGCAACACTGACAACCGCAACAGCAAAGGGAGGTTTGATGACGCCCCCTCCGTATCAGATCCGCTGAGTGCGTCGGTATTCCTTCGGACCTGCGCATAGCGGCAAAAACCACGAACGGCACGCCGGGTCGAGGATTAGTGGGCCGCATCAGTGAGGCATGGCCCCTACCCGCCCGGCGCTGTGCCGTTTGAAGCGTGACATCCCAGTTCTTGATGCGGCAGCCGTCGAAGACTCCATTGCGGCGATCGAGCGCAGTCCGCACCATCATGCAACGATCCTGACGCAACGGCGATTGCGCCAAATTGATTGTTGATGTCGGAAAACCGGTTTGAAACGATGATTGCCGGTCTCGTCATCGCGCGGCGGGCGCCTTCAATGCCGCCCGCCGCGGCGAGAACCTGCCGCTACTTACTGTAATCGTAGAAGCCCTTGCCGGTCTTACGACCGAGCTGGCCTGCGGCCACCATTTCCTTCAGCAGCGGCGCGGGGCGATATTTCGGGTCGTTGAAGCCATTGTAGAACACTTCCATCACCGACAGCATCGTGTCGAGGCCGATGAGATCTGCAAGAGCAAGCGGGCCGATCGGGTGATTGCAACCGAGCTTCATGCCTTCGTCGATGTCTTCGGCCGTTGCGATGCCTTCCGAGAAGGCGAAGATAGCTTCGTTGATCATCGGGCAGAGAATGCGATTGACCGCAAAGCCCGGGCTGTTCCTGGCGGTGATCGCAACCTTACCGATCCGCTTGGCGAAGGCTTCGGCTATGGCAAGCGTCGCATCCGAGGTCTGCAGGCCGCGGATCAGCTCAAGCAGCGCCATCATCGGCACCGGATTGAAGAAGTGCATGCCGACGAAACGGTCCGGCCGGTCCGTCGCGGTCGCCAGCTTGGTGATCGAGATCGACGAGGTGTTGGTCGCGATCAACGCCTCCGGCTTCAAGATCGCACAAACGTCCTTGAGGATCTTGAGCTTCAGCTCCTCATTCTCGGTCGCAGCTTCGATGACGAGATCGCATGCGGAAAGCTTGCTCCCGTCGGTGGTGGCGGTGATGCGCGAGAGCGCCGCCTCCTTGTCGGCCGCCGTCAGCTTGTCCTTTTTCAAGAGCCGATCGAGGCTTGAGCTGACGGCAGAAAGCCCGCGCTGGACTGCTGCATCTGAAATGTCGATCATGATCACGGGTACGCCGGCGACAGCGCAGACCTGCGCGATGCCGTTGCCCATGGTGCCCGCTCCGATGATGCCAACCGTCCCAATCATGCTCGTACCCTCTTCGTCTTTTTCGTCTTCGTCCTGCGCCAAGGTCTTGCGCTAAAGTCCTGCACCAAGGTCCTGCGCCAAGCGCGATGCAGGCTGCTTAGCAGGCAATCCCCGCAACCGATAGGTCCCGTATCCGGGCTGTCAAGCCGCACCGCTGACGCGTGGCGGGCTGGTCGCGGCGACAGCATGGAAAGCGTCGCGAATCGCCGTCAGCAGGGCTTGCACGCGTGCGAGGCTGGCGCGCGTCGCCGGCACCAGCGCCTTGACCCAGAGATCCGGAATCGGAATCTCAGGCAGCACTTCGACCAGCGCGCCCGTGCGCAACGGCACGGCAACCGCCGCCCGGGACACCACCGCGATCCCGCTGCCGGCGCGTAGCGCATCGATCAGAAGCGCGTTGTTGTTGCTGACAAAGCGTGGGCGCACCGCGACCGTGATCACGCCGGTCTTGCCTTCGAAGGTCCACACCGGTCCCATCGGCGTAAACACAAGGCAATCGTGGTTGACGAGATCACGGACGTGATGCGGAGAGCCTCGCCGGGCCAAGTATGAGGGAGAGGCGCAGAGCACGCGCGGAAACGCAAGCAACGGCTCCTCGAGCACGCCGTGGAAGGACGATGGCATCATCGTCAGCACGATATCGAATCCTTCCTCCACCGGATTCACGGTCCGATCGACCAGAACGGCCTCCAGTGTGACGCGCGGATATTCGATCTGAAACGAGGACAGGATTTCAGCAAGGTCGATGGCCATCGGCGAAGCCGGTGCCTTGATCCGCACCTGTCCCTCAAGCTCCTGTAGCGATCGCATGATGCCTGCGACCATCTCGTCATATTCGCGCACGATGGCGCGGATAACCTCGAGATAGCGCTCGCCGACTTCGGTGAGTTGCAGGCGCCGGGTGCTCCGTCGCAGGAGTGTGCAGCGCAGCGACCATTCGAGCTGCCCGACCCGCTTGGTCAAGACCGATGGTGCAATCCCGAGCTGCCGGCCGGCCTCGGAGAAGCTCCCGGCACGGACCGTCGCCACAAAAGCCTTCATATTCAAAGGCTATCAGTCATTTCATCCAATCAGGAAAAGATATCACGCCAAAATAGCCTATTCTCCCTCGATCTCGAAGCAAATAGCCTTCTCCTGCAAACTGCTTTGGCAGCGGGCGCGACCGTCGGTTGCGCTTCGCGATCGGTCGCTCCGCCCAGAACCGCCGATCAGTTGCCGACGTGGTTTGCAGCAAGCCGTCAAAAACAAAACAACGGCCATGGGGAAGGAACGACAATGAGCGCATCCGCAATCATTGATGTCAGCGCTGTGATCGAGCGCCAGCGCCGCAATGGCCTGGTGCTGACCGTCATGATGCTGTCGACGGCCATGATGTTTCTCGATGGATACGACCTGCATGCAATGGCGTTTGCCGCGCCCGCGATTATCTGCAACTGGGGTATCGACAAGGGATCGCTGGGCATCGTTTTCAGTGCCGGCGTGTTCGGTATCCTCGTCGGCGGTCTCGTCTTCGGCTATCTCGGCGACCGCATTGGCCGCCGCCCGTCGATCGTGGCCGCGACGATCACCTTCGGCGGCTTCAGCCTGCTGACCGTCTGGGCCGGCGATCTGCCTGCGCTGATCGCGCTCCGGTTCCTCGCAGGCCTCGGCATCGGCGGCCTCGCGCCTTTGTGCTATTCCCTCAACCTCGAATATGTTCCGGCCAAATACCGCGGCACGGTCGTTGCGATCATCATGCTGGGCTATGTCGCCGGAGGCAGCGCCGGCGGCGTGATCGCGGCCTGGCTGGTGCCGCATCTCGGCTGGCAGATCGTGTTCTGGATCGGAGGCGTGCTGCCCTTGGCCGCGGCCGCGCTCTGTTTCTTCACCCTTCCCGAGTCGATCAAATTCCTGGTCGTGCACGGCAGGCGGCCAGACGAAGTCGCCCGCATCCTCAACCGGATCGAACGTGATCTTGGGGCCCAACCGCGCGCGCGCTTCATCATCGACGAGGGGCAGCAGTCCGGCCAGTCGGGCCGCGGCCTGAGTTCGAAGCTCGCCGCCTTGTTCGATGGGCAACTCGCGCTGATCACGCCCCTGTTGTGGCTGGCCTACATCGCAAGCTCGATGACGATGTTCTTCCTCGGCAGCGATCCCGCGCTTCTTCGCCTTGGCATAGAGCTCCTGCCGCGTCGCTCCGCCCGAGCTCCGCGTGCGCGATCGCGCGGCTTTCTGTCCCTGTGCGATCGGCTTGCGCGCATTGCGTCCGCGCATCGCCGGCGTGCTTTCGCGACGTCCCCTGGCGCCGACCCAAGACTTGCCTTCGCGCTCCTGCTGTGCGGTGCGCCCTTCTGCTTCCTTGCGCTCGGTGCGCTGCAGATTGCGCTTGTTTCGGCGAGGGCTCTCATAGTTGGATGCCCCCGCCTCCTCCAACGCGATGGCGATCGCCTGCCGCCGGTTCTTGACCTTGCCGCCGCGGCCGCTTCGCAGTTCGCCGTGCTTGAACTCATGCATCACCCGACCGGTGATGCGCCTTTGCCGTGCAGATTCCTTTACCATCGCAACTCTCCCGTCATGGCGCAGAAACACGTCGACGCAGGTCAGTGTTCCCTGCTGCTAGTTGATGTCATGCTGAACAGCACCAACGGTTTCGAACCAGCGAGAGGGCAGCGGACGCAAAACGTTCCACCGCTACAATCATTTTTTGATCCGCATGCCATAACGTGCGTTAGCGACTGCCCAGCGGCATGGTTGGACACTGTCGGTCACAGATGATGGAGACCGTGCAGATGACCACAACGACGATCACGCGCAATCGGCGCAAGCAAGCGATGTCTTTCGACCACCGCCTGCGGCAGGTCGCAATCGACGCGCGCGAGGCGGCACGAGTGCTGCCCGAAGGAGAGGAACGGAACACACTCCTGAAAAAGGCACTTCAGGCGGAAACGGCTGCGCACATCAATGCATGGCTGGGCTTGCCCAATCTGCGCGGACGGTCGGGCTAAGCGTCCGACCTGGTGAGTTCGGCCGGAACCGCAACCAACCTGATCGCTTGAGAGTGAGGAGAGCTCGGTACAATCAAGAGCGGACCATGGCGCGCATTCTCATCGGCACGTCGGGCTGGCACTATGTCTCCTGGCGCGGGGTGTTCTTCCCCAAGGAATTGCTGATCAAGCATCAGCTTGCCTATTATGCGAGCCAGTTTCAGACGGCCGAGCTGAACGGCGTGTTCTACCGCACCCCGACCGAAAATGCGGTGCGCAGTTGGCGCGAGCAGACCGGTCCGGATTTCGTCTTTGCCTGGAAGGCCTCCAAATTCATCACGCATTGGAAGCGCCTGTCGGACCGCTCCGTGAACAGCCTGGAACTGATGGAGAGCCGGCTTGCGCTGCTCGGCGACAAGGCCGGCCCGGTGCTGTTTCAGTTGCCGCCGCAGTTCGAGGCCGATCCCGAACGTCTCGGCGCCTTCTTCAAGCTGCTGTCGAACAAACGCCGCTACAGTTTCGAGTTCCGGCATCCGAGCTGGTACTGCCCGCGCATCATGCGCATGCTCGCGGACGAGAACATCTCGCTCTGCCTGTCCGACCATCACGACGCGCCGGCGCCGTGGAAGCGCACCGCCGATTTCGTCTATGTGCGCGGGCACGGGCCCAGCGGGGATTACAAGGACAACTATCCGCCCGCCGCGCTCGGCGCCTGGGCGAAGCGCATCCGCTCGTGGAAGGCCCAGGGCTGCGATGTCTTCGTCTATTTCGACAACGACCAGAAGAGCGCAGCGCCCGCCGATGCCCTGAAGCTGCGCGGTCTGCTCGAACCGGGAATGCGCGCCCCGCACACACGTCGTGCCGCATAGCTCGCCGATCCGGCGCCCCGTCCGGCCCGAGGGGCCGACATCGCCTGACGGGCGCCTACAGATCGTGCTGCGCCGCGGGTCGGCGGCAAGGAGCAAGCGATTTTCGGTTGGCAAGGTCCATCTGGCATTGCAAAATAACGCTGGACGGTGCCCGGGCGAACGCAAAGCGGTCCCAGATTTACCAAGCAATTGCCTTGGTTTGGACAAATCCGGCTGGACTGTGGGGCGTGGCAGGGATGGTCCAGCAATGCGCCCCGGCAAGGTTGGGACGCCGGCGCGCTGGCTGACGTTGGAATTGAACTTCGAGCTGGAAGTGAACGGCGCCGCCGCAGACCATGCTGGCGCGAGGACAACCGGTACCAGTTTGCGTCGACGCCGCCTGTAAGGCTTTATGATACACGCAAAGGCCGCAACCCTGCTGATGCGGGCGGCCAAAGAGGACGGATCGCCAATGCTTTCCACGCCACCTGTCGCCGACCCCAATCAGCAACCTAAGGGTGTGATCGATCCGGAGATCATTCTGGCCGCTCGGGCCGACCGCGTAGCAGCTCCTCAAGGCGCGGACGCCGCGCGGCGCTCCGAACGCCAGGGGCCGCGGCCGGCCGACATTCCCGTTCCGGCGGTCGATACCAGCCTGCGCGTCGCCGACACCGGCGCGGAGGACGAGCCGGCCGAACGCACCTCGATCGCCACCTGGGCGGTCCGGACCGTGGTGGCCATCCTGTTTGCGGTCGTCAGCGCCGTCGGGGCCGCGGCTTGGCAGACCTACGGTGACCAGGCGCAGGAGATGGCCGCGCGCTGGATCCCGCATATCTCGCTGTCGTCGACCTTTACAGGGAAAACACCTGCCGAGCCCACCCAGGCAAGTACCGACAGCCCAACGAAGGATAGTCAAAGCACGACCGCTGACGCTGCGCCGGCGCAGCCCACCCCGGCCGCGGCGTCCGCGCCCACAGCAACGGCAGCAGCCGCGCCCCCCTCGGATCAGACCCAGCTGCTGCAGTCCATGGCCCATGACCTTGCGGCGATGGGGCAGCAGATCACCGATCTCAAAGCCAACATTGCCCAGCTCAAGACCGGGCAGGACCAGATGGCGCGCGAGATCGCGCGCCTGTCGGAGAAGGCGGAGCGCACCAGCGAGGCGAGATCGTTCGATCCCAGGGCGATCGAGCAGACGCTGCGTCCGCGACCTGCGCCGCGGCCAGCGACCGCTGCGACAGGCGCCGCCCCTGCTGCAGCCCCCGTACATCGGCCGCGACCCGCTGCGCCGCCCGCACAGAGCGTCTCGGCCCCGCCGACCGGGGCTGCGCCGATGCCGCTGCAATCGGCTCCTGCCCCGCAGGCGACAGCCGATTCCGACGGCAACAGCGTGGTGCGGCCGCCGATGCCGGTGCGTTAACGCGGCGAATTTGAAGCTCTGATCGATTTCTTCGTGCGCTCTTTGCCGCAACCGTCGGCTGTCGCCAACAGGCGGCCGCAGCGGACGCTGCGAAATGCTTGAAGGCACGCGGGTGTTCACGTTATGGAACTACACCTGCAAGCGCAGCCCGCGATCGAGGCCCCGTTCGCCGCAAGGCCGTCGATAGCAAAGCATTGGCGAGGAGCCCATGAGCCTGACCGACCCGACCGTCCTGAGTGCGTCTGAGCTCGCCGAGCGCATCGCACTCCTGCGCGACAATATCCGCCAGATCACTGAGCAGGCGGCATCTCAATCGGGAGCCGCCGACGAGGAGCGCAATGCCGACCGCCTCGCGCAGCAGAGTGATGAACTCGATCTGCTGCTCAAGGAGCAGGAACGCCGTCTGAACAAATAGGTGGCAGCATTCCCGGGAGGGGGCACGACGGCGGTTTTGCTGCAGCGCGCTCGGTGTTGATCGCGACTCATTGGCGCGCTAGCCTTGGAAAAAACAGCGGGAGGTTTCCAAGGATGCGTTATGTGTTGTCGATGGCGGCGTTGCTGATGATCGCGGCGCCGGCACAGGCCGAGCCCCGGTCCACCTATGTGACTTTCGTGCTGCAGGCCTTTGCCGCCAAGGTCGAGTGCCCTGGCACCGAGCTGGTCTACCAGGACCTCGTGCAGAAGGCGCAGGAGATGCACATGCCCGATGGCACCACTGAACAGGTGCGCAAGGCCATCGCCTATTTGCATACCGGCGGCAAGATGGGTGAGCGCCAGGACGATACGCTGATGTCCGAGGTGGCGCTGGCGACCCAAACGACCGATCTGGACCAGCGCCGGCTCGGCATGACCGCATGGTGCGCAGACCAGAAGACGCGTCTGGCCGGCTTTATCCGAGCGAAGAACTAGTTGCTGCGGGTAGCCATCCTCGCCCTCACTCACACGTGACGGGGCCGGGGCCGGCAAGCGATCGAACCGTTGGAGATCTCTGCTAGGCAGGAACGCGCCGTCTTGCGCATTGCATCACGGCGCCCCCTGATAAGGAGACCTGCCATGCGCATGGAAACCGCCTTTCTGTTCGATCTCGACGGCACGCTGGTCGACAGCGTCTACCAGCACGTCCTCGCCTGGAAGCGCGCACTCGACGCCGAGAACATCGAGCTCTCGGTGTGGCGCATCCACCGCAAGATCGGCATGAGCGGCGGCCTCTTCACCAACCAGCTGCTCCGCGAGACCGGGGTAGCCATCGAGCCGGATCGGATCGAACGGCTGCGGCGGGCCCATGCCGAGGCCTATCGGCAACTTGGCGACAAGGTGCGGCCCCTGCCCGGTGCGCGCGAACTGCTCACATTCCTCACCGATTCCAACATTCCCTGGGCGATCGCGACCAGCGGTCGCATGGAAACCGCAGCGATCAATCTCGCGGCGCTGGGCGTCGATCCGCACCAATGCCCCGTGGTGACCCGTGACCAGGTGCGCTACGCCAAGCCCGATCCCGACCTGTTCCTGGCCGCGGCGGCACGCCTCGACGTGGCGATCGAACGCTGCATCGTCGTCGGCGACAGCATCTGGGACATGCTCGCAGCCACCCGCTGCCGCGCGCTCGGGGTCGGCCTGCTCAGCGGCGGCTATGGCTCGGAAGAGCTGCGGCAATCCGGGGCCATTCGCGTCTACGAGGACCCGGCCGATCTGCTCGGCCATATCGACGAAGTCGGCGGCAGGCGCTAACGCCCTGACCTGAGGCCGAAGGCGCGGCGGGCTCGCGACTCAGGTCTGCGGCCCCGACAGCGAGATCTCGCGCTCGGCGCGAAACACGTTGGCATAGAGGTTGGCGATCCACTGCCGTCCGGTCGAGGTCATGTTGAGGTAGCGGATCTCGGTCTGGATATGCGGGGCAACGCTGTTCCAGTAGAACTGAGGATAACGATCCACGATATCGGCGGGCGACTCGTAACCGAGCTGCCGGTTGATCCCAACCTCCTCGAACTCGTGATAGAGCGCGTTGGCCTTGCGGATGTAGTTGGGGTCGCCAAGCTGTCCGATCAGGTCTGCGGCGCGCACGATCGACTGCTCCTCGTCGAACTGCTGCCCGGCCAGGGGCGGAAAGCGTGTGCCCTCGATCGCGCGCGCGATGCGCTCCTTGTCGAGCGGCGCCACACCTTCGATCCGCTTCATGACGTACAGCTTGGAACGGTCGACGTGGTACGGCATCAGCCCCGCATCCGAGGAGCCGCGCGGCAGCCGGACCTTGCGGCCGGGCTCGTCCATCACGTAGCCGTCCTCGTCATCGTCCGCGAACAAGCCGCGGACATAGCCTATGTCGTGCAACAGGCAGGCGATGATGACATGCGCATAGTCGTCCGCGGTGAAATGGCTATGCAGCGCACGTCCGCGCAGGATCTCATGTCCGGCGAGCGTCACCAGAAGCGTATGCTCGACGTTGTGATAGAGCGCATCGCTGTTGCCGATGCATTCGAGAGCTATCCGCGCCGCGGCCGGCACGACTTCGGAGAGTTGCGTGTTCGACGAACCGAAACGACGCCGCATATAGGAGCCGAGAAACTGCTCCAATGCCGTGGCCGCGAGCTCCGGTAACGTCATCATTGGGTATTGCCCCGCTTCAGCCAGCCTGACGCGTTCGCTCCCGCCCCTTCGTCCACCGCCTACGGAACATAGCCGAGATTGGTCCCTCCGGCCACAACCTGGATGATGCCGCCGGGAGTCTACGGAGATCTCGTTGCTAAAAGAGCTAACGGCCGGTCACCGGGTTAGCGGATGCAACGGCTGGTCCGGGTAGCCCCGCCGGCTGCGGCTTTGTGCCGCTGGCACTTGGGGGAGAGCCCCGAGACATTCCCGAGCGAATGGCGCTTGCGCCATTGAGACTCCCGGCAAGCGCCGTCATGCCACCAGCAGCAGCACGGACGCGCCGCAGCGCTCAAGCCAGCCTTCAGGCGACGTCGGCCTGCGGCGCGGCCTGCCCGGCGACAGCCAACGCGTCCAGATCAACCAGGGCTGGATCGTCCGCGCCCGGTTCGACCTGCTGCTGCCCGCTGCCATGGACATGCATCAGCGTTTGCACCCGCCGTGCGTTGAGATAATCGACATGCTGATGCTGCAGCGCCGCCGTGAGCAACGTCTTGGGCAATGCCGCCATCGTGAAGGCCGCCACGCGCCGGACCTCCTCGCCTTCCCGCCAGCTGAGCGGGCTCAGCGTATAGATCATCTGCCGGTCGCTCTCGGGCGGCGGAAGCTGCTTGGTCTCAGGTGGCGCCAGCAAGGCGACGTTGGCATTGCCGACGCGCGTGCGCACCGCGGCCGAGCGCAATTCCCAACAGATCAGTTCGGCCGCGGCCAGCACTTCCCGCCTGATCTCGTCCACGTCAGCCGCAAAGCGCGTCGCCTCGCTCAGCGCCGCCTTGCTGCGGGTGACGGCGTCGATCAGCGCGGCGGCCCCGATCTCGAACCGCGGCACGGCCTGCTCGATCGCCCCCGCCACCGCTTCGATCTCGTTCGCGGCCCGGTCGCGATCGCGCTGCGCGATCGCATCGGCCAGCGCGCGCTCGGCGAGCACGATCTGCTCGTCGCAATCGGCCACTGCGGCGCGCAGCGCTTTCGCCTTGTCCTCGACCACCTGCATCTTGGCCTCGGCGCGATCGAGTTGGCCATTGCTCGCGCCTGCCTTGGCCAGCCGTTCGGCCACGAGGCGCTTTTCGTCCAGCGCCTTCTCGGCCAGGAGCAACCGCTCCTTCAGCTTGTGGCGCGCCGCGTGCTTGTCCTTCAACGCTCGCTCGAAAATCTCGACCGGGCTGAGCTCACGCCTGAAAAAGACCATCGAATATCCCTTTGGCGACATCTCGCCGCGATCGCGTCAGGCCGCGGCGAATCCGCTGCCGAATCATTTCGGTGGGATTCTTGCGTTGAAATTGGGTCGGAAACCAGGATGAGATTGTCCGCGGCGTTCGATCATCGCGCTTGACGGTGGAGAACGCGCCACGCCGAATCTCGGCCGAGGCAGAATGTTCCGCCTCGGCTCGCGTCATGCGGTCCTACGTCCAGACCTCGTTGCTAACTTTGGTGCGGCCCCCGCATCATCTTCATGGCATCTGCGATGTGGCGCCATTCCTTGGCCTCGTCGGCCTCGCCTTTGCTCTCACAGGCTTGTGCCTGCTGCGCTGCCTGCGCGATCGCCTGAGGGCCGTGCTGTTCCATCATTCGCCGCGCGATTGTATGGATTTGCGTTTCCGACATCATGGCGCTGCTCCATAGTTCCAACAGCAGCGATTCGGCTGTTGATCGCTTCTAACTGGCAGACGCGAGATCAGGTTCCCTTCCGTCGCGACATCCCGAATCGGTTCCGCTGATGGTATGCGGTCCGTAATTCACCTTACGTGGTGGCACCGAATTTCGCTGATCGCACGGCGCTGCTAATTCTGCACTGATGATTCGCTTGGCGAGCAGGAGACGGATATGGCGCAGGTCTTCTTCCATTGCTCCAATGACGACGAGGTCCTGATTGATCGGCAGGGAGCTGCTGTCCTCGATCTCACCGAGGCGCGCGATCACGCCGCGCGCGTGATGCGCTCTCTGATCACGACCGAAGGCGACGAAGATTGGCGTGAATGGGTGGTTCACGTCTCCGACGATCTCGGCGAGGAAATTTTCGCAGTTCCCTTCGCCTCGGTGCTCGGCCGCATGCAGTGAGGCCGCCATGCTGACCCGCTCGCCATTGGCTCATCGCTTGCGCATTCTGACCGCACGCTGGCAGAAGCTGGTCGCGCTGGCGCGGGACCCTTACCGGCCGGAACGCCACTACATGCGCGGGCCGGGCCCGAAATGGCGCGCGAAGCACGGCACCGAGACGGGCGCCGGCTGCTAGCCCCACACTGGGCGCTTTTCGAACCCTCGATCCTGCACTCTTCTCGCCACATTTCTGCGTATTGCTCGCCGCCGATAAGGACGGGGAGACTTTCATGATCATGAGCGGGATGCGGATGATGGCCGCAGCGACACTGGCGCTTGCACTGACGGCGCCGGTCGCGATGGCGGATGAGCACCGCGGCGGTGACGCCGCGCTCGGCGCTCTGTCCGGAGCCGTGGTGTTCGGTCCCGTCGGCGCGGTCGCGGGTGCCGTGGTCGGTTATACCGCAGGCCCGTCGATTGCCCGCTCCTGGGGTTTCCGCCGCTCGCATGCCAGCAGGCAGCAGCCACGGCGACCAGCGCGCGAGGCGCGCGCCGAGGCCCGCACAGAGGCTCCAGTGTCCGCTCCGGTCGCAGCAGCTCGGCCGCCGGTCGCCGCAGCCCCCTCGGCCGCTCCGGCTCAGGCTCAGGGCCCGAGCGCGCCACCGGTGCAGACCTTCGAATAGACTGCGAACGGACGCCGCCGCTGACACTTGGCCGCGGCGCCCACGTTCGGCTCAGTAGCCGCGAGCGCGATCGACCGCGTTAAGCAGGGGCTCGCCGCGCTTGAGCCGGCGGACATTCTCCGCGATCTGCTGAGCAATCACCGTCCACGAGGCGATCGCGGCCATGTGCGGCGTCACCAGTACGCCTGGTTCGCGCCACAATGGATGATCTGCAGGCAGCGGCTCGCGCTCGAACACGTCGAGCACGGCCCCGCGCAGGTGACCCGTCCGCAGCAGCGCAACCAGGTCGTCGGCAATGAGATGCTCGCCCCGGCTGCACAGGACGAGCGCGGCCCCCTTCGGCAACCGGCTCAGGCGCTCGGCGTTGAGCAGCCCCAGGGTCGACGGCGTCAGCGGCAGCAGCGACACCAGTATGTCGACCTCGCCGAGGAACGCATCGAGCGCCGCAGCACCGCTGAAGGTCCTGATGCCATCGGCTGTCTTGGCCGAGCGCGACCAGGCGCTGACCGAAAAGCCGAGATCGACCAGCCGGCGCGCCGCATCGGTGCCGAGCGTACCGAGCCCGAGAATGCCGACACGCGTATCCTGCGGCGCCCGCTGCGCATAGCGATGCCAGGCACCGGTCCGCGCATTATCAATCACCCGGTCGAAATCTCGGTGGAAATACAGCGTGCTCCACAGCACGAATTCGGTCATCGCAACGCTGATGTCGGGATCGACGATACGACAGACCGGCCGGTCCGGCACACTCGGATCGGCGAGGATGTTGTCGACGCCGGCCGCGATCGAATGGATCAGCTTCAGATTGGGCATCGCGGCGAGCGCGCCGGCTTGCGGCTTCCAGCACACCGCAAGCTCGGCCTCGCGCGAGGCTTCTTCCGGCCAGGATGCGCAGGTAAGGCCGGGCAGTTCGCGCCGAAGCAATGGCTCCAGCGGATCCATCAGACCCGGCGTACTGAGAAAAGCGACGGAAATCATGCGACCGGCGACCAATCGCTCGATGCCGCCGCACGCAGACCGCACCATTGGGCGATGAACAGCGCGATGCTCAAGGTGGTCTTGCGCACGCTGTCGAGTTCGACGCGCTCGTCAAAGGCATGCGGACCTATGCCGTACGGCCCATAGCATAGCGCCGGAATGCCGTAATCGACCGTGTAGTACCGGGTATCGTTGACCGCAGTGGACAGCCGGTCTTCCAGCGGTCGCTCGAACACGCGCTCATGCACGGCGGCGAGCGCGGCTTCCGCCGCGCTGCCGGGCTCGCATACGGCAGGATCGGCCTGAAAGCCGCTCCAGATCAATTCGGCCGGATTGCTCGACAGGAAGCTGTCGCTCGCCTGTGCCTCGGCCAGGCAACGCTCGATGCCGGCCATTGCCTGCTGAGGCGTCTCGCCGGGCAGGATGCCGAGCCGGCAGTCGAGCTCGCACCACGCCGCCGTCGAACTCGCCCAATCGCCGCCCTTGATGATGCCGACGTTGAACTTGATGGGATTCTTGACCGCACCAAACCACTTGTTCGCAGCGGCCCTGGCGTTGATCCCGGCGGTGTAGTCCTGAAACGCGCGCACCAGGTGCATCGCCGAGAGGATCGCGCTGGTGCCGGTTTCGGAATAGGCGACATGCACCGGCGCGCCGCGCACCCGCAGCCGGAACCAGACCGCGCCGACCTGGGCGCGCGTCAGCGTATGACCGGTCGGCTCCGGGATCAGGCAGGCATCGGCGGAGTAACCGCGCATCAGCGTCGCGAGCGCGCCATTGCCGGTGCTCTCCTCCTCCGTGACGGTCTCGAGATGAATGCGCCCGTCCGGCAGGAAGCCGGCCGACCTGATCGCATCAAGCGCGAATATCATCGCGGAGACGCCGCCCTTCATGTCCTGCGCGCCACGGCCGATCATCCAGCCATCGCGAACGATGGCCTCATAGGGCGGATCGGCCCAGAGGTCCGCTGGACCTTCCGGCACCACATCGACGTGCCCTTGCAGGATCAGGCTGCGGCCCTTGCCATCGCTCTCGAGTGTCGCCACGACCTGCTTGGAGCCTTCGAGCGCAATGGCGTCCATCGGTGCGGCTTTCGGATGGCGCGCCAGATCGACATCGGCGAGGCTGAACCGATCGACCTTGTAGCCGCGCGCCTCGAACTGCTTGGCGAGCCAATCCTGCGCCGGTGCCTCCTCGCCGCGCAGGCTCCTGAACTGCACGAGCTTCTGCAGAAATGCGACCTGATCCTGAAAGTTCCGATCGATCGCGGCACGCAGCCGCTCCATCACGTCGTTCGGCACCGCTGCCGTCTTGTCCGTCACAGTCCTCGCCCCTCGCCGCTCGCTTCAACTCTGCCATCAGCATGACACAGCGGGGCACTTATCCAGCATCGTTGGCCCGGCGTCCACCAGTGCCCGGCTTCGTTGGTGATGATCGGGGCGCGCTCGACCGCCGGCCGGCGTCGAGGCGCTCAGCGCTTACGCAAAGGCTGTGCACGCCTTGAGCGGCGTGACCAATATCCGCTCATCGGAGGCGGCTGCGCGAGCTGCGAATTGCGCAGCGCGCATTCACCCATGCGTCGCCAGCGCGGCTGGTGCTTCGCTTCGCCGCACGCGCCAAAGCTATTCCGCGAGAACCGTCTTCAGCCACAGCCGCAGCGCGACGATCGTAGGTTCATCCCAGCGCTCCTTGAGCGCAACGAGCTGATAGGAGCCCATATAGATTGAAGATGGAATAACCTCGACCAATGCTCCGGAGCGCAGATCGTCGTCGACGAGAATGTCGTTGGCGAGCGCCACACCGTGCCCGAACCGAGCCGCTTCGATCGCAAGATGGGTGTGCCACAGCGTCTGCCCCTGCAACGAGCCCGACTCGGAATGACCGGCCAGGGTAAACCAGCGTTCCCATTGCTCGGTGGTTTCCTCGTAGTTCAGTGCGGCCGCCGCAAGGCCTGCCAATGTCGAGATGTCGGGATGGCGCGCGAGGTAAGCAGGGCTTGCCACCGGAAACACGCGCGGGCGCAGCAGCGCTTCCGCCATCAGCGCACCATTGGTGTCGACCTTGTCGGCATACACGATCTCGGCATCGGCCTCGCCGCGCGCCAAGTCGGGGCGCGAAAGCGTCGGCTGCAGATTGATGTCCCAATGGTGCGGTGGTCCCGTCAGTTCCGGCAGTCGCGGCAACAGGCGCCGGGTGACGATGCCTGGAATGCACCAAATCTTCAGGGTCGGTCGCGACGCAGGCCGCACCATCAACGTGGCGCGCGCGATGATGTCGAAGCCCTGTTTCACCTGCGCATGAAACAATTGGCCGACACCGGTGAGCGCGATGCCTCGCCCGACCGGCCGGACGAGCCCCACGCCAAGGCTTCGCTGCAGGTTCTGCAGGTGCCGTGAGATGACGGTATGGCTGACTGCGAGTTCGTCTCCGGCTGAGCGCACGCTGCCGGTACGCCCCACCGCCTCGAAAGCACGCAAAGCAATGAGAGAAGGCAATCGGGATGTGGTCATTGGGTTAATACTCGACACGCGACGACTTGTTCGAACGCTGCTGCCGAGCCGCCGGGACATCCGCTCCACACCCCTTCCCTGCGGGGCAGCGAAACCAGCCCACACCGGCTTTTGAGCGAGTCTAAGCCGGCTTCATGGCCGCGACGGTTCCCTTTTCAGGCCTCGGTAATCCCGGCCCCATTCACCAGACTGCGGCGCCAAGCCGGCATTGCCTAAAATTTTCCATAATCCTCTTCTGAAATCGTGACCGCTTCGAGCAGGAGAACCCGGAAGATGCGGATCACCGACGTGATCTTCGCCGGTTCGCTGGCGGCCCTCGTTGCGGCGGCGCCAGCGCTGGCGAAGAATTCCCCGACACCGAAGACCGACGATCAACAGGCGATGTCATCGCCCTGCCGTGCCTATCAGCAGGCGCCGGACGGGACCTGGACCGAGCTGCCATGCCAGGAGCCCGGTGCCAGCGCGCCAGCGCGGCAGAAATCGGTCAGCAGCGGCGCCGCGGAGCCGTCGCGCTGACACAGATTGCCTAGTCGGATGAGGTCCGGTGCAGGAAGGCGCGCAGGCCTCGTGCGCCTTCAGCGCCGTGCCTGAACAACATGCCGAGATGATCGCCTTCAGTCGACAGGTCGTGCAGGCCGTGTGCTTTGGCAAAGGCCTGCATTGGATCATGCGCCGGGTCATGGCGGCCGTTCCACAACATCACCGGCTGCGTAAGACCGAGCACGGCCTGTTCCGCGCCTTCCAGCTCGTAGAGTGCCTCGAAGCAGGCACGCACGCCCGCCTCGTGCTCGGACGTCACCCATTCCGTCAGCTTAGGTGCCGTCGCTCGGGCGAATTTCATGAAGCCGTCGAAAGTGACCGGCCCGTTCGTGCCCGGCGCCAATCCGCTCATCAGGTTCCAGCCAGCCACCACGAGTGACGACAACCGGCTGGCGTAATCCTTGGCGACGCCGACCGCGAGCCAGCCGCCCATGGAATGGCCAATGACATGCGCGCGTTCACAGCCGAGATCATCGATCACGGCGACAATGTCTCCCGCGCGCTGATCCTGCGCGTAGAGCGCAGGATCAGCCGGCTTATCACTGCGGCCATGGCCGAGAGAATCCACGCAAACAACGCGGAAGTCCTGCGCCAGCACGTCGACGATGCCGCACCGTCGCCAGCTCGCGCCGTCGAGCAACAGGCCATGCTGCAGAACGACGAGCGGTCCAGCACCATCCACGGTGTAGTGAAGGCGCTGTCCGCGATGAGTGGCGAACGGCATACGAATTTCTCCTGCTCCCCTTACGTGGCAAAATGGGGATGAAGACAGGCGGCGCAACAAGTTTGCGTTCCTCGGCGAAACGAAACTGGATTGCCTCGATCACAATGACGGAGCTCGAAACGCCGATCTAATTCTCAATAAGGCGGCGGCTTTCGCTCGCGCTGGGCTGTCGCAGCCTCCGCCCACCACAACAGATCGTCGGCGAAGCGCGGAAACGCGTGCGCCAGCGCCTTGCCCGCCTCGCCGGTCGGCTCACCATCCGCCGACAGCGTCTGCGCAATCGGCCCGACGGCGAGCGTGCTCGACACCACCACCATGCCCATCTCCGAGAGCGTCCCGTGCCAGGCCGTGGCCGCGCGGGCGCCCGACAGACGGCCGGCGGAATAGCTTGCGATTGCCGCCGGACGCCAGAACCACTCCTCCAGGAAATGGTCGGTGAGGTTCTTCAGCCCCGGCTGCAGGCCCCAATTATATTCGCCGGTGACGAAGACGAAGCCGTCGGCCGCGCGGATCTTCCCCGCCAGCTCTTCCATCGGCGCAGGCGCCTCGCCCTTTTTGTATTCCTTGTACATGCGGTCGAGCATGGGAAGGCCGACCGCCTTGGCATCGATCAGTTCGACATCCACGCCCTTGGCGCGCAGGCCTTCGACGACGAAATGGGCAAGGCGGATGCCCATCCGATCGGAGCGATAGGAGCCGTACAGCACCAGGATGCGGAAACTCATGGCAGGTCACCTCCGGATGGCATGTTCGAGCCAGAGTAGCATGCCTGCGTCTGTCCTGCCGAACGGCCCACGCTCCTGCAGCGCGCAGCCTTCACACCCGCGCACAAGGGGCAAGCCCATAAAGCGCGAGATCGGCACGCGACCACCGCGCCGAGGCGTTTAGGGGTTGACTATCGCATCACCGAGACCGAAGCCGAGCGCTCGGTCGGTTTGCCGAACACGCTGCGGCAGCCGGCACTGAGGCTCGCGCGCTGGCGCTGCATGCAGGCCACGATGCGGTCGCGGTCGGGAATTTCCGACGAGCACAGCCGGAAGACGTCGCCGGTGCAGAGCCGGCGCTGATCGTCTTCCGTGAAGGCGCTGCTCGCCGATGGCAGCATTGCGACACAGGCCGCCAAGCCTGCGGCCGCAAGCGTCAAGTTCGGTATCCTGAACAGATCAGTCCGCATCGTCGCCCCCACATTGCCTGCTGTTTGCCTCGATCCACCCCCGCTGCCCGCTCCCCGCGAAGCAGCGCCGCCGCCGCAGAATCAAATCATGACACGTCGATACGCGCCTTCAACACGCGCGTTTCTCCGTGCACCAGAATTTTGCCGGCTGTTGCAGCTGCGACTCTTAGCGCGAGGCATGTGCGGACAAATCCGTCACGGCAGGAACTTGTGCGCGCCGCCAAATCGTCACGACCGGACCGCATTGCGGCCCCGCCCCGCGCACAGTCTGGCGGCGTATTAGCGGCGGTTCCGAGTGTGGGCGTGAGGGAGGCAGGTCATGGCGTACACGATGATCGCGGAGCGCGATAACCAAAAAGTTCGCAAACAGCGCGAGAGTGCCCTGATCGTCCTCGCCAACGCGCGCGTCCTGGAAAACCAGGGCTGGCAGGTCGTCATCGTGAACGATGACGGCAAGGATTTCAATCTCGCCGCATTCGAGGCGGGCCTGGCGCAGAAATTCTCGTCCTGGTTCCAGGCAACGACGCGGGAGGTCTCGTCCCCCGCTGATGGAGACGAGGCCGCGGCGGAGGCCACGGAGGCGCTGGTCGCGGCAGAGCTGGTCGCCGAAGCCATGGAAGCCGAGGAGCACGAACTCCAGGAGGTTGACGAAAGCGATTTCGACGACCTCGAAGGCGAAGATGCCGAGCGCGAGAGCGTCCGGACCGAGCCTGTCGATGCCGAGCAGGCCGTCCTCGACGAGATCGCGCTCGAGATCGCAACGGTCGATTGACCGCGGCGGCGCGCCGTCACTCTCCTCCTTCGTAGAACAGCTCCAGCGGCAGGCCGACCAGCGCCTTGCCGATCCATTCGCGTGCGATGATGTTGGACGGCCCCATCGCGATCGCCGCGCGTGCATCACGGAAAGCGCGCTCGATCGGGCCGCGGTGGTAGCCATAGCCGCCGGTAACGGTCAGCGCTGACGAGGCCACCTTGTTGGCGACCTCGGCGGCATGGACCTTGAACTCGGTCAGCGGGATCAGGATCTCGCTCTGCGGCCGTCCCGCCCGCCACAGCTCGTCGAGCTTTTCGGCCAGCTCGATCCGCCACGGCCGCAGGCTCTCCACCAGCACCTTGGCCGCGCCGAGTTCCTGACGGATCGCCTGATAGTCCGACAGGCTCTTGTTCCTGTCCTTGTGCACGAAACCGGTCGTATGCGCGACCGCGGCATTGAGCACACCGCGCGCCAGGCCTTCCCACACCGCGCCGAGCCCGATCAGGTAGACCGGCGACACGCCGTCATAGATGATCTCCTTGCCCTGCCCTTCGGCGCCGAGCCGGTCGCGCTGCGGTATCAGCACATTGGCGTAGCGGATCGGGCCGGAATGGTTGGCGCGGACGCCGAGCGCCTCCCATGGCCGCGACTCGATGCCATCGGCCTTGCCGTCGACGATGAAGAAGATGATGTCGGCCTGGTCCTTGGCGCCGGGCGTGCGCGTCTGCGCGACGTAGAAGTCGGCCTGCCCCGAGCTCGTCGTGAACGACTTCTCGGCATTGAGCCTGTAATCGTCGCCGTCGCGCGAGGCCTCCGACAGGTTGTACCACCAGTGCCCGCCGGTGGCGCGCTCGCTGGTCGAATAGGTACCGAGCAGCGTGCCGTTGTTCGCCTTCAGCCAGCGCTCCTTCTGGTCGTCGGAGCCGAACAGGTTGATGGTCTGGGCCGCGCCGACGTGCATGACATAGACGAGGCCGGTCGAGGCATCGGCCTGGCCGATCCGATAGGCAGCTTCCGCGAAATCGACATGGCCGAGCCCGAGCCCGCCGAAGCGCGGCGCGTTCAGCACGCCGGTCCAGCCGGCCTCGGCGAGCGCCAGCAGGTTCTCGCGCGGAAAGCGGCCTTCGCGATCGTTGCGGTCGGCATTGGCCCTGACCACCTGCTCGATCACGGTGTCGAGCTGCGGATACGGACCTTCCTCGAGCTTGCGTACGGCGGTGCTGGTCGGCATGCGGGGTCTCCTCTTTTCCCTGAAGTCAGGCCACGGCCTGGGTTGAATGCGCCGGCGCCGCAGCGCCGCCGAGATAGAGATGCTTGATGTCGGCGCGCCGCCGCAGCTCGCGCGCGGGGCCGGACAGCACGCTGCGGCCGCCCTCCAGCACGATCGCGCGGTCCGCGAAGCGCAGCGCCACGGTCGAATTCTGCTCGGCGACCAGGAGCGACAATCCCTGCTCGGCGTTCAGCGTCTTGAGCGCGCGGAAGATGGCTTCGACCACCAGCGGCGCCAGCCCCATCGAGGGCTCGTCGAGCACGAGAAGCCGCGGGCGCGACATCAGCGCGCGGCCGATCGCCGTCATCTGCTGCTCGCCACCGGAGGTCAGGCCCGCCACCGACCGGCGGTGCCGCGCAAGCTGCGGAAACAGCGCATACACACGATCGAGGCCGTCGCGGATGTCTCCCCGCCTGGCGTCGCGGCCGATCGCGCCGGTGATCAGGTTCTCCTCCACGGTCAGCGAGGCGAAGCAATGGCGCCCCTCGAGCACCGGCACGAGGCCGGCGCGCACCAGCTCCGCGGCTGCGACAGAGGTGACGTCACGTCCATCAAAGGCGATGCGGCCGGCGGTGACCTGGCCGCGCCGCGCCGGCAGCAGCGCCGAGACCGCTTGCAGCGTCGTCGACTTGCCGGCGCCGTTGGCGCCGAGCAGCGCGACGATCTCGCCGCGCTCGACCGCGACCGACACGTCGCTGACCGCGCAAATCGCCTGGTCGTAGGTCGCCGCCAGATGTTCGACCGACAACAGCACGTCACTCATGATGGACCGTCCTTGGATGGCGATGCGCGGCAGGCCTGCTCCCGCGCATCGGGCCTGCCGTCATTGTCCGACCGGCTCGTCGCCGGAGCTGCGGATCTTGATGCCGTGCTCCTGCGCATAGGCGGTCGAGGATTTCTCGATGATCGGCCGCAGCGCCGCCCAGTCCGGCGAGATCCAGTCGGACACCACCTTCCACTTGGCGCCGTCCCATTGCTGGAAGGTCACACGGCCATCGCCCTCGTGATTATCCCAGGTGACGTGGATCGAATGAAATAGACCCTTGGCGCCGAGTGCCTCGACCCGCGCTGGGTCGAGCTGCAGATGTTCGAAGCCCCAGCGCACCTCGTCGCCGGTCAAAGTGCGCTTACCGAACTTCTCCTGCGCGATCCTGACCGCCTCCACGTTGAGGATGCCGTTCACGATGCCGAGATTGTGGTAGACGCTGCCGATCCGCTTCTTGTCGTCGAGATTGCCCTTGCCGCCGCCGTACACGGTCTTGATGATCTCCTGCAGGACCGGATATTCCGCGCCGGAGGCCTGCGTCGTGATCGCGACGTAGCCCTTGGCGGCATCGCCGGCCGGGATCACGTCTTCCTCGGAGTTGGACCAGACGTTCCCGATGATGTGGTCGACCGGGAAGCCGACCTTCTGCGCCGTCTTCAGCGCCACCGGGTTCATCACGCCCCAGCCACGCAGCACGACGTAGTCGGCCTTGGCGCGCCGGATCGACAGCCATTGCGACTGCTGCTCATTGCCGGGATGCGGCACCTCAATCTGCTCGAGCGCGAAGCCGTATTTGTCCGCGAGCAGCTTGTAGATCGGGATCGTCTCCTTGCCATAGGGCGAGCCGTGATAGAGCACGATGATCTTCTTGCCCTTCAGTTTCTCCGGCCCGCCCTCGCGCGAGGCGATGTAGTTCACGATGCCCGAGGTCTCGCTGTAGGGATTGAGCAGCAGCGGAAACACGTAAGGGAACACGCGGCCATCGGTGGAATCGGTGCGGCCGTGGTTGATCGTGATCAGCGGCACCTTGTCCTTGGTGATGCGGTCGATCATCGCGTAGGCGATGCCGACCGAGAGCGGATTCCAGGCCGCCACGCCCGGCCGGCTCTTCAGCCGCTCATAGACCTCGACGCCGCGCTCGACCTCGTACTGGGTCTCGCCCTCGTCCCAGGTCAACTTGACGCCGCCAACGCCGCCGTCGCGGATGTTGATCAGGTTGAGATAGTCGATGAAGCCGCCGAAGAAACCGGTGCCACCGGCTGCGTAAGGCCCGACGCGATAGCTCTGCAGCGGGAAGAACTGCTCGTCCGCCTTGACCGATACCGTCGTGGCGAGGCCGAGCGCGAACGCCGCCCCCATCGCCATTTTCACTCGTCTGAACACGGTCATCATAGCTCCTTTTCTCGTGAGGCTGTCTCAGGTCTGTCGTCAGGTTGCGGTGGTCTGCGGCTTGGCGCGACGCAGCGAGGCCCAGGCCCGATCGAGCAACGCGATCAGCCCGCGCGGCTCGGCGATCAGGAAGACGATGATCAGCGCACCGATCACGATGCGCTGGCTCATTTCGAGCACGCCGGAGTCGAACAGGCCGCCAAGCAGCGCAGCTCCGAGCCGCGACAGCAGCAGCGGAAACGCGACGATGAAGGCCGCGCCCACGAAGGCGCCACGCAGCGAGGCGAGCCCGCCGATGATGATGATGAACAGGATCTGAAACGAGCGATCGAGGTTGAAGCCGGCCGGCTCGACCGTGCGCAGATACGCGAAGGCCCACAGCACCCCCGCGACGCCGATCAGGAACGAGGACACCGCAAAGGCCAGCAGCTTGGTGCGCAACAGCGGCACCCCGATCACCTTCGCCGCCACCTCATGGTCACGCACCGCGATGAAGTTGCGGCCGGTCTGCGAGGCCAGGAGCCTGGCGGTCAGTGCGGTCGCGAACGCGACGACGGTCAACGTAAAGACGTAGCGTCCGATCGCGCTTGTGAAGGTGAGACGACCGATGCGGATCACCGGCGCGTCGATCACGCCCGATGGATTGTCGTTTGAGAACCAGCCGAACTTGGTCAGCGCCCACTGCACGAAGAACTGCGCGGCCAAGGTCGAGACGGCCAGGTAGAAGCCGCGCAGCCGCAGGCTGGGCAGGCCGAAGATGATGCCGAACAGGGCGGCGACCACTCCCGCCAGCACGATGTCGGCGAGCAGCGGCAGCTCCGGCACGCGAAGATTGAGATTGTAGGCAGCATAAGCCCCGACAGCGAGGAAC
Source organism: Bradyrhizobium sp. SZCCHNGR1005 (assembly GCF_032489995.1). Lineage (NCBI taxonomy): Bacteria > Pseudomonadati > Pseudomonadota > Alphaproteobacteria > Hyphomicrobiales > Nitrobacteraceae > Bradyrhizobium > Bradyrhizobium sp. SZCCHNGR1005. The sequence continues at coordinate 106,432 of NZ_JAUEZC010000009.1, forward strand.
GCCGCGGAGCCCAGTGACACCTGCCCGGCATAGCCGGTCAGCACGTTGAGCCCGACCGCCGCGAGCGCCAGCGCCAGGAACGGCGTCAGCACCGCATCCATCAGATAGTCCGAGCCGATCAGCGGCACGAGGCCGTAAGCCAGCACGAGCAGGATCACCACGCCGAGCAAATTGGCCTTGAGCAGCGACGGTTTCGTCGGGGTCACGGTCGCATCGAGGATCATCGTCACGGCTACACCCTTTCGACCAGCTTCTGGCCGAACAGGCCGGACGGGCGCACCAGGAGCAGCGCCAGCGCCACCACATAGGCCGCCCAAGCCTCGATGCCGCCGCCGAAGAACGGCCCGACATAGACCTCCGCGAGCTTCTCGATGGCGCCGATCAGGAGCCCGCCAATAATCGCGCCGGCGATCGAGTCGAAGCCGCCGAGCACCAGCACCGGCAGGGCCTTGAGCACGACCAGCGACAGCGAGAACTGCACGCCGAGCCGCGCCCCCCACAACAAGCCGGCGACCAGCGCGACGATCCCGGCCGCCGTCCACACTGCGGCCCAGACCCGTGGCAGCCGCAGCCCCACTGCGAGCGCAGCAAACTGATCGTCGGCCACGGCGCGAAAGGCGAGCCCGGTGCGCGTGTAGCGGAAGAACAGCGTGAACAGCGCGACGAGACTGCCGGCGACTGCGGCCGCGAACAGGTCGAAGCGGCTGATGAAAACCCCGCCGACATCAAAGGGAGTGTCGCTGACCCCGATATCGAGCCCGTGCACCTGAGTGCCCCACACCAGTTGCGCGGTCCCCTCGATCACATAGGACAGACCAAGCGTCGCCGTGAACAGCGTGATCGGCGGCTGGTTGATCAGCGGCCGCAACACGGCGCGTTCGACCGCAACACCGAGCCCGACCATGATCGCGAGCGTCGCCAAGAGCGCCAACGGGAACGACGTGCCGCGCTCGACCAGGCTGACGAAGGTCAAGGCGGCGAACAGGAGCATCGCGCCTTGCGCAAAATTGAGCACGCCCGAGGTCTTGTAGATCAGCACGAAGCCGATCGCGACCAGCGAATACATCACGCCGGAGAGCAGCCCGCCGATCAGGACTTCGATCAGGAATTGATAGTCGAACATCAGATCGCAAGCTCCGCTTCGTCCTCATGAGCGACGCCGAGATAGGCGTCCACGACGGCCTGATCGGCGCGGATCTCCTCCGGCCGCCCATCTGCGATCTTGCGGCCATAGTCGAGCACCGCGATGTGATCGGAGAGCTCCATCACGATGCCGATGTCGTGCTCGATCAGCACGATCGTGGTGCCGTAGCTGTCGCGCGCATTGCGGACGTGCTGCGCCAGCTCCTGCTTCTCGCTCAGGGTCACTCCGGCAAAGGGTTCATCGAGCAGCAGCAGGCGTGGACGAGCCACCAGCGCGCGCGCCAGCTCGACCCGCTTCTGCAGGCCGTAAGGCAGCGTGCCGGCGATCCGGCGCCGCACATCGGCGAGATGCAGGAAACCGATCACCGCGTCGGCGGCGACGCGATTCTCTGCTTCGATGCGCCGCGCCAGCGGCGAACCGATGATCTGGCGGACAAAGCCGGCGCGGACGCGATGCGCGAGGCCCATCAGCACGTTGTCGAAGACGGACAATCCCTTGAACAGCGCGAGATTCTGGAAGGTGCGGGCAACGCCATGGCTCGCCAGCCTCGCCGTCGGCACCTGACGGAACTCACGATCGCCAAGCCACACGGCGCCGGCATCCGGCCGGTAGAGCCCGCTGACGACATTCAGCAGCGAGCTCTTGCCGGCGCCATTCGGGCCGATTATGGCCCTGATCTCGCCCTCCGCGACGTCGAGATCGATGTCCCGGAGGGCGCTGACGCCGCCGAACGACAGCGAGATATTGGCGAGCCGCAGCACCGGACGCGGGCTGCGGACGTCCGCACGAGCCGGCAGTTCGGCCGCCTCCGCCGCGAGCAGCTGACGCGCTGTCCCCGGGGCATACGTCTCGAGGGCCAGCACATCCATCCATGTCGCCAATCCCGACAAAGCGGCTCTCCCTCGCCTACTCGGCGGCCTGGGCGCGCGCGCCCGCCTTGGAGCTCTCCTTGGCTTCGAGCTCGCGCACCAGCGGGATCACGTGCTTGCCGAAATACTCGACCTCCTCCTGGAAATGCAGGAAGCCGAGCAGGATCAGATCGGCGCCGACCTCCTTGAGCGCGACGATGCGTTCGGCAATCTGCTGTGGCGTGCCGATCAGGTTGGTCTTGAAGCCGTCGTTGTACTGAACGAGATCTTCGAAGGTCGATTTGGCCCAGTTGCCCTCGCGTTCCGGTGAGGCCTTGCCCGCGTTGGCCACCTCATGTGCGAAGGCGTTGACGGCCTCCGGATCGGCATGATCGAGAATCTCCTTCAGCACGGCCTGCGCTTCGGCCTCGGTATCGCGCGCGATCGCGAATGCGTTGACGCCGATCTTGACCGAATGGTTGTTGGCCTTCGCCTTGGCCCTGATGTCGTCGACCTGCGCCTTGATGCCCTCGACCGTATTGCCGTTGGTGAAGTACCAGTCGGACACCCGCGAGGCCATGTCGCGCGCCGCCCGCGAGCTGCCGCCCTGGAAGATTTCCGGCTGCGGATCGATCGGCTTCGGCTTCAGCGAATAATTCGTGAAGCGATAGAAGTCGCCGCGGAAATTGAAATTGTCCTCGGTCCAGATGCCGCGCAGCACGCGGATGAACTCCTCGGAGCGGCGGTAGCGCTCGTCATGGTCGAGCCAGGGCTCGCCGATCGCGGCGAACTCGCCACGGAACCAGCCGCTGACGATGTTCACCGCCACGCGGCCTTCGGTGAGATGGTTGATGGTCGCGATCTGCTTGGCGACCACCGCCGGATGCCAGGGTCCCGGCAGGATCGCCGCGATCACCTTCAGCCGCGTGGTCGCTCCGAGCAGCGCATGGCTGAACGAGACCGATTCATGCTGATACTCCGCGCCGTAGCCGGCGGTGAAGCGGATCTGGCTCAACGCGTAATCGAATCCGCTCTCTTCGGCGATCTGCGCCAAGCGCTTGTTGTAGCCAATGTCCCAGCTCGTCCGCTGCGGAATCTTGGAGATCACCAGGCCGCCCGAAACGTTGGGCACCCAATAGGCAAACTTGATCGCTGACTCTTTGGCCGTCATTGTTTCCTCGCTTTGTCCTCATCAGCACACGCCGGCACCGCCTGGATGCCGGCACCGCCTGGATAAGGACGACAACCGGCATTCGCGCCGCCAGCCGGCAGTGCGCGTGTGTTGGATTGCACCAAATATCGAGATGAGCAGGCATCGCCTGCCGATGCCGCGACGCGCCGGCGTCGCGACCGCCGTATCAAACCGTCAACAGAGCCACGCGCAGACCGTGCGCAACAGGCTGCCATTCATGAGTGGAGCCGCATCGCTATCGTGGCGATCATCATCGACGATCATGCATGTTCCCTCTGTCAACCAACGTCGACCGACGTTCGAAGTGTCTCAGAGAAGACCGCATCGAGCGAGTCCAAGACCGTCTATATTTGATTGCAGAAGCAAAAGCGGGTTTCTTAGATTCCCGCCGGACGGATCATTTGTCCTGTCCCATCTCCGGCGATGCCTCCGCGTTGTTTGACAACGAGGGCGCGGACTCATTAACGCGCAACCATGGCCTGATTGACGCAAGCTGGACGAAGGCGAGGCAACTAAGGGCAGACGCGACGCATGTTGGCCGGTGTGATCAACAAAACAAAAGTGATCGCGTCATCCGAGACTAACGGCCGCCAGATCCAAAACCGCTGATGTGATCCGCCCCACCCACCTCCTTGATGAAGGCGAGCAGGAGCGTGCTGAGCCGAGCCGGCTGCTCCTGTTGGATCCAGTGACCGGCGCCGTCGATCAGCTCGATGCCGCTCATCCTCGTCGCCGCCTTCGTCCTCATGAGATCGACCGCGCCCGGCGCCGAATAGGTGCCCCAATCGCTCTTTCCGCCGATGAAGAGCGACGGGACATCGATCGTCTTGCCCGAAAACAGGCGCAACTCAGCGTTCAGGTCAGGATCGGAATAGACCCGGTAAGCCTGCAGGGCGCCTTGAAACCCGGTGCGGCCATACTCCTCCGTGTACACTCCGAGTTCCGGCTCAGTCAGCCATTTGCAGGCCTGGACCTCAGCTGCGGAAGGGTGGAATGGAGCGACGGTCTGGGGCATCGTCTTGCCAAGATCCATGACGTAATAGGTGGGCATCTTTGCAAGTTCTGTGGCGGTTCGCGCCTTCAACGGATGCGGCTTGTTTCCCGGCCAATCGGCGCTCTTGACGTAGAAAAATGCACGAAGAAACGCATGTAGACCTTGAGGGGGGTGCCACATGTCATCGTTCGCTCCCCGTGTGCTCAAATATTGTTGGTAATACTCTCTCGGCGGATCGAGCGCCGCCAGCGCGGCCGCCAGCTTTTGATTTTCGGTGTTCGGTTGGACCGACGATGCCTCGCTTTCCGCAGTGTTGAAAGGAAACGCCGGCGGACCGGGAAACGGTGCGCTCATCAGCACCACGGAGGGAAAGACGTCAGGGCGCGCCAGCGAACAATAAGCGGCCACGGGTGAGCCGAAGTCGTGCCCGACGAGCATTGCCGTGCGCCGATACCCCAACGCCGAAACCAGTCCGAGGGCGTCGCGCGTCATGTTCAAAAGGCTGTAGGGTTCAAGCGGAGTGTCATAGCTGTTCACCCAACCGGTGGTGCGGCCAAAGCCCCGCTGGTCGGGCGCCACCACATGGTACCCGGCGTCAGCCAATAGCGGGAGCAGGTGTCGCCAGCCATAAGCCAGATCCGGAAAGCCGTGCAGAAGCAGCACGAGCGGCCGGCCGCGGCTTTCGTAACCAGCCTCGAGAATATGGACATCGAGGCCGTTGATCCCATGGATCATGCGCGAGCGAACCCCCTTGGGAAGCGTACCCTCGCCATATGTTGCTGTGGCCAAATCGGTTTCTCCTATGGGATTTGCGCGGCCCGGTCGAAGGGAAGCCGCGACCAGACCGGCCGCGCCCATCGCTAAGAGGGCTCGTCGGGACGCCGATGACTTGAGACCAACTGGATGACTCATCACGGCGCGCACTGTCCGCGTGCAGGCGCTTGGTCCGGGCATTGGTAGAGGAGCATCACGAGATTCTTTCTATGGTGATCACCATAGTATGGCAATCGCCATAGTACCGTCAAGCGGAAGGTGCTACGTTCACGGCATGCCACGTAAGACTGACGCCCGCGCTCGCGCGATTGCCACAGCTGAACGACTGTTTCGCATCCAAGGCTACACAGCGACTGGATTGACCCAGATCATTGAAGAAAGCGGTGCACCGAAAGGGTCGTTCTACTTTCATTTTCCGCGCGGCAAGGCACAGCTCGCAGAAGAAGCAATCGATCATTACGTCGCGAGCAGGATTGCGGTATTGCGGAATATCTCCGCGAATACGACGGGCGACGCTCTGACCTTTGTTCATCAGATTTTCAGCACATTCGCGGCTGAAATGGTCGCCTCCGATTTCCGTTATGGATGCCTGATGCAAAATCTGGCGAATGAGCTGCCCGCGCTCGATGCTGAGCTGACCAAGCGGGTCGCGCGCGGATTTGTCGATTCGACCGAGATAATCGCTGAGCATTTTAGAGGGTGCGGTTTCGCTCCCACGCGCGCGTCCTCTACCGCAACCGCGTTGGTAGCCGCCCTCGAAGGCGCCCGAACAATCGCCCGCTTGGAGCGATCACCGGCTGTATTCGAGGCGCTCGCGGATGTCAGTTGCCAACGGTGCCAGTTACCAAAATGACCGGGAGATTCGCCGCCGGGATATCCTCGTGTCGGCTCTTGGGCCCAGAGCGGACCATTGTCGAAATCCGGATGAACAGCTAGTCCTGTTCGCGTCCCCTTGAGCTTGGCCGCTTCGACGAGTGGAAACATACTGGATGCCGATTGGCGAATACGTCAGCCCAGATGGTCAGCTGAAATCTCTTGTAACCTGTCCCGACGGCGATTGGACGCTGGGCTTCGACGGATGTCCCACTCACACGCATGGGAGCATCCTTGCTGGTTTGTCGGGCATTGACGAAGTCACCGCCGTCGAACGCTATCTCGCTGATCTCATCGGAAATCTCAGCGTCATTAATATCATACGGATTTCGGGTGTTCTAAGCGATGCTTGGATAACCGATGATCCTGCCGAAGAAGTGCTTAGCTGGCAGAAATACGGCGCTCCGGACGAGACGGTTGAATTTCGGCTATGGAATGGGACCGCCGTGCAGCCCTGAGTTACGGACTCCTGCATATATGACGAGTGTGCTTCGTTGCCTTTTGGCCCATTTGCGACTTCCCGGTCGGGCGCGGCGGCAGTCCGCACCCCGGACATGACCGGAAGCAATCGATCACGAGACCGACAGGCGGCTGTTGACCCGAAGCGGACCTCCGCAATGGGCTTGGTCTGTAGTGGGACCAGCGCTAGATTGAGCGTGAACGGTCTAAAGGGAGATGACAGTGAATTTCTCACGCGACGAACTCGTTGCCCGGTTGGTCAAGGCGGGTGAACTTGAAGTCATCGGTGGGGATCAGTCAGAGACTGACAGCTACTTTGACACGGAGCATTTCCGCTTCCACGGACCTGGCGGCTTCGAGACGGACTACGGCGGGCTCACCAACTACTTCAAGTCCGTACGCGCAGCGTTTGATGATCGCTCAATCCGTCGGGGTATCATCGTCGTCGAGGGCAACTACGTAGCCTGCCAGACGTGGATCGAGGGAAGATTTGTCCATGAGTTTACACATTCACCGGCCGGCCCTCTGCCTCCGAACGGCGAACGGGTAATTTGGGATTTGTCAAACATCTTCCGGTTTGACGATAAAGGTCGTCTTCTCGAAGAGTGGGTGCGGACTGATTACCGCAGCTTTCTTCGCCAGCTTGGAGCGGAAGGTCGTTAAGGCGCGGGTTGAAACGAGATTGGAAATACCAGCTGCTACGCGCTGGTCGATAAATAGAGCCACTTCCGCGTTTGGCCTTAAGCGGCGGTCGGAGGATGTCTGGTCTTCTGCCGCTGTCGGTGAACAAGCCGACATCCCGGCGAACGGGTTCGACGGCTGCATGAGGCCCGTGCAGCGGGCATCCGATGGAATGAGCCGTTCCTCTAGATTGAGTTAGGGGCTGTCCTAATTCGATGGTCACCGAGCGTTCCGGTTAGCCTTATCGGCTCAGCTGGCGCGAGCCGCCTTCTCACGAGCCTGACAGCGTCGATGTAGGGATTTGACGCGCGATGCCGCTCTAGATCAGAGCAAAGCGCATCGACTGCTGCCTTGTCAAAATCGATTTCGGGAGGGTCTAGCTGCAAGTCGGTCTCGACCACCAGAACCGTTTTCGTGCCATTCGCGTCAATGACGTATTCGACATTAACGGACAGCACGTTTCGGTCGGTTATCATATGAATCTCATTGACTGGGGCCGTTGGCGTCCTCCCCATATCATGACACGCCTGCGATGTCGTCGCTTGGCCCGTCCCGGACCTTCCGGTCTGCGCCCGCGATGTCGGCTTTCGGACCTCGACCAGAAGTAAGCAGGTCGGGACCGATGGCCGCTTTGATCCGCAGCGGTCATAGTCGTTCGTGAATTTTATGGCTATCCCGGTCAGATCGCATATCAAAACCGCCCGCGCCGAAACACGAAGTTCGCCAGCGATTTCAACGCAAATCGGCCTGTCCAGTCTGGCCGCGAAAAATTTTCCTGTTTCGTATTTTCGGAAATCATGTTTTTCTATCGCCATCCTGCCTCACCACGGAGGGGCGTTGCGCGCGATCGTCACGACACGCGAGGCAGGGAGGCGGTGGCCGCGAGACATCGGCAGCGCTCATTGAGCGCGGACGAACGATGCTTTGCGGACGTCGAAATCGTGTGGTCCTGGCGCCCCGGTGCTGGCGTCCTGCACAACGCGTTCACGCGTTGTCGCAGCGCGATGATGCTCCGCATCACGTGGACAGGGGCAAGAGAGCCGGTCCCTGAGGAGAGCGCGTATAAGACGTAAAGCCATCGCGCAGGGAATGCCGGATGTTCGGCTTAACCTGTGGTGACTGCCGCCTGCTTTCTTTGTTGCAGGCGGGCCATGGGTGAGGCCTTCACCCGGCATTCCCTGCGCCCTCCATCTTGTGAGGGTCCCGGCTTCGATAACTCGGGCGTATCAGCGCCGCGAGACGGTGACGGTCATGAGTAGCGCCGCGAACGGCGGACAGCCCCCGCTCCGGACTTTCCCGCGCTCACAACATCTTCGCGTGGACGAACAGCGTGCGCACGGCATTGGTCGCTTGCACTGTCATGATCGCGTTGTCAGCGGCAGCCTCGAGCGCGGACACCGCCTGACCGTGCAGCGATCTGAACTCCATCCATTCGACCGCATTGAGGCTGGCCAGGAACTGATAGGCCTGTCCCACCGTCGAAATCGCGACCGACTTGCCGTTGACCTTGATGTTGAAGGTGGTGCGCAGCCGTGTCTCAGAGCTTGCAGGATCGCTCATCGGCCAGCTCCGGGACGGGCGACGAGATTGGGCGCTGCGATCGCGCAGGGGCGCAGCAAGGTATCACTACTCCGATTTCAGCGCGGTCCTGGTGAACGCAGCGCTGTCGAGCCTGGTGACGACCACGAGCCGATTGAACTCGCCGTCGTCGTAGGCCTTCAGGAAGCGATCATAGTTCCGGATCGACACGCAGCCGTTGGAATCGCCATCGGGACCGAGCATGTAGCTATGGGTGAGCAGGCCGACGCGCCCAAGCGCCGAGCCTTCTACAGCGGTCATGCGGAGGGCCCGAACGCCGTGAAACAGCTTCTCACGCGGCTTGAGCTCGTAGGTAGCAGGCGGCGTTGCGCCGACCATGCGCTGATTGACGTGCTCGGGGTCGTCCCGCAGCCCCCCCATGCCGGAATGGGCTTCAAGGCCGATGCCGGACGGCAAATAGACCATCTTTGCCGTGATGTCATAGACCGCCGTCTGGCGGTCATAGCCGAGGGCCGCGAGATCCACGCCGGGGCGGATGCCGCTGTCCGGCGTCAGGGAGGCGAGCTTGGCCGGGCTCGGCAAGAGATCCGAGAGCTTTTGCAGGAAGGAGCGGTCATCGCCCGGCATCCCGACGTCGCCCGGCACGGCCGAAGCCAGCAGGCTCGTCGGCTGATTGGCCGCTACAGGTCGCGGTCGTGGCAGAGGCACCCCGGGCGCCGGCATCGTGACGCCGGTGCCTTCCGTCAGGGCGGGCCGCCAATCGCCGGCGGCCGTGTCGCCGGAGCCGCTGTTGCGCGATCCCATGCCGATCACCAACGCGGCGCGCGCATCGAGGAGCTGCCGGTCGAAGCCGCGCGAGGCAAAGCGATCAAGCGCCCGAATGGCGTCTTTCTCGGAATAGGCGGTGGCCGAGGCAGCTGCCGGCGCGAAACGCGTTTCGAAGGAGATCTGAGGGGCCGTCGGAATCGCAGCGGCGGCCAACGGCGCCCGATCGGCATCGGCGCCGATCCAGGCGGCGGCCCCCGCAGAAATGGCAAGCCCGGCCAGCAACAGCGCGACGACCTCGGACCGTCCGAAGCGGTCACGCGTCAGCAGCATGTCTACGCTTGCTTCGGTAGAAGCCATCGCAACCCCAGTATGCCCCCATCGGTTCACCTGGCGAAGGCGACCGACCCCAGGGGGATTCGACTCGTCGTGACATAGGAAGGACAAGAGTGCGGCATAATCTAGACCAAGGTCGCCCGATGACAGCAAAACTTGCCGCCCCTCAAGAGGAGGCGCATGGCCGGGCTTTCAGCCCCGTCCACTTGAAATTCAATTTTGAAACAAGGGGTTAGACCCGTCATGACCACATCCGCCTTCGATCTGGACCGCTTCGTCGCAGCCCAGGACCCACTCTATTCACATGTCGTCGCCGAGCTTGCCGCGGGCCGTAAGCAGAGCCACTGGATGTGGTTCATCTTCCCGCAGGTTGCCGGCCTCGGCTTTTCCGCCATGGCCCAACGCTACGCCATCCGCTCGCGCGCGGAGGCTGAGGCGTATCTCGCCCATCCCATCCTTGGTTCGCGGCTCCTCGAATGCACGCGCCTCGTGCTCGAGGTGAGCGGCAAGACCATTCACGCCATTCTTGGCTCGCCCGACGACATCAAATTCCGCTCGTCGATGACGTTGTTCGACGCGGTGGCGAATCAGCCGATCTTCGCCCAGGCGATCGACAAATATTACGGAGGCGAGAAGGACCAGGCGACGCTCGATCTTCTGGACCGGCTGCGAACCTAGTCCGCTGATTCCGCCGGACGGGAGACGTGGGGAGAAAGGCTCCCTACCACTGCGCGTTATGGTCGCAGAACTCGGCAAGGATAACCGGCGATTAATACCCGCAACTTACGGTTCCGCCTTAACGCGTCTTTTACCGTGGTGGTCCAGTCGCATGAAGCTCGGCACTTTGCTCACGATTTCCGTCGTTTCGCTCTCGGCGGTCGGCGGCGGCCTCGCGCTTTACGTCGCGACCGCGAAATATCAGACCATGCAGCAGGTCTCGGTTGCGCAAGAACGGCTCGCGATCGTCAGGGCGGTCGGAGACATTCCGCGCTATCTCAATTCCGAGCGCGGCTTCACCACCAACATCCTGTTTGGGCCGCCCGCCATCGATCCCAAGATGCGAAGCGATCTGGAGACCTATCGGAAGAACACCGATGGCGCGGTCACCAAGATGCTTGAGCTCCGCAGATCGCTGTCCAGCGCTCTTGACGAAAGCGCCGCGCTCGGCGGCGACATCGATGCGTTGAAGACCCGGTTTTCGTCGCTGCGCGACATGATGGATCGCGCCATGGCTGGCGCCGCCGAAACCCGCCGCGATGCGGCCAAGGCCGTCGTTGCCGAGAATTCCAAGTTCAACGCCGCCGTCACCGCCCTGCTCGACGGCCAGGTTCGCAAGCTCGCGCTGCTCGACGGCGACGCCTACCGGCAGGCCACCTACGCGAATGTCGCCTGGACGTTGCGCGACATCGGCGGCCTCAATGCGAGCACCCACAAGGCGCTGGTCGGGGCCAAGCGCAGTGCCACTGAGGCCGAGATCAAGGACTTGTACCGGACGCAAGGCCGGACCGATCAGATCCTGCTGACGCTCGATCAGTTGCGGACCAGTCCGGGAACCCCTCCCAACGTCGTCGCGGCACTGGAGCGGATGAACGAAGCCTACACGCAGCGCTTCGGCCAGGAATTGAAGATGGTGAAGGATGGCGCCGCGACCGGAAAGTATGAGCACGACGCGGACGCCTTCTTCGTCGAATCGCAACGCGGGTTGAACGCGATCATCGCAGTGCGCGATGCGTTTTACGATCATGCCGAACAGATCCTGTCGGCCGCCTATTCTGCGGCACGGGTGAGTTTCACGCTCGCTCTCATCGTGCTTGTTGCCTTTGTCGCGGCCAGCGCGGCCTTGATCGGCATGATCCGCCGCCGCATCAGCCGCCCCATCGTCGACCTGACCGTCTCGATGTCACGTATCGCCGGAGGCGACATCAGTGCCGAGATTTCCGGTCTGGCGCGCAAAGACGAGATCGGCGCGATGGCTGCGGCCGTCGGCGTCTTCAAGAACAACATGATCACCGCGGATCGGCTTGCGGCCGAGAAGGCATCCGAGAGCGACGTCAAGATGCGGCGCGCACAGATGATGGACGAGCTCGCCCGCAAGTTCGAGGCGAAGGTCAGCGAACTGATCAGCGGCCTCACCCGCGCGTCCGGGGCGATGGAAAATACCGCAAAATCGATGTCCTCGACCGCGGCCTCGACCAATCGGCAGGCCGGCCTCGTCGCGGCGGCGTCGGACCAGACGTCAGGCAACGTCCAGACGGTGGCCAGCGCCACCGAAGAACTGACCTCTTCGATCTCGGAGATCAGCCGCCAAGTCGCTCAGTCCACCCAGATCGCGGCGCGCGCGGTCGACAACGCCCGTCGCACCGGCGACACCGCGCGATCGCTCGCGGAGGGCGCGCAGAAGATCGGCGACGTCGTCACCCTGATTCAGAACATCGCCGAACAGACCAATCTGTTGGCCCTGAATGCGACCATCGAAGCTGCCCGCGCCGGCGAGGCCGGACGCGGCTTTGCCGTCGTCGCCTCGGAGGTCAAATCGCTGGCCGAACAGACCGCCAAGGCAACCACCGAGATTTCGGAGCAGATCGCAGCGATCCAGACCGCGAGCGACGAGACCGTGACCGCGATCCAGGATGTCGTTCACGTCATCACCGAGATCGACCAGATCGGCATGGCCATCGCCTCGGCGATCGAGGAGCAGGGTTCGGCGACCAAGGAAATCTCGCGCAGCGTCCAGGACGCCGCACGCGGCACTCAGGACGTCAATGCCAACATCGCCGGCGTGCAGCAGGCGGCCGACCAGACTGGCAACGCCGCCCAGGAGGTGTTGTCCGCCGCCGGGGAATTGTCCTCGCAATCCCGCGATCTCGCCGACGAGGTCACGCTCTTCCTGTCGGAGGTGCGCGCGGCATAAGCAGCATGAGACGTCGCCGGGGCATACGCAGCTACCGCCCTCGTCGTTTTTTTGCGACACGGCAGCGACCGCAGCGCGACAAGCGCAGGAGGTAACGCGATATTTCAGGTGATAGCAGCGACAGGAAACTTGATCGGGCCAAGATTTAAGGGTCCGATCCGCCGCGTTATTTGTCCCAAGGAGAGATGACGATGAGGAAATTGTTTCTGATTGCCGCGCTCGCCACCTTCGCCGCCGGTTCTGCCTTTGCTCAGGATGCCTGCGAGACCAAGGCGGTCGGCAAGGACGGCAAGCCGCTCGCCGGTGCGGCCAAGACCTCGTTCATGAAGAAGTGCACGGCCGATGCTTGTGCGGCCAAGGCCGTCGGCTCCGACGGCAAGAAGCTCGCGGGCGCCGCCAAGACCTCGTTCATGAAGAAGTGCGAAGCCGGCGGCTGATCCGGACGCAGATCACGGTGACCAATGGTCCCCGCCCTTTGCGGCGGGGTCCGTTGCAACGAAGAGCATACGAAGGAGACTAAGCGTTCTCGCGCATCAGCTCCGCAAGCCCGGCGCCTCTTGGCCGCTCCGCGCGACATATTCGGTGTAGCCACCGCCATATTGGTGGATGCCCTCGGGCGTCAGCTCGAGCACGCGGTTCGACAGCGCGGCGAGAAAATGCCGGTCGTGGGAGACGAACAGCATGGTGCCTTCGAACTCGGCCAGCGCTGTGATCAGCATCTCCTTGGTCGCCATGTCCAGGTGGTTGGTCGGCTCGTCCAGGACCAGGAAGTTCGGCGGGTCGTAGAGCATCTTTGCCATCACCAGCCGCGCCTTCTCGCCGCCCGACAGCACCCGGCATTTCTTCTCGACGTCGTCGCCGGAGAAGCCGAAGCAGCCGGCGAGCGCGCGCAGCGAGCCCTGCCCCGCCTGCGGAAAGGCATCCTCCAGCGACTGGAACACGGTGCGGTCGCCCTCGAGCAGATCCATCGCGTGCTGTGCGAAGTAGCCCATCTTGACGCTGCCGCCGATCGTCACCGCACCGTCATCGGGCTCCGCCGCGCCGGCGATGAGCTTCAGCAGCGTCGACTTGCCGGCGCCGTTGACGCCCATCACGCACCAGCGCTCCTTGCGGCGGATCATGAAGTCGAGCCCCTCATAGATCCGCCGGCTGCCGTAGCGCTTGTGCACGTTCTTGAGCGCGGCCACGTCCTCGCCCGAGCGTGGCGCCGGCTGGAATTCGAATGCCACCGTCTGGCGGCGCTTCGGCGGCTCGACCCGCTCGATCTTGTCGAGCTTCTTGACGCGGCTCTGCACCTGGGCGGCATGCGAGGCCCGCGCCTTGAAGCGCTCGATGAACTTGATCTCCTTGGCGAGCATCGCCTGCTGACGCTCGTACTGCGCCTGCTGCTGCTTCTCGTTCAGCGCGCGCTGCTGCTCGTAGAACTCGTAATTGCCCGAATAGGAGGTGAGCTGGCCGGCATCGATCTCGACCACCTTGTCGATGATACGGTTGATGAACTCGCGATCGTGCGAGGTCATCAGCAGCGCGCCTTCATAACCCTTGAGAAAGTGCTCGAGCCAGATCAGGCTTTCGAGATCGAGATGGTTGCTCGGCTCGTCGAGCAGCATCACATCGGGACGCATCAGGAGAATGCGCGCCAGCGCCACCCGCATCTTCCAGCCGCCGGACAGGACGCCGACGTCCTTGTCCATCATCTCCTCGGAAAAGCCGAGGCCGGCCAGCGCCTCGCGCGCGCGGCTCTCCAGCGCATAGCCATCGAGTTCCTCGAACCGCGCCAGCACCTCGCCATAGCGGGCGATGATCTCGTCCATGTCTGCGGCGCGGTCGGGATCTGCCATCGCCGCTTCGAGCTGCTTCAGCTCGCTCGCCACCGCGGAGACCGGACCCACACCATCCATCACCTCGGCCACCGCGCTGCGGCCGGACATCTCGCCGACGTCCTGGCTGAAATAGCCGATGGAGATGCCGCGATCGACCGCGACCTGCCCCTCGTCGGGATGCTCCTGGCCCGCGATCATGCGGAACAATGTGGTCTTGCCCGCACCGTTCGGTCCGACCAAGCCGATCTTCTCGCCCCTTTGCAGGGCGGCGGAGGCTTCGATGAAGAGGATCTGGTGGCCGACCTGCTTGCTGACGTTGTCGAGGCGGATCATGCGGGCTCGGAGCGTGGACGTGTTGCCGCCGCTCTTAGTTCATGCTGCACCGCGTTGGAAGGCGCAATTTCGAAAAATACAGGCCTCGGGCCGGAGCCTCGGCTCGGTCCGGACGGGCTCTTCTCCGCTCGCCGGCCGATCACCTGCGGTGAACCGAGCGGGCTATTTTTTGCCGCCCGGCAACCGGAATATCTGGTTGCTGAACGGATTTTCAGTCGGAAGGCGGATCAGGATGAAGCTCCGTCCGATGGTACCGTGACAAGCGTTGCAGCCGTCCGTCAGCGTATTCATCGCCTTGACAAAGCTCTTTCCGTCCTTTGCATCGATCGCTCCGGAGATCGACTGGATCGGCCCCATCATGGTGGTGACGTTGTCGACCGGAATGCCCGTGTAGAGCACGGCCGCATCGGCCAGCCCGGTCCGCAGCTGGCCCAGCTCATAGGCGGCGAGCTCCCAGTTCTGCGCCTGGCCAGCAAACCACAATTTGGCGTGCCGGACCTGAATGCGAGTCATGATGTCACCGAGCCGCGGTGTATTGCGGTCGTTACCGGGTGCATCGAGCCCCGATTGCGCAACTGCAAGCGGGATTGCGCCACACGCGACCAGCAGCACTGCAACCAAACCACGCCATTTCATGTCGAACTCCATTTCCCCGCCCACCGGGACACGCCACCCGAAGATCGGTCGTGGGTCCGCGACGCAGGACGTTATTACCGTCCCAGATTGAACCCGTGCTTGCGCTCGATCAAGGTTGCGGGGCCCCCTCTCGACCGTCAGACGATCCACGAAGACCGGACATGCGTCCTTCGTCAGAAACACAGATTGCTGACGAGATTGCCGCGCTTGTCCTTCAAGACGAATGGACATTCCAGGCGCTTCAACGCCTTTTTGGCATCCTGATCGCCAAGGTCGGCCGCACGCTGGTAATAGCTCTTGGCGAGGTCGCGATCCTTTGTGCCGCCACGTCCCTGCTCGGCGAAGGCCCCCATTCGCTCCAGTGCACCCGGATGATTTTGTCCTGCCGCCTTCTCGAACATCGCGCGCGCCGCGACGTCATCCTGCGGACCGCCCTTGCCTTCCGCAAGCATCAGACCAAGCTGGTACTGGGCCTCCGGGTTGGTCTCGGCAGCCTTGGCGAGAAGGTCGCGCGCACGGGCCGGATCGGCGGACGAGGTGCCGCTCCCGCCGAGCGCCGCGAGGTTGCTGACTCCGCGCGGATTGCCGGCCTCGGCCGCACGTTCGAACAGCTTCCGGGCCTGCGCCTCGTCCTTGGTCATGCCGGCGCCGGTTGCATACAGAACGCCGAGCTCCACCATGGCTGAGGTCGAACCTTTATCGGCAGCCCTGCGCCAAGCCGCAATTGCCTCCGCCATCTGCTTGTTGGCGGCGTAGGCGCGACCGAGCTCGAACAGCGCACGACGGGCGGCGCTGGCGGCCTGTTTGCAGAACCTGATCGCGGTCGGAATATCTGCGGGCGCAATTTCGGTCACGCCTTTGATGTCCGACGGCTTGTCCGGGTCGGAAGGATCGGCCGCGATGCGATCGCACAGGACGAGATCGGCGGATTGCGCATGTGCGCCGGACGGTCCGGATGCGAGCGCCAGCAGAGCAAGGCCGAGGACGGGAAGCAGCTTTGGCATGCGACAAGGGTGCGGCGGCGCGCCGGTAAATTCAAGCGCCATCGTAGCATCGAGAGCTGGACGATGCCGGACCAACGCTCTGTCTCAAGTCCCAAAGCGAATGATCCGCCAGAGCGATCAGCTCTGGCGGATCATCGCAGTGAGCCCCCTGCCCCGGGGGTCGTAACGTCGAACTTACGCCGCCGCTTTCGCGCCGGTCGGAACGGAGGAGATCGTCTTCAGCACCTGAGACGCGATCTGGTAGGGGTCGCCTTGCGAGTTCGGACGGCGGTCTTCCAGATAGCCCTTGTAGCCGTTGTTGACGAAGGAATGCGGCACGCGGATCGACGCGCCGCGGTCGGCAACACCCCAGCTGAAGGTATCGATCGAGGCGGTCTCGTGCTTGCCGGTCAGGCGCATGTGGTTGTCCGGACCATACACGGCGATGTGGTCGGCGCGGGCCTCCTTGAAAGCGTCCATCAGCTTCTCGAAGTAGTCCTTGCCGCCGACTTCGCGCATGTGCTTGGTCGAGAAGTTGCAGTGCATGCCCGAGCCGTTCCAGTCGGTGTCGCCGAGCGGCTTGCAGTGGAATTCGATGTCGACGCCGTACTTCTCTGCCAGACGCAGCATCAGGTAGCGGGCAATCCACATCTGGTCAGCCGCGGTGCGCGAGCCCTTGCCGAAGATCTGGAATTCCCACTGGCCCTTCGCCACCTCGGCATTGATGCCTTCGTGATTGATGCCGGCCGCGAGGCAGAGGTCGAGATGCTCTTCGACCATCTTGCGGGCGATGTCGCCGACGAACTTGTAGCCGACGCCGGTGTAATACGGGCCCTGCGGGGCCGGATAACCGTACTCCGGGAAGCCGAGCGGACGGCCGTCCTTATAGAAGAAGTACTCCTGCTCGAAGCCGAACCACGCGTCAGGATCGTCCAAAATCGTCGCACGCGAGTTCGACGGATGCGGGGTCACGCCATCCGGCATCATCACTTCGCACATGACGAGCACGCCATTCGTGCGAGCGGCATCCGGGAACACGGCCACGGGCTTCAGCACGCAGTCGGAGCTATGGCCTTCGGCCTGCATCGTCGACGAGCCGTCAAAGCCCCAAAGAGGCAGCTGTTCCAGGGTCGGAAAGGACGAAAATTCCTTAATCTGAGTCTTGCCGCGCAAATTCGGCACCGGCTTGTATCCGTCGAGCCAGATGTACTCGAGCTTGTACTTTGTCATTGAGCCTCTCTGTCTAATCGAAAGGTGGGGGCGCTGTATCGAGCGCACCCCGCTTACCCGGCCACGATCGGCCAGCGCAGTCTTAAGCATGGAGCATGCCAACCCGCGACGTCCCGCCGCAGTCGGCTGAAGACAGCCCCTTCAGCTCAGCCTTGCGATCACTCCGCGGCTTGGTGCGGCAAACCAGCGCAGGACATGAGACGGCGCACGCGGCGTCGCGAAGGTTTCATGACGGAATCCCGCTTGATTCAGGGGCATTTGCCGCAGCGCCACAAGCCTGACGATCACGGCATTGGCAGCTGATGGAAATTTTCGGAAAGCCGCGGCGTCCGGCCAGCAACCTTCGATCCGGCTCAAGCGTTAGTCAGTTGCCCGCTGCCTTAGGGAAAGCAAAGCCAAAACTGCCTTCAAATTACGCAACGGCTGATTTTGTTTTGATCAGATTGCATTTCTGAAGGCAGGACCGATATCGACCCAGTACCCCCAAGAGAACGAGTCGGGCGCACCATCAGGTTGTGTTCCGATGGAAGGGAGAACGACAATGAACTCAGCCCCCGACACGAAGGGATCCGCCAGGATCTACCAATTCCCGCGTGGAGGCCGCGCCGCTCTTGGCGGCCGATCCTATGGCGAAGGTCAGAGTTCGCCCAACACTTCGCCCAAGTCAATCGCGCAGCCAGCCGCTCAAACCGGACAACCGACAATCTATTCGGGCAGCTGGTATCACGACGAGGCGATCCAAGAAGCCAAGCCGGCGTGGGACCGCTGATGCCGTCGAGAGGTGAAAGGGCCATCGCGGATTGGTGCAGATACTGAAGGGTCGAACGACATCGTTCCGGCCCTTTTCATTTGACGGCTTCAATCGCAAGGCGATCTTCAGCTTACGGATGCAGTCTGAAATGCGGCGCGCCGGCAGACGCTCCCGCTCAGTCATTCTACGAACCGCCCGCCCTGCCGGGATCAGGCAGCCTCGTTCGACTCCGTCTCTGCCGCTTCCATCGCGTCCAGATCGGCGATTACTTCTTCGAACGCCGAAATGGCCTGCTGAACGGCGGCGATCTGCATCAATTCCCAGCCGCTGACCGGACCGGTGCGGTTCTGCAAGGCGACGACGAGATCGCGCCGCTGCTCCTTGAGCTGCACCAGCGGCAAACCATGGTCCGGCAGATGTCTCATCATGGCAATGCTCCAACACCCCTCAATTACAGGCGCTGAAGCTAATCTGCGGTCCGTCGCGATCCGCTTACGAAAGTACGGCAAATTTTAGCAATTATACTTCCGGATTCACGGCGGACATGATCGAGCGCCCGAGCGCCTCGGTGGTGTATGCGGTGGCCCACTCGCTCATATGAAGATGGTCATCACCACCGTCATCCATCGCGGCAAGCGGAATCTGCGCTTCGGTGCACCAACGCTTCATCAGCGCCCAACGCTTGAACAAATTCACCTTGGCCGCGGCACAGACCTTCTCGATCCTTTGCTCAATATCCTCGGCGATTGCGAGCTTCTCTGCGAGATTCACCAATGCCGCCGTGTATTGCAGGTCCATGACCACGACATCCACTGGCTGTTCGGCCAACAAATCAAGCCCGACCGCAATCGCGGCCTCCACGGCAGCCGGATTGTAGCTGATGCTCCGATAGACCGCATTGGTCCCGACCTGCCAGATCACCAGCGCCGGCTGCTCGGCAAGCACGTCGCATTCGAAGCGCGACAACTCTTCCGGAGCCTCCTGCCCGCCAATGCCGCGATTGACGACATCGATCATGCGCCCATAGTTGTTCTGCCGCAGCAGCCATTCGAGCCGGGCGGGAAAAGCCAAGATCCCATTTGCGCCCGCGGTCGACGATGAACCGAGCGCCACAATTCTCGTTTTGCGCCGCCGCTTGAGGCTTTCGGATAGGTGCTTGAGTGGATGCTCAAATCTGACCGGATCAAGATCGGGATTGCGGATTGGTGCGTCCGTCATCTGCGTCTCCGACCGCCATCGCCATCGCGAGTACAAGCTGTGCCGTGAAGCCGCGACCATTGCAAGTCATGGCGCGCTTGCCGATATTAGGACCTTGCCGATATTAGGACTATGGCGCCGATCGGCGTGAGTTGGGATTGATGGGCAATGAACGGAACGGTCGTCGTCATTACGGGAGCACTGGGCGCGCTCGGCAGGAGCGTCGCTGAACTCGCGTTGGCCCGGGGTGCTCGCGTGGCAGGGATCGATCACGCTCAAGCCGAAATTCCGGCGAGCGATGACCGCATCGAACTCGGCGGCGTCGACCTCTCCGACGCTGAGCAAGCCAAAACGGCGCTCGACTCCGTCGCCGCACATTTCGGATCGCTCGACGCACTGATCAACATCGCCGGCGCCTTCGCATTCGAGACGGTCGCCGATGGCGACGACGCCGCCTGGCAGAAAATGCATGCGCTCAACGTGCTGACCGCGCTCCATGCCTCGCGCGCCGCAATTCCGCATCTTGTTCGATCGAAGACAGGCCGCATCGTCAATATCGGTGCGATGGGCGCGCTGCAGGCCGGCGCAGGCATGGGCCCCTATGCCGCGTCAAAGTCCGGCGTCCACCGCCTGACGGAGGCGCTGGCTGCCGAGTGGAAAGGCAAGATCACGGTCAATGCGGTGCTGCCTTCGACAATCGATACGGCCGCCAACCGCGCGGCGATGCCCAAGGCAGAATTCGATAAATGGGTGACGCCGCCGGAGATCGCCGAAGTCATCCTGTTTCTGGCGAGCGAGGCGGCAAGCGGCGTCACCGGTGCGTTGATCCCGGTCGCAGGTCGCGTCTAGCCAGAGCCGACACCTCCCCTGCCCGCTCCGGCCAAGAAATCGCCGGCCGCGCGCTGATTTTGGTCTGGCATTTTTGATCTGCCATTTTTGATCTGCCCTGGGTCGGGACATGAGGCTAGATTTGGCCGTCCTGATTCGCTTGCTCTGGATCGGCCTTGGAAACCGCGCTGTACCTGCCCGTAAAACGCTTCCTCGAGACCCTTGGCCTCTCCGTCAAGGGAGAGATTGGCGGCTGTGACGTGGTTGCGCTGAAGGGCGACGAGCCGCCGATCGTGGTGATCTGCGAACTCAAGCAAGCCTTCAATCTGGAACTGCTGCTGCAGGCCGTCGACCGGGCCGGCGCCTGTGACGAGGTCTGGGTTGCGGCGAGGTTGTCGACCCGCGGCAAGGGCCGCGAGAGCGATGCACGCTATCGCAATCTCTGCCGCAGGCTTGGTTTCGGCATGCTCGGGGTGACGGCCGGAGACGATGTCGAAGTCCTCGTGTCTCCGCCGACCAGCGCACCGCGCCGTACCCCCAAGAAGCGTTCGCGCCTGGTCGCGGAGCATCAGCGCCGCAAGGGCGATCCGGTGCTGGGTGGTTCGACCCGCGCCCCGATCATGACGGCCTATCGTCAGCAGGCGCTGGCCTGTGCGTCGGCGCTGGCGGCCGGACCGCTGCGCGTGCGTGATCTCCGTCCGGAGATTCCGGATGCAGCCAAAATTTTGTTGCGCAATGTCTATGGCTGGTTCGACCGTACCGAGCGCGGCGTCTACGCGTTGACGGAATCCGGCCGCGCCGCCTTGCGCCGCTGGCCGCAGCACACCCACATGCAGGGCACAGAAGTCGGAAATCGCGACGTGGTGAACGCATAACAGGCTTGCCGCGTCGATTTTATATTGCAATGCAACATTCGCCCTTCTAGGTATCCCGGATCATTCACGAGGCCCCAATGAGCGAAGACTGGAATACCAAATATGGCCCCCGGCGCGTCCGGCGTGACCCGCCGACCCTCGAAGAGGCGATTTTCGCTGCATCCGGCATCACCGACGATGTGCAGGCTCAGGCTGAGATCGCGTCGGCGCTGATGGGCCTTCCGCTTGAGCAGGTGCTGCCGGAAGTGAAGAAGGCCAGCCGAGTCGCCGCCCGGACGGCAACCCGCTTCATCACCGCGGACCAAGGCACGCAGCAGCGCGCCGTGGTGGTCGAACGCCGCACTGTCCGGCGCTTCAGCATCGACAAGCGCACGGGCACCTGAGGCCACGCCTTTCCGGTAAGGCTTCGCCGCAAGCGAGCGCATGGCACGCTCCAGCCCAAGCGCCCCTTCCTCGACGAAACAGCGCGTGGCGATCGACCGCCACGCGCTGTTCTTTATAGTCGTCGAATGTTGCCGGGCTCAGGCGGCGTGTTTGGTGCCGTACATGCGCGTCACCAGCTTCCAGCAAGCCCGATTCAAGTTGTAGATGGCACGCGCCGCAGCGATCGGAGTCTCGATCACGAGCTTTGCCAATTCGTCCTGCGGCTGTTGAGCGAGATCGATCGTACCGGTCGATTCGCCGTGGCTGAACACCAGGTGCGCACCGTACTTCGCAGCGAGGGCGCGCATGGCATGGTTCTGCGCACCGGTGGTAACCCGCAGCTTGCCATATCCCTTCCAGCGCGCTTCCGAAATCACCCTTTGAAATAACAGGCTGCCGACGCCGCGCCGACGCACGCAAGCCTCCACGCTGAAAGCGACCTCCGGCAGGCCATCCTCGGACTGCTCCGGCGGATGCAGCTCGGCGGCGCCGCGCACGACCCCATTCTCCATGTACGCAACGATGACCGTCCCGTCCGCAGCACATTTCGCGGCATAGCGCTCAATGAAACTGTCATCCAGGAAGCCGTTGAATCGATCGTGACGGCTTTCCGGATCGAGTCGCAGCAGATGGTCACGCAGCAGCGGCAGCTCTTCGTGCTGGCTGAGCGTCCGCACATAGCCGAAGCCCGGCCGCGGACGGAAAACATCTACCTGTGGCAAAGCAAAATCTCCTCTTGGCAACCCTCGAGGAGGCGTCGATCCCTAGACAGACGCTATATTGTGCATCGCAACATGTATTTCAAGCCCGAAAATCTACTGAAAGATCATGAAACCCATGCGACATCGCTTGGCCGCCCGTGATCTCGGCGGAGTTCCTCAAAGCACGAGCTGAGTCTGCGTCACGACAGCGACCAGCCTACCGTCGTCCGTCTCGATCCGAGTCTGCCACACCTGGGTACGGCGCCCTCGATGAATGGGGCTGGCTGTTGCGATCACGGTCGCGCCTTCCTTGGCGCCGCCGATGAAGTTGGTCTTGCTCTCGATCGTGGTCGTGCCCTTGGCGTCTTCCGGCAAATTGACGACGGTCGCGGCTGCACCGACCGAATCAGCCAGTGCCATCACGGCGCCGCCGTGGATCGTGTGGTTCAGCGTGCAGAGATCGGAACGCACCAACATGCGAGCGACGACCCGATCCGGATGGGCCTCGGTAAACGTGACACCCTTCAGTTCCGCAAAGGGCATTTTGAGCGCGTTGATCTTTTCAAGAGGCGTCATGTTTCAAGAGGCGTCATGCCCTCCCCCCATCCCCCGCTGAGCGGAGGACGCTGCGGAGATTGGCCTACGCCGTGGGCCCAGGCAACGACGTGCGAGGTCATTGCCCGGGACGGCTCGTTCCTAGCCGGCATTTTCCACGCCGCACCATTCGGCGACGAAGAGCGCAGTCGCCTTGGTCGATTTGCGCAGCGATTCGAGGTCGACGAATTCGTTGAAGCCGTGCATGGCGGCACCGCTCGCACCGAAGCAAAGGCTCGGGATGTCGTAGTTCAGTCCATAGAACCGCGTGTCGGTCAGCGCAGTGAAGACGAGATCCTCCACGTCACCGCCGAACACGGCATCGTAGGCGCGGCCGAAGGCAGCCTCCGGCTCCGCCGCGCCAGTGAGTTCGTAGCCCTCCGAGAGGAAGCCCGACCATTCCACGACCGGCGGATTGTTGGAGAGGAAGCGATGATGACGCGCGGCCGCCGCAACGCAGGCCAGAATCTCGTTCTGACATTCAGACACTGACCACCCCGGCAGGATGGCGATGCGACAGTCGACGTCGCACCAGGCGGGCACGCTGGAGGCCCAATCCCCGCCCTTGATGATGCCGGGATTGAAGTTGATCGGGTGCTGGAGCGTCTTGAAGTACTGATCGCTCTGGGCGCGGCCGTTCCATTCGGCCTCGAGTTGCTCGAGTGCCTGGATCAGGTGGTAGGCCGCCGTGATCGCGTTGGCGCCGGATCCGGCCTCGAAGACATGGACCGGGAAGCCGCGAACCTTTAGGCGAAACCAGATCACGCCGACCTGGGAACGCACCATTTTGCAGTCGGTCGGCTCGGGAATGAAGCAGGCGTCGGCCCGATAACCCCGGTGCAAGGTGGAGAGCGCACCGATCCCCGTGCTTTCCTCCTCGATCACCGACTGGAAATGAATTCGTCCCGTCGGCTTCAGCCCCGCGGACTTGATTGCGTCCAACGCATAGAGCGCACCGATGGTGCCGGACTTCATGTCACAGGCACCGCGCCCGTACATCTTGCCGTCCTTGACCACCGGGGAGAACGGCGGGGTCTCCCACATCTCGAGCGGGCCGGCGGGCACCACGTCGCAATGCCCCTGGAGAATGAGCGATTTGCCGGCGCTACTGGACGGACGATAGGTTCCGACCACGGTGCGGGCCTTGGAGAAATCGGTCTCGACCGGACCGTAGCCGCGCAAATCCTTCAACTCGTCGAGGTCGATGTGCCAATCGTCGACCTCGTAGCCGCGCTCGCGCAACAGATCGCCAATCATGTCCTGGCAAGGCCCTTCCGCACCGCGCGTGGAAGGGATCGCGACGAAGTCGCGGGTCGTCGCCAATTGTCGGTCAAAGCTCTCGTCGACCGCATCGACGATGCGGTGCGCAATATCTTTTGTGATCATCGCATTAAACATTCCCGTTACTCAGAGCGATCAAATCACAGTTTTGCATCCGATGGCACGCTTTTTGGGCGCGCTTTCAGAATCGCAGATGTCCCCCTACATTGGCGCATGCGGTCGTCCTTCGGGATGTCCGTCAAACGCAATATTCCGTCGGATGATCGGCGTACTGGGCTATGTCTCGATTTAGCCTCGAAGCGGTCGGCTGTCGTAGATCAGATGGCGGGGCCAATGGCAGAAGATCGAGAGCAAGTAATGGGCGCGGAACTATCAACGATTCGCCACGGTCGGCCGTCGTCCCGGCTGATCGGGGGCCTGATACTTGCGGTGATCCTCATCGCACCCGCCAAAGCCCAATATATCGGCCGCGAGCAGGACATCACCGATCTCCGACTCGGACAACGCGTGATGGTCGATGACGGAACTTGCCCGGCGGGTCAGGTCAAAGAGGTGTCCGGCGCCAAGATGACGTCGGCCGGTGTCGAACGAGCGAGGCAGTGCATCCCGCGTTTCGGACCCAAGAGATAGCCTCGCCAGATTGCCTCGCTCCGCGCGCAGCAGCGATCGCGGCTATTTGGCAGGATCGAACATGCACTGAAGAACGGGCTTGGCGATCTTGGTAAAGGTTGGCCCGATTTCCGATCGCTTCGCCGGGGGGACCCAATCGGTCTCGATAGTCGGAACACCGGTTTCGCTGATGCCGCGCAACAAGGCTTCGCGCAGGTCGTTGTCCTCAACGAGGGCTGCAGCGTGGTCGTGAAGACACGAACACACTTCCTCCGGGTGCGCCCACCGGCCCAGCATGTGCGGCGCACATTGGCGCACGAAATCTCCCGGGGGATCCGGCAGTTTCGCGCTCGGACGCGCGTGGACCGAAGGCTGAAGGCTGAAGCAGACGGCGAGGGCCGCAAGACCAAGACGGAGCAGCATGGTGAGCCGTTGTTCCTCAGGTTCTTTCAGGGGCGACATGCGATGGCAAGTGGGCTGATCTGACCGTCCGACCGCCTCCCTCTGCCCTCAACCGGGTATCACCACTGAGGTGGATAACCGTCGCGGGTTTCGTCAGTTCTGCGCGACAAGCGGAAAATGGTTTCATCCCCGACAGAATTGTTTCATCCCCAAGCTTCCGACGAAACAAACCCAGGTCCTTGAGCTTTCAAATGCTTACGCCCGGATCTTAACCTCGGAACTCAGTCCGCCGAGCCCCGCTCCATTGCGAAGCATCCGCGCCCTCTCATTGAATGCTCTCTTATTGAATATAGTCGCCACACTTCTGAACCACGCCGTTATCGGCATTGCCCCAGGGCATGATCGGTACAGTGGACGTGGAGTTCTTCGGCGATCCCTCGATCAGCTTGTCCGAGTAGACCATATAGACCAGCGTGTTGCGCTTGGCGTCGCAGCCGCGAACGATCTGCATCTTTTTAAAGAAGAGCGAGCGGCGCTGACGGAACATATCATCGGCCTGCTCAAGCTTGCGCTTGAACTTGATTGGGCCAATCTGCCGGCAAGCCAATGAAATGTCTGACACCTGCTCGGCCAGCCCGAGCCAGCCCGTATAACCGCCCTTTTCCGGCACGGTAAAGTGACAGGCCACGCCGTCCACCTCCGGATCGTCGACCCCATAGGTCGCGAGCTTGTCGTTGGGGCTGAGCAGCTTGAAGACGGTGGAGCGACGGAAGATGAGATCGGGCTCGTCGGCTGCCGAGGCGGATAGGATGGGTGAGAATAGTCCCACAAGCAGCAGCAAAGTGAGGCTTTTCAGTCCCCGATTACGCAGATCGACGGAGCCAAACGTCATCTTAATCTCCCATTTTAGGCGACGCCAAGGCGCCACCCGACTTCCGCCCATGTAGGAACACAAAAGGCTGTGAGGAAGGGATCCGACAGCGCCTGATCGCGAGCTCGTTTAACGTGATGTGAGGCTTTTTTGCTACGCTGACGCCGAATCGCAGAGGGTAGAAGCCCCAAGCTGGTGAACGTGGACTCCCGTCCGCGACACTAAGACACCATATGGTTGTTGAGGATCCGTGAGAATGCTCTGCGTTCGTTCGGCCATCAGGCGCAGGTTTTATTGTGCTGCAGTGATTTCAGCATCAGTTGCGATCACTGCCAGCTCACAGGCCGACGCTGCGGGTTTTTCCTACTGGACGGATTCCGATTCCAGTTTCTACCGCCCGGCGCCGCTGATCATTCACCGGTCGCCGGTCAGAGCGCGCCACCATCAGGCCAAGCCCGCGGTCGTAGAGAAGGATGCAGCCAAGCCGCAAGGTCCCCTCATCGTCGCGATCTCGATCAACAAGCAGCAGGTCAAAATCTACGACAGCAACGGGCTGTTCGCCGAGGCACCGGTCTCCACCGGCATGAAAGGTCACCCCACCCCGACTGGGGTATTCAGTATCATCCAGAAGCAGAAATACCATCGGTCCAATATCTATAGCGGCGCGCCGATGCCCTTCATGCAGCGCATCACGTGGTCGGGTGTCGCGCTGCACGCCGGCGTGTTGCCGGGATACCCGGCCTCCCATGGCTGCATCCGCATGCCTCCAGCCTTCGCCGTGAAGATGTACGGCTGGACCAGAATCGGCGCCCGGGTGTTGGTGACCTCCGGTGAGGTCGAGCCGTCGAATTTCACCCATCCGCTGCTCGCAGCGTTGAAAGCGCCGCAGCCAAGCGCGTCGGCTCAGCCGGACACCAATGCTCCGGCCGCTCCGAAAGCCGACAAGGGCGCCGCCCTGAGCCCGCCCGTGACCGTGGGCAGTGACATCGATCTGCGCTCCACGATCGGTCATGATAATGGCGCCAAATCCACGGACGCAGCAGTGCTGCTGCGCGGGCAGACCCGCACGGCTGATGCGGGCAGTTTGAACACGCCAGCCACCGTGACCGACGTCCCCGCCGTGCAAGTCACGCCGCATCCGGCTTCCGTGACGAGCACGACGGCAGGCGAGGCTGCGCTCGACGCCCCGAGCCGGCGGACAAGCGCCGCGCCCGCCGCCGCTCAAACGTCGCCGAGCGGAATCGACGCAGGAACGGGAGACATCCCGACCAAGCCGGGTGTCGCCACGATGGCGCAGACCGGTACGGTGCAGGAGAACAGGCTGGTCAACGAGACGGCCAAACGCGATGATCCCGAGGCCGTCGGCCAGACTGCCGAGAAGCCTGCTGATGCGGCCGCGACGAAAGACCCGACGACAAGTGCTGTACAGCAGGCGGTCTCTGGCGGACAGCCCGAAGCCCAACCAATCGATAAATCCACCGAGCCCGCCGGGACGACCGCGGACAGCCCAGCGAAGCCAGCCGACAAGGATCAGACCCGGGTGTCCGAAGGCGACAAGCCGCTCCCGGTCAAGCCCGAGTTGAAGCGCAACAGCGCGATTGCAATCTTCATCAGCCGGAAAGATTCCAAGCTCTACGTCCGGCAGAATTTTTCGCCGGTATTCAAGGTTGAGGTCACGATCGCGCCAAGTGATCGGCCGCTTGGCACTCACGTGTTCACGGCCTCGACCGACAAGGCTGACGCCGACGTCATGCATTGGTCGGTGGTGTCGCTTCCGGTCTCTCCGCGCAGTATGGCGCGCAATGACGATGGCGGGCAGACGCGCCACGGCAAGAAGCGCGGCGAAATACCGCTCGAAGCCAAAGACGCCTCGCAGCCGGACAGCCCGGCCGAGGCTCTCGACCGCATCGCCATTCCCGCTGACGTCCTGGCCTGGCTCGGCGCAGCGCTGTCGAACGGCAGCTCGCTGATCGTGTCCGACCAGGGCATCAACCAGGGCGAGACAGGAGAGGGCACCGAATTTATCCTCTCGTTGCGCTGACCGCCTTTGTCCTTTCCTGACGTGAGCCAGCTGGGTTAAGTGCGCGGCATGACCGAGCTCGCCGCCCCTGCTCGCCTGGGCACGCCGCAATCTGACGGCGCGCAAAACGCACTCGACCGCCTGACGTCGCTCGGCTGGCGCGGGGGCTTGGCCGCCATTCTGGGCGGCCTCGTACTCTCCTTCCTCCTATTCGGATTTGCCGTCGTCTACTTCCGCAACGCGGATATGGACTTCATGGTGATCTACAACGCGCTGGTCATGAACGATGGCAAGCCGCAGGCGTTTTTCGATCACCCGGCCTACCTCACCATTATCGGCGTGAAGTCCTGGTTTCGACTTCTGCACGCGACTGGCCTGCTCGATGCCTGGACCTTATCCGCCATTCCACCCGCGTCCGATGCGGCAGCATTTGACGCCGCGATGACGCACGCCGTTCGTGCCGGCCGAATGTTTGCACTTCTGATTGCGCTCGGCTGCGTGGTGGTCTTCGCATTCCTCATTCGCCGCATCGTCCGGGATTGGCGGGTGGCGCTGCTCGCCACCATGGCTTTCGCGCTCTCCGGCGGGATCGCGGTGCATTCGCGTATCCTCCGCAGCGAACTGATCGCGGCCATGCCCGTGATATCAGCGTTGATGATCCTCATCGTGGTGAGCCGCCGCGGCTGCACCGCGCGCCCGCTGGCCTTGGCGCTCGCATCGGCTTTGTGCGTGATCGGGCTCGAGAACAAGGTACAGGCCATCCTGTTGATCGGCGCCCTCCCCGTTCTGATCCTGCCGTTCGGCAGTGGCGCCGGCGGCAGCGCCCAATTCTGGAACCGCAACTCCGGATGGATCGCCGTCATCGCGGCAACGATCGCCGCCGCAGTCGCAACCTGGATGGCTTGGCCGCTGCTCGTCGTCGGATTCGATCGCGCCCTGCTCGACGCCACGCAGCTTCGTCCCATCCTGTTCAACGGCTTCGGTTACTATCAAGCTGCGCTTTTGCTTTTCGTTCTGAGTTGCATAATCATCTACGCCCGGATCTGGCGCACCAGCGCCGCTGAGACCACGGCGGCGATCGCAGCCGTGGTCGCCGGGGCGGCGCTGGCACTGCTGTTGCTCGACCGGGACTATGACAGCGGAAATGTCGTTGCCGTCCTCAATCCGCTGGAGAAGATGTTGAGCTTCGCCGACGCCAGCACCTCCGACGCTGCGCACGCCTCGAGCCCAGGCGCCGCATTGTTGTTGCTGCTGCAAGGCCTGGGATCAGTGCTGGCGCGCTATACTTTTGTGCTCCATTCCTCGGCTCGGCCGACCGTGTTCCTGACCTGGCTGATCGTCCCAGGTCTCGTGGCGGCATGGCGCCGCGGCGAGCGCCTCGTGGCGCTGCAAGCGCTCCTGCTCTTGCTCGCTGCCGTCGCGATCGACACGCTCGGCGTCCGCCGCGGCCTGAAAACGGAATATTTTATTTTCACCGACCCCTTGATCGTCCTCGCCGGCGCGCTCCTGCTCGACCGCCTGACGGACCTCGGCCGGTACCGCTTCGCCACAGCGATCGGCTATACGCTGGTCGCACTTCACATCGTGATCGGACAGGCCGAGCCGGTGAAATATGCGACCAGGCGGACCGGTCCTGAATCTGTCTGCGAATGGCGCGGCTACTACCTGCCCCTGCTCCAGCTGCCCTGGTGTTCGCCCTCGAAGAGCTGATCGGTTGGAACCAACGCACATTTATTTTACCGGGGGCCATAAACCACACTTCCGAAGAATGCTGCGGATGACGGCAATTTGGGCGTGTTTCGCTGATCGTTTCCTTTGCCGCCGCTCGAAGGTCTGGGCTAATATCCTCAACCGGATGGGGCCTGGATGAAACCCCGGCACGGGTACCGTGCAGCGCGGACAATTCGAGGGAACAAAATGCGTGTTGCAGCAGGACTGATCGTCGCAGGTTCCTTGGCAGTGTCGATGCTTGCCTCTGGAACGGCATGGGCCCAGGCGCAGAGGACAGCTGCAGCTGCCCCCGCTCCTGCAGCGCCAGCAGCGCAGCCCGCTGCGCAACAACAGCCGCCCCGTCCGCCTTGCATGAATCCGGATGCGCTGGGCGTCGGCCGCACGGTCGAGATCGATACCACCGGGGGGCCCGGCTTCGGCTTCGAGCACTTCAAGGAACTGGATTTCCTCCGCGACCACGAGGTGGTGCTCACCTTCGACGACGGTCCGTGGCCGGAGAACACCCCCGCTGTCCTGAAGGCGCTGGCTGATCAGTGCACGACCGGCATCTTCTTCTCGATCGGCAAGCACGCGACCTATTATCCGGAGATCCTCAAGCAAGTGTACAATGCCGGGCATACGATCGGCACCCACACTTGGTCGCATGCAACGCTCACCAACAAGAAGCTGACGGAGGACCAGCGCAAGGAGGAAATCGAGAAGGGCATCAGCGCGGTGAAATGGGCCCTTGGCGGTGTTTCGCCAGCGCCGTTCTTCCGTTTCCCGGCCCTGCAGCACCCGCCGGAGATCGTGACCTACCTCGGCACCCGCAACATCGGCATTTTCTCCTGCGACCTCGATTCCTTCGACTTCAAGGCGCGCAACGCCCAGCAGGTCATCGACGTCACCTTCAAGAAGCTAGACAAGCTCGGCAAGGGCATCATCCTGATGCACGACTTCCACAAGCACACAGCCGAAGCGCTTCCCGAGTTGCTGCGCCGGCTCAAGGCTGAAGGCTACAAGGTCGTCGCGATGCGCGCCAAGGCACCGGTGCAGTCGCTGCCGCAGTATGACGAGGAACTGCTGAAGGATGCGAAGCTGCCGACGGTGAGCCAGCGTCCGGTGTCGAGCGTCGTGACCACGGTCTCGGAATAACGCGGTCGCGTTGCATCGCTCGTGGCTGCGCTCCGGATCGAGGGCTATGTCATCGTCTCGGCCGAAGGCATGCTTGCGGACGCCCGCAATGTCATGCCCGACGCTTTGAAGTTCGAGGGCGATGCCAAGTTCTTCTCCGCCGCCCTCGACCGTGCCGATCTGATCGTGCACGGCCGCAACTCCTACGAAGACCAGCCGAACTCGCCGAAGCGCAAACGTATCGTCCTGACCCGCGGCGTCAAAGCGCTGGCGACGGATCCCGCCAATCCCAAGGCGACCTTGTGGAACCCCGCCGGCGCTTCGTTCGAAGGCGCTTGTGCGGCCGCCGGCATCGAGAGCGGCACGGTGGCGATCATCGGCGGCCCCGGCGTGTTCGCCATGTTCCTGGACCGCTACGACACCTTTTATCTCTCGCAGGCCCCGCATGTGCGCCTGCCGGGCGGCGAGCCCTGCTTCCCCGAGGTGACTGCCGAGTGGTCGCCGCAGCGGGTGCTGGCGGACCATGGCCTGCAACCCGGCACGACCACGATGCTCGACCCGGCCTTCGATGTCGAAGTCACCGCCTGGGAGCGCCGCCGCTAGGCCATGGCCGTGACGGCCTTGAAGAGGAGCCTACGCGTCAAATGTCTCCATAGGCCGTCTCGGCCGGCTTTGCCGGTCCGCGGCCATAGCCGAAGATCATGAAGAGTGCGCCGATGATCGAAAGATTCTTCAGCGCGTCGATCAGGGTTTTCGCGTTGTCGGGCGGCGTCTGGTTCCAGAAATCGTGGAAGTAATAGATCGTCGCGCCCACGAAGATGATCATCAGCAGCGAGAACAGCCGCGGCAGGAAATTGATCGCGATCATCAGCCCCGCGACGATCTCGAACACGCCGACCCCGATCGCCAGCATCTGCGCCGTCGGCATCTTGGTCATCGCCTCGAGCTGTGCGGTGTAGGGCGCCACGATCTCCGGGAGCGTCACCTTGCTGGCGATGAAATCGGCCGTCGCCTGAATGCCGAACAGCTTGGTCGCGCCCGTGTAGATAAACAGCACGGCGAACAGAACGCGCCCGAACGTAATGAATGCTGGCATGCTTGGCCTCACAGTGAGC
Organism: Bradyrhizobium sp. SZCCHNGR1005; assembly: GCF_032489995.1. Classification (NCBI taxonomy): domain Bacteria; kingdom Pseudomonadati; phylum Pseudomonadota; class Alphaproteobacteria; order Hyphomicrobiales; family Nitrobacteraceae; genus Bradyrhizobium; species Bradyrhizobium sp. SZCCHNGR1005. The sequence goes on from NZ_JAUEZC010000009.1 coordinate 138,464, forward strand.
TTGTTTGGCGGGGAACCGGCGAAAGTATGGAGCTTCTCCTCGATCCTTTCAAACAATCAAATCGCGGGCGGAATACGGCCGAACTCGGACGAATTCCGCCACACGCCGGTCAAATCACGCAAACAGCGTCGGCTGCGCCCGCCCGGCCCGCTCCTGAGCCTCGACGGCCGCCACCGCCGTCATGTTGAGGATGCCGCGCGCGGTCACCGACGGCGTCAGAATATGCGCCGGCCGCGCCGGGCCGATCAGGATCGGGCCGACTGGAACCGCGTCCGCGAGCACCTTGATCATCTGATAGGCGACGTTGGCGGCATCCAGGTTCGGCATGATCAGCACATTCGCCACGCCGTCGAGATCGGAATGCGGCAGGATCAGCTTGCGCGCCGTCGCCGACAGCGCAGTGTCGCCCTGCATCTCGCCGTCCGCCTCCAGGTCTGGCCGATGCTGTTTCAAGAGCGCGGTCGCCTGCCGCATCTTGCGCGATGATTCGGTGTCGTAGCCGCCGAAATCGGAATGCGACACGAAGGCGATCTTCGGCTTGATGTTGAAGCGCGTGACGTGATTGGCCGCGAGCGAAGCCATTTCCGCCAGTTCCTCGGCGGTCGGGTTCGGCCGCACCTGGGTGTCGGCGATGAAATAGGCGCCCTTGCTGGTGATGGTCAAAGCCAGCGCCGCGAAATCGCTCACCCCCGGCATGAAGCCGATGATCTCGCGCACATGACGCAGATGGCTCATATAGCGGCCCTCGACGCCGCAGATCATCGCGTCCGCCTCGCCCCGGATCACCGCAAGCGCCGCGATCACGGTCGCGTTGGTGCGCACCACCGTGCGCGCCGCGTCCGGCGTCACGCCGCGACGGCCGGCGACGTCGATATAGGTCTGCACATAGGAGCGATAGCGCGGATCATCCTCAGGATTGATGAGATCGAAATCCTTGCCCGCCTTGATCGACAGGCCGAAACGGTTGATGCGCGCCTCGACCACCGAGGGGCGTCCGACCAGGATCGGCCGCGCCAGCTTCTCCTCGAGCACGACCTGCGTCGCCCGCAGCACGCGCTCGTCCTCGCCCTCGGCGTAAATCACCCGCACCGGCTGGGTCTTCGCCTTGGCGAAGACCGGCTTCATGATCAGGCCGGAGCGGAAGGCAAAGCGCTCGAGCAGCGCGGTGTATTCGTCGAAATTCTTGATCGGCCGGGTGGCGACGCCCGAGTCCATCGCGGCTTTCGCGACGGCAGGAGCGATGCGCAGGATGAGGCGCGGATCGAACGGCGACGGGATCAGCGAGCCCGGGCCAAACCCTTGCGTCTCCCCGTTGTCGAAGCCGCGCGAGACGGCATCCGACGGCGGGTCCTGCGCGAGCTGGGCAATCGCGTCCACCGCGGCCTGCTTCATCGCCTCGTTGATCGCGGTGGCGCCAACATCGAGCGCGCCGCGGAAGATGAAGGGAAAGCAGAGGACGTTGTTGACCTGGTTCGGGAAGTCGGAACGCCCGGTGCAGATCATCGCGTCTGGCCGCGCGGCGCGTGCCTCCTCCGGCATGATCTCGGGGTTCGGATTGGCGAGCGCCATCACCAGCGGCTTGTCGGCCATCTGCTTGACCATGTCAGGCTTCAGAACGCCGCCGGCGGAGACGCCGAGGAAGATGTCGGCGCCGCCGATCACTTCGCTGAGCGTGCGCTTGTCGGTCTTCTGCGCGTAGACCGCCTTCCAGGGGTCCATCAGCGTGTTGCGGCCCTCATGCACGACGCCGTCGATGTCGGTGACCCAGATGTTCTTGCGCTGCGCGCCCATCGAGACCAGGAGATTGAGACAGGCGATCGCGGCAGCACCCGCGCCCGAGGTGACGATCTTGACCTCCGAGAGCTTCTTGCCGGCGAGCGAGAGCGCGTTCTTGATCGCCGCGCCCACGATGATCGCGGTGCCGTGCTGGTCGTCATGAAAGACCGGGATCTTCATGCGCTCCTTCAGGCGCGCCTCGATCTCGAAGCATTCCGGGCCCTTGATGTCCTCCAGATTGATGCCGCCGAAGGTCGGCTCCAGCGCCGCCACCGTCTCGACCACGCGATCGATGGTGTCGGCATTGATCTCGATGTCGAACACGTCGATGCCGGCGAATTTCTTGAACAGCACCGCCTTGCCTTCCATCACCGGCTTGGAGGCCAGCGGGCCGATATTGCCGAGGCCGAGCACCGCGGTGCCGTTGGAGACCACCGCGACCAGGTTGGCGCGGGTGGTCAGCGTGGCCGCCTCCGCCGGATTGTTGGCGATCTCGGTGCAGGCCGCGGCCACGCCCGGCGTATAGGCCAGCGCCAGGTCGCGCTGGTTCGCAAGCGGCTTGGAGGCCTGGATCTCCAGCTTGCCCGGGCGAGGCAGCCGATGGTACGCCAGTGCTGCGGAATGGAGATCTTCAGAATAGGACGACATAGGTGCTCCAGCGTTTCCGGCCCGGACTGTTGCTTTCGTGAACCTGGTTCAGGAGGGCGTTTTTCCGGCAAATGGGAAACGCATGTGAAGCACGCGAAACAGCTTTCGTGCAACATCCGAAACCATGCCGATCAACAGGCGGGGGCGGCAAATTCTCAAGGCTACAGAAGGACATCCCTACCCGATCCATTCTGCCAAGACTATGACCATTGCTTTGACCATTGCCTAAACCGTGAGCGGGGCATCGAATGAAACGGATTCTGGCGGGCATTCTCGCTGCGGTTGCAATTGCAGTCGCGGGCTTTTTCGGCTTTGGCTGGTACGCTCAGCATCGCGCCACCGCGGAGGTCGACGCGGCGTTCGACCAGATTCGCGCCGGCGGCGGCAAGGCCAGTCACGGCAAGGTCGCGTTCGACTGGCGGGCGCGGACGCTGGCGATCGCAGACATCACCACGGAGACGGCGAGCGATCCGCCCGTGCGGGTGAAGATCGGAAGCCTGACGGCGGCAGATGTGAGCCAGCCTGACGCCGCCAGTGTCGCCGCGGCCAGCATCGAGCTGAAAGACCTCGAGCTCGGCGCTCAGCTCCCGGCCCCCTCGGCGGCACAAATCACCTACAAGGTACCCGAGCTGCTCTTGAAGGATTACTCCGGCCCGACGCACCTGCAGCGGCCGCCGGCGGGCACGTCGATCCTCGATGTCTATCGCGCCGTGCTCGAACAGTTCGTCGCCCTCAGCGCCTCCTCCGCCTCCATCCCTCGCGTCGACGCCACCATCGTGTCGGGCCCCGGGACGACCGACGTCAGCTATACCGGGCTGACGATCGAGGGCATCAAGAACGGCCGGATCGCGCGCCAGAAGATCGAGAAGGTGACGTTCACGGCCAGCCTGCCCCAGCCGGACGGCAAGACCGACACGACGCCAGGCAAGATGCGCGGCCACATTGCCGATATCGCCCAGATCGACTTCGATGCGAATGTGGCCCTCGCGGCGCTGGACCCTGACAAGGCCAATGACGACCACATCTACCCCGTCTCGGGTCGGGTCTCGACCGGCGCCTATGAGATCGCCACCGACCAGGGCATCCGGATGCGGATCGAGGGGATCAGCGCGGAAGCCATGAGCTTGCGGCCTGCGAAACTGCAATTGCCCGCGCTCCTCACGGCGCTTCCGCCGGCTGGGGCGCAGCCGACTCCCGAACAGGCCCGCGAGTTGCTGACGAAAGTTGCGGGCATCTATGACGGTCTTCAGATCGATCGGGTCGAACTGCGCGGCCTCTCGGCCGAGACCCCGGAAGGTCCGGTCAAGCTCGCCACCGTCAGCCTCGACCTGCGGGACGGCAAGGCCGATATCGCCGCCGAGGGGCTGGATGCCCGATCGCCGCAGGGACCCGTCAAGCTCGGACGCTTCGCGCTGAAAGCGTTCGACGTCGCGGGGATGATGCGGCTCAGCGCGCAATTCGCCGATAAATCCGTGCCGCAACAGCGCGGCGCGGCCTTGGCGATGCTGAAACTCGTCGAAGGCATCGAGCTGAAGGGGCTCGAAGCCCCGTTCAAGTCCAGCAAGAAGCAGGTCCGGATCGATAATGTCGCGCTGAACTGGGGCCAGTTCATAGGGCCGTTCCCGACCCAGGCCCACCTGACGGCCAAGCTGGCGGGGCCGATCGATCCGTCCAATCCGGCCCTGCTGCCGCTGCTCGCAGCCGGCATCGACCAACTGGCGCTGGATGCCGATCTCGGCGCCGCCTGGACCGAGACTTCCAGCAGCTTTGCGCTCTCGCCGGTGAAGCTCGATCTCGCCAACCTGCTCGGCGCCTCCGCGAACCTGTCGCTCGCGCATGTGCCGCGCGGGCTGTTCACGCCAGATCCGCAGGCCGCGGCTGCGATGGCCGCGCAGATCGAGGCCAATGGGCTCGAGCTGTCGTTGCGCGATCTCGGTGCGATCGATCTTCTGGTCGCGCAATATGCGCGCACGCACACGATGACGCGAGAGGATGCCAGACAAGCCCTGGTTGCCAGCTTCAAGGACAGCAGCCAGCAATTTGCCGTCGACAACCCTGACGTCGCGGCCGCCGTGGAGGCCATCAGCCGCTTCATCGAGACGCCGCGGCAGACGCTGACGCTCAAGCTGACGCCGCGCGCCAAGGTGCCGGCGCTGCAGCTGGTCCAGTTGCTGAAAACTGATCCGTCGATGGCGCTCACGCAGTTCAAGATCGAGGCCTCGACGGGGCTGTGAGACCAATGAAACACATCTCTCGTACCGAGGTGAAATGACGGATTGAGAGCGAGCGAACTCGGTCATCGCTTGAATGCCTTCGTGACGCGGCGCTCGATCGAGCGTCGCCAAGAGAAGTGAGCTGACGCGCTGACGCCGTCCCGCGGCGCAATCACACCCGGGTTGTGCGTGTCAGGTCGCCCCTTCGAAAGCGAAGAGAGCGCAGGGAATGCCGGGTGAAGGCCTCACCCATGGCCCGCCTGCAACAAGAAAAGCAGGCGGCAGTTACCACAGGTGCAGCCGATCAACCGGCATTCCCTGCGCGATGGTTTTAACGGCTGCTTCGCGATCTCCCTGGTGCGCCGGGCTTGTTGGCCACCATGTGCGACGACGCGTGAAACGCGTTGCGCAGGGCATCAGCGTCGGGATGCCAGGACCACGCGACTTGACCGTCCGTCTCGGCGCTCATCGTCTGTTGGCGCCTCCACGTCCACCGCTCCCCGCCTCACCGTTCGTGACGATCGGCCGAAACGTCCCTCTTCATCGAGGCGGGATGCGCGGAAAGATCGTCCTGATTTGCCCGACACGGCAAGCGCGCAAGCCTGCGACAGAGTGGCACGACAGGCAGTTGGTGCAGAAGGGGCATGCGAAGATCGCCCGTCGGGCGACTGTGCTGTGATCGGCAGCGGCGCCGTGTCCATTCACGCTGGTGCCGTACACCTCTGCTATTCGGCAGACCGACCGGGCCTCGAATCGACGCTGCCTCCGCCAAATGCCAATCCTTACGGCTGCTGTCCTTGGGGCCGCGACGGTCACTTTTCGTCATGTTGCGTGTGGGGACGACGTGAACCAATCGAGGACCACTTACTACGCCGAGCTGTACATCTATCCGATCGTTGTCGCCGGACTGCTGCTCTATGAACTTGCGGACAGCGGCTTGGCATTGCACCCGCGCTGGTTCGTCGCAGCCGCCTGCGGAGCGATACTCTGGACGCTCGCCGAATATCTGGTGCACCGGTTCCTGTACCATGAAGCGCCTGTTCTCAAGGATCTCCACGGGATGCATCACGCCCGTCCATCCGACCTCGTCGGAGCGCCGATCGGGGTCAGCGCCGTCATTTTTTGTTCATGGTTCTTCCTGGTCGCACGCGTCTCGGACGTCGAGATCGCAAGCGGAAGCGCGAGCGGCCTGATCCTCGGTTACGTTCTGTATCTGACGGTCCACGACGCGGTACATCGTTGGCCGCTGAGCGAAGACTCATGGCTGCGCAAGCATCGACTCCGGCATCTGCGCCATCATCGCGATCCCAAGCCGGGTAATTTCGGCGTCACGACGAGCTTCTGGGATCATGTGTTTGGCACTGCCATCGTGCCAAAACGCGCGCGCCCGCAAGACGCCTGACGGCGGCAAACGCTTCAATATGCCCGCGAGCCGTCCAAGCGAATGCCATGCGCGCCTTCCGAACGCTCGCTCAGTGTGCGCGATCGATCGATATCCGGTCCCCGATAGAGATGCTCGGGGACCGTTCCAAGCGTCGATTCATGCACCTGTTCCGGCGCAAGGCCGTAGAACCTTTGAAAACTCATGATCAGCGGCCGCCACCGGTCGGGATCGACCTTGTTCGGATCCGCCGGGTTGAGGATACGTTGCTCACAATAGACCCGTTGGACCCGAACCTCGAAGATCTGGACACGGCCACGCAACGCTGCATCGTTGCCGGCAAGATCGTGATGGGCCTCAACCACACACTCCATCTGCACGGGGCATTGCTTCACCCGCGGCGGGGCCACCGTCTCGGACGGCACCGGCGTGAACTCCGAGATGCCGAACTTGTCCTTCTCGCAACGATAGCCGCGCGCTCTCTTGCTATCCGGCACCGGATCGGAGCCGGTGGTGAGGGCGAGCTTGTCCACCAACGAAGCGCAGCCGACATCCGGCAGGTTGAGCACGCACTCCCGCGTGCGCAGCATGTTTTGCGGCGTCTTCGAGTGGGCCGCCAGTCCCAGAATGCAACGCCACCCCAGCCAGAATGCCGACGACATCGGCGCCAGATTGTAACTGCCATCCGCATTGGCCGTACTGATGAGGACCACCGGGGTTCCAAAGTAAAGGATCGATGGTTCCGTTCGTATATGCATGATGCTCGGCTCCGGGGTGAACTGCTCGGTGCAGCAGATATCGGCAAATGGAGCGCGCATTCCCACCCGAAAGCTGACAGCGAATGTCCGCCTTCTCTGCTGCTGACGTCTTACAGCACAGTGGCTAGAACGTGAGCCGGCAGATATGCCACGATCGGGTCATCGTCGCCCGATGATCGACGACTTTCGGATTCCAGCCAGGCCAGCACAATGAACACCCCCGCAAATCTCGCCGAGAAGCTCGCAACGTTCACCGACCGCTTCTCGCCGCGCACGGTCGCGACCTACAACGACAATGACATCATGGTGGCCAAGCTCGAAGGGCCATTCCACTGGCACAAGCATGACGACACCGACGATTTCTTCCTGGTGCTGAAGGGCACGCTCGACATCGAGCTGCGGGATCGCACCGTCACCCTCAATCCCGGCGAGGTCTTCGTGGTGCCAAGAGGGATCGAACACCGGCCGGTAGCCCGCGGCGAAGTGCACATCCTGCTGATCGAGCCGACCGGCACACCCAATAGCGGGGATAAGGCAACTGCCGCACCGCGCATCCTCGCCTGATCGAACACGGGGATCTGATAACGACGAATTGAGATCGGTTTGATGGGAAAAGCCGCGTTGCGGCCTCCCTCTTCAACAAAGCGTCAGTCGCGTCGGCTATAGCTGCACGCCAGACACGCGCCCATGGTCCTCCCCTGTATCGGGCTCGCTGCGCAGCGGTCCAGAGTTCGTCGTCCAATGACGACAGCGGAGAATGGCCGTGCAATCTTGAAAGACACACGTCATGCGATGGAAGAATACGAAATTCGAGTTCGGTGCCTTGGCCAAGCTGTTTCATTGGACCAGCGCCGCCGCTTTCATCGCCGCCTATATCGTCGTCTACTACGTCATCTGGTTCATGGACGATAGTTCGGATGAATCCCTGCCGGTTCTCAACATCCATTGGGTGCTTGGACTCTTCGTGGGCTTCTCGGTTCTGCCGCGCCTGTTCTGGCGGCTGATCAATGTGCAGCCGGAGCCGCCGCACGGCTCTGCGGTCGAACACCGGCTCGCTCAGCTGGCGCATGCGGGACTGTATGGCTTGCTGATCCTGCTGCCGCTGACCGGCTATATCGGCACCGACGCCAGCACCGATTTCGGCCTGTTCAAGGTGGCAAGCTTCCGCGAAACCATGTTGTTCGGCTGGATCGAAGACGGGCTGGGGATCAGTTGGGAGACCTTCGAGCCGCCGGTCGATGCCATCCACCATTTCGTCGGCAAATGGATCGCGTGGCCTGTCGTCGGGCTGCATGTCGCCGCCGCGCTGTTTCATCACGTAGTCCGCCGCGACGACGTTTTGACTCGCATGCTGCCGCATCGCCGGCCGGCCGCGGGCAGCCCAGCCTAGGCCCCTAAAATCCTACCAATCCGTTTTAGACTCCCTTAACAACGGTCGTCCGCCTGGCCCAACGACATCTCAGCGGACCGATATTCCCAAAACGCAAGTAAGCATTGCTTAATGGCGCATCCTCATAGTTCCGCTTTGCCGCGAGGTGAGCGGCGGCGGAAGCTTGTTTGCTTTCTCCGATCCGCAATCGGGACCGTGCCACAGACGAGTGTCTCCCGCGGGAACGGCAATGAGGGTGACAGCAATGCTACGCGGCTTGGTGCTGCGCTTCGCAAGACATCGTGAGGCCAACGTCGCCATCACATTCGCGCTGATGATGGTGCCGACGATCTATTTGTTGGGCATGGCGCTCGATTACACCCAGGCTGTGCGCAAGCAGGGCCAATTGGACGCGGCCGCCGATGCTGCGGCGATCGCCGCCGTCAGGCCGGCAATGTTGAATCAGACAAACGCCACCGTCGTCCAGCAGACAGCAGCGGCCGTCTTTGCGGCGAAGGCGAATCTTCCCGGTCTGGTCTCCGTGCCGGCGCCCACGATCACGGTCACCGATTCCGGCCTGCAGCGCACCATCACCGTTGCCTATACCGCGCAATCCATCAACAATTTCCCGTCCCTCCTCGGGACTCCGGCGTGGCAGCTCAAGGGCTCCGCTGTGGCTAAAGCCTCGAGCGCGCCCAACATGAATTTCTACCTGCTGCTGGATGACTCGCCGTCGATGGGGATCGGCGCGACTGCGACCGACATCAGCAACCTTATCGCCTACACCGCACCCAAATACCAGAAAGCGACATCGTCGCAGAATTGCGGCTTCGCCTGTCATGAAACCAATATCGCTCACGACGGCGGGACCAAGGATAACCTCGCGATCGCACGAGCTAACAATATCACCTTGCGGATCGATCTCGTGACGAGCGCCGTCAACCAGTTGCTCAATTCGTGGTCGAACTGTCCGCAGCCAGGCGTATCGGGGGGCGTCATGCAGTGCATGTCAGCCCTGAACAACACCACCTATAAAGCGGCCCTCTATACGTTCGACTTGGGTTTGAACACACTGGCCTCGTTGACCACCCCGACGGCGGCAGGAACCTCAGTTTCAAACATTGCGCTGATGCCGGTCGTCTACCAGAACTGCGTCGTCACGACGAGCAACTGTAAGACCGACAACGGGACCAACATCGCCGGCGCGCTCACCAGCCTCAACAACAGCATGCCTACTCCCGGTCTTGGCAGCAACACGTCTGGAGATACGCCCCAGGAGGTGATCTTCCTGGTCACCGACGGCTTCGAAGACAAAATCTCCGCAACTTGCCCCAACGGCACCTTCGCCTCCAACAGTCGATGCCAGCAGCCGCTCGACACCTCGATCTGCACGACCATCAAGAACCGAGGCATCAAGATCGCGATCCTCTACACCGAGTACCTGCAACTCAAGACCCCCAATATCCCGGTGACCGACAACTGGTATATGACTTGGGTAGACCCGTACGACGAGCCTTCGTCCTCAACCGGCACCATCGCGAAAAACCTGCAATCATGCGCCTCGCCCGGTTTCTTCGCCGACGTTCAGACCGGCGGCGACATCTCGACCGCGCTGACGAACCTCTTCCTCAAGGTCGCATCAAGCACGGCCAGCCTCGTGCAGTAGGATCAGCCCATGACTGCACCGGACCTCACATCGGCGAAGGCGCGCAGCAAGAGCTGCACCGCCTTCGTCAAGGACAGCAAGGGTGCGACGGCCGTCGAATTCGCCCTGGTTGCCGCACCGTTCCTTGCCCTCATCATCGCACTCTTTCAAACCTTCCTGGTTTTCTTCGCTCAGCAGCTGCTGGAGACGGTCGCGAGTCAATCCGCGCGCCTTGTCATGACCGGACAGGTGCAGACGCAGAACATGGATCAGGCAACCTTCAAGCAGCAGGTCTGCGGCAATATCCGCATCTTCTTCGACTGCAACAGCTTGATGGTCGACTTGCAAGTCGCCAATTCGTGGACGTCAACCAACACGGGCATGCCCACGCTGACCTATGACAGCAACGGAAACGTCAGCAACAGCTGGCAATTCAACGCCGGCCACGCCGGCGATATCGTCGTTCTCCGGGTGATGTACGTCTGGCCGGTCATGCTGGGGCCACTTGGTTTCAATCTCTCGAATCTGTCGACCGGCAACAGGCTGCTCATGGCCTCCGCTGCGTTCCAGAATGAGCCGTCCTCTTAAGGAGTCAGATATGCTCGCCGGCCTGTCATTCCGAGTGCGGGGGCTATGGACCGACGCCAAGGCCGTGGCGGCGACGGAGTTCGCCATCGTGCTGCCGCTCATGCTGCTGCTGTATCTCGGCGGCATCGAACTCGGGAACGGGCTGGCCATCAATGTCAAGGTCAGCGAGACCTCGCACAGCGTCGCCGACATGATTTCGCAGAACACGCAGGTCACTGCGACTCAGATGCAAGCCATTCTTCAGGCTTCGTCCTCGATCATGGCGCCATATCCCGTGACGGACAGCAACGGCCCGCTCATCACGGTCACGGTGTCCGAGGTCTCCACCGACGGCAACGGCAATGCGACCGTGCAATGGAGCCAGTCGACCAATTCGACGGCGGCGAGGCCCGTCGGCCAACCGATGACACTGTCCGCCTTCACCTCGAACACCACGCCAACCAACGCCAACATCTCCCTGATCCTGGGCGAGGTTTCCTATACCTATAAACCCAATCTCGGCTCCGGGGTCGTGGGCAACGTGACGCTGTCCGACAGCTACTATCTGTTTCCACGCTGCTCGACCAACGGTCCCACCACGTCGAACTATCCCTATTACGACGTCAAATACCCCGCGACCGCGACGTGTACCTGCATCCAGCATGTGCAGCAGAAGAGCTGCTGACAGGGGCCGCCCGCCCTGCTCCGTTTAGAACTGGAAGTACAAGAACTCCAGTCGCTGCCACATGCCGAACAAAGACACCGTCAGCGCCGCCGCAACCAGCGCCGCCCAACCGGCTGAGGGGCGCCAGCGGAGCGTGCCGACATGCACGGGCGGACGGCGATATTCCCGGTAACCCAGAATCTGCAGCGCGTTCGGCAGCCCAATCGCGATGACGAACGCAGACGTCATCATGGTAGCGCCGAGCCAGAAGAAGCCGTCCGAGCCGACCCAGATGGGCAGGCCAAAGGTGGTGAACACGCCGGACGGAACGTAGGCAGGCCCCTCCAGCGGATACCCGAACATCCCGCTAAACATCCGAAGTGCGCCGCCCAGCGTTGCCGCCCGAAAGAATACCCAGGCAAGCACGACGCTTCCGAAAGTGACGGACCAGCTCAGCACGCGCGTGGCTGCTGCTTTGGGCTTGCCATCCGTTCCGCGCAGCTTCCGCCAAAGATGGTTGGTGACGAGGTAGGCACCATGCAGCCCGCCCCAGATCACAAAATTCCACCCCGCCCCATGCCAGAGGCCGCCGAGCAGCATTGTCATCATCAAATTGAGATACCGGCGCCCGCTGCCTTGCCGATTCCCGCCGAGCGGGATGTAAAGGTAGTCGCGCAAGAAGCGCGACAACGTAATGTGCCAGCACCGCCAGAACTCGATGATCGACAGGCAACGGTAGGGAGAGCGGAAATTCACCGGCAGGCGGACGCCGAACAGCAACGCGAGCCCGATGGCCATATCGGAATAGCCGGAGAAATCGAAATAGATCTGCAAGGTGTAGGCGAGTGTCGCAAGCCAGGCGAAATGTGGCGGCACCGTACCGCCCGCATCCAGATGAGTGAAGATCGGACTCACGAATTGTGACAGCTCATCTGCAATCATCACCTTCTTGAACAATCCGGCGGAGAAGATCGCCACGGCCCGAGCAGCCAGCACCGCCGCACGGTGGCTCGACGTTCGCTTGAACTGCGGGATCATCTCCGCGTGGTGAACCAGCGGACCCGCGATCAGATGCGGAAAGAAGCTGACGAACAACGCGTAGCTCACCACGTCGCGCTCCACCTTCGCGCCGCGCATGACGTCCACCAGATACGCGATCTGCTGGAAGGTGAAGAAGGAAATGCCGAGCGGCAGGACGACGTTTGCCGGCGCGAATTGCGCGCCTGTCACTGCACCCAGGCTGTCGAGCAGGAAATTGGAATATTTGAAATATGCGAGCAGTGCGAGATCGATGGTGACACCGAAGATGCCGACGACCCGGCGTCGCTTGCGGTCCTCCATGAGCAGGCCGAGCGTAAAATTCATGGCCATCGAACCCGAGAGCAGCAGCAGATATGCCGGATTCCAGGCGCCATAGAATATCAGCGATGCGGTCAGCAGAACGAGGATGCCCGCGCGTTGCGAGTGGCGGCGCGCCGCGGCAAAGGCCAGCAACGTGGCCGGCAGGAACTGAAAAAGGAATGTGAACGAGGAGAACAGCATTGCGCTAGTGAGCGAGCCGGGCGATCAGGCCGCGGGTATAGATCGGCATCCCGTCTTTATTCACGTGCATCTCGTCACTGAACTTGGCCGCGGTCAGTCCGTCTATGGCAGGGATATGGATGAGCGCAAAGCCGCAGCGATCGGCAGCATGCCGGAGTAGCTGCAGAGTCTCTGCTTCGTAACGGAGCCATTCGACATCGGCGCTGCGATCGCCCGGAATCCAAGGCGGCTCCACGACGGTGAGCTTGCGCGACAGGCGGGCAATCTCACACATGGCCTCGACGGCGGCGCGGGACTTCGGCCCCGAAATGTCCCAGTGCTCGTAGTGTGGATGCCGCCCGAGATTTGGATAATCCGGGGCTCTCCCGCTCAGCATCAGGACGCCGCCGCCCGGCGGTACCGTCCCATGCCTCGCCACTCCCTGGACCTCGGCGAGGCGTGCCGAAAAGGAGGCACGAATGTAGCGGACCAAGGTCCCGACCCGCAGCGGCAGAAATGTCGCCAGTTGCTGGAAGACATTCATCCGCGCGGCGACGTCGAGCGGATAGACTGATGCCGAACGCACGCCCTCGTTAAAGATGAAAGGCGCGACGCTGAGCACAACATGCGCGTCACCAAATACGTCAGGGAAGGCTCGCGCCGCACCGAGCACAGCGAGAGGCTCACCAGCCTCATAGGCGATGTTGACCGCAAATCCCGGCTGCTGCCCCAGGAGCTTCGCCGCAACGAGCGGGTCGACCCCGAACTCGGTCCGGCTTTCGCCCGCAAAGATCAGATGTGGGCGCGATTGCAACAGCGGCAATTTTCGGGCGAGCTCTTGCGGAATGTCGACATGGACCAGATCGGCCAGTGCGAGCAGGCCCGTAAACGCGGCCAGCCACAGGCAACACGTGCCGACGAGCACGCCCGCAATCCAAGTCAGGCAGGTGCCAGAGGCGCCCGCGGGAGCGAACGGAACTTGAAGCGACCCGACCTCGACCATCGTATCCTAGGAGCCGACCAACGCAGGGGGCAACTTGCGTCATCGGGGACCGTCATTGCAAGCCCAACGAATACGGACCCGCGGGCATGAGGCGGTAGGCTCGCTTCGCCGCTGCGGCCTGCTGCTGAGACCTCAGCAGCAGGCCGCAGCGGAAAAAGATCGTCCCTACTTGTTCGGCAGGTTGGTCCTGATGTGCAGCTCGCGCAGCTGCTTCACCGTCGCTTCCGACGGCGCGCCCATCAGCAGATCCATGGCCTGCTGGTTCATCGGGAACAGCGAGATCTCGCGCAGGTTCGTGGTGCCACAGAGCAGCATCACGATGCGATCGACGCCGGCCGCCATGCCGCCATGCGGCGGGGCGCCGTATTGGAACGCGCGGTACATGCCGCCGAAGCGCTCGACCACGTCCTGCTCGCCATAGCCCGCGATCTCGAACGCCTTCACCATCGCTTCCGGCTTGTGATTGCGGATGCCGCCGGAGGCGATCTCATAGCCGTTGCAGGTGATGTCATACTGGAACGCCTTGATGGTCAGCGGATCCTGCGTCTGCAGCGCTTCGAGGCCGCCCTGCGGCATCGAGAACGGGTTATGCGAGAAGTCGACCTTCTTGTCGTCCTCGTTGTACTCGTACATCGGGAAATCGACGATCCAGGCCAGCTTGAACTGATCCTTGTCGGCGAGGTTCAGCTCATCTGAGACCTTGTTGCGCGCAAGGCCTGCGAACTTCCAGAATTTGTCCGGATCGCCAGCGACGAAGAAGGCGGCGTCGCCGTCCTTGGTGCCGAGCTGTTCGCGGATCGCCGCGGTGCGCTCCGGCCCGATATTGTTGGCAAGCGGGCCGGCGCCTTCATTGCCCTCGCGCCACATGATGTAGCCGAGGCCCGGCTGGCCTTCACCCTGCGCCCACGAGTTCATGCGGTCGCAGAAGGCACGGCTGCCGCCACCCGGCGCCGGGATCGCCCAGACCTGGTTCTTCGGGTCCTCCAGCATGCGCGCGAACACCTTGAAGCCGGAGCCGCGGAAGTGCTCGGAGACATCCTGCATCTCGATCGGATTGCGCAGGTCGGGCTTGTCGCTGCCGTATTTGCGGATCGCCTCCGCGAACGGAATGCGCGGAAACACCTCGGTGACCGGCTTGCCCTCGGCGAATTCGGCGAACACCCCGCGGACCACGGGCTCCATGGCCGCGAACACGTCCTCCTGGGTGACGAAGCTCATCTCGATGTCGAGCTGATAGAACTCGCCCGGCAGGCGGTCGGCGCGCGGGTCCTCGTCGCGGAAGCACGGCGCGATCTGGAAGTAGCGGTCGAAGCCGCTCATCATCAGCAGCTGCTTGTATTGCTGCGGCGCCTGCGGCAGCGCGTAGAATTTGCCGGGATGAATGCGCGACGGCACCAGGAAGTCGCGCGCCCCCTCGGGCGAAGACGCGGTCAGGATCGGGGTCTGGAATTCGAAGAAGCCCTGCTCCTTCATCCGGCGGCGCATGGAATCGATGATCGCCATGCGGCGCATGATGTTATTGTGCAGCTTCTCGCGGCGCAGGTCGAGGAAGCGGTATTTCAGGCGAATATCCTCGGGATATTCCTGCTCGCCGAACACCGGCAGCGGCAGCTCGCCGGCCGGCCCCAGCACCTCGATGTCGGCAACGTAAAGCTCGACCTGGCCCGTGGGTAGCTCCGGATTGTCGGTGCCCTCCGGACGGTGGCGCACCCTGCCCTCCATCCGCACCACCCATTCCGAGCGCAGCTTCTCGGCCGCGGAGAACGCCGGCGAATCCGGGTCCACCACGCATTGCGTGATGCCGTAATGGTCGCGCAGGTCGACGAATAGCACGCCGCCATGGTCGCGGATGCGATGGCACCAGCCGGACAGGCGGACGGTCTCTCCGATGTTGCTCTCGCGGAGCGCGCCGCAGGTATGGGTCCGGTAGCGATGCATGGTCGTCCTGAATTCGATCGTCTGAGGAGAGGGAATCGGCCGCGCCTTCAGGCGCCAGCCGATGCGCGGCCGGTTTAGCCGAGCGAACCCCGCGCGGCAACCGAATGCGCTCATCCTTTTTCGGCCGAGCCGCGGGAGACAGGCGCGGTTCGCCGGGCCGGGATGCCGCCGCCGGGCCTGCCGCCGAATTGAGCTGCCGCAGGATAGCTCAACTGACGGCCGTTTGGGCTCGAAAAGCCGGCGCGCCACGCCTATCTTTACCGCTATGACCGTGCATTTCCCCTTCCAGAACTCCTATGCCGCGCTGCCGGACAATTTCTTCGCCCGCGTCGCGCCAACGCCCGTCGCCGCCCCGCGGCTGATCAAGCTGAACCGGCCGCTGGCCGAGGAGCTGGGGCTCGACCCAAAAGAGCTGGAGACGGCCGAGGGCGCCGATATCCTGGCCGGCAAGACCGTGCCCGCAGGCGCCGAGCCGATCGCGATGGCCTATGCCGGCCACCAGTTCGGGCATTTTGTTCCCCAGCTCGGCGACGGCCGCGCCATCCTGCTCGGCGAGGTCGTGGACCGGAACGGTATCCGCCGCGACATCCAGCTCAAGGGCTCCGGTCCGACGCCATTTTCACGCCGTGGCGACGGCCGCGCCGCACTCGGGCCGGTCTTACGCGAATACATCGTCAGCGAGGCGATGCATGCGATGGGCATCCCGACCACCCGTTCGCTGGCCGCGGTCGTGACCGGCGAGCCGGTCTACCGCGAAGGCGCCCTGCCCGGCGCGGTGCTGACGCGTATCGCATCCAGCCACATCCGGGTCGGCACGTTCCAATATTTTGCCGCTCGGGGCAACGTTGAGGCCGTCCGCCAGCTCGCCGATCATGTCATCGCCCGGCACTACCCTGAGATCATCGGCTCGGAACGGCCCTATCACGCCCTGCTCGATGCCGTGATCGCCCGGCAGGCTCGACTGATCGCGCAATGGCTCCTGATCGGCTTCATCCACGGCGTGATGAACACCGACAACACCTCGGTCGCCGGCGAAACCATCGACTATGGCCCCTGTGCTTTCATGGACGCCTACGATCCCAAGCAGGTGTTCTCCTCGATCGACGAGTTCGGCCGTTACGCGTTTGCCAATCAGCCGCGGATCGGGCTCTGGAACCTGACCCGGCTGGCCGAGTGCCTGCTGCCGCTGCTCGACGAGGACAAGGAGACCGCGATCAAGCAGGCGGAAGCCGCACTCGACAGCTTTGCCGAGCAGTTCACGTCGGCCCATCAGGCCGGCCTGCGGCGCAAGCTCGGGCTGGCCACCGAGCGCGAGGGCGATCGCGAGCTGGCCCAGGCGCTGTTCGACGTCATGACCGCCGGCCAGGCCGATTTCACCCGCACCTTCCGCCGCCTGAGTGACGCCGCGGGCAGCGGTGACACCTCCGAGGTCCGGGCCATGTTCGCGGAGCCGGCCGGGTTCGACGAATGGGCCCCGCGCTGGCGCCAGCGCCTCGCGGAGGAACGCGAGACGTCCCCCGCGGCACGGCAGGCCGCGATGTGCGCGGTCAATCCGGCCTTCATCCCGCGCAACCACCGTATCGAGGCGGTGATCGCGGCCGCAGTCCGAGACGACGATTTCGCGCCGTTCGAAGAGCTGATCACCGTGTTGGCCAAGCCTTATGAGGACCAGCCGGCATTCGCCGCCTATGCCGAACCGCCGCAGCCCGAGGAGCGGGTGCTGCAGACATTCTGCGGCACGTAGCGACCGGTCCGGGCGTCAATCCGCTCCACGGAGCTATTAACCGCGCGTCCACCATCGCGACGCGCGGGATCGTGCGTTTAAGAAATGGTCAACGCAGCCCCGACAATTCTCGCGATCTGTCGGGAGATCGGCTGGTGGACGCTCTGGTTTTCGAATTCATGGGATTGGCGATGATCGCGCTGTGCGTCATCGCACTCGCCGTGCCCTGCGGCCGCCGGCGATCAGGCCGCGTGCGCAATCAGTAACGATCAAGCGGGAGCCGGTTCAACCTGCGGGCGCTTCCCACGAGCACTTCCCGGCCGCTTGGCCCTGATCCAGCCGAAATGCAAGCCCCGAATTCGTCCCAAGACCCTTGACATATCAGCGCTTTCGGACGACGGCGTAAGTCAGCGCGTCATGGATCATTCATGGACTTGATCACCACTACCGCGGACCTTGCGGCCGCCTGTACCCGCCTCGCCCGGCATCCCGTCATCACCGTGGATACCGAGTTCCTGCGCGAGACCACCTATTATCCCCTGCTCTGCGTGGTGCAGATGGCGAGCCCGGAAGAGGCGCTCGTCATCGACGCACTCGCCGATGGCATTGATCTGAAGCCATTCTTCGCGCTGATGGCCAATGAGAACGTGCTGAAGGTCTTCCACGCCGCGCGCCAGGATATCGAGATCATCTGGCACCGCGCCGGCATCGTGCCGCACCCGATCTTCGACACCCAGGTCGCCGCCATGGTGCTCGGCTACGGCGACAGCATCGCCTATGACCAGCTGGTCGAGCGCATCACCGGCCATCGCCCGGACAAGACCCACCGCTTCACCGACTGGTCACGCCGGCCGCTGACCAAGGAGCAGATCCACTACGCCGAGGCCGACGTCACGCATCTGCGCGATGTCTTTGCCGCGCTCGATGCCGACCTGAAGCGACGGCAACGGAGCGACTGGGTCAGCGAGGAGATGGAGGTGCTGACCTCGCCGCGCACCTACGACTTCCACCCCGAGCGGGCCTGGGAGCGACTGAAGACCCGGGTGCGCAAGCCGAAGGAATTGGCGGTCCTGATGGAGATCGCCGCCTGGCGCGAGCAGGAAGCACAGAGCCGCGACGTGCCGCGCAGCCGCGTGCTGAAGGACGATGCGATCGGCGACATCGCTACGCACGCGCCGACCTCGATCGAGAAGCTCGGCAATCTGCGTTCGCTGCCGAAGGGCTTCGAGCGCTCGAAATGGGGCGCGGACATCGTCGCCGCCGTGCAGCGCGGAGTGGCGCGCGATCCGGCCAGCCTGCCCAAGATCGAGAAGCCGCGCAACAACTCCAATGGAGCTGCGATCGTCGAATTGCTGAAGGTGTTGCTGCGGATGACTTCGGAGCGGCACGCCGTCGCCAGCAAGGTCATCGCGACCGTCGACGATCTCGAGCAGATCGCCCTCGACGACAACGCCGATGTCGCCGCATTGCACGGCTGGCGTCGCGACTTGTTCGGCGAGGCCGCATTGGCGTTGAAGCATGGCCGCCTGGCGCTCGCGATCGAAAAAGGTCGCGTTGTGCGGGTCGATCGCGGCAGTTAACACCAAAGGATGTAAATTCGCTGGTTTATTGCAGAATGCAAAGGGTCAATACAGATCCATTACAAATCATGTCTACTGGTTCAGATCGGATGACGGCCCACTCCCGCCGGTAAGGCCTCCCGCTCAGATATTGATGCTCATATTTCGGAACTAACGCTCGCATTTCGGAGCCAAACCACACTGGAATCAAAGACTTTTTTGTCCAATTCCGGACTTCGCGTTGCGAAGCCGCTAAGTCCGGAATTTGGACATTGCGTTCTCATATATTCTAGCGTTTCTCAAAATACGACGTACGCAAATGAGTTCGCTGTGATCCCAATATCGGCTGCCCACTAATCTGTCCCATTTTCCGGGCCCTGTTTGGCGGCCAATGCCTGCGAAACTTCGATAACAGCCATTGACAGAATATAGGCGCTAGTAGGTAAGTTGAGCTCACGCGCTTTTTCAACGGCCGCCTGGAGAGTGCGGGCCAATTCCTTGAGCTCTTCCTCTCGGGTCGCCATGACCTTCTCGTTTCTGGAGCTTATGCGTGAGCACGGACGATTGCGAATCGCGGGGAGAGAGGCTGCTGCGCCTGCTGCACGAACATCAATTGGATCTGAACGTCGTCGAGGGTCTGCGGCTCATCATTGCGTTCAACAAAATTAAAGAATCCTCCGATCGGCGCGTTCTGATCGAACTCGCCGAACGCCTGTCGAAGTAACTGCGCCATCGGCTGTCCGCTTACACCGCGACCTGACCGCTTGCGTCGGTCAGGTCGGCACATTTCACGACGCCTGCGAAATTGCCGATGACCTTGGTGACGACGAGCTTGTAGGACGCGACGTCGTCGATGCCCGGCCGGCGGCAGGCCACGGCATCCCCCACCACCTGATAACGATGGCTGCGATGAAAGCCGTCGACCACGGTCGACAGGATGGTTTCGTCGAGCGAGAAGCCGAGCACGACGCAGCGGATGCTGCGCATATTGGCCATGTACTCGGCAAAGCGCGAGGAGCTGTAGGCCGATGGGAGCGGATGCTCAAAGGCGAGTTCGCCGGGATTCGGCTTCAACTCCGTAATCCAATTGGTCAGGTTCGAGGCGGGATTGAACCAGGCCGCCTGCGCGATCCGCTTCAGATGGATCACCGGCCAGAGATTGTCGCGCCACAACGTCATGAGTTCGAGGCAGCGCGGCATGACCCGGTCACCATCGGCGATCAGATGCTTGCGCCCTTCCGCGAGATATTCGCATTGCAGGTCGGCGCAGATGAGCACCGGCGGATCATGCTCGATGGTGTCGACCATATCGCGGGGCTGGCTCATTGTCGTGCTGCCGCAACGCCGCGCAAGGGGGAAGATGGCGGCCGGCCCGCCGACAGGTCGAGCACGCCAGGCCGATCCCAATCGCCTTCAGGGCGGATGATCACATAGGGATCGCTGTCGAGCGTGATCGCGTCATCGCTCGGCTCGAGCTCCAGCACCATCTCGGTGTAGGAAAAGTCCGAGAAGGTCAGCTTGCGATTTTGCCCGATCGGCTTGGCGCCGAAATGCGCCCAGAAGTCGACCAGCCGGTCCTGCGCCTGACCGTAGATCTTGCGAAAACCCTTGCGTCTCACATAGTCGACGCTGGCCTGCACCAGCTTGAAGGACAGCCGCGAGCGGCGATATTGGTGACGCACGGCAAGCCGTTCGACCTTGGCAAATTCGCCGAAGAAGCGCACCCGCAGGCAGCCCGCCGGCTCTTTGCCGATGAAGCCGATGAAATGCGCGGCAACCAGGTCGTTGCCGTCGAACTCCTCTTCCATCGGGCAGTCCTGCTCGGCGAGGTAGACTGCAGAACGGATGGCCGTCACGAGCATGAGGTCGTTCGCATCGCGCGCGATGCGAACCGATATCGCCCGTGGGTTCGCCTTGTTGGTTGCAACGGAGCTAATGGCGTGCATCCGCGACACTCCTCGTCAACGATCGCTGTACTGAAACATGGGTGGACTGCATTGCCGACGGCACTCGATTCCAGGGCCGCTGATAGCACCACAGATCCGGCTGGAAGCTGGCGATGGGTTTGAAGCCCAGCGTCACCAGGAGCGCGCGCCCGTCTCGGCTTGATGGTTGCGCATAGTAATCCGCGCTGACAAATCGCGGCCCGCGAAGGAACCGAGCAACATTGGCGATTGCAACCGCCCCGCGACCGCGGGCGGCAAGCGCCCATACATAGATCGCCTCAACTTCTTCGCCGGCGCCCGCGAGATATTCGCGCGAAGGCTGCGTCAGATCGATCTCATCCAATAGTAGCGCATCCATCCCGCTACTATTCAAATAGAGAAAGGCTATGCCCCCGAGCAGATTTGCGCCACTACGAAAGGCGAATATGGAGTGCTGATCATGCTTCCAGAACTGCTCGAGAGCCGTTTCCGAAATACGAACTCCCGGAATCTCTTTCTTGGCTATGGCCGCCAGCTCACCCAACTCGCCCAACTGCGCTGGGGCTGCGACAGCTGCTCGTGTCGGCGCAAGCGCGTCCAGCTCATGGCGACGCGCAAATTCCCTACTTCCTTGGAATATGTTCTGCATCTATGGTTCCCGCTGGTCTTGATCACTCATCATACCTGACGGGGCTCGAGGGTATGCGGCAACGTTTGCATCGGGGTGCTGCATCCACGCAGCACAAAAAATTTGACGAAACACTTAAGGCTTCGTGGGAAGACTTGAGAGCTTTTCTTCTATGCACCCGCCACCAGAGCTTCAGGAATGCCGCCGAAGTTCTCGGCCTGACCGGCACGACGTTGATGCGGAAGATCGATCGGCTCGAGCATGAGCTCGGCTGCAAGCTGTTTATCCGCGATCAGTCAGGTCTGTCGCTCAGCGATGAGGGACATGCTCTTCTATTTGACGTGGAGCAGATGGAGCGACTTAGTTTCAACATCTTCCGCAGGGCCTCGATGTCAACTGACACTCACGGCTCAGTCCGCGTCGCAGTGACGGAAGGTCCTGGCAATTTCTGGATTTTGCCCCGATTGATCGACTTTCAGAAAACCTATCGCAAGATTATGGTCGACCTGAACTGCGCAATGGAGCAGGCGGACGTATCACGTCTCGAGGCCGACATTTCCATTCAATTGGAACGACCAACAGATCCAGACCTCATCGTCACTAAATTGGGAAGGCTTCACATCTATACGTTCGTCTCGGAAGCCTATCGAGATGCGTATGGCGTGCCCACGTCGCTTGCAGACCTTCGAAATCACCGCATCGTCAAGCAGCATGGCGTTCAGCTCGACGAGACCGGTTATGCGCGAGTACTCGGTCTTGAGTCCTTGGAGGGAATTGTCGGCATTTCGACCAATTCAAGCGTTGCTGTACTTTATGCGATTGAGCGCGGCGCAGGCGTCGGCTTTCTGCCGACATCGGCGATTGCCTTGGGCGCGCCACTCGTACCGGTTGATCTTGGGATCAATTACCACATGGATCTGTGGCTCACCTACCACAAGGAGTTCCGTCACTCCGACCGACATAAGCTGGTCATCGACTGGCTCAAAAGCATCTTCGATCCGAAGGTCTACGCCTGCTTCCGAGACGAGTTCATCCACCCGACAGCCCTGATCCCGCTCATGACAGCATCACGGGAGAATTTCGGGCTACAGGGTTATATCGCCCCCAAGCCTGTGTAGGCCTGCCACTCGCAGCCTCCTTCGCCGCAACACCAGCGGTATGTCGATACTCCTCCGGCTCCGAACGGCCGCCACATCCCCTCCAGCCGCGACCGCGGGCCGATCCCCGTCCGGTAGGTCGCAAGAGTGGTACGGGCGCTTGGAACCAGAACGGGCCCACGGAGACGGAGCCTCCAAATTGGAGCCGCCGACTGCGGCGATCCGTCCGCAGTTCCACCCAAAGTCACTCGTTCGGCCGGACGCCGACCGGCACATCGGCAACCCATGTGGTTCCGCAGCCACAACTCTCGGAATTGAGACGCAGGCGCAGCCCTCGTCCTACGCCCGCCCCAATCTTGCTATCCGGCGCAAATCGTGTTGCAATCTCAGGTGCAATCGGATCCGGCCGTTCGACTGTGCGTTTCGCGACTTCGGAAATTGAACAGACTTCGGGAAGCCCGTTTGTGGCGTGGCACGCAATTCGCGTGGCCGCGTCTTTTTTTCGTCTAGACGAGGAGACAACGATGCCGATGCACAAAGGCACCGTCAAATGGTTCAACCCGACCAAGGGTTATGGGTTCATCAAACCGGCAGGGGGCGACAAGGACGTCTTCGTCCACATCTCCGCTGTGGAGCGCGCAGGCTTGTCCACGCTCAACGAAAACCAGGCGGTCGAATATGACCTTGTGGAGAGTCGCGGCAAGACGTCGGCCGAGAATCTGAAAGTGTCCTGAACCAAGCTCAGCACACTATTCTCTTACCGCCATTCACCTGGACGGATCGCGACACCCGTCGCGTTCCGAAATACACCTCAACACCGGATCTGCCGATCTTCGCATCTGGCCGATCGGTCAAACTTCGTCATGGCTGGCACAGGCGGCCATGACCCCCACCCCCGGCCCTCGCCGGGGGAATTTGCCCGATCAGCGCCCTCAGGCGGCCGGTGCTGGCCAAACCAGCGCTTGACCTTGCGGACCGGCTGTCGTGGTCTTGCACAGATCGCCTTCCAAACGCACCTGTCCTGCGGCAAGCAGCCGCAAAGCGGCAGGATAGATGCGATGCTCGATCTCGAGAATCCGCGTCGAGAGCGTCTCCGCCGTGTCGTCATCGCCGACCGGGACCGCCCCCTGCATCACGATCGGCCCGGCATCGGTTTCGGGGATGACGAAATGCACGGTCGCCCCCGAGATCTTCACCCCAGCGCGCAAGGCCTGGCCGTGCGGGTCGAGCCCCGGAAATGACGGCAGCAGCGAGGGATGGATATTCAGCATCCTGCCGTGCCAGCGCAGCACGAACTCGGCCGTGAACAGGCGCATGAAACCGGCGAGGCAAATCAGCTCGATGCCGTGCCGATCGAGCGCCTGCTGCAACACCGCCTCGAAACCGGCGCGGTCCTTGCCGAACGGCTTGCTCTCGATCACCAGGGTCGGGACGTTCTGGTCGGTCGCCCATTGCAGACCGGCGGCATCGGCGCGGTTCGAGATCACGACCGCGATCTCGGCCGGAAAATCGCTTGCTGCCGCTGCGCGGACCAAGGCCGCCATGTTCGACCCGCGGCCGGAAATCAGAATGGCGACACGTCGCTTCATGTTGTCACCGCGCCAAGTCGAGATGACCGTTATAGACGACGCGCTGTTCGCCGTGCTGACCGTCCTGGACCGGGATCACCTCACCCAAGAGCGTGACGCTCTCGCCGTTCGCAGTGAGAACCTCGCTGACCTTGTCCACGGCATCGGCCTGCACGATCGCGATCATGCCGATGCCGCAGTTGAAGGTGCGCAGCAACTCCAGCTCGGCGATGCCGCCCTGCTCCGCCAGCCATTTGAACACCGGCAGCACCGGCAGGCGGGCGAGGTCGATGGAGACGCCAAGCTGCTTCGGCAGCACGCGCGGGATGTTGTCGGTGAAGCCGCCGCCGGTGATGTGGGCGAGGCCCTTCACGGCGCCGGTCTCGCGGATCGCCCGCAGGCATGATTTGACGTAGAGCCGCGTCGGCGCCAGCAGCGCGCCGCCCAGCGTCATGACAGGCGCGAACGGCGCCTGGGCATCGAAACCGAGGCCGGATTGCGCGACGATCTTGCGGACCAGCGAGAAGCCGTTGGAGTGCACGCCCGACGAGGCGAGCCCGATCACCGCATCGCCGGCCGCGATGTCGCCCCGCGGCAGCAGCGTGCCGCGCTCGGCCGCCCCGACCGCAAAGCCGGCCAGATCGTAGTCGCCGTCCTTGTACAGGCCGGGCATTTCGGCGGTCTCGCCGCCGATCAGCGCGCAGCCTGACTCGCGGCACCCTTCCGCGATGCTGGCCACGATGGAGGCCGTCGTCTCCGGATCGAGCTTGCCGCAGGCGAAGTAATCCAGGAAGAACAAGGGCTCGGCCCCCTGCACCACGAGGTCGTTGACCGACATCGCCACGAGATCGATGCCGATCCCGGCATGCAGCCCGGTCTCGATCGCGATCTTCACCTTGGTGCCGACGCCATCGGTCGCCGCGACCAGCACAGGGTCCTTGAAGCCGGCCGCCTTCAAGTCGAACAGGCCACCGAAGCCGCCGATCTCGGCGTCGGCGCCGGCGCGCGCGGTGGCGCGAACCATCGGCTTGATCAGATCGACCAGGCGGTTCCCGGCATCGATATCGACCCCCGAATCCGCGTAAGTGAGCCCGTTTTTGCGCTCGGCCATGGTAAAACCCTTAATTTCGTCCGCTGGTTACGTCGAATTCTCGCTGCGCGCAATGGCTCGCAAGGGATCGATCCCCATACTATGTTGGAGCTGGCTGGTTCTCCCCGCCTGATGAATCGGGCATTGCGATCTTTTCGGCAGCCGGGACGTGTTGCGTGACCATTCCCCACTCTATTCCAAATCTGATTACCCTGGGACGCATCCTGCTGGTCCCGATCGTGGTGTGGGCCATCGCCTCCAACCAGATGGAGATCGCCTTCGCGGTGTTCGTGGTGGCCGGGATCAGCGATGCGGTCGACGGCTTTCTGGCCAAGCGCTTCAATCTGCGATCCGAACTCGGCGCGCTGCTCGACCCGCTTGCCGACAAGGCGCTCCTGGTCTCGATCTTCATCACGCTCGGCGTCTGGGGCGCGATCCCGCGCTGGATCGTGATCCTGGTGGTCTCGCGCGACATCATGATCGTGTCGGCGGTGATCGTGTCGTGGCTGTTCGATCGGCCGGTCGCGATGCGGCCATTGATGGTATCGAAGCTGAACACGGCGGCCCAGGTTGCGTTCGCTGCGCTGGTGCTCGCCTCGCTCGGTTTCCGCTTCGACCCTAGCCCGTACGATGGCGTCCTGATGGCCCTGGTGACCGTCTTTACGCTCGTCTCTGTCGCGCTTTATCTGGTGGAGTGGGTGCGTCACATGAACACCATCGAACCCAGATGAGCCACCGGCTCCACAACGACCGATCCAAGATGGAGCAGACCTGACGTGGCCAGCCACACGCCTCCTCGCCAACTGGCGCTTGCGCTGCCGCATGCCGAAAGCCTCTCGCGCGACAATTTTTTCGAAGGCCCGTGCAACGCCGCAGGCCTCGCGCTGATCGAGGCCTGGCCGGAATGGCCCGCGAAGACCATGTTCCTGGCGGGACCGGAGGGATCGGGCAAAAGCCATCTCGCCGCAATCTGGGCCCAGCAGGCCGGCGCGCGCTCGCTCTCGGCCCATGCGCTCGAAGCAGCCGCCGTGCCCAGCGCGCTCGTCACCGGCGCCCTGGTGCTGGAGGATCTCAAGGCCGGCGACATCGACGAACGCGCCCTGTTCCATCTGCTCAATCTGGCGCGCCAGGACGGCGCCTACGTCCTGATCACCACCTGCCAGACACCGGCGTCGCTGCCGATCGCGCTGAACGATTTGCGCTCGCGGCTGCGCGCCATTCCGGTGGTCGAGTTGCTGCCGCCGGACGACCAGTTGTTTCGGGCCCTGATCGTGAAATTGTGCGCCGACCGCCAGTTGACGATCGACGAGGCCGTCGTGAGCTATCTGGCCACTCGGATCGAACGCTCCTACGCGGCCGCCCGGGAGGTGGTCGCCCTGCTGGATGCCGAATCCTTGCGGCTCGGCCGGCCGGTGACGCGAGCGCTCGCCGTAGAACTGTTGCGAAAACATGATCAATCACCTCCCGCGTCTTGACGTTCTCCCTGGCGGGAACATCAATGGGCGCGGATGCGTCAACCGATGATCGGCCCGCATCGCAACGCGCGGCCAGCCCCGGCTTTCACTCACGATGGACCGACTTCTCATGGACTCTGCGCAAGCTACTGAAATCAATGAGAAACAGGCGGCAACGCCCGCGCCGCCGTCGATCGCCACGAGCCCCGAGCGCTTCATCAATCGCGAGCTCTCCTGGCTGCATTTCAACCGCCGCGTCCTGGAGGAATCGGTCAATCCGCGCCATCCGGCATTGGAACGGGTGCGGTTCCTGTCGATTTCCGCCAACAACCTTGATGAATTCTTCATGGTCCGGGTCGCCGGCATCCGCGCCCAGGTGCGCGAGGGCATCGCCGAGCGCAGCCCGGACGGCCTGACCCCGCTCGAACAGCTCAAGGTCATCAACGAAAGCGTATCGCAGCTTGCGATCGACCAGCAGGCGATCTGGCGCGACCTGCGCCGCGTGCTCGCCGAAGTCGGGGTGGTTTTGGTGGATGGCCAGGATCTCACCAAGGCCGAGCGCAACTGGATCGAGGATCACTTCCTCGCCAACATCTTCCCGCTGCTGACGCCGCTCGCGATCGATCCCGCGCATCCCTTCCCGTTCATTCCGAGCCTCGGCTTCACGGTGGCGCTGCAGCTGACGCGTGTCTCCGACGGCCGGCCGATGAATGCGCTGATCCGCATGCCCGGCAAGCTCGACCGCTTCATTCGCTTCCCCGGTGCCAAGGACGGCGTGGTGCGCCTGATCACCCTGGAACAGGCCACCGGCTTGTTCATCGGCCGTCTGTTCCCCGGCTACACGGTCAAGGGACAGGGCGCCTTCCGTATCATCCGGGACTCCGAAATCGAAATCGAGGAAGAAGCGGAAGACCTGGTTCGGCTGTTCGAGACGGCGCTGAAGCGGCGTCGCCGCGGTTCGGTGATCCGGCTCGAGATCGAGGCCAACATGCCGGCGGAGCTGCGTCTCTTCGTGCAGGAGGCGCTGTCGACGACGGGCGACGAAGTGTTCCTGGTCGACGGCGTGCTCGCCATGAACGAGCTGTCGCAGCTGACGCGGGTCGATCGTCCCGATCTCGAATTTCAGCCCTATGTGCCGCGTCATCCCGAGCGGGTGCGCGAGCATGGCGGCGACATTTTCGCCGCGATCCGCCAGAAGGACCTGATCGTCCATCATCCTTACGAATCCTTCGACGTCGTCGTGCAGTTCCTGCAGCAGGCCGCGCGCGACCCCGACGTGGTCGCGATCAAGCAGACGCTGTACCGCACCTCGAACAACTCGCCGATCGTGCGCACGCTGGCGGAAGCCGCCGAGGCCGGCAAATCGGTGACCGCGCTGATCGAGCTGAAGGCCCGGTTCGACGAGGAAGCCAATATCCGCTGGGCGCGCGACCTCGAACGCGCGGGCGTGCAGGTGGTCTACGGCTTCCTGCAGCTCAAGACCCACGCCAAGCTGTCGATGGTCGTGCGCCGCGAGGGCGGCAGCCTCACCACCTATGTCCACACCGGGACCGGCAACTATCATCCGGTGACCGCGCGCATCTACACCGACCTCTCCTATTTCACCTCCGATCCCGTGATCGGCCGCGACGTCACGCGTGTGTTCAACTACATCACCGGCTATGCCGAGCCGATCGACATCGAGAAGATGGCGGTGTCGCCCCTGACCTTGCGCAAGCGAATGATCGAGCACATCCACGGCGAGATCAATTTCGCTCGACAGGGCAAGCCGGCCGCGATCTGGATGAAGATGAACTCGCTGGTCGACCCCGACATCATCGATGCGCTCTACGAGGCCTCCCAGGCCGGTGTCGTGATCGAGCTGGTGGTGCGCGGCATCTGCTGCCTGCGCCCGGGCATTCCCGGGCTGTCGGAGAACATCCGCGTCAAGTCCATCATCGGCCGCTTCCTGGAGCATGGCCGCATCTACTGCTTCGGCATGGGCCACGGCCTGCCGAGCGCCAAAGCGGCCGTGTACATCTCCTCGGCCGACATGATGCCGCGCAATCTCGACCGCCGCGTCGAAGTGCTCTGCCCCATGCAAAATCCGACGGTGCATCAGCAGGTCATGGAGCAGATCATGGTCGCAAACCTCATCGATACCGAGCAGAGCTGGCAGTTGTTGCCGGACGGATCGTCGAAGCGTATGAAGGCCGCGCCCGGCGAGGAGCCGTTCAATTTGCACAACTACTTCATGACCAATCCGAGTCTGTCCGGCCGTGGAAAGTCGCTCAAGGAATCATCGCCGCGCCGCCTCACACGCCGCAAGTGACGTGACTGTCTTGTATTGCGGAATCCTGCCGTGAAGCGGCCGCGCAAGCGGGGGCCGACGCGACCTCAAAGCGTCGGCGTCGTCGACATCGGCTCGAACTCGGTCCGTCTCGTCGTGTATCAGGCGCTGGAGCGCAGCCTCCTCACCGTCTTCAACGAGAAGGCGCTGTGCGGGCTCGGGCGCGAGGTCCAGACCACCGGCCTCCTGGCTACTGACGCGGTCGACAAGGCGCTCACGGCGCTGACGCGCTTTCGCGCCCTGTGCAAGGTGCAGCAGGTCGGGCGCGTGCATGCGATCGCCACCGCCGCCTGCCGCGACGCATCCAACGGTCCCGACTTCATCGCACGCGCCGAGAAGATCTGCGGCGCCAAGATCCAGATCCTGTCGGGCACCGAGGAAGCGCGCTATTCCGCGCTCGGGGTCGTCTCCGGCGTTCACAAGCCGGACGGCATCGTCGGCGATCTCGGCGGCGGCTCGCTCGAACTGATCGATGTCCGCGGCCACCAGGTCCATAGCGGCGTGACGCTGCCGCTCGGCGGGCTCGCGCTGCAGGACCTCGCCGAAAAATCGCTGAAGAAGGCGGAGCGGATCGTGCGCGACGCACTGACCGATCTGCCGCAGCTCGTGGCCGGGCCCGGCCGCACCTTCTACGCCGTCGGCGGCACCTGGCGCGCGCTGGCGAAGATCCACATCATCCAGAGCGGCTATCCGCTCAGCGTGATGCACGGCTATGCCATTCCGGCTGCGTCGGCGCTCGATTTTGCCCGCCGCCTGCGCGAGCTCGCAGCAGCCGACATGCTCGCCGACATCGAGGCCGTGGCCGAGGCGCGGCGGCCGCTGCTCACCTATGCGGCCTTGGTGCTGGAATACGTCATCCGCGTCGCCAGGCCGAAGACCATCGTGTTCTCGACCTATGGCGTGCGCGAGGGCCTGCTCTACGCCAAGCTCTCCGAAAGGGAACGCGCCGAGGACGGGCTGCTCAGCGCCGCGCAAAGCCTGAACGAACTGCTGTCGCGGTCGGCCCGCCATGCCCGCGAGCTGATGGACTGGACCGATCGGCTGGTTCGGGTCGCCCATCTCGAGGAGACCGAGGAGGAGCGCCGCCTGCGTCATGCGGCCTGCCTGCTGTCGGACATCGGCTGGCGGATGCATCCGGACCATCGCGGCGAAGAGACCTATGGCCTCATTCTCAACGGCAATTTCGGCTCGATCAGCCACGAAGGCCGGATCTTCGTCGCCCTGTCGGTGTTCTTCCGTTACGAGGGCTTTCGCGACGAAGCGGCCCCGCCAGCTCTGATGCGGCGCCTGCCGAAGGCCCAGATCGAGCGCGCCAGGATCCTCGGCGCGGCGTTCCGCGTCGCGCATCTCATCTCGGCCGCCCGCCCCGGCGTGCTGCCGGCGACCCATTTCCGCAGCCGCGACGACCAGCTGATGCTGGTGTTCGAACATCGCATGGTCGATCTCGTCGCCGACCGCGTCGGCGGCCGCTTCAAGCAGCTGGCCCGGCTGATCGGCCGTACCGGATCGGTGGTGCTGAGTTAGCCGGCGATCTGCCGCTCTATCAATGCCACGCATTGAGAGACCTCAACTGGACATGCGATCATCGCCTCGCGGCAGATGCTGCCCGAGTTGCGCTTAGTTCAGACGCCCTCGAATACGAAGGGCGCAGGGAATGCCGGGCGCTGGCCGCAACCCATGGCCCGCCTGCAGAAGAAAAAGCAGGCGGCAGTCACCACAGGTCCAGCCGAGACATCCGGCATTCCCTGCGCGATGGCTTTACGACTTATACGTGATCTCCCCAGGGACCGGCTTTCTTGCCCCTGTACACGCGATGACGCGAAGCATCATCGCGTGCGACGATGCGCCAGAGCGCATCGCGCAGACCTCAGCACCGGGAGGCCAGGACCACACGACTTCATCGTCCGCAACGCACCGTTCGTCCGCGCTCGCCGAGCGCTGCCGATGCTTCACGGCCACCGCCTCCCCGCCTCGCGTGTCGTGACGATCGCGCGCAACGCCCCTCCGTGGTGAGGCGGGATGGCGTCAGAGAAACATGATTTCCGAAAATACGAAACAGGAAAATTTTTCACGCGAGGACTGGACAGGCTGATTTGCGTTGAAATCGCTGGCGAACTTCGTGTTTCGGCGCAGCGGCTTGAAAGCGAATTTTGCGGCTGCATGCGATCTCGCTCCCGGCAAGACCGATCGGCCCGTCCGGTTCGCCTCCCCCAAGCGTCGCCCGCCAACGGGCCGCACCGTCGCCTCAAGGCAGCAGCTATCGATCTAGCCCGGACCGGAGTCCGCGTGAACCTCACCTGCAGACATCGGCGCTTTCAAGCGTGTGGTCAGCTTAGGGCCCGGAAGCGGAAGTTCCGGTCACTATAGTTCTTGTCAATTGCGGTGCGCGCCGAGCGCGCCAATGATGCCGATAAACAGCCCGCAGAAGATAGAAACCAGCACCGCCAGAACATTCACTACGGCTGCCCCAAGTTCTGGCCCTGAAACACGAAGTAGCAGGGCGCCGAGAAGCGTCAAACCTCCCGCCCAGTATACCGTCAAACCCGCACGCCGCCGCGCGGCGAGCCGCTTGGACGGGCTCGCCAACTGATAGTCCCGAAACAGGTTCCAGGCCCAACGAGACGATATTTGGGCAATCACGACTATAACGGTCAGACAGGCAATGAGTAAGTACATTGGACGTTGTCCTTGGCGCCAGCCATTGCCAAGCGAAGGTCGGGGGACGACCAATAGCGTGTATTGATTGCCTCGACCTTAAGGATACAGTGAACATGAGCCGTATCAGAGCCAATCGAAGCCAGAAAATCTCACGCTGAGAAAAACCGACTGATCACGCCCAGCGGCGAGCCGGGGACAGACCCAACATAGGTCTGCTCAGGGCCCGGAGCGGCTATTGGCTATTGTAGAAGTTGAAGAACGAGCATGGGCGATGCGGCGAGGACAACTCCGATCACTAGTCCAACAAAGCCAAGCGCCGTAGCGCCAATCGGACCGTGGTTTTGCCATCCGTAGGCTATTCCGACAGCGGTGCTCAAAGCGACTATCGAGGCCGCCCAGATTACCTTGGCTGCGATCGTGAGAGTTCTTGTCAATGAGGACTTCCGTTGGATTGCTGCCGGCTTGACCCTAGCACTGCCTGCGATCCGTGTCTGCTCCGGGTCTTGGCCGCGTGAAAACGTTTTGTTGCGGGGGGCGCCGCGTTGAACCCCGTGGGGTCCCCGGATTGGCGCCGAAATGGCATGATTTACGGTGAGGCGCCGGAAGCCAGCCCAGTGGCTTGCCCGAGCCGCTGTGATCGATGATGAGGTTGGCGGCACGCGCGACAGCACTCCTCCTCATGCCTGAATCGCCGCGATCAGCGCACCAGGACCCATGATGTTCATCACGCGCGTTAGATTGTAGGCGAGCACGTGCAGCGCCATCTCAGTGGCGACCTTCGGCAAGCGCTTCGTCAAGAAGTGCGTCGCGCCCATGCGCATCTTCAGTGTGCCGAACGGATGCTCGACCGTTTCGCGACGGCGACGCATCGCCTGAGGATCAGCATCGAGCCGCCTCTGTGCATCCTCCATG
This sequence comes from Bradyrhizobium sp. SZCCHNGR1005, assembly GCF_032489995.1. NCBI lineage: Bacteria > Pseudomonadati > Pseudomonadota > Alphaproteobacteria > Hyphomicrobiales > Nitrobacteraceae > Bradyrhizobium > Bradyrhizobium sp. SZCCHNGR1005. The sequence goes on from NZ_JAUEZC010000009.1 coordinate 170,890, forward strand.
ACGTGCTCATGCTCCCAACGAGAGATGACACGGTTTTTGGCCGTGGTGCAGCGTGCCTTCAGTAGGCAACTCCCACAAGCTTTCGTAACGTAGCGCCGAATGGTGCGTTCGCCATCCACTGTTGTCAGCCAATATGCCAGCAACTCGCCAGCCGGGCAGCGATACACCTCCTGCTTGGCCAGGTATGCGAAGTCGTGCTTTCCGAACTTGCCCTTCGCCTCCATGCCGGTCGTGTTTGGCTTCGGTAGAGTCACAAGGATATCAGCGTCGGCGCAAGCCTTGATCTCCTCCCCTGTGTAATAGCCTCGATCGGCCACGGCCTCGAGCTTGTCGACGCCGAGCACGGCCTTGGCCTGTTTGCCCATGTTTGCCAGTTGAGCGCGATCTGAGCCGCTATTCGTTACTTCGTGCGCGATGATAAGGTGATGCTCGGTATCTACGGCAACCTGCACATTGTAGCCAACGACGCCCGAGCCACGGCCGCTCGTTGCCATGGACCGACTGTCGGGATCGGTCAGCGAGATCTGTTGATCTGGTGATGCCAACATCGCCTCTTCGTAGGCTTCGAGCTTGTGCATCTCGCTCTTAAGCTTGGTGAGCTTTTCCTTCAGATGCGCCGTCTTCGCGGCGAGAGTCTCAGATGGCTCCTGCAGATCTGCCGTGTCGAGCTGTGCGAGATAGCGCGAAGCGCTCTCCTCCAGTTGCTGGCGACGGCGCTCCACCTTGCCCTTTGTGAAGTTCTTGTCACGCGTGTTGACCGCCTTGAACTTCGATCCGTCGATGGCGACGCTCGCTTTCGTCAGCAATCCCATCCGCCCGCAAAGCTCAACGAACTTCGCGCACACCTTCTTGATGCCGCGGCCGTTGTCGCGACGAAAGTCGGCGATCGTCTTGTCGTCGGGCGAAAGCCGTTGTAGCAGCCAGATCACCTCAAGATTGCGTCTTGCCTCGCGCTCCAGCCGGCGGCTCGACTGGATGCGGTTGAGATAGCCGTAGATGTACAGCTTGAGCAGCACCGCTGGATGATAGCCGGGTCGCCCGGTCGCCGACGGTTCGATGTCCTCAAAACCCATCCCATCGAGATCAAGAGCTTCGACAAACGCATCGACAACGCGAACCGGATTGCTCTCACCGACCCAATCATCGAGGCATTCCGGCAACAACGTCGATTGATCGCGATTCGCGCCTTCAATGAACCGTCGCATCGGTCGTCTCCGAAAACCCCGAGACGATCTCTATCTGACTCGTCGTTTTCACGCAGCCAGGGTCAGGGGCCGCCGTGGCCGGCAGGCTGATGGCACGGCCGGTCTACCCCCAGCTCCGGAAATGTCCGTGTACTCTGGCACTTACGCTTCGGGCCAAGACAAGACATCGCAGGCCCTTGCCTGTAAGTTCGCTGCGGCCTGATTCGGAGAGTTTGCCGCACATGCTCGATTTTCATACCGTTGTATTGTTTTCCTTGGCCTGTTTGGCGCTGACGGCGACCCCAGGTCCTGACATGCTGCTGATTGCAAGTCGCAGCATCGCACAGGGGCGTTACGCCGGATTTGCGACACTCGCGGGAATACAGGTTGGGACTTATTGCCACGCGTTAGCTGCGGCCCTTGGCCTTTCGGAGTTGTTCCTGTTGGTCCCGTTGGCCTATGACGTCGTTCGCTATGTGGGGGCCGTTTATCTTATGTTTTTGGCTTGGCAAGCATTTCGTTCAAATAGTCTGCTCGCTCCTGCGTCGTGCGAGAGCCAACAACGTCCCGTCTTGGTCATGTTCCGGCAGGGATTGTTTACGAACTTGCTCAATCCGAAGATGGCCTTGTTCGTACTGGCGCTTTTCCCACAATTCGTCAGAACCGATGGAGGAGCAATCGCGCTTCAGGTGATGATACTAGCGACCGTGCTCAACGCGATTGGACTCGCCGTTAATGGCTTTGTGATCGTTGTCGTCAGCCGCATCGGCGCGAGTTTCATCAAAGGTGGCGGCCTTCGTCGTTGGCCTCGGTATCTGCTGGGAACGGTGTTTGCCAGCCTCGCTCTACGTTTGGCCTTTGAGGGGAAGCGGTAGCCCGCCTTCAATCCAGCGAGAACTTCTGCTGTGGGTCAAATGCGCTCCTTCGGTCCCATCATTGCCTGGTTGAACTCCGGGAGCGGAAATCGGCGGCGCGGGCCCAGGTGATGGACGACATCGCAAGCTTGATCCGATATGGAGAAGTCGCCCAATCTGAGCGGCCCTTGCAAGGGGATGAGATGAGAGGGGCGCGAGAAATCACCGGGGCGATCTTCGCCGGTTTGGAAATGGCGCATGCTGCTCTGCGCACCTTCACAACCGATTGGTCGAATGTGTTTCAGCCTCCTGATGTTACAACCCGCTTGATCGACTACGCCAGCTGGCTTGCCTTTATAGCTTTTGCCGCCGTCGCGTTCAGACGATTTTCCTACAGATGGTTGCGGACGATCGCCGCATTCCTTGCGTTTCTTCTCCTGCCGATCGTTGCTTTGCTGCTGTTTGGCCGGTACGGAGGACCGATCCTCAGAGTTATTCCCATTGATTGGATTGCGAAACTGCCCGCCATTATGCAAATCGCTGTTCCTGCGATGCAGCTAGGCATTGCCGGCTTTGTCTATCGTTGGAGCGTACGCCGGGAACGGGGCACTCTTGCGGCCCCAGCACCGATCTGGTCACCTAAGTAGATGAGGACCACGCGAACTGCAGATCGCACCGATGCTTCCGGCAAAAGAACAGTTTGCCAATCTCTTCTTCAAATGGGCCATGATCTTTCCTGATCGATTGCAAGAAGAGCACCAATTGTTTCTTGATGAGCCCTAAGATCAAAACACAAACAGGCAGCGGGGCCGACGGTCATGAGCGTTCGATCTGGCTTGATTGAAGCTATCGGCAACACGCCATTGATCAGGCTGCGCGGGGCGTCGGAAGCCACCGGTTGCGACATTTACGGCAAGGCTGAATTTCTCAATCCGGGCGGCTCGATCAAGGATCGTGCGGCCCTCGCCATCATCAACGACGCCGAACAGCGTGGCCAACTCGAGCCGGGCGGCGTTATCGTGGAAGGCACGGCCGGCAATGTCGGCATCGGCATTGCGCTCGTGGCCAATGCGCGCGGCTATCGGTCCGTGATCGTCATGCCCGATACCCAAAGCCAGGAGAAGAAGGACCTGCTGCGGTTATGCGGCGCCGATCTGCGCCTGATACCCGCCGTGCCCTATTCCGATCCGGGCCACTATGCCCGCTATTCCGGTCGCCTCGCCGAGGAACTGGGCGGATTCTGGGCCAATCAGTTCGACAACGTCGCCAACCGCGACGGACATTATCGGACGACCGGTCCCGAGATTTGGGAGCAAACGAAAGGCAAAGTGGACGGCTTCACCTGTGCCGTCGGCAGCGGCGGGACTTTGGGTGGAGTCGCACGCGCGCTCAAGGAGCGAAATCCGGGCGTGACGATTGCGCTCAGCGATCCAATGGGCGCCGCCCTCTACAATTGGTTTACCAGGGGTGAGCTGACGACAGAGGGCGACTCGATCACTGAGGGTATCGGCCAAGTCCGGGTGACGAAGAACCTTGAAGGCACGCCGATCGACATGGCCTACCGGATCGCCGATGAGGAGGCATTGCCCGTTTTGTTCGACCTGATCGAGCACGAGGGGCTGGTCCTGGGCGGTTCAAGCGCAATCAACATCGTCGGCGCGATGCGCCTTGCACGCGACCTTGGTCCGGGCAAAACCATTGTCACCATCCTCGCGGATGGCGGCCAGCGCTACCAGTCCAAGCTCTTCAATCCCGACTTCCTGCGCAAGAAGAACCTGCCCCGACCGTCTTGGATGAACTGAGACGGTGATCTTGTTCATTTCGCCGAGCAAACGCTCTCCGGCTCTGGTCCTGCGTCGAAGCGATCTTCAGCTTCGCACGATCCTCATGCGAACATTCCCGGTCGCAGGCCACGGTCCGCGCGTAGTTGGCTTAAGGCGAGAAACGGACTTCAACCCGCCTCACTCCGCTACTTAGCGACGAACCAAAACACCCAAGCCACGAGGCAGGCGAACACCAGCCAAGCGAGCATGCCCCAAGCCTCTCGGGAAGTATCTATTGAGTTCCAAGCCAGTACCCAAAGAATTAGATACGCTAGAGTGACGGCCCAGAGGCGCCAGACCCCGATGCGAGTGAGTAGCAGATAAACCAGGCCGCCGTAGACTAACTGGAGGGCCAAGGCGCTGCCAATTGTCACCCCCGCCAGACGAGAAATTCCTTTCAGACCCGGATAGACACCGTCTAGTCCTGCCCAAAATATCATGAACGCGACAAAAGCGATCGAGAAGGCAGCACTGGATGCAAGCCACGCGATCAAAAAATTGCTCATAATAGCCTCAACGTGCAGCGCCGGTCCTTTATCGCAATTCCCCTCTTCCGCTTAGCCAAGCACGGCGGAATCAGTGCTCCGCCTTAGCTAGGTCAATCGCGTCGACTCGTCTGCAGGGTGACGATATCGATCCGGCCAAACTAACTGACATTCCAGCAGCACATATGTCTGCTGCCCCGAGGACAGAATGACGTAGAGTTTGGTCGCGAGACGAGGCCGCTCAGCTTCTGCCTTGACCTGCAAACACACCCATTCGTACGATCATTGTCCCGCTTCTTCATCTGCCGGCGCGGCTTGCGGCGGCACGATCAGCGCGACCACCCTTCTCGATACGCCGGGCATGCCCAGCAGATGGGCCTGCGCGACGAACTCGTGCCGGACGACGTTCCCGGCGCGCGCGGCGCTGCAAAATGCGGGGCAGCGAAGCCGCAAAATTTCAATGACCGCGCAAGATCGTTTCTGTGTCACGCAGTGTGCGTGTGCCCGATCTAGCGCGGTGGCTTGTTGATGAGCAGCCCAAACAGGCCAAGCTGCGCCACCTCGGCGGCGAACTCCTCGAATTCGACTGGTTTGCTGACGAAGGCGTTCGCGCCGAGCTGTAGGCTTCCGCGACGTCGCGATCTTCCTTCGAAGAGGTCAGAACGACGATAGGAAGCAGCTTCAGCGCATCATCGGCCCAGACCTTGCGGATGACCTCAAGCCCGCCGACCTTGGGCAGCTTGAGATCGAGCAATACAACCTTAGGATGCATCTAGGCCGCATTGCGGGCGGAGACCGCACGGTCGGCATAGGCGCCCCCGGCGAACAGGAAGTCGAGCGCCTCAGCGCCGTCCTTCACCCACACGAGCCGGTTGGCCAGATTGTTCTTCTTGAGCGTGCGGATGCAAAGCTCCGCATCGGCTGCATTGTCCTCGACCAGAAGGATTTCGACCTGGGTGTTTGCATTAGGCATGTGAGTCCTCCCGGACAGGCAGAGTAAAATAGAACGTCGCGCCCTCGTTCACCCTGCCTTCGGCCCACACCTGCCCGCCATGCCGCACGACGATGCGCTTGACGATAGCGAGCCCGATGCCGGTGCCAGCGAATTCGGAACCATGCAGCCGCTGGAACACGCCGAACAGTTTGGCGGCGTATTGCATGTCGAAGCCCGCGCCGTTGTCCTTGACGTAGTAGGTGGTTTCGTCTTTGCCGGCTGTCGATCCGATCTCGATGACGGCGTCGGGCTTGGGCGCGGTGAACTTGATGGCGTTGTCGATCAGATTGGTCCAGACCCGCCGAATCATGGCGGCGTCGCCCTGCGCCGGCGCCAGCGGCTTGACGTCGAAGGTCAGCTTGCGCCCCGCCGCAGCCGACTGCAGTTCCTCGATCACGGCGCGAACCGCCCCATCCATATCGATCCGCGCCGGCGCGATCTCGCTGCGGCCTGCCCGCGAAAACGCAAGGATGTCGTCGATCAGCCGGGCCATCTTGATCGCGTTGTCGCGCACGACGTTCAGCACCCGCTGGCCCTCGGCGTCGAGCTTGCCGGAATAATCCTCCAGCAGGATGCGGGAGAAGCCGTCGATCGCCCGGAGCGGCACTCTGAGGTCGTGCGAGACCGAATAGGCAAATGCCTCCAGCTCCCTGTTGGTCGCTTCGAGATCATCGTTCGCCGTGGTCAGTTCCGCCGTGCGCATCGCGACCACCTCTTCGAGGTGTTGGCGCTCTTTGCGCAATTCCTCCTCGGCCTGCTTCAGCTCGGTGACGTCGCGCTCGATCGCCGATGCGCCGATGATATGCCCCGCGTCATCCTTCACCGGAGACATCGTCAGCGACACGTAAATTTCCTTCCCGTCTTTCTTGCGTCGCGGTGTCTCGAAATGCAGGATATGGCGTCCTTCCCGGATCAAGGCGAGATTGCTTGACATCTCCTGCCTGCGCCCGGGCGGCATCAGGACCGAGACCGACCTGCCGACCACTTCCTGCGCGGTGTAGCCGTAAATCAGCTCTGCGCCCTTGTTCCAGCTGGTGATGACGCCCTCCAGCGTCTTGCCGAAGATCGCATCGTCGCTGGACTCCACAATCGCCGCGAGCTGCGCGTTCCGCTGCTCGATCCGCTCGCGCTCGGTGATGTCCCGGAACGTCACCACTGCCCCGGTGACTTTGCCCGCATCCAGGATCGGAGTGCTGATGAATTCCGCCCGGAAGCTGCTGCCATCCTTGCGCCAGAACAGCTCTGTCCCGCGAGTGACCATCCCCCGTTTGAACGCTGAATGGACCGGACATTCCTCCTCCAGGTAGGGGCGGCCATCCGCCCTGGTGTGATGGAATTTGCTATGACCGTCTTGGCCAACGAGTTCCTCGATGGTGAAGCCAAGCAATTGCGATGCCGCAGGATTCACAAATGCGCATCGGCCGTCACTGTCCAGACCGCAGACGCCTTCTCCCACAGAATCCAGGATCAGCCTGTTCTGCGCGGCCAATTGCGCCATCCGCAGTTCCGCCTTTTTGCGCTCGGTAATGTCCTCGGATATGCCGAGAAGGTACAGTGGCTTTCCTTCGTTGCCCTCGATCGAGATTTTCTTGGTATGCAGGATGATCCGGTCGCCTTGGCCCCTGCTCTTGATCGTCTCTTCCGGGATATCAACGGGTCCTTTCTTGCCAAGCACTTCACGATCCTTTGACGTGAAAAAGTCCGCTTCCTGCTTCGGAAAGAAGTCATAATCGTTCTTCCCGAGCAGTTCTTCCCGTGAACATCCCAGAAGTTGCTCGCCGGCCTTGTTGATTCTCAGGAATCTCAGCGTCTGCGCATCCTTTATGAAAATCATGTTCGGGACGTTCTCCACGATGTCATCGAGGAATTTCTCGCTCCTTCGCAGGTCGCGATTCAGAAGGACCAGCGCCTCGTGATTTTTGGCGATCTCCTTAGCCATCCGATCAAAGCCCGCCCCGATCTGAGCAAGCTCATCCTTCCCCACGAATCCTGTCCGAGCAGCGAGGTCTCCGGCGGCAAAGCGCGTGCTCGCCGAGACGAGCTGACCGACTCTTTTGGTGAGCACCAGGTGCAGGAAAACAACGAGCAGCAGGAAGCCGCCGCCATAAAACCCCGTCACGACAAGTGCCTGTCGCCCCAACTCATAGCGCCGGATTCCCTTGGCGTAGGTGAGGTCATAGCGCAGATACACCAATCCCACCCGGTTCGGCCGGATCTCCCCCTCCTTTGCGCCGAGGATGACCGGATAGTAGGCAGAGATGAACTGGCGGTCGTCAGATAGGGAAACCCGTGCGTTCAGGGTCGCGCCGATGTCCCTCGAAAATGCTGCATCCACGTTGGGCAGGGCCCGACCGATGGGGACCCCAATGAGCTTCAGGCTGGTGGAGCCGACGATGGTCCCCGCATCATCAACCAATACAAGGACCGCAACGTTCGGGTTTGATCCCCTAAGCGCAATCGCCGACTGGACCCCCTCCCAATCTCCCTTGCGCAGGCTGTTGTCGATGCTTGCCTGCAGTTGGCTCATGTCCTGTGTCACGAGGGCAAGCGCCTCTTTCTCTTCCTCAGCATCGGCCACTTCCTGAGTGTGCTTCATGGTGAGTGTTTCAGCCGACAGGGCTAGCAGGAAAAGAAACGTTGGAATGGTCAGGCGTAGCGGAAACCCAGTGAATAGGTTCATGGCCTGGCATCCTCGACAAAGCTGCCGTCGAGCAACCCCTTCAAATCCGGCGGTCGCACGATCAGCCGGCTGGTCAACATCACTTCGCCCAGCTGCCGCGTTGTGCGGACGAGGGTCGGTGTTGAACCTGCGAGCATCGAGCGGTTCTCCTCGATATTGGGGAGGTGCAAACCCTGAATCGCTTTTTGAAAATCGTCGGCGCTAATCCGTTCTCTCGGAGCCATTAGGGAAGCAGCTTGGTTCCGATCTTTCCGGATGAAGTCCAGAGCCCTGAACCAGCCGCGCACGAGTTGGTTGACTTGCGCGCCATACCTTGCCGAATACGTCCGCCTGACAACAATGACGTCGACGATTTCGCCTGGGATTTGGCTGCTGTCGAACAGCTTCCGTGCGCCAGCTTCCAGGAGCCTTGTCCGCGTCGGCTCGAAGGTTACCACGGCATCCACGCGCCCCTCCTTGAACGCCCGCTCATGTTCAGAGACTTCTAAGGAAACCGTACGTACATCGCCCAACGTCATTTCTGCGGTCTGGAGTGCCCGGGTCAGCATATAGGCGCCGAGGGCGGACGCCTCCACGCCCACCCGTTTCCCCTTCAGGTCGCGGAGGCTTGATAGCGCCGGTTGCGCGAGAATCACGTCGCCGCCCTCGGAGATGTCGAGGACAAGGACAATGCTCAAGTCAGATGTCATCTCACCCAATAGCAGCACCTCGTCGAGTGTCAGGGCCGCTGCGTCTATCGCCCCGTTGCGGAACGCCCGGATGGATTCGGAACTCGACGTGTATTCCACCAGCCTGATGCTTTCGGGTGAAAAATAACCCTGCTGGCGGGCTAGGTAGAGCGGCTCGTAACCCGGCCAGATGTTGGTGCCAACCCGGAGCGGCGCTTGTGGCTCCGGGGTGCAGCCGGCGCCTGCCAGGGTAACGAGAACGACCAGCAACATCTTCAGCCATAAAACCGGAGCAGTTGCACGCCAATTGCAAACAATTGTCATTGCAGCCCGAGATAGTCGTTTGCCAGCCCTCTCCATGTATCCTAAATCAGCTTCGAGATTGTCCCGCTGCCAGCTACTTTCGTCTGATTTCATTTTCGTTCTCCCAAAGCCTTCTCCAGTTCCTTCAGGCTCCTGTGCATCCACGTAGGTAAGTCGGGGAGTGCGGAAGGCATTTTCAGCGGCGGTTTTTGAACCGCCAGTGTCTGCCAAGCAGAAATTCTGAACGGACGGTGGCCCCGGTGGCTGACGGCCCGGCAGCTCTCGATGGCTCGATATCAATGTTGAGCCAGATCAACGCCCTTCCCCCAAAAACCACAATGAATAGACCAAAGTTGCAGTCGACGACACCTTCTATTTCAGATGGCAGCGGCGACGCCGCGAGCCACTTTGCCCGGACTGCCAAGCTCTTTGGCGAATCCACGCACGCAACCCGGCACACCGCTCTCGCTCGGCGCAGGCATCCAACGGATGAGTTCGGCAATGAGCGACGAAGACGCAAAACTGTTGAAGGAACGTTCAGCCGCGTCCGTGCAGAGCGATGAATCCTTTCGTCTGCTGGTCGAGCAGGCGCCGGACGCCATTATCGTTCTCGATCTGGATACGAACCGCATCGTCGAAGCCAACCCTAGCGCTGAAAAGCTGTTCGGATGCGCGTTGGATGAACTGCTGAAGCACGATCTGCGGGAGTTCTTCACGCCGTCTCAGCCGGACGGGCTTCCGGTCGCGCAGAGTTTCCAGTCGCACGTTGCGCAGGCCGTTGCCGGCGAGGCAATGACGTTCGAGCGCGCCATCCGCAACGCCCAGGGGCAGGAGTTCATCTGCGAAGTACGGGTGAACACGTTGCCTTGGGCTGGCCGGAATTTGCTGCGTACCAGTTTCGTCGATATTTCCGAGCGCAAGGCCGCGGACAAGCATCTGGCGCAGATGGAGAGCAAGTACCGCGGGCTGCTGGAGGCGGCTCCAGACGCGATGGTGGTGGTGAACACGGGCGGAGACATCGTCCTGCTGAACGTTCAGGCGGAGAGGCAGTTCGGGTACCACCGCGATGAACTCCTCGGGCAAAAGGTGAGGAACATCATTCCGGAGGGCTTCGTGGAACGGCTGATCGCGGACAGTCTTCGCCCCGTGGCAGAGGCGCTGGCGCAGCAGATCGGCATGGGGATCGAGCTCTGCGCACGGCGCAAGGACGGAAGCGAGTTTCCGATCGAGCTCATGCTGAGCCCGCTGGAAAGCGCCGAAGGTGTCCTGGTGACGGCGGCGATCCGCGACATCAGCAAGCGCAAGGCGGCGGAAGAATCGCTGCGGCTCTCCGAGCGCGCGCTGAAGGCCTTGAGCCGGGGAAATGAGGCGCTGGTGCGCGCGGCCGACGAGGGCCGATTGCTGAGGGAAATGTGCCGCGTCATCGTGGAGACCGGCGGTTACGTGATGGCATCGATCGGCTTCGCCGAACACGACGAAGCGAAGACGGTTCGCCCGGTTGCGTGGGCGGGGCAGGAAGCCGGATATCTGAAGGCGGCGCGGATCAGCTGGGCCGACACCGAGCACGGCCTGGGGCCGACTGGTTCGGCGATCCGAACCGGCGAGCCGCAGGTCAATCGGAGTTTCGCGACGAGTTCGCAAATGGTGCCGTGGCGGGCGGAAGCGCTGGAGCACGGCTACGCATCGAGCCTGGCGCTGCCGCTCAAGGTCGATTCCAAAATCATCGGGGCTCTCACGATCTACGCTGCGGAGGCGGACGCCTTCGACGGCGACGAGTTGCGGCTGCTCGGCGAATTGGCCGATGATCTCGCTTACGGCATCGCCGCCTTGCGTGCCCGGGCCGACGGCGAAGCGGCCACACAGGCGCTTCGCAAGAGCATGGAAGCGACCATTACGGCGCTCGCCAGCACGGTGGAGTTGCGCGACCCGTATACCGCAGGCCACCAGTATAATGTATCGCTGCTCGCGGCTGCGATCGCCCGCGACATGAAGTTATCGGAGCACGATATCGAGGGCATCCGTCTCGCCGGGGTGGTGCACGATGTCGGCAAGATCAGTGTGCCGGCCGAAATTCTCAGCAAACCGGGAAAGCTCAACAAGGCTGAGTTCGAACTCGTCAAGATGCACGCGCAGGCCGGGTGCGACATCATCAAGGGCGTGGCCTTCCCCTGGCCGGTGGCGCAGATGATCCTGCAGCATCATGAGCGGCTGGACGGTTCGGGCTACCCGCACGGGCTCAGAAACGATGAGATTAACCTCGGCGCCAGGATTCTCGCCGTGGCCGACGTCGTGGAGGCCATGACGGCGCGCCGTCCCTACCGCGAGGCGCTTGGTCTCGACGTGGCCTTGGCCGAAGTCGAGGCGGGAAAAGGAACACGTTACGATCCGGTCGCCGTGGACGCCTGCCGGGCCTTGTTCAGGGACGGCCGATTCAGCTTCCCATCATGAGCCTAGTGTTGTGACTCCAACGCTTATTTCGCTTTGGCGACTTTCTCGAGGATTTGGCTGGCTGACTTGGTGCGGCCCGCAATTCGGCGACGCTTTTGAAGGCGCCACGCCGGATGCGTTTTCGGGTGATTTCGGCGAAGAAGCGTTCGACCATGTTGAGCCAGGATGCCGAGGTGGGCGTGAAGTGCAGGTGGAAGCGCGGATGCGCCTTGAGCCAGCGCTGGACGCCCAGCGTCTTGTGTGTCGCATATTGTCAACGATGAGATGCAGGTCGAGACCGGCGGGAGTTCTTTGATCGATCAGCTTGAGAAAGCGCAAGAATTCGCGATGCCGGTGGCGCGGCATGCAAGCTCCGATGACGCTGCCGTCCAGCATGCTCAAAGCCGCGAACAGCGTCGTGGTGCCGTTACGCTTATAGTCATGGGTCATCGTGCCGGCGCGGCCCTTCTTCATCGGCAGGCCGGGCTGGGTACGGTCGAGAGCTTGGATTTGGCTTTTTTCATCGACGCACAAGACCAGCGCTTTGTGCGGGGGATGGAGATAGAGCCCGACGACGTCCTCGACTTTGGCGGAGAAGTTCTTGTCGCGCGAGACCTTGAACGTCTTAATGATATGCGGCTTCAGCCCATGCGCATTCCAGATCCGCTGGACGCTACTCAAGGAGATGCCGGCGGCTGCCGCCATGCTGCGGCCGCTCCAGTGGGTCGCATTCGGCGGCTTCTCGTGCAGAGTCATGTGCGCCACGCGCTTGATCAACTCGGGCGACAGCGGTTTTACCCGCGACGGACGGGTCGCGTCCTTCAAGAGCCCCTCGGCCCCTTCGGCCGTATAGCGTTGGCGCCACCGACGCACCGTCAACAGGCTCTTGCCTACCGTCGCCGCGATCGCCTCTGCCGTCATCCCTTCGCTTGCAGAAAGCACGATCTGCGCTCTCCAAACAACTTTTTGCGGCGTATTCCGGTCTCGGACCAGCCGCTCCAATCGCTCACGATCGGCGGCGCCGATCGAAATCTGTTCGATTTTCCTCATCGGCACAGATTCGCAAGTCTGAGCCGATTTGTGAATCATACGTCAGCATCGGAACACTAGAAAACCGATAACCTCGATCACGGTTGCGGTCGGGGCGTGCTCACCACGCTTGGCGGAAGGATGGGGTACGTCACTTTCGGTTGTTCACCAGTCAGGCTGTCGAGGAAGGTGGTTATCTTGCTAATTTCATCGTCGGTCAGCTGAATGCCTAACTGACTGGTTCCCATCACGGCCACCGCCTGGCGCAGATCCCATGCTTTCCCGGTGTGAAAATAAGGCGCCGTCAGAGCTATGTTCCGGAGCGTTGGGACCTTGAAGACGTACTCATCACCCGGAGTTTTGCTAACCATGAAACGGCCCTTATCGGCCGGTGGCAGAAACTCGGCGCCCGGCTTCTCGACCACGCCGAACGGGGCGTACATGCCGCCTCCAACGTTGATGCCGCTGTGGCAGGCCGAGCATCCCTTGTCCATGAAGACGGCTAGGCCCGCCTTCTGCGTCGGCGAAAGCGCGTCCTGCTCCCCCCTCAGGAAGCGGTCGAACGGCCCGTTTGGCGTGATCAGCGTCGCCTCGAATACGGCGATGGCTTTTTGCGCATTAGCAAGCGTGATGGGGTCCGCCTCGCCCGGGAAAGCCTTGGCGAATAGATCGCCATAGCCCGGAATGCCTTTCAGCTGCTCGGCCACATGCGTCTTGGGCGACGCCATCTCAACCGGGTTGGCCATCGGCCCGCCGGCCTGCTGTTCGAGGTCTTTGGCTCGGCCGTCCCAGAACTGGACTTTGTTGAATACCGCATTGAGGACCGTGGGAGCATTGCGCTCGCCATGCTGCCAGCGATGACCAATTGAGGTGGGTTCGGCGTCAGCACCGCCGAGCCCGATGCTATGACACGAGCTACAGCTGATGGCGTGACTCGCGGAGAGCCGCGGGTCGAAGTATAACATCTTGCCGAGTTCGACCTTCTCGGGAGTCGCCACGTTGTCGGGCAGCACTGGTGGAGCTGTCGGGATCGGCTCGAATTGCTGCTTCGCCTTCGCCAGCAGGTCATCTTGTGCCAGAGCGGAGGATGCAAAAAGGCAGCTGAGGGATACCAACGTGACGGCTTGTCTGATCATGGCGACTGCTCCTCTGTTGTTCGCCAACAACTGCCCAAGAAAGGTGTGACTACTGGCGTTCGGCCGTCCTGCCGGACAGCGCCTTCGGCGCGAACGGCCATACTTCAAACACCCACAGGCGCCGGACTTCTTTCGAGCCTAAACGTCTTGCGGGGGACGGTTGAGAATTTTTCGGCCGGTAAACATGGCCGACGTGATGCTTCCACCCTCGTGAATTTCGGTCACGATCACCGCTATCAGATGCAGCAGAACGACGCCTGCGAGTACATAAAACGCATAGAGATGGATCGTCACGACCGGGCTTCGAAACGCACGCATGGCCTTGTAGGCGGTCTGGTCCAACGTCTCCGCGGCGAGGGGCGAGACCGTTGCCGGATCAATCCCGGCTGCGGCAACCCAACCGGCGAACCATGTTCCGAACGGCGGCCAGAATAGATCGGTGCCCGCGAGAATCGTGCCGGTCGCGGCTTGCAGCACGAGCAGCAGCAGGAGAACTGCAATTGCGAGACGTGCCGCGGGATTATGCCCGACATATTCTTGCGGCTCGCCGCTGAGAAAGGCGCTGCCGTAAGCGCGCAGTTTGCCCCAAAACCCTGAACCATAAGGCAGGATGGCGCTCCATCTGGCATAGCGGTTGCCGAAGAATGCCCAAACGAAGCGCCAGATCAAATTCAGCCCCATCACGTAGCCGAGCACGACGTGGATTTCCTTGAGCAGGATCTTGCCGTTGGCGGCGAGCCCCAACGCGTCGTCGTTCAGCAGGATAACTCCGACGATCATCAGACCGAGCACGGTGAGCGCGTTGATCCAATGGAACCACCGCGTCGGGACATCCCATACGTCGTAGGCGTGAAGGTGCTCGGCTGACGTGGACGTGGGGAGCTGCGGCATTTGCCGGACACCTGTCTCAATAAGAACGCCGCACGACTATTTGCGGGCCGCCGCCATAACCATGCGGCCTCCTTCGGTGCCATTGCGAATGGCATCGCTCGCGCGTCGGAGAAATAACATCACAAAAATCGACGAGCGCCGTGATGCAGATCAATGGGTCACTAGTGCTGGTCGAATGTTGCAACCTGGACGTGCCTCTCTCGTCTGCTTTGGGGTCAATCGCGTCGGCCCGCGTGCAGGATGACGATGTCCGATCCGGCCTAACCAGCTGAATTCCAGCAGCTCATATGTCTGCGTCGGGGAAAGAATGACGTAAGCTTCGGTCGCGAAACGAGGCCGCTCGGCTTCTGCCTGATGCAGCCTTCAGCCTCCGGCTTGCGCGATCATTTGCCGGGTTCTTCGTCTGCCTGCGCGGCCTGCGGCGGCACGATGAGCGCGACCACCCTTCTCGATACGCCGGGCATGCCCAGCAGATGGGCCTGCGCGACGAACTCGTGCCGGACGACGTTCCCGGCGCGCGCGGCGGTCTGGTCCATCCAGGCGAGGCACTCCGGCTGGTCGTGAAAGCAAAGCCCGGCCCAGCCATGCTCCAGCGTCGTCTTGCGCGGGACGGGCCAAGTGTATTGCTTGGCGAACGGTCGCGCATAATAGGGATGATCGGGACTGTAGAAGGCAGTCGCAAATGCGAGCGCATCGTCGCCGCTGACCCTGGCGAACGGAATGCCGGTGAGCTCGTGCCACAGGCGCGTGACTTCGCCGGCGATCTGAGGATAGAGATTGCGCCCTTCCTCATAGCCGTGGCTGTTGCGATAAAGCGCATGCAGCGGCGCGGCGATGACGACCGCCGCGAGCGCGATGCCTACAACGAGGACCGTCGCATTCACCGTATGGAAGCGCTCGATCGGATAGCTGGTCCCGCACACGATCAGAACGGCGAACAGGAACACGCCCTGCAGTGCCCACATGGATGGCAGATCGGTGCCCACGGTCAGCGAGGTCGCGACCGGCAAGACGATCGTGCCGATCGCGATATAAAAAAGCAGCCGCAAGCCCGGGACCATGGCCACAAAATCGCTCGGCAGCCGCCGCAATCGCGGACCGGCAATCAAAACCCAGGTGAGCGCGGGAGGGCTCATCGTCGCCGCAAGGCCCGCCACGAAGGACGTTGAATCCTGGAGTGACGTCGGCAGATCAACTCCCCCGTGCGCCGCCATCGCATAGCCGAAGGGAGCAGCTCCCGTGGTCGCGAGCCAGTAGAGATGAGGCGCAAGGGCCAGGAGGCCTGCGGCTATCGAGATCCACGGCGAGGCGGAGGTGAAATAGGCGCGTCTCGACGGATGAGCGAGGGCAGCAAGAGCGAAGCTCGCCAAAAGGAATACCGAGTAATATTTGCCGAGCATCGCGACCGCGGCCGCCAGTCCGGCCGCGATGGCCCAGATCGCGGTCCTGGTTTCGAACGCGCGCAGAAAGCAATAAGTCGCAAGCGGCCATACCGCCAGCAGCACCGCGTTGGCGTTGAAGCGTTGGGCGTGAAACTGATAGGCGGGCGTGAGCATCAGCAACAGCAGCACCAGCAGGCGCTTGTGCCCGGTCACGAACTGCCTGGAGATCAGGTCGACGGCCCACAGCGCCAGCGCCGCGTTGGTCATCGCCATCAGTTGCAGCGACCAGTCGGTGGACGGGAAGACCTGTGTCCAGGCACCGGTGACCCAGCCCATCAGCGGCGGATGCTTGGGGTTGCCCCAGGCGAAGTGCCGCCCCAGGGTCCAGGTCTCGAGAAAATCGGGATGGAGACCCGAGCCCGCATACGCGATCCACAGGTAAGCCGTCCAAACGGCTGCGAAACTGACAAGCAATAGCGGGACGGACCACCCGGCTTCGACGCCATCAAGCCAGCGGATGAAGGGACGGCGCCATGGCGCGGGGTTGAGATCTGACCGTGCGGCCATCTCTGAGAAAGTGAAATCCACGAATATACAGGCCTTAATTAGACAAAGTCCGATCGGTCCCAAACCGACCCGCAAGCGAGAGGCGAGATCGACAACAAATAGACAACAGAAGCAACATGTCCGTTGCGGATCATTCGCGTCGATCTTGGCGCTGCGACATCACGCCACATCCGGTTTGGGCCCTGCGGCCGAGCTGACTCACACACTCTGGTCGCTCGGTATATACGAAAAGCGCCATCTTGGCGGCTATGAGAAGGCCGGCTTTGGTGAATTGCTCTTGTAATTCACCGAGCCTCGATCACGGGCTATCAGTCATCACGCTGTCTCCCTGCATTGAGCGAGTGCGAACGATGCCGCCAAACGTCCCACCCGAGCCCGCCGACGCAGCCGCACGCCGTTCGGCAAGGCCGACGATCGTCTATCCTGCCGGGTCGATGCCGCGGCCCGACATGGCCGTGCTGGAAGCCACGCGCAAGACACTGGTCAAGACCGGTGAGATCGTGGTGCCGCCGCGCGATGCGCGGACGTTTCGCGTCACGCGCGGGCGGTTCTTCCGCATCGTCAGCATCGACGGCCCGCAGGTCGGCGATCTCAATCTCTGGAACGCCGACGATCTCGCCGAGCGCTTCTTCAGCGGCAAGACCCGCGCGCTGCACGCCACGCATGTCAGCACCGGCGACCGGCTCTGGAGCAGCATGCCTTATCTGAGGCCGATGGCGACCATCAGCCATGACACGCTCGGCTGGTACGGCTGGGATGCGGATGGCGCCGGTGTGCACGACGTCATCGGCACACGCTGCGATCCCTACACCAACCTGCGGTTGAACGGCCGCGTTTACGACTTCTGCTGCCATTCCAACCTGGCGCGCGCGCTCGGCGCCGAATTGAAGTCCGAGCCCGATACGGTCGAGCACCACGTGCACGACGTGCTCAACGTCTTCATGTGCACCGGCTTCACCAAGGATACGCAGCAATATTTCATGAAGGCGAGCCCGGTCCGTCCCGGCGACTTCATCGAGTTCTTCGCCGAGATCGATCTGCTCGGCGCGCTGTCGGCCTGTCCCGGCGGCGATTGCAGCGCGACCCATTCGAGCGATGCCGCCGCGTGCTATCCGCTCAAGATCGAGATCTTCGAGCCGGATCGATCAACGCTTGCCAGCTGGACGTGGCCAGCGCCGAGCGGCTACCATCGCCGCCATGGCGCGCCCGCTTAGCATCGGCGACTGCACAGCCGCACTTCCAGGATCGAAGTCGATGAGCGCACCCCGTCAAATCATCACAGGCCGCGCGCGGCTTGCTACCGATGTCGTCGGTCACGGCCAACCGGTCGTCTTTCTGCATGCTGCGGTTTTCGACCGCATGATGTGGCGCGCGCAAGTGGATGCCATCAGTGCGACGCATATGGCGATCGCCTATGACCGTCGCGGCTTTGGCGGGACTGCCGCGGAGAAGGAAGGCCATTCTCAAGTGGCGGATTTGCTGGCGGTGATAGACACCGTCGCAAGCGGCACGCCTGCGATCCTTGTCGCCTGCTCACAAGGCGGACGAATCGCGCTCGACTTCGCGCTTCGTTATCCATCCCACGTCCGGGCGCTGGTGCTGGTCGCGCCATCGGTCAGCGGCGCGCCCGAACCGGTCTATCTACCCGCAATCGCGGATCTGATGACACAGCTTGCGGAAGCCGAGGCGGCCTGCGATTGGGATCGAGTCTGCGCGATCAAGGCCCACATGTGGCTGGACGGTCCACTCCAAGCCGAAGGCCGCGTTGCCGGTGAGCTGCGCCGGCTGTTCATCGACAAGAATGCCATTGCGCTGCGGTCGCCGCCGATCGGTGCGAACCTCGATGCGACGCCCGCCTTCCCGTGCCTCGGCGAAATCTCCTCGCCCTCGCTCGTGATCTGGGGCGACCTTGATTTCCCTCATATTCAAGAGCGAAGCCGCCTGATGGCAGCGACGATGCCGAACGGATCGGGACGCGAATTGACCGGCACGGCGCACCTGCCGAGCCTGGAGCGGCCAGCCGAGGTGACCGTCCTGCTCACGGAGTTTCTCGCGCGACTGTGAGTGAGCATCTGCAGACAACGTCTGACGATACCTGGAGGGCGAAGCAGCGGCGTATCTGGGCGGCCACCGATCGACTGTCCTGACGGCCCTGCCGCCGAAGCGCTTGGCCTTGCATCGAAGCTTCGATTAGAAGGCGGAATCGGTCGGCGCTGCGCCGGCCTGTTCGGAAGGAACTCTTCATGGCCCTGATGCCGGTCTCTGATGCCTTGGCCTTGGTGCTCGACGGCGCCGCGCCGCTGCCGGAGGAAAAGGTCGCGCTGGACCAGGCCTATCACCGGGTGCTGGCGCGGGACGTCGCGGCGCTGCGGACCCAGCCGCCGCAGCCGATGTCGGCGATGGACGGCTATGCGGTCCGCGCCGCGGATGCCGACCGCGCCCGCGCCACGCTCAAGGTCATCGGCGAGATCGCGGCCGGCCGGCCGTTCGATCGCACGCTCGGGCCCGGCGAGGCCGCGCGCATCTTCACCGGCGGCGTCGTTCCCGACGGCGCCGACGCCATCGTGATCCAGGAGGACACGATCGCGGATGGCGACCACGTCACCATCACCGAAGCGGCCAGGAAGGGCCGGCATATTCGCCCGGCCGGCGCGGATTTCCACGAAGGCGACGTGCTGCTCAAAGCCGGCCGACGCCTGAGCGATCGCGACCTGTCGCTCGCCGCCAGCATGAACTATCCCGAGCTCCCGGTGCACCGCCGCCCCAAGGTAGCGCTGCTTGCCACCGGCGACGAGCTGGTGATGCCGGGGTCGAATCCCGGTCCCGGCCAGATCGTCTATTCCAACGGCTACGCGCTGCGCGCCCTGGCGCGCGCCGAGGGTGCAGATCCCATCGACCTCGGCATCGCCGCCGACACGCTGGACTCGACGGTCGCAGGCATCCGCCGCGCGCGCGAGGCGAAAGCCGACATCCTGATCACGACCGGCGGCGCCTCGGTCGGCGATCATGATCTGGTCAAGCAGGCGCTGGACGCCGAGGGCGTGGACATGGCGTTCTGGAAGATCGCGATGCGCCCGGGCAAACCGATGATGCATGGACGGTTGGGCCAGATGCGCGTGATCGGCCTGCCCGGCAATCCCGTCTCCTCCTATGTCTGCAGCCTGTTGTTTCTGGTGCCGCTGATTCGGAAGCTCGTGGGCTTGGCTCAAATCCACCCTGCCCGCGAGACTGCGCTGCTCGGCCGCGACCTCGCCGCCAACGACGTCCGCGAGGACTATCTGCGCGCGCGGCTCGAGGTGCGCGCCGACGGCGCGCTGGTCGCAACGCCGGTGACGCATCAGGATTCCTCGCTGCTCGGCAACCTCGCGCTATCGCAGGCCCTGGTGATCCGCCCGGCTTTTGCGCCCGCGGCAAGTGCCGGCTCCGTCTGCGAGATTCTGAGGCTGCCAGACTAAACAGGGTGCAGCTGCCAAATATACCGCCAGGGATCTCGCAGCTATTTTGCGGGCATCGAGCAGGCATCTTGCGCACCACCTTCATTGCAAATTAATGATTGCAGAACACATATCGAACAGATAGTGTCCGTTCATGATTTGTTTCGAAGATGTTGCGGGCGCCGCGAACTGAGGACGTTTCGAACGAGAACGCTTCAAACGAGAACGTCTTGAACGAGAGCGTCTTGAACAAGAACGTCTCGGGCGAGAACGACACATCAACCTGGGGATCTGGTCGAGATGCTGACGCGCAAACAGTACGAACTTCTGCGGTTCATCAACGAACGTCTGAGGGAAGCTGGCGTGCCGCCCTCCTTCGATGAGATGAAGGACGCACTCGATCTGCGCTCGAAGTCGGGCATCCATCGTCTGATCACCGCGCTGGAAGAGCGCGGCTTCATCCGCCGCCTGCCCAATCGCGCGCGCGCCATCGAGGTGATCAAGCTGCCCGAACTGTCCCAGGCGGCGAACAACCGGCGTGGCTTCACGCCGTCTGTCATCGAAGGTAATCTCGGCAAGGTGCGCACCAGCACGCCGGCGATCGACGAGGGCGATCGTCCCGTCGCCGTCCCGGTGATGGGCCGCATCGCTGCGGGCACGCCGATCGAGGCGCTGCAGACGCGCAGCCACACCATCAGCGTCCCGGCCGACATGCTCGGCTCCGGCGAGCATTATGCGCTGGAAGTCCGCGGCGACTCGATGGTCGATGCCGGCATCCTCGATGGCGACATGGCGCTGATCCAGCGCAACGACTCCGCCGACACCGGCGACATCGTCGTCGCGCTGATCGACGATGAGGAAGCCACCTTGAAACGTTTCCGCCGGCGCGGCGCCTCGATCGCACTGGAGCCGGCCAACACCGCTTATGAAGTCCGCATCCTGCCGCCCAACCGCGTCAAGATCCAGGGCAAGCTGATCGGGCTGTACCGCAAGTACTGATCGTCACGCGCGCGAACTGGATCGCGCGCAATTTGATCTGACGCGTTGGAGGTCTCTTCCGACGGCGCTGATGATGATTGCACTTCGATCGCGATGCAACACGCTCAAACGCTTGTGATCGCGAAGCGCCGTACGGGGTGCAGATCAGCGCAGAATTGCCGTCAAGCACGCGCTAACATCGTTCCTGATGTCCACTCTGATAGAGGCCTGCGCCTGTCCGGGGGGAGCGTGGGTTGCTATCTCGAACGAGGAGCGATCCGATGTGTGACTATAGCCTGCATGCTGTTGCGTCCCGCCCGGCGAAAGTCGGGGAAACGCTGATCTCGACGACGTTCCGCGGAACCTCGACCCGCGGCTTCGCCTCCGAGAGCGAGCCGAATGTCGCCGTGTGTATGCTGCCCGGGACGGAATTGGCGTTTGCCGACGACGTTCGCTACGACAGCCGCTGGATCTGGACCCGCACGATCCGCGACCGCGTGGCCAAGTTCAACACGATCGAGAAGCATGTGCCCGATCGCCACCATGATGCGATCGAGTTCGCAGATGGTCGGCATGTGCTGGTGACCCAGCTCTGCGAGGGACAACGCGTCACCGTGCTGCAATTGCCCGCGACCAAGCAGCCGGCCGAGCGCAGGCCGCTGGGCACCGAGGCTTCGAGCAGCAGCGAAACGACGCCGGTGCGGCGGATCTCGATCACCTGAACTGAGAAGCGCAACGGATGCGAAGACAAATGGGAACATTCGGCCCTCGGCGGAAGTTATGGTTCGCCGGGGGGGAGAATGGCCCGTGGTCAACAAGATCAATTGGCAAAAGGCCGGGCGCATCACTGAGCCCGGTCGTTACATATTCACGTTCGGATGGCTGACCGTGACGGCCGACGATATCGCGGTCTGGCAGCAACATCCCGATGCGCTGTTCACCCTGGTGGAGCTTCCACCGCCATCGCGAAGCCCGTCGGATGGCGACGAGGACGACGACGCATCCGAATATCATCTCGGCACGTTCGAACTGCCGGATTGCTAATCCACCGCCCCCTGCTCCGCCTCCGGCGGCGTCGCGTCCTGGGATCTTGGCGCCGGCGAGCGCGGCGCCAGCGTTGCCTGGAAATCGCCCGCATCGGGAGCAGCCGGCCACCACGGCCGCTGCGTGCCGTTGGGCCGGACGGCCTCGACCGCAAAGCCGTCGCCGCGCCGCGTGAGGGCCAGTCCACCCTGATGCTGCAGCCGGTCGCGATCTACCACTAAGGCCGTGCAATCGGGCGGCGCTTGCCTGACTGTCACGACCAGTGCGGCCCGCGCGCAATCGTCCTCCAGGGCCTCGGCGCGCAGCGCGAGCGAGACGAAGCGGCCATCGGCAAGCGGCACCACGCAGCCGGCGTCATCGCAGGACACGCCGTCGCCGAGCGAGCTATCGGCCGGCGTTCGCGCATCGGCATCGGCGGCGAGCCATTCCTGAGCAAGGAAGGCGTCCTTACCCGTCCGGATGAGATGCAGCCGGCCCTCGCGGCCGCGCACCGCGACGTTGCGGCCATCGGCGGAGATCAGCATGTCCGGCTGCGGCGTCATCAGCGCCCAGAGAATCGAAGCCGCAAGCAGACCCGCGCCGCTCCAACGCAGCGGCGTGCGCAGCAGACCCATCAGGATGAGGCCAAGACTTGCGGCGATCACGGGACCGATGCCGAACGCATGGATGCGACCGACCGCGCCGGGCAGGTTTGCCACCCAGCGCGTCACCGCGATCATCCAGTCGATGCCCCATCCCATCAGCGACCAGAACGGACCGTCGAGCCCGAGCGGCGCCGCGAGCAGTCCCAGCAATCCGGCCGGCATGACCAGAGCGGAGACCACCGGCATCGCCGCGAGATTGGCGAGCACGCCGTAGGGTGTCACGCGATGAAAATGAAACGCGGCATAAGGCGTGGTCGCGAGCCCCGCGATCAGCGAGGCCAGCAGCAGCATGGCCAGTTCGCGGCCGCCCCATAGTGCGATGCGCGCTGTCGTCGAACTGTCGGGCGTCGCGAACAGATGCGGCAGCCCGAGTTGTACCAACGCCACCAGGCCTAAGGTCGCGGCGAACGACATCTGGAAACTGGGGTGCACCAGCGCCTCCGGCGCGATCGCTAGCACGATCATCGCGGCGACAGCGAGCGTGCGGAAGGTGATGGCGCGGCGATCGACCAGCACGGCGATCAGCACGACGGCGGTCATGTAGAAGGACCTTTGGGTCGCGACTTCCGCGCCCGACAGCAACAGATAGAAGGCCGCGGCGACAAGCGCGGCGGCAGCCGCCCACTTCTTGATGGGGTGGCTGACATGAAGCCCCGGGATCAGCGCCAGCAGCGCGCGCACGGCAAAGAACACCACGCCGGCAACGACGGCCATGTGATAGCCGGAGATCGACAGCACATGGCCGAGCCCGGAGATGAACATGGCGTCGTTGACCGGCGTCGTAATGGCGTCGCGGCGGCCGGTCAGTAGCGCGGTTGCGATCGCGCGCTCGTCGCCGTCGAGCCGGGCGCGGATGCGCGCATCGATGGTGTCGCGCAGGCCCTGCATGAAGGCGGCATAATGCAGGCCGAAGCCGCCATCCTGCGGCGGGGCAACCGTCTTGATCGCGCCCATCACGAAGCCGGAGGCACCGATGCTCTGGAAAAACATGTCGCGCGAAAAGTCGTAAGAGCCAGGCCGAAGCGGCGCGAGCGGTGGCAACAGGCGCGCTTTGAGCTGCACGAAGCTGCCGACGTCGGGCGCCATGCCCTTCCGTACGGATAGCCGCACCCGCGCCAGCGTGATCTCACCACGCGCGGTTTCCATCTCGGTCACGCGCAGCACGAAGCGATCGGTGCGCTCGCGGATGTCGCGGGTCTCGACGAAGCCGGACAGCGTGACCGAAAACAGCGGTCGGGCCAGTACGGTGTGCGCGAGCCGCGCCGTCCGGGCTGTTGCGACGGCAAAACCCGCGGCGACCGCAGCGATCATCACCGCAGCCGGAAACAGCCGGTGACGCCGCAAGACAAACGCTCCGGCAGAGATCATCAGCGCGAGCACTGCAGCAACCCACAGCACCGGCTCGTGATCGGCAGCGAAGTACAGCGCGATCCCGGCGCCAAAGGCGACCGGCACCCACGGCAGGAGCCGCCCTGCCGCGGCCTCGGCGTGCGCCCAGGCCTTCAGTCTGGCGAGCAGCGACGACCATGTCGGGGTATCGGCAAGATAGCCGCCGGCCTGCGCCGCCCGTCGCGGCGGCCAGACATCCGCAATGCTGCCGGCAAAGCCGCGCCCCCGGCTTGGCGGCCGGTCCGGCTCCGCCATCGCACTCGCACTCCCTGAACGGGCGAAAGGCTACTGGAAGCTGCAAGTCGACGGCTAGCAGAACGGAACGAGAATCTCCGAATGGCACCACCACCTCAAGAAAGGGTGGAACTTTCTCCTCGCTCGGGAGTTGCTGGCGTCATGATCGACCAAGCCAATCCGTTCGCCGATCTCGGGCTCGAGCAGGCGATCCATCTGCGCTGGGCCCTGCGCGACATCAGGGCGCGGCGCCTGTCGCTGTCACCGGTCAATGACGACGATCTGCGGCTCTTGACCGAACGCGGCCTCGTCGAGGTCGAAGATGGCGTCCCCGTGCTCACCCAAGCCGGGCAGGATACGCTCGAATGAGCGCGAGCGTCTGATTCCGGCCGCTGCGCGCAACCGGCCACGCGATCTTGGGCCACGCGATCTTGGGCCGAGCCATTCGTCACATGCAACCGCCGCGAAATGACGGCGGCGATCAGTGTCGGCGATAAGTCTCGTCTTCAGCCCTTCGCGACTTCCTTGGCAAAGGTGTCGCGCAAGCCGATCGTGCGATTGAACACGAGCTTGTCCGGCGTCGAGTCGGGATCGCGCACGAAATAACCCTGCCGCTCGAACTGCATCACCGCGTCCGAATTGGTCTCCGCGATCGCCGGCTCGATCCGCGCATCCTTGAGGATCTCGAGCGAGTTCGGGTTGAGGTCGGCGGCGAAGTTCGCCGCGTCGGGCGCGGGATTAGCGAACAGCTGATTGTAGATGCGGATCTCAGCGGTGCGCGACTGCGCCGCCGGCAGCCAGTGCATGGTCGCCTTCACCTTGCGGCCATCGGGGGCGTTGCCGCCACGCGTTGCAGGATCGTAGGTGCAACGGAGTTCGACGATCTCGCCGGCGGCGTTCTTGATCACCTCGCGGCACTTGATGAAATAGGCGTAGCGCAGCCGCACTTCCGTGCCGGGCGAGAGGCGGAAGAACTTCTTCGGCGGGTTCTCCATGAAATCGTCCTGCTCGATATAGAGCTCGCGGCCGAAGGCGATCTTGCGCGTGCCGGCGGAGGGATCATCGGGGTGATTGATCGCCTCGATCTCCTCCACCTGGCCTTCCGGATAGTTCTCGATCACCACCTTCAACGGCCGCAGCACGGCCATGCGACGCAGCGCCGTGCGGTTGAGCTCCTCACGGATGCAGAATTCCAGCATGCCGACATCGACGATGCTGTTCGACTTGGCGACCCCAATACGCTTGACGAATTCGCGCACCGCGGCCGGCGGCACGCCGCGACGTTTCAGCCCCGCGATCGTCGGCATGCGCGGATCGTTCCAGCCGGCGACATGCCCCTCCTGCACCAGCCGCGTCAGCACGCGCTTCGACAGCAGCGTATAGGTCAGGTTGAGGCGCGCGAACTCGTACTGGTGCGGATGCGAGGGCACCGGCAGCTTGTCCAGGAACCAATCGTAGAGCGGCCGGTGGTCCTCGAATTCCAGCGTGCAGATCGAATGGCTGATGCCCTCGATCGCGTCGGACTGGCCATGGGCGTAATCATAGCTCGGATAGATCGACCATTTGTCGCCGGTGCGCGGGTGGTGCGCGTGCAGGATGCGATAGAGCACGGGATCGCGCAGATTGATGTTGCCGGCGGCCATGTCGATCTTGGCGCGCAGCACGCGCGCGCCATTGGGGAATTCCCCCGCCTTCATGCGCCGGAACAGGTCCAGATTCTCCTCGACCGTGCGGTCGCGGAACGGGCTGTTCTTGCCGGCCTCGGTCAAGGTGCCGCGGGACAGCCGAATTTCCTCCTGCGACTGATCGTCGACATAGGCGAGGCCGGCCTCGATCAGCCCTTCCGCCCAGCCATAGAGCCGCTCGAAATAGTCGGAGGCATAGAACAGGTTCTGGCCCCAGTCGTAGCCGAGCCAGTGCACGTCGGCCTGGATGGAATCGATAAATTCCTGCTCCTCCTTGGCCGGGTTGGTGTCGTCGAAACGGAGATGGCAGCGGCCACCGAACTCCTGGGCGATGCCGAAGTTGAGAGCAATCGACTTGGCATGGCCGATATGCAGATAGCCGTTCGGCTCCGGCGGGAACCGGGTCACGACCGTCTTGTGCTTGCCGCTGTCGAGATCGGCCTGGACGATGTCGCGGATGAAGTCGCGCCCTGTCTCAGCCGTCGTGTCTGTCGTCGTCATCAAACCCTGTCCTGCTTCGGATGTCGCGAGACTATGTGCCAAATCCGCAATCCCCAAGGAAGGCTTTAGTTATGCGCGGGTCCTGCTATACACCCCCCGCCTCTACGCCACCGCCCGGAAACTGCTGTCGCTGCCGCCCATGACCCAACCCATCGTCACGCGCTTTGCCCCCTCCCCGACCGGTTTTCTCCACATCGGAGGCGCCCGGACGGCCCTGTTCAACTGGCTGTATGCGCGCGGTCGCGGCGGCAAGATGCTGCTTCGAATCGAGGACACCGACCGCGAGCGTTCGACCAAGGAGGCGATCGACGCCATCCTGGACGGGTTAACCTGGCTCGGGCTCGATTGGGACGGCGAGGTCATCTACCAATATAGTCGCGCCGCGCGGCATCGCGAGGTCGCCGAGCAGCTGCTCGCCAGCGGCATGGCTTACCGCTGCTATGCCACCCCCGAGGAGCTCGCCGCCATGCGCGAGAAGGCCCGCGCGGAAGGCCGCACGCGCCTCTATGACGGCATGTGGCGCGATCGTGATCCGAAGGATGCGCCGGCAGGCCTCAAGCCGACGATCCGGCTGCGCGCGCCCCTGACCGGCGAGACCGAGATCGAAGACCAGGTACAGGGCCGCGTGGTCTGGCAGAACGAGAATCTCGACGATCTCGTGCTGCTCCGGGGCGACGGCAATCCGACCTATATGCTGGCGGTTGTCGTCGACGACCATGACATGGGCGTCACCCACATCATTCGCGGCGACGATCATCTGATCAATGCTGCGCGCCAGAAGCAGATCTACGATGCGCTGGGATGGGACGTGCCGTCGATGTCGCACATCCCGCTGATCCACGGGCCGGATGGCTCAAAGCTCTCCAAGCGCCACGGCGCACTCGGCGTGGACGCCTACCGCGCCATGGGATATCTGCCGGCAGCGCTGCGCAATTACCTGGTGCGGCTCGGCTGGAGCCATGGCGACCAGGAGATCTTCTCCACCGAGGAGATGATCAAGGCATTCGACCTGCCCGCGATCGGCCGCTCCGCCGCGCGCTTCGATTTTGCCAAGCTCGAAAACCTCAATGGGCATTACATTCGCCACACCGACGATCGGGCGTTGGTGGGCATGTTCGAAGACGTCCTGAACTATGCGCCGCAAGGCGCGGCGCTGAAGCCCAAGCTCAACGACACGACACGCGCCCAGCTCATGGCGGCCATGCCGAGCCTGAAGGAGCGCGCCAAAACGCTTTTGGAGCTCATCGACGCCGCGGCCTTTATTTTCGCGGAACGGCCGCTCCCGGTCGATGCCAAGGCCGCGGCACTGTTAACACCTGATAACCGGGCCCTGATCGGACGGCTCTGCCAGGCGCTTTCCGCCGTCGAGCCCTGGAGCGGCCCGGCCACGGAAGCCGCATTGCGCCAGTTCGCCGAGGCCAACGATCTCAAGCTGGGCGCCGTCGCGCAGCCACTGCGCGCCGCGTTGACCGGACGGACCACCTCGCCCGGCATTTTCGAGGTGCTGGCGGTGCTCGGACGTGATGAATGCTTAGGCCGACTTAAGGACCAGGTTACCTCATAAGGTCGCATTTACCCCCATCTTGCAGCGCACAGGGCAATACGATACGCATTTGCGCGGCATGCACTAGAAAAGCTCACTCGCCCTGCCATCTAGATGAAAAGGGCGCTCAACGATCTCATCGGGGACAACACGATGGACGCAAAATCCAGCACGAAAACCGCCACGCTCACCGTCGGCAACAAGACCTACGATCTTCCGATCCTGAGCGGCAGCGTGGGCCCCGATGTCGTCGATATCGGCAAACTCTATGCCCAGACCGGCATGTTCACTTACGATCCGGGCTTCACCTCGACGGCGAGCTGCCAGTCCAAGATCACCTATATCGACGGCGACGCCGGCGTGCTGCAATATCGCGGCTACCCGATCGAGCAGCTGGCCGAGAAGGGCGATTTCCTCGAGACCTGCTATCTGCTGCTGTACGGGGAACTGCCGACCAAGGCGCAGAAGCAGGATTTCGACCACCGCGTCACGCACCACACGATGGTGCACGAACAGATGGCCCGCTTTTTCCAGGGCTTCCGCCGCGACGCCCATCCGATGGCGGTGATGGTGGCCTCCGTCGGCGCGCTGGCTGCGTTCTATCACGACTCCACCGACATCAACGATCCGCAGCAACGCATGATCGCCTCGATGCGGATGATCGCGAAGATCCCGACGCTGGCGGCGATGGCCTACAAATACACGATCGGCCAGCCCTTCATGTATCCGAAGAACTCGCTCTCCTTTGCCGAGAACTTCCTCTACATGTGCTTCGGCGTGCCCTGCGAGGAGTACAAGCCGAACCCGGTGCTCGCCGACGCGCTGGACAAGATCTTCATCCTGCACGCCGACCACGAGCAGAACGCATCGACCTCCACGGTGCGCATCGCCGGTTCCTCGGGCGCCAACCCGTTTGCCTGCATCGCGGCCGGCATCGCCTGCCTGTGGGGCCCGGCGCATGGCGGCGCCAACGAGGCCGCGCTGAACATGCTGGCCCAGATCGGCACCGTCGATAAGATTCCGGACTTCATCGCCAAGGTGAAGGACAAGAACAGCGACGTGCGCCTGATGGGCTTCGGCCACCGCGTCTACAAGAACTACGATCCGCGCGCCAAGATCATGCAGAAGATGTGTCACGCGGTGCTGAAGGAGACCGGCCACGCCGACGATCAGATGCTGAAGGTCGCGATCGAGCTGGAAAAGATCGCGCTGAGCGACCCCTACTTCATCGAGCGCAAGCTTTACCCGAACGTCGACTTCTATTCGGGCATCACGCTGAAGGCGATGGGCTTCCCGGTGTCGATGTTCACGGTGCTGTTCGCGGTCGCCCGCACCGTGGGCTGGATCAGCCAGTGGAGCGAGATGATCGAGGATCCGCAGCAGAAGATCGGCCGTCCGCGTCAGCTCTTCACCGGCGTCACCACCCGCGATTACGTCGAGATCGAGAAGCGCAAGTAAGCGCTCAGCAGCTGAATGATCGAGCCGGACGCGTTAGCGCGCGTCCGGCTTTTTTTATCTGACACATGCCCGTATCCGGTCGAAACGCCGGCATGCAGGTCTGTCTGAATGCGCCGGTCATGCCGGTGAAACATGCGTGGGCACGAACCGACACGCAACATCGGGCCACAGGAAATCATGTCCGCTTTTTTTCGCAATGCTGTCGTGCTCGGTCTGTTGTCCGCGGTCGGCCCGTTCGCGATCGACATGTATCTTCCGGCACTCCCCACGATCGCCGCCGATCTGCACGCCACGACGTCAGCGACGCAGCTGACGCTGATCGCATTTTTCATCGCGTTCGGCCTTTGCCAGATCGCCTACGGTCCGTTGTCGGACGTCTATGGCCGTAAGGCTCCGCTTTATGGTGGTCTCGCCTGCTTCATCGCCGGCTCGGTCGGCTGCGCCCTCGCGCCTGACGTTGGCTGGTTGATCGCGTTCCGCTTCATCCAAGGCATCGGCGCTGCCGCGATGGGCGTGATTCCCCGCGCCATCATTCGCGACCTCCATACTGGCCCCGAGGCGACCAAATTGATGTCGCTCGTGATGCTCGTGTTCTCGGTATCCCCGATCCTGGCGCCGCTGACGGGCAGCGCGCTGATCGTTCCGTTCGGCTGGCGCGCAGTCTTCGTCACGGTGACGTTTGCCGCGCTGATCGCGTTGACGCTGGTCGCGGTGCTTCTGCCCGAAACACGGCCGGCTCATGAGCGCCTCAGCGGCAGCCTCAGCAACGTGCTCGGCGGCTTCGCGGAGTTGATGGTCGACTGGCAATTTCTCGGCCTCACCTTCATCGGCGGCCTCGGCATATCGAGCTTCTTTGCGTTCCTGTCGACGTCGTCCTTTGTCTATATCGACCATTACGGCCTGACTCCGACGCAATACAGCATGGCGTTTTCGGTCAACGCCATTGGCTTTATCGGCGCGTCGCAATTCGCCGGCTATCTCGGCGGCCGCTTCCGCATGGCCCGCGTGGTGTTCGCGGCGGTGTCGATCTATGCGTCGATCGCGCTGCTGCTCCTGGCGCTGACCTTGGCCGGCTTTGACAGCCTTTCCGTCCTGATCCCGCTGCTGTTCACGTCGTTCGCGTTCCTCGGCCTGGTCATTCCGTCGGCGATGGTGTTGTCTCTGGAAAACCATGGACCGATCGCCGGCATCGCCTCCGCACTCGGCGGCACCCTGCAGATGGTCAGTGGCGCCGTAATCGTCGGCATCGGCGGATTGTTCTTCGACGGGACGTCCTTACCAATGGTGGCAACGATCGCCTGCACGGCGGCAGCGGCCTTCGTCGTCACCCTGGCCACATTGCGTAAGCACGAGGTCGAACCCGTCGCGGCGGAGTAGCGGCAGGTGATCCAGCCAAATCGGCATCGACCATTCAAGTGTGAGCGCTTCGGCGCCCCTTGCGCATGGTCTCCAGCACGATGTCGGCGGCGCGCACGCTTGGAGACGCTGCACCGGTCGCCATGATGCCGTCGAGCCGGTTGAACGCCTCGACCTGACGCGCGCGTATCGGGCCGCTGCCTAGGATATCCACGAGCACGGGCGCGAGATTATCCGCGGTGCAGGCCTCCTGCAGGAATTCCGGGATGACATTCTCACCGATCACGAGATTGGCGAGGATGACGGACCGGACCCGGATCACGCGGCGCAGGATGAAGGCCTCGACCTCGCCGACGCGATAGGCGGTCACCATCGGCACGCCCGCGACCGCGAGCTCCAAGGTCACGGTGCCGGATTTCGCAAGCGCCGCGCGCGCAATCCTGAAGGCGGCGCGCTTCTCGGCCTCGCCGGTGACGATCTGCGGCGCGACCGGCCAGTCCGCCAGCCCTGCCCGCACCGCGGCTTCGAGATGCGGCGTGGTCGGCAACAGCGCCTCGAAGGCCACGCCGCGCGCGCGCAGCGCTTCGAGCGTCCGGCCGAACACGGGGAGATGGCGTGCCACCTCGCTGCGGCGGCTGCCCGGCAGCACCAACAGCACCGGCGGCTGCGCTGCGCGCCGCGCCTGCTCGTCCGCATTCGGCCGCAGCACCGCAAGCTGCTCGATCAGGGGATGGCCGACATAGCTGCACGGCGGACCATTGAGCGTCCGATAGGCCTCCGGCTCGAACGGCAACAATGCCAGCACGTGATCGACATAGCCGCGCATTGCGCGCGCCCGGCCGGGCCGCCACGCCCACACGGTCGGCGAGACATAATCGACGATCGGGATCGCGGGATTGCGGGCGCGGACCCGCCGCGCCACGCGATGGGTGAAGTCGGGACTGTCGATGATGACGAGGATGTCGGGCGATGCGGCGAGGACCGCATCGACGGTCCGATCGATCAGCCGCAGGATCTTCGGCAACTGTTTCAGAACCGCCGAGAAGCCGACGATCGACAGCTCCTCGATCGGAAACCACGACGTCAATCCTTCCCGCGCCATGCCATGGCCGCCGACCCCGGAGAATTCGACGGCATCGCCAAGACGCTGACGCAGCACCTTCATCAGGCTGGCGCCGAGCCGGTCGCCGGATTCTTCCGTTGCGATCAGGCAGATCTTACGCAAGGCCGGCCCGGCGGGTGCCCGCGTCATCATGCCACCACACCGGTCACGAACAGCCCGGCGCGATCGGCGGCTGCGAGCATCTGCTCAGGCTCGGCAAGCAGCGTGTTTTTCGCGGCGACCGCGATGCCGGCAAGCCCCGCGGCGGCGGCGCCGTCGACCGTTGCGGGGCCGATGGTCGGCAGGTCGAAGCGTAGGTCCTGGCCGCTCTTCGGCGCCTTCACCAGCACACCGCGCTTGAGCCCGGCACGAATGCGTCCCTGCGCGCGCAGCCGCGCCACCCGCGCCAACAGCCCGTCGGTGCCCTCGATATCCTCGACCGCCACGACATGGCGATCGATCACGACCACAGCCTGCCCGATATCAAAGGCGCCGAGTGCCTGCAGGACGGCGCGGCCCCGGGCGATATCGGCCGCAGCGGCCTGGTCAGGCGCAGCGCGCGTCAGGCAGCCCTCCGGAACGAGCAGCTCGGGCGCGACATCCTTGATGCCGAGCATGCGAAGGCCGTGGCGCTCGAAGATGCGGCCGATGCCCGACAGCAGATGATCGTCGCCGCCACGAAACGACCCAAGGATACGCGGCAGCTCGCGCAGGGTGCCGAGATCGATCCGGATTTCGGAGAGCGAGGGACGGATCAGGCTGCCGATGAACAAGAGGTCGCGGCAGCCTTCCGCGTGGAGCAGCTTCACCACGCGGCCGATCTGGCCGAGCGCGATCCAGTGATGGCGGAAGCGCGACAGCGGCGCCGGATCGCACACCCCTTTCAACGCGAACAGGACGGGCGTCAATCCGCGCGCGACCATCGCATCGGCGACCGCGAACGGCATGACGCCGCCCGCGGCAATCAAACCGACCGGCGAGGCAATCTGCACGGTCCCGTCGGTCATCAGCCGCCTTAAGCCTCAGCTGGGGATGCACCGACTTCGGGAAGGCAGAGCGGACGGTGCTTGCCGCCGTCGATGAAGGCGAGGATCTCCGCAATGGCCGGATCTTCGCCGGCCAGCGGGCGCACGCTCGCGAGGCGTTCGGCGAACACGCCCGGACCGTGGAAGAGCTTCTGATAGAAGGCGCGGACCGTGGCCAGCCGCTCGCGGGTGAACTTGCGGCGCCTCATGCCGATGATGTTCAGCCCTTCCAGCGCGGCATATTGGCCGTTGACGAGGCCGTACGGAATGACGTCGCCGCGCACGCCGCAGACGCCGCCGACCATGACGCCGTGGCCGATCCGGGTGAACTGGTGCACCGCCGACAGGCCGCCGATATAGACGGCGTCGCCGACTTCGACGTGGCCGCCGAGCGTCGCCGAGGTCGCGAAGATCGCATCGTTGCCGACCATGCAGTCGTGGGCGACATGGGCGTTGTTCATGAAGAAGCCGCGGTCGCCGATCTTCGTCAATCCACCGCCCTTGGTGGTGCCGATGTTCATCGTCACGCCTTCGCGGATGGTGCAGCCGGAGCCGATCACGAGCCGGTGCGGCTCGCCGCGATAGCTCAGATCCTGCGGCGCGCCGCCGAGCACGGCGAAAGGCGAGATCACGTTGGCGTCGCCAAGTGTCGTATGGCCCATGATCTGGACATGGGAGATCAGCTTGCAGTTGGCGCCGATCACGACGTTCGGCCCAATCACGCAATAGGGCCCGATCACCGTGCCGTCGCCAATGATGGCGCCGTCTTCGACGCGCGCGGTGGGATCGATCTTGCTCATGGGAACTCAACCAAGCCTTGTCGGACCATCAGTCGGTCAGCATCGCGCCGACGTCGGCTTCCGCCACCGTGACGCCGTCGACCTTCGCGTCGCCGTGGAACCACCACATGGTCTTCCGGCGGCCGATTGAACGCATGTGATATTCGATGGTCTGGCCCGGCAGCACCGGTTTGCGGAACTTGCACTTGTCGATGGTGAGGAAGTAGACCGCACGCGGCTTCTCGGTGCCCTCGACGGACTTGATGCCGATCACACCTGCGGTCTGCGCCATGCCCTCGATCATCAACACGCCCGGATAGACTGGCCGCTCGGGAAAATGGCCCTGGAAACAGGGCTCGCCGATCGAGACGTTCTTGACCCCGATGCCGCTATAATCGGCGCGGATGTTCTTCACGCCATCAATCAGGAGAAACGGATAGCGGTGCGGAAGCGTCTTGAGGATCTCATTGATGTCCACTTCCGCGAACCTGATGGGTGACTCCTCCATCACTCCTGTCCTTCGTCCTTCGGATTCGTCGCAGTCATATCCCGCACCAGCCGTTCCACCGCAACGATCTCGCGGAACCATTGCTTGGTCGGCTTGGCGAAATGGCCACCCCAGCGCCCGTTCGGCGGGATATCGTCCTTGACCGCGCTCATCGCGGTCACCTGGGCTCCATCGCCGATCTTGAGGTGATTGTTGATTCCGACCTTGGCCCCAAGCGCAACGTTGTCTCCGATCGTGAGGCTTCCCGCCAGCCCGATCTGGGCGGCCAGCAGGCAATGCCGGCCGATCGTCACATTGTGGCCGATCTGGACCTGGTTGTCGATTTTGGTGCCCTCGCCGATCACCGTGTCGCGCAGGCTGCCGCGGTCGATGGTCGTGCCCGCGCCGATCTCGACATTGTTCTGGATCAGCACCCGCCCGGTCTGCGGCACCTTGAGATGGCCGTCCGGGCCGAAGAAGAGAAAGCCATAGCCGTCCTGTCCGATGCTGCAGGCGGGATGGATCAGCACGTCGTTGCCGATCAGCGCGCATTGGATGGCTGTCCGCGCCCCGACATTGCAGTCGCGCCCGATCTTCACGTGCGGCCCGATCACGGCGCCAGCCCCGACAATGGTGCCCGCCCCAATCTCGGCATGAGCCCCGATCACCGCCAGCGGCTCGACGACGACGCCGTCTTCCAGCCGTGCGGTCGGATCGATGATGGCGGACGGCGCGATCCCGTCGTAGCCGAACCAGTTTTGCGGCCGCAGCGCATCCTGATGCAGCTGCCGGGCGAGCTGCACGAACGCCCGGAACGGCTGGGCGATCCGCAGCACCGCGACATGCGCGGGCACGCTCGCCTCGAAACGCGGGCTGACCAGGCAGGCTCCAGCCTTGGTTGCCGTCAGCTGATCGACGTATTTGAGATTGTCGAAGAAGGCCAGGTGCATGGGACCGGCCTCGTCGAGCGAGGCAAGGCCGCTGACGACCTGCTCCCCTCGCGACGAATCGACGAGCGTGGCCTTGGTCGCGGCCGCAATCGCGGCCAGCGTCATCGGCGGTGGTTTTTGAAAGAAGCTCGGCTGGGCCATTCCATCCGTCACGGTACGATAACAGCCAAAAAAGATCAGAGCTCGGCCCCGGTGTCCCGAAGCCGAGCTCAATCTACACCATCGGCGCGTTATTCACGCGAAAGCGTATCGGGTCAACCCACCCGGGGTCAGAAGGTGGTACCGCCGCCGAACCGGAATTCCTGCACGCGGTCAAACTTGCCCTTGGTGAGCGGGACGGCGTAGTCGAAGCGCAGCGGACCGAACGGGGACTGCCACACCAGACCGACACCGACCGAGCTTCTGACCGTGTTCTGGTCGTCGAAGACCAGTCCAGTGCAGGTGCCCGGATTAGCGGGAACCGTCCCGGTCGCCTGCGTTGGCCTGATACAATTGGTGACAATGTTCTCTTTTGTCACGTCCCAAGTGGTCGGTCCCTGATAGCCCCACAGACCGCCGGCGTCGGCATAGACCGCGCCCTTCAGGCCCACTTCCTTGGGCAGGAACCAGAATGGCATCTGCAATTCGAGCGAAGCGCCCCAGTATTTGGTGCCGCCGATCGCATCCTGGGTCCCGAAGGGATTGATGTCACGCGGGCCGATGCCGTTCGGGGCGAAGCCGCGGACCAGGTTCGGGCCCATCTGGAAGTGATCGAGCATGCGCAGATCGTTGTTGCCGATCTTGTTCAGGATACCGCCTTGCAGATGGACGATACCGACGATGTCGGACACCAGCGGTGTGAAGTACTTCGCATCGAGCGCGGTCTTCAGATAGGAGACGTCGCCGCCGACGCCCGCGAAGTCCTGCTTGAAGTCGACCAGCAGGCCGTCGGTCGGGTTCTTGTTGTTGTCGAGCGTGTTGTAGCTCAGCGTATAGCCCAGAGCCGAGGTCAGCGTGCGGCCGTTCGCCAGCTCCTTGCGGACCGGCAGTGAGGCTTCACCGTCCAGGAAGCAGCCCAGACCATTGCTTCCGGCCAAGCTGATTCCGTTGAGGTTGGCAAAGGCTGGGGTCGGATTGAACGCCGGATTCGGCGCGCCACCCGGCAGGAACTGAACGTTGTTACAGTTCGCGAGCGTGGCCGGGAGGGTGATCTCCTGCTGGTAGATCGAGTAGCGCAGCTGCAGCGAGAGGTCCTCGCGGAGCTGGAACCCGAGCCGCGGACTGAAGCCCAACGTCTTGGTGCCGTAGGAGATGAAGTTGTTGGCGAGCTGCTGGCGCTGATAGAAGTCCAAGCCCAGAGCGACGCGGTAATCCAGCAGATACGGCTCGACGAAGGAGAGCGAGTAGCCGCGGGCGAACTGGCCATAGGTCACCGAGGCCTTGGCGAACAGGCCGCGGCCGAGCAGGTTGCGCTCGGAGATCGAGACCTCGGCCAGCGCACCGTCGGTGGTCGAATAGCCGCCCGACACCGAGAAGTCGCCGGTGGATTTTTCCTCGAGATCGACGACCAGGATCACGCGGTCGCTGGAGGAGCCGGGCTCGGTCGTGATCTTCACGCTCTTGAAGAAGTCGAGGTTCTTCAACCGCCGCTCGGCGCGATCGACCAGCGCACGGTTGTAGGCATCGCCCTCGGAGATGTCGAACTCGCGGCGGATCACGTAATCGCGGGTGCGGGTGTTACCGCGGATGTTGATCCGCTCGATATAGGTGCGCGGGCCCTCATCGATCGCGAACACCACCGACACCGTATGGGCCTCGAAATTGCGGTCGCCACGCGGACGCACGACGGCAAAGGCATACCCCCGCCGCGACGCCTCGATCTGCATCTCCTCGACCGACTTTTCGACGTTCTCGACGTTGTAGAGCGAACCGACATTGACGCGCGAAAACGAACGCAGCGAGTTGGGATCGAGCGTCGAGATGGACGACTGGAAGTCGACCGACGCAACCCGGTACTGCTGGCCTTCCTCGATCTTGAAGGTGACCAGGAAGCCCTTCTTCTCCGGATCATATTCGGTGAGCGCCGCGACGACCTGCACGTCGGCATAGCCGTGCTTCAGGTAGAAGCGGCGAATCAGGTCACGGTCGGCCTCGACGCGATCTGGATCGTAGACGTCGTTGCCGCCCAGGAAGCTCAGGATGTTGGTTTCATGCGTCTTGATCACGTCCTTGAGGCGATAGGACGAGAAGGCGTTGTTGCCGACGAATTCGACCGCCTTGACCCCGGTCTTCGGGCCTTCCTCGATCGTGAAGATCAGGTCGACGCGGTTGTTCGGCTGCTCGATGATTTCGGGGGTGACGTGGACGTCATAGCGGCCCGAACGGCGATAAATCTCGGCGATTCGGGAAGCGTCCGACTGCACCATGGGGCGCGAAAAGGTGCCGCGCGGCTTCGACTGCACCTCGGCCGAGAGCTGTTCGTCCTTGATCTTCTTGTTGCCCTCGAAGGCAACGCGACCGATCACCGGGTTTTCCACCACGGTCACGACGATACGACCGCCCTGCCGGTTGATCTGCACGTCCTGGAACAGGCCGGTCTCGATCAAGGCCTTGAGGCCGTCATCGATTCGTCCCGCATCCAGCGTGCCGCCCGGTCCAGGCTTGAAATAAGAGCGAATGGTCTCGACCTCGACGCGGCGATTGCCGACGACTTCAATCGAATTCACCGTCTGTGCGGCTGCCGGCGACGATACGACCACGTTCGCCAGCGGAATAGCCACCGGCACGGCGAACATGATCAGAGCGGCCAGCATGCCCCCCCGCACTCGCAATCCAAACTTCATGCGCAACGCGCCCTTATCATTCCGTTGTCGGCCCCATACCCCTACAGAACCGACAGATTCCCATTTTTGGTCGTTTCGCTTGTAGCCAATTTCACCTAGGCGGCAAACGCTCCATGTCTCCGTATTTTCATTTTCGTTTCAAAACGTTGCTCATCCGCCACGTCATAAAAAAGCCGCGGTCAGGACCCCGCGAGGTGCAGGATGTCGTTATACGTTGCAAACACCATCAGCATCAGTACAAGGCCCAACCCGATTCGGAAGCCCATCTCCTGAGCCCGCTCCGAGAGCGGCCGGCCCCGGGCGGCCTCGACCGCATAGAACAGAAGGTGGCCGCCATCGAGCAGCGGAACCGGGAACAGGTTCAAGAGCCCGATCGAGACCGACAGCGTTGCACATAATTGCACAACAAATTGGAAACCGAGGCTCGCCGCCTGGCCGGAGAGCTGGGCGATCCGAATCGGGCCGCCGACGTCCCCCGCGCTCCCCGCCCCGGCGAACAGGGAAGCGACGAACTTGAAGGTGGTGGCGATGATGAACCAGACCTGCTCGAAGCCGATCTTCACCGCCTCGCCGAGGCCGACCGGGGTCGAGCGCGCTTCGTCCGGCCGCGCGTTGTACTGAATGCCGAGCACACCGATCCGGTGCGCATTGCCGAACAGGTCCTTGACCTCCTTCAGCGCCGGCGCCGCCTTCAGCGTGACATCACTCCCGTCCCGCTTGAGGTGGAAGGTGAGCTCAGAGCCGGCATTGACCGACACGATTCGCTGCATGTCGGCGAAGCTGTCGATCTCGTGACCATCGATCGAGGTGACGATGTCGCCGACCTTGAAGCCGGCCGCCGCCGCCACGCTGTCGGCCTGCACCGCATCGACCCGCGGGGTCGAGCTCGGCTTGCCGAAATAAAGCGCCATGCCGGCGAAGATGACCACCGCCAGGATGAAGTTGGCGATCGGGCCGGCCGCAACGATCGCGGCGCGCGGACCGACCTTCTTATGGTGAAAGCTGCCGGCGCGCTCCTCAGGGGTCATTTTCGCCAGCGCCTCGGCCGAGGGCGTCGAGGCCTCGCTGTCGTCGCCGAAGAACTTGACGTAGCCGCCCAGCGGAATCGCGGAGATCTTCCAGCGGGTGTTGTGCCGATCGTTGAAACCGATCAACTCAGGGCCAAATCCGAGCGAAAACGTTAACACCTTCACGCCCGCCCAGCGGGCGACCAGGAAATGGCCGAGCTCGTGGAAAAAGACGACGATCGTCAGCACGAACAGGAAGGGGACGATATAGCCCAACAGGCCATGGCTTAACGTATTGAAGATATGTTGGAAAAATTCGGACATCCGTTTCCCTTCCGGTGGGCCGGCGCGCCCCGAACGCTCTAAGATGCCTTTAGGGCAATTTCAGGCAAGAGGGCTGCGGCCTTTTTTCGCGCAGTTTGGTCAATGGCGATGGCGTCATCGGCCGAGGTGAGAGGTGCTAAATTACCCGATCTAATCCAATTCTCCAGGGTTGCCTCGACCAGGCGCGCGATCGCGCCGAACCGGATCTGACCGGCAATGAAGGCTGCCACCGCGACCTCGTTGGCGGCATTGAATACCGTGGTCGCGCCATTCCCGGTCCGCAAGGACTCATATGCCAGACGCAGACCAGGGAAACGCGCGAAATCCGGCGCCTCGAACGTCAGCGTGCCGATCTTGGCGAGATCGAGCTTGGCCGCCGGCCCCTTGATCCGGTCCGGCCAGCCCAGGCAATGCGCGATCGGAGTGCGCATGTCGGGCGTGCCAAGCTGGGCGACCACCGAGCAATCCGAAAACTCGACCATGCCGTGGATGATCGATTGCGGGTGCACCAGCACATCGATCTCGTCCGGCGACAGCGCGAACAGATAGGACGCCTCGATCACCTCGAGACCCTTGTTCATCATCGAGGCCGAATCGATCGTGATCTTCTGGCCCATGCTCCAGTTAGGATGTTTCAGCGCCTGCGCCAGGGTCGCCTGCTCGATATCGGCGGCGGCCCAGGTGCGGAACGGTCCGCCGGAAGCGGTGATGATGACCCGCACCAGCTCCTCGCGGTTGCCCGATGACAGCGCTTGGAACAATGCGTTGTGCTCGGAATCGGCGGGCAGGATGCAGGCGCCGGCCTGGGCGGCGCGCTGCATGAACATGTCGCCCGCACAGACCAGGCATTCCTTGTTGGCAAGCGCGACGGTCGCGCCGCGGTCGACCGCGGCGAGCGCCGGCTTCAATCCGGCCGCGCCCGAAACCGCCGCCATCACCCAGTCGGCCGGACGTGCGCCGGCCTCGATGATGGCGCTCTCCCCTGCCCCCGATTCGATGCCCGTGCCGGACAGCGCCTCGCGCAATTCGGACAGCCGCGATGGATCGGCCACCGCGACAAAGCCGGCGTTAAATTCCTTGGCGAGCTTGGCGAGCCCCTGCACGTTGCTGTTGCCGGTCAACGCCTCGACCCGATAGCGCTCGGGAGACGCCCGCAGCAGATCCATCGTGCTGTCGCCGATCGACCCGGTCGCACCCAGCACGGTGATGCTGCGCACCGCCGCTGCGCTCGCCTTGTTATTCCGTAAAGGAACTGCGCTCATCGCTTCACCATATCAAAAGGCCGCGGCCGACGCCGTCGAGGCCGCCCCGCACCAAACCTAAGACTGCCGCGAACACGACCGCGGCGACGTAACCGTCGAGCCGATCCAACAGGCCGCCGTGGCCCGGGATGATGTGACTGGAGTCCTTGACCCCGAAACGCCGCTTCACGGCGGACTCGAACAGATCGCCAAGCTGCGAGACGATCGACAGCACAGCCGCAACGGCGAGGAACGGCACCAAGCGGCCGGCCCCGAAGGCCGACCATCCGGCAGCCACGAGCAGGCTGCCGACGAATCCGCCGATCGCGCCGGCCCAGGTCTTGTTCGGACTGATGTGCGGCGCAAGCTTCGGCCCGCCGATGCCGCGTCCGGCGACATAGCCGCCGATATCGCTCGCCCACACCACCAGCAGCACGAGCACCAGGGCAAACCAGCCATGCTCAGAGTCGAGGCGCACCAGCACAGAGGCCAATTGCGCCGCGGCCGTATAGACGAAGCCTGCGGCGGCCCAGCTGCGGTGACCGGCTGCGAGCGCGACGACCACGACAAGCCCAAGCCCAAGGACGATGACGGCGATATCGACCAGGCCGAACGCAAGACATACGCCGGCGACGGCCAGCAGCAGCGCCCCGGTCACGGTGACACTGACCGCGCGGACTTCGCCGACCACCATCAGCCATTCGACGTAAAGACCGATCGCCGCCACCGTCACGAGCACGGTCCAGAACACGCCGCCGGTATAGGCTGCCGCCAAGGCGAGCGGCGCCAGCACGAGAGCCGCGGCAACGCGCAACAGGAAATTATGCTGCGGCCCCTTGGCGTCGGCAGCGCTTGCGATGTCGGTTTTGCTCACGATGCGGTTTTCGTAACGAGGCCGCCGAAGCGACGTTCCCGCCGGCCGAATTCGGCGATCGCGCCCTCGAGCGCGGCCTTGTCGAAATCCGGCCAGTGAATGGGCACGAAAACCAGTTCGCTATAGGCGGCCTGCCACATCAGGAAGTTCGACAGGCGCTGCTCGCCGCTGGTGCGGATGATGAGATCGGGATCGGGAATATCGGGCGCGTCGAGATGGCGACCGATCGCATCGGCATCGATGGATGCCGGATCGCGCTTGCCCTCCGCGACTTCACGCGCCAGCTGCTGGACGGCCCGCGCGATTTCCTGGCGCGAGCCATAATTGAACGCGACCACCAGCGTCAGCTTGCTGTTGTTGCGGGTCAGCTCTTCGGCCTCGCTCAACAGCGCGCAGATGTCAGGCTCGAGGCCCGCGCGCTCGCCGATGACCCGCACCCTTACGCCGTCCCGATGCAGCGTCGCGAGATCGTTACGGATGAAGCGGCGCAACAAGCCGAACAGATCGCCGATCTCGCTCGCCGGACGCGACCAGTTTTCCGAGCTGAAGGAAAAGATCGTGAGATAGCGGATGCCGAGCTCCGGCGCGGCGCGCACCACGCGCCGCAGCGCATCGACGCCACGACGATGGCCTTCCGCGCGCGGCAGGCCGCGTGCAGACGCCCAGCGGCCATTGCCATCCATGATGATGGCGACATGAGCCGGACCATCGGATCGGTCCGGCTCGTCCGTCATCGGGGCCGCGTTCGACATCGCAAATTCCCTTCAGACGGTCAGGATTTCCTTTTCCTTCGCCGCCAGCATCTGGTCGATCTCGGCAATGACGCCGTCAGTCGCCTTCTGCACGTCGGCGGCGAAACGCTCTTGATCGTCCTCGGATATCTCGTGGTTCTTTTCGAGCTTCTTGACGGTGTCGAGTCCGTCGCGACGGACGTGGCGCACGGCCACGCGCGCAGCTTCCGCATATTTATGGGCGACCTTGACGAGCTCCTTGCGCCGCTCCTGGTTCAGTTCGGGAACGCGCAGGCGCAGCACCTGGCCCTCGGTCGCAGGCGTCAGCCCGAGATTGGAGTCGACGATCGCCTTCTCGACCGCCTTCACCATGGTCTTGTCCCAGACCTGGACCGACAACAGCCGCGGCTCCGGCACCGAGATGGTGGCGACCTGGTTCAAGGGCATGTGCGAGCCATAGGCGTCCACCTGGACCGGCTCGAGCATCGAGGCCGAGGCACGGCCGGTGCGCAGACCGCTGAGTTCGTGCTTGAGCGCCTGGGTCGCGCCCTGCATGCGGCGCTTCAATTCGTTGAGGTCGAACGCTCCGGTGGACATCACGCTTTCCTTTCTGCAACCCGTCGCTTCGCATCCGACTTGCGCGTCGTAAGCCTCAGTCGCGCTCAGTTCGGATCACGGAAGGACTATCAGCAAATCCCTGTTCGCTTACGGCTTTTCACGCTCGCTTCCGAGCGTTCAAACCGGTCCGCGGCCACCCGGCTGGTCAGCCGGCAACGATGGTGCCGCGGCCTGCGCCCTGCAACATCGCTCCGATCGATCCGGGTTCGGCGATCGAGAACACAATGATAGGCAGCGACGTCTCGCGGGCAAGCGCGAATGCGGTCGCGTCCATCACCTTGTAACCGCCTTCGATCGCCTGAGAATGGGTCAGGCGGTCAAATCGCTGCGCCGACGGATCCTTCTTCGGATCGGCGCTATAGACGCCATCGACATTGGTGGCCTTGAACACCGCCTGGGCGTCGATCTCGGCAGCCCGCAGCACCGCAGTGGTATCGGTCGTGAAGAACGGATTACCGGTGCCGCCACCGAGCAGCAAGATGCGGCCCTCGGCGAGGTGCCTGTGCGCTGCAGCGCGGGTAAACAGCTCGCAGATCTCCGGCATCACGAAGGCCGACAACGCCTTGGCCGGCGTGCCCTTGCGCTCGATCGCGGCCTCAAGAGCGAGGCAGTTCATGATCGTGGCCAGCATGCCCATGGTGTCGCCGGTCGGCCGCGAAACGCCGTGGGCGGAGACCTCGACACCGCGGACCATGTTGCCGCCGCCGACGACGACAGCAATCTCGACCCCGAGCTGTTGGGCTGCGATCAGGTCGCCGGCGATCCGGTCGACGGTCGGCTGGTCGATGCCGACGGAACGGGGGCCGGCGAGATATTCGCCGGACAACTTGACCACGACGCGACGATAGACCGGCTCAGCCATGTGCTATGCTTCCCTATCCCGCGCGAGCCGGCGTCGCGAAAACGATGCCGGCCCTTCGATTCGGCCGTTACTTCTTGCCGCTGGCGGCGGCGACTTCGGCTGCGAAGTCGCTCTCTTCCTTCTCGATGCCTTCGCCGAGCGCATAGCGCACGAAGCCGGCAATCTTGATCGGACCACCGACCTTACCCTCGGCTTCCTTCAGCGCCTGCGCCACCGACTTGCCGCTGTCGTGGATGAAGGCCTGCTCGAGCAGACAGACCTCCTTGTAGAAGGTCTTCAGGCCCGATTCGACGATCTTCTCGATCACGTTTTCCGGCTTGCCCTGCTGACGGTACTTGTCGGCAAGCACGTCCTTCTCGCGCTTGACGAGCTCGGGATCCAGGCCCGTGGGATCGATCGCCTGCGGGTTGGCGGCCGCGACATGCATCGCGAGCTGGCGGCCGAGATGCGCGAGTTCATCGGTCTTGCCGGACGATTCCAGCGCGACGATAACGCCCATCTTGCCGGCGCCTTCGATCACCGCACCATGAACGTAGCTCGACACCACGCCCTGATTGACCGTAAGCGCGGCGGCACGGCGCAGCGTCTGGTTCTCGCCGATGGTGGCGATCGAGTCCGCGATCGCGGCTTCCACCGTGATGCTGCCGACCTTGGCGGCCTTGATCTTCTCGATGTCGGCGCCGGCGTCGAGCGCGACTTGCGCGATCATCTTGACCAGGCCCTGGAAGTGCTCGTTGCGGGCGACGAAATCGGTCTCGGAATTGACCTCGACCAGCACGCCCTTGTTGCCCGCCGTCAGCGCGCCGATCAGGCCCTCGGCCGCGACGCGGCCGGCCTTCTTCGCCGCCTTCGAGAGGCCCTTCTTGCGCAGCCAATCCTGCGCAGCCTGCAGGTCGCCACCGGTCTCGGTGAGAGCGGCCTTGCAATCCATCATGCCTGCGCCGGTCGACTCGCGCAGGTCCTTGACCATCGCTGCGGTGATAGTAGCCATTATGAGCGTCCTTTTGCCTGTGCAGATCGCGGCGCGCCACCGGGTGCGCGCCGTCCGCCGTCAGGAAATGCGTAGATCGATCGTCATGGCCGGCGTATGACGCCGGCCACCATTTTAAGCCCGCGAGCTTAAGCGTCCGCGAGAGACTTCGCCTGGGCGACCCAGGCGTCGGCCCGGCTCGGCAGACCGACTTCTTCGCCGATCTGATGCGCGGTGTCGTGGTCGAGCTCGGCGAGCTGCCAGTAATGGAAGATGCCGAGATCGTTCAGCTTCTTCTCGATCGCGCCGGACACGCCGGTGAGCTTCTTG
Source organism: Bradyrhizobium sp. SZCCHNGR1005 (assembly GCF_032489995.1). Taxonomy (NCBI): domain Bacteria; kingdom Pseudomonadati; phylum Pseudomonadota; class Alphaproteobacteria; order Hyphomicrobiales; family Nitrobacteraceae; genus Bradyrhizobium; species Bradyrhizobium sp. SZCCHNGR1005. Next base: position 215,701 of record NZ_JAUEZC010000009.1, read on the forward strand.
AGATCGTCGGCGGTGCCGCGCGGTCCAGGCAGGCCCTGGAACGTCGAGGCGGTCGGCGCGGTCGGCAGATCTTCCTGCATCGGGGTCGCGGAGGCACCGACATCGATGCCGAGCTCACCCTGTGCCCGCGAAATGCCGTCGATCGCGGCGCGCGCGACCAGGTCGCAATACAGCGAAATGGCGCGGCCGGCGTCGTCATTGCCCGGCACCACATAGGTGATGCCCTTCGGGTCGCAATTGGTATCAACGATCGCGGCGACCGGGATATTGAGGCGCTGGGCCTCCTGGATCGCGATGTCTTCCTTGTTGGTGTCGATCACGAAGATCAGGTCGGGCAGACCGCCCATGTCCTTGATGCCGCCGAGCGAACGGTCGAGCTTGTCGCGCTCGCGCTGCAGGGTCAGCCGCTCCTTCTTGGTGTAGGAATTGGCTTCGCCCGAGGACAGCACCTCGTCGAGATGACGCAGGCGCTTGATCGAGGCCGAGATCGTCTTCCAGTTGGTCAGCGTGCCGCCGAGCCAGCGCGAATTGACGAAATACTGCGCGGAGCGCTTGGCCGCGTCGGCGACATTGTCCTGCGCCTGGCGCTTGGTGCCGACGAACAGGATGCGGCCGCCCTTGGCGACGGTGTCGCTCACGGCCTGCAGCGCCGTATGCAGCAGCGGCACGGTCTGAGCGAGGTCGATGATATGGATGTTGTTGCGGGCCCCGAAAATGAAATCGGCCATTTTCGGATTCCAGCGGTGAGACTGGTGACCAAAGTGCACGCCAGCTTCAAGCAGCTGGCGCATGGTGAAATCGGGCAGCGCCATTGGTTCTATTCTCCGGTTGGTTCCTCCGGAAACGCGTGAGCAAATGCGAGCCTTGCGGCCCGGTTTGCCACCGGACGGCCTCTCAAGAGAGCCATGTTTCCGTGTGAGATGGCGCGCTATATAGCCGGATTTTCGCGTAACGCAAGGAAATTGGAGGCTATTCGGCCTGCAGAAGCTCCGCGAGGGCCGGTCTCGCCTGCTGTTCCTGGAGCGGAACGAAGTCGACCGGGCCCTTGTTGTCCGCTCCCGACGATGCCGCCGCCATCACCCCGACGCCGACGAGACCGAAAACCATCCCACCGCCCTGCATCGCCCTGGACCGCTCGCTCGGCCGGATCGAAAAGAAATAGGTCCGACCCGGCTCGGTATCGAAATCGAGGGTGGAATCGCCGGGAAACAGCGTCTGGGTGGCGACGAGATGGTGGTGGCCGGCGGGCCGGTCGACATAGGCATAGGTTCCGGGCAGCACCCGGCTCAGCAAAACCCCATCGACCTTGGCGTCGCAGCTCGTGGCATCGAGCCAGGATTCCTTCTGGCTGAGAATGACGACGCGGGATTGCCCGGCTTTGGGGGGCCCGACCTTCTGCGCCACGACGGCAAATTCCGTCCCCTCCTTGCCCGTGACACAACCAGATACCAGCAGGGCCAAACTCAGCCCCGCAACCGCACGCCATTCCATTGCCGCCCCCGTAGTTCCCCGGACACGGTATGACGGTGGCGGAACCTCTGCAACCTGTGGCGACATCGAAGTCTGAATTACGCTTGAAGGTGTGGCTTCAGAGTTCCAAGGCTGCGGCCGACGGGCCGCAGCTCAAAAGAGCGCGGCTTAATGGTCGCGGCTGGCCTTGCTCGCCTCGGAACGGTCGTCGTCCAGTTTGAGCTTCAGCTTCTCGATGTCGCCCATGAGCGCCCCCTCGTCCCGCAGCGGAACCAGCCGCAGCGACGGCGGCAGGATGACATGGGAAACGGTCTGCCGGCCCGAATTGGCAAAGGCCTCGGACCGCTGCAACGTCTGTACGGCGATCGCGGTCACGAGCAGCAGCCCCACGACGACGCCTTTTGCCATCAGGTGGGTGCGGCCGACCTCGCGCAGATGCAGGAAACAGACTGCCGCGATCATCAGCCAGGATGCGACATATTGGTAGGTGAATGCGCCCGGCCAGGTCAGGGCGAATGAGGACACCTGCGCGAACTCGCTGTAGAGCCAGAACGCCAGCAGCCCCGCCTCCGCGATCAGGACATGATGCAGAAACATCGAGCGGCCGGCAAACAGGCGCGACAGCAAGGACCACATGCCCACCCAGGCCGCGGCCGTGCCGAACAAAGCGAGTGACGGCAGCAGATAGTTCGACGCATGCGACTCGGAGGTCTCGCCGATCCAGATGAGCAGCGCGTCGATGCCGAGCAGCAGGACACCGAGGCCCAACGCAGCGCCGATTTGCAGCGACCTGCGCTCGGATCCTGCGAGCCGCTCAGGTTCGACGGCGTGGCTGATCTCGCGGATCCGCAGCAGACTCTGTCCGATCCGGATCGGCTGGATACCGTCCAGCGTCACGCGCGCGCACCGGCTCTTGCTCTTCTCCAGGTAAAGACCGTTGGCGCTGCCGAGATCCTCGGCGACAAGCCGTCCGGATTCGTCGCGGAAGATCCGGACGTGCTGTGCAGCGACATAGGGGTCATCGACGACGACGTCGTTGTCGTAACCGCGGCCGATGGTGATCTCGGGACGGTCGATGCGAAAGCGCCCGACGACGTCGCGATGCCTGGAGAGAATCTCGACCCAGATCATCGGACGACCTGCAACCCGTTGATGAAGCTCCGGCCGAGATGCATCGCATCTTCATAAGCGACCGCCTGCAGGCTGAGGCGCGAGACCAGCGCTTCGTCACCATGATCCTGCGTCACGGCCACGAGCACGACATCGTACAGGCCGGCGAATTCCCGATAGCCCTGGGCGCACCAAATGACCCGCAGCGGCGGATGAGCAGAGGCTGGCGCCAGACCGACGAAATCCTCCAGACATCGCTGCGGCGTGTACCATTTGCGGAACGAGCCGCCGGGCGTCAGCCGCGGCTGCGCCAGTTGCGTCAGCACGGTGGCGAACTGGAATTCGTTCAGGTCGATCGACTTGGCGTATGAATTGCTCATCTGGACCGTGCCGGTGTTCAGATCAGAGGCGATGAACACGCTGGCATCGGCGGTGCAGGTGGTCGAATTGATGTTGGTGCGCGGCTTCGGCGAGGCGCTGGCATTGGTCTGGCTCCAGCACTCGAACCAGGGCGCACGGGTTTCCGGGGCCTGATACGGCCCGAGCGAGGCCGCGCGAAACCCCTGCTGGGCAAACGACCGGTACAGCGCCGAGCGCCACGCCGCCAACTGCTCGGTGACGTCGTTGCGCAGGTCCGCGGGCGAGGGCCGCCGCTCGCGCGATCGCTCCAGCAAGGCGGCTGCAAACCGCGCCGGCACCAGGAAGCTGATGAGCTGGCCGCCGCGGCGGGTGGCGACGTTGATGCCGACCACCTGCCCCTGTGTATTGACCGACGGTCCGCCGCTCATGCCGGGATTGAGCGCACCGGTGAAATGGATGTGTTCGTTGTAGCTGTGCTCGACCAGGCCGTTATAGGTGCCCTCGACGATGGTGAACCCGAGGTCGAGCGGATTGCCCAGCGAATAGAGCCGCTCGCCCTTTTGCAGACTGCCGTCCAGCGCCGCCTTGTCGAAGCTGAAGAACGGCGCGTCGTGCTTGTCGACGCGAATGAGCGCGAGGTCGTTCGGCAGATCGACAGCAAGCAGACTGACCTCGCCGTGGGTTCCGTCCGCCGCGGTGTATTCGAGCCGGTAGGTCTTGGGCTCGAGCGCCACATCCGAGACGACATGATAGTTGGTGATGGCAAGCCCGTCCGCGGAGACCAGAAATCCGGAGCCGGTCGAGGTCTGCCGGCCGGCATCCGCAACCAGCGTGCGGATCTGCAACAGCCGCGGCGGTGCCGAGGCATAGACCCCCTCGGCGCCCGACGGCGTCTGGGCCGCCGCCGGCATGATGCTGCAAAGGCTGAGCGCGACGGCGCCAAGCCGCAGCAACGCGCGCAAAATGCTGGCAGTCAGTTTCAAAGAGGCCCCCGCAACGCACCCTCGCCCGAGGCGTTTCACGCCAGAGATCGAGGACGCATGACCCGGCGGCCCGCCAATAACGAAAACGCCGGGCAGTTGCAACCGCGGCCGCCGTCACCGAATCGGTGCGCGCCGATGGCCGCTCCACCGCTCGCGATCGCCGCGCGAGCTCAGCAATGCTGCACGTTCGGCGGGCACTTCTTCTGTTGCGGCGGCGGCCCAGGTCTCGCCGCCTGCGGAGGCGGCGCAGGCCGTGCCATCTGCTGCGGGGGCGGTGCAGGCCTCGCCATCGGCGGCGGCGGAGGCGCCGGCCTCGCCATTTGCGGCGGCGGTGCGGCCGGGCGCGGTGGCGGCGGTGCGGGCCTCGCCATCGGCGGGGGAGCCGCAGGCCGTGGCGGCGGCGGCGCAGAGGGCCGGACCATCGCCGCAGCCGGCGGCCGCGGAGCCTGCGGTGGCGGAGCGGCATGAACCGTCGGTGGCGGTGCCGGCCGGGCAGCCGGGGGCGGCGCGGAAAGACGTGCCGCAGGCGGCGACGGATGCGCAGGTGGCGGGGCTGCGCGTTCGATCCGAGGATGCGCCTCCGGCCTTGCCGGCGGTGCCGCGGCCGGCATGGTCTGGGGCTGGGCGCCGGACGGCGGCGGCTTGGTGGATGGCGCGGCGGTCGCACCCGGCGGGGTGCGGTTGACCTGCAGATTCGATGGCGTCGGCGGCTGTCCTGGCGACAGCGGCGAAGACGTCCGTGGATTCGGCGCGGTGGTGACAGCTGCCGGTGCCGGCGGCGCGCCATGACTGCCGGGCACCGGCAGTGCGTTGGGAAGCGGCAGGTTTGCCGCCGGTGCAGCTGGTGGCGACGGTGCCGCGCTTGGCGTCACATTGGCCGGAGCCGGCTGCGGCGTACCGGGAGTGCGCCCGATCGGACTGATCGCAGCGCTTGGCGGCACCGGGGCCTTGCCCTGCTGGATCAGCGTGGCCCGTTGCGCCACCGCGGGCGGCAAGGCCGGGGCGGCGGCAGGCACCGGATGCGGACCAGCGGCGACAGGTGCGCCCGGCGCGGGTGCCGGAGGCGGCGGCTGGTTGATCACCGTGTTGATGACGTTCGTATTGTGGATGTTGTTGAAGATGATGTTGTTCGCTGGCGGCGCCACATAAACCGGCGCCCGGACATAGACCGGTATCGGCACGAACATCGGCTGCGGCAACACGAACAGCCCGACCGGCTCGATTGGCGGCGACAGCACCACGAAATCCGGCGGCGGCGGCGGCAGCACGAACACCGGCGGCGGTGGCGGCGGCGCGAAGGCAAATTCAGGATCGGAGAACATCAGCACCGGACGGTCGACATAGATGACCTCGTCCGGCGGGGGCGGCGGCACGTCGTAATCCATCATCGCAAAGGACGGCGGCGGCTCCAGCGGCGCGGTCAGGATCGCCAGCCGCCGCCGCGCGTCCTCGGCGTGCGGGCCGTGCGGGTAGCGTCTGAGATAGGACCAATACGCATCCGGCGTGTCGGCACGGTAGGTGCGGCGCCACGTGATGGCCTCGCGCCTGATCGCGACCAGCGCCCTCACCCGCTTCGCCAGCGGATCGCTTGGAAACGCGGCCAGGAACTCCTCATAGCCCTGCAGCGAGTCGCGCTCCAGCGCGGCCGTATAGGCCTCCTGAACCGACAACTCGCGCAGCGGCCGCTCGCGCATGGCGACGACCTGCGCCGGCTGCGCCTGCGCTGCGGGTGCATCCGGCGCGCGATCGAAGAAGCTGAAGGTGGCCTGGATCTTCTGTGCGTCCCACGGCACCTGCGCGCCCTTGGTGGCCTCGTTGACGCGGAGCCGGACCCGATCGAACACGTCCGGCAGCGACAAGCCGCCGGTACGGATCATTTCGGCGAGCGATTGCGCATAGATCCCATAAGTGCCGCTCTCGCTCGGCGCGACCGTGCCGGGCGCCGCGCTGAAGGCGATCAGCATGTTGTTGTCCGGTTCGACCAGTGCGAGACCACCGGCGAGCTGTCCGCCCTGGACGAATGGCTGCTGGCGCGCGGCATCGAGCACGACAATGCTCGCCTTGAGCGGGATTGCCGCGAGCTGCCGCAGATAGTCGCCGATCCGCAAGCCCTCGGTCGGGATGTCGGTGTCGCGATTGATCGTGGAATCGACCGGGATGAAATAGTTCTCGCCCGCCATCTGCACGCCGTAGCCGGCGAGATAGATCATCGCGACCGTATTGTTGTCCGACGACTGCGCCTTCTGCATGAAGTCGCGAAAGCTCTTGCGCAGGCTGTCGCCGTCGAGGTCGCGGGCGCCGATCACGTCGAAACCGGCCGCCTGCAGGGTCTGCGCGATCAGCCCAGCATCGTTGGCCGTCGTGGCGAGCGGTCCCTTGGCATAGGCGCCGTTACCGATCACGAGCGCGATGCGCTTTTCCTGACCGGGCTGCTGCTGTGCGGCCGCCGGCGGCGCCAGCCGCAGCGCGAGGCCTATGAGAAGCAGGCAGATGAAAAGAAAACACGACCTCCCGGCCAATCGCATTGGAGCCTCCGGCACTCGCAGACAATCACCTGGATTCAGCGATCCATCAGCTGAACCGCAGTTGAACGGCGCAGTTCCTCGCCATCAGAGCGTCTGGACCTCGACGACACCGGTCACCGCTTTGATCGCGCCCGCAATTTGTGGCGAAACCTTGAAGCGGCCCGGCAGCTTCATCTCGACCTCGGTCTCGACGTCCAGCATCATGACCAGCGAGACCTCACCCTCGCCGGCCGCCGCACGCGGCACCAGCGGGGACGCCGTTCCCTTCGCAAGTGCACCATTGCCGGTACCATTGCCGTTGACGGGCTGGGCTTCCGGCCCCTGCAGCCGCTTGACGATCGAGTCGAGCGGCTTGGTGTCGCGCAGGAAGATCCGCAAGCCGCGCTGCGTCTTGGCGGCGGCGTCATCGAGCGGTTCGGCATGCAGCACCCGGGCGCGGACGTCCTCGCCCTGCAGCTCGGCCCCTAGCTGCAGCAGCACGGCGGCACCTGGCTCCAGCACGTCGCGATATTGCGCCAACCCTTCGGAGAACAGCACGGCCTCGAAATGTCCGGTGGGGTCGGACAGGCCGATGATTCCCATCTTGTTGCCGGTCTTGGTGCGGCGCTCCATACGCGACACCACGGTGGCGGCCACCTTGCCGGCGGTCGCGCCGGTCTTCACCGCGCGCGAGAACTCCGCCCAGCTCTGCACCCGCAGCCGCTTCAGCGCCGTCGCATAATCGTCGAGCGGATGGCCGGACAGAAAGAAGCCGATCGCATCATATTCGCGCCGCAGGCGCTCGGCCGGCAGCCAGTTCTCGATGTTCGGAAGCACGATGGTCGGCGCGTCCGCCGCATTGCCAAACATGTCGTTCTGGCCTGAGGTTTCGGCTTCATGCGCGCGCTGGCAGGCCGCGACGATCGCATCCGCGCCGGCGAACACCCGCGCCCGGTTCGTGTCGACCACATCGAAGGCGCCGGCCGCAGCGAGGCTTTCGATGATTCGCTTGTTGATGGCCCGCGGATTGACGCGGGCGGCAAAGTCCGCAAGCGACTTGAACGGCCCGCTCTTGTTACGGGCCTCCACGATGAGCTCGATCGCCTGCGGGCCGACGCCCTTGAGCGCTGCGAGCGCGTAATAGATCGTGTTGCCGCTGACCTCGAAGGTCGGCCCGGACTTGTTGATCGAGGGCGGCTCGACCTTGATGCCGAGGCGCTGAGCTTCGGAGCGGAATTCCGAGAGCTTGTCGGTATTGTTGAGATCGAGCGTCATCGACGCCGCGATGAACTCGACCGGATAATGCGCCTTCATATAGGCGGTGTGGTAGGACACCAGCGCATAGGCCGCGGCGTGCGACTTGTTGAAGCCGTAGTCGGCGAACTTGGCAAGCAGGTCGAAGATGGTGTCGGCCTGATCCTTCGGCACGCCGTTCTTGATCGCGCCGTCGACGAAGCGGACGCGCTGCTTGTCCATCTCGGCGCGGATCTTCTTGCCCATGGCGCGGCGCAACAGGTCGGCTTCGCCGAGCGAATAGCCGGACATCTGCTGCGCGACCTGCATCACCTGCTCCTGATAGATGATGACGCCGAACGTCTCTTTCAGGATCGGCTCCAGGATCGGATGCAGATATTCCGGCTCCTCCTCGCCATGCTTGCGGGCGCAATAGGTCGGGATGTTCGCCATCGGGCCCGGCCGGTACAGCGCGACCAGCGCGATGATGTCCTCGAAACGGTCCGGGCGCATATCGATCAGCGCCCGCCGCATGCCCTGACTTTCAACCTGGAACACGCCTACCACATCACCGCGCGCCAGCATCTGATAGCTCGTGGCATCGTCGATCGGCAGCGTCGGAAGATCGACATGAACGTCGCGCTGCTTCAGCAGCTTCACCGCGACGTCGAGCACGGTGAGCGTCTTGAGGCCCAAGAAGTCGAATTTGACGAGGCCGGCCGGCTCGACCCATTTCATGTTGAACTGGGTGACCGGCATGTCGGATTTCGGATCGCGATAGAGCGGTACGAGCTCGCTCAACGGACGGTCGCCGATCACGATGCCGGCCGCGTGGGTGGAGGCGTGGCGCGTCAGGCCTTCGAGCCGCATCGCGATGTCGAAGGCGCGCGCCACTACCGGATCCTCGTCGCGGAAGGCCTGCAGCTTCGGCTCGCCCTCGATCGCGGCCGCCAAGGTGACGGGCGCGGCCGGATTCTGCGGCACCAGCTTGGTCAGCTTGTCGACCTGGCCGTAGGGCATCTGCAGCACGCGGCCGACATCGCGCAGCACGCCGCGCGCCTGCAACGTACCGAAGGTGATGATCTGCGCCACCTGGTCGCGCCCGTAGCGCTGCTGCACGTAGGAGATCACTTCGCCGCGGCGGTCCTGGCAGAAGTCGATGTCGAAGTCCGGCATCGAGACGCGCTCGGGATTGAGGAAGCGCTCGAACAGCAGCGCGAACCGCATCGGGTCGAGATCGGTGATCGTGAGCACCCAGGCGACCAGCGAGCCTGCGCCGGAACCACGGCCTGGTCCAACCGGAATGCCGTGCGCCTTGGCCCATTTGATGAAGTCGGACACGATCAGGAAGTAGCCCGCATATTTCATGCGGGTGATGACGTCGAGCTCGAAGGCAAGCCGCTTCTGATAGTCCTCCTCCGTCATCCCCGGCGCGAGGCCGTGCACGCGCAGCCGCCGCTCCAACCCCTCTTCCGCCTGGCGCTTCAATTCGGCGGCCTCGGCGCTGGCCGCATCGGCGGCGTCGGTGCCGGCGCCGACCGTGAACAGCGGCAGGATCGGCTTGCGCGTTCTAGGCCGGAACGAGCAACGTTGGGCGATCTCGACGGTCGATGCCAACGCCTCCGGAATATCCGCGAACAGCACCGCCATTTCCGCGCGGGTCTTGAAGCGGTGGTCGGGCGTCAACTGCGCGCGCTCGGTATCGGCGATCAGATGCCCGCCCGCGATGCAGAGCAGTGCGTCATGGGCTTCATAATCGTCGCTCGCGGCGAAATACGGCTCGTTGGTCGCGACCAGGGGCAGGCCGTGCGCATAGGCGATATCGATCAGGCCGCTCTCGACGCGGCGCTCCTTGTCCATGCCGTGGCGTTGCAGTTCAATATAGAGGCGATCGCCGAATACGCTGGCCAGTCGCTCGCAGCGCTGCCCGGCGAGCGCGGCATGATCGTGCTGGATCGCGAGCGAGATCGGCCCATCGGGCCCGCCGGTCAGCGCGATCAGCCCATCGGCGCCCTCCGTCAGCCAGTCATACTTGATGTGCGGCGCCTGGTGGGTCGGCGTCTCCAGAAACGCGCGCGAGTTCAGGCGCATCAGGTGACGGTAGCCCTCCTCGCGCGCCGCCAGCAGAACGATTCGGGCAGGGGTTGCGATTGCTCCGGCGCTGCGGGCGTTGGGATCGACGTCGCCGAAATCGATCGCGAGCTCGCAGCCGATGATCGGCTGGATGCCATAGCCCGCCATCTTCTCGGAAAATTCCAACGCACCGAACATGTTGTCGGTGTCGGTCAGCGCCAGCGCCGGCTGCCGGTCCGCCTTGGCAAGCTCGCTGAGCTTGCCGATCTTGATCGAGCCTTTCAGCAGCGAATAGGCGGAATGGACGTGGAGATGGATGAATCCAGCGCTGGACATGCTCGCCTTTGATTTCAGAAGTCTGTCTTCCCGGAATCTTGGCTTCCGGGATCACGACGTAGGACGCGGCTGCCGGCAGGTTCGGTCGTCACCTCTCCTCAACCGACTCGGCCTCGGCGCGGGCATACTATCGGATGACTCCGGGCCGGAGTCTCGGCGCCGGCCGCTCCATCCCAATTTTCCCCAGCCGCCCGGGGCGCCTTCCAAAAATCAAAGCTGCGGAATGATTTGCGCCCAGAGCGCGACCATCCCGACGAACAATGTGATCGACGCCAGTGCGGCGGCTTCTTCAACGAAAACCTTCAGCATGGGAGCCTCCCTGACAGAGAACATAGGAAGAACAATGTTCCTTTTTTGTTCTAAGGTCAAGCTATGCGCGCCCGCAACCGGCCAGCTCTCCGGCTCGTGGTTAATCCGTGTCACGCGCAACGAAAAACCCCGGCGCTCGCGCGCCGGGGCCATTCCGATCCGCCGTTCGACTGCGGAGAATCAGTACCTCGAGAGCACCGGGCCGCCGAACTTGTAGTTGACGCGGGCGGTGAACAGGTCGACGTCCTGCTTGATGCTGTCGGTCTGCGTGAACGCAGCGCCGGTGAAGCCGACGTCCTCGCGGCCCATGAACAAGTGGTCGTACTCGAAGCCGAGCGACCAGTTCGGGGCAAACGCGTATTCGACGCCGGCGCCGATCGTGCCACCCCAACGAGTCTTGGTGGTCGAAGCCAGAACACCACCGGTGAAGCCGGAGAGGATCTCGTACTTGCTGTCGGTCACAGCAGCACCGCCCTTGGCGTAGAGCAGCACGTTGTTGAAGGCATAGCCGATCTGGCCGGTGAACAGGCCAAACGCGTCGATCTTGGAGCGGTTCGAATCGGGAGCGAACACGTTGCTGACATTGCTGCCGCTGATGTCGGCCCAGTTGCCCTGCGCTTCGATACCGAACACGACCGGACCGGTCTGCCAGCGGTAGCCGATCTGGCCACCGACGGTGCCGCCGGACGCGTCGTGGGAGCCCTCGGCTCCGCCAGCCGGAAGGCCACCGAAGCTGGTCAGATCCCAGCTGTTGTGGCTCCAGCCACCGCCGCCATTGATACCGATGTAGAAGCCGCTCCAGTCGTAGATCGCAGCAGCGACCGCCGGCGGCGCCTTGGTGTACGGACGCGCGGCGAGGTCCGCGGCCATCGCCGGCGAGCCGAGCGCCACAAGCGCCGTCGTAATCAACAGAAGTTTCTTCATCACTTAGTCCAGTTTTCGTCTCGAGGCCCCCAGGCCATCGCCACGTCTTAGCAAGGTCGGCCACAATTGCTGTAGCCGGAAGGCCACAGCCGGGGACGAAAGCCGGCTCGGCATTACCGGAAATTAACGTGATATCACAAGTAGTTGATGAAACTTTGCGCGGCGGTAAAGACACGCTGCGCGCCGATCGGATCTCTGCATCCGTTTTGTCCTTGCATCTTGTACGAACATCCAGTTCCAAGGCACCGAAGCGAGGTCCTGGAAGGAGATTCTCTCGATGCGTGACGTGCTTTTCGCAGCTTTGGCTGCCAGCGGCTTACTCATGGCGGCCAACGCGCCGGCCCAGGCCGTCGGCATCCGCCATCCGTTCTGTATTCAGGGCGACGAATTTCCGGGCTTGAGCAACTGCAGTTTCGATACCTACGACCAGTGCTTGGCCACCGCTTCCGGCCGCCGGCTGTACTGCATCGCCAATCCCTATTTCGCCGGCGTCAGCGACGATCCGCGCGCGACGCCCTACCCGTATCCGCAGAGGCAGCGGATTCGGCCGCGTCCACCCCGGCCGAATCCATACGCGCCGCTGCCAAATCCTTTCGTCTTCGAAGAGGACTGAGCGAATCAGGACGGATGGCCCCAGCCGGAGTTGGCGATCCAACGATGCGGAAGTTTGCGCCGACAGTACTGGTCTCGGCAGCGCTGCTCGCAAGCGGCGCAGCGCATGCGCAGACCTATGATCCGAACTTCCCGGTCTGCCTGCACACGTATGGCCCCAACGGCTATATCGATTGCCGTTATCAATCGATCGAGGCCTGCAAGTTCAATGCAGCCGGCCGCTCGGCCGGCTGCGAGATCAATCCCTATTTTACCGCGACCGAGCGCGCCCCGCGCCCTGGTCCTCGACGACCGCGCTGACATCGGCATCCCTGGCCCTGCGACCGGGAATGCTGTCGCTACGGCTATCGGAACATGCCGAAGCCGCCAGGCCCGAACTTGTAGTTCACGCGCACCAGCCCGATATCGGTATCCCCACTGATGCGGCGCTGCATCTGCACGATGTTGGCCGCGTTGGTGAAGTTCAGGTTCTTGGTGCCGAGGAAGATGTGGTCGTATTCGACGCCCACCGTCCAGTTCGGCGCAAAGCCATACTCGACGCCGGCGCCGACCGTCCCGCCCCAACGCGTGGTGTTGGCCTTGTCGAGCATCACGCCGGTCGCCGTGTTGAACGTATCGTATTTGTCGCCGACAACGGCCGCACCGCCCTTGAAATAGGCGAGCACGTTGTTGAAGGCGTAACCGACTTGGCCGGTGAACAGGCCGAAACCGTTGGTTCGGGAGCGGTCGCTGACGTTCGGAAGTATCAAGTTGCGGTTGGTGCCCTTGAAGTCGGCCCAGTCACCTTGCGCCTCGACGCCGAACACCCAGTTCCCCGTCTGATAGCGATAGCCGATCTGGCCACCGACGGCAGCACCGCCGCCGCCGCTGCACCCCTCGCGGTTCATTGCCGGATTGACGATGACGCCGGCATTCTGCACCAGATTCCAGCAATTGCGGCTCGAGCCGCCGCCGGCGTTGATACCGCCATAGAACCCGCTCCAGTCGTAGACCGCCTCCATGACGGCAGCAGGAGCCTTGGTGTAAGCGCGCCCCTTGACTGGAAGATCGGCAGCGACCGCGGAAGCCGACGCCGCTACGACGCCGGGCAACACGGTTGCGAGGAAGAGCTTCTTCATTGTCGAACTCCGTATATTCGATCCAAGGTCCCCAAACCTTAGGTTCTCAACTATCAGCGCTCCCGTAATGCCGGCCCAGGCAGGCTCACGCGATCAGCACTCAGCACAACAATTGATTTCCGTTTCCGGCTTTTCTGGGATTCGCAAAATCCCCTATATTTGCAGGGGTTACGCACGCTGTTACGCAAATGCCGCACTCATGTGTGAAGGACTCGAGGCGCGCGCCTCTTGCTGGTCACATTGAGCCAGGACGACGCTCCGCTTTGCTCCACGATGTCGACGCGATCGCGTCTCAATGATGCGACGCTGCGTGCCGCAATTACACCTGCGTGGTGTAGATGGTGAGCTTGAGTGCGGGATCGTCATTGGCCTGGAAGCTTGCATATTGCAGCTTCAGTCGCCCCTTGCTCGGGTGCTCCAGCAGTTTCTGCCCCGCCGCGGGACCGCGGATGTCGTGCGCGGCCCACCAGATCTTGAATTCGCGGCTGCCGCAGCTGAGCCGCTCGATGAGAGCGACGAATGCCGGATCGCCGACCCACAGATCATGCGTGGCGCGGAATTGCGCGACCATCCGCCTGGCTTGATCCTTCCATCCCGCGCCGAACAGCTTTCGCGCGCGCGACGAGCAGAGCATCAGGATCAAGGTGTTGCGCTCGTCCTCGCCGAGGCCAGAGAAACCGAAGATCTCGTCAGCCGCCGGATTCCACGCCAGCACGTCCCAACGGCGTCCGGTGATGTAGGCGGGCTGGTTGAGACCTTCGACCAGATTACGCAAATGCGCCGGCACCTCCTCGCGCACGAACGGCTTGCGGTCGCCGACGCGCGCCAAGGCCTTGAGATGCGCATGTTCGGCCTTCGAGAGCCGCAACGCTCGCGCCAAAGCGTCCACAGTCGATGCCGACGGGTTCACGGCGCGGCCCTGCTCGAGGCGGATGTACCAATCGACGCCGATGCCTGCGAGTTCGGCGACCTCCTCGCGGCGCAGACCCGCGGTACGGCGCCGCCGTCCGGCTGCAAGTCCGACCGCCTTCGGCGTCAGCTTTTCACGCCGCGAGCGCAGAAAATTGCCGAATTCGGCCCGACGCAGATCGCTCATCCCTGTTCTCACATCATTGCAGTAAGGCCAATGATATGATGCAGCGCCGCTGCCGATCACACCCACGGCTGCCCGCCAATCGGGCGAAGATGGTTCCTACAATCCTAGGATAATACCAGGCCTTCCTGTGCGCAGCGTATCCCGGCACGGTCGTTGGAGCTACCCCAGCATGGAGGACGCCGATGAAAGCTGCCGTTTTGAAATCCTTCGGATCACCGCTCGCGATCGAGACCGTTCCCGATCCCGTGCTTGGCACCGGCGAAGTCGTCGTCGACGTCGTCGCGGCGGGCGTGCTGTCCTACGCCAACGAAGTCTTCAGCCGCGAGCGTCGATATCAGCTCGAGTTGCCGATTATTCCAGGCCCCGGCTGTATCGGCCGCGTGGATGCGACCGGCCCCGACGCCACGCATCTGAAGGTCGGCGATTGGGTGTTCTGCGATCCGACCATCCGCTCGCGCGATGACGCCCTCGCGCCCGACATCACGTTGCAGGGCTGGAGTGCACGCGGGCCAGCTGCATTGAAGCTGCAGCGCCATTTCGGCCACGGCGCATTCGCGGAAAAAATGCTGGTACCAACCGAGAATGCCAAGCCCATCGGCGCGATCAGCGAGAGCGATGCCGCACGTTGGTGCGCACTCACCACATTGCTTGTACCCTATGGCGGCTTCCTCTCCGCCAAGCTGCAAGCGGGCGAAACTGTGCTGGTCAGCGGCGCCACCGGCCATTTCGGCAGCGCTGCGGTAGTGGTTGCGCTCGCAATGGGCGCGGCTTGCGTCGTCGCGCCTGGCCGCAACCTTGCCGTCCTCGCCGATCTGGAACGCCGTTTTGGCGATCGCGTCCGCACAGTCAAGCTCACGGGCAATGAGGATGAGGATCGCGAGCGGATGAAACGGGCGGCTCCTGGACCGATCGATTGCGTGATGGACATCATGCCGCCGTCGGTCTCAACCACCGTCGTGGGCGCCGCACTGATGACGGTGCGGCCCTATGGGCGCGTCGTCCTGATGGGTGGCGTGGGAATGCTCGGCGGCGCCGGGCTCGAGCTGCCCTACCCCTGGATCATGCGCAACTGCATCACCATCCACGGCGTCTGGATGTGCCCGCCGGATGCGACGGTGCGGCTGGTCGGGCTGATCCGTGCCGGCCTGTTGCGGCTCGATCAGTTCGAGACCACCAGCTTCGAGCTCGACCACGCCAATGACGCGGTGGCGCACGCTGCCGCGAACGCAGCTCCGTTCAAGATGACGGTTATCCGACCTTGAGCTAGGGCGTGGACTCATAAACTCTAGTCCAGAGGCGCGCTGAGGCGAGTGCGACCGCAGCGAGGAAGTTGCATG
>NZ_JAUEZC010000010.1:0-211493 GCF_032489995.1 Bradyrhizobium sp. SZCCHNGR1005
TCTGCCATCCCCTGTTCGAATCACGGCGGATTCCAACACTCAAGCATAAACTTAACGCCTATGGGGAATGCCGGGTGTTGGCCTCACCCATGGCCCGCCTGCGAAAAAAATGCAGGCGGCAGGTACCACAGGTGCAGCCGGATCAACCCGGCATTCCCTGCGCGATGGTCTGACGGCTTATACGTGGTCTCCCTGGTGCGCCGGGCTTTCTGGTCACCATGTCCGCGCGGAGCGAAGCTCCGTCGCGTCAGCGACAATGCGCCGAGAGCGCGTTGCGCTGGATACCAGCGTCGGGGTATCAGGACATCACGATTTCACCGTGCGCGTCGTGCTGTTCGTCCGCGTGCATGATCACGCTGCAGCCAGATGCGCCCACCGCTCCCCGCACTCAACGTTCGTGACGATCGCGATACGCCCCCTCAATGAGCGCGGGATGCCGAATAAGAACACGATTTCTGGAAAAAAGAGATCTAAAAATTTTGGCCGATCGGCTTGACTGCCACAATCAAATTGATCGGCTTGAATAAATGAGTTTTTCGGCGCGGGAAAAATGAAGCCTCGGCGACGTGTTTACAGGGCGGTTTTACGCGTCGTTCGCAGGAATCCCCAGCATCGATTTGGCCGACGGGCAATCGCAGAACAGGTGTTGTGCCGCGCTTGTTCCTCTCGCTTGTCGGGCGGCAGCAGAACGAGCCCCATGGGGCCGCGACGTATCGTCATAGTACGAACGGCAGCAGCATCTTTGTCCGCTGCATGTAAGCCGGGGGAATTATTCGGACATCAGCGCCTCCTCGCGGCGGGCGCTATAGATGCAATAGGGGGCCGACAGCAACAGTGGCAGCAGCCACACCAGACCGTATCCGATCGCCGAGCCGAGCAGGACCAGGAGAATGCCGGCGTAGATCGGATGCCGGACGATCGCGTAGGGGCCGCCGCTCACCAGTTCGGGATCTTCCTTCCGCGACATCGGCATGCCCCAGTTGCGCCCGATATAGATCCGCGCCGCAATCGCAAAGCCGATGCCAAGTCCGGCCAGCAATGTTCCGATCGCTTGCACCAGCATGCTGCGCGGATATTCGCGCAGTGCCGCCTGAAGGGCATGGCGAATGGTAGGGACCTGGACTGCGATGATGATCAGCGCTGCGGCCGCCAGCCGAACGGCCAAGTGTCGCCACCAGATCGTGCCGCCGACGCTGCGCTTGGCGCCCAAGGCCGCTATCGCCCAATAGACGATGAACACGAGCCAGAGCGCGAGGATGATCCAATGAAAGATCGGCATCAGCACGCGCCTCTCTGCAGGCAATGTTCACGGCCCTCGACGTCGGTACGGAAGGATTCGATGAAGCCGCCCTGGCGCTGACTGACGAACACGGTCTTGCCGTCCTCGCCGCCGAAGGCGAGATTGGTCGGCTCTTTTGCCGTCAAATGAATCTCGCGCAGCGGGTGGCCGTCCGGCGTCAGCACGGCGATGGCGCCCTTGAGGATGCGGGCCACGAACAGACGGCCGCTGAGATCGGTGCGCAGGCCATCGATCGTGTTCGGCTCGAACGTCTTGATCAGCTGCGGGTTGAGCAACGCGTTGCCGGCCAAGGTGTAGGACCAGATCTCGCCGCTGTTGGATTCCCCGACATAGAGCGTGCGTCCGTCCGGACTGAGATCGATGCCGTTGGTCGTGCCCATCGCACGCGGCGCGGTCATGACCATGCCTTGCATGGCGCCGTCTGCATCTCTCGCGATGCGCCAGATCTGGCCGCTACGGCCCTTCCAGTTCGGATCGCTCGCATAGATCGCGCCGTCATGGCCGAGCGTGATGTCGTTGGGTTGGCTCATCTGGTCGGAATGAAACACGACCCGAGGCTCGGTGCTGTCCTTCTCGATCGCAAAGATGTTGTGCTTCTTGTAGTCGGCGATGAACATCGTGCCGCTGCGATCAAACCGGATCGCATTGCCGATGCTGCCCTCGGGCAGCGCGGTGAAGCTCTGCGAGACCGTGGCTCCCGGCGCCAACTTTCCGATCGTGCCGGGCTTGCCGAGATTGACGACGAAGAGATTGCCGTCGCTGTCGACCGCCGGGCCTTCGATGCCGAAGGTGTATTCGCCCGACGGGGTGAGTTGCTTGCTCTCGAACAATTTCGGTGCGGCTGTCGCGGGAATGGCTGCTAGCACGAGGACCATGAGCAACGTAAAGCGCGGGATGCGCAGCGTGGGCAAAGGCGCGATGCGATGCTGCGTTCGCTTGAAGGCGGTGCGTGGATGGCTGTCGCGCATCGGGGCCTCATGGTTCTCCCGGCGATGCGCAGATCGTCCGGATACGCGCGGCTTGGCCGCGCCCTCACCATGAGGCTCTGTCATGTTACCGCAAAACAGGCCCTCGTCCTGAGGAGCTCGCCGGAGGCGAGAGTCTCGGAGGACGGTTGCGGGAGAGATCATTGGCCGAGTTTTTCCCATATGCGAAGGCCCTGTCCGCAAGGGGGAGGGGAGCGCGACGCGCTTGTGGATGGTGCGTGCCTGATGGGATCGCCGAGTCCGTCACAATGGCACCAGAAATTGCTGCTGGATGTAGTAGCCATCGTCGTCCGTGCAGGTGCCGTTCAGGTAAGTGTCGGCCGGCCGGAAGAACCGGCTGAACCCGGGCTTACCGTCAGCGCTTCTTTGTGTCACCACGACGACCTTCCCGAAGGGAATCTCGCCGCACTCCTTGCCGTCGCGCGCGAAGAATTTGCGGTGTGGCGGGCCGCCGGATTTCACCCGCATCCGGACGCCCGGCACCATCGTCGCGATCAGCTCATCGGCGACATCAAGCAGCTTGGTGTAGCCGGGTTCCGTCCTGGGGAGATTTTCGCCACCCGGCGGCATCAGCCGTTCCGCGCCGAGCCCGCGCAGTCGCTGGCGTAGGCGGCCGGCGTCGGGATCGCCAGGATAGATCCAGCCGTCGTGGGCCAGCATGAAGCGCAGCACGGTCTGATCCTTGTCCTGATCGGACTGGCCGGGCTTCAGGCCGAACTCGGAATGGCAGCCCGCACAATGTGTCTCGATCAGGCCCTTGCGGATGGATGTGAGCCGGGCACGGTTTGCCACGTCATCGGCAACGAAGCGCGCAAGCTGATCGATCAGCGCGGCGCTCCTGGTGTCGCAGGGCAGGGCGGGCGGCGGATCATCGCTGGTGCGGTCGATGCGGATCACGGTCTGGTTCTTGTCCTCGACCAGCCAGATCGCGCCGTCATCGGCGACCGTCATGCCGACCGGTGCGCCTTGCGGCCTGATGCCGTTGACACGGTGCCAGCCCGAGATGATCTCGTCGAAGGCGGCCGCAGGGACGAGACCGGAGACGGTCTGGAAGGCGCGTGTCGGCTCGGCGGCGCAGCTGACGTGATAGCGCACTGGGGCTGGGCTCAGTTTCGGAAAGCCGTGGTCATCGACCTCGTAGGCGAGCAGCCGGCTGCCGGTCGGCCGATAGCCGTGGAGGCCGACGAGCAGCCTGCCGTCGAGCTCGGGGAATTTGCCTCCTTTGTAGTACAGCATGCCGAGCGGCGCGCCATGTGGCGGCAGCAGCGAGAAAGGCCGTTTGTACACGGCGCTGGTGCTGCAGAAATTTTTGTAAGGTCCGGCCTGCAGCACGCGCTTGAACTCCGGGCTCGGCGTGGTCAGGTCGTAGCAATAGGGCCAGCCATAGTGCCGGCCGGGCTCTATCGCGTTGATCTCCTCGTTGGGGGCGAAGATGTCCTGCAGGTCGCGGGCGTTCTCCGCTTGCAGAAAGGCGTAGCCGTCGTCGGGAAAGCGCGGATGCAGCGCCAGCGCCATCGAGTTGCGCAAGCCCCGCGCGTAGACCTCGTGCGGCGGATTGGGATCGGTCGGCTTGAGTGCAGGGAAGATGCCGCCCGCGGGCGGTGTGAACATCCAGATCGCGGCGAGTGGCGCGTTACCTTCGGTCACCGCGCAAGGCTGCGTGATCGGTGCCGGCGTGAGGCAATTGTCGCTGTGCGAGCCGACATTGACGAACAGCCGTCCGGTCCTGTCGAACACGAACTGCTTCAACGGGTGCGCGCTCTCCTCGATCTGGGTGCCGTCAGGCAGGGTCAGCCGCCGGCCGGGGAGATCGTGGACGATGGTCTCGATCGTGGTCTTCGGCTGCGCAGCCAGCGGATCGAAGCGGAAGATGCTGGTGTCGGTCGAAGCATAGACCCTCCCGTCCGGCCCGGTCGCCAGGCCGAAGGGGTAGGCGATGCGCGTGATCAGCTCCTTGAGGCGCTGGCCTTCCGCTGCGGTCGGATCGAGCAGCAGCAGACGGCCGTCCTCATGGCCCCAGCCACCCATGTCCGCGACCACGAACAGCTTCTGTCCTGGAACCTGGAGGATGGCGCGCGGGAATTTCAAGCCGTCGTCGCGGCTCGCGACGAGGCCGGCGCAGAAGCCGGCCTTCATATCGAGCTGGAGCCGTGGGAAGGCCAGGGCGGCGCTGCCGCATTGCGCCGGGCCGAGCGCATAGCCGTTCTTGGCCGGCTGTGCAGAGGCGAGACCGCTCGCTGTCGCGAGCAAGGCGAGCGCGCCGCCGAACACCAGCTGCTGCCATGTCCGGCTCATCGGCCATCGCCCTCAATGGATGAGATGGTATTGCAGGATATAGGCGCCGGCGCCCGCGAGATAGCCGAGCAGCGCCAGGGCGCTGATCCGCCTGACGTACCAGAAGAAGTGAATGTTCTCGAGACCCATCGCCGCGACGCCTGCCGCCGAGCCGATGATCAGGATCGAGCCGCCGGTGCCGGCGCAATAGGCGACGAACTCCCAGATGAAGCTGTCGGGCGGATACTGGGCCAGGCTGTACATGCCCATCGAGGCCGCGACCAGCGGCACGTTGTCGATCACGGCGCTGGCCAGGCCCAGCACGATGACGATCAGATCAAGCCGCCCCACGGTCTTGTTGAGCCAGGCCGCGAGGGCCTCGAGGATGCCGGTGTGTTCGAGCGCCGCCACCGCCAGCAGGATGCCGACGAAGAACACGATCGAGGGCATGTCGATCCGGGTCAGCGCATGGGCGAGCGTCAGCCGGTGCTTGTGTTCGTGCGGCTTTTCGCGATGCACGATCTCGCCGACCATCCAGAGGATACCCAGCCCGAACAGAATGCCCATGAAGGGCGGCAGATGGGTGAGCGCCTTGAACAACGGGACCAGGACCAGAATGCCGAGACCGAGGAAGAACATCAGGTTACGCTCGAACAGGGCGATCGGACTGGTCGTCGGCCGCTCCGCGGCGGGCGGAGCGAGATGCTTGCCGCGCAGCGCGAAGCTCACCACCAGGAGCGGGACCAGCAGATTGAACAGCGACGCAATGAACACGCCCTTCATGATCGCCAAGGGCGTGATCTGGCCGCCGATCCACAGCATGGTGGTGGTGACGTCGCCGATCGGTGACCAGGCACCGCCGGCATTGGCCGCGATGACGATGATGGCCGCAAAGAACAGCCTGTCCTCGTCGCGCCCCGACAGCTTCTTCATCAGCGAGATCATCACGATCGCGGTCGCGAGATTGTCCAGCATCGCGCTCAGGAAAAACGTCACGATGCCGATCATCCAGACCAGCGTGACCTGTCTGGAGGTGCTGACCAGCGAGGTCACGACCTCGAAGCCGTTATGGGCGTCGATGACCTCGACGATGGTCATGGCGCCGATCAGGAAGAAGATGACCTGGGCCGTCGCGGCGACGGAGTCGTTGAGCTGACCCGTGACGTCATGCGTATCGCCGCCCAGGACCGCGTAGATCGTCCACATCAGGCCGGCGCCGACCAGCGCCGTGGCGGCCTTGTTGACGTTCAGCGGATGTTCCAGCGCCACCACGGCGTAGGCGAGCACAAAGACGAGGACGACGGCTGCGGTCATGGCCAGGCGGGTTCGAGGGACGCTCGCCGCAGGTATGACCGATCAGGGTGCGAGCAGCAAGCGGCGCAGGGCGTCCTGCGCGTGCCGCTCAGGCTGCCGCAAGCTCGGGCGCGCTGGAAAGGCAGTCCTGGCGCACCGCGCGCAGGCTGCGATGCAGCCAGGTCTTGATGGTGCCGACCGGGACGCCGAAGCGCTGCGACAGCCGGGTCCGGCTTTCGCCTTCGAGATAGGCCGCCGCCAGGAGCTGCCGCCGCTCTTCGGGAAGCCGCAGCAAGGCCTGGTGCGCGATCGGCTCGGCCCGCGCGTAGTCGAAGTCGTCGTCGTTCTCATCCGCAGGATCGGGCACCGACAACGCCTCGTCGAGCTCGGAGGTCGGAACGCCCCCGCTGCGCATCGCATCGATCGCGGTGTTTCGCATGATCGTGCACATCCAGGTGATCGGGGAGGCGCGGGCCGGATCGAAGCTCCTGGCGTGGCGCCAGATCTTCAAATAGCCGTCCTGCAGGACGTCATCGATATCGGCCAAGGCGGGCAGCAATGCGCGTACCGTCTTCCGCATCTTGGTCTTGGTGAGCGCGTGGAGCTCGGCGAAGGCCGCGTCGTCACTGGCCGCTACGGCCTTCAGCAACGCACCCAGATGTGCCACGCCTCCGGGCGGCGCCAACAGCTCCGATCGCATCGTCCGTCTCCCTCATTTCTCGATACGAAACGAGCGGGGCGGCACCGTGGATCACTACGGCGCGGACTGGTCAGAGCCGGACGAAGGGGCTGATCAACCGCCCGAGCAGGCCGTGAATGCGCAAATCGCCGGTCATGGCCACCAGGCACAGACACGGCCCTTCGTCGCCCACGATGGGACGATGATCGACCTCGTCATCGCCATAATCGAAATCACCCGGACCGTAGCGGCGGCCGGTGTGACTGAAGCTGCCCCGCAGCACGCAGGTGAGCTCGGTGCCGGAATGGGTATGGTCGAGCATCCGCGTACCCGGCTCGGCCCGCAGCAGGAAAGCGCGCGAGTTGCCCCCTCCGGAGAGCAGGATCGGCCGCATGCTGAGGCCCGGCGCGACGCGCCTGCGCTTGCCGATCGTGCAGCGCCGAACCAGTTCCGGCAGATCGGCCAGCTCGGGATCGAGGCTCGCGGGCTCGCTGATCCGCGGTGCGGCTTTCGGCGCTTTCGGCCTGTTCTCGATGCGGGCCATGACCGCATCGAATGCGCCGTTTGCCATCGCGACCGGCAGGGCGGCCTCGAGCGAAGCGCCGGCGAGCTGTTCGATGGCGCGCACGAAACGCCGGCATCGCGGACAGCCCGCGACATGGACGCCGACCACGAGCTGCTCGGCTTGGTCGAGCTTGCCGGCCGCGAAGTCGGCGAGCAGGTCTTCCGGCGGGTGATGGCTGATCGTCATGTCGGCTCGTCCAACAGTTCTCTCAGGCGATTCATCGCCAATCTGATCCTCGACTTGACGGTCCCCAGCGGCAGGCCGAGCACCGTTGCAATTTCCGAATGGGGC
Source organism: Bradyrhizobium sp. SZCCHNGR1005 (assembly GCF_032489995.1). Classification (NCBI taxonomy): domain Bacteria; kingdom Pseudomonadati; phylum Pseudomonadota; class Alphaproteobacteria; order Hyphomicrobiales; family Nitrobacteraceae; genus Bradyrhizobium; species Bradyrhizobium sp. SZCCHNGR1005. Next base: position 7,389 of record NZ_JAUEZC010000010.1, read on the forward strand.
CGCTCCTCGACGAACGACAGGCGGATCACCGTGGATTGCTCGGTGGACAATCTTTCGATCGCTGCGGCAACGTGCCTCGCGTCTTCAGCCCGCGACATGATCAGATCCGCCGCCAGGGCCGGGTCGGCCTCATCGTCCAACGCTTCTGCGTCGACGAGTCGGCCAGCGCGCGCCGCGCGCCTTGCCGCATCGATCCGCAGGTTGCGGGCGATGGTGAAGATCCAGGCGGATGCCCCGGCGCTCGCCGGATCGAACTGGGCGGCCTTGGTCCAGACCGCGACCATCGCGGACTGCGCAATCTCCTCGGCGTCGTCGGCGTTCGAGCCGGTCTTGATCAAAAACCCTCTGATCCGCGGCGCAAAGTACTCGAACAGGGTTTTGAACGCCTCGCGGTCTCCGCGCGTTGCAACGCGTCCAATCAATTCCGCCCAGTCCACCTTAGCCTTCGGCCTTCTGCTCACGTCGCGCAACCGTGCGCCTAGAGGCGAACGTGGCGCTCTCCGCCGGGGGGATGCGATGTTCCATCCCGCAAGTTTAGCAGCTCGAACTCCGGTGGTCATCGTCCTGGCGCGCCTGGTTCCATCTGCCCAGAACGCGTGAATGCGTGGGTTGGATCACCGAAGCCGGGATTTTGTCGGGCCTCGGTCGGGCACCCAGGCCAGGGGGTCTAGCTGGCCTTGCGGACGTCCTGCGGACCGGACCGGAGGTTCTGGAAGAACTTCTCCACCTCGCGTGCCAGGCTTTCGGCGGTGGCGTCGAGGTCGCCGGACGCGGTCAGTACCGAGACCGCGGCGCTGCTGGTCTCGCCGATCGCATCGCGCAGCGAACCGATATTGACGACGAGGGTCTGGTTTCCTTGCGCGGTCGACTGTGCATTGACCGAAATCTCGCGCGTGGCGGTGTCCTGCTGCGCCACCGCATTGGCGATGTTGGACGTGATCTCGTTGATGCCGCGCACGGCGTGACCGATCTCGCGCACGGCGTCGACGGCGGTCTTGGTCGAGGTCTGGATCTGGCCGATATTGGTGCTGATTTCCTCGGTGGCCTTGGCGGTCTGGCCGGCCAGCGCCTTCACCTCGTGGGCGACGACGGCAAAGCCGCGCCCGGCCTCGCCGGCCCGCGCCGCCTCGATGGTTGCATTCAGCGCCAAGAGATTGGTCTGCTCGGCGATGGTCTGGATCAGGGTCAGGACGCCATCGATGCGCTGGGTCGCGGCGGCGAGCCCCTCGATCTCCGAGATCGACCGCTCGGTGCGCTGGCCGGTCTGCTCGACCGCACTGGCAGACTGCCGGATCTGCCGTCCGATCTCCTCGACCGAGGCCGACAGCTCTTCGGCAGCGCTGGCAACGGCCGAGACGTTGCTGGAGGCTTGCGTGGTGGCGCCAGCGGCCGCCGCCGCGCGCTCATTGGCATTGGTGGTGAGCTGGTTGATGGTCTCGGCGGTGCGGCGCATCGCAGCCGCGTTCTGGTTGACCGTCTGCATCACGGTGCCGATCGCCTGCCTGAACTCCTCCACTGCCTGCTCGATGTGACGGGCACGGGCCTCGCGAATCTTGGCGTCATCGGAGACTTGCGCGTTGAGGTCGCGGTTGTGCGCCATCGCCTCCTGGAACACGCGGATCGCGCGGGCGAGCTCGCCGATCTCGTCGGCGCGCTCGGCGTGCGGCACGACGATGTTCTTTGCCCCGGTTGCAACCTGACGGATCGTGGTGGTGATCACCGACAGCGGCTTGGCAATCGAGCGTGCGATGATGACGACGCCGGCCACGACCAGCAGCATGGCGAGCCCGCCGAGGCCGGTCAGCAGCAGGGAGAATTTCCGATTGGTCTCGGTGTCGTCGGCGATGCGGCGGCCGCGTTCGGCATAGACCTTGGAGAGCGCCTCGAGATCCTTGTTCAGCGCGGAACGCACCGAACGATTGGCGTCGTTGTCGCCCCATTCGCGACCTGCCGCCGGGCTGATCTCGTCGGCACGGCGCACCAGCTCCTTGCGGAACTCCACGAACTGCTCGATGCGCTTCTTGAAGGTGGCGAACTGCTCGGCGTCATCTGTCTGAACGATCGCCTCCCATTTGCCGACGACGTCGAGAATTTCCTTGTTGAACTTCAGCAGACCCTCGCCGTACTTGCGGACCACGGCAGGGTCGGTCGACATGTAGACGCCGCGCGATTCCATCACCACGGCATAGACCAGCGAATTCACGCGCTCGACATTGAGCGCGGCGAGATTGGCGGTCTGGATCGCGTGCGTCAGTTCGCCGGCGCGGCGCGAATTGTAGTCGGACAGCCAGGTGATCGCGGCAGTGAGCAGTGCAAACAAGGCGAAGATCGCATAGAGCTTCACCGCAAGCGAGTGACGGGGCGGGATTGCTGAGGTCGACGGACTGGACATCATGGGCTCGGTCATGCGGGCTCGCTTCCGGGGCCGGGCAAGCTCGGTCGTCAAGACCTTATGCATCGGTGGTCATGGACAAAGCGTTAAGGTGAGTGCTCCACTACCATGCAACCATAAGATCTTTTTGGAAGCAGTTTCAGTCGCTTCGGCGGGGCGCGAAGGCGTAGGGATGAGCCCCGGCCTGGCCTGTTCGGAAAGCCGGCAATGCAGCTTGTGGAGGCCGCCATCGCATCGCATCGCTGCGCTGCGGTCAGGACCAGATGATAGGCTGCGGCCTTGATCCGTCGCGCGACGCCTTTCGAAGATGGATGAGAACCCATGGTCTATCGCCACGTCATCGCCTCCACCGTCCATGTCTTCGACGATCTTCGCGATCTGTTGGCCAAGGCGACGCCGCCGCGTTCCGGCGACCGGCTCGCCGGCGTCGCGGCCGATAGCGCCGAACAGATGATCGCGGCGCGGATGGCGCTGGCAGACTTACCGCTCGCGCAATTTCTGCAGGAGCAGGTGATCCCTTACGAGCGCGACGAAGTGACCCGGCTGATCGTCGATTGTCATGATGCGACGGCGTTCGCGCCGCTGGCGTCGATGACGGTCGGCAGCTTTCGCGACTTCCTGCTCTCGGACGCCGCGACATCGGAGACGCTGGCGCGGCTTGCGCCCGGCATCACGCCGGAAATGGCGGCGGCGGTGTCCAAGTTGATGCGAAACCAGGATCTGATCCTGGCCGCGAAGAAGTGCCGGGTGACCACCGCCTTCCGCAACACCATCGGTCTGGCGGGTCGCATGAGCGTGAGGCTGCAGCCCAACCATCCATTCGACGATGCCAAGGGCATCACGGCCTCGATCGTCGACGGCCTCGTGCTGGGGGCGGGCGACGCCTGCATCGGCATCAATCCGGCCAGCGACGATCCCGCCGTGATCGGCGGTCTGCTGCGCCTGCTGGACGAGATCATCGCGCGCGGCGCGATTCCGACCCAGGCGTGCGTGCTCACGCATGTGACCACGACCTTGCGGCTGATCGAGCAGGGCATGCCTGTCGATCTGGTATTCCAGTCGATCGCCGGCACGGAAGCTGCGAATGCGAGCTTCGGCGTCAGTCTCGCGCTGCTGCGCGAGGGGCTGGATGCGGCGCACGCGCTGCGCCGCGGCACGGTCGGTGACAACGCGATGTATTTCGAGACCGGGCAGGGCTCGGCGCTGTCGGCCAATGGACATCACGGCGTCGACCAGCAGACCTGCGAGGCGCGGGCTTATGCAGTTGCACGCGCCTATCAGCCGCTGCTCGTCAACAGCGTGGTCGGCTTCATCGGGCCGGAATATCTCTATGACGGCAAGGAGATCATCCGCGCGGGGCTGGAGGACCATTTCTGCGGCAAACTGCTCGGCCTGCCGCTCGGCGTCGACATCTGCTACACCAACCATGCTGAGGCCGATCAGGACGACATGGACGTGCTCCTGACCTTGCTCGCGGCCGCTGGCGTCACGTTCATCATGGGGGTTCCCGGCGCCGATGACGTGATGCTGAACTACCAATCGACCTCGTTCCAGGACGCGCTCTATGTGCGCGATTTGTTCGGCCTCAAGCGCGCCCCTGAGTTCGAGGAATGGCTGGTGCGGGTCGGCCTCTGCGACGGCAACGGCCGGCCTGCCGCGGGCAACGGCCTGTTGCCTGATTTCGCCGCGCGCCTGATCGCCTGATCCGCGGGGGGCAGGTCTTAGTTCCGAACGGCAATGAACATAGGCTATTCGTCGTGCGTCAAAGCGTCGCCGAGCCGCTGTCGAATCTCCCGCAATTCAAATCTCAAGGAAGTGGTGGCGCGTCGGGCGTGACGGCCTTATGCTGGCGTTGCTTTGCATGATGTCGCAAGGGACGATCGATGAGATTCGAATGCATCGAGACCGTACGTCGCATTCTTTGCGTGTTCCCGCGCTATACGTCCTCATTCGGCACATTCGAATACGCCTATCCGCTCACCGACGGCGTGCAGGCCTTCATGCCCCCGCAGGGGCTGCTCCTGATCGCGGCCTATCTGCCGAGAGAATGGCAAGTCCGTTTCATCGATGAGAACATCCAGCCCACGAGCAGGGATGATTTCGAATGGGCGGACGTCGTGTTCGTCAGCGGCATGCATATTCAACGGCAGCAGATCAACGATGTCTGCAGCCGTGCCCACGATTTCAATCTGCCGGTCGCGCTCGGCGGGCCCTCGGTGAGCGCCTGTCCGGATTATTATCCCGATTTCGACTATCTGCATGTCGGCGAACTCGGCGACGCGACGGACGAACTGATCAGACTGTTGTCGCACGACGTGTCGCGGCCGGCGCAACAGGTCGTGCTGCAGACCAAAGAGCGCGTGGCCATGACCGATTTCCCGGTCCCTGCCTACGAGCTTGCCGAGGTGACGAAATATTTCCTCGGTAGCATCCAATATTCCAGCGGGTGCCCATACCAGTGCGAGTTCTGCGACATCCCGGGCCTTTACGGCCGCAATCCCCGCATCAAGACGCCGCAACAGATCATCGCCGAGCTCGACAAGCTCAGGGAGTGTGGTGTCACCGGCTCTGTCTATTTCGTCGACGATAATTTCATCGGCAACCGCAAGGCGACGTTGGAGCTGCTGCCGCATCTGATCGAGTGGCAGAAGCGCACGGGTTATGTGATGCGGCTCGCCTGCGAGGCCACGCTCAACATCGCCAAGCGACCCGAGATCCTGGAGAAGATGAAGGAGGCTTATTTCATCACCATCTTCTGCGGCATCGAGACGCCTGATCCCGACGCGCTGACGGCGATGCAGAAGGACCACAACATGATGGTCCCGATCATGGAGGGCATCAAGACCATCAACAGCTACGGCATGGAGGTGGTGTCCGGGATCATCATGGGATTGGACACCGACACGCCGCAAACTACGGACGCGCTGTTGCAGTTCATCGGGCAATCGCAGATCCCGCTGCTCACGATCAACCTCTTGCAGGCGCTGCCGAAGACACCGCTGTGGGACCGCCTGGAGCGTGAAGGCCGTCTGGTTCACGACGACGGCCGCGATTCCAATGTCAAATTCCTGATGCCCTATGAGCAGGTGCTCGACTCCTGGCGCCGCTGCATGGAGGAGGCCTACGAGCCGGAAAAACTGTTCGCACGTTTCCAGTATCAATGCGATCACACCTATGCCAACCGGATCAAAGTCCCGGTCAGCGACGAGATGAAGAGCTGGCCGAACGTCAGGCGCGGCCTCATCATGATCGCAAAGATCGTTTGGAAGGTCGGCGTGCTAGGCGACTATAGGCGGCCGTTCTGGAAGTTCGCTCTCGGCCAGCTCAAGCGCGGCGAGATCGAGAATTTCATCGCGGTGTCGCTGATTTCCCATCATTTGATCATGTTCGCGCGCGCCGCCTCCCGCGGTCACCAGAACGCCTCGAACTACTCGCTTCGGCTACGCGAGGCCGCCGTTCCCGCCGAATGAGCCGCCGGTGAAAGACACACCCGCATCATCGACGTCGGACGGGCCGGAACCGGTCGCCCAGGCCCCTAAGGCAGCATCGGTCAAGCCGCTCTCCTTGGCGGATCTGCGTCACCTGACGCCGGCACGCCTTGCGCTGGGACGCGCCGGCGCCAGCCTGCCGACCCGGCCCTTGCTCGCGTTCACGCTCGATCACGCGCGCGCTCGCGATGCGGTGCATGCGCACTTCGATGCCGCTGCGGTTGCTGAAGATCTGGCGCAGCTCGATCTGACCGCGTTCACCGTTGCAAGCCGTGCCGCGAACCGCAGGGATTATCTCAGCCGCCCTGATCTCGGCCGCCGGCTCGATCCTGCTTCGGCTCAGGCGCTTTCAAGTCAAGCCCTGACCGGGGGACGAGCAGGGGATGTCGTGATCGTGATCGGCGACGGGCTGTCCCCGAAAGCGGTCCAGGGGCACGCCGTCGCCCTGATCCGGGCGCTGGCGCCCCGGCTGGCTGCCGCCAAGCTCACGCTCGGGCCGATCGTGATCGCCACGGGCGCGCGCGTCGCGCTGGGCGATGAAATTGGCGAGCTGCTGGGGGCGCGGTTGGTCGCGATGCTAATCGGCGAGCGGCCGGGCCTGTCGGCGCCGGACAGTCTCGGTGCGTACATCACCTTCGCCCCTCGAATCGGCCGCAGCGACGCCGAGCGGAACTGCGTCTCCAACATCCATCGCGCCGGGCTCAGCTATGACGAGGCTGCAGCCAAGATCGCCTGGCTGATCCGCGAGGGCTGGGCACGCCAGCTGACCGGCATTGCATTGAAGGACGAGAGCGACGGTACGCCGCAACTATCGGCTTAAATCCGCAGTGGCCGAATCGCGACGTAGGCGGAAATTATGGCCTCTCTCCGACTTGTGTCGCGGTGTGCGCTTGCGAGCAGCGCGAGAGACCTGCTAAACGGGCCGAAGAATTTTCGTATGTTTTCAAGGGTTAAGATCGGCTTCGGGCCATAATGCGGCCAATCATTCTGCGCTGAGCGGCCCTATTTTCGCCCTCTCTGCTCAGGCTTGAGCCAGGACCGAGCTTCAACGACTGGACAGGGCATGCTCGAAGTCAGACGCGACAATGAAGTCCATGTCGAAAAGGTCGAGACGCGGCCGCTTGGCAGCATCGCCTTCGGCCTGGAGCGGATTGGCTTGCTCGCGGTCAAGGCGCCGGTCATCTCCTGCATCGTGCTCTTGGTCCTGATCGTCGGCGCCGTGTTCGGCATCCACCGAATCAAGATCGACGATTCGCTCAGCCAGTTGTTCCGGTCCGACACCCAGGAATTCCACCAGTACGAAGAGGTGACGAAGAAATTCCCGGCGGAGGAGTTCGACGTCCTGGTCGTGGTCGAAGGCAAGAACCTGCTGTCGCGCGACAATCTGCAGAAGCTGCGCGACTTCGTCACCGACCTGCAATTGGTCGATGGCACGCGCGGCCTTGTCTCGCTGTTCTCGGCCCGCCAGGCGCCGGCGCCCGGCAAGCTGCCGGCAGCGCTGTTTCCCTCCGACCTTCCTGAAGGGGAGGCCTACGACAAGTTCATCGAGACGGTGAAGTCCAACGAGATCATCCGCGGCAAGCTGCTCTCCGAGGACGGTACGCTCGCGCTGGTCGTGCTGTCGCTCGATCCCAAGGTGGTTGCCAGCAGCGAACTTGGCAAGGTCGTCGGCGACATCCGCAAGCTGATGACGGAGGATCTGGCCGATACCGGCCTCAATGCGGATCTCTCCGGCGTTCCGGTCATGCAGCTGGAAATCCGCAACGCGGTCGAGCGCGACGGGCTCACCTACAACGTGCTCGGGATCCTCGCCGGCTGCATCATCGCGATCATCTTCTTCCGCAAGATTTCCTTCATGATCGTGGCGGCGTTTCCGCCGCTGATCGCGATTCTGCTGGCGCTCGGCGCGCTCGGCTGGGCCGGTTTCAATCTCAACATGTTCCTGAACGTGATGACGCCGCTCATCATGGTGATCAGCTTCTCCGATTCGATGCAGCTGACTTTCGCGGCGCGCGACCGGCTGATCGCGGGGCAGGACAAATATACCGCGTTCAAGAATGCGGTCCTGGTCGTCGGCCCGGCCTGCGTGCTGACCCATGCGACGGCCGGCATTTCCTTCATCGCGCTGCAATTCTCCGATTCCGACCTGATCCGGAAATTCGGCGAGGCGGGGCTCGCCGCGACGATCATCGCGCTGCTCGCGGTGTTGTCGCTGGTGCCGGTGTTCGGCGTGCTGCTGGTCCGCAATGAGCGGATCTTTGCCGTCAAGTTCCAGAGCGCGGACGCCGGCGTGCAGGGGCTGCGCAATTTCTGCTACTGGATCGCGGTCCGCATGGTCGGCCGGCCGGGGCTGTTCAGCTTGATCGCGGTGCTGTTCGTAGGTTCGCTCGCCGTGATCTATGCCAATCTCCAGCCGCGCTATCGGCTGGCCGACCAGGTGCCGGACAAGCGGCAGGCGGTCGCCGCGAGCAACCGGCTCGACGCAAAGCTGACCGGCGCCAATCCCGTCAACGTGCTGATCCAGTTTCCGAAGGGCGCTTCGCTCTATGCGCCGGAGACATTGCAGACGATCGCCGACGTCCACGCCACCGTGGAGAAGGCGGCCGGGGTCGGCAATGTGTGGTCGGTCGAGACGCTGCGACGCTGGCTCGCCGAGAAGGCGGGAAGCGACGACGTCGCGACGCTCAAGGAATATGTCAACCTGATCCCCGAGCATCTGGTACGCCGTTTCATCGACGCCCAGCAGGATGCGGTCGTGGTGGCGGGCCGGGTGCCCGACCTTGACTCCAGTCAGCTCCTGCCCGTGGTCGATAAGCTCGACCATGAGCTCGACGCGGTCAGGAAGAAGCATCCGGGTTACGAGGTCGCAGTCACCGGGCTGGCTGCGATTGCCGCACGCAACTCCGCCAGCATGATCGAGAAGCTCAACCATGGCCTGACCATCGAGTTCGCGCTGGTGGCGATGTTCATCGGGCTTGCCTTCCGCTCCTGGGTGGTGATGCTCGCCTGCATCCTGCCCGGCATCTTCCCGGTGGTGATGTCCGGTACCCTGCTGTGGGCGATGGGGGAGGGCCTGCAGTTCGCCAGCGTCGTGGCCTTGACCGTGTCGTTCGGCCTCGGGCTGTCGGCGACCATCCATTTCCTCAACCGCCTCCGGCTGGAGGGCAGGCCGGATGTCAGCGCGGCGGTCGCGGTCGAACGCGCCACCGTGCTGGTCGGACCCGCGCTGATCCTGACCACGGTGGTGCTGGCCTGCGGCTTGGTCGTGACGGTGTTTTCCGATCTGCCCTCGCTGCGCCTGTTCGGCTGGCTCAGCGCCTTCTCGATGGTGGCGGCACTGTTCGCCGACCTCTTCATCCTGCGCCCGACGGCGATGTTCCTGATCAACATCGCGCAGAAGTTCGGACGCAAGGCAGTGTGATCGCGGCCGCTCGAATGACGGGGCCGATGGGGGATATCGGCGGCGTACGCCCGCGCAGATGTGACAGGTTGAACGAAGCGCTTGGCCGCAGGCGTTGAGCAAACCACCGCTAAAAACGAACGGCCCTGACGAGGTCAGGGCCGTTGGCGAATTCGGATGTGTCGGATCGCGTCCGGGACCATCAGGTCTTCGACATCGTGATATTGACGCCGCGGATTTCGCCCTTCGAGCTGATGCTCACGGTCTGCTTGTTGCCGCTCGTCCGCAGCGACAGGCTGGCGGCAAAGCCGGCGGCCTGCACGAACACCTCGATCTGGCCGCGGCCGGCGGTGCCCTGCAATTCGCCGTTCAAGTTGCGGCTGGCCTCGCTCCAGTTGCCGGAAATGCGGTCGCCCTCGCTGGTCACGTCGCTCGACAGGATGAACTTGTAGCTGTCGCTGGCGCATTGCAGGCTCTGCTTGAGGGTCACGCCGGCCACTCGGTAGTTGGCCTTGCAGCGGATACGCTCGGTGGTCCCATCCGACAGCGCGACCGTCCCGGTGCCCGACCAGTTGCCGTCGAAGCCGGCAAACGGGCCGCCGGATTGGGCGTAGCTTGCGGACACGGACAGCATCAACGCAGCGGACAGACCTGCGGCCTTGATCACGTGTCCAGAGAGACTTGAGCCAAACAGTTTCATATCGAGTTTCCCATCCAAATTGACGCTCTTCCGCAAGACACGTCTCGCCGCATCGACCACTTAGTGTCTCCGCACCCAGTGAGGTTCAAATGACGGACGAGCGGCGCGGTTCGAAGGCTGCGGTTGGCGAAGCCGCAAACCGCTCCTCGTGGTTTCGGCGGCGGCGCATCTAACGGTGTGCGCGGCATGCATGCAACAGCCAAATGCGAAAAACCGCGACTGTAAAATAATGCCCTAGTATCAAAAGCTTGTTTATGCGAAATGATCGACCCCGAGCCGGTTCGGTTCGGAACTTTTGGACGCAAATCTGGCCGCATTTGGCAGCGTTTCGGGCGCTGGGAGGGCGTGCGGCTCTTGCAAACCGAACGGTCGTTTCCTGACGCCATCGGTCGTCGGGAATGTCCGGCTGTCGAATGAAGGAACAAGATGCGTAAGATCTTTCTTGCACTTTCCCTGCTGTCGCTCTCCGTCTCCACCGGTGCTTACGCACAGCAGGCCGCTGGGCGCAGCGGTACTCCCGAGGAACAGGCGGCTTGTACGCGTGACGTGCAGAAATACTGCCGGCCCGTGATGGATCAGGGCGATTTCACCGTCTTGGCCTGCCTGAAGGAGAATCGCACCAAGATCAGCCAGGCTTGCGATCAAGTCCTGAAGACCCACAACCAATAAGCCCTCGTCTTCCGAAGTTGGGTTAACGGCCCGCCCGCACCGTTTGAGGCGCCGGCGGGCCGGATTGTGCAGTTTGCATTGGTTTTGGCTGCATCTTCGCCTATATGAGACCGGCAATCCTTCGCGATCGGCGAGGGACGGGCATTGTTCGCCACTGCGCCTGTCAACCTGATAGTTTGTTTTCCCTATGACCACCGCGAGCGATTTGCGATCCGGCAAGACACACCGGGACGAGAACTTTCCAGTGGCCTCCTGGATCATCCGCCCAGAGCACCGGCCGCTGATCCTCTCCTTTTACAACTTCGTCCGAACCGCAGACGACATCGCCGACCATCCGACGCTCGCGGCCGATGAGAAACTGCGGCTGCTCGATCTGCTCGAGGCCGAACTGACCGGCACGGGCGACACGCAGGACGTCGCGGTCAATTTGCGTCGCGCTTTCGCCGAACGGGCGATGTCGCCGCGCCATGCGCTCGATCTGTTGGCCGCCTTTCGCATGGACGTGACCAAGCTGCGCTACGAAAACTGGGACGAACTCATTCACTACTGCCGTTATTCCGCCATGCCGGTCGGGCGCTTCCTGCTCGATGTCCACGGCGAGAGCACCGCGACCTGGCCGGCCTCGGACGCGATCTGCGCGGGCTTGCAGATCAACAACCATCTTCAGGACTGCGGCAAGGATTACAGGGCGCTCAACCGCGTCTATCTTCCGCAAGACGTGCTGGCCGACCATGGCGCCACCGTCGAGATGCTGGGCGAGCCGAAGGCGCCGGCGCCGCTGCTCGCCTGTCTGCACAAGCTTGCCGAACGCAATGAAGCGCTGCTCGACGAGGGCAGGGATTTGAACAGCGGCGTGAAGGATTTCCGGCTCGGGCTCGAGATCGCCCTGATTCAGGCCTTTGCGGATCGTATCGTGCGCATGTTGAAGGAGCGCGACCCCTTGAGCGAACGCGTCCATCTCAGCCCGCTCGAACTACTTGGCTGCAGCGTCGGCGCCGTCACCGGCGAAATCGGCCGTCGCCTGGCCGGACGTCATCCGGCCTCGAAAACGGCGGCCGGCGCATGACGTTCGAAGCCACCGCCGAGACTCCCGATTACGAGGCTGCCGCGTCCGGCAGCTCGTTCTACGCGGCCATGCGGATCCTGCCGCGCGCGCAGCGCGAGGCGATGCTGCAGATCTACAGCTTCTGCCGCCAGGTCGACGACATCGCCGACTCCGAGGGGCCACGCGACGAGCGGCTCGCCGCCCTGCAGCGCTGGCGGGAGGATATCGACGCATTGTATCAGGGCCATCCGCCGGCGCGGCTGCGCGATTACGTCCGCACGGTCAAGACGTTCGGCCTGAAGCGCGAGGACTTCCTTGCGGTCATCGACGGCATGGAGATGGATGTGCCGCAGGACATCCGCGCGCCCGATTTCGCGACCCTCGATCTCTATTGCGATCGGGTGGCGAGCGCCGTCGGACGCCTCTCTGTTCGTGTGTTCGGCATGCCGGAGCAGGACGGCATTCTGCTTGCGCATCATCTCGGCCGTGCGCTGCAGTTCACCAACATCCTGCGCGATATCGACGAGGACGCGCAGCTCGGAAGGCTTTATCTGCCGCGCGAAGCGCTCCTGCATGCCGGCATCACCGGCGACGATCCGGCCAAGGTGACCGCAGAGCGCGCCTTGCCGAAGGTCTGCAACTCGCTCGCCGTTCACGCCAAGGCACATTTCGAAAAATCCGACGAGATCATGCAGCGCAATCGCCGCCGGGCGGTGCGCGCGCCGCGGATCATGTCCAAATACTATCGTGCCGTGCTCGATCTGCTGCTCGCGCGCGGCTTCAATGCCCCTCGCGAGCCGGTGCATGTGAGCAAGCTCACCAAGCTCGGCATCATCCTCCGTTACGCCTTCATCTGATGCAGAAAACCGCTCACATCATCGGTGCCGGGATCTCCGGTCTTTCGGCCGGCGTGCGGCTCGCCAATGCCGGCTATGTCGTGCATGTCCACGAGGCGACGCAGCAGATCGGCGGTCGCTGCCGCTCCTATTATGATGCCGCGACCGATCTGGTGATCGACAACGGCAATCACCTTTTGCTGTCGGCCAACCATCATGCGCTGGCTTACGCGCGCACCATTGGTTCGGAGGCCGGCCTGGTCGGGCCCAAACAGGCGCAATTCGCCTTCGTCGACATCAGGACGGGTCAGCGCTGGCTGCTCGACCTCGGCGATGGCCGGTTGCCGCTGTGGGTGTTCGATGCGAGCCGGCGCGTGCCGGATACGGCCTTGCGCGACTATCTCGCGCTGTCGCCGCTGATTTGGGCCGGCACGAACAAGACGATCGGCAGCACCATTCCCTGCAAGGGCACTTTATACGATCGCCTGGTTCAGCCGCTGCTGCTGGCGGCGCTGAACTGCGACCCGCCGGAAGGCTCGGCCGGACTTGCCGGCGCGATCGTGCGGGAGACCTTGCTCGCCGGCGGGCAGGCATGCCGGCCGCTGATCGCGCGCGACGGTCTCTCCGGCGTGCTGATCGATCCTGCGGTCAAATTCCTGGAAAGCAGAGGCGGCAGCGTGCGCACCGGGCGCGAGCTGCGCAGCTTGGAAACCTCCGGCGGCCGCGTGTCGGGGCTGGCCTTCGGCGGGGGCGAGACCATCGCAGTGGGTCCGAACGATGTGGTCGTGCTGGCAGTGCCGCCGAGGGCGGCGCAGGCGCTGCTTCCGGGCCTGCCGGCGCCGACCAAATTCCGCGCGATCGTCAATGCGCATTTCCGCGTCGACCCGCCGCGCGACGCCGCGCCCATCCTGGGCGTGGTCGGCGGCCTGGTCGAATGGCTGTTTGCTTTTCCGCAGCGGTTGTCGGTGACGATCAGCAATGGCGACCGCCTGGTCGACCAGCCGCGCGAGGAGCTCGCCGCGGCGATCTGGGCCGATATCCGCAAGGCTGCCGGGATTTCGGCCGACCTGCCGGCGCAATTGCCCCCTTGGCAGATCGTCCGCGAGCGGCGGGCCACCTTCGAGGCGACCCCGGAACAGAACGCGCTCCGGCCGGGCCCGAAGACCGCGTTCCAGAATCTGGCGCTTGCCGGTGATTGGACCGATACCGGGTTGCCAGCCACCATCGAAGGCTCGGTGCGCTCCGGGGACCGCGCGGCGGATCTCATGCTGGCGAGCGGTTGAGCTCGGCTACCTCGGGCCGGTATTGGCGACGCCTGAGTCGATTTTGCGGCTCGGTTCTGCTGGAATGGCATGAATTTTGCTGTATAACGGGCCGGGCGCTGATGAAGGCATGCCCTCCATCGCTTTCGCACAGCACGCAGGACCAAATGGCAACACCGGGCAAAAAACGCATGTCGGACGGCCGCACTGCGGCGTAAACGGGGTTTCCTGACGAATTCTTTCTGCGTAATCGTAGGATTTGTGAATGCTTCTCGCTTCGGGTGTCCCCCGCGGCGGAGAAATTGGGACAAGAGATAGCAGGGTGTCAGGGGTCGGATTGTGAAATTGGGGACGGGGGACAGAACGTCCGCGGATCGCCCGATCGATCCGCGGCCAGTCTTGGTTGTGACTGGCCTGGTACAGGAAGCCCGTATCGCGGCTGGTCCTGGGATGATGGTCATCTGCAGTTCGAGCGATCCGCAGCAATTGCGCTCGCTGCTCACCGTGTTCGACCCGACCTCGATTCGCGGCGTCATCAGCTTCGGCGTGGCTGGCGGACTGGATCCGTCACTGAAGGCCGGCGATATCGTCGTGGCGACGGAGGTCACCGCCGGTGACGCGCGCTGGTTTGCCGGGCTGTCCTTGAGCGAGTCGCATATCGCGCGCGCGGCCCTCGGCCGACGCCGGGTGGTTCGCGGCGTGCTTGCCGGGGCCGAGGAGGTCGTGGTGGCGCAGGCGCGCAAGGCGGCGCTGCGGATGAGCACGGGCGCGGCTGCGGTCGATATGGAGAGCCATATCGCGGCGGCCTATGCCACCGAATACGGCCTGCCTTTCGCGGCGCTGCGCGTGATCTCCGATCCTGCCCACCGCACGCTGCCGTCGCTGGCCAAGGACGCCATCAAGCCGAATGGCGACATCGATCTGCCGCTGATCCTGCGCGGCGTAGCGCGCAATCCCGGCGTGCTGCGGGGCTTGGTCTCGACCGGCATCGAGTTCAATCTTGCTCTGCGGTCGCTGCGCGGTTGCCGCGATTTTCTACTGAACAGCCTCTTGGGGGCTGAGGCATTTGCCGGCACCACGGAGCTTGCTGCCGCCGAGGGCTGAGTTCAGTCCCGGCCTTCGGAGCGGGACGTCAACGCTGGCGCCCGAACTCGACGGCAATGGCGATGGGCATCTCGGCCGGTGCGGGATCGAAAGGCACGCTGGCGCGAATGGTCTTCAGCGCGCTGGTGTCGAGAAGCGGTTGGCCGCTGCTGGCAACGATCTTCAGGGTTTCCGGACGGATATCTCCGCTTGGCAGAACGACGAAGGATACCTTCGCGGTGCCCTGAAGCTTGGCCTTGCGAGCGTCGTCGGGATACACCAAGTGGGCCTGCACTCTCTTCGACAACCGCGCTCCATATTCGCGGCGCAGAGCGATCTCCGCCTTGCGATCGGGCTGGACGGTATGGGCGACCTGACCCTCCTGAGCACCGGCGATGGTGTTGTCGCTGGTGCCGGCTGATTTTGTGTCGGCCTGCGGCTCCGGCTTCTGTTCCGTCGGTCGAGGCGCGGGCGGCGGCATCGCCGCATCCTGGTCATCGATCGGATGTTGTTCGGCGGCTTCCGAAGCGGGCGTTTGCGCGGGCTTCGTCGGTTCTGGCTTATCCTGCTCGACGGAGCCCTTGATCTCCTGCTGCACGATCGCTTCGGTTTGAGTGTCCGCGACGGCGCCTTGCAATTCGACCACCAGGCTCGACGGTTCGTCCGGTGGTGCGGCCCACGTGGACCAGACGTACGAAGCGGCCGGCGCGGCATGGAGCAGCAGCGAGGCTGCAAGACCATGCCAGATCGTGAACCAGGATCTTCGGCTGGTGTTGTCTGCAGGCATGGCGGTCTTCCTTCCCGGAGAACGCCGCTACCGGGACAGAGTCTGGGTCTGCACGGCGGTCTTGCTGAAGTTGAGCCGCTTGAGAAGGTCGGCGACGTCCACGAAGTTCTGGAACGGCGTGGCGCGATCGGCGCGGATCAGGAACGACGTCTCCGGCGGCAGCGCCTTGATCCGGCTTTCCAGCTCGTCCTTCGTCACCAGCGCGCTGTCGAATGCCAGCGCGCCGGTGGCGGAGATCTCGATGATGATGTCCTTGTGCTTTTCGACCTTGGTCTGCGAAGCCTGAGGCAAGGCGAGCGGAATGCGCCCGGTGGCGATGAAGTTCGCTGTCGTCAGCACCATGGTCAGCAGCACCAGCATGATGTCGACGAAGGGAATGACGTTGAGGGTCTCGAATGGTTTCTCATCCATGGGCGATCTCCCACCGCACGAGCAATACCTTGGTCTTGCGCAGCAGCGCGTTGTAGGAGACCACCGACACCAGGGCGACCACGAGGCCGACCGCGGTGGCCTTCAACGCCAGTGCAAGGCCGACCATGATCTTGCTGGCATCCGCCGAGGCATCGAGTCCCATGTTGTAGAACGTCAGCATGATGCCGAGCACGGTGCCGAGCAGGCCGATATAGGGAGCGTTGGAGGCGACGGAGGCGACGACGATGAGGCGCCGGGTCAGTTCCAGTTCAAGCGCCTTGATATTCGTGAAGCTGTCCAGATCCACGGCGCGGAAGAAGAAGATCCGCTCGAGCACGATGGCGACGACGACGACGCTCAGCGCGATCAGAACCCCGATGATGCCGTAGTCGATTGCGGCCGACAGCCATTGCATCTCCATGTGGATCTTCCCGGAGGTTGAGCGGTTTGGTCAGAAGGTCACGCCGATCTGCACCAGGGCCTTGGTGCCGCGGTCGTAAGTTTGCGCGCCGGCATTCGAGCCATAGCTGTGGGCGACCTGGGCCTTGAGCAGCACCAGCCGCCTCGGCGAATATTCGTAATTCGCGTAATAGCCGAGGCCGACGGCATTGAGTTGGGTGTAGCCCTTCTGCAGCGTCGTGAACGCCGGGTTCTCCAGCCAGACCGCACCGACATCGGTGAACAGGCCGACCGAGTGGCGATAACTCTGAATCTCGGGCAGGGCGTATCTCAGCTCTGGCGTGAACAGATAGCCGCTATCGCCGGCCAATCCCTCGTCATAGGACCGCACGCCGTAATAGCCGGTCAGGCCGAGTTGTTCGCTGGAATCCAGATTGCCGCGCAGGGATTTCTGCGCCCGGACGCTGGTCGCAAGCGACAGCCTGTCGGTGAAGGCCAGCACCGCATTGAGGTTCAGATTGATCTTGGCGAACTCGCCCGCAGTGTGGACGCCGGCGAGATTCGCCGCCCGTTGCGCCGGATCGGGAAAATCCACCGTGCCTCCGGAGATGGAAAACATCGCACTGGTGATCAATGGCAGCCCTGCAAGAGCGCCCACGGTGTCGCGGGTGACGCTGAGGAGGCCGACGTCCATGTTGCGATCGGCGATGGACACGCCGAGGACGTTGTCGTTCAGCTTCTTATGGGTGTATCCGCCTGAGATATAGATGCTCTCGTCGCGTCCGCGCAGCACGGGATAAGTCAGGGCGGCGCTGAACGCATCGGCAGTGCCGGTCGCGTTGAGGCTCCGATAGATGCTTCCGAGCGTATAGGTGGTGCGATAGGCTGCGATCTCGCCGCGCAATCCATTATAGCCAAGCGGAGCGGAATAGGCGATCCGCCCGTTCAAGAGATGTTTGTCGTCGGTCACGATCCCGAACGCCGAGAGCCGGTCGCCGAAGCCGAGCGGCGAGTTCAGGTTGATGCCGCCGGTGAGCCGGTCGCGGCCGGTGTAGGGCGAGCCGAAATTGTCAGCGAGCAGGTAGCCGTCGACGCGCCGCGCTTCCGGCACGCCGAACACGAAATCGGAGGTCTCAGGCTGCTGCCCGCGCGCGATCGCAACCCGCGGCATGGCGGCGCCGGGCAGATCGGAGGTCAGCAGCATGGCCCGTTCGAGCTCGTTCTGGTGGATGAACGGCGAGGCGGCCAGCGCCTGATCGATCACGCCGCGCAGGAAATCGTCGCGGACCAGCGACTCGTTCTTCAGGGTGATGGTGCCGTATTTGCCGACGACGATCTTGAACCGCAGCACGCCCTTGCGCGCGTTCTGGGCCGGCACATAGGTCTTGGCGACGAGATAGCCGCTGTTGCGGTAAAGCAGCGTCACCTTGTCGGCGGCCTCGTAGATTTCGGCCAAGGTGAGCCTGCGGTTCTCGTAGGGCGCCAGGATCGCGCGCAACTCGACCTCTCCCGTCAGCTTCGGGCCGTCGACCTGAATCGAGCGGACCAGCAGCTTTTCGTGGTCGTTGAGCGTGAATGGCGGGTCGACCAGCCGCGGCAGCACAGGTTCGGCATTGGTCTGAGGCGACGGCGCATGCTTGCGGGTTTCGTCCGCCTGCCGGACCGCGTCGCCAATGCCTGGTAACGTCTGTGCTTGTGTCTGTGCTTGCGTCGGTTGGGCTGAAATCAGCGTCGTGGAGAGCACGCCACAGCAAACGAGAATTGCGGCTGACTTCATGGACCAACTACCTTTGGAATTTGCTGTGATGAGGACGGCCGGTTCACCAATGGCGGTCATTGGGGCTTCTCAGCCGGCGCGTCTTTCTTGCCGCCGCCCTGCAGGTCGAACCGCTCGCCGTCGACCTCGATGCTGCGGATGGTCGCGCCCAGATCGGAACCGCCATTGCCATTGTTGCCACGGCCGCGGCGTGCAGCTAACGCGCCGGCGACTGCCGCGGTCGTGCGGCGGCGGGCGCGATCGTCGTCGGCCTTGACGCGGTTCCCGATTGTCTTGAGGCTGTCGTCCATCCTCTCGCCGGCCGGAGAGCTCGTTGCCTGCGTGCCGGCCGTGGAAGACGCCGGGTTTGGCGGTGTCGCGGCGGACGTTGCTGCATTGCTCGCCACAGTGTTGGCGGATCGCGAAGCGGCCTGGGCAGTTTGGGCAGCTGCTTCCTTGGCAGCTGCCTCCTTGGCTGCTGCCTCCTTGGCTGCTGCTTCCTTGGCTGCTGCTTCCTTGGCGGCAGCGGCCCTGGCGGCTGCCTCCGCCGCAGCCTGGGCAGCGGCATCTGCTGCGTCCTGCGCTCTGCTGGCAACGGTCGACACGCGCCCAGATCCGGCCGAGTTGGTGACGGTTGTGTTGTCGGACATGCCGACCAGGCTGCCGGTATTTGCACTGTTTGGATCGTTCGACGTGACGTTTCCCGAGGCGTGATCCCCGCTGAACGTGCTACCCTTGCCGCTCGGGAAAGCCACGCCCGTACTTCTGCCAACGAGCCCGCCGACTGCCGATCGCCCGGTAACGTTGCCCGTCGCATACGAATCCACGATGGTGACTCCGCCGGTGTCGCCCACCAGGCCGCCGACGGAACTGCTGTCTGGCGCCGTCACATTGCCGGTCGCGTGCGAGCCCGAGATGGTGCTTCCGCCGCCGAGGATGCCGACAAGGCCGCCGATGCCGCAACGGTTGTTCGGACAAGATCCCGCGGCCGCCCCTGTCACGGTAACGTTGCCGCTCGCATAGGAATCGGAGATGGAGGTGGAGCCCGAACTCGTCCCGACCAGTCCGCCGATCCCTGTGCCACCGGACACTGCGGCGACGACGGTGATGTCGCCGGTCGCGTGCGAGCCTGTGATCGTGCCCGAGTTGTAGCCGACAAGACCTCCGATGTTGAGGCTGTTCGTCGCAGAAATGGCAGTGTCCGCGTAGGAGTTGCTGATCGAACCGGATGCGCCTCCAGCGAGCCCGCCGACGGCATTGCCGCCTGTGACGGTGATTTGCGCCACATCGGAGTGGGAGTTCGAGATCGTACCGACGCTATAACCGACCAGTCCTCCGATCCCTACAACGGTCGAACTGACTGCGTTCACGGTCCCTGTTGCGTAGGTGTTGTCCAAAGTGCCGGCATTGGATCCCGCAAGCCCGCCGATGTACTGTTTGCCAGAAACTGCCGCGCTGGTCGCGTGACTATCCTTGACAGTACTGCGTGCAGACGTGGCCCCGACCAGACCGCCGACGGCAGTCGCGGTCCCGGCCACCGTGACACCATCCGCGTAGCTGCTTTGGATCACGCCGCCCGAATTGTTCCAGCCGACCAAGCCGCCCAGATTGCCGCTCCCGGATATATTCGAGGCCGCGATGTAAGAATTACTGATCGTCCCACTATTTTTTCCGGCGAGACCGCCCACAGTGCCGGCGGACCCCACAATCGTGGCATTTGTGATGCCGATGTCGTGGACTGCCGCGTTCAATCCGACTACGCCGAACAGGCCGACATTGGAGGTCGCCGCGTTGATGGTCAGGCCCCTGATGGTATGGTTGCCGCCGTCGAAAACGCCTGAGAACGCCGTCGTCAAGTTTCCGATCGGCGTGAAGCCGGCACCGCTGTTCCAGCTTGCCGTTCCGCTCGCGTCCACGTCATTGGCCAGCACGACCGAACTCCCCAACAGGGAGGTCGAGCCGATACCCTGCAGGCCGTAGATGTCGGCGATCTGATACGGGTTGGCGCTGCTGCCATCGCCGCCCAACGCACGAATGAATGTCCCGCCGGCTATCCGGAAGTCAGCCGCGCTGAAGCTTGCCAGGGCCGTGCCGACCTGTCGCCATGTGCCGCTCGCCAGCGTGAAGGTGCCGACATTGACGGCGGCGATCGTGCTGATCTGGCCGGTCGCATTCAATGTCAAGCCGCCGCTGGCGGCCGTGATGGCCGAATTGATGTTGATGCCGTTGGTGGCATTCAGCACGAGGTTTGAGTTGGTCGACCAGCTGATCGTGTCGTTGACGTTGATGTTGCCGTCCGTCCCGTTCCCGCTGGTCGAAGCAATAGTCACCGTTCCGTTGGTGGCGAGCAGGGCTGATAGGGCGGCGCCCGTGGTGTCGCCACCGCTCGATGCGATGGTGTAGCCATCCGGATCGATCAGCCACGTTCCGCTCTTGCCGCTCGGAGCCAGAGTGGTGATGACCGCGTCATCCGCGATCTTCACCTTGTTGCCGCTGGTCTCGATCGCTCCGCCGTCGCCGCCTTTCGGCGCCGAGGCGTCGAGCTTGCCCGAGACTGTGGTGGTGCCGCCGTCGGCGATCAGCTTGATCGAACCGGTTTTGGCGGCGCGCGTCTTGCCCGAGCCGCCCGTGAGGGCGGCCATGGTGCGCGCCTGGATGATGCCGGAATTGTTGACCTGCGCCGACAGCACGCCATCTGCCGCCTTGGCGGTCATGATGACTTGCCCGCCGTCGGCGATGATGGCGCGCTTGTTCTCGACCAGCGCATTCAAGGTGCCGCGGTCGATGGTGACGTCGAGCAGCGAGTTGCCGCCGAAATTGAGGGTGATCTGGCTGCCGGCGGCCATGGCGACGGTGCCGAGCCTTGCGGAAATCACGCCGTCGTTCGCAACCGTGTTGCCGAGCAGCGCGACGTAGCCGCCGCCATGGGCGTGGATGCTGCCCTGGTTGACGACGGACGCTGCCGAATTGCCGGAGAAGGTGTACTTGCCCGCCATGAAATTGGCGTTGGAGATATCGAGCGTCGACGCGACCAAGCCGCCGACATTGACCTGGGCGTTCTTGCCGAACAGAACGCCGGCCGAATTGACGATGAAAACCTGTCCATTGGCATTGAGCGCGCCCGAAATGACACTGGTCTCGTTGCCGATCACCCGGTTGAGGGTGACTGACGAACTGCCTGGCTGGTTGAAGTTGACGGTTTCACCCGTGCCGATTGAGAAGCCTTGCCAGTTGATGATCGCTTTATTGGAGGATTGATTGATGTTGGTGGTGCTTCCGGCCTGGGAGATGCCGGCTGAGCCTTCGACCACTGTGCCGCCGAGGGGAGCGGCGAATGTCGCGCGTTGTCCGATCAATAACGCCGTCACCGCAGTCATGGTGGCGAAACAAACGGGAGGCCGGCGACGCTCTGTCCGGCGGATGCGGACAGTCAGGAACTGATCGAACATCACGGAAACTCACTACTAACGACATGCGCTATATATAAGTAAACATATCGTTAAAGGAGCTGCGGTGGGTAAGTCAATACTCAGTCGGCAACACTGCTCGTCAGATACTGCTGATTTTTTCCGCCGACAGCTGTGTTCATCACAAAGGTACGCGCGCGCATGCGATCATGCCATGATGTGCCTCGAAGACGAGCTACAGCGTTGCCGAAGCAGCGCCGTAGCTCGATGCGGACGGCTGTTTGCTATGGAGTGCTGTAGCAATAGTTCGTCAGGGTGGTGATCATCTGCGACGGCGGCAACGTCGTATAATCGGTCAGATAGGCGACAAAAGCGTCAAGTTCGGTGTTCTGGTCCGTCGTGCGGGTACGCGCAATTCTGATGCCGGCTTGCACGATAGGGTTATAGTTGAAGATGACAGGAGATACGCTGGTATCGGTCGGCGGATAGACCAAGGCGCTGCCCGATGTCGGGTAGCTTCCGTTCTGGCAGATTTGCGACAAAGCCACGAAACCGACAGTCGCAGTCTGGTTCTTCACGGCGGCAAGTGTCGTGTCGATGTTGCTGTACTCGCTGACCAACGGATTGGTCGAAAGCGGCGCTGTCAGGCCGTAGCGACCGGTCAGCACCGTGTTGGCCGCGAGGCCATAGGGAGCCGTGCTCGGATTGGCGATCGCCACGTTGTGATAGGTGCTCGAATTATAGCCACAGCTTCCGCCGCTGCTGCAGGTCACGTTCACATTCGGCGTATTGCTCCAGAACACGAGCGTGCCGACGGCGTAGTTGAATGGGCTGCCGACCACCAGTGATGAATAATTGGTCGCGAGATCCTGGGGATGCGCGGTGTCGGCGGCCAGGAAGAGGTCGACGCCGAGCCCATTGCCGCCCGTGATTTGACTTTCGAGCGTGCCGGTCGCCCCGTTTTGGACGACTGTGACCGTGCTTCCAGGGTTGGCGGTCTGGAAGGCGGCGATGAGATCCGCGATCGCGCTGCTGCCGGCCTGGCCCGAATTGTAGAAATTCGATGCAACCGCAATGTTGATATTGGCTGCCTGTGCTCCGAACGACGATGTCGCCAGCAAAGCCGCGGCGAGGCCGCCTTGCATGACACGCCTTATATTATTGCCTCTGTTCAACGTGATTCCCTTTCATTTCTTTCCATGCGCCCAAGGTCAGTATCAATCCTTGGAGCCACCAACGGTAGACTCAACCCCAGGGTCTACCTAATTAGTTACATATACCGCTATAGTTGCGCTTATATGACGGTAAGCAATGCGGGTGCGGGAGATGTCGCTATATCACAGCATATATAATGGGCAGCGCGGTGCCGGCTCGCGTCGTCACGAGCTTGGATAGTGGGTCGGTGAGGCGATGATCGCGTTGGGGGGCGGGCGGCCGTGTTGCTGAGCGCCGGCTACGCTCTGCTGTCGTCGTCAGGGCGATCGAGATGTCCTGGCGGACAGCCTCCTTGGCCTGACGCATTGATGGGGGCGGGCTGAGTTGGCGCGACGGATTTCTGCTGGCACACGAAAAAAGCCGCCGGTTTGCCGAGATCGTCTCGGCAAACCGGCGGCCCGTGTGGCTCGCGGACCGTTGCGTCGTGGCTTTAGGCCGCCGTCGATGCCTTTTTCGGCTGCTGCGCTTCCAGCGCTTCGTCGCGGCGGATCTCGGACAGGCGCTTCTGCACCTCGGCCGAGAACACGTACTGCGCCGGGCGCTGCTTGGAGAGGTCGATCTCCGGTGCCATCGGGCCCGTGGTCTTGATGCCGCGCAGGCTGACCCACATCGCCTTCAGCGGGTTGGTCAGCGCGGCGTTGGCTGCCGTCGCCTCGTAACCGCAATGGGCCATGCAGTCGGCGCACTTCTCGTACTTGCCGGTGCCGTAGGAATCCCAATCGGTGGTTTCCATCAGCTCCTTGAAGGTCTTGGTATAGCCCTCGCCGAGCAGATAGCAGGGCTTCTGCCAGCCAAAGATGTTGCGGGCCGGCATGCCCCAGGGCGTGCACTCGAATTCCTGATTGCCGGCCAGGAAGTCCAGGAACAGGCCGGAGTGCATGAAATTCCACTTCTTGCCCTTGCCGCGCGCGAACACGTCGCGGAACAGCTGCTTGGTCTTGGTGCGGTTCAGGAAGTGCTCCTGGTCCGGCGCGCGCTCGTAGGCATAGCCGGGCGACATGGTGACGCCGACGCCGAGCTCGGTGGTGAAGTCGAGGAACTTGGCGATCTCCTCGGCCGGATGACCGTCGAAGACAGTGGCGTTGACGTTGACGGTGAAGCCGCGCGCCTTCGCCGCCTTGATCGCGGACACCGCGCGATCGAACACGCCCTTCTGCGACACCGCCTTGTCGTGGTGGTCGCGCAGACCGTCGAGATGCACCGAGAAGAAGAGGTAGGGCGAGGGCTCGAACAGGTCGAGCTTCTTCTCCAGGAGCAGGGCGTTGGTGCACAGCGAGACGAACTTCTTGCGCGCCACCAGGCCGCGCACGATCTCGCCGATCTCCTTGTGGATCAGGGGTTCGCCGCCGGGGATCGCCACCATCGGCGCGCCGCATTCGTCGGCGGCGTCCCAGCACTCCTGCGCCGTCATGCGACGGTTCAGGATCGCATCCGGATAATCGATCTTGCCGCAGCCGGCACAGGCGAGGTTGCAGCGGAAGAGGGGCTCCAACATCAAGACCAGCGGGTAGCGTTTGCGGCCGAGAAGCTTCTGCTTCATCAGATAGGCCCCGATGCGCAGTTCCTTATGGAAGGGGATTGCCATTGCGTGTCTTCTTTCTGGACCAAACGGATTGCGATTAGCCCGCGACCAGCTCGGCCGGCAGGCGGAATTCGATGTTTTCTTCCCGTCCCGGGAGCACGGAGACCTCGACCGGTCCGATGCGCCGCAGGGCTTCGATGACGTCGTCGACAAGAACTTCCGGCGCCGAGGCGCCGGCAGTGATGCCGACGGCCTTGGCCTCCTTCAGCCATTCAGGATTGAGCTCGCTCCCGTCTGCGATCAGATAACTCGCGACCCCGGCCTCGGTACCGATCTCGCGCAGCCTGTTCGAGTTGGAGCTGTTGGTGGCGCCGACCACCAAGATCACATCCACCAGCTTAGATAGGTCCCTTACCGCAGATTGGCGGTTCTGTGTCGCATAGCAGATATCCCGGATATCCGGACCTTGAATGTCTGTAAAGCGGGCCTGGAGGGCGGCGATGATATCCTTGGTATCATCGACGCTGAGTGTGGTCTGGGTGATATAGGCCATTGGCGTATCGGCCGGCATCGGCAATTCCGCCACCTCTGCCTCATTCTGGACCAGGTGGACCGGGCCGGGAACCTGGCCCATGGTGCCCTCGACCTCGGGATGCCCGGCGTGGCCGATCAGGACCAGGGTCCGGCCTTTGGACATGTAACGCTTGCCCTGGTTGTGGACCTTGGTTACGAGCGGACAAGTTGCATTGAGCACCGGCAGGCCCCGGACGGCTGCTTCCTCTTCCACCGAGCGGGCCACGCCATGGGCGCTGAACACGGTCACCGCCAGCGGCGGCACTTCGGAGAGGTCCTCGACGAAGATGGCGCCCTTGTTCTTCAGGTTTTCGACGACGTATTTGTTGTGCACGATCTCATGGCGCACATAGACGGGCGGCCCGTATTTCTCCAGCGCGCGCTCCACGATCTCGATCGCGCGCACGACTCCTGCACAAAAACCGCGTGGTTGCGCGAGATAGATCTGCATCGGACGTCCGTTACCCACGTTGCCTCACTGTCATCCGTCACCCCGCGGCCGGATCAACGCTTGACGGGGGTGCAATATCCACACCAGCGATGTGCCCCGGTTTAGGCCAGTTTCCGGCCGTTCAAGCGCAATGGAGGCGCAGGGCTTTGTGTCAAAATTTCCGGGAAGAGGGAAGTCTGTTTGCAAATGGCTCGCATGTGACTGGAAATACACAGTCGGATCAATTGTGGTATTTTAATAAGGATGAATAATATAAGTAATTACAACATATTATAATCTCACCCGTTCGTCACTTTACCGCCGAAGAGCGCCGCTATATCAGCCGCCCCGGGCAGGGCCGTCCGTGTGTGATCCAGCCCGCCTTCCGCAGCAGAACATCATCCTGTTGGGCTAGCCCGGACGATGGAACTCCGATAGGCAGCGGACGTTTCAGCCGAGCTCAAATATGAGAAAGTCAAGAAGTGCTCACAACTATTGTTGTCTCGATCGTCAGGGCCAGTACCCGGTTTGCATGGCCGACCTTGATTGTGGGACTCCTCCTTGCGGTGGGCGCCGGGTTTTATACGGCGCATCATTTCGTCATCAATACTGACATCAATACGCTGATTTCCCCCAATCTGGACTGGCGTCAGCGCGATCAGCAATACGAGCAGGCCTTCGATCGCGATCGCTCCATCCTTGCCGTGGTGGAAGCGCCGACACCGGAGCTGACCGGCGTTGCGGCCAACGCGCTGGTGGAGAAACTCAAGGGCGATACCACGCATTTCTCCTCGGTCGAGCCGCTCGGCACCGGCGAGTTCTTCGCCAAGAACGGCCTGTTGTTCCTGCCGACCGACGAGGTCAAGCAGTTGACCGAGCAGTTCACATCGGCTGCGCCGCTGCTCGAGATCATGGCGGGCGACCCTTCGATTCGCGGGCTGACCGGCGCGCTGGAGACCGGCCTTGCCGGCGTCAAGCGCGGCCAGGTCAAGCTCGACAGCACGGCGCGGCCGTTCGACTACATTTCGGAGACCGTCGAGACCGTGCTGAACACGGGTGACGCCACGTTCTCCTGGCGTCAGCTGATCAGCGACAAGCCGCTTCAGGACAGCGACAAGCGCGCCTTCATCCAGTTCAAGCCGATCCTCGACTACCAGGCCCTGGAGCCTGGCAAAGCGGCCACCGATGCCATCCGCCAGGCGGCGGCCGAGCTCGACTTTGCCGGCAAGTACAAGGCGCGGGTGCGCCTGACCGGGCCGGTCCCGATTGCGAACGAGGAATATGCCACCGTGCAGGAAGGCGCGGTCACCAACGGCATCGGGACCGTCGTGGTGGTGCTGGTCATTCTCTGGCTGGCGCTGCACTCGGCCAAGATCATCTCGGCCGTGTTCGTCAACTTGTTCATCGGCCTGTCGCTCACCACCGCGGTCGGGCTGATGATGGTCGGTTCGCTCAATCTGTTGTCGGTGGCGTTTGCGGTGCTGTTCATCGGGCTGGGCGTCGATTTCGGCATCCAGTTCAGCGTGCGCTACCGCTCCGAGCGCTACAAGAACGACAATCTGCCGGAGGCGCTGGCGGAAGCCGCGCGCCGTTCGGCGGTGCCGCTGTCGCTCGCGGCGATGGCGACTGCGGCCGGCTTTCTGTGCTTCCTGCCGACCGACTACAAGGGCATTTCCGAGCTCGGCGAGATCGCCGGCGCCGGCATGCTGATCGCTTTCATCTCCTCGATCACGGTGCTGCCGGCGTTCTTGAAGATCCTCAATCCGCCCGGCGAAATGGAGCCGGTGGGCTACGCGTTTCTCGCGCCGTTGGACCGCTTTCTGGAGAAGCACCGCGTGCCGATCATCGTCGGCACGCTGGGCATCGTGATCGCAGGCCTGCCGCTGCTCTACTACATGAAGTTCGACTTCAACCCGATGAACCTGCGCAACCCGAAGGCGGAATCGATCGCGACCTATCTCGATCTGCGCAAGGACCCCAACACCGGTGCCAATGCGATCGACGTGCTGACGCGCTCGGAGGCGGAGGCCAAGGCGATCGAAGACAAGCTGTCAAAGCTGCCGGAAGTGGCGCGTGTGACCTCGCTCGACACCTTCGTGCCTGCAGACCAGCCCACCAAGCTGAAGCTGATCGCACAGGGGGCGAAGGTCTTGGGGCCGGCGATCAATCCGGATCAGATCGACGCTCCGCCGACCGACCAGGAGAATGTCGAGGCGCTCAACTCGACGGTCGCCAATCTGCGCAGGACGGCGGGCGAGGATAAGGGACCGGGCGCGGTGGCCTCGCGACGGCTGGCCGACGCGCTGGCCAAGCTTGCATCCTCCAATGAAACGGTGCGCAACAAGGCGCAGGCGGTGTTCGTCGAGCCGCTCCGCATCGTGCTGGAGCAGCTGAACATGGCGCTGCAGGCCCAGCCCGTCAGCCTCAGCAACCTGCCGCACGAACTGGTCTCGCAATGGAAGAGCAAGGATGGCCTGATCCGGGTGGAAGCGGAGCCGAAGGGCGATCCGAACGATAACGACAATCTGCGCCGCTTCGCCAATGCGGTGTTGGCGGCGGAGCCGATGGCGATCGGCGGGCCGGTGTCGATTCTCAAATCCGGCGACACCATCGTAAAGGCGTTCATCCACGCCGGCATCTATGCGCTGGTCGTGATCAGCCTGCTCTTATGGGCGACGCTGCGGCGCTTGACCGATGTGCTCATGACCATCGTGCCGCTGTTGGTGGCGGGGGCTGTCACGCTCGAGATCTGCGTGCTGATCAAGCTCCCGCTCAACTTCGCCAACATCGTTGCTTTGCCGCTGCTGCTCGGCATCGGCGTGGCGTTCAAGATCTATTATGTCGTGGCCTGGCGGTCAGGCAGGACCAACCTGCTGCAGACCAGCCTCACGCGCGCGATCTTCTTCAGCGCGCTGACGACGGCGACGGCGTTCGGCAGCCTGTGGCTGTCGAGCCATCCGGGGACGTCCAGCATGGGCAAGCTGCTGGCGCTGTCGCTGGTGACCACGCTGGCTGCCGTGCTGCTCTTCCAGCCGGCGCTGATGGGCAAGCCGCGCGTGATCAAAGAAAATTAGCGCCGAAGAGCTAACCAAAAAAATGAAAGCGGTCGAGGATCTCGGCCGCTTCCACCTCTTGAGCATCGGCCCGTCTTAGTGGGTGTGCTCGATTTCCGGAAGCAGACAGATATCGCCGATCTGATCGCCCGGTTTTTTGGCTGCCGTCGTCGCCGCGCCAGTGGTTTTCGGCGCCGGAGCGATCGGTTTCTGCGTACCTTTGGCCATGCTGTTGACCGGGCTCGACGGGATCGGCGGACCGACGCGCGTCCAGGTTTCGCCGCCGCACAGGAAGCCGAGCACACATCCCTGGATTTCAAGGTGGTCTTGATCAGTCGGGGTGATTGTAGAGCTGTAGAGCTGGCCGTCCTTGGCGTTGTAGACTTGGCCTTCCCACTGATCCGTGCCTGCCTTTTTCTTCATGTCGATCAGAATCGACATGCCCAGCGTCGGCCGGCTCTGCTTGGCCGGATCGGGGTTGTGGGTATCGCGGCCACCGGGTGTCTTTTCCCAGGCGACCACGCCCCACATGCTGCCATTACATTGTGCGACTCGGATGTTAGCGACGCCATCTGCCACTCGCCAGTCTCCGGTCGGATCGGCGGCCAAAGCGGACGACAGAAAGGAAGAAAATCCTACTGCGAACAGCACACCAGAACATGATATGACTGTGCGCATGAGAGATTTGGGGCGATGCAACATTGGCTGAAACCCGTGCTTGCTTTGATGGTGCGAATGGGGGCAAAACGCCGCATTGCGCGTTTTCAGTTGACGAAGCGTCCATCAACCGAAGTATGTAGCCGATGCTAAAATCCAATCTAGACGTTTCCGAGATGTTTGTGGAGCGCCAAGCGCAGCGCAGTTCCATGCATTCTCGGCATCTGAACGAGCAGTTGGTCCGCGTTCTCAAAACGATCGGATACGATGTCGGTTTCAAAAGAGGGCAGGGGCAGTACCTCTACGACCGCGAGGACGTCCGTTATCTCGATCTTTTGAGTGGATTTGGCGTTTTCGCAATCGGCCGCAATCACCCGACGCTCCGTGATGCGCTCAAGAGCGTGCTCGACAGCGACCTGCCGAACCTGGTGCAACTCGACGTTTCGACCTTGGCCGGCGTGCTCGCCGAGCGCCTGCTCGAACATGTGCCATACCTGGACAAGGTGTTCTTTGCCAATTCCGGCGCCGAGACGGTGGAAGCGGCGATCAAGATCGCGCGTGGCGCGACTGGCCGCCCCGGGATCGTCTATTGCAGCCATTCCTATCACGGTCTGACCTATGGCGCGCTGTCGCTGACGGACGATTCGAACTTCCGCGCGGGTTTTGAGCCGTTGCTGCCGGGCTGCACCGCGATCCCTTTCAACGATCTCGCAGCACTCGAGCAGGCGCTGTCGTCACGCGAGATCGCGGCCTTCATCGTGGAGCCGATCCAGGGCAAGGGCGTCAATATGCCCACCGACGAGTTCCTGCCCGGGGCTGCGGCGCTCTGCAAAAAATACGGCACGATCTTCATCGCCGACGAGATCCAGACCGGCATGGGCCGCACCGGCCGGTTCCTTGCCGTGGAACACTGGAATGTCGAGCCCGATATGGTGCTGCTGTCCAAGGCGCTGTCGGGCGGGCACGTCCCGGTCGGCGCGCTGCTGACGCGCAAGGCGATCTTCGACAAGATCTTCAACCGCATGGATCGCGCCCTCGTGCATGGCTCGACCTTCGCGAAGAACGACCTCGCGATGGCCGCGGGTATCGCCACACTGGAAGTGCTGAAGGCCGAGAAACTGATCGAAGCCGCCGCCAAGCGCGGCGCCGAGCTCCGTCTGGCACTGACCCGCATGGTGCCGGGTTATGAGCTGCTCAAAGAGGTGCGCGGCAAGGGCCTGATGATCGGCGTCGAGTTCGGACCGCCGAAATCGCTGCGGTTGAAGGCGTCCTGGAACGTGCTGGAAAGCGCCAACAAGGGGCTGTTCGTGCAGCTGATCACGGTGCCGCTGTTCAAGGATCACAAGATCCTGACTCAGGTTGCCGGTCACGGTCTGCACACGGTAAAGTTGTTGCCGCCACTCACCATCACCGAAGAGGATTGCGCCTGGATCGAGCGCGCCTTCGACGACGTGATCGCCCAAAGCCACAAGGTGCCCGGCGCGATCTGGTCGCTGGGCAAGACCCTGGTCGACAACGCCATCCGCAAATCGGCGTGAGGCGGATTTGATCGTAGGGTGGGCAAAAGCGCGAAGCGCTGTGCCCACCGCAGAGTCTCCTGAAACGGCGCTGTAACGTAACGGTGGGCACGCTTCGCTTTGCCCACCCTACGAATATGACCAGGATGACTTCGCCCTTGGGATGCGGCGGAGAAGCGATTTTGCTTACCCTGCGTTTTTCACCCCTCCTTATTCCCCCGCATCGCGGTCTCGAATTTCTCGCCGAACTCGTTGAGCTCGTCGGCGCCGATGTCGCTGATCGCCCAGAATTTCAGCCCGCGCTCGCCCCAGCGGCGGATGTTGAAGCCCTGAATGGTATCCATCTTCGCGGCGTGTTGCGCGGTGTCGGCGGTCTGCGCGACGAACAGGTTGATGATGTGCTGCCGACGGCGATAGATCACGGCCCCGATCGGGCGGGCATCGACATAGTCGAGCCGGCCGCCGATCAGGGTGAAGCCGAGCGCGGTCAGGTCGATCACCGGCGGAGCCACGTCGAGCTTGCCGTTGAACCAGGGCTTGACCGTATGCTGGTCGGTCGACAGCACGTCCGCGAGATGGCCGGCCTGCAGCGAGCGCAGATGGGCCGAGACGATCTCGGCCTCGATGCGCTGCTGACCGTCCTGGCGCAGCACGATGGCGACCAGCCCGGTCGCGGCCAGCGCCGACACCGCGGATCCCAGGGCAAAGCCCTTCAGCACCGAGCGGCGGTTCGGCGGCGTGGCTACCGCCGGCAGCGCATCTTCGATGCGACGGCGCAATTGCGGCGGCGCCTTGAAGCCGAGATCGGCGCGAGCGATGGCCTCCTTCATCTCTCTGATGGCCGCTAACTCGGCCGTGCAGCGTGGGCAGCCGGCGACATGGGTTTCCACCTCGCTGGCGTGGCCGGCGTCGAGCTCGCCGTCGGCGAGGGCATGGATCAGGATGTCGGCCTCCTCGCAGGTCATTCCGAAGACTCCTCTTCCGCGAGCCACGCAGTGCGCAGTATCGCGCGGGCGCGGGCAAGCCGCGACATCACCGTGCCGACCGGCACGCCGGCGCTGTCCGCGATCTCGCGATAGGACAGGTTGTTGATCTCGCGCAGCACGAAGGTCTCACGAAATGGTTCGGCGAGCCGGTCGATCAGCTTGCGGATCGCCGAGGCGTCGCGCTCGCGCAGGACGGTGCCTTCCGGCGTCTCCTGGGCTTCGTGCCAGAGCGGCGGCTTGTCCTCGGCTTCCGGCGCGTCGTCGATCGCCTGGATCTTCGCACTGCTGCGGCGGGTGAATTCGGTGTGGCAGACATTGCGCAGGATCGCAAACAGCCAAGGTTTCATCGCCGGGCCGCGATAGGTGTCGAAATGCTTGAAGGCGCGCAGGTAGCATTCCTGCACGGCATCCTCCGCATCCGTCGGATCGCGCAACAAATAGCGCGCCAGCGTATAGACGTCGTCGAGATAGGGCAGCGCCAGCTCGCGGAAGCGCCGGTTACGCGCGGCATCGTCGGTGTTCAGCGGCATCGTCTGCGGACCGGCTTTTGGGGAAGCGGGAGACGCCTGGCCGGAGGCGAGCCTCCGGCCAGGGAATATGCTGATGCCCTGGTTTGGCGCGCTACTCAACCCTGATCAGCCCGGTCATGTGCGGGTGCAGCGAGCAGAAATATTTGTAGTCGCCGGCCGCGGTGAAAGTGAAGGAGAAGCTGTCGTCGCTGTCCAGCGCCTTGGAGCGGAACTTTCCTGCGGATACCACCGTGTGCGGGATGTCGTCATGGTTGGTCCAGGTCACGGTGTCGCCGAGTTTCACGGTCAGCTCGGGCGGATTGAACGTGAAATTGTCGATCACTACCGCAGCCGTCTGGGCGTTCGCCTTGCGGGTTTCCGATGGCAACAAAATAGCGACCGCGGTGAGACGCACGCCGCGGAGGAGAACATCGCGTCGGTTCATGGGAAGGTCCTTCAGCCGTGTTCTTCAGCCCTGCAGCGGCGTGTCGATAATGGCGAGCCGTTCGTCGCCGAGCTTGAAATTGATGCTGGCGATGCCGAGCAGGCTGCGCAGCCTGGCATCCTCCACCTTCATCGGGCCGGGCGAGGGCGCCGTGCCGGGCGCCGGCTGCGGGAAGGCGGTGGAGCGCGCGGTGTGGAAGGTGACGTTGCCTTCGACCTTCTGCATCACTTGGTGAATATGGCCGTTGAGCACGGTGACCGAGCCGAAGCCCTTCAGATAATCGAGCGCCCGCGCGCCGTCCTCGGTGCCCCAGCCCCATTGCGGATAGACGGTCCACAGTGGGATATGCGCGAACACGACGATCGGCGTCGATTTCGAACGGCCCTTCAGATCGCCCTCGAGCCATTCGAGTTGCTCGGCACCGAGATTGCCGAGGCCACCGGCCTTGAGGTCGACGACATTGACGAGACCGATGAAATGAACGCCGCTGGCGTCGAAGGAGTACCAGCCCGCGCCGCGCGTCCCCTTGCCGTAACGTTCCTTGTAGAGCTTGACCTCCTCGTCGAGGAAATCATGCTCGCCCGGCACATAATGCACGTCGAGCCTGGCCTGCGAGATGATGCGGTCGGCGTCGTCGAACTCGGACGCCTTGGACAGATGCGAGATGTCGCCGGTGTGGATCATGAAGGAGGGCTTGACCGGTATCGCGCCGACTTTCTGGATCGCTTCCTCCAGCGTGCCCAGTGCATTCGGATTGGCGGGTTTGTCGAAGCCGACATGGCTGTCGCTGATCTGCAGGAAGGTAAGGGGGGAGGCCTGTTGGGCGGCTTTGGCCGCATCGACCAGTCCAAGCGAGCGCGGCACGCCTCCCGCGATGGTCCAGAGCACGCCGGTACCGGCCCAGGTCATGCATTCCAGCACTTTGCGGCGGTTGACGCCGCTTTCCTCGTCGTGATCGTGATGGCTCATCGCGCTCTCCTTCGGCCCAGCATTGGGCTAGCGGGTGAGGAGATCGGTCGGAGAGCTGCTTTATTCCCGCCCGGCTGCTTTGAGCCGCGGATGACGTGCTTGTGAGGTAACGCGGACCTCAGGTCAAAGGAGGTGGGCCCGCCAGGCACATCTCGTTGACATGCCGATGATGGACGAGGTCTTTTCCCCGATCTTCTCGTCAGTCTGCCGGCTTCCCGCCTGTCGTGCAATTGTCAGCCGATTGTCAGCTCCGTCGGCTAAGCCTCGCGCGTTCGGAGCTCAGTATCGCGTCATGCCGCCCGTGTCGTACGGGCGGCATTGTCGTCTGGTCCAGGCTGCTGCGCTCGTTTGGCGCTGACGGGTCGGTTATCAGGGAAGCCGCGGCGAAGGCACGGTCCCAATCGATCTTCCTTAACGATCAATGAGTTGTTAGCGCTCTTCGATAGTTCGCAAACGGGTTTGCCGCGATAGGATGCGAACCTCGGAATCGGGGGGGCGCTCGTCATGTTTCGCAAATCGATCAGGCAGAAGATCATCGGCATCGCGGCCGGACTGATCATCCTCGCGGTGATCACGTCCATCCTGTCGATGGTGTTGGCCAGCAGGGTCGGCCATCTGCTCGAAGAGCTGACCGGCAGATACATTCCGGCCTACGGCCATCTGGCGCGGGTGAACATCAAGTCGCTCGAACGTTCGGTTGCGCTGCGTCGCATGATGGGCGCGCGGATGATGGAAGCCGCACCGGACCAGGCCTCCTATGCCGAGCAATTGAAGCGATTCCAGGAGCTCGATGCCGATGTTGCCCGTGAGGCCGCGGCGGCGCGTCAGCTCATCAACGCGATCATCGAGGATCCCAGCACGCCATCGGACAACGCCGCGCTGGGGCGGCTGGACGCCCGGATCGAGGCGACCATGAGCGATCTGCGCCGCCGCGTGAACGAGGACAGTGCGCGGGTGATCGAGCGGCTCGACGCGCATGATTTTCCCGAGGCCGCTCGCATGATGGCGGAAGTCGACCAGTTACGGGACGAGTTCAACGGCCGGATCGACGGCATCCGCGCCGACATGCTGGGCCAGGTCGAAGCCAGCGCCGCCACCGTTGTCAGTGAACAGCGGCACGCGATCGCGATTTCGGCCGCGGTGACGGCGATCGCCTCGGTGCTGGGCTTCGTCTTCGCGATGCTGGTCGGCAGCGGCATCACCCAGCCGGTGATGCGGCTGCTCGAAGGGACGCGGGAGGTCGAAGCCGGCCGGCTCGATCAGCCGATCAGCATCACCACCAGGGACGAGATCGGCCAGCTTTCGGCCGCCTTCAACCGCATGATCGAACGTCTCAGGCAGAATCAGCAGATCAGGGAGACCTTCGGCAGGTATATCGACCCGCGGGTCGCCGAAGGATTGCTCGATCAGCCGGCACTTGCGGCAGCCGACGGTCAGCGCCGCACCATGACCGTGATGTTCTGCGACATGAAAGGGTTCACGACGCTCAGTGAAGGCGTGACGCCGCAAGGCCTCGTCAAGATCATGAACCTGTATCTGTCGACGATGTCGGAGCCGATTCACGCCCATCGCGGCATCATCGACAAATATATCGGCGACGCGATCATGGCCTATTGGGGCCCGCCCTTCGTTGAAGAGGCTGAGCAGGCAAACCTCGCCTGTCTTGCGGCGGTTGACATGGTGGGACGCGTCGCCGGCCTGCGCAAGGCGCTACCCGAGCTGCTCGGCGTGCGTACGATTCCGGCCGAGTGCGACCTTCGGATCGGGATCGCGACCGGTGAGGCCCTGGTCGGCAGCATCGGCTCGGCGTTCATGATGAACTACACGGTCATGGGGGCCACCGTGAATCTGGCCTCGCGCCTGGAAGGTGCCAACAAGCTCTACGGCAGCCGCTGCCTGATCTCGGAGGCGACCGCCGAAGCGGGGGAAGCAGTGATCGAGGTCCGGGAGATCGACAGGATCGTCGTGCTCGGCCAGACCCAACCGCAGACCGTGTTCGAGATCATGGGCGCGAAAGGCGGCCTGACGCCGGAGCAGGAACTGTTGCGCGACCATTACGACGAAGGCCTCGCCGCCTACCGGGCGCAGCGCTGGGATGAGGCGCTCGCCGCTTTTACGGCCGCGCTCGAGGTGGCGCCTGGAGATGGTCCCTCGCTGGCTTTGGTCGCGCGCATCGAAGGCCTGAAGCAAAATCCGCCCGGGTCGGACTGGGACGGGGCCTGGAGGCTGGAGCGGAAATAGGGGGCTGGCGGAGCTTTTTGAGATCGTCATTCCGGGGCACGCGCGAAGGGCGGGAGCCCGGCGACTGTCTTAGCTGTCAAGCGATTGCTGGGTATATCGGGTGTTGTTTTTGACCATGGTGTTTGCGGTGACCAACAGCTTTCGGGCGATGGCAATGAGGGCGAGCTTGGCGGGCTTGCCCTGTTCTCGCAGGGCTTGGTAGGCGGCTTTCATTCGGGGATTGTGACGGCTGGCGACGAGGGCGGCCATGTAGAGCGCCGTGCGCACGCAAGGGCGGCCGCCCGAGATGGCGGCACGGGGCGGCGCATTGCCGGACTGGCTGACATGCGGCGCGAGGCCGGCCAGGCTGGCGACAGCCTTGCGATCGACGCGGCCAATCTCAGGCAGTTCGGTGATCAGCACAGTGGCCACGCGCTCGCCGATCCCGGGGATCGAGGTGAGGATCTCGAAGCTGCAGGCAAGCTGCGGATCGGCGGCGATCCGGCGGTCGAGTTCGGTCTCGATCTGGCGGCACTGGGTCGTCAGAACAGAGATGGTGGCACGGTGATTGTCCAATAGGAGTGGCTCGGCGGTTTGTTTCAGCCGTGTCTTCTCCATGGCGATCATTTCCGTGAGCTGGCGACGACGTGTGGTGAGGGCCTTGAGCGTCAGCTGCTCGGCGGATGGCAATGGGCGAATGGCGTCGGTCATGGCGAGAGCGAAGCGCGCAATCAGCCGCGCGTCCAGCCTGTCGGTCTTGGCACGGCGCCCTTCAAACTCACGGAATGCCTTGATGCGGCGCGGATTGACGAGACCGACCTCGAACCCGGCCGCGCCGAGAGCGCTGACGAGTTGCCGGGCATAGGGGCCGATCGCCTCCAGCACGACACGGCCGACGCCGGCCTGGGTCAACCGCTCGACCACGGCGGCGACGCCTTCGGCAGCGTTGGCAACCCGGAAAGTCTTGCCCGAGGGAGCAAGGCCGACATCAAGAAAGCGCTGACCGACATCGATGCCGGCCGCGAGCGCAAGAGACTGAGCTGTCATGGGGATCAGACCTGTATGCGAGCTACCGGAAATCGGCGCTCATGCGACTGTTCGATCAGACAAGGCAAGCGGAGACGCCCAAGCCGGGTTACGGTCGCCGAGGCAACCGGGAATCCAACGAGCTGTCTCTACCCGCCGCCACTATGACAGTGACACCCGGTCAGATACAGGAATCCATTTGGCCTTGCAGACGGTGGTGAAATGGATTCCGGGTCCGCCCTGCGGGCGCCCCGGAATGACGATCGAGAGAGACTACTTCGCATCCTCCAAAATCATTGCCGCGGCTTTCTCCGCGATCATCGCGGTCGGCGTGTTGGTGTTGCCCGAGGTGATGGTCGGCATGATCGAGGCGTCTGCGATCCGAAGCCCCGCGATGCCATGGAAGCGCAGACGTTCGTCGACGACGGCCATGGGATCGTCGCGGGTGCCCATCTTGGCCGTGCCCACGGGGTGGAAGATCGTGGTGCCGATATCGCCGGCCGCCTTCGCCAGCGACGCGTCGTCGTCGCCGACGGCAGGGCCGGGGAGGAATTCGACCGGGTTGAAGCGCGCCAGCGTCTTCTGCTTCATCAGCCTGCGCGTGACGCGGATGGCGTCGGCCGCGACCTGGCGGTCTTCTTCGGTCGCCAGATAGTTCGGCGCGATCGACGGCGCCTCATCCAGCTTGGCCGAGCGGATCCGCACGGTGCCCCGCGAGGTCGGACGCAGATTGCAGGCGCTGACCGTGATCGCGGGGAAGCGGTGCAGGGGATCGCCGAACTTGTCGAGCGAGAGCGGCTGCACGTGAAACTGGATATTGGCGCGGTCGCGCGTCGAGTCCGAGCGGGTGAAGATGCCCAGCTGCGATGGCGCCATGGTGAGCGGGCCGCGGCGGCGGAGGGCGTAGTCCAGCCCCATCAGGCCGCGGCGGAATAGCGAGTAATAGGTCTCATTCAGCGTGCGGACGCCCGTGACCTTGTAGATCGCGCGCTGCTGCAGATGGTCCTGCAGGTTGCGCCCGACGCCAGGCTTGTCGAGCGTCACGTCGATCCCCAGCGGGCTGAGCCACTCCGCCGGCCCGATGCCGGAGCGGTGCAGCACCTGGACCGACCCGATCGCGCCGGCGCTGAGGATGACTTCTCCTCGCGTGCGTGCCTCGATCGTCTCGCCGTTCTGGATGAAGCGCACGCCGACCGCGCGTCCGTTCTCGACGATCAGCTGCTCGACCAGCACATGCGTCTCCAGCCGCAAATTGGGACGGCTCAGTGCCGGCTTGAGGAAGCCCCGTGCTGACGACCAGCGCCGCCCGCGCTTCTGGTTGACATGGAAATAGCTGACGCCCTCGTTGTCGCCGGTATTGAAATCAGGAATCCGGCGGATGCCCATCTCCTCCGCGGCGTCGCCGACCGCGTCAAGGACGGCCCAGGACAGGCGCGGAGCCTCGATCCGCCAGCCGCCGCCGGTGCCATGGTGTTCGCTTTCGCCGAGGAAGTGGTCCTCCAGCCGCCGGAATACCGGCAGTACGTCCTGATAGGACCAGCCGGCCAGGCCGAGCTGGCGCCAATGGTCGTAATCGGCCGCCTGGCCGCGCATGGAGATCATCGCATTGATGGCGGAGCAGCCGCCGATCACCTTGCCGCGGGGATAGGCCAGCGAGCGGCCGTTGAGCCCCGGCTCCGGCTCGGTCCGGAACATCCAATCGGAGCGGGGATTGCCGATCGCAAAGAGGTAGCCGACCGGAATATGGAACCAGATCCAGTTGTCGTTGCCGCCGGCTTCCAGGATCAGGACGCGCTTGGTCGGGTCGGCCGAGAGCCGGTTCGCCAGGATGCAGCCGGCCGTGCCGGCGCCCACGACGATATAGTCGAATTGTCCCTCGAGCTGCCTTGGCATCGGCGTCCTTCCCTGGTCTGCTTGCGGCGGTTTTAGTCAGCGGGATGGCCGGGGGACAAGTCCATCTTCATGCGCATGGCCGCATTGCTCGCGGACGTCTATCGGTTGGGCGGTGTGCATCTTGCATGCTACACAGGCCTCAATGCCAACAGGGATCACGAGAATTTCCTATGCCTATCGTCAATCGCGTCGCCGATCTGCAGCCCGATATCCAGGCCTGGAGGCGGGATATCCATTCTCATCCGGAGCTGCTCTACGACGTGCATCGGACCGCGGCGTTCGTGGCCGAGCGGCTGCGCGAATTCGGCTGCGACGAGGTCGCCACGGGCCTCGGCCAGACCGGCGTGGTCGGCGTGATCAAGGGCAGGAAGCCGGGCAACGGTGAGGTGAAGGTGATCGGCTTGCGCGCCGACATGGACGCGCTGCCGATCGAGGAGGCCACCGGCCTGTCTTATGCCTCCAAGACACCCGGCAAGATGCATGCGTGCGGCCATGACGGCCACACCGCGATGCTGCTGGGCGCGGCCCGCTACCTCGCCGAGACCCGCAATTTCGCCGGCGAGGTCGCCGTGATCTTCCAGCCGGCCGAGGAGGGTGGCGGCGGCGCCCATGCCATGATCAAGGATGGCCTGATGGAGCGCTTCAAGATCGACCAGGTCTATGGAATGCACAACGGCCCCGGCATCCCGGTCGGTGCGTTTGCGATCCGGCCGGGTCCGTTGATGGCCGCGACCGACAACATCGACATCACCATCGAAGGCCATGGCGGCCACGCGGCCAAGCCGCACAACTGCATCGATTCGCTTCTGGTCGGCGCGCAGCTGGTCACGGTGTTGCAGCAGATCGTCTCGCGCAATGTCGACCCGCTGGAGTCGGCGGTGGTCTCGATGTGCGAATTCCACGCCGGCAACGCCCGCAATGTCATTCCGCAGACGGCGACTTTGCGCGGCACGGTGCGAACGCTGACGCCGAAGATCCGCGATCTCGTCGAGAAACGCGTGCGCGAGGTGGTTGCGGGCACGGCCCAGATCACCGGCGCCAAGATCAACCTCACCTATACGCGTGGCTACCCGGTGACGGTCAATCATGCCGAGCAGACCGAGATCGCGTTGCGCGCCGCCAAGGAGGTCGCGGGCGAGACCAATGTACATGAGATGCCGCCGATGATGGGCGCGGAAGATTTCTCCTACATGCTGGAGGCGCGGCCCGGTGCCTTCATCTTCATCGGCAATGGCGACTCGGCCGGGCTGCATCACCCCGCCTACAATTTCAACGACGAGGCGATCGTCTACGGCACGTCCTACTTCATCAAGCTCGTGGAGAACACGCTGGCGGCGTGAGCCGGAGCGGTCTCAAGCTCGCCATCACCTTGCGACGTCCCGTCGGCATCGTAGCGGTGCCGATGGGGTCGATCGCTTTGTCGGTCCGAGGAGTCGCGCACTCACGCCGCGTTCTTGATCTTGTCGTCCAGTTCGCCGCGCTCATGATGATGCACCAGCTGCGAGAGCGACTCCTCGTCGATGCGGTGTAGCACGTCTGCGAGCCTGTCCGAGTCGGCGGCTCCCTTCGCAAAGCCGGGGCCGTAGATCGTGCGCAGCGTGCGGATCAGGGTGTTGCCGTGCTTTCTGCTGATTTCGCCATTCTTGTCACGATGGCGGTGATCCAATCCAGGCTGTCTCATCCGTCTCTCTCCGCTGATTCGCTGCTCATGTGAAAAGGCGCCGAGACTCGCACAGTGGCTCCGCGCGGCCGTCGTGCCCGGATGCTGATGACGCGCTTACTCTGGACTGCTCGTGGCAGATCGCACGGCGGAGCTCCCGGCGAACAGCAGGCGAGCTGCATCGAAGCCAGCCTCGCCCGTGTGCCATTCGCCCTGTCCTGCGGTTCGGAATGATCCGACCCCGCGATCCGAGCACCTTGCAGGCCGTTCGGATCTGAACTGGACGATAGTTCGTGCTGGCGGCGGGGTTTTGACCCAACTCAAAGATAAAGACCGAACAGGACACGGGCCGGCGAGCTCATTCCCGGTATTTGGCTACGAAGATTTTCGACGACTACGCTGCCCGAACCGACCGCTTCATCGCATGCGCAGCGATCTGCAGGTCCTCGACGAAGCGCTGATATTCGCGCGCCTTGGCATCCGCGTCGGGCAATCGCAACAAATAGGAGGGATGGACCGTCACCATCGCCTTGACCCCGTCGGGCAGGTCCACCACATGGCCGCGGCTCTTGTTGACCGGGGTGATCTTGCCGAACACGGATTGCGCGGCGGTCGCGCCGAGCGCGACGACGAGGGCTGGGCGGATCGCGGCAAGCTCGCGCTCATACCATTGCCGGCAGGCCTTGATCTCCGGCGTCGTCGGCTTCTGATGCAGGCGGATCTTGCCGCGGGGCACGAATTTGAAATGCTTCACCGCGTTGGTG
Source organism: Bradyrhizobium sp. SZCCHNGR1005 (assembly GCF_032489995.1). NCBI lineage: Bacteria > Pseudomonadati > Pseudomonadota > Alphaproteobacteria > Hyphomicrobiales > Nitrobacteraceae > Bradyrhizobium > Bradyrhizobium sp. SZCCHNGR1005. Next base: position 48,463 of record NZ_JAUEZC010000010.1, read on the forward strand.
ACATAGACCTTGGTGCGGTCGATACCGGCTTCGTCCAGCGCGCGGTCGAGCATCTGCCCGGCCGGGCCGACGAACGGCTGGCCCGCGAGGTCTTCCTTGTCGCCGGGCTGCTCGCCGACCAGCATGATCGGGGCGTGCGCCGGCCCTTCCCCGAACACGGTCTGGGTGGCGTTCTTCCACAGTGGGCAGGCGCGGCAAGAGGCAGCTTCTTCACGCAACGTCTCAAGAGCGGCGGCATCGGTCTCGTGCGGCTTGGATGCATGAGCCTTAGTTTCGTGAGCCTTAGTTTGAGCTTTGGGCTTGCGGGCCATCACTGTCTCCTCAACCCGTTTCTGCGCTTTGTGCGCTTCGGTGCCGGGCTCGGCGATCATCGCGCTCGCCCGCTGGGCGGCGGTTTCGATCAGCGGCTTGATCAGGGAGGCCTCGGGCAGGTTGTGCCAATATCGCTTCGGCATCTCCTTCTCCATCGCCTTCACTTTCAGCCGTGCAGGATTGAAAATGCTCGCATAATAGCGCCGCCAGACCTCCTCGAGCCGATCTTCAGACGGCGCCTCAGCTTTGCTCACGCCGGGCGTGAAGCTGACTCGGCTGCCGTCCCAATGCGCGCAGAGGTCGGGGGTGAGGATCGACCAGGGCATGTCGGCGAAGCGGCGCGCGAAGAAGGGGGCGGCGAGCTCGACGATGTGGTGCTCCGGCTCGAACCAGGCGACGTAACGCGTCTCGCGTTCCCGGCCGATCTCGCGGAAGCGGACGAAGGCGTGCATCTTGTGCTCGTCGCGGCGCACCGCCCGCGCCATCGCATTGACCTGGGCGACATCGGGATCGGTGGCGAGGGTCATGAGGTCGTGATTGGCGCGCAGGCGCCACAACAGCCGATAGAGCAGGCCGAAGCGATTGGGATCGCGATGCAGGATGGCGGATTGCGCCAATTCGACGAATGACGCCGGCACCGAGAACGTGCCCTCCGGGACCTCCGGCAGCGTCGTCTCGGCCTGATCGTCGAACAGGTCAGCCGTCGCGCCTCGCACGCGCCAGGTCACCTCCGCCGGCTTGACGTCGTTCGTCGCCAACGCCCGCGCCGCCTTGCGCCAGCCGTCGAAGTCGGTGTTGCTGTCGAGGGTGACGATGTGCATCTGTCTCCTCCCGTCATTCGAGGAGCCGAAGGCGACGAAGCAATCCAGAATCGTTGTCTGGCTCCTGGATTGCTTCGGGGCTTCGTCCCTCGCAATGACGGCTCGGTTAGAATCCAAATCCCAATTGCTGCGGCTTCGGCTGAAGCCTCGTCCGCAGCCCGGCGGCATCAAGCAGCCCGCGAGACGGACGATGGTCTGAGAGAACGATGAACGGCAGCGCCTTGTTCCGGGCCACGTGCAGTCGGGTGAGGTCGGCGAGCCGGATCGAGGTCGCGCGGCGCATGGTGAGAATGCGCTCGACCGTGCGGGTGCCGAAGCCCGGCACGCGCAACAGCTCCTCGCGGCTCGCCGTGTTGATGTCGAGCGGAAAGCGGTCGCGGTGGCGCAGCGCCCAGGCGAGCTTGGGGTCGATGTCGAGCGGCAGCATGCCTTCGCCTTCGTCGACGATTTCCTCGGCGTCGAAGCCGTAGAAGCGCATCAGCCAGTCGGCCTGGTAGAGCCGGTGCTCGCGCGCGAGGGGCGGCGCCTGCAACGGCAGCGCGCGGCTGGCATCCGGGATCGGACTGAAGGCGGAATAGTAGACACGCCTCAGCTTGTAGGCGCCGTAGAGATTGGCCGAGGTCGCCAGGATGGTGCGGTCGTCAGCGCTGTCGGCGCCGACGATCATCTGCGTGCTCTGGCCTGCGGGCGCAAAGCGCGGCGGCCGGGCCTTGCGGATCGCCTTTTTGGCTTCATCCGCTTCGTCGAGCTTGAGCCGGAGCCGCCCCATGGTGCGGCGGATCGCGCGCTGGTTCTTTTCCGGTGCGAGTTTGGCGAGGCTCGTCTCCAGCGGCATCTCGATATTGATGCTGAGCCTGTCGGCATATTTGCCGGCTTCCGCGATCAGCGCTTCGTCCGCTTCGGGAATCGTCTTCAGATGGATGTAGCCGCGGAAACGATGCTCCTCGCGCAATTTGCGCGCGACCGACACCACTTGCTCCATCGTGTAGTCGGGGCTGCGGATGATGCCGGAGGAGAGGAACAGGCCCTCGATGTAGTTGCGGCGATAGAAGTCGATGGTGAGCTTGACGATCTCATCCACCGTGAAGCGTGCGCGAGGGACGTTGGAGGAAGCGCGATTGACGCAATAGAGGCAATCGTAATTGCAGGCATTGGTAAGAAGGATCTTGAGCAGCGAGATGCAGCGGCCGTCGGGCGCATAGGAATGACAGATGCCCATGCCGGGCGCGGTCGAGCCGAGACCCTTGCCGTCGCTGGAATCCCGCATCTCGGTACCGCTGGAGGCGCAGGAGGCATCGTATTTGGCGGCATCGGCCAGGATCTCCAGTTTGCGTAGCAGCTCCATCGGCCTGAATCCCTTTGATTCCGTTGCGTGAATCTCGTCCGGGTCAATCCCGATTGACTCATCGCAAGGCGTTAGCTTTATATTAGAACGTATCATGAACAAAGAGGTTCGTTGCGGGTTCAACCGCAAGGACCTGTAACGGGGCGAGAAGGAGCGGCGACGCATGACCGGCGCACGCATGGACACGCTTGCGCGCCTGCGCAGCGGCATCGCCCGCCTCGAGGCGGGCGAGGGCACGCTGGAGGGGCGCCGTGTCGCGCTCGGCCATGACGAGGTCGACGCGACCTTGCAGGGCGGGCTCGCCACCGGCGCATTGCACGAAGTGTTTGCGCCGAGCGGAACGCAGGCGGCAGCCGCAACCGGCTTTGTCTTTGGGCTTGCGGCGCGCGTCTCGGCGCGGCGGCCGCTGATCTGGATCAGGCAGGATTTTGCCGAACGGGAGAGCGGCGCGCTGTCGCCATGTGGATTGGCCGAACTCGGCCTCGATCCACGCCTGCTGGTGACGGTGCGTGCGCCCGATCTCGAAACGGCGCTGCGCACAGGCGCGGATGCGCTCGCCTGCGATGCGCTCGGCGCCGTGATGATCGAGGTCTGGGGCGAGACCAAGAAGTTCGATCTCGTCGCCAGCCGCAAGCTGACGCTGGCGGCACAAGCGTCCGGCGTCGCCGGGTTGATGTTGCGGATCGCCGCCGAGCCCGTCCCTTCGACCGCCGAAACGCGCTGGATGTTGCGCACCGCGCCGTCTTTGCCCGGGGCGTCTTGGACCGCCTGGGGCGCGCCGCGCTTCGATGCCGAGCTTGTTCGCAACCGTCACGGCCAGACCGGGCGATGGATCATGGAGTGGACCTGCGATGACCAGTGTTTCAGCCAACCGGCGGCGGATCCTCAGCCTGTGGCTGCCGCGCCTGCCGATCGATCGCATCAAGCGAAAGCTGGCATCCACAAGCGCCACGCCTGATGACGGCAAGCCGAACGTCGTCGTCATCAAGGACGGCAACGCGCTTTTGATCCATTCGCTCGACGAGGCGGCGGCCCGCTGGGGCCTGACGCATGGCCTGCCGCTCGCCAATGCCCGCGCCATCTGTCCGGACCTCCTGGTGCACGAAGCCGATACCGCGGCGGATACCAAGACGCTGGAGGACATCGCCGATTGGTGCGACCGCTTCACGCCGCTGGTGGCGCTCGACCCGCCGCATGGTCTGGCGCTCGATGTTACCGGCTGCGCCCATCTGTTCGGCGGTGAGGCCATGCTGATGAAGCTCTTGTGCGACGCGCTGACCGCGCGCGGCTTCACCGTGTCGGCTGCGATCGCGTCGAATGCGATCTGTGCGCGCACCTTGAACCACCATGTCCACGGCCGCATCGTGCTTGACGGTGAGGAGGCGGCTGTCGTCAGTCCGTTGCCGGTGGTGGCACTCGGCGCCGGCGAGGCGATCACGCTGGGGCTGCGCCGCGCGGGGTTGAAGACCATCGGCGATGTCGCATCCCGCGGCCGCCACGAGATCACCGCGCGCTTCGGCGCGGTCTTCACGCGCGTGCTGGCCCAGGCGTTGGGCGAAGCGGATGCGCCGATCAGTCCGCGCAAGCCGCCGCCGGACTACATCGTCGAGAAGCGCTTTGCCGAACCGGTGGCGACCGACACCGTCATCGCCGCGAGCCTGTCGAGCCTCGCATCCATGCTGGTGGCTGCGATGGCGCAGCAAGGCAAGGGCGCGCGGCGGCTGGAGGCTTATTTCTTCCGCACCGACGGTGTGGTGCGCATGATCGCGGTCGATACCGGCCGGCCGGTGACGGAGATGCGCGTGATCGACCGGCTGTTTCGCGAACGGCTGGACGCCTTGAGCGATCCGCTCGATCCCGGCTTCGGCTTCGACCTGATCCGGTTGTGCGCCAGCCGCAGCGAGCTCGTGGTGCAGGAGCAGCGCGATCTCGACGCCCATGTTCATGATAATGACGAGATCGCCGCGCTGATCGATCGTATTGCTGCGCGGATCGGGGGCAAGCGCGTCATCGTGCATCTGCCTGTGGATACCCACATTCCCGAGCGCGCAAGCCTGCCGGCTCCAGCGCAGCAGCAGCTTGTTGCGGCTTCGAAGGCCGACTGGCCCGCGCGCGTCGAGGGCGAGCCGCCGCTGCGGCCCTTGCGGCTTTTTGACTGTCCTGAGGAAATTCAGGTGATCGCGCAGGTGCCGGATGGGCCGCCCGCGCGCTTCGTCTGGCGGCGTGCCGCACATGCGATCGTGCGTGCCGAAGGGCCGGAGCGGATCGCGATGGAATGGTGGCGGCCGGATGGGCAGGGGCTGACGCGCGACTATTTTCGCGTCGAGGACGAGAACGGTTTGCGGTTCTGGCTCTATCGCGACGGCCTCTACGACCGCGAGATCGAGCAGCAGCCGGGCAGAGTCGTGCAGCCCGCCTGGTACATGCACGGTCTATTCGCATGAGCATCGAATATGCCGAGATCGGCATCACCACCAATTTCTCCTTCCTGCGCGGCGGCTCCCATCCGCAGGACTATGTGCAGCAGGCCGCCATCTATGGCTTGAAGGCGATCGGGATCGCCGACCGCAACACGCTCGCCGGTATCGTCCGCGCCTATGCCGAACTCGACAATGACAAGCTCCCTTACCGGCCGAAGCTGCTCTATGGCGCGCGCATCGTCTTCACCTGCGGCACGCCAGACATCCTGGTCTATCCGCGCGATCGCGCCGCCTATGGCCGGCTGTGCCAGCTCCTGACCCGCGGCAAGCGCGGCGACGACACCGACAAGGTCGAGAAGGGCGCCTGTTATCTCGCTTTCGATGATCTCCTGGAGTTTGCCGAAGGCCAGCTCCTGGTGGTGATGCCACCACATCGCTTTGAGGAAGCCGGCTTGCGCAAGGTCCTGGTGCGCCTGCAAGAGAGCCAGGCTGAGGGCGTGTGGTTGGCGGCAAGTTTGCTCTATCGCGGCGATGACCGCCGGCGTTTGGCTCGGCTTGCGCGGCTTGCCGCCTCAGCTCACGTGCCGCTGATCGCGACCAATGACGTGCTCTATCATCATCCCGCGCGACGTCCGCTCCAGGATGTGCTGACGTGCATCCGCGAGAAGACCACGATCGAGGCGGTCGGCCGCAAGCTCGAGGCCAATGCCGAGCGTCATCTCAAGCCGGCGCAGGAGATGGCGCGGCTGTTCCGCGACCACCCGGATGCGATCGCGGAGACCGTCCGTTTTGCCGACCGCATCACCTTTTCGCTGGATCAGTTGAAGTATCAATATCCGGACGAGCCCGTGCCGCCCGGCAAGACCGCGCAGCAGCATCTGGAAGACCTGACCTGGGACGGCGCGGAAAAATATTTCGGTGACGGAATCGACGAGAAGCTGCGCGCCACCTTGAAGAAGGAGCTCGCGCTGATCGCCGAACTCAACTACGCGCATTACTTCCTCACCGTCCACGACATCGTGCGCTACGCGCGCAGCCGTGGCATCCTGTGCCAGGGTCGCGGATCTGCGGCCAATTCCGCGGTCTGCTACGTACTCGGCGTGACCTCGGTCGATCCCACCAAAGTCGATCTGTTGTTCGAGCGCTTCATCTCCAAGGAGCGGCTGGAGCCGCCTGACATCGACGTCGATTTCGAGCATTCCCGGCGCGAGGAGGTGATGCAATATGTCTATCGCCGCTATGGCCGCCACCGCGCCGCGATCATCGCCACCGTGATCCATTATCGCCCACGCAGCGCGATCCGCGATGTCGGCAAGGCGCTGGGCTTGACGGAAGACGTCACATCGCTGCTTGCCGACACCGTGTGGGGCAGCTGGGGCGACGGGCTGTCGGAGATGCAGGTGCGGCAGGCCGGGCTCGATCCCAAAAATCCGATGGTCGGCCTTGCGGTCGAGCTCGCCGCCGAGCTGATCGAATTTCCCCGGCATCTCTCCCAGCATGTCGGCGGCTATGTGCTGACCCAGGACCGGCTCGACAGCTACGTGCCGATCGGCAATGCCGCGATGGAGGACCGCACTTTCATCGAATGGGACAAAGACGATGTCGACGCGCTGAGCATGATGAAGGTCGACGTGCTGGCGCTTGGCATGCTGACCTGCATCCGCAAGAGCTTTGACCTGATCGAGCGGCACAAGGGCGAACGCCACGAGCTTGCGACCGTGCCGCGCGAGTTGCCGGCGGTCTACGACATGCTGTGCAAGGGCGAGTCGCTTGGCGTATTCCAGGTCGAGAGCCGGGCGCAGATGAACATGCTGCCGCGGCTCAAGCCGCGCAAGTTCTACGATCTCGTCATCGAGGTCGCGATCGTGCGCCCCGGGCCGATCCAGGGCGACATGGTGCATCCCTACTTGCGTCGTCGCAACGGTCTCGAAAACGTCAGCTATCCGTCGCCATCACCCGACCGAGGCCCAAAGGACGAGCTCTACAAGGTACTGCACAAGACGCTCGGCGTGCCCTTGTTCCAGGAACAGGCGATGCGGATCGCGATCGAAGCCGCGAAGTTCTCGCCCGAGGAGGCCAACGGCCTGCGCCGCTCGATGGCGACCTTTCGCAATGTCGGCACCATCGGCTCCTATGAGGACAAGATGGTGAACAGCATGATCGCGCGCGGCTACGATCCGGCCTTCGCGAAAAGCTGCTTCGACCAGATCAAGGGCTTCGGCTCTTACGGCTTTCCGGAAAGCCACGCGGCGAGCTTCGCGCAGCTTGTTTACATCTCCTCCTGGCTGAAATGCTTCCATCCCGACGCATTCTGCTGCGCGCTCCTGAACTCGCAGCCGATGGGCTTCTACGCGCCAGCGCAGATCGTCGGCGACGCCCGCAAGAACGGCGTCGAGGTGTGCGACATCGACGTGTCCTACAGTTTCGCGCAGAACACGCTGGAGGAGGGAGACGGCAAATATTGTGCCGTGCGGCTCGGCTTTCGCCAGATCGACGGCTTTTCCTGGATCGACCCGGACGAGGAGGGGGTGAAACGATCGAAGCAGCTCCAGGCATCATTCGGGGATAAGGCTCCCGCTATCTCCACGTCGCCATTCCTGGGCGATGCGCCGCAACAAAATGGCGGAGCTATTTTGCAAGGCGCATCGAACCGGGAAGCTCGAGGTTCCGGGGGCGCACTGCATGCGTCCCGGAACGACGAAGTGAACACAGCGCACAACGACAACCACGATCTCGACGACTGGGGCGAGCGCATCGTCAAGGCACGTGCGCGCCGGCCGTTCACCTCGCTGGAGGATTTCGCCCGCGACACTGGCTTGCCCAAGCGTGCGCTCCTGCTGCTCGCCGATGCCGATGCGTTCCGCTCGCTCGGGTTCGACCGCCGCGCCGCGCTATGGGCTGTCCGCCGGCTGCCGGATGACGTGCCGCTGCCCTTGTTCGAGGCTGCGGTGGCGCGCGAGCAGCCGGACGAGTGCGCAAAGCCGCTGCCGCAGATGCCGCTAGCGGAGCAGGTGGTCGCCGATTATCAGACCATCCGCCTGTCGCTGAAGGGGCATCCGATGGAATTCTTGCGGCAGCGCTTCGCGCGTGAGGGTGTGATCGCCTGTCGCGATGTCAATGATGCCAATGACAGGCGCTTCATGCGCTGCGCCGGCGTGGTGCTGGTGCGCCAGCGGCCCGGCAGCTCCAAGGGCGTCGTATTCATGACCTTGGAGGACGAGACCGGCATCGCCAACATCGTGGTGTGGCCGAAGGTGATGGAGCGCTTCCGGAAAGAAGTGATGGGCGCGCGGCTCGTGCTGGTCGAGGGCCACATCCAGAGCAGCCCCGAAAAGGTCGTACATCTTGTCGCTGAACGGCTGATCGATCGCTCCGCCGATCTGTCATTGCTCTCAGACGATCGCCTCGGCCCACAGGCCGTGCCGCATGGTCCGATGCCGGCCGAACCGCTGCAGGATGATCGCCGGCAGCATCACGACAATCCCGCCCAGAAGGTCGGCCATCCCCGCAACGTTCGCATTCTGCCGCGCTCGCGCGATTTTCATTAGCGGGGGATCGTCTCGATCGCGGCATCGCGGAGAGAAGCATCGCTCCTCCCAGCTTGATATGGGGCGTGCAAGGGGCTTGCTTCAAGCCCCGGCTCATCCCGTAGAACCGCCGCCCCTGCCACAACCCATGGGGTGACGAAATGCGTGCATCATTGTCGACGTCTGCAGCGCGCGCCGCAGAGCGGAGCGACGTGACCAATCATGCGGTGGTGATCGTCGGCGCAGGCCCGACAGGGCTGATGCTGGCGGCCGAACTGGCGCTGGCGAAGGTCGACGTCGTGATCGTCGAACGTCGCGCCAGCCAGGATATTGTTGGCTCCCGCGCAGGCGGTCTGCATGCGCGCACCATCGAGGTGCTCGATCAGCGCGGCATCGCCGATCGTTTCCTGGCACAGGGCCAGATCGCGCAGGTCGCAAGCTTCGCCTGGATCCGGCTGGACATCAGCGACTTTCCCACCCGGCATCCTTACGGGCTCGCGCTGGGGCAAAGCCATATCGAGCGCATCCTGGCCGACCGGGTCGGCGAACTCGGCGTTGAGATCCAGCGCGGACGCGAGGTGACTGCGATCGCGCAGGACGACACCGGCGTCGATATCGCGCTGGATGACGGCCGCTCGCTGCGGGCGGATTATCTTGTCGGCTGCGACGGCGGGCGTAGCCTCATTCGCAAGTCAGCCGGCATCGATTTTCCCGGGTGGGATCCGACCATCAGTTGTCTGATCGCCGAGATCGAAGTGACGAAAGAGCCGGCGTGGGGCTTACGCCGCGACGACAAGGGCATTCATTCCTTCTCGCGCCTGGAAGACGGCAAGCGCGTGCGCCTTCTCGTGACCGAGCCGCACGTCGGACAGCGTGGATACGTCAGCGAGCCCGGCTTGCGCGATCTCAGCGAGGCACTCATCGCTGTCTATGGGACAGATTACGGAATCCGCACCCCGACCTGGATCTCCAGGTTCACCGATATGACGAGGCAAGCGGCATCGTACCGGAATCGACGGGTCCTGCTGGCCGGCGACGCCGCCCATGTGCATTTTCCGGTGGGCGGGCAGGGGCTCAACGCCGGTGTGCAGGATGCGGTGAATCTCGGATGGAAGCTGGCCCAGGTGGTCAAGGGCACATCGCCGGACAGCCTGCTCGACAGCTACCACGCCGAGCGTCATCCGGTCGCGGCGCGCGTCCTGCGCAACACGATGGCGCAGACCCCGCTGCTAGGCCACGGCGACCGCATCGATGCATTGCGCGATACCGTGTCCGAATTGTTGACGATGGACGAACCGCGCAAGCGGATCGCCGGCATGATCTCCGGTCTCGACATCCGTTACGATCTCGGCGAGGGACATCCGCTCCTCGGCTGCCGCATGCCCGATCTCGATCTCGTTACCGCCAATGGATCGCTGCGGCTCTACGCTCTGTTGCACGACGCCCGGCCGGTGCTGCTCAATCTCGGTGAGCCCGCGGGTCTCGACATCACAGCCTGGGCTGACCGGGTGCGACAGATCGATGCCGCATATGCCGGTGCGTGGGAGCTTCCGGTCCTCGGCGCCGTCACTGCACCCATGGCTGTTTTGATCCGGCCCGACGGATATATCGCGTGGGTGGGAGATCGGGCCGGGCACGGGCTTGCCGATGCGCTGACCACCTGGTTCGGACCGCCGATCGCTGCATAGCGCAGCTCGCCTCTTACTCGCCAAGCTCTTGCAAGATGCGATATCTCGGCGCGCGCGAGTCCATCCGTAGCAAGCGGGGGAAAGTTTCGAATCGAATTGGGATTGTGGCGAAAATACAATTGGCTCCCGCAGGATATGCCTCATACTCATGAAAATGATTCGGGGGTGAGGCGTCAAATGATGATCCAGTGGGACAAGGTCTCGACGACCGAAATTCTATTCATCGCAGTCATGCTCGTCAGTGTCGTCGCGATCGTCGGTACCGGCCTTGAATGGGCCATGCTGCGTTAGTCGCTCCGCGACAGGCTACTGTCCGTCACCGCTGCTGGCGGTCCGGCAGACATGCTCAAGCTCGACCATCTCACCGTTATTGCTCCGAATTTGGCCGAAGGTGTCCTGCACGTTCGAAACTGCCTCAATCTCGATGTCCCGTTTGGGCAACGCCACGCCTATATGGGCACTCACAATCACCTGCTTCAGCTGGGTGACACGGTCTACCTCGAGATCGTTGCTCTCGACCCGGAGGCGGGGACGCTGAGTCGCCGACGCTGGTTCGGTCTGGATGACCTGGCCAAGGTCGAGTTGGATTGGGACGAGGGCCGGCGTTTGCGAGCCTGGGTCGCGCGAACCGATGCGATCGACGCGATCTTGGCAACCCACGGGCACATCTTTGGAGAGAAGGTCCCGCTTCCGACCGTCGACTCGTCCTTTGATTTCGCCATTCCGGACGACGGCTCTCTTCCCTTGGACGGAGCGGCGCCTTCCATTATCGATAGGCGTGGCAGGCCACGTGCGATGGCGACAATTGCCGATCTCGGTGCGCGCCTGCGATCCTTCGCTCTCGAACATCCGAACCCCGCCGCCATAGAGACGCTGTATCGTGCGCTGAAGGTGGACCGCGCGCCCGACATCGTGAGAGGTTCCAAGCTGCGGTATCGTGCGCAGATCGAAACACCGGCCGGGGTGAGGGAACTCACGTGAGCATAAGGCCGCTCAGGTCAAGAGGTTCAACGGGGCTCGGGTGAGGCCAAAGCCCGCGCACGTCTTGCAGCTTCACTGCGCGATTGATGTCAGAGCATCCATCTTCTTCCGCAGCCGGTCGCGCGCCGGTTCCAGGCGGCTGCCCGGGTCCTTGCGCAGGAATGCTTCAATGACGGTCAGTCCGGCTTGATAGGCATCGCCAGCATCCCGGAGGTCAGATTGACTCTTCTGCGCCTTTCCTCGTGTCGCCAGCGCGTCCCCTTTATGCTCATATGCGGTGGCGAACTGAGATTGGCGACTGCGATCGTCGGGAAACTTCGCCGCGAGGTCTTTCCGCTGCTCAAGAGCCGCGTCGTATTCCTTCAACGCGCTATCAAATTGCTGATCCTGCATAAGAGCGCTGGCCAATCCATCATGGGTGCTGGCAAGATTCGCTTTCCACGCGGCGTTATTGGGATCTTTGACGACCAGTGCCTGCCGAATATCGAGCGCCGTTCGGTACTTTTCCATGGCTCCCGCCAGGTCCTGCTTCCGTAAGAGCGCGTCCGCAATCGCGAGTTCCTCTTGCTGGAGCGAATCCTGCCAGGAGGCATTGCCGGGATCCACGTTCGCACGCGCCTGCCTGATCTTGAGCGCTGCACCATATTGTTGCAGCGCCTTGTCCAGCAGGTCATCATTCTTGGTCGCGCTGTAATAGTTCCGATATACGCCGCCCATGAAATGATAGGCCGCTGCAAGATTGCCTTGATATACGCCTTCCTCCGGATGCTCGTCGGCCAAGGACTTCCGTATGTTGAATGCTTCCTGATATTGCTTGAGGGCCTCGTCATAACGTCCCTGGGCGGCGGAAAGTCCTCCGAGTCTCGCCCACGCGTCGCCTACGATCTTTCGCGCGGCAGGATTTTGCTGCGGCTCCCCTCCCTTCAACGCCTTGCCGATATCGAGTGACTTTTGGTACCGGGACAGCGCAGAATCCCAGTTGCCCTTCATAAGGTCAAGGTCGCCTTCCTTGTTCATCACCAAGGCGACGTCCGCCTGTCGGTCGACGTTGCTGGGATCCTTGTCTGCAAACGTTTCCGCGACCTTGAGCGCAAGGTCATATTTTACTTTCGCTGCTCCAATATCGTAGTTCACGACGATGTCCCCGATACGAAATGCGGTCTTGTAAACCAGGCTCTGCCAGGCGTCGTTGCCGGGATCTTGCCCGGTAAGTTGGCCCGCCAGTTTCTCCGCTTGTTCGGCGAGCGCAAGCGCCGTCCGGGAATCGCCTGCATCCAGGTATACATCCGAAAACTGTATGAGCAGCTTGGCGTGCGCTTCGATCACTTCAGGCCGCTTTCCGTCGGGCTCCTGGTCGCCGGACGAAAGAATACTCTCTGCGCCCTTGAACAATTCCGCTGCGGCCGCAATCGGGATGGCTCGGTCACTGGTTTGCTTGGACAGCACCTTCAGGATGCGTTCGACGGCGTTGATGGACGTGGCCGCGCTCAGTTCTGCTTCACGCGTACGTAACTCCTGAGCGGCTGCTTTCCTATCCGCCTCACGCAGGCGGGACTCTTGAAAGAGCGTGACCCCAAGCATCCCAATGATCATCAGGCCCAGAATTCCGACGATGGCGAGGAAGCGCTGGGTCGTTCGTTTCTTGCTGAGGGCGATCTTGCTCTCCGCGACCAGTTCGAAGACATCCGGGTCCTGGTGTTTGAAGCGCGACGCCTGAGCAATGGATTCCTCGTCGTTCAGCAGATAGCCGGGCTGCCTGTCAGAGTCTCGCCACAGCCGCGCGGTGGCCACAAAGCGGATCAGCTCGCGCGCTTCTTCCTCCGGCAATTTCTCTGAGCGGGTCGGCTCGCCGGCGGCGGGAGGAGTCTGCGAGCTATCGAAGGGCTCCAGCAGCGCCGGAGTGAAGTCCTCTGCCGCCGCAGCCGGAAGGCTGAGCAGTTCGGTCGACCAGTAGTCCAGGATGCCTTGAGCGGTCTGACGTTCGTTCTTGTCCGTAAGAATGGTTCCGGTCGCGCGCGCGTGCACGATGAACGCGCGAATGTCGGATGCCGTCCGAGGTGCCTCCGCAGCACCCCTTTCGGCATTCGAGAGGGTGTATCGCAAGTCGAGATGCGCGCGCCAGAGTTCGGCCATCGATGAAAAGGGTTTGTTCAACGCTGCCGCGCGCGCTGCATCGCCGGGTAGTTCAGACATCGCCGATCTCCTCGACTATCGATTTCAGCGGCTCGTGGAATTTGCCGAGCGAACCGCAATCTTCCTTCAGCTTGGCATCGACCTCGAAGAAATGGAATTTGAGGACACGACAGAAGGCGTCGAACGATGGCTTCATCGTATCGCTGAGTGTCTCCCGGGTCAGCTCCGTGTCGACGCGGTCCGAATAGGTCATCGCCTCCTTCGCCCACGCGGCCCCGGGATCGAGCGAGGCGAGCAACTGGACGTGCGAGTGCAGCCGGTACCAATTCTGCGCGATGAGTTTCTGGGCGCTCGTTGCGGGCGTGCTGAGCACATCCTCGACCAGCGAGAGCTCGTTTTCGGCATCCTGCCAGATTTTGTGCACCAGTGCGCGTGCCATGACCGTGGCCTTCAGGTCACGGATCGCATGCGACAGTTGCTCAAAGGACTCTTCGAGCATGATCACGCTCGGCAAGACGAGAATCAACTCGTCGAGCGACAGCTTGTCAGCGGCATCGAAGATCCGTGCGTTCAGGCGTGAGAGCTGAAGGCGGACGAGGCGTTGCACGCCGCCGAATCCTTCTTGCGTGGCGGACGAATTCGCCGTCTTGATCGCCGGGCCGAGCCCATCCGCCAAGCGGTCGAGCTCGGCAATCCAGACGAGTTCGGCGCTTGCGGCGGCGCCGAGCGGCACTGCTGCGGCGCGCGCGGCCGTACAAGTGTTCCCGATGTTCTTCAGGCCCTCGAGATCGTCGACGGCGACGGACCTGAATGCGAGCTTGAGATGAAGCGCATGCAGGCATTCGTGCAGGTTCTTGAAAGCCGCTAGCGTGCGTATCTGCTCGGATATGGCGGCTATCTTGTCGCGCGACGGCTGGAGTTCGGGCAGGAATTCGGGTTTCAACACCATCGCCGTCACGAGAGTGAGGCTTTGCAGGGCGCGATCGACCCCGTTATCCACCTTCGGCAGCGCCGCGAGCGTCTCCGGCGAGGCCTTGATGATCAGTCGACGCAGTTGCTCGTTGGCGACCGCGGATACGAGCACTTGGATAAGCAGCCAGCGTTCCGTTCCATCCTCGATCAAGCGGTCCAGCGTCCGGCGGACCGCGCGATGGAGAGGATCGGTGGGGCTGGCATATTCCTTGTAAAGTTCGTGGCCGGTCGCGGCCAGCACGATCTCTGCGAATTGCTCCGTGGAAAAGGCCTTGGCAATCTCGTCAGACACGAGATCGAGATATTTTGCCGGTATGGCCATCGCTTGCTCTCCCCGCGATTGCACGTCCTCACTTGCCGAGCGCGTTCCCGAAGCCCTGCGCCTCGATGCGCTGGCGGATCAGGTTGATCGGCACCCCTTGATTGAACAGCGGCCTCTGCCAGTTCGGGTCGCCATAATGATGCATGGCGACGATCTCCCACTCCATCGTGAAGCAGGGGGAACCCGACGAGCCCGGATCGGTGTTCGCTAGGTATTTGATCCGCGTTCCATTGGCGTTCGGACCGATCACGGCCTGTGTATCCATCGCCATCTTCATCGGCCCGCCTTCAGGATGCTGCACGATCAGGAGTGGCGCGTCCCGCGGTAGTGGAGCTGCATCACGCGGCAGCGCGATCCATCCGCGACACGCACCATCGACCTGCTGCTGCCCGGCAGTGGCTTCCAACTGCAGCAGCGCAAAGTCGAGCTCTTCGGGGGTCGGCGAGGGTACCTCGGGATTGGCCGTCGTTTCAGCATTGCTGTAAGGCGAGAACGTGAGGCAGCCGTCCGGGCGTAGCGCCACGAGCTGACCGGGATTCAGCGTGCCGTTCGCAAGCCTGACGTAGTCGAACCGGCAGCCGATCTCCGCCAGCTTGCCCTCGGCCTTGACATCCTTGACGACGTGCCAGTTGGTCAGCACGGTATCCGGGCCGACCAAAAACCCGGTGCCGAGGCCATTTCCGCCGCGCTCGATCCGGCAGACGCGGTGGTAGATTTCAATTGCCCGCTCGAGCCACACGCGCACGTCGGGCTTGGCGAGGTAGGGCCGTATGTTGCGCTGCAGGCCCGGAGCGAGGGCGTTTGCCGGTGCATCGGCCTGCACCTGACCTGCCTTCTGCAATGACAGCGTAATGCTTTGGTCCGGTACTGCGCCGATCGCTTCCGGACAGAGCTGTTCGATCAGGTGCTGCAGATCGGGTTTCCCGGGGCGGCGCGCATGAACGTAGTGAAGGAAAAGCGGGGTCGTGCCGTGCTCTTCGAGCGCGTTGAGCAGATCGCTGATCGTTGGCCTTAGTGGCTTTCCCTTACCGACATATTCCACGTAGAGGCGGTCGCCCGTGCTGGCTTGGACGAAGTCCTCGAGATCGTCGAAATTCAAGGAGCTTGCGAGCGACTTGCTGAGCTTCGTGATGTCCTCGCCGCGCAACTCGGGCATCTGGCTTCCTCCATCGCCTCGGCACGGATCGCCGGCTTTCAACGTCGCTCGAGCCGCCGGCGCTTGGCGCCTGAGCGCATCGACACCTCGGCGCCGCGCAGCGTGTCGTACTGGTCGGCAGCGCGCACGTTGGCTGGAAACCGCACACCCGTCATCGCCTCGATCTCGGAGAGCGGATACATGTGCGGCGCGAACTCGGTGGGCACGACGAATTCGAACTCCACGGAGGACAGGTCCTGCTCGAGCACGAAACCGAACGCCGCCAGCCCGTCGGCCGTCGAGGCCACGATGACTTTCCAGAAGCGCGCCGGAATCTTGGCTCTGATCTTGTTGCGGCCGCCGCCCGCTCCGAGAAACACCTCGTCCGCTGCATCGAGAACCGGCCCGGCAAATTGCGCGAGCTTCTCGCTGGCGGCGGATGCCAGAACATGGTTTTCGAGATCACCCCAATTGTCCACGCCGCTGCCCGACCGGTTGTATTCGGCGGTCTGCGGCGAACAGTTGGTCACGTGATAGCTATCCCCATTGCCGCGCCGCAGATCATCATAGGTCTCGCCCCAGGCGACATCCTCACGGCGGACGATATGCCCCTTGTCGAAGGCGCCGCGATCGCGCGTGAAGAATACGTCCGGAAGTTGGAACTTCTCTTCGAGTCTCGGATCGACGAACCAGCGCTCCTGGTCGCGGTCGCCGAGCCCGGACAATGCCTTGCGGGTGTACTTCTTGCTGGGATCCGGGCGCTTCAGCCGTGGGTCGGCGGTGACGTTGGAGGCCGTGAACAGCGCAAGGCGGCGCGCGGCATGCATTGCTATCGAAAAGTTCTGATAGGGCAGGATGTTTCCGCCGAGACGCGTTGTGGCCAGCACGCTCGGATCGGCCGCTTCCGGCATCGGGATTTCGGCGCCGAGAAAGTCTTTGTCATATCCGGTGCGGGATGCGTAGTTCGTATCCCGGAACGGTTCCACCATGGCCTCGGTGAGGGCCCCGCCGCCGGCCGGGGCAGCCTCAGTGCCGCTCGGCTTGCCGACGATGGATGGCGCGCCGAGCCGTATCGTGATCTGCAGCGGTACTTCCAGCGTGATCCCGTCAGCCGTCGCCCGTACCACGCTCTGACTCACGTCGGCGGATGGGCGCGGTGCGGGCGCCTGAGCAGTCTGATCCGCCGTCACATCTTCATCGGAAAACCCGGCGAGATCGGCCTTGCTCCACCAGTCGGACCAGGCCGGCGTCCCGCCCGGCGCGCCGCTCGCAAAATTGACTCCCAGATCAACCACGCGTCCGTCGCGCGCCAACTCGAACATCGGCACCGCGTAGTTCTTGTCCTGGTAGCGGCCGCCGAAATGCAGCGCGACAATCTCACCACTCGCGAGGTCGATGACGCATGAACCCGAATTGCCGCCGAGGGTGGAACAATCGTGCGTTCCCGCAGAAATAATCTTGCCGAAACTCTCGGTCGGCGACACCCCGTGGAGTTGTCCCGGCTGGAGACGTTTGACCCCATACTCCTTGTCGAACAGTTGGTCCTGCTCCGCCGCATCGTTGCGCGGGTCGAAGGCCGGGTAGCCGATGACGGCGATCTCGTGTCCGTCCATATCGGAAATATCTGCAAGCGACATCTTCAGCGGCTTGCGGCCGGCCGGCAAGTTCTCGACTTCCAGGATTGCCATGTCCCAATAGGGATGGATCATCACTACGCGCCGCACCACCAACGTCGGTCCGGTCGGCCGGCCGCGTTCGTGCAGGAAATCGACCCCAGCCTTGCAGCCCGTCCGGAAGGCGATCGCCCGATTGCCCAAGCCGCGAGCAAAGATCGCGGCAACGTGGCGATTGGTCATGATGAGGTTGGTGCCGACCACGAAACCGGTCCCGCCATAGGGATAATCCGGGTTGTCCGGCAGTTCGATGCGGCCGACCGACGGGATCACATCCTCGATGCGGGTGCGGATCGCCGCGTCGGTCGTGAGCTTCTGCCACAGATGGTGGGAGACCTCGAACTTGCCGTCGATGATATCGATCGCGGGTCGAAGCTTGGGAATGATAATGGCCTCCATGCCGACCAGTTGATCGGGGGAGGGCTCGCGCTTGTTCAGCAGCATCTCGAAGCCGGCTCGCGCATTCCTCGCTTCGGGGGCTTCGGCCATTTCGAGGCCACTCACCGCCGGTTCCGCCGCTTTCAAGAGGCTGTCCGGATCCTTCTTGCGCGAAATCAGCTCCAGATATGACTTCACTCGCTCTGCATTCGAACGCTGCATAGTTCACCTTCGGTGCGAATCCTAAGGTTGAGCCTCCATACTAATGCAATCTTCAATTTGACGTGGATCAATAGTTAGTCGTGAGACAATGCGAGTTGGAAGCAAACGACTTGGTCGTTGCGCCTTTGAGTTCGAGGCAACGGACTTTCGGATGCAAACTCGCTCCGCGCGGCACCTGCGGGTCGACGCTGATGCTGATGGAGGGAGAGACGTTCGAATCCGCCGCCTATACCGCCGGCGACGTGGCCGCCCCGAGGCGTTCGCGTGATGCGTCGCAACGGCGGCCCAGGGGGCAAGCCAAATGAGCTGAACGGTGGATGAACGCCTGTCATTGAAGTTTCAAATTTTTAACCCAGAACGGAGGTGATTTTGGCGATTTTTAGGTTGTTTAGAACAACGGTTCCGCACTATTAGCGCAGAAAGAACGGTCATCGCCGGCGTCCCCGTAAGGCGAATGTAAGGTGGATGGGCCATAGTGCCGACATGAACCAATCTCCGCAGATGCTGAGTAAAAAAGGGCTGATCATCGGCTTGGCGGCCTTTGCGCTCGCCGCTGCGGGCGCCTATGGCTTCACGCAATTCGGTCAAACACCGAAAAAAGACAGCCTCGAGCTGTCCAGCCAGTCGCGCAAGGGAGGCCAGACGTTCACGCCGTCGCCCTCCGAATGGGCCACGCTGACCGTCGAGCCGGTGTGTGACAAGATCTTTCGGGCGGAACACGTGACCGAGGGCAAGGTCGCGGTCGATGAGGATCGCTCGACCCCCGTATTTTCCCCGTATGCGGGCCGCGTGACCAAGCTGCTGGTCAAGCCGGGCGACACCGTCAAGCAGGGCCAGCCGCTGTTCGTGATCGAAGCCGCCGATACCGTGCAGGCGCAGAACGATTTCATCACTGCGATCACGGCGATGAACAAGGCCAAGTCGGCGCAGGACCTGGCGGAGATTCAGTACAAGCGCGCCAAGGACCTGTTCGAGGGCAGGGCAGTTCCGCTCAAGGATTTCCAGCAGGCGGAAGCGACCTTCGTCCAGGCGCAGAACGACATGCGCTCGGCCCAGACCGCGCTCGATGCCGCCCGCAACAAGCTCCGCATCCTCGGCTACTCCGATGCGGCGGTCGCCAATTTCCAAGCCAAAGGCACAATCGACCGCGAGATCACGGTCAACTCGCCGATCACGGGCACCGTCGTGCAGCGCAAGGTCGGCCCCGGCCAATATGTCCAGGCCGGCGCAAGCGATCCGGTCTTTGTGATCGGCGATCTTTCGACGGTCTGGCTGATCGCCTTTGTCCGCGAAAGCGATGCGGCAGTCGTCAATGTGGGGGAGGAGATTTCGGTCAGCGTGCTGGCGCTGCCGGGCCATCCGCTCAAGGCCAATATCGACTATGTGGCGGCAGCGATCGATCCGACCACCCGCCGGCTCCTGGTTCGCGCCACCATCGACAACAAGGACGGCCTGCTCAAGCCGGAAATGTTCGCCAATGTGACGATCTATTCGCCGGGCGATCGACCCGCCGCGGCGGTGCCTCGGCAGGCCTTGATTTACGAAGGTAACCAGGTGCGTGTCTGGGTCGCGCGTCCGGATAAGTCGCTTGAGCTGCGCAAGATCAAGACCGGCCTCGTCAATGGCGATCTCGTCGCCGTCGAAGGCAATCTGAAGGCCGGCGAGCAGATCGTCACCAAGGGCAGCCTGTTCATCGACCGTGCCGCGTCCGGTAGCTGACGTGCGGGTCCAACTCTTCCCAACGCGGTGAAAGCCTGAACCTGAATGGATCGCCTGGTCGCCATCGCCGTGCAGCGGCGCTTCCTCATGGTGGGGATGTTCATCGCGATCCTGGCCGGCGGCCTGATCGCGTTCAAGCAGCTCAACATCGAGGCCTATCCCGATCCGACGCCGCCGATGGTCGACGTCGTGACGCAAAGCCCGGGCCTGTCGGCCGAGGAAATCGAGCGCTACATCACGATCCCGATCGAGACCCAGGTCGCCGGCATCAAGAACCTGCGCACCATCCGCACGATTTCGCTGTACGGCCTGTCCGACGTCAAGCTGCAGTTCTCGTTCGATTATACCTATGACGAGGCGTTGCAGCAGGTCCTGAACCGGCTCTCGCAGCTGTCGCCGTTGCCGGGCAACGTGACGCCGCAGATTTCGCCGTTGAGCGCGATCGGCGAGATCTATCGCTATCGGCTGAAAGGCCCGCCTGGTTACAGCGTGCTGGATCTGAAGACCCTGCAGGACTGGGTGCTGCAGCGGCGTTTTCGCGCCGTGCCCGGCGTGATCGACGTCACCGGATGGGGCGGCAAGACCAAGACCTATGAGATCCAGGTCGACAACAACAAGCTGGTCGCCAACGGGCTGACCCTGCCGCAGCTGTTGCAGGCGGTGAGCAATTCCAACATCAATGTCGGCGGCAACACGGTCGAGATCGGCACGCAATCGGCTGTGGTGCGCGGCGTCGGCCTGATCCGCTCGATGGACGATCTCGCCAACACGATGGTGTCGCAGACGAGCGGCAATCCGGTGCTGGTCAAGGATGTCGCGACCGTCACCGTTGGCGAGAAGCCGCGGCTTGGCATTGCCGGCCTCAATGACAATGACGACATCGTCCAGGGTATCGTGCTGATGCGGCGCGGCGAGCAGAGCTCGCCGACGATTGCCCGGGTCGAGGCACTGGTCGACCAGATCAACCACTCCACCATTCTGCCGCCGGGTGTCCGGATCGAACGGATCTACGACCGCAAGGACCTGATCGACACCACGACCCACACCGTGCTGCACAACATGGTGGTCGGCATTCTCCTGATCGTGCTGTTGCAGTGGATATTCCTGGGCGATCTCAGGAGCGCACTGATCGTCGGCGCCACCATTCCGTTTGCGCTGTTCTTTGCCGTGATCATCCTGGTGCTGCGCGGGGAGTCCGCGAACCTGTTGTCGGTCGGCGCAATCGATTTCGGCCTGATCGTGGACGCCACCGTGATCATGGTGGAGGCGATCTTCCGAAGACTGACGCAGACCACGCCGCTGTCGGAGGTCGAGGAAAGTCACATCTCGCCCGAGACGATGATGGGCATGAAGAGCCACGCGATCCTCTCCGCGGCGGCCGACGTCTCGCGCTCGATCTTCTTTGCCGCCGCCATCATCATTGCCGCCTTCCTGCCGCTGTTCACCTTGAGCGGCGTCGAAGGCAACATCTTCGGCCCGATGGCGCGCACCTATGCCTATGCGCTGGCCGGAGGCCTGCTGGCGACCTTCACGGTGACGCCGGCCTTGAGCGCCATCATCCTGCCTGCTCATGTCCAGGAGACCGAGACGCGCCTGATGCATCTGTTGCATCGGCTCTACGGGCCGGTGCTGCGTTGGGCGGTCGGCAACCGCAAGCTGGTGATGATGGGCGCCGTCGGGCTCGTGGTCATGACGGGTGTGTTCGGCCGGCTGCTCGGCCTCGAATTCCTGCCCAAGCTGGAAGAGGGCAATCTCTGGATCCGCGCCACTCTGCCGCCGACCATCTCGCTGCAGGAAGGCAATCAGTACGTCAACGAGATGCGCAAGCTGATCCGCGCGCGGCCCGAGGTCGAGGCCGTGGTCTCGCAGCACGGCCGTCCCGACGACGGCACCGACGCGGCCGGCTTCTTCAACGCCGAGTTCTTCGCGCCGCTCAAGCCGGTCAGCCAGTGGCCGGGCACCAAGGACAAGGACCAGCTCACCGCCGAACTGCTGAAGCAGCTTGATGACCGCTTTCCGGGCGTCGAGTTCAACTTCTCGCAATATCTGCAGGACAACGTCTCCGAGGCAGTGTCGGGCGTGAAGGGCGAGAACTCGATCAAGCTCTATGGCAACGACCTGCAGGCGCTCACCGACACCGCCAACAAGATCAAGCAGGTCTTGTCGACCGTGCAGGGCGTGACCGATCTCGCGGTGTTCACCTCGCTCGGCCAGCCGACCGTACAGATCGACATCGATCGCGCCAAGGCGGCGCGTTATGGGCTCGCCCCCGGCGACATCAACGCCACGATCAAGGTCGCGGTCGGCGGCGACACTGCGGGCGACCTCTACGAGCCCGGCAGCGACCGGCATTTTCCGATCATCGTGCGGCTGGCGCCGGCATATCGCAAGAGCGCCGAGGCGATCGAGAATTTGCGTATCGGCGCGCAGGGGCCGAACGGCGTCACCCAAATTCCGCTCAGCGAAGTCGCCACCACCAAGCTGGTCTCCGGTGCGGCGTATATCTATCGCGAGCAGCAGGAGCGCTATCTGCCAATTAAATTCTCGGTGCGCGAGCGCGACCTCGGCAGCGCCATCCAGGAAGCGCAGCAGAAGGTCGCCGAGCAGGTGCAGCTGCCGCCGGGATCGCATCTCGAATGGGTCGGCGAATTCGGCAATCTGCAGGACGCGATCAAGCGGCTGTCGATCGTGGTGCCGATCAGCCTGGCGCTGATCGCGATCCTGCTGTGGTTCAATTTCGGCTCGATGGTCGACACGCTGCTCGCGATGAGCGTGATCCCGATGGCGATCTTCGGCGGCGTCGTCGGTCTCGTCCTGTCCGGCATCCCGTTCAGCGTCTCGGCGGCGATCGGCTTCATCGCGCTGTTCGGGATCGCCGTGATGGACGGCATCATCATTCTGTCCCAGTTCAACCAGCTGATCGACGAAGGCTACGACCGCGTCGCCGCGGTGATCCGCACCGGCGAGTTGCAGCTCCGCCCGGTGTTGATGACCTGCGTGGTGGCCGGCGTCGGCTTGTTGCCCGCGGCACTGTCGAGCGGCATCGGCTCGCAGGTGCAGAAGCCGCTCGCGATTGTGGTGGTCACCGGCATGATGCTGGCGCCGATAGTGATCCTGATCACCTTGCCGGTGTTGATCTCGTTCTTCTCGCGCCGCGGTGCGCGCTAATTGCCTTGGGCATGTGGGCACATGCCCATAAATCTTGCCCACTCCCTTTGTGGTTGACGACCCCTGGCCGGTGCGCCTTGATTGATGCCAATCAAGAAAACGGCCAAGGAGGTCGCCATGCGCGCCGAACAGCGCCAGCACAGGGTGGATGAGCCGGCGGTCGCGCGCGCCAAGGCGGATCACATGTCGGGCCACAAGCCGGGTCCCAGCGCCGATCATGCACGGCTCGAGATCGGCACCTCGGAGCAGGTGCTTGCCGAGATCAGGGAATTCTGCCGCGCCACCAAGACCTCGGAATCCACCTTCGGCCGGCTGGCGGTGAATGACGGCAAGCTGGTGTCGCGGCTGCGCGATGGGGCCCGGATCACCACCGGCACCCTGGACAAGGTGCGCGGCTATCTCGCGACGCATGGACGGAATGGTCATGACAGCCCGGCCGATCAGGCCCTCGTTCCGATCGCGCCGCGCAGCGAGGTTTCTGCGGATACCGGCGCAGCGCCGTCCGGCTTCCGCTTCTTCGACAACCGGCAGAAATATCTGCTGTTCGTCTCCACCTGCAGCGAGAAGACCGAGGTCGCCAACCGGATTTCGCTCGAGCTTTCCAATCTGCAGCCGGCGCCGCCGGCGCTGCGGCTGTTCGATGCCGGCGTCGGCGATGGCACCGTTCTGTCTCGGGTGATGCGGGCGCTGCATGCGCGCCTGCCCACCATGCCGCTCTATGTCGTCGCCAAGGAGATCTCCTACGAAGACGTGCGGATGATGCTGGAGAAGATGGCCGATCGGCTGTTCGAACATCCGGCGACCGTCGTCGTCGTGACCAACCTCTATTATGGCGAAGCGCCGTGGCTGACGCCGCGTTCGGCCACCGCAGCCCAAAGCCTGTTGTGGAAGGACGTCGCGCTCGCCGGCAACACCGCCCACGGCTTTGCCGAGCAGATCGGCGCGCTGGAGCCGTTCCTGGCCGAGAACTGGCGGGCCGGCATCAGCCCGACCACCGGCAATCCCGTCTACAAGCGGCCGGTGATCCTGACGCTGTCGCGCGAGGATCACTCGTTCCTGCTCGATCCGATCATGCCGCGGCCGGGGCGGGTGAGGGCCGACTATGATCTCGTCATTGCATCGCAGCCCTATCGCGCCCGCGCCAGCGTCGCGTTCAAGGCCTCGAAGGTCGTGACGCCGCTGGTGCGCGCGCTGCGTCCGGGCGGGCGGCTGATCGGCATCCATTCCCACGGCCACGATCCCGGCATGGAGATCATCGATCAGGTCTGGCCGGGCGACAATCCCTTCACCACCGACCGTTACGCCATCCTGCGGCAGGTCAAGCACGAGCTCGGCGCTGCCGCGCGCCATTACAATTTCAACGCATCCTCGGACGCGCGGTCGATCTTCCGCTACCGCATGCACACGCTGCCCGACGAGGTGTCGGGGCCGATCGGCACCTCCACGCTGTTTGCAGCCTGGAACGCGGCGATCTATGTCGCCCAGATCGAGGACAACAGGCTGTCCGAGGTGGTTCGCGACGGCCGCTATCTCGAAGCCACCGACCGCGTGCTCAAGAAGCATGGCGGCCTCTGGTTCAATGACGAGACCTATGTGATCTCGCGCCGCCGCGCGCCAGCCTGAGGGAGCCTCCGATGCTTGCGCAGGACCAGCTCTCATCCCAGCGCCTGATGCGATTGCTCGCTGCGGCGTCCGTCGAGATCTCCTCGCGCGGTCACCAGCTTGCAGAGCTGCGAGACAATTTTGCGCCGGGCACCAGCGTCTCGATCACGTTTCTGCCCGGCGACGACTATCATCATAATGTCGAGACGGCCGCCGCCTTGCGCCGCGCCGGCTTCAATCCGATCCCGCACCTTGCTGCGCGCGAGATCAGTTCCAAAGATGCGCTCGCGGACTTTCTCGCCCGCTTGCGCGGCGAAGCCGACGTGACATCGCTGCTGCTGATTGCGGGCGACGTGCTGGCTGCAAAGGGCCCGTTCAAGGCGAGCCGCGACATCGCCGAGTCCGGCCTGATCGAACAGCACGGTTTTGCGCGCGTCAGCGTGGCCGGCCACCCGGAAGGCCATCCTTACCTCGATCCAACCGGCGTCTTGAAGCTGCTTTTGGATTGGCAGGACTGGAGCGACCGGCGCGGCGTTCCCATCAACATCATCACCCAGTTCTGCTTCGAGAGCGCGCCGATCCTGGACTGGTTGTGGCAGCTCCGCGCCCACGGCGTGCTGCTGCCGGTCACGATCGGGCTGGCCGGTCCTGCCACCCCTGCGACGTTGGTGAAGTTCGCCTTGCGTTGCGGCGTCGGCAATTCCTTGCGCGCGGCGCGCAACCGGATTGGACGCTACGGCCGACTGATGACCGAAACGGGACCAGACGAGGTGGCGTGCGGGCTTGCCGACGCGCCGCCTGCGGATACGCAAGCCATCACAGGCTTCCACCTGTTTCCCTTCGGCGGTCTCCGCAAGGCGGCCCGCTGGCTGCGCGACGACAAGGCCGATGGGACGAGGGCACCTCCTGCCGGGCCAGGGGCTGGAAAGTCGTAGCTCGAAAAGAGAAAGGAGACGACAGCGAGCAGGGCACCGGTTTCGTAGCGCGATGGCCGCAGGCATGCGATTGGGATTCATCAGCATGGTCGTTGTCTCCGACGACTGCGGACGCGTATCGGCAATCCCGCGGCGCTGGTTGCGTCCGGGTGATCCGTGAAGTTCATGCCCTCTTCGAAAGTGATGAGGGCGCAGGGAATGCCGCATAGGCGTTAAGGTAGCGCGAGCATCGATTGATACTTGCGTTTTCGAGGAGGCTCGCGAAGGTGGCGCCCCAACGCGCGTTTTCTGCGGCGCAAGCAACGGATGGTTGGTTGTGGAATGATTGCTTGCAGCAAGGATGCAACGAGCTGCTGCAGGACCCGCCAAGCGCCAGGCGTCGTTAAGCGGCCTGCGTCCAGTGGGGAGAGTCCTCGAAGTCGCTGGCAAGCGGCTCGAGCAACAGGATGATCAGGAGGTGGGCCAGCAGGTAGGGCTTGGCAGAGCGCGGATCGGTTCCTGGCGGCGTCTTGAGGCCAATCAGACTCTTCAGTCGCTTGAACCCAAGCTCGATCCGCCATCGCAATCGATAGAGCGCAAGCACATCTTTGGTGGAGAACTCGTCCCGCGCGAGCGACGTGATCAGAATGACCCAATCCGCAGCCTCCAAAGTTTCTTTGGAGATGATGCGGTTTTCATCTTTTGCGTCTTGCCGGGCTTTACGCCGAGAAGCAGCAGCCGCACCGGTGGGCTTCTTGATTGCGACCAGACGCATAGCCAGAGGCGCGCCGCCCTTGCGCTTGATCCAAATCTCCCGATCGACCAGTCCGCGCGCCTTCGCGGCACGCAATTGGGCCATCAGATCGAACGGAAGGCCTTTGGCGTCAAGCCAACGTGCGTTCTTCCAGCCCGCTCGGATCAAAACGTCGGCCCCGGCTTCGCGGACGGCCGCAATGCGGTCAGGTTGCAGATAAGCGCGGTCAGCAATGCGGATCTCGTTCTTGACCACTGGTATCCGGTCAAACGTTTCGCCCTCTTGCTGATCTGTCAGCTCGAAGTGACCAAAGCGCTCATAGGGCAGATCAAATGCGCTATGAACGCGCCAAAGCTCACTGTTCTTGCGCGCAGCCGGTCCCGCCTGAGGCACTGTCGTCGCATCGATGATGCGGATCAGGCGGCCTTGGCTCGCCTTCGGAGCTGCCGCAGCGAGCAAGCCCTCCACCAGCACCGCAAACCAATCACCACATTGACGCAGCCGATAGAACAACGCCACGCTGGTGAGGTCGGCAAGGCCAACAGAAGCCGCCCATGCGGCTGTCGATCTCAGCCCTCTTTCACCCAAACAATAGGCCAGCATCAGCCGAAGTAACGTCACCGCATCTGGAATCTGCCGCCGACGCGCGAAGGCCTTCGTCTGGCGCGCAGTTTTCTCGAGCTGCGCAGCCCCGCCCAGCTGCGCAACCACTCTCGTCCAGTCCTCGTTCAGGAGCGATTCGTCTGCCATCCCCTGTTCGAATCACGGCGGATTCCAACACTCAAGCATAAACTTAACGCCTATGGGGAATGCCGGGTGTTGGCCTCACCCATGGCCCGCCTGCAGAAGAAAAAGCAGGCGGCAGTCACCACAGGTTCAGCCGGGACATCCGGCATTCCCTGCGCGATGGCTTACGGCTTATACGCGCTCTCCTCGGGGACCGGCTTGATTGCCCCCGTGTCGCGACGACGCTATGCGCGTCGCGCTGGGCGCCAGCACCGGGGCGCCAGGACCACGCGATTTCGCCGTCCATGAAAGCATTGCTCGTCCGCGCAAGATGCGCGCGATGCTCTCACGTCCACCGCATTGCCGGTCCAACGTATCGTGACGACGCGTACGTCCCTCATCCGGACCGGAACGGTGCGTAGCATACGACTGATTTGCTGATTTTCAGAAGCGATTTATTTTTCCTGCGGCCTCTTGAAGCAGGTCTTGTCATTGAAGTCGTTCATGAAATGAGCGCTTCAGCGCCGATGGCCGTCATTGCGAGGAGCGCAGCAACGAAGCAACGACAAAGCAAATCTTGCTGGCTGCATCAAATCTCAAAACCCATAGAGCCGGGCCGGATTGTCGACCAGGATCTTCTTGCGGATCGTAGCATCCGGCGCCCACACCGGCAGCTGGTTCATCAGCCGGCCGTCGTCGATCTGATAGAGCGGGGCGATGTCGGTCGGCTTGCGGTCGGGACGAATGGTGGAGTCCGGATGCGGCCAGTCGGTGCCCCAGACGATGCGATCCGGATTGGCTTCGATCAGTGCCTTGGCGAAGGGAATGACATCCCGATAATCGGGGGCGAGCTTGGAGGCGCGATAGGCGCCGGAGATCTTCACATAGGCCTTGCCGCTCTTCACGAGTTCGATGAGGTCCGGAAAGCCGGGCTGCTCCAGTCCGAGCTCGGCCTGTGCGCCGCCGAAATGATCGAACACGGCCGGCACCGGCGAGGCCGTCACCAGATCCTTGATCGCCGCGATCATCGGCGTGTTGGTGTAGAGCTGGATGTGCCAGCCCCGTGCCTTCATGCGTTCGACCGCGGCGGAGAACCGCGCGCGTCCGACCGAGGGATCGTTGATGCCGCCGGTCGCGAGATTGATGCGGATGCCGCGGAAGCCTTCTTGTTGCATCCGGTCGAGATCGGCTTCTGGCGTCTTGTCATCGATCACAGCGACGCCGCGCGCATTCGCCCCCCGTGCCTTCATGCCGAACAGCGTCGCTGAATTGTCGGTGCCGTAGACGCTCGGTGTCACGATCACCACGCGCTCGATATGCAACGCCTTGTGCAGCGCAGCCATTTCCTCGGGCGAGGCCTGTTCGGGCGTATAGACGCGCCCCGCGAAGAACGGAAATTTCGCGGGATCGCCATGAATATGGGTGTGGCAATCGCAGGCATGCGCCGGCACGTCGAAGTCGACCGGCGTCGACGGCTGCGCCGCCTTCGCCTGCGCGCGTTGTTGAGGCATGGTCATTCCGGCCGCGATGCTTGCGAGCAATAGGGTGCGTCGATTCAGCACGATCAGGTCCTCCCCGCAGGATGCGGCGCATTCGTTGTTGCGGATGATGCGTCATTCTGCGGATAAGCGTGACCGCTTCCACGACAGGAAACAAGGGACAAAGAAGACGATCAGGATTGCAATCAGGTCGGCGCGAAGTTCCATCAGGTCACGGGATGCAAGCATATGCGGTATGGATGATGACCATCACGTGAACATTGTCGTGAGGTCTATGCAACGTCCATGTCTCTGATAGCCTCAGCAGGTGCAGAGACGTCGAGCAGCAATTTTCGACACGACCGACCGTCTGCTGTCGGGCAGGTGTGCCTTACAGGAGCGCAGGCGGGAGGGGACTTTGGATCCTTTTTCCGAGATGCTTAAGAAGAGCGAGGAACGATCATGATCAAGCTGAAAATCAACGGTCAGGAACAGAGCTGGGATGGCGACCCCGATCTTCCGCTGCTTTGGTTCCTTCGCGACGAGGTCGGCCTGACCGGCACCAAATTCGGTTGTGGCCAGGCGCTGTGCGGGGCCTGCACCGTGATGGTCGATAACAACGCAGTGCGCGCCTGCATCACCTCCGTGTCCGACGTGGCCGATCGCCAGGTCACGACGATCGAAGGCTTGCACCCGACCGGGGACCATCCGGTGCAGAAGGCCTGGCGTCAGGTCAACGTTCCGCAATGCGGATTTTGCCAGGCTGGCCAGATCATGCAGGCCGCCGCGCTGCTCGCCAGTAATCCCAAGCCATCGCACGACCAGATCCGCGAGGCGATGTCGGGCAACATCTGTCGCTGCGGTTGCTATCAGCGCATCGAGAACGCCGTCCATCTCGCATCCACGGGAGTGTGACATGAATTTCATCGCCAGTTCGAACAAGCCTCGCGGCTTTGAAAAAGCGATCAGGGTCGAGAACGTATCGCGCCGCAACATTCTGAAGGGCCTCGGCTTGGCCGGCAGCTTCGTGCTCGCCGCTCCGATCCTGTCGCGTCCCGCCTTTGCCTATGAGACCGGCGCCGCGAAGATGCCGCACGGCGTGGTGGTCGATCCGAAAGTGTTCGTCGCCATCGCGCCTGACGGCGCTGTCACCATCCTTGCGCACCGGGCGGAGATGGGCACAGGCGTTCGCACCAGCCTGCCGCTGATCGTCGCCGAGGAAATGGAGGCGGAGTGGACCCGCGTCCATGTTCAGCAGGCCCATGGTGACGAAACCAAGTTCGGCAACCAGGATACCGACGGCTCGCGCAGCACCCGGCACTATCTGCTGCCGATGCGGCAGATCGGCGCAGCGGCCCGCACCATGCTGGAGCAGGCCGCGGCCAAGCGCTGGGGCGTCCCGGCGACTGAGGTGAAGGCGGTCAAGCACGAGGTCGTCCACGACGCGACCGGTCGGCGCCTCGGCTTCGGCGATCTCGCCGCCGACGCAGCCAAGGAGTCCGTGCCCGGCATCGAAGGGCTGAAGCTGAAAGACCCGAAGGACTTCCGCTATCTGGGCAAGGGCGAGATCAGCATCGTCGACCTGCACGACATCACCACGGGCGCGGCGCATTATGGTGGCGACATCCGCCTGCCGGGCATGAAATACGCTGTCATCGCGCGGCCGCCGGTGACCGGGGGCAAGCTCGTCTCGTTCGATGCTGCGGCGGCGCAGAAGATCTCCGGGGTGGAAAAGGTGATGGAGGTCAAGGGCTGGCCCTGGCCCTCCAAATTCCAGCCGCTCGGCGGCGTGGCAGTGATCGCACGCAACACCGGCGCGGCGATCAAGGGACGCGATGCGCTCAAGATCGTCTGGGACGATGGCCCCAATGCGAAATACGACTCCGTCGCCTATCGCGCCGAGCTCGAGCAGGCGGCACGCAAGCCGGGCCTTATCGTCCGCAAGGAGGGCGATGTGGACGGCGCGCTGAAGACGGCCGACAAGGTGGTCGTCGGCGAGTATTACATTCCGCATCTCGCGCATGTCAGCATGGAGCCTCCGGTTGCGGTGGCGAACGTGACGGGCAACAAGGCCGAGATCTGGGCACCGGTGCAAAGTCCCGGCGGCACGCGCGAAGACGTCGCGAAAACGCTCGGCATCCCGCTGGAGAACGTTACCATCAACGTGACGCTGCTCGGCGGCGGCTTCGGCCGCAAGTCCAAGTGCGACTTCGCGCTCGAAGCGGCCCTGCTGTCGAAGGAGCTGGGCACGCCGGTGAAGGTGCAGTGGACGCGCGAGGACGACGTCCAGCATGACTTCCTGCACACCGTCTCGGTGGAGCGCATCGAGGCAGGCCTCGACAAGAACGGCAAGGTGATCGCCTGGCGCCACCGCAGCGTCGCGCCCAGCATCGCCTCGACCTTCGCCGCCGGCGCGGTGCACCAGGCGCCGTTCGAGCTCGGCATGGGGCTGATCGACGTGCCGTTCGAGATCGCCAACATCCAATGCGAGAATCCGGAAGCCGCCGCGCACACGCGGATCGGCTGGTTCCGCTCGGTCTCGAACATCCCGCACGCCTTTGCCGTGCAGTCGATGGTCGGCGAGATCGCGCAGGCGGCGGGCCGCGACCAGAAAGACATGCTGTTGGAGATGATCGGCTCGCCGCGGCACGTCGATCTCTCCTCGGTCAAGGATCCCTGGAATTACGGCGAGCCTTACTCCAGCTATCCGATCGACACCGCGCGGCTGCGCAAGGTGGTCGAGCTGGTCGCGGAGAAGGGCGAGTGGGGCCGCTCGCTGCCGAAAGGACACGGGCTCGGCATTGCCGTGCATCGCAGCTTCGTCAGCTACATCGCGACCGTCGTCGAGGTCGCCATCGACGACAAGGGCAAGCTGACCGTGCCGCGGGTCGATACGGCGATCGATTGCGGCACCTATGTCAATCCCGAGCGCATCCGTTCGCAGATCGAGGGCGCCGCGATCATGGGTCTCAGCCTCGCCAAGTACGGCGAGATCACCTTCAAGAACGGCCGTGTGCAGCAGAAGAACTTCGACGACTTCCCGGTGCTCCGCATCGACGAGGCGCCGCTGGTCACGAACGTGTACATCGTGCCGCCGGCGGCGGACACACCGCCAAGCGGGGTCGGCGAACCCGGCGTGCCGCCGTTCGCGCCGGCGCTCGTCAATGCCATCTTCGCCGCGACCGGCAAGCGCATTCGCGCGCTGCCGATCGGCAAGCAGCTGGAGGCGTAAGAGGGAACGGACCTTCGCAATCCCTGTTCATTGATCTGACCACTGCACTCAGTGCACTTGGAGGGACAGACGATGAGCAGCGCCTTCAAGGCGCTCGCGGCGATATTCATCCTCGCGGGCGCCGTTTGTTTCGTCACGCAGCCGGCCGCGGCAGAGGACAAGACGCCGCCCGCGACGGCCAGCCGGCCTTCGGCCAGCGGCCCGGATCAAAGCTCCGTGCCGAA
The DNA here is from genome assembly GCF_032489995.1 of Bradyrhizobium sp. SZCCHNGR1005. Classification (NCBI taxonomy): domain Bacteria; kingdom Pseudomonadati; phylum Pseudomonadota; class Alphaproteobacteria; order Hyphomicrobiales; family Nitrobacteraceae; genus Bradyrhizobium; species Bradyrhizobium sp. SZCCHNGR1005. The sequence continues at coordinate 80,209 of NZ_JAUEZC010000010.1, forward strand.
CGCGGCGCCGCCGGCCTCGCGCACCCAGACCACCGGGCAGTCCGGTCAGGATCAGACGGTCAAGGAGATGAACGAGCGCGAGCGCAGCAAGGTCGAGCGCGAGGGCAAGTGAAGCGCCAATCAAGTGAAGCGCCAATGACGGGACGGCGCTCGACGCGCCCTCGTCACTGCCCCGACGGCGTGCGCAAGCCGTGCCAGGCGTCGCGCACCTGGTGGTAGTGCACCTCGGGCAGATAGTCCGGCGTATTGAGGTTGAGGTTCTTGACGTCGAGCCGGCCGACCGCGCTGAGCAGCGTGTAGGAGGCGATCACGCGATCGCGCTGGGCGCCGATCAGCCGCGCCTTGGCCTGGATCAGGTCGGCCTGCGAGTTCAGGACATCGACCGTGGTGCGTTGCCCGCCTTGTGCCTCGCGGGAGACGCCTTGCAGCGCTACAGTGGCGGCACGCACTTCGGCTTCCGAGGCACTGACCGCGATCTTGGCGCCCTCATTGGCAACCCAGGCGCTGACCGCGGCGGTGCGCGCCTGGTTGCGGACCTGATCCAGCACGAGCCGGCTTTGCGCCGCGACCTCCTTGGCCTGCCGGGTCTGCGATGCGGCCATGCCGCCGTCATAGATCGGCGCGTTGATGTTGGCGACGATCGAGGCCTGGTCGGTGCCGCGGGTGCCGAGCGTCGGATCGTTATCGCGGCTCTTGCTCGCGCTGCCCTGCAAGGTGACGGTCGGCAGCAGGCTGCTCTCGGCGACCCGGATCGAGGTGGAGGCCACATCGACATCGAATCCCGCCGCGGTGACGGCCGGGTTTTCCTTGATCGCGAGTGCGATCGAATCTTCGCGGCTGCGCGGCAGCAAGCGGTCGATCGGATCGGCGGTCTTCAATGCCCCGGGCGGCATGCCGATCACCTGCGCATAGGTGGCTTGGCTGACCGCAAGATTGACCTCGGCGCTGTTGAGATCGGCCAGCCCACGCTGCAGCCGCGCTTCAGCCTGCGAGGCGTCGGTCGGCGTGACATCGCCGGCATTGAGTCGCCGCTGCGTGACCGCCAGCGTCTCGCGCAGGAAGGCGACGTTGGAGCGCTGCGCTTCGACCAGCGACTGATTCGCGAGCACGTTGGTGTAGGCGGTCACGGCATCGAGCAGCACGCCCTGGCCGGCATTGCGCAGCGACTCCCGCCCGGATTGCACCTGCAGCTCTGCGACGCGGACGCTGTTGGCCGTCTTGAAGCCGTTGAAGAGTGTCTGCGTCACGGTGACGCCGATCACCCACGGCTTCAAGTTCTCGGATTGGATGGTGTTGGTCGGCAGAAGGTCGCGCACGGCCTGAAGGCCGGCGCTCAGCGTCCCGACGATCTGGGGTCGATAGCCGGACAGCGCTTGCGGTACATTCTCGTCGGTGGCGCGCTGACGCGCCCGCTCAGCATTGAGCTGCGGACTGGTCTGATAGGCCTTGGTCAGCGCCGTGGCGAGATCTTCCGCGCGCGCCGGCACGGTCAGACCGGCAAGGCACACGATCAGCGCGAGAGACAAGCCTGTGCAAGGTACATGTCTCCGGCCGCCGCCAAGTTCTTTGGCTCGCCTCACCATCCCGACTCCGCCGCATCCCGTTTATTGTTCCAATCCTGTTTACATGTTTATGCCGCAGCATCGCCACAGGCAAAGCGTCGCTGTGAAAAACCCCAGATATTTCCGGGATTTGTTGTTGCTGCGACGCCACAGACTCATTGTCGCAGCGCTGCGGCATAGCGGCGCGATTTACGAGGTGTGCGAGTAGGGTGCGATCAACCTGGGGGCGACAGCCTCGCCAGCAAGCTCGCAAAGAAGCTCGCCAAGAAAACCGATTGCGACACAGATCGCGGATTCGCGGCGGGCAGGGCTATTTGTTCTTGTTCACCGGCTTGCGCTTCTCGATGAAGGCGGCCATGCCCTCGGCGCGGTCTTCCAGGGCAAAGGTCGCGTGGAAGAGGTTGCGCTCCACGCTCAATCCTTCCGCCAGCGTGGTCTCGAGCGCGCGGTTGACGGCTTCCTTGGCCATTGCGGCGGTCGGGCGGGACATCGATGCGACCTTTTCCGCTGCCGCCATGACCTCATCCATGAGCTTGTCGGCCGGGACCACGCGACTCACCAGGCCGCTCCGTTCCGCCTCCTGGGCATCCATCATGCGCCCGGTCAGGCACAGATCCATGGCCTTGGCTTTGCCGATCGTGCGGGTCAGGCGCTGGGTGCCGCCAATGCCCGGGATCGTGCCCAAGGTGATTTCCGGCTGGCCGAACTTGGCCGTGTCGGCGGCGATGATGATGTCGCACATCATCGCGAGTTCGCAGCCGCCGCCCAGCGCGTAGCCCGCCACGGCCGCGATCGTCGGCTTGCGGCACTTCGCGACCCGATCGCCGCCGATCGCGGTGAAGTCGCTGGAGAACATGTCAATGAAGCTTTTCGGCTGCATCTCCTTGATGTCGGCGCCGGCCGCGAACGCCTTGTCGCTGCCGGTGATGACGATGCATCCGATCGCGTCGTCGGCCTCGAGGTCGTCGACGGCCGCGGCAATTTCCCGAAACACGCCGAACGACAGCGCATTGAGCATTTTCGGACGGTTGAGGGTGATGATCCCGACCGCACCCTTGCTCTCGACGATGATGTGCTCGAACACGCTCATGCTCCCACCCCCGCAAATCGTTCAGCGGACAATTTGCCCGCTGCCGGCATGCGCATCAAGTGGAAGGTCGCTGAAAGAGCTGCGCGTCCGCCAGACAGGCGGGCGCAGGGTCTCAGAGCATGAACATGCGAGCGGCGGAGCCCAAGGTGAGCAGGGTGCCGCAGGCGATGAAGATCTTGCCGACAATGGACGCCTTGTCCCAGCCGGAGCTGTCGTCGCTACTGACCGTCGCAACGCTGGCCGGTGCATCCTCGGCCGGGGTGGACGCTGCCACGGCGGCGTTGTCAGTCGCTCCGCTGGCGTCGGCGGGCTGAGCCATGGGAGCGGCCTGCATCTCGGTCGCGGGGGTGGCAGGCGCGCTGCCGTCGGAGCTTGCCGCAGCGTTGTCCGATGTCATGGCCGGGGCGGGAATTGTGCCCCAGTCGGTGGCAAATGCAGGGGCAGAGCCGATGACGCCCAGGACGAGCGCGGCTGTAAGAATCAATGCCGAACGTGCACTACTGGCTTGGATTGTCATTTGGTCATCTCCCCATCCCGCCAGTCCCGCCGCAAGTGAGACCCCGACGCGTGTCGGGAACGGGGCGGAAAAAGGGAATTTTTCCGTCCGCGAAGGCCAAAACGGGGCACCGCACGCCGAGGCTGCCCGCGCGCCAATTCGATGCTAAGACCCGACAGGGCCATGCTGACAGGACTCTTGCCGGGATTTGCCATGAAGATATTGCCGTCACGGCTTCGTGATTTTTCCGGCAACCGGCGTAACAACCTGAAACTTGGGGCGAATAGCTCTTGTAGGTGCGCGTGTGCGCGAACGTGACGACGAATGGACCGGCTTGATGCGGCAGGCGATCGCCGGCAACGACGAGGCCTACCATCGTCTGCTGAAAGCGGTCACACCGGTGTTGCGGGCCGCGGCGCGCCGTGGCTTGGCGCGTGCCGGCCAGCCGGCCGACCAGTCCGAGGACATCGTGCAAGAGATTTTGCTGGCAGTGCATTTGAAGCGACATACCTGGGACGCCAGCGCCCCGTTCGGGCCTTGGCTGTTTGCCATCGCCCGCAACAAGCTGATCGACACGCTGCGTCGTCGCGGGCGGCGCATCTTCGTCAATGTCGATGATTTCGCCGAGATCCTGGCGGAGGAGCCGCCGGCGCCCACCGTTTCGGCCGCCGAGCTCGAGGCGCAGCTGAAGACCCTGCCGCAGCGTCAGCGCGAGGTGCTGCAGTCGATCGCGGTCGAGGCCAGCTCGATCAGGCAGACGGCTGCGAAGTTTTCGATGAGCGAGGGCGCCGTCCGGGTGGCGCTGCATCGCGCCCTGACGGGCCTCAGTGCCAAGCTACGGGAACAGTGACCATGGAGACCGATCAACTGATCCGGACCCTGGCCGCCGACAATGCGCAACGCGCGCTGCCGGTCGGCATCGTGCTTGCGCTGGCCTTGCTTGCCGCGACGCCGCTCTCCACCGCGATGTTCCTGCTTGGGCTCGGGATCCGGCCCGACATCATGGTTGCGGTGCGCAACCCGTTTTTCGACCTGAAATTCGCCGTGACCTTGGCGCTTGCGATTCCCGCAACGATCATCAGCCTGCATCTGTCCCGACCAGAGGCCTCGCTGCACGGCTGGGGCTGGCTGTTGCTGGCGCCGGTTCTCGTGCTTGCCGGCGCCATCGTGAGCGAGATGATGCTGCCGCAGCGGCTGCCGATGCTGACGCGTCTCGTCGGGCATAACTGGCTGCTCTGCATGAGCGCGGTCCCCGTGTTGTCGCTGCCGTTGTTGGCCGCCGCCTTGTTCGGCCTGCGTCGTGGCGCGCCGAGCCGCCCTGCAGTGGCAGGGGCGGTTGCGGGACTTTTGTCGGCGGGATTCGCGGCCACGCTCTACGCCGCTCACTGCACCGACGATTCCCCGCTGTTCGTGGCCACCTGGTATACGATCGCGGTCGCCTTCGTTGCCGGCCTCGGGGCGCTGATCGGCAGGAAAGTCTTGCGCTATTGAGGAGAGCCTCAGGCCGTCGGGGCCGAGGCGGAGAACTCCTGCATGCGATGAAAGCGCAGCACCTGCTGCGCGGTCGAGGGGCGCAGCCTCTCATAGGCGGCCTTGGAGACCGACAGATCGACGGGGTTGCTGCCGTTCAGCGCGTCGCGCATGTCGATGAGCAGCGCGACCGTTGACCATGGCAGTCCCGCGACCTTGCCCAGGATCATCACCCCTTCGGCACGACCCTCGACCATAATCGTTTCGGCCACATCCACCGACACATGGGCCAGCGCCGCAATCGCTGCATTGGCCTCGTCGAATTTCTTCTCCTCCGCAAACTGCTCGATGAGCGGACCATCCAGCCGGCCGTCCGCATGGAGCGAACGGACCAGGGCATGGGCGATTTCGGTCTGTTTCGTCTGGGCGACGGATGCTGAGCGGGCCCGCCTTGCGCCCGCGCGCACCGCAACGCAAATCTGGCTGACCTGATCGGGCTGCGCCGCCTCGAGCCGCTGTCGTACCGTCTCGGAGGCCTTGGTCACCAGCTTGAGATAGACGTGCCGCGGCAGGTTCGGCCGGAGCGCAAGGCAGTCCGCAAGCTCCTCGTCCTGCTCGGCCCGGTCGACAAGTTGTTCGAAGCCACCCTCGGAGAACTCTGCGCCTGGATTGGCTGCGGTGCTTCGGACGACCTCATCATTGCCGCGCAGGAGCAGCACGTCGGTCACGGCCCGGCTCAATACGCGGCGGATCGAGATCGCCAACAGATGCGCTTGGCTCTTGGTTCGGGCGGTCTCGATCAGCACGTCGTCGTCGAGCCGTTCGGATTTGGACAGCACGGGTCCTGCGACTTCAATGGCGTCGTCTTTCGCCAGCCTGTGCATGGTCTGGAATGGGGCGGTGTCGACCGCCGCCAGACGTCGCGCGAGGAGAGCCTTGGCCGAGACCTCGATATGTTCGATCAGGCATTGGAAGACGTCGTCGAACAGCACGATCTGTTCGGCGGAGAAATCCAGCGCATTGCGGACGAAGAGGTCCGTCACGCGCTGCAACGTTTCGACCCGCCGTGCGACCGTCCCATGGGTGAGCGTGCTCTCGAGTTCGTCGAGCAGGCTCCGGGTGCGGTGGACGGGCTTCAAATTCATTACTAAGAGACCTGACGCATTCTACGAGCCTCAGAGGCTCGAACTGAAATCGAAATACAAAGTCGCCTTTCAGCGGCCGGCGGCGCCATGCCGCCTCCGGGAGCGAGTGCCCTTGCGCTGGCGAGCCCATGTTCTTGTCAATCGTGGAACTCGGGCCGAAAAGCTAGGTCGTAAGCCTTTCGTTTTAGTATCCAAGGAAACCGCCGGGTATTCGTGCCCGACATGGGTCCATACCCGATACCGCAAGGCGCCCACCGATAGGATGCGCCGTCAGGCGCCGTCGTTTGGGCTGAGTTTTGGGGAGATTTCACCCGAGTGCGGTATGGCCAGCGGCCCGATGCCATCCTGCGGACGAGGGCTGCGGAAAATGCTGTAATGTGCGCTAATTCACAGAGCGGATCGGCGCTTTCCAATACCTTGAAGATTTTTGCACGGCCCATCGAACCGCGTACGGCTTACCCCCGACCAAACATGCGAGACGGCCATTGAGCGTGACCCAGGCGGAATCGGACGAAACCCTGATCGCCCGGATCGCTCGAGGCGACCGGCTCGCCATGCAGGTGCTGTATGGGCGGCACCACGTCAGGGTGTACCGTTTCGGGTTGCGACTCGTGCGGCACGAACAGATCGCTGAGGACCTGATCAGCGAGGTGTTCCTCGACGTGTGGCGTCAGGCTGGCAAGTTCGAAGGCCGATCCGCCGTCTCGACTTGGCTCCTGGCGATTACGAGATTCAAGGCCCTCTCGGCACTGCGGCGCCGCAAGGACGTCGAATTGGAAGACGAGGCTGCCAATGCGATCGAGGATACCTCCGATGATCCGGAAGTGGCGGCGCAGAAGAAGAATACCGGGGAAGCCTTGCGGAAGTGCCTGACGGCACTTTCGCCCGACCACCGGGACATCATCGATCTCGTCTACTACCACGAGAAATCCGTGGAAGAGGTGGCTGAGATCGTCGGAATCCCGGAAAACACCGTCAAGACGCGCCTGTTCTATGCGCGCAAGAAATTGGCCGAACTCTTGAAGGCGGCCGGCGTTGAGCGAGGCTGGCCATGATCGCTTTGAGCAAGAAGATGCTGGACCATGAGCCCAGTGAGATCGAACTCCTGTTGCCCTGGTATGCAGCCGGCACCCTGAATCTGCGCGACAAGCAGCGGGTGGAGGAGGCGCTGGCCCGCGATCCCGAACTCGCCGGGCAATATGCCGTCATCCAGCAGGAATATGCCGAGACCATCGGCCTCAACGAAAGCCTCGGCGCGCCTTCGGTGCGGGCCATGCAGAAATTGTTCGCTGCGATCGATGCCGACCCCACGCAAAGTGCCGTGGTATCGCGCGGCATGTTCGCGCGCGTGCTTGGCTTTTTCGACGGCCTGTCGTCGCGGACGCTGGCCTGGTCGGCGAGTCTCGGCGCGTTGCTTGTGCTGTTGCAGGCCGGCCTGATCGGCGCGCTTCTGGTGAGTGGTCAGACCGCGACCTACCAGACGGCCTCTCTGAGCACGAACGAGAGGGCGGCGGACAACCGCGCCGTAGCGCCCAGCGCGAGCCAGCCCTTGACGCGTTCCCTTGGGACGCAGCCGGCGGCTCCCGTGCATGTATTGGTGCGCTTTGCGCCGGATGCGCGCATCTCCGACATCACGGCGTTGCTCGACCGCTACCAGGCATCGATCATCGGTGGCGCCAAGGGTGGCATGTTCCAGCTGCAATTCGGTGATGGCCCGATGTCGAAGGCCGACGCTGACAATCTGATCGGTCGCCTGCGGCGAGAGAAGATCGTCGGCCTCGCGACGGCCGTGCCGTAACCGTCTGGAATAAGGCGAGGTTCGAGCGCCCGTGATCGGTACCGAACCGACCGCGCGGCGGGGAAAGCCGCTTCGCATCCTTCGGATCATGCTTTTGGCGTAGCGACCAGATTTTTCGCGAATGCTCGAATAATTCGCCGGGTCGCTTGAACGTGGGCCGGACCGGTCGCGACAAAAGAATGTGGGAGCGGTTAACCCTCCCCATAGCTGTATCTGGGCGCGAGCGCCCATCCACCCCAAGCGCCCATATAGCTAGACCCGTCCGGTTGTCCCCCCGGACGGGTCTTTCGTATCGGCTTCAGAAAGCCAGTCAGTCAGTAATATACAATTTATAGTTGTCTTGCTGCGCGCAAATGTGCGCAAAGATTGTAGTTCTGACGGCATTCTCGCCGTCGCATCGGCCAGGGAGCCGGCGCAGCTACGGTCCGGCCGACATAAATTTGGGCGTTAGCTAGACTTTATTAACCTTCTCCACAAAATATTGCCGTCACGTCGTGTTGATTCGTGCCGAGTAAGTTGCGTCCGTCCTCTCTCCTTGCGGGCTCCTTATGACACATCGACTGAACGTGGCGTGCAGCCGCGAGCTGTCTGAGCGCTGGTGTGCGCTCGCCCAGCGGCGTCTGGATCATCTCACCGAGCTGTTCGAGAGCGGCCGCTGGCGCCGCTATCACACCGAGCGATCCCTTCTCGAAAACATCCGGGAAGCGAAAGCGGCGGTGAAGACGTGGCGGGCGCTGGCGCTGGGCGAGAGCGTGGGCCGGGAGACCGGCTCTGCCCAAATGGATGTCGAGACCGTACCGGCGCCACGGCCGCGCTTTCGGCCTCCTGTCGATCGCCGCAAGCCGGTTCTCCAGCCCATCGAAGTCCCGCCGACGATCGAGACCGTTTTGGCGGAATCCGATATCGTGGTCCCGGAGAAGATGGTCGCGCCTGAGCCGGTGCCGAGCACGCCGCGGATCGATATGGCCGCGCTTGAGGAAGCTTTGAGCGTTGGGATGAAGGCCGATGTCGGGCCGCCGCTGCTCGATCTCGACGAGATCGAGCGCCGCTATCCGGCGCTGCGCCACGCGCTCTGAGACGACTATCGCACGACGGCGTTGCCGGTGACGACAAGCTGTGCATGGGCCTTTGTGCCATCCTGACAGAGGTCGTCCGTGACCGGCTTGAGGTGATCGAGCCCGAGCACCGCGCCGCGCGGCGCACCTGAGATCATGTTGTTGCTGATGAGAGCACTGCCGGCGCCGGAAACCACCGACACACCGACGCCAGCCAGCGCATTGCGGATGACGTTGCCGGAGATCACGACGTCGCGCAGATATTGGCCCCAGCCGGCGACGATGCCGAACGACGGCGCGTTCTCGATCACATTGCCGGTGACGGACGTATCAGCCTCGACATAGATGCCGATGCCCGCATCGTCATCGGGGGCGGTCCCGATCGGCCGCTTCGGAAGCAGGTTGCGGATGATGTTGCCCTGGACCACCGCGAGGCGGCCGCCTTCGTTGAAATTGCAGACGGAGACGCCGAACGCGGCGCCGTCCACCGTATTGCCGCTGATGACGGCGCCCTCGAACGCGAATTCGGAATAGAGCGCGACTTCGCGCACGTCGGAGACACTGTTGCCTGTGATCTGAATGTTCGACGCCGAATTGCCGCGCACGGCGGAGTAATCGCAGTTCCTGATGCGGTTGCCGCGCACGATCACATTGCCGGCGCGGAACGCGTTGATGGCATTGCCGTATTGGCCGGAGCCGCCGGGGCCAGCCTTGATGTTCTCGATGCGGTTGTCGAGCACCAGCGAGCCGTCGTCGCCAATGGCGGTCCGCAGGATTTCGATGCCGTTGTCGCTCGTATCTGTAATCGTGTTGCGCGAGACGATCAGTCCATTCGCATCGAAGGAGACGATCGCCGTAGCCGCGATATGGGTGATGATGTTGCCGATGACGTCGCCGGAAACCTGCTCGAACCAGATGCCGCTGCCGCCTGCGTTGGCGATCTCGCAATCGATGATGCGGACATCGCGTCCACCGAGGCCATGCACCAGGCCGCGCCGCGCGGGAAGCGGGATGTTGCCGCCATCGAGCGTGAGCCCGGTCAGGCCGATGCCGTCGGCGCCTTCGCCCGATAGCAGGGAGGGGCCGCCGCCGGCGAAGAGCAGTTTCGTCGCGCCCCTGACGCCGATGAGCTGGCTGCCGCTCGGAAGGTGCAACAGGGAGGTGCGGTAGTTGCCCGGCGGCAGCGCCAGCGGCACTTGCGCACGCGCAGCCTCGTCGATCGCGCGCTGCAGCACACGGGTCTGGTCGTCAGGACTATTGGGCCGCACGCCAAATTGCGTGGCATCGCGGCCGAGCGTCGACGTCAGCGGGGCGGAACGTGCGGCATCGGCCGGCAGGGTTAGAGCACCGGCGGTACCGGCAACGGAGGCGCCCAGAATAGCACGGCGATTGACGTCCATGACCAGCATCTCGCGCGAAAGTGGCGTGCTGCCACCACTTAAGCCGAAACGCTGAACCTGGGCGGTAATGGCTGAGGAAGGTGGAGGTGTTTGTTGCCCGTAGGGTTAAATCTTTACTGGAGGCCACAGCTGCAAGGTCGTCACCTCGACAAGCAACAGGCGGGCGACAATTTGCCGATATGCCGCCATCGTGCGGGAACCAATAACAGGCGCCGAACTTGGTCCAGAAGAATCGCTCGGCGAGGAGAAGGGTTATGCATCTGTCCAGTCAAAGTCTGCTGGTTATTCTTTTTGTCGGCATCATCGCGGGGTGGCTCGCGGGTCGTGTCATGGAAGGCGGCGGTTTCGGCCTGATCGGCGACTTGCTCGTTGGACTCGTCGGCGCATTCATCGGCGACTGGCTGCTGCCGAAACTCGGAATTCATCTCGGTGTCGGCCTTGTCGCCGCGATCCTCAACGCCTTCATCGGCGCGGTGGTGCTGCTGCTGATCCTCCGTTTGATCAATGGTGGATTTGGTTATCGCCGCCGCGGCGCGTGGTAACCGGTCACGGCCATCGTCTCAGCTTGAACCACGGCCATCGATTGCAAAAGAAGCCAGCCCGCGAATGCGCGTGCTGGCGTCCTGCCTCGTCAGCTTCACCAGCTCCATCAGCATGGCTTCGCCGGCGTCGACCAGGTGTTCCACGCTGATGGCGCGATAGCCTTTGCGCAGCATGGCGCCGTCACGGGGTGGCAGCGGGATATGGACGAAGGCGGCAAGCGCCGGCCCATCCGCGGTCCTCGTCGCCTCGATCGCCCGCCAGCTCAAGTAGTTGCAGAGATAGCTGCCGGCGTCGCGCGATGGCCTTGCATCGATGCCGGCCATGCGCGCGGCGCGCAGCAGTTTGGCCGTATGCGGGCCGAACAGCATGGGCGCTGCGCCAGGCACGATCGAGCCTTGGCGCGCGACGTCGCGGTCGGCGTCGGGAAAGGTCGTCGTGATTGCGTTGCGGGCGCGGGTCTCGATCCGGACGTGCGCCGTGCGGCTGGCAAGCCCGAACATCAGCATCGCGTCGGGGCGCCGCTGCGCGATCAGCTCGGGCAGCTTGCGATCGACGGTGCGGTAGGTCACATGGAAGATGTGGCTGGTCAGCTCGACATCGTCCAACGCGGGGCGGCGCAGGGCCGCGAGCCGCTTGACCAGCGGCATGGTCGGATTGAAGGGGGCGCCCGGGAACGGGCCGAAGCCGGTGATGAGGATGCGAAGCCGCTTGCTCATTGGAGCATCTCCGCGAGCTTTTCGGCGGCGACCGCGGGTGCAATGTGGCCTTCCGCCACCTCGGTCTCCAGCTTCCTCACCTTGGCGCGAACAGCGGCATCGCTGCGCAGCCGCGCCATGATGCGGCTTTCCAGCATCGACCACATCCACTTCACCTGCTGCTCGCGGCGGCGTTGCGCGAATTCGCCTGACGCGGTCATCGCCTTGCGGTGATCCAGGACCTTTTGCCAGAGCTCGGCGATCCCAGCGCCGGTCAGCGCCGAATAGGTCGTCACCGGCGGGTGCCAGTGTTCGGAGCGCGGGCTGAGCAGATGCAGCGCGCCGCGATAATCGGCTGCGGTGATATTGGCGCGCTTGAGATTGTCGCCGTCGGCCTTGTTGATCGCGATCATGTCGGCGAGTTCCACCAGGCCCTTTTTGATGCCCTGCAGTTCGTCGCCGCCCCCCGGCAGCATCAGGGCCAGGAAAAAATCGGTCATGTCGCAGACCGCGGTTTCGGATTGCCCGATGCCGACGGTCTCGACCAGGATCACGTCGAAACCGGCGGCCTCGCAGAGCAGCATGGCCTCGCGCGTTTTGGCGGCGACGCCCCCGAGCGTGCCGGAGGAGGGCGAAGGGCGGATGAAGGCGTGCTCGGCGTGCGACAGCCGTGCCATCCGCGTCTTGTCGCCGAGGATGGAGCCGCCGGTGCGCGCTGAAGACGGATCGACCGCGAGCACCGCAACCTTGTGGCCCTGTTCGATCAGATACATGCCGAGCGCGTCGATGGTGGTGGACTTGCCGACCCCTGGCGAGCCGGTGATGCCGACCCGGATCGCGCGCCCCGTCTGCGGCAGCACCGCCTGGACCAGCTCGCGCGCCGCGGCCTGGTGGTCGGCACGGCGGCTCTCGACCAGGGTGATGGCGCGGGCGAGCGCGGCGCGATGGCCGGCGCGAAGGTCGCGGGCGAGGCCAGCAATGTCGGGAGGCTGGACAGTCGAACGTGGGGACATGCCTTCGTTATAGCCGATCGAGGCTCGCCCGCTAGTTCTCTTCCGCATCCCCCTTCGGCCGGCTGCCGCCGAAGATCGCCTGGCCCTCCGCACTGAGATAAGGCTTCAACGTCTCCCACGGAACGAAGGCGACATAGTCCCCCTCGGCATAGGGGCCGACCGCGTAAGGCGGATAGTGGAAGGTGAGTCCTGAACTCTTGCCCGCTTCGGTCGACGGCGCCAGCGTCACGGCGCCGATCTTGAGCAATTTCGGTTCGAGCCCCTTGAACCATTCGTCGGTCGCGGTCTCGGCGGCATCGCGCTTCTTCTTCTCGGCCGTCAACGAGACGATGATCGCTTTCAGCATCGCCTTCATGGTCGGGCCGTTATCGGCGGTCTCCGTGAAGAAGGGGCGGATCGAGATGCGCTTGTTCTCCGCCCTGTCCCACAGGATGGTATCGATCGTCCTGTTGGGATGCGCGCCGTGGGTGTCCATGTAGTCGCCTCGGACCACGCTGACATAGCGATCGGCCACGATCGAGCGCACCGAATAATCGCGCCCAAAGGAGTAGGGGCCGTCGCGGAACAGCTCCTTGTCCTCTTTGAACTCCTTGGCGGCATCCGCAGCCTGTTTGTCGATCCACTTCCGCCCCTCGGCGAGGCAGTTCGCGGCAAGCGCCGGATCGGCCTTGATCTGTGCGTCGAGCGTGACGGTGGCCTCGACGGCCTTGGTCTTGATCGACGCGTCCGGCTTGGGCTCCGCGGCAAAGCCCGGCGCGAGCGCGAGCAGCCCAAGCAGGAGGGCGAAAGAGAATCTGGAACAATGCATGGAAATACGATCCGGTTTCCTGGACATATGTGCGCCCAGTTACCTGAAAGGTTCGACCCTGCCCAGATCGAACGCGCGGCCAGGGGGAGCCGCGCGTGCAGTTGAGCCGAGCGGCTATTCCGCCGCCTCGCTGTGCCCAAGGCGGGCGTTGAGCTTGTGGATCAGCTCTTCCGCGGCTTCAGCGATCACCGTGCCCGGCGGGAAGATCGCCTCGGCGCCAGCCTTGTAGAGCGCATCGTAGTCCTGCGGCGGCACCACGCCACCGACGATGATCATGATGTCCTCGCGTCCCTGTTTCTTCAGCGCGGCCTTCAATTCCGGCACCGCGGTGAGATGGGCTGCGGCGAGCGACGACACGCCGAGAATATGCACGTCGTTCTCGACCGCCTGGCGCGCCGCTTCGTCGGCGGTGGCGAACAGGGGCCCGATATCGACGTCGAAGCCGAGATCGGCGAACGCCGAGGCGATCACCTTCTGGCCGCGGTCGTGGCCATCCTGACCGATCTTGGCGACCAGGATGCGCGGCCGGCGCCCCTCCGCCTCTTCGAAGGCCTCGATCAGCGCCTGCAGCTTCTCGACCTGCTTCGACATGCCTGCAGTCTCCCGCTTGTAGACGCCGGTGATGGACTTGATCTCGGCACGGTGACGGCCGAACACTTTTTCCAGCGCGCCGGAGATCTCGCCGACGGTCGCCTTGGCGCGTGCGGCATCGATTGCGAGCGCCAGGAGGTTGCCATTGCCTTCGCCGGCCGAGCGGGTCAGCGCGGCCAAGGCGGCATCGACCTCGGCCTGCTTGCGCTCGGATCGCAGCCGCGCGAGCTTGTCGATCTGCAGCCGCCGCACGGTCGAATTGTCGACCTTGAGCACATCGAGCGGCGGCTCGTCGGTCGGCTTGTACTTGTTGACGCCGATCACCGACTGGCGCCCGGTGTCGATGCGCGCCTGGGTCTTGGCGGAAGCTTCCTCGATGCGCAGCTTGGGAACGCCAGCTTCGATCGCCTTGGCCATGCCGCCGAGCTCCTCGACCTCCTGGATGTGGCTCCAGGCCTTGGCGGCGAGATCATGAGTCAGCCGCTCGACATAGAACGAGCCGCCCCAGGGATCGATGATCCGCGTGGTCCCGCTCTCCTGCTGCAGGAACAGCTGCGTGTTGCGGGCGATGCGGGCGGAGAAGTCGGTCGGCAGCGCCAACGCCTCGTCCAGCGCATTGGTGTGCAGCGACTGGGTGTGGCCTTGCGTCGCCGCCATCGCCTCGATCGCGGTGCGTGCGACGTTGTTGTAGACGTCCTGCGCAGTCAGCGACCAGCCCGAGGTCTGGCTGTGCGTGCGCAGCGACAGCGAGCGCGGGTCCCTGGGGTTGAACGGCTTCAAGAGCTTCGCCCACAACAGGCGGGCGGCGCGGAGCTTGGCGACCTCCATGAAGAAGTTCATGCCGATCGCCCAGAAGAACGACAGCCGCGGTGCGAAGCGGTCGACGTCGAGGCCGGCGGCGATGCCGGCGCGCAAGTATTCGACGCCGTCGGCCAGCGTATAGGCGAGCTCGAGATCCTGCGTCGCGCCGGCCTCCTGCATGTGATAGCCGGAGATCGAGATGGAGTTGAACTTCGGCATCCGCTGCGAGGTGAAGGCGAAGATGTCGGAGATGATCCGCATCGAAGGCGACGGCGGATAGATGTAGGTGTTGCGCACCATGAACTCTTTCAGAATGTCGTTCTGAATGGTGCCCGCGAGTTTTTCCGGCGGCACGCCCTGTTCCTCGGCGGCGACGACGTAGAGCGCAAGGATCGGCAGCACCGCGCCGTTCATGGTCATCGACACGCTCATCTGGTCGAGCGGGATGCCGGAGAACAGCGTCCGCATGTCGTAGATGGAATCGATCGCAACGCCGGCCATGCCGACGTCGCCGGCGACGCGCGGGTGATCGGAATCATAGCCGCGATGGGTGGCGAGGTCGAAAGCGACAGACAGGCCCTTTTGGCCGGCCGCGAGATTGCGCCGGTAGAAGGCGTTGGAATCCTCGGCCGTCGAGAAGCCGGCATATTGCCTGACAGTCCAGGGCTGGTTGACATACATTGTCGGGTAGGGACCGCGCAGGTAGGGCGCGATGCCCGGCCAAGTCTCCAGGAAATCGATGCCGGTGAGATCCGTCTCGCCATAGGCCGGCTTCACCGGGATGCCTTCCGGTGTCAGCCAAGGCTCGGCGGAGCCTGCGGATGCGGGCACGGCCGTCGGCTCGAAGGCGATGTCGGCGAAGTTCGGAATGCGGGTCATTCCTGGCGTCCTCATCTGTCAGTCATGGTCCGGATGCTGATGGCTGACGATGGTCGCCATCTTCTCCGGTCCGTAATTCTGCATCGTGGTCTGGCTCGGCAGGTTGGCGATCGCGACCACCCAGCCGAGGCGGGATTCGGTGCCATATTGACGCGTCGGGACCACCCGGTCAGGCCGGTCGAAGCTGCCGGTCATGATCTCGATCCGCGGCCCATCAATGCGTCCGAAGCCGAGCGGCGTGCCGCAGGCGGGGCAGAAGAAGCGCTCGGCGATCGTGGATGAGCGGAACGCGGCGGGCCGACCGCGCGTCCAGGCGAAGTGCTCGCGGTCGATCTCGGCAAAAGAGGCGAACGGCGCGCCGGCGGCCTTCTGGCACATCCGGCAATGGCAGATACTGACCTTGCCTGGCGTGGTCTTGAACGCGAAGCGGACCGCGCCGCATTGGCAGCCGCCGGTCAGGAGAGGCTTGGTGTCGTCGGTCATGCTCACTCCAGAAACGTATAGGCGTCCTCGAGCGTCTTGGGCGCGTCACAGCCGGCAAAGATGAACCCATCGACACCGGCCCCGCGGAGCGCCGCTTCTTGTTCGCCGCCGCGCCCCGCCAGATAGATATGCCGGACGCCGGCGCCTTTCAGGGCCTTGGCGGCCGGAACTGCCATTTCCGCATAGACCTTGTCCGAGGAGCACAGGCAGGCCAGCGTTGCGCCGGATGCCTTGCAGGCCGCTGCCAATGCGGACGCATCGGATGCTCCTTCGCCGACGATCGCAGCGATGCCGCCCGCCTCGAAAAAGCTCTTGGTGAAGGTCGCGCGTGCGGTGAAATCGGCAGGCGTGCCGAGATTGGCAAGAAAGATGGACGGACGCTTGCCCTTGCTCTTCAGCAGGCCGTCAGAGCGATCGCGCAGGCGCTCGAACGGTTCGGCCAGCCGGATCGGGGCGAGGGGCTCGAACGTGACCTTCGCCAGATCGTTTGTCGCGGCCGCGATTGGCGTCACCGCCTCGACCGCGACATCGGCTTCGGCGAGATTGGGAAACTCGCTGGCGCCGGTCAGCACGTCGCGTCGCTTGGCAATATTGGCCCCGCGCGCCTGTCGCGTCGCAGCCACCTTGCCCTGGATCAGCCCGGCCTGCAGCGCCGCGAACACGCCGCCGGCCTTCTCGATCTCCTGGAACTGCGCCCAGGCCGTTTCGCACAGCTCCTTCGTCAGCGCCTCGATGCCGCCCGAACCGGCCGCGGGGTCGGCGACCTTGGCGAGGTTGCTTTCCTCCAGCAGGATCAGCTGCGTGTTGCGCGCCACGCGGCGGGCGAACGCATCCGGCAGGCCGAGGGCGAGCGTGTGCGGCAGCACGGTGATCGCGTTGGCGCCGCCGATTCCCGCCGCGAATGTCGCGATGGTGGCACGTAGCATGTTCACGTAAGGATCGCGCTGCGTCAGCATCCGCCAAGCGGTTTCTGCGGCGATGAAGACCGGCTTTGGCGCGAGGCCGCAAGCCGCTTCGATCCGCGCCCATAGCAGCCGAAGCGCGCGGAACTTGGCCGAGGTCAGGAACTGATCGGCATCGGCGCAGAGCCGGAACGAGAGCGCCGCGCGGGCGTCGTCCAGCGCGATGCCGCCGGCTTCGAGCGTGCGCAGATAGGCGAGGCCAGACGCGATCGCAAACGCCAATTCCTGCGCTTCCGATCCGCCGGCGTCATGAATCGGCCGGCCGTCGGCCAGGACCAGATGCCGACTGAAGCCGCGGTCCTTTAGGCCGCGCACCACCTTGGCGAACCCGCCCTCCATCTCGGACCAGGGCGCGGCGGCACTGCCGCGGACGGCCAGGGTGGAAAGGGCCTGATAGTTGATACGAAGATCGACCTTAGCGGGATCGACGTGCTGGGCTTCGATCAACGATGCGACCGCTTCGCCCGCATTGCCGCGGCCGAGCACCGGATTGAGCGCAATCGAGATCCCGGCATCGAACACGACACCGGCGAACAACCGCTGCAGCGTTGCCGGCTCGGCGTCCGGAATGCCGAAGCCGCGCGCGCCGGGGCCGTTCTGGAAGTCGAGTTCGATCCCGGTCGCGCCATTCTCGAGGTCGGTCAGGATCTGGGCATTGGCCTTGGTAACATCGGGATGGTCGACCCGCTGCATGATGAACCAGGGCGCGGCGGCGGCTCGTCCGGTAACCGGGGATGCACCCTTGGCGCGGGTGTAGATCGGCTGGATAGAGAGGCCGTCATAGGTCTTGCCGACCAGCTTCTCGAATGGCGCTCCCTTCAGTACGCCATCGACCAGCTTGCGCCAATCGTCACGACTGGCCGGCGCGAACTCGGCGGCCAACCGCAGGTCCTCGGTCACGGATGTCATTCGGCCTAAGTCTCCCGGGCGCCTGTTTTCACCATTGTTGGCCGCAAAATGCCACGTCGGAACGGCCAAGCCAAACGGTTGTTTCGGCTTTAGACCTATCGTTCGAGAGGGGGCAGACGCTCGATTCCGTCGCACGGGACATGCGCCAACGCCTCCTTGATGCGCCGGCCTGCGATCAGCCGCTCCGGTGCGATCTCGGCCAGCGGCACCAGAACGAAACCGCGCTCGAACAGGCGAGGGTGCGGCAGGGTCAGCTGGGGCGTGTCGATCGCGAGATCGTCATAGGCGATCAGGTCGAGGTCGAGCGTCCGCGGTCCCCAGCGGCTCTCGCGCGCGCGGTCTCGGCCAAACATCCGCTCGACCTCGTGCAAGGCGGCGAGCAGAGCGTGCGGATCGAGCTGCGTCTCGATCGCGATACAGGCATTGATGAAGGGCGGCTGCTGCGTCTCACCCCAGGGCGGCGTCAAGTAATCGGCGGATCGCGCTGCGAGCGTTGACTGAGCAGGGCGGCAGATTTCCGCGATGGCGCGTTCAAACGTGGTGCGGACATCGCCGACATTGCCGCCGAGGGCGATCAGCGCGCTCGCCATCAGTCGCGCGAGCGCGTCAGGACAACGCCCACATCCTCGAAGATCGCGGCGATCGGCGCGTGCGGCTTGTGCACCGTGACCTTCACGGCGCGGATCCGCGGGAAAGCCGCCAGGATCGCATCGGCGACCGCGCCGGCCGCGCGCTCCAGCAGCTTGTAGCTAGTGTCCTTGAAGGCTGATGTCGCGGTGGCCACCACGTTGGAATAGTTCACCGTGTCGGCGAGACGGTCGGAGCGCGAGGATTCGGACAGGTCGGTATCGAGTTCGAGATCGATCACGAAGCGCTGGCCGACCTCGCTTTCGTGCTCCAACATGCCATGGCGGGCATGAATCAGAATTCCCTTGATGAAGATGGTGCCGCTCATCCTTTTTGCGCCTCGATCGCTGCGGCCACGCGCAAGGCTTGCACGGTTTCGGCCACGTCATGGGCCCTGATGATCTTGGCGCCGCGCTCGGCGGCAATCAGATGCGCCGCAATCGAACCGCCCAGCCGTTCGCTCGGCTCCGAGGGCACGACGGAGCCGATGAAGCGCTTGCGCGACGCGCCGACCAGGAGCGGCAGGCCGAAGCACGAAAGCTCGCCGAGTCGCGCCAGCATCGTCATGCTCTGCTCCGTCGTCTTTCCGAAGCCGATGCCGGGATCGAGCACGATGTTGCCGTCGGGAATGCCGGCCTTCGCGGCGATGTCCAGCGAGCGGGCAAAGAAATCCAGCACGTCCTGCACGATGTCAATTGCGGGATCGATCGAGAGGCGGTTGTGCATGACGACCACCGGCGCGTTGTGTGCAGCCACGACCTTGGCCATCTCCGCATCGCGCTGCAGCCCCCAGACATCATTGGCGATCGCTGCGCCTTGCTCCAACGCAAACGCGACGACCTCGGCCTTCATGCTGTCGATCGAGACGGGTACACCGAGCGCCACGACATCAGCAAGAACAGGCCTCAGCCGCGCCAGTTCCTCATCAGCCGACACGGGCGTCGCCCCGGTATAGGGACGGGTGGATTCGGCGCCGATATCGATGATGTCGGCACCCTCGGCGATCATACGCCTGGCCTGTTCGATCGCGCGTTCCGGTGCATTGAAGCGGCCGCCGTCCGAGAACGAGTCGGGTGTGACATTGAGAATGCCCATCACGGCCGGGTAGGGTCTTGCGACCCATTCGCGCAGCAGCGGATGCACAGCCGAAGCTAGGCTCAGGCGGGATTTTGGCGCGGGCGCATTCATGGCGACGCTTTGCGCGGTCGCGGCGACGGAGTCAAGATGATGCACTGCACGCGCGCAAGGGCGCCGATGCCGTCAATAGCTGATCTTCGGTTCCAGCTTGCGTGCCTGCTCGATCATGTGCCCGACCGATTTCTCCGAAGGCAGGATGCGCACCAGCTTGCGCCTGGTGTTCACCTCCTTGATATTTTGGGCGAGGCGAGCCGGGTTGCGGTGAGCGAGTTCGCGCACCGTGGTGACGCCGGCGGCACGCACGAGGCCGACCTTCGCTTTGCCCATGCCCGGAATTCGCATGTAGTCGGCCACATTTGCCCAATCGAGCAACTGCTGCTCGGTGATGCCGGTCTGGGCGGCGAGCGTCTTGCGGCCTTTTGAGGTGCGAGCGGCTTCAAGCAGCGCGTCGGTGGTCCGGATGCCAAGCGCCTTCAGGTTGGACGCGGCAAAGGCCGTCATGCCTTCGATTTCGGAAATTGGGTATGTCATGATCTTCAATGGGTGCGAAAGTGCTTCAGGCGAGATGGGTCAGGCCCGGTGTCTTGCGACGATCGCGCCCATTCGATCGACTTCGATTGTGTCGCTGCAGAGCTTGAAAAGTTCACCTGTGTGGATGCAGATCCCAGCGCGGCAGAGATCTTGGATGTAGAAATCTTGCGCCATCAACCCGGTGCGAAGAAAGTCAAGTATGATGCCGATGGCATTTTCAGCCAAAGCTCTACCGATGCCAGCCTTTGCGGCCAGCAGCTCACTTAATTCGTCCATCTTGCCCCGTCCTCGATCCGGCCCCCCAAGACCGGACTGTCCTTGAGGATTTATCTTGATCGGCCGACCGGTGAAAGACAAGTCATGAGCACACGCCGACGCGCGCAGATTCGCGATCGCGGCAAAAGTGTTGCAGCGATGCAAGACGGCGTGTGAAATTTGCGGATAGGCAGCGTAATATCTGCTCCTATCGCATTTCTGTTGACTGCAACGGGCTGATAGAGCGGATACGAGGCGGCTGCGGTTCCGGCAGAGCCAAGATAGAGCCAAGGTCAAGTATGACGCCGGG
Source organism: Bradyrhizobium sp. SZCCHNGR1005 (assembly GCF_032489995.1). NCBI lineage: Bacteria > Pseudomonadati > Pseudomonadota > Alphaproteobacteria > Hyphomicrobiales > Nitrobacteraceae > Bradyrhizobium > Bradyrhizobium sp. SZCCHNGR1005. The sequence goes on from NZ_JAUEZC010000010.1 coordinate 100,769, forward strand.
CCGATTGCAGACCGCAAACTTAAGACGAAAACGAGCGAAAGACCTGTCGTAATGGCATTCTCCGGAACATCCTCGGCCGATACCGAGGACAAAATTCTCGTCGGCAAAGGGGAACAGCCGGCCTGGTTGACGCTTGCGCTTTCCAATCGCCACGGTCTTGTGACCGGTGCGACCGGCACCGGCAAGACGGTGACGCTGCAGGTGATGGCCGAGGGCTTTGCGCGCGCCGGCGTTCCGGTATTTGCTGCCGACATCAAGGGGGATCTGTCGGGCATTGCCGAGGTCGGTGAGGGCAAGGATTTCATCCTCAAGCGCGCGAGCGAACTGGGCCTGACATATCAGCCCGACCAGTTCGCGACGGTATTTTGGGACGTGTTCGGCGAGCAGGGGCATCCGGTGCGCGCCACCGTCACCGAGATGGGACCGTTACTGCTGGCGCGCATGCTCGACTTGAACGATGTGCAGGAGGGCGTGCTCAACGTCGCCTTCCGCGTCGCCGACGACAATGGGCTGACGCTGATCGATATGAAGGACCTGCGTGCGCTGCTCGATGCCATCATTCCCGAGGTGGCCAAGAAGAGCGCCGATGCCGAGGAGGATCCGTTGGCGCCGATCCGCAAGGCCGCACAGTCGTTCGGCAATGTGACGCGCGCAACCGTCGGAACGATCCAGCGCCAATTGCTCGTGCTGGAAAACCAGGGCGGCACCAAATTTTTTGGCGAACCAGCTCTGTCCCTGCAGGACTTCATGCGCACCGACCGGGACGGGCGCGGCATGATCAACATCCTGGTCGCGGACAAGCTGTTGCAGAACCCGAGGCTCTACGCGACCTTCCTGCTGTGGACGCTCTCGGAATTGTTCGAGGAACTGCCGGAAGTCGGCGATCTCGCCAAGCCGAAACTCGTGTTCTTTTTCGATGAAGCGCATCTGTTGTTCAACGACGCGCCGAAGGCGCTCATGGACAAGATCGAGCAGGTGGTGCGGCTGATCCGCTCCAAAGGCGTCGGCGTCTATTTCGTGACGCAGAACCCGCTCGACGTCCCCGATCGCGTGCTCGGCCAATTGGGCAATCGCGTGCAGCACGCCTTGCGCGCGTTCACGCCGCGCGATCAGAAGGCCGTCGCTGCGGCTGCCGAGACGTTCCGGCCCAATCCGAAGCTCGACACCGCCAAGGTGATCATGGAACTCGGTAAGGGCGAAGCGCTGGTTTCGTTTCTCGAAGGCAACGGCACGCCGGCGATGGTCGAGCGGGTGTTGATCAGGCCGCCGTCGGCGCGGATCGGACCGGTCACGCCGGAGGAGCGCAAAGCGATCATGGATGCGAGCCCGGTGAAGGGCAAATATGACACCGCGATCGATGCGGAGTCGGCCTATGAGATGCTGCAGAAGCGGATTGCGGGCACCGCGGCCACCGCAGAAGGCTCATCCGGCAGTGTGCTCGGCAGGATCGGCGACATCGCCGCTGCGATCTTCGGCACCAACGTCAAGCGCGGCCGGCTTTCGACGGGCCAGTTGATGGCGCGGAATATCACGCGCTCGGTCACCGACAAGGTGGTCGGCGGCGTGGCGGCTGATCTCGGCAAGCAGGTCGGCGGCTCCCTTGGCGGCTCGATCGGCCGCTCCCTGGTACGTGGCGCGCTCGGTGGGTTGTTGCGACGATGATGATGAACATGTTTGCTGATCGCGTGACCTGCTGATGTCCGAACCAATGCCTAGGTTGCGATGGCCGTCGTTGCGCGCGCCGGTCGATATCCTCTTCTTGATCTGCTGTGTGCTGCTGATCGGTGACGTGCTGGTCCCGGAGCTGTGGGGCAACGGCAAAACCAAGGACTATCCGCTCTGGTATTGGGCCGGACAGCAGGTACTCCTGGGCCAGGACCTGTATCCGCATAACCTCGCCGACTATTTCGCCTTCCTCTATCCGCCGTTCCCGGCCGTGCTGCTGGCGATCCCTGCCTGGCTCGGCAAGGTGGTGCTCTACACCTGTCTGGGGCTGCTCAATGTGGTGGCGTGGTGGATCACGGCGCAGCTCTCTCACGCCATGACCGGTTCGGGCAGGGAGCCCAATCAATGGCTCTATTTCCTGCCCGGCTTCGTGACGATCAGCTTCGTGTTCGACATGTTCGATCTCGGGCAGCCCAACCTCATGCTGCTGGCGTTGATGCTCTACGGCTTCTGGCTCCTGCAGCATGCGCGGCCGTGGCTCGGCGGCAGCATGTTTGCGCTTGCAACCGCCATCAAGGTGTTCCCGGTCGCCGTCTTGCCGTACCTCGTCTGGCGCCGGCAATGGTGGGCCGCGGTCAGCATGATCGTGTTCACATTGGTGTTCCTGTTCGTGGTGCCGGCGCCGGTGCGCGGCTTCCAGCACAACGTGGCGGAGCTGAAGACCTGGTATCGAGGCATGGTCGGCACCAGTTCCGAGAAGGGGTTTGGCCAGCGTGACGAGCAGAACTGGTCCTGGGTCAATCAGTCGATCATCGCGGTCACGCATCGTCTGACGCGTCCGGTGAACTACAACCAGGACGATCCGTCCAAGCCGGTGCGCACGATGAACGTCGTCGACATCTCGTTCCAGGAAGCAAACCTCGTGGTGCTCGCGGTCTCGCTCGCGCTGGGATTGGGCTTCCTGGCGGTGATGCCTGCGCAGAAACGGCGGACGCCGCGCTCCGACGCCGAGGAGCTTGGAATCCTGTTCTGCCTGATGACGGTGGCCTCGCCGCTTGCGCGGCAATATTATTTCATATGGCTGTTCTTTCCGATGACGATCCTGATGCATCGTGCAGCCTATGACTCCCGGCCGCGGGTGCGTCTGTGGACATGGCTTGCGCTGGCGCTCTCGGGCATCCTGCTGCTGCTGTCGTTGCCGCCATTCCCGAAAGATATCCAGGCATGGGGCAACAATCTTGCCGCAACCGCCGTCATGGCCGGCGCGCTGGTCTGGCATATCCTGCATCCGCCCCTGCAGGAGGCGGCTAGCTCGCCGGGGACAACGGGGTTAAAACCGGCGCAGCAATCAGCTTGAAGGAATTGGCGATCATGGCCAGCGCGCAGCTTCAGTCCGTCCTCGATCGTATCGACGCCGATTTCGACAACAGTCTGGAGCGGCTGTTTGCGCTGATCCGGATCAAGTCGATCTCCGCCGATCCGGCCTTTGCCGCGGACTGCAAGGCGGCGGCCGATCATCTCGCCAAGGATTTGGCCACGCTCGGCTTTGCCAGCGAAGTGCGGCCGACCGCGGGACATCCTGCCGTCGTCGGCAAGAGCAACGGGCACGGTGCTTCAAGGCCGCACGTGCTGTTCTATGGCCACTATGACGTGCAGCCGGTCGATCCGCTCGATCTGTGGCACCGTCCGCCGTTCGAGCCGGTCGTGACCGATCATGCCGATGGTCGCAAGATCATCGTCGCGCGCGGCGCCGAGGACGACAAAGGTCAATTGATGACCTTCATCGAAGCGTGCCGAGCCTGGAAAACCGTCACCGGCTCGCTGCCGCTCGACATCACCGTCCTGATCGAGGGCGAGGAGGAGGTCGGTTCGAAGAACTTCGTGCCGTGGCTCGAGGCCAACAAGGATGAATTCAAGGCCGACTGCGTGCTGGTCTGTGACACTGGCATGTGGGACCCGAACACGCCCGCGATCACCGTTGCGCTGCGCGGTCTGCTCTACGAGGAGGTCAAGATCAAGGCCGCCAATCGCGACCTGCATTCCGGCGTGTTCGGCGGCGGTGCGCGCAATCCGATCCGGGTGCTGACCGAGGTGCTGGGACGGCTGTTCGATGAGAATGGCCGCATCACCATTCCAGGCTTCTATGATGGCGTGAAGGATCTGCCGCCTGCGGTGCTGGAGCAGTGGAAGAGCCTCAACTTGACGCCGGAGACGTTTCTGAAGCCGATCGGCTTGTCGATTCCGGCCGGCGAAAAAGATCGGCTCCTGATCGAGCAGATCTCCTCGCGTCCGACCTGCGACATCAACGGCATCTGGGGTGGCTATATCGGCGAGGGCTCCAAAACCGTCATCCCGGCGCATGCGTCTGCGAAGGTCTCCTTCCGCCTTGTCGAAGGGCAGGACCCGGCCAAGATCCGCAAGGCGTTTCGCGATTTCGTCTTGGCGCGCATTCCCGGCGATTGCTCGGTCGAGTTCGGCGACCATTCGGCAGGGCCTGCGATCGCGCTCGACTGGAACATGAGGCCGCTTGCTGCTGCCAAGCAGGCCCTCACCGACGAATGGGGCAAGGAGGCGCTGTTGATCGGCTCCGGCGCGTCGATCCCGATCGTGGCCGACTTTAAGAAGACGCTCGGCCTCGACTCGCTACTGGTCGGCTTCGGTCTCGATGACGACAACATTCATTCGCCCAACGAGAAATATGATCTGAAGAGCTACCACAAGGGCATCCGCTCCTGGGCGCGCATCCTCGCTGCGCTGGCGGAATTGCCGCGTTAGGATCAGAAGCTGCGCACGCTCGATCGCGACACGTCAGAGCGGCGCTTCGCGGTCTCCGCGCTGTGGTTCGTCAAGCTACTCGCATGGCATTCTTGGAGGTTTACGAGAGGTTCCCGCTCAAGATCGTTGGCTGAACAGGAGAGTATGTCATGAAGATCGTCATGATTGGCGGCTCGGGCCTGATCGGATCGAAGTTGGTCGCCGTACTCAAGCAGCGAGGGCATGACGCTCTCGCCGCTTCTCCGCGGACAGGTGTCAACAGCGTGACAGGGGAGGGCCTTGCCGAGGCGCTCGCCGGCGCCGAGGTCGTCGTCGATGTTTCCAACGCTCCGAGCTGGGAGCCCGCCGCGGTGCTCGACTTCTTTCAGACATCGAGCCGCAATCTGGTCGCCGCAGAGGCCGTCGCTGGGGTCAAGCATCATGTTGCATTGTCGATCGTCGGGACCGACCGTGCACCCGGCAACAGCTATTTCCATGCCAAGCTCGCCCAGGAGCAGGTGATCAAGTCGTCCGGCGTGCCATACACGATCGTCCGCGCCACGCAGTTCTTCGAATTCCTGAGCGCGATCGCCGATGCGGGCGTCGTCGACGGCAAGGTCGTGGTTCCGACGGCCTCTTTTCAGCCGATTGCTGCTGATGACGTCGTGAGCGCGCTTGCCAGCGTTGCAACAGGCGCTCCACTCAACGCTACGATCGATATCGCTGGTCCGGAAAAAGCCCCCTTCAACACGTTCATCGCGCGCCGCTTGAAAGCGGCGGGGGACGTCCGGCCGGTCGTTGCTGACCCCAATGCGCAGTATTATGGAGCTGCGATCGATGATCGTTCGCTGGTCCCGCTTGGGTCGGCCCGCCTCGGTCCAACTGGTTTTGACGAATGGCTCGCGACAGCAACGTGAGCGCCGCTCCATTCCCCCCGAGTTCGCGTGCGCGTCCGAAAGCCGGTTTCCACTTTTCCGGATCGTGCTGCTCCATGCCGATATGTCAGGCTGCGGACAGAGCCGTGGCAGTAGCCTGATTGCTGCCGGCGAACTTGCGCAGGGCTGCGAGATTGGCCTCGGCGGAGGCCAATCTCCAGCATGACTTTCCGCTCGATTTCGCTTCGTAGAGCGCGGCGTCTGCTGCAGACAGCAGGGCCTCCGGGTCGGTGCCATGATCGGGCGAAGCGGCAATGCCGATGCTCATTCCGATGTGGACGTGCGCGCCGTCCGGCAGTTCCACGGGCGCGGTCATCACGGAGATGATGCGCTCGCCGAGCGCCAATGCGTGATCGATCGCCGGGTCGCCGGCGAGCACGACGAACTCGTCGCCCCCGATCCGCGCGATGACGTCGGTCGGAGAGACGGTGTCCCGCAGCGTTGCGGCGACGATCTTCAGCAATTCATCACCCGCGGCATGACCAAAGGTGTCGTTGACCGGCTTGAAGCCATCGAGATCGAGATAGAGGACGGCGAAGCTCTGATGTCCAGAGGCTTTGCCATTGAGCCTGCTTTGCAGCGCGTCGATCAATCCGGCGCGGTTGCGCAGGCCCGTCAGCGCGTCGAGCCGCGCCAGCTCGTCGCTCTCGCGTTTGGAATGCATGACGGCCACCAGCATCTTGTTCAGCCGGAAGGCCGCGCCGGTCATGGCGAGGAAGTACACCGGCATCTGCAGATACATCACGAACAGCAGCGGCTCATGGGAGATGGCGACGCCCGGGATCACCGGGCCGATGCTGCACAGGATCATCGTTCCCGCGAGGTGGGGCGCGCTGAAATTGCGGAAGCAGATCCCGCCGACCATGGCCGCCGATGAAATGCAGGCGAGTGACGCTGCGATCCAGTCGCCGGACGCCAGGCTGATGCCGACACCGAAACCGACGCTGGCGCTCCATGCAACCGACAGCAGGATGTGGATATCGGTCGGAGTCGCGCGCTGCTCGCGCGCCCTGCGATAGGCGATCATCATCACGATCAGCCGCGAGAGGCAGATCACGACTTCCATCAGTAACCAGGTGATGAAGAGAACCGTGGGCGTGCGAAGTGCAAGCGCAGCAGCGACCGCGACGGTGTTGATGACGCCACCGGCGAAAACAGACCAGCAGCCATAGAGCTCGCCGATCAATGCGAGGCGAATGTCGGATGACACCGGATATCCCGGATCTGCCAGCCAGCGCGTCGCGCGCCAGCGTGGCAAACTGAAAGCCAGACCGTCACCCCGCATTTCAATACCTCCGCACGGGCGCACTAAGCAGCGGGGCACTTAACAGGTCTTTATGGACGTATCGGCGTCTCGTTGCATGCTTGATGTGCGGTAAAAATCTACCCCACGTCGTGAGCGTTGCCGGTAGCGGGACTGAAGGTTGAATCCGCAGCTCTCAGCCTGACGTTCGCACGCGCGCCCGCTCCTCCGGAACGGGAGCCACCTCGACCACCGCATTGCCCAGGGTGCGATCGCGCTCGAATGTGAGGCGGACGCGCTGGCCGACCGGCGTCAGCCCGATCAGGTTGCGCACCTGAGTGGCGCTGCGCACCGGCACGTCGTTGGCCTTGACGATGATATCGCCCTTGCGCAGGCCGGCGCGTTCCGCCGGAGAGCCGGCGCTGACGTCGGCGATCTGCGCGCCGTGAACACGGCCGTTGCCGGGCGTATCGAGGTCCAGCAGCGTCACGCCGATACGGCCGCGCTCGACCCGACCGCTCTGCACCAGTTGCTCCATCACCCGTCGCGCCATGTTGATCGGCACGGCAAAGCCGATCCCGACATTGCCGCCGCCCGGCGAGATGATCGCGGTGTTGATACCGACCAGCTCGCCGCGCAGGTTGATCAGCGCGCCGCCGGAATTGCCGGGATTGATCGCAGCATCTGTCTGGATGAAATCCTCATAGCCCTGCTTGCCGAGACCGGTGCGCCCTAGCGCGCTGACCAGGCCCGAGGTGACAGTCTGGCCAAGGCCGAAGGGATTGCCGACCGCGATCACGAAATCCCCGACCTCCAGCGCATCGCTGTCGCCAAGCGCAATCGCTTTCAGATCGACGGGATCGCGGATCTGGAGCAGGGCGATGTCGGTGGCAGGATCGCGGCCGACCAGGCGCGCGGCAAATTTTCGGCCGTCCTTGGTCCGGATCTGGACTGTCGTGACATGCTCGACGACGTGGTTGGCGGTCATCACATAGCCGCGCTGGGCATCGACGATGACGCCGGAGCCGGTTGCGCTGAACTGCTTCTCGACCTGCTTCGGCACGTCGAAGAATTCGCGAAAGAGGGGGTCGTGATAGAGCGGATTGTCTTCGCGAAGGCGGCCCTCGACCGAGATGTTGACCACCGCGGGCGTGACCTCCTTGACGAGCGGGGCCAGGGTCGGCACCCGCCCGAGCTTGAGGTCGGGGATCTGGGCTCCGGCCGGAGCCGCCAGTAGGCACAACACGATAGCCGGCGCGATTGCCAACGGCCGGACCCAACGCAGCAGCTGCATCGTTAATCCCCTCGAACAGGTTCAATCGGATTCTGGCGGCGATTTAGCTGGGAAAATGTCCAGGCTCGGTCAAGAGGGGGTCCGCAATCGATCGAGCCTGTGCCGTGAAATTTTCGGTCCCGCCAGCGGGCGCCTTGAGGGTCCCGAAAATTTTCTGATGCCCCCTTGAATTCGTCTTCCGTTTTTCTAACTCGCTTGTTGCCGCCGCAAGCGGCGCCGGGTGCCCTGTCGGGCCCGGCGGACTGCCTGGGCGCAGGACCGGTTTCTGTACCGAGCGGGTCCAGCACCGGCCTTGCGCTCCTTCGTATCCATCTTGCTCTTAGGAGGACTTGGCTATGAGGACTTACGATTTCACGCCGCTCTGGCGCTCGAGCATTGGCTTTGATCGTCTCCTTGGCCTGCTCGACGAGACGCAGCGCGCGGTCGACGACAACTATCCACCTTACAACATCGAGCGGCTCGGCGAAGACCGCTACCAGATCTCGCTGGCGCTCGCGGGCTTCGGCCCGGACGAACTCGCGATCACTGCAGAACAGAATGTGCTGACGGTGGAAGGCCGCAAGGCCGACAAGGAGGGGCGTGAATATCTCTATCAGGGTATCTCCGCGCGGCCATTCAAGCGGCAGTTCAACCTCGCCGACTATGTGCAGGTGACGAACGCCTCCTTTGACAACGGCCGGCTGCGGATCGAGCTGGTGCGAGAAATCCCCGAAGCCATGAAGCCGCGGCGGATCGCGATCGGTACCGGCCCGGTCGAGAAGATCGAGCAGAAGAAAGCTGCCTGAAACTGGGCGTGGCCGGCGCGCGGGGCGTTGAGCCCCCGCGCGCGCTGATCCCATGCAAGGAGGAGATATCCCTATGGCTATTCGCGACCTGATTCCGTGGTCCCGGCCGCAGCAACTGGCGTCGCGGGACACCTTTGATCCGTTTCTCGCATTGCATCGCGAGGTGAACCGTCTGTTCGACGACGCCTTCCGCGGCATCGGCTCTTTCGGCGGGCTCGGCCCGTCCCTGATGGAAGGCCAGTTCGGCTGGCCCAAGGTCGAGCTGCGCGAGACCACCGACACCGTGACGATCTCGGCCGAGTTGCCGGGCCTGTCGGAGAAGGACGTCAATGTCGAGATCGCCAACGGCGTGCTCTCGATCCGCGGCGAGAAGAAGACCGAGCGCAATGGGGAAGGGCGCTTCTTCACCGAGCGCTATTATGGCGCGTTCGAACGGCGGATTCCGCTCGAGGATGTGCAGGAAGACAAGGCCAAGGCCGAATTCAAGAACGGCGTCCTCACCGTGACCATGCCGAAAGCCGAGCAAGCCGCCCGCGCGGTCAGGCAGATTCCGATCCAGACGGCTTGATCCGTCGTTCAGGGGAGGCGGCCGGGCGGCCGCCTTCCCTATCCAACAATTGTTCCTACGAAGGAGTGGTACCAGGAGAAACGACATGAGCGAACGCAGTGTTTCGATCAACGTCGGCGATGCCGCGTTTCATCCCGTGTCGCATTATGATTCCCCCGCGGCGGTGCTCGGCGACGGCAGGCTTTCGACCGCCGAGAAACGGCTGATCCTGTCATCGTGGGCGTCCGACATGTATGCGGTCGAAGATCAACCGTCCCTGCGCAAGATACCCGGGAGCGAGCGGTCGCTGCGGCTGCCCGACATTCTCGGCGCCTTGCGGCAGCTCGATCAGGAGGACGACCCGCCGCGGCCGCGCGGCGGCGCTGCGATGCGGATCATACGTCGTGGCGATGTCTGCGCGCACGGCGCGTCGATCGGAGTCGGCGGCCTTGCCGCGGGCGAGAGCCGCGTCGGCCCCTTGAGGCTATCGCAACGTGCGCGCTTTTCCCGCGAGGCCAATGTGCGGCGTTACCGCAAGCTGCTCACCACCAAGCTCGCCGATCATGAGCGGTGTTACATCGAGCGGCGGCTTGCCGAGGAACTGAGCACGCTTTCGGAGCGGCGCGGTCTGGCCGGCGCCGAGACGTGCTGAACTCGCAAAACAAAAACGCCGCCCGGAATTGGGCGGCGTTTCATTCCAAAACGTGTAGAGGGTGTGTGCTCATTCGTTAGCACATCGCCTCCGATGGGTCCAGTCCGGCACGCCTCGTGCAGCCTAGGCCGGTCCGTGTCCGACCGGGAAAGGACCGTCGGCAAAACTGCGGTCATGATAGCCCTTGCTGCCGATCGCCTGCGTCAGCGGACTGCGGAAATCCTCATCGGCCGCAAGACGCGTTACGATCGATCGGAAGTCATGGCGCGGTCGCCAGCCAAGCTCCGCCCGCGCTCTGTCGTTGACATAGACCCGGTCGATCTCGTCGAACATGGTCCAGCCGCGGCGTTGATATTCCCGCTCATAGTCCGGCACATGACGTCTCACGACCACCGGCGCATGCCGGCGTAGCCCCGCCAGGTCCTCAGGCGTGAATGGCGAGGTCGCGCTGACGACGTATTTTGCAAATCGCGCCGAAGGCGCGTGGATTGCTGCTTTCAGATGCGCGTCCACCACATCCTCGATGTCGATGCGGCGGTAGAGGAATTCGTTCACCTTGGCATTGGCATCGGCGTAGGCCGCGCGCACCTCGGCATTGTCGTCCGCTTCGGGAAAGAAGCGCGAGACCCGCAATATGATTGCGGGCAGGGAATGGTTGCGCGCGAACAGTTGGCAAAGATCTTCGGCCGCAGCCTTGGTCGCACCATAGATGTTCTTCGGCACCGGCGCGACGCTTTCGGTCACCCAGGCCGCGGGTTCGCCGGCCGGCGGGATCAACGCGTCGCCGAACACGCTCGTGGTGCTGGTGTAGATGAAGGCTCCGACGCCGGCGGCGGCTGCCTCTTCCAGCAGGTTCAGCGTGCCGGTGATGTTGACGTCGACGAAGGCCTGGCGGCCGTGGGTCGCCACATGCGGCTTGTGCAAGGTCGCCGCGTGCAACACGGTTGCGATGTCCCGCATCGATCGGCGCACGAAGTCGCGATCGGCGATCGAGCCGACCCGATGCGTGAAGGCGCCGGGCAGGATGTCGATGCCGAGGACGTTGCGCCCGCCCGCCTGCAGCGTGCGGACCAGCGCTTCGCCGAGATGGCCGGAACTGCCGGTCACCAGAAACGTCATGGTCTACTCCCTCACGTCCGCCGTCGGTTTCGTCGCGAAGATCGCGCGACATCCGAGCCATTGATTTTGGTCAACGTGCAGCTCCGTGCCGTCAATAGCATGCGGCGCGACATCGTGCGGACACGCACATCGTTCGGCCTGAACAATTTCGCCGCCTGATCTGCAGCACAGGCAAGAGAAGTTGTAACGGAAAGCTGCAAGGGAATGACAGATGACCTATCAGACGATCAACCCTTACACCGGTGAGACGCTTGCCTCTTTTCCAGATGCGACCGATGAAGAGGTCCGGGCAGCGATCAGCAACGCACATCATGCCTTTCTCGGTTGGCGGCGGACCTCGTTCGGCGAGCGCGGTCGCATTCTGCAGAACGCGGCCGATCTTCTGCGGCGTGACAGCGACGCCTATGCGAGACTGCTGACGCTGGAAATGGGCAAGTTGTTCGGCGAAGCCAAGGCCGAGGTCGAGCTGTCCGCCAAGATTTTCGAATATTACGTTCGCCACGCCGAGGCGCTGCTCGCGCCGGAAAAGCTGCCCGTGCTCGATGCGGCCGAAGGCGAGGCCATCCTGGTCCACGAGCCGCTCGGCGTCCTGCTGGCGATCGAGCCGTGGAATTTTCCCTACTACCAGATCGCGCGCATCCTGGCGCCGCAGCTTTCGGCCGGCAACACGCTGCTCCTGAAACATGCCTCCAACGTGCCGCAATCGGCTGCGGCTTTCGAGCGGCTGATGGCGGAGGCGGGCTTGCCGCGGGGCGCATTCAAGAATCTCTATGCCACCCGATCCCAGATCGAGCTGATCCTCAACGATGACCGGGTTCACGGGGTTGCGCTCACAGGCTCGGAGGCCGCGGGCTCACTCGTCGCAGCCCAAGCCGGCAAGGCGCTCAAGAAGTCGACCATGGAACTTGGCGGGGCCGATGCTTTCATCGTGCTGGCGGATGCCGATCTCGAAAAGACCAGCAAATGGGCGGTGTTCGGCCGCCATTGGAACGGCGGTCAGGTCTGCGTCTCCTCGAAGCGCATGATCGTCGTTGATCCGGTCTATGACGAATTCCTCACGCGGTACCGCAAGGGCGTGGCGGGCTTGATTGCGGGCGACCCGTTTGATTCCAAGACGACCTTGGCGCCGCTTTCGTCGCAGGGGGCCGCCGACGAGGTGAGGGAGAAAATCCGCGAGGCCGTGAAGCTGGGGGCGACGGCCGAGGAGGTTGGGCCGCCGGTCCCGAACCGCGGCGCATTCGTGCAGCCGACGATCCTGACGGAGGTCCGCGAGGACAATCCGGCCCGCTACTGGGAGTTTTTCGGACCGGTGTCGATGATTTTCCGGGCCAAGGATGAGGATGACGCCGTGCGCATCGCCAACGATTCGCCGTTCGGCCTCGGTGGATCGGTGTTCACGTCCAACCCCGCCCATGGCGCCGAGGTCGCTCACCGTATCTCGACCGGCATGGTGTTCGTGAACCATCCGACCAAGGTCGAGGCGGATCTGCCGTTCGGCGGCATCCGGCGGTCCGGCTATGGTCGAGAGCTGCTCGGGCTGGGGTTGAAGGAGTTCGTCAATCACAAGCTCATCGACGTCGTCGACATCGACGCGCATTTCTGAGGCGCGGCAGCAAAGGCCGAGGCCGGGACATCGGGGCATGATCCGATCGGATGGAATCGGATCATGATCCTTCAGCTACGGCTTATGGCGCCGGGATCGACAGCAGGCTGGAGATGCTCTTGCCCCGGATGTCATAGACCCGCGCAAACACGACGTCGTCGCGTTTGACCTCGAACATCACGGGCGCGGAGAGGCCCTTACAATAGAATTCGCCGAGCGTCATCGCGAAATCGGCACCTTGGCTGTCCCAGCCGATCGTAAAGTCGGGCCCGAGCGCGACCTGCGCCGGCCGCTGCGGCCCGCAGACGGCGACCTTCCATTTGCGCCCAAGCGGCGGCACTTCCTCGCGCTCATCGAGCTGCTGCTTCAGGCCGTCGGAGGCCTGCTTGAGCGCGAGGCCCCAATAGTCCAGCATGAAGCGGTCATCCGCCTCGCGCACCGTTCCCGCGATATAGTTGAAATGCGCGTATTGATAGGGATGAAGCCGGATCATCTCGGCGAGCGGCAAGAGCAAACCGAAGCTGAACACGGTCACCGCGACCGGCTGCCAGGCCCGCCGATGTTCGGCAGCGAGCCAATTCAAGAGTCTCGCGAAGGCGATGCCGCCCAGCAGCGCCATCGGCGGAATCACGAACACGAAATGTCGGATACCGTTGTAGAGCGCCGGGCGCTTTACGATCGCGATCAGGATCGGCAGGGTGGCGGCCACGGTCAGCATCAGCAGGATGCTTTTCTTGCGGGCCGTCATATCATCGCGGGATAGCCCCACGATCGAAGCCGCCGCGCCTGCAATGAACAGGCCGAGCATCAATTCGGGGAGCTGGAGAGCAAACAAGGTCGGCAGATAGGACCAGGGCATGTCCGGCACCGAGACCAGCGCGCCGTCGAACATCTCCTTCCAGGGCTTTTCGAAGAAGTGCGAGAAATAGGTCAGGGCGCGAAACGGATTCGCCGGCTCGATGATCGACCACGGCCAGATCAGGCCCATGATCAGATAGCCGAGGATCAGGCCGGGGATCAGCAGATAGAGCGACCGAACCAGACGGCGCACGGCTTCCCGTGCGCCCTGGGTCCGGAATTCCTCCAGGAACAGCGGCATGAACCCGACCACCGCATAGACCAGCGCGAGGCCGCCGAGGATCCGCGAACCGATCGACAGGCCGGCACCGATGCCGACGATCAGGATCGTGCGCGGCGAAGGGTAGGGATACTCCTCCGCGAGCCGAACCAGGCCCATCAGGAGGATCACCATGGCGACCGCGAAGGGGGCATCCTTCGGGTTCATGAACATGTGACCGTAATAGATCGGGCAGAGCGCGAGCAGCAGCAACGCGGCAAGGCCGGCCACGGCGCCGCCGATCCGGCGCGCCAACCGCCAAGTCACCGCAAGGCCGATCAGGCCGACGATCGCACCCACCAGCCGCCGGGTCTCGAACAGTTCGAGCGGAATGACCTTGTGCAGCAACGCCGCGACCATGTCGAAGCCGCCGCCATACATGTAGAGATTGGCAAACGAGAGTGCCGCGGTGTCCTTGAAGCCGGAGCCGTACATGCGCAGCAGCAGGTCGGCATATTCTGCGTGGGTGTAATCATCCCAGCCGAGACCGTAGTCGCGGAACGTTAGGCTGGCGACCACCGCCACCGCTGCGAGCACGAAGATGGCAAGATCGTCGCAAGTCCGCTCGACCGTGCGCCGTATCGGCGTGTCGAGGGCCGAAGTTGTAATCGATGTCATGGCTAGTGGTGATCCGGCGTCCCTAACGATCCCCGCTGATGTGCCGAAGGCCTATTCCGTGGCCGCTCCGAACAGCGCGATTGTGTTTCCAAGCAATTGGCAGATCAGGCATAGTTTTCTGCTGCATCGCAGCAAGGATTGGATAATGGTGCGTAATTGTGCACTATGGACATACGACATGAATGCGCGCTGAACCATAGTGCCTGGAGATCAGGCGAGGGGCCGCGGCAGAAGCGGGACTGGCCCCATGTACATTATGACGGTATTGTGGCAATCTTGCCCTGGAGACATGCGGAGCTTGGGACCGCAACTTGATTCTCCACTGCAAGATATATCGTGCCCCATCGCCAAGAACCCGGGTCAAAAACGACACGCAACTGTTGGATTCTAATGTAGTTTTGGCTTAGGACTGCGCTCCTGAGGCCGCCACATTAGGGGGTGGGTTTGATGATGAGTGCCCTGTTGATCGCCGGGACTGTCGCCGTGCTGGCGGGTCTCGGAGCGATCGCATACGGAATTCCGGTCAAGGAATTCAGCTTCGGCAACACCATGGTCCTGGCCGGGACCATCACGGTGTGCACTGGGCTGCTCCTCTTCGGGCTCTCCGCCGTTCTGGGCGAACTGAAGATGATGTCGCATCGGCTCCGTCTGCGGTTGTCCCCCGACGGCAGTCCGAAGGCGCTACAGTTACCGGGCAGCGACCGCGACACCGACGAGCAGGTCGATCTTGCCGCCGCCCCGCCGATGGAAGATCTATGGCGGGAGGGCGGAACGCCGCGAGGCCGTGGCGGCCGTACGGTGGAGAGGCCGATGCTGCCCGAGCCGGAGCCCGAACCGGAACCCATCGCGCCGGAATCCAACAAGCCGCGGCGTAACCTGTTCTTTGAAGCGGCTGCGCGCAGGCAGCGCGAGCGCGCCGAAAAGCGCCCGGCTGAGTCGGGTCTGCCGGACTTCCGCGCGCCGCCCTTGAGCGAGCCAGCAGAATCCGCCGACGAACCCGCCCCGCCAGCATCGCCCCCCAGCTTCGAGGAGGCTTGGCCGAAGCCGGAGCGGGCGCGTGCGCCGGAGCCGGCTCTGCCACCTTTGCCGCCCTTGCCGCGCCGTCCGGCGCGAGCGGCGCCTGCCTTCAGCGAATCCCTGGTGCCATCGCGGCCGCCCGAACCTGCGGCTGTAACGGTCATCAAGTCCGGTGTTGTAGATGGGATGGCCTACTCGCTCTATTCCGACGGTTCGATCGAGGCGCAGATGCCCGAAGGCATGATGCGGTTTGCCTCCATCGACGAACTGCGGACGCACTTGGATCAGCGCAGCTGACTCCGGGATCGGCGCAGCCGACCCGGGGATCAGCGCAGTTGCCCCGGAATCTCCGTAGCAGAGCGCATCGCCTGCGCTCTACTTCGGTACCTCACGTTATTCGCAAGAATAGTGACTTGCTCTAGTTGTCACGCCCTCGCTTCCCGGCCCATAATATTGCTCGCGGCAAGATCAGGGGTGGTATTGGCCTGTCGCGATACTAGGGCGGCGGCGCCGCAGCGAGGGTCCGATGACAGACAGCGGAGGCAAGAGCTTTATTGACCTGACGGCCAGTATCGTCTCGGCCTATCTGAGCAATAACCCTACGCCGGCGGCGGAAATTCCGAACCTGATCAGCCAGGTCCACGCCGCCTTGCAGCGCGTGGCCAGCGGCCGCCCCGAAGGAACCCCGGAACCGGCAAAGCCGGCGGTGGCGGTGAAAAAATCGATTCACCCCGACTATCTGGTCTGCCTTGAAGACGGCAAGCGCTTCAAGTCGCTGCGGCGGCATCTGCGCACGCAGTACAATATGACCCCGGAACAGTATCGCGAGAAATGGAACCTGCCGCCGGATTATCCGATGGTCGCGCCGAACTACGCGGTGACGCGCTCGCAGCTCGCTAAGAAAATGGGACTGGGTCAGCAGCGCCCCGAACGGGGAAAATAGCTGTTTACGACACCCCGGCGAGCGCTTCGCGCGCGTCGGAGCGGATCCGCTCGACCATGGAACGCAAGCCGTTCGAGCGCTGCGGCGTCAGATGCTCGCGAAAACCCAATTCGTCGAACACGGCGAGCGCATCCGTCGCAAGAATCTCACGCGGGGTGTGGCCGGAGTAGAGTGTCAGCAGGATCGCGATCAGGCCGCGCACGATATGGGCGTCGCTGTCGCCGACATAGTTCAAGACGGGTTCCGAGTCGCCCTGATCGATGTGCTTGGAGAGCCAGACCTGGCTCGCGCAGCCCTGCACCTTGTTCTGGGCCGAGTGATCCGCCTCGGGCATCGGCGTCAGAGTCCGGCCGAGTTCGATCACGTAGCGATAGCGGTCGTCCCAATCGTCGAGCAGGGCGAAGTTGTCGCGGATTTCGTCGATCGTCATGATGCTCTTTGGTCCCATCCAGGCCTCTATATAGGGACTTGGGAGAGCGAAAGCGATACGAGTTCCAGCCGCTTATTCGGTCGGCGGCAGATGCCATTCCGTCGCGAGATCGTCGGCCGAGAGCGTGTCGGCCGGCGCTTCTCCATCCGGCAACTCCTCGGTCACCGGCGCGTCGATCGAGCCGGTCCGATCGGCGTAGCGCTTGTCGGAGCCGGCCGGCTTTTCCGGACCGATCGCTTTCTCAGGCGCGGCCTGCTTCTCGTTCTTATCGGTGATGATCTGATAGAGCTTGCGCGCACCTTCCTGGGCACGGTGGCCGATCACCGTGGCCGCCTGACCACCGACCTCGCAGGCCTGCGGCTGGCGCTTACAGAACTGGCTCATGTCCGACACCGCTGCGGTCGCGGCCTGAACCGCTTCCTGAGGATTGATCTGCGGCAGCTTGTCGGACTCGGGCGTCTTTTCCCGTGGCAGCAGCACAAGCACCAGCCCGAGCCAGAACGCCATGCGAAGCAGAAAAAACATCACGCAACCCCGATCGTCTGGCCTGGTCCTGTGGTGCTTCCATTCCGCGCAAGGTCGGTGGCCACCCTTCTGTCTAAGCCGCAACTGCTTGCATTGAGCTTAATTGGTTGAGAAATCGCGAAACCGTGCGCTGATTTTGTATGTGTAAATAATTGCTTGCGAGTGCGCTCGCTCCGGAGCTCAGCGCGCCGGGCTTCTGCACGTCACTGCGCCTATGCCTGCGTGCAGCAACTTTGCGTTCACCATCCTGGCCGAATGCCGCAGTCCGCAGGGCATGGGCCTTAGCGTTCGCTTAATGCGAGTCTGAGACGTTGACGCACGACGACAGAGGGCGTCCCGGCGCGTCCTTCGATAGGACGACCGATAGGCCGAGGCGCGAGAGCCGTGAGTGTGTTGAGTATCATCCGCGATTGTCTTGATGCGTTATTGCATCCATCGGCTCGAAACGACGCGCTGACGTGCGCGCGCCACCGCGCCTTCATCGCACCGCGCCTGCTCGGCAGCTTGGGCGCCTTCGCGATCTTCCCCGCTTATCTCGCCATGCGCGGCGCGCCCAGCGCGCTCGAGGTCGGAGCATTGGCCTGGCTGATCGCGCCGATTCTGCTGTCCTGGTTTCTGTCGCGTACCGGCCGTTACGAAGGCGCCTATGCGCTGTCGTCGCTCGCGCTCTCGGCACTGATCATGGTGGTCGCGATCGAGACCGGGGGCATCGAATCCTTCGCCGCCGTCTGGCTGATCGTCATTCCGCTCGAAGCTGCGCTGTCCGCCTCGCGCAGGGTTGTCGTGTTCGCTGCCATGCTTGCTCTGGCCTGCGTGGCCACGCTGATCCTGATCGACCATTTCGAGTCGCTGCCGCGGGCGGAAAGCAATCCCGCGCTACGTGCGAGCTTGATCGGCTTTGGCGTCGCCTCGGCCACCCTCTATGCGGCAGTTCTCGCCTTTGCCGCGGACGCATTGGCACGCACCAGCGTTGTCCTGCTTTCAAAAGAGGAGGAGCGCTATCGCCTTCTCGCGCGCAACATGAGCGACGTGATCTCGCGGCATCGGCGCAACGGCGCCGTGATGTTCATCTCGCCGGCCGCGGAGACCTTGCTTGGCGTGCCGGCGATGCAGCTTCACGAGCATGGCCTGTTCGAGCGTGTCCATGTCGCTGATCGCCCGGCCTACCTGACGGCATTATCGGATGCCGCGCGTGGGAGCGAAGCCTCCAGTGTCGAGTTCAGGCTGCGCCGGAACGTTCCGGTCGATTCGTGCGGTTCAAACCATCTCGTCGAATTCATCTGGGTCGAGATGCGCTGCCGTCCGCTCGATCGGGCCGGCCCGACGGGCGTGGGCTCCGAGGCCGAGGTCGTTGCGGTGATGCGCGACGTCACCGACCGCAAGCTCCAGGAGCAGGCGTTGGATGTTGCGCGCGGTGCGGCCGAGCGGGCCGACGCCGCGAAGACGCGCTTCCTGGCGACGATGAGCCATGAACTCCGCACTCCCTTGAACGCGATCATCGGTTTTTCCGATATGCTCGTTCAGGAGCAGAACCTGATGCTGAACGCCGCGCGCCGCCGCGAATATGCCCAGTTGATCAATGATTCCGGTCAGCATCTGCTTTCCGTCGTGAACGGCATCCTCGACATGTCCAAGATGGAATCGGGCAATTTCGAAATCACGCCCGAACCATTCGCAGCCCGTACGGCGTTGATTAGTTGCTGCAACCTCTTGGCCCTGCGCGCCCGCGAGAACGGCGTCGATCTGTCGGCTGATGTGCCCCAAAATCTGCCTGACATCACCGGCGATCCACGCGCCTTCAAACAGATTGTGCTCAATCTCGTCTCCAACGCGATCAAGTTCACCGAACGTGGCGGCAAGGTGACGGTCGCTGCCGCAGCGGACGAGGCGCAACTGGTTCTGCGCGTCAGCGATACCGGGGTGGGGATCGCTCCCGACGACCTGAAGCGGATCGGGGATCCATTCTTCCAGGCCGGCAAGACCTATGAGCGTCGTCATGAGGGAACCGGGCTTGGGCTCTCGATCGTGAAGAGCCTTGTGAGCTTGCACGCCGGCGAAATGTCGATACAAAGCAAGCTCGATGAAGGAACGACGGTGACCGTGGTGTTGCCCTTGGCTTTCGCGCCGCCGGACGAAGGCAAGATCATGACCCTGGCTCCGGCTGGACGCACGCTGCCGCAGGGGCAGGCGTTTCAGGTGAAGAAGAGTGCCTAGACGAGCCGCAGATGAGGACGAGGCGCCGCGCCGTCGCAAGCGGACCGCGGCCGCCGCCGTGGAGGCTGCCGATGAGCGCGGCCTCTTGATGCGTGCGCTGCTCTATAGTCCGAAGGATCTGTTTGCGGGCCTGCTCGCCTGTGCTGCAGCGAGCGCCATCATTGTCAATGCGGTGTTCCTGCAATCGGGGCCGCATCCGGCACCGATGTTCGGCTCGTTCGTTGCTGTCCCGCCAGTCCTGCCCACTTCAAACCCATTGCCGCGTCCGCGTCCGATCGACGCCGAAGTCTCGCCATTCGACCCGAAAGTGATCGAGACGCGCCCGTCGGAAGCAAAGACCGCCGAGACCAAGGCTGTCGATGCGAAAGTGGGGGAAGCCAAGGGAGATCAGAAATATTCCGATCCCCTGGCGGACCTCGTCAGATCGGTCAGCGGCGGGCAGGGATCGGCATCGCGGGCGCAGCAGCCCGTGGCTCAGAGCGGCAATCCGCGTCGTATCGCGGCCGTCCAGCGTGCGTTGACCGAATATGGCTACGGACAGCTGAAGCCGACCGGAATGATCGGGCCGGATACTCAGGCCGCAATCCAGAGATTCGAGCGGGAACGCAAGCTGCCGGTGACCGGACAGGTGTCCGATCGCATGGTGCGCGAACTCGCGATTGTCATCGGCCACCCGATCGAATAGAGCAGGCGCGCGCTGCGATTTGCGCGCCGATGTGGCGGTCTGAAGTTCTCCGATGCGATTGAAATCCAGCATATGGGTGGCGGCCTATTTGCGCCGCTGCCAGGCTGCGGGCATGTTCGGCGCCGTCCGTCGGCGGGGCGCCGAGGAAGCCGGTGCTGTTTTCGTCAAGATCGCCCTGATGGACGGCACCGCGGTGTTGTACGTGCCGGCGCCGCAGACGATGTATGACGACAGCCGCCCGATCGATCGTTATTTCGTCGCGGCTTCGGCGCAGCCCTTGCCGGAAGCACAGATCGAGGAGCGGCTCGCCAAAGAGCTTCGCTTCGATCCGGACGCCTGGATCATCGAGATCGAAGACAAGGAAGGCCGCCACTTCCTCGAAGTCTCTCGATGATCGGCAGAAGGGGGCAAGGAAAAGGCCCGCTGTCGGGTGAAGCGGGCCCACAATCCGTCAAACGGAAATCGGTCTTCAGGCCCGCGCGCCGGTAAAGGGAAAGCTGCCCATAAAGCCGATGCCCATCTCGCCGGCGATTGCGTCGCCGGTGACCTTGCCCTTGAAGTCGAGCGTCAACGGCATCGGGCTTGTGATCGAGACCTTCCAGGCGACATCGTCTCCGTTCACGGTACCATCGAAAATCTCGGCTGAATCGCCCTCCGCGGCCTGCGTGCCGGTCAGCGTGCTGCCGGAGCTTGTCAGGCTCAAGGTCGCGGTCCGTTCGCCCATCGGCGTGTTCAGGGTAAGATTCCAGTTGCCGTCCACAGCCATCCGCTTGTTCTCCTGATGTTACCGCTCCGACGCGGCCGAGCCCGGAAAGCAAGTCTGATAGGCTGGTCCGGCCCAGGCGTCGCTCGGCGGCTCTATACCGCATCTTGAGAGATAAGCCCATTGCGGCGATCAGGCGCGCGCGGCCCGAATGCGGCTCGTTGTGACCAGCCGAAAGGTAATGAACTGGATCGCGAAGGCGGCGACCTTCGCTCCTGCTGCCACGACTGAGATATAGATCGCCCACAGCTTGAGATCGCCAGTCATCGCCACCGCGATGGTACCGATGCCGAGGACGAACATCAGGGCCGCCCAAGCATAGCCTGCTGCCATGACATATTCGGGGATGGTCTCGGCGACGACCGGCGGTACGTAGCGCGACATCCAGCCACGTTTGAGCATGATGACGCCGACCGCAAAATGCGCGATCGCGGGCTTCGCGAACATGAAACGGGGATCGTTGGTCAGCAGGGTCACGGTGCCGAGGACGACGACGAGCCCGAGACTGGCATAGGTCATGAAGCCGAGCGGCCGGCCCTTGGCGCGGGCATAAGCCACCTGTGCGATCGCTGTCGCGATCGCGACGCTCGTGCCCAGCACGGCGCTGCCGCTGACCAGATAGAGTACGAAAAAGACGATGGCCGAGAGAAAGTCGGTGCCCAGCTCGAGCAAGGCATCTTTCATGGTTCATCCTCGGTTGTCGGCTGCTATTATTTCGCCAGCGTGGCGGTAGCCAGCGCGGCCTCGTCCTTCAAACGTCGATAGGTCGGATACCAGCGCGTAAAGTAGAGCGCACTGTTTCGCGCGGCAAAGGCGACCGCAAGTCCGGTCCAGTAGGGCAGGCCGGGCACATAGAGCGTCATCAGATTGCCGACGATCATCAGCAGCGCCGCCAAGGTCCAGGCCCCCGTGATCACGTAATTGGCTTGCAGGAAGCCCGGCATGGCCGCGGTTTCCGCCGGCACCGCTTCGATCGCATATTGCAGCGTGAAGGGCATGCGCAGCAGAATCGAGCCGAGCGAAAGCGCGAAGATGCCGCCGTCGACGGCGAGCCGCACTGTGGCCGGGCTGATCGCCGGATCGATCAGGGCGCAGTAGCACGCGAGGATCGCGAATATGACCCCGGAACCCGCACCCAGGATCTTGACCGAGCGGCCGCGGCGCATATCGCTCGCGATCACCACGAAGCATAGGATGGCGCCGACCGACAGGCTCAGCGTGGCCGAGACGACCGTCAGCAGCGCGGCGTAGATTCCGTATGGGGCGAGGATCAGGAAGACCGTCATGAATGGCTGCTCCTGAGCCAATCTTTACATCGGAAAGATAACTATCGCCTGGGACCGGGCTCGGCAAGCAGAATCTTGACAGTGTCAAGCTTACGTGAACGCAGCAGGAGGGACGAGAGCGGTGGATGGTCGGCACCAAGCCGGCAGGCCAGCGCTGACCGAGGCTCGGCTGCTCCTTTATCCTCTCGGATGGCTCCCGCGCCTTTACGGATCGACCCAGCCCAAATAATCTTTCCACTGTCAAAATTATATAGTATCTTGTTCAGATGACAAGAAAAGCCGAGCCCGCAAAAACGCGCCGTCGCCGCAGCCTGACGGAGCCTGGGCGCGTTGTGCGGCCGAGGCGTCCGCGCCGTCCCGCGCGCGCCGGGGACGACGGGGAGGCCGCCCCGTATCATCATGGCGCCTTGCGCGACGCCCTCTTGAAAGCGGCTGAAACCGTGCTGGAACGGGATGGCCTCGCCGGGCTCACTTTGCGCGCTGTCGCGCGCGAGGCGGGTGTTTCGCACGCGGCACCGGCACATCATTTCGGCGATTTGACCGGGCTTGTGAGCGAGCTCGCCGCCATCGGCTTTCGTCGCTTCAATGCGACAATGAAGGCCGCCGGAAACAGCGCGGCCACGCCGATCGACAAGGCGCTGGCGCGCGCCCGCGCCTATGTCGCCTACGCGCAGGCCAATCCTGGCATGTATGGCCTGATGTTCCGGACCGAGCGCCTTGACTATACGCGGCCCTCGCTGCGCGAGGCGGCGGAGGCCTCTTTTGCCGGACTTGCCGGCGCGGTTGGAGCCGATCGTCAGGAGCAAATCAGCGACCGGACATTGTCGCTCGACCATGCTGCCGTTATCGCGCGTGCGTGGTCGCTCGTGCATGGCTACACGATGCTGCTGCTCGATGGGCGATTGGCCGATATTTTGCGGCGGTTGCCGGCCGGCACGAACGCCGAGATCTTGCTCGAGGCGATGCTGAAGACCACTGTCACCCGCCCGGAGCCGTGAGCGTAGATCGCGAAACCCGAATGAGAGTCGTGGGTTGGGGCGGCTAATGCTGGGTGGCCAGCTCGACGGCACGCCCGCGATTGCCGACGATCTTGACCTGGTCCTTGCCGCAGTCGAAGTCGCGCGCGATCTCGTCGGCCGCCTGACGGGCAAGCTCATTGGCGTCCGGATTCGCTGCGGCGTCGATATAGGCCACATGGCAGACTTGGCCGGGCGGTAGCCGCGTGACGATCAGCAACGGCTTGTCCTGGGGACGCCCGGCCGGGTCCGGATCGGATTGGTCGGCGATCTGCCAACGCTGGATCGTCGCGAAGGGCTCGCTGCCCGCCATGCGCCATTCGACCCTGGTCGAGGCGGAACTGAACGGACCGAACCAAGCCTGCGCAGCCGGCTGCTGGGCCGCTTCGGTTCGATTGCGACCGACCGAGAGCGTCTGTCGCAAATCATCGACGGTGACCGACACGACCAGGCCGGCTTTGCCGCGACAAATGCGTGATGCATGCTCGTCGGCGTCCTTGCTGCCGTTCGCGCTCCAGCAATTGGCGGCGGCCGTCGTGGAATAGGTGCTGCCGAACACCGGCTGGGCAAGGGCGCCGTCCAGGTGGGCTGCCAGGAAGATGAGCACAACGGACGTGTTCAAGGCCGCGTAAACGGCCGATCGTTTCCGATAATTCCTCATGGCTCTTTTCAGCCCTCCAACGGTGTCTTTTGTTCGACGTTCTCAAGTTGGGGACGGGGCGATAAAGCGCCCGGAAGGACCTGACATCGCCAAGAAATTGTCCTAGAACGGCGGCCCTGCGACGTCGTCACCTCCTGCCACCTCGATCATGCCTGTCATTCCATCGAACAAACCCTACCGTATCGGCCGCTCGAAGACTGGTCTTGGCTTGTTCGCCACCAAGCCGATCAAGAAGGGTGAGAAGATCATCCGCTATTTCGGGCCGCTGTTGGACTCCAGGAAGGAGAAGGACGACGCGATCGAGAACAAATATCTGTTCGAGCTCGACAAGCGTTGGACAATCGACGGTTCGATCCGAGAGAACATCGCCCGCTATATCAACCATTCCTGCAAGCCGAACGCCGAGTCCGACGTCAAGCCGCGCAAGAAGAAGATCTTCATCCGCGCCATCCGGAACATCGAGCCCGGCGAGGAGATCAACTACGATTACGGTACCGACTACTTCAAGTCCTATCTGAAGCCGATCGGCTGCAAGTGCGACGCCTGCGAAAAGAAGCGCAAGAAGAAGCGCGCCGAGGCCCGGGTGGAACGCCTCCGGCTGAAGGAGAAGGAAGAGCGCAAGGCCAAACGCAAGGCCGAGAAGCTGGGCAAGGCCAGCACGCGGCGCAAGACGAAGACGGACAAGGTCAGGGCAACCGCCAAGGTCAAGCGCGGCCTGAACGGCAGCGCCAAGCGGGCCAAGGGGCGCTCACTGAGCGGGCAGGCCCGGGCCGCCTGAACGGAGTTGGCAGCGGCGCCTATAGTCGGTGCGTTGTCGCCGTACGTTTGCGTCAGCAGCGCCACTTTGCTCGATGCGCTTTCACTCAATCCGCTCAATACGCCTTCATAAGGCCGAGCGTCGTCCAGGTCACGCCGGCGGCCTGGTTTCGCGCATCTTGCGAACCGGCATGCTCGTCGAAAACCAGCGTCATCTTTTGAGCGCCGGCCAGTGCGATGATCTCCTCGCTTGCGACCTCGAACATGCGTCGGCCGGGCGGGACCGGGCCGTGACGCAAGCGGATGATCAGCCGGCCACCAGGCGCAATCTGGCTCGCGATATTCGGCATCGCCCGCGCTCGCTGTTCAGCATCGAGATGCATGAACACGGCGGTCAGCATCACTAGGTCGAAGGCCTGTGCGCGCGATCGTAGCGCGGCAAGTTCCGGCAGGCTGTCGTCGATCCAGGTGATGGCCGGCGAAGGATGTAGCGCTATCGCCCGCAGCCGCAAGGTGTCGGTGGGCTCGACGGCGACCACCTGATGGCCCAGTCCAGCCAACCATGCGGCATCGCGGCCGGTGCCCGCGCCGATGTCGACCACGCGCGCCGGTGGCTTCGGGATGAGGTGGAGCACGGCACGATGCAGATCTTCCGCACGATGGGTCTCATAGCGGACAAAGAGATCGTCTGCCTCCTCGGCATAGCCCTCCGTCCCGCTCACGTGATCTGCCATGACTACTCCTCGCATTTCCCCGGCAGATTTTATGCCGGAAAAACGCGCGCGCATCACCGGAATCCATGAACAGGCCCGCGGCTCGCGATCGCGTGTTCAGCGAAGCCATGATTGCAGACGGCGCGACAAACGTCGTGGCCGCAGCGTCTTGACCGCTCTGGCCTCGATCGCCTGCACATGCGCAAACACGAGGCTGCCGGTCGCCGTCACCAGCGGCTCCGGCATGTGGAATGAGCGCGCCAGCAGCCTGGTGGCAAGTCCGGTCAACCAGTCCAGGATCCCGGCAGAGGGACGAGCGTTGGGGGCGGTCGGCGTGCTCATGGTCATCTCCTTGGGCTACGAAGATGATCCGGCGGGTGAGGTAAATCGATTACCTTCCGCGTAATGGAAGCGCTGCAAGGCGCGTGATAGGTTTTGCAGCATGAACGCACACGCATCTCTGGCGCGCGCCGACCGCGCCAAGCCTGTTCATGTCGGCGAGCATTTGCGGCAGTGGCGGCAGCGGCGTCATTTGAGCCAGCTCGACCTCGCGCTCGACGCGGAAATCTCGGCGCGGCACCTGAGCTTCGTGGAAACCGGTCGCGCCGCGCCGTCGCGGGAGATGGTCCTCAAACTGGCGGAGCGACTGGACGTGCCCCTGCGAGACCGCAACGTGCTTCTGGTCGCAGCCGGCTATGCGCCGGCCTTTCCGCAGCGTTCGCTGGCGGACCCTGCGCTGACCGCGGCGCGCGAGGCCGTCGAGCTGGTGCTCAAAGCGCACGAGCCCAATCCGGCGCTTGCGGTCGACCGGCACTGGAATCTCGTCTCTGCCAATCGCATGGTCGCACCGCTGCTCGGCGGCGTCTCGCCACAGCTGCTCGGTCCTCCGGTCAACGTCTTGCGTCTTGCCTTTCATCCTGAAGGGCTGGCACCGCGCACGGTCAATCTCGCCGAATGGTGCGGTCACCTGCTGGAACGGCTGCATCGTCAATGCGAGGCGACCGCCGATCCCGAGCTGCTCAAGCGGTACGAGGAACTGAGGACCTATCCGATTCCTGCACGATCGGGGCCGCTCGCGACTGACAATGTCGCGATCCCCTTGAGGCTACGGCATGGCGCGGACGTGCTGAGCTTCTTTTCGACCACCATGGTGTTCGGCACGCCGGTCGACATCACGCTGTCGGAACTGGCGCTCGAGACTTTCTTTCCGGCGGACGAATTGACCAGAGCGCAGCTGCGGGAGCTGGCGGCGAGCCTATAGCTCTGCTTGCGCTCGGCTGCAGCCGGCCTATCTTGGGCGGAGCACCCGAGCGCCGAGGATCCGCACATGGGCACGTCAACGAGTAGTCTGAAGCCGCTGGTGATCGACATCGTTTCCGATGTCGTCTGCCCCTGGTGCTATATCGGCAAGCGCCGGATCGAACAGGCGTTGCAACTGGTGCCGGACGTTCCGGTCGAGGTGCATTGGCGGCCGTTCTTCCTCAATCCCTGGGTGCCGCGCGAGGGGATCAGCCGCGAGCAGTATCTCACCACCAAATTCGGCTCGGTCGAGGCCTACAAGGGAATCGCCGGCCGGGTCGTCGCCGCTGCCGAGCAGGAGGGGCTGAGCTATCGGCCCGATCTCGTCGCGCGCCAGCCCAACACGATCGACTGCCATCGGCTCATTCACTGGGCCGGTGGAATCGGCAAGGCGGCCGAGATGAAGCAGCGCTTGATGGAGCTGTATTTCCGCGACGGCGGTGACCTCACCGACATCAATGTTCTCGTGCAGGCCGCGGCCGATTGTGGGCTCGACGCAGGGGACGTTCGTCGTCGTCTTGCAAGTGAGGAGGACGTCGCGCTGGTTTCCGGACAGGCACAGGAAGCGGCGGAGAAAGGCATTTCCGGCGTGCCGACCTACGTGTTTGCGCAGAAATATGCCGTCTCAGGTGCGCAGGATCCGCAGCTCCTGGCCCGCGCCATCCGCCAGGTCTCGGCCGAGGTGAATGCGCAGGCGGCGGAGTAGGATCTGGCGTTAGCGCCGTCGTAAGCTGCGCAGTGCATGAACGCCGCGTCGGGCGAGATCAAGCCCGGAGCGCCGCGCGAGCAGAGTGGCATGGATCAGGTCCACCACGGGATCGCGGGCGCGGAGCGGCAGCAGGATGTCGCCGATCGCAAGGCGCCCGCGCCAGATCGGATTGATCATCGGGTGATCGGGCCCGGCGGTGGAATCGGCCGAGGTGATGGCGGGATCGGCGCAAAGATGCCGCGTGATCGCGATGGTGAGCTGCACGCCCGGAGAATATTTCGCATAGCGCTCATCGACGCCGAGCTTGAAGAAGAAGGCGCGATTCTGATGCCGTAGCACCACGCCTGCAGCTATGGCCGTGTCGCCGCTGCGCAAGGTCAGGATCTCGCACTGGCTGTTGGCGGCAAGGGCAGGTGCCGCACGGCGGATGAAGGCCGCGTCGCCTTCGTGCTGGATCAGCGCGGTGCCGCGCCGGCCTTTCCAGCCGCTGGCTTCCAGCCTCAGGAAGTTCTCGAGTGCGGGCGCCACCTGCTGCGGCGTGCGGGCAACCTCGAAGCTGACGGGGCCATGCTCCGCCAGCCGATGATGCTGCCGCCGCAACTCCTTGAGCTTCTTGGGCCCCAGCGCCTCGCGCAAGACGGCTTCGCCATCACCGCCGGCATCGAGGCACGCGCGCAAATGCGATTGCAGGGGCCGTGGTGCCAGGCTCTCGCGAGCCGATGCCGCCGTGATCGCTTGCATGACTGGGCCTTCAAGAGCCACATCGCGCAGCAGCAATGCCCGCGCGCCGGCCTGCCGCGCCGCCTGCAGCAGACCGGTGATTGCAGTGTCGATCACGTCGCGATCGATGAGCGGGGTACATAGCGTGCCGTAGGGATGGCCGCTCACCAGCACGGGCAGGGGCAGCTTGTACGCGCGCCACATGGAGGTGACCGGCATGAGCCCGATCAGGCGCGTGGTCGAGCCACCGCTCCAGGCGCATAGTGCCGACGTGCCGGTCCGGCCACGCGCGGAGCCGTTCACGGCGATGTGCCAGTCCGGAAGATAATAGCCGTTAGGCTCTACCATCCGACTGCAGAGCGCGCGCCACTCGTCGAGCGGAACGGTGCTGAGCGGCAGCAAGGTGTTCCCGAGGGTGGATGCTCGTTGTGAACCGCTAGCCTCGGTGCGCGGTCGCTCACAGACCGGCATTCGATCGATTACCTCGGCCACGTCCAAATCCCCTGCCAACCACATCCCTTGTGAGCGATGCTATCCCAGAGCTGGCAACAGAGACTTGCAGTTTGCCTGCAATTTGAGCGGTCGTGTTAACCGTCGGTGCTACGCCGGCCGAATTTCACCGCGCCAGCGCGACCTCGCGAAACGCGCCGACCAGCGGCATCTCCAGCTTTCCCTCCATGCTCTGGAGAATCTCGTAGGCTTTCTCGCGTGGCATGGCCGGCTTGTAGATGCGATACTCGATCAGCGCCGCGAAGATGTCCGAGATAGTCAGAATGCGGGTCAGATCCGAAATGCTCGCATCGCACAGCCCGTCCGGGTAGCCGCTGCCATCGAGAAATTCATGATGGTGCCTGACGACATCAAGCATCTCCGGCGTGATGGCAGCGTTGCCCTTGAGTGCGTCGTAGCCGGCAGCGGGGTGGGTTTCGACCAGCGCTCGTTCGTTGCTGTCGAGGCGACCGGGCTTGTCGAGGATCGCGAGCGGAATCCTAGCCTTGCCGATGTCATGGAACATCGCGGCCATGTAGAGGCGTTCGAGGTCGTAGTTTCGGACGCCGAGGCTCAAACCGAAATCGACCGCGATGCCGGTGACCAAGAGGCAGTGCTGATAGGTGCCTTCGTGATGGCGACGGACGTTGGCGAGCCACTCGGCCAATCCGTTCTCTGCAACGCAATCGGCGATGCGTTTGCCGGCGCGCCGCGTCTCCTCGACGTCGATCTCGCCGCCGCTCAGGACGGCCGCGAACATCGAGGCAATGCAGGTGGCACCGGCGAACGCCGCTTGCCGTCCGCCGTCCTGTGTGATGCTTGGCGCAAGCGACGATGGCCGGAGATCCAGCAGCTTGCTCAACAGCTGGTTACGGGTCGGCGTGCTGGACATCACGCTCGTCGCACCGAGCGCATAGGCCTGAACGGTAGATAGCCGCGACTTGTGGTCGGTGAGGAATATCCGTTTCGGAATGCGCGACAGCTGATCGGAGATTTCCTTCAGCGCCGTGATGTTGTCGACGCTTCGCAGATCTGCGGCGACAACGAGGGAGTCGATATTGCGGCCGCTTACATGCGCGCCATCAAGCAATTCGGATGTCAGCGAACAACGATCTTCCAGCATGCCACGAAGCACGGCGAGCTTGGCTACGTCGTCGCTCACGAGATGAATGTTCATGAAGAATCTGACCAGCCCGTCATATACATTTTGATATACGGAGGGGATGGTGCCGAAGATTCGTTAAATTTGCGCGGAGGGGTAAATCGCCGAGCGACGGCACGCGTTAATAGGAAGGTAAGGTTTTTGGGCCGGAGCGGTAATTCCGGCCGCGCGCCTGATCCTATTTGGTTGGCAGAAGCGGCGTGAAGGATTCGGACACGCAATTATCTTCGTTACCGACGCGACGCCGGTCCTTGATCCCGTCCTCTGTGATGAGGAGCCGGTAGGTCTGCGAGCCGAGCGGGGTCCCCGTCGCCGATGTCAGGTCGGCTCGAACGCACGCTGTCCAGCCGTCACCGCGGACGGCGCGATGCGGCTCGGAGACCCGCATGTTGCGCGGATAGGAACTGGCGAGAAAGATGCTGTCGAGGTTGGTGTTGACCAGGCGTTTGACATCAGGCGCCGGCTCGGGTCGCGGCGGGTCCGGCTCCCGGGCTCGCATGAACGCCGGAACGGACGCCCGGCTGTCGGCGGTGCCGCATCCGGAGAGCGTCAATGCCAACGCTGTCCATGCGATGGCCGTCATCAACGCCGAATGAGGGACCGCCGGCTGCACTGGCAAGCTAATGCTCCGCTTTCGAAGCTCGCATCGGCTCGCGGTAGGCTCGTTTGCGAGCTTCGGAATCGGAAAACCCATTGATTGCAGTATGGTTTTGATTGAACTCCGAGGGAGAGGGCATCGAGAACCGACCGGACATTCAACTGCGCTGCGCTGGTCCACGCATCTGCGCAGAGCCTATCCATGATCGCGGCGAAGACCCGGCCGGAGCGATCAACATTTGCTGATCGTGCGAACCCTGCCGCTCACCGTTTCGTGCCGACGAGCCGACTGTGCACCACCTCACATAGCCACCGACCGCCATGAACCAGGATCGGAATTGTTCCGACCAAAGCGCAACGAGGGTCATCGACGAGCAAGGAGATCGCCATGTTTCGCCAGCTGCTGTGTGCCGCCCTCGCTGTCGGCGGATTGTTGGTCGGTGCGAAGCCGGCCGCGGCCGAAAATCGATTGGCGCTGGTGATCGGGCAGTCCGCCTATCGTGCAGTGACGGCATTACCCAATCCGGCCAACGATGCCAAAGCCATGGCGCAATTGCTGACCGATGCCGGATTCGATGTGACGGCTGCTGCCGACCTGTCGCAGCGGGATATCAACAGGCAGGTCGGCGACTTTGCCGCGAGGGTCGCAGCGAAGGGGCCGGATACGGTGGCGCTCGTGTTCTATGCCGGGCATGGCCTGCAGATCGACGGAGAGAACTATCTGATCCCGGTGGATGTCGATCCGCAGCGTGAGGCGGACATTCCGCTGCAGGCGGTACGGCTCAACGACGTGCTGAATACCTTGAACTCGGTGCCGAGCCGGATGCGCATCCTGCTGCTCGACGCCTGCCGCAACAATCCGTTCCCGGCGCTCAATCAGACCGCGGGCCATGGCCTCGCGCTGGTGGACGCCAAGACCGGCGCACCCGGCACCTTCCTGTCCTATTCGACCTCGCCCGGCGCGGAGGCGGAGGACGGCAGCGGCAGCAACAGCCCCTATACAGCGGCGCTGCTCAAGGCCGCGCGGGAGCCGGGCCTTCCGATCGAGGAGGCGTTCAAGCGGGTGCGTGTCGCCGTCAACAAGGAGACCGAGGGACGACAGACGCCATGGGAGTCCTCGTCTCTGACCGAGGATTTCCGCTTCATCGCCGCCACCGATGCGTCCGCGGCGAATGCCGCACCAAAGCTCGTGACAGCCAAGCTGAGTGTGGAGGAATGGCGGCGGACATTGCAGGGCAGGCCGGTCGAGCTCGCCCATGAGATGATCGTCGGCGACGGCAGCGTGGAGGCCTATGAGGCCTTTGTCACCTTGTATACCCAGCCACCGTTTGGACCGCAGGCCCGCGCCTGGCTCGATCTTCACAACCGGATGGCCGCGTGGAATGAGGCCGTGCTGATCAATACGGTGGCATCCTATCAGGCCTTTCTTGGCCGCTATCCCGAGAGCGATCTCACACCGACTGCGCGGAAATTGATCGAACGCTTACGCAACCGTCCTGTCGTGACGCCCGTAGCGGCGGTTGCCAGCACGTCGGTCGGGAGCACGGCACCTCAGGGGAGTCCCTCGATTGCACCGACCAATGCAGCGATCGGTCCCTGTTCAATGCCGCCCAGAAACAACGGGACAAATAAGGTCGAAGAAAAGCCTTCAAAGAAGCACGAGGCGAATCCGCCCCGGCGCGCAAGCCGTACGCCACATGTCCGCGACTTTGAGGATGTCGTGGTCTATGAGCCTCCGGTTCGCCAATATTACGCTCCGCCCGTTCGCGTGCCGCCGGTTGGCATCGGGATTGGTGGCGTATATGGCGGCGGCTACGGGCGCATCCCGCCACATTTTCCTAGCCGGCGTGACTACTAGCATATGTGGTCGTTGGCCGTTTTTTGACGGCGGCCGCCTCGGGAATCCCCGCCATGCAATATGCCGTTGCCCTGGAGGCGATAACGGGTAAGTTCGTCCGCATACGAGGGACGGAGCGTGCGATGAGAATCGTGCTGATTGCGGTGCTGGTCTGGCTCGTGGCCTGGCCGGCGCAGGCGCAGATGGGCGGCGGCAGACGGTCTCGCGGCGGCGATCAGCGCAGCAGCGAGCTGAAGAAACCGCAAATCGATGAGGGCGCCTACAAGGCGGCACTCGAGCGCATCCCGGAACCGAAGGAAAAATACGATCCCTGGAGTGGGGCGCGGCCGTCACAGCCGGACAAGAAGCAGAAGTAGCTACAGAAGCGGCCTGAGGAGTAGCAGTCCACTTGGTGCCACCGACACGGGCCTAATCCGTGCGCGCTTGGGTTTGCACAATCCTGGCGATCTCATCGGCACATCGGGCGAGGTCGTCGTTCGTTGTATAGATGTGAGGCGCGATCCGCGCGATCTTGTCGAGGCCGCGGGATTCGAGCTCCCAGCGCGCATAGTCGGGGCCGATCGATGCAATGGCGATATCTCGTGTCGCGAGTGCATGAACGAGCGCGTCGGCGGGAATTCTTGCATGATGGAGCGTCAGAAAGGCGCGATCACCGTGTTCACTTTCGAAGATCTGAAATCCTGGCACGGCGTGCAAGGCTGTCTCCAGGCGGCTGAGCTTATCGGCGAGATCGGCGCGAACACCGGCCACGCCGATCCCGTTCAGCTCCTGTAGCGCGGCACGCAGGCCGAGGCGTCCGGCCGCCGAGAATTCCCAGGTTTCGAACCGCCGTGCATCCTCCCGCAGCCGGAAGGTGTCGTTGGGTTGCCAGCTTCCTGCAATCTGGTCCAAGACAGGGGGCGCTCCGAGACGCCGCATTGCGCGGCCCGACAGTGCCATCATGGCTTGACCGCGTCCGCCTCTCAGCCATTTCCTGGCCGGCGCGACCATGACATCCGCCGATACACCGGGCAGCGTGACATCGAATTGTCCAACGGCCTGTGCGCCATCGACGAAATAGAGGCAATGCTCCGGGCGCGGCAGGGCGCCGAGCGCCGCCACCGGTTGCAGCGCTCCGAAACTGCTGGCGACTGCGGACACGCAAATAGCGGCCGTGCTGTCGTCGATCAGCGATGCAGTGCGCTCGACATCGATGAGTCCGGATGTGGACATCGGCAGACGGATGATCTCGGCGCCGCTCGCTTGCGCACGCTGCAGCACGTTCAGGATGTTGCCGCCCCAATCGTTGCGTGCGAGCAGAATGCGGTCGCCGCGCTCGAGGGGCATCGATGCGAAGGCGAGCGCCCAGAGCCGACTGGTCTGCTCGCCGAATGCGAGATGATGCGGCTCAACGCCAAGCAAACGCGCCGCGAGCAGGCGCGTCTCATCGAGCGCCGTTCCCGCTTCCTGCATAGCCCAATGTGCGCCGCGCCGGCGCTCGAGGTGGAGATGCGATGTGATCGCCGCGGTCACACTCTCCGGCATCAAGCCGGCTCCGGCGGCGTTCAGATGGACGATGTCGGTGCTGGCCGATCGGATCGTCATCGGGGCATCGCTCCGTGATCGCGTCCCGCGCTTATGGGCCCGATGACATCAGCCCTGGTCTGACCTGTCGATCGTCTGCAAACGTCCGCCGCGAACTCAGTCGAACGCTATCCCGATCCGCTTGTCGTGACTCCACACCGCGTGGCAGCGGCGGGTGAACTTGTCGGCCGGGATCACCAGGGTGAAGATTTCAGGCAGACCGACCGGGGTGACGACTTCGACGCGAGCGCCCGTGTCGGAAAGGTTGCGCACCATGCAATCGACGGCGCCGCCGCCGTCGAAGGCAAGCCGACCTTGTTTGAGCACCCGGTGGCGAGGCGCAATGCGTTTGTCCGTCGTGATGTCGCTCATGGCCGTAACCGATCTGATATCACCGCCTTCACTTCAAAATGTACCTAAAAGTACTGCGAAACTGTTTCGTGCAGATGAACGCAATACCATTCACCGCTGGCGCCACGGTTTACGCACCGTTAACGATGATGCTCGTGATCCGGCGCCAACATTCGCATCCCCCTTCAGGAAACACGTTTTCGGATGTCGGGCCATGGATCCGAAAGTGCACCAGGAGCCTCACAGCATCGCGAATGCGCTCGAGACCATCGCGACCGGCTTGGCATCGGCAGCGCTTGTGAGCGTCACCCGGCCGAAACTCATGGTACGGCCAAGGCGCACCACACGTGCGTCGGCCAGTACGTCGGAGGAGGCGACCGCACGCATGAAATGCGTGGTCTGATCGACCGTCGTCATCGGGCGGTAGCCGCGATTAGCCGCGACCATGGCAATCACCATCGCAGTGTCGGCAAACGCCATGAGCGCCTGGCCGCAGACCACACCATTGTCGCGGCAGAGCCGTTCGGAGAAGGGTAGGCGCAGGATTGCGCCGGGCTCCTGCCCATCTGCAAGCACGATGCTTTCGACCGACAGCGCCAGCTCTTTGATCCAGGGGGCGAATACGTCGTCGAGGACACGTCGTGCATCCTCGATGCGGAAAGCTGAACTCTCGTGCGGCATGGTGGGCGATCCTCCGATATTCGCTGGGTGGCGTCGAGAACGTGTGATCGAGCAGTATGCCGCAGACGCTCGGCTTGAAAACGCCGGAGTTGTCACTCTATGATCGCAAGCCGGGACGGGTACGCGTAAGGGTTTGCACGCCGTATCGGGTTATCGCCGTGTCGCCCGTAGTCTTGGTTTCAATGGCCCGGGTGCAGAAGCGGGGATCGACGAGCGCCGGGCCGAATGCAGGCGGGCGGGTCGTCTTCAGCCATAGGTCCGCGCTTGGCGGCAGAGCAGGCGGTGCTATAAAACGGCCGAGGCTTTAAGGGAGCATGCGATGAAAAAGCTTGGTTTGGCGGTCACCGTTGCAGTGTTGACGGCATGGATCCTGCCCGCTGCCGCGCAGATGCCGAACATCAATCTGCTCGCGGATAGCCCTTCGAAGACCGATGAGGAAAAGGAAGCCGATGCGGCCCGGGAGAAGGCCTACAAGGAGACCTTGAAGAAGATTCCAAACGCCCAGACGAGCTCAGATCCATGGGGTGGGGTGCGCGCGGCTGATGCGCCGAAAAGCCCGGCGGTGAAGACCACCACCGCCGCCAAGAAGAAGATGGGCGCCAGCGCCAACTGAACCAGTTCCGGGCTTCTGCAGGCAGCGAACGATCTTACTTCCGACTCGGATTCGACCAGCTCTTGTCTATATTAACAGGGGAGGCGTGTACGGAGGTCGTGAGTGAGATTGCGTCCACGAGATCTCGCCAGTCGGATGGCCGCCCGGCGCAAGGGCGGCGATGGCTACGTGCGTGATACATTCATGCTGCCGCGCGAGGCAGCCCGCGCCAAGGCTCGCGAATACCTCAGCCGATATCCCAAGGCAGGCTATATGAGTGCTGTCGAAAGCTGGCGGGAATTGCCGGACGGCACCATCGAATTCACCATGCGGCGGCTGCCCAATGCGGATTAGATCCGATCGGCGTCAGGAAACATCCGGACGCGGTTCGTTTTCTCCGAGGAGCTTCCGGGTGTGACGGTTGATGAAATGAAGCCGGGTGCAGGCCTTGCAGACCACGGTTTCATACGAGGTCGGATCGCCGGCCTTAGACTCTTCCAGCCAATGCTGCACGTTCATCCCGGTCCGGGGACATTTAAAGATCAGATTACCCATCTTTTAGGATAAGTCGGCCAGGATCGGACCGAATGTGTTGATCTAGATCAAGGTTCTGCGGTCCGCGCATCCGCCCTCGGACATGCACATTCAAATCGGTCGTGGAATCAACGGTTTGTCAGTACCCCTCGGTTCCGAAATTTGCAGGCACGCTTGCCCGGCCCGGATCCGATGCGAATGGCGGAATCGGAAGGCGCTGGGCGGTCGGATCAGGCTCGGTCGAGAGATTCGGCCACGATCCGGATACGGAACACCGGCTGTTTGGCTTCGTCGAGCAGCTCCATCTGCCATTCGGAATTTTCGGCAAGCTTGCGCGAGATGCTGCTCGCCATGTCGGCGCAGACGGTGGTCATCTCTTTCCAGGCAGCATTGCGATCGGGACATTCGGTCCCATATTCCGAGACCCCCGAATAGCAGCCGTTTCGAATACGAAAAAAATAGAGCGGCATTCCAAAACCGGTGAGCCGTGACCGCCCCAGGCCGCTGGGTTAATCCACGAATGCCGGACAATGGAGGCGCAAACAGCGCTCAGATCAATTCCGGGAAAATACGGTTGATCCGTTCAGCTTTTGGTTGCGGAGTGCGAGCCGTTCTGCCGAATTTAGCTGCCGTCGATATGGCGCCGGTTGGCGCCGAATTCATTCGCTTTCCGTGATCCGCAGCAATCCATCGCCTGTGACGACGGGAGCATTGTCGGCAATGGCGACATAGCCCAACGTCACCAGCCTGGTCACATGAGCCTGCGGTACGCTGGATTTGGATTCGCCGACTGCGATCTCGAGCAGTGATGCAAATTCTTCAGGCGTGAGCAGAGGAGGGGTATGGACAGTCATCGTTCAACTGAAGGCGTTCACGAGGTCGCGGAGCGGCAACCGATATGGCCATTGCAGCCGCTTCAGCGGAGCAATGTCAATCCATATGGCGCGCCGATCTGCGGCTGACCGACGCTGCAGTGACATGCGAAGGTGACTCGTGTCGTCCGGTTGCCACAGGCCGCGATACCCTCGCGCAAAAGTGACCGAGCCTCGGACCGCCGCGGGCCGAGGCTCGGCGTCAACGTCGTAGCTCCCTTTTCAAGGGCAGTTCGGCAATGACAACATAATTCTAGTGCGGGCTGTTCAACCACACCTTGAGTCAGGTCAAAGCAGTTCGCGTCCCCGGAAACACACGGAGATGCACGGCGTCAGCCGTTCTCGTCGGAGATTCGTTCCGGAGCGACCGTCAGCCGATATGCAACCTCGGTTGCGCCGTCGACCACTTCGAGAAGCTCGCCGCAAAGCGGGCACCTGATCTCGCCGGCGCTTCCGGTCTGCGACTGAAGCTCGATCCGGCGGAAGCCTGCCTTGCAACTGGGGCAGATCACATCGTCTGTTCGCATACGTCAATTAAGCGCAGTCCCGCTTGGCTGTTCCGGGGTGCCGGCCGTGTGACCGCCTTTTTTTGCTCGTCGTGTCGGACCTCAATGATCGAGCATCCTGTTGTGGTGGTTCGAAGCTGTACCTTCGTCAAAAGCCCGGCGTTGCAGCCAGGGCTTCCTTCGCGCGGAGGGAGTTCAGGGCCTTGCATTTAGAACATTGCGCGTCGCGCGGCTTTGAAGTCGAAGTTCCGATGGTGAGCGTGCGATCGAATTGATCGGAGCTTCAGGCTCGCCACCGCAGAGGTCGTCGTAAGTTTCCCGCTCCACACTTCCTATTGACCGACGATCGCGTCGATCTCCTCCTTCAGGAGCGAAGCGTAGTGTTCGACGACGCCTGGCGCCAGCTTCGCGCAGAGAAACGTGAAACTGAGGGCGGCGCCCGGCTTTTCGCCCGGCGTCATGATCGGCATCCCTATCCCCGCAATGCCAGGAATAAGTTCACCGATGTCGACCGCGTATCCGCGCCGGCGTGTATCGCTGATCAATTGTCGAACCTTGTCCTCTGTGAGATCGCGATAGGACGCGTAGCGCTGGAGGTTGGCGCGGATGATGTAGTCCTGCTCGTCCCCGTCGAGGAAGGCGAGCATCGCGATCGAGCCCGGACCGACGCCGAGGGGCACGGCACCGCCGATCGATCCCGTCAGTGTCGGTACGATGCACTCGCCGTCACGCCGGTCGAGACAGACCGAATCGTGGTTGAATCGGGTCATCAGATGGGTCGTGTCGCCGGTGCGGCGCCTCAGGCGGGTCAGCGCGACCTCGCAACGGCTGATGAGGCCGGGGCCGCGGGCTGCGCGCAGACCGTAAATGGCCATGCGCGCGCCAAGCCGGTAGCGCCGCTTCTTGTCATCGCGGGCCAGCAGTTTGTGGCCGACCAGCGTGTTGAGGATGCGATGGCAGGTGGCCGTGTTGAGCCCGGAGCGGGCTGTCAGCTCTTTGAGTGAGAGGCCCTCGACCCCGCCGTCGGCGACAAGGTCCAGCAAGATGATTGCGCGGTCAAGGAGTTGCGCTCCTCCGGACGGCGAATGGTCGGCTCTCGGCACAGAAGTTCTCATATTATGAAAAATTTTCTTCTGGTAACTTGTATAATGAGAAATTTATGCCTTCAATGATGAAAAATAGGTCGCCACAAAGAATTGCATAAATTCTGGGCGATCCGCGCATCCGCAAAGCTGATGGCTGAAGCGGCGCTGTCGCAACAGCGCCGGCAGGTCATCATTGACCCACGGGGACCAAATGACGAACCTCAAAACGATAGGTGTTTCGGCTCTTGCGCTCGTCGCCCTTCTTGTCGATGGCGCCGCCATGGCCGGCACGCTCGATGACATCAAGGCGCGCGGCAAGCTCGTCGTCGGCGTCAAGAATGACTACGCGCCGTACGGCTATCTGAACGACAAGGGCGAAGTGGTCGGCTTCGAGGTCTCGCTCGCGAAATACGTCGCCAAGGAGTTGCTCGGCTCGGAGGACAAGATCGAACTCGTGCCGGTCGTCGCCGCCAACCGCATCGAATTCCTGACCGCCGGCCGCATCGATGCGATCTTCGCGACGCTCGGCGTCACCGCCGAGCGCGGCAAGGTGATCGACTTCACGACGGAATATGTCTCCGCCGCGGGCCCCTCGGTTCTGATGGCCAAGGAGGCCACGATCTCCAAGTGGGAGGATCTGAAGGGCAAGCAGGTCTGCGGCATCCAGGGCTCCTACTACAACAAGAAGATGACCGAGGAGTTCGGCATCAATCTCGTCGCCTTCAAGACCCAGCCGGAAGCCTATCGTGCGCTGAAGGACAATCGCTGCATCGGCTTCGTTTTCGACGACATGACGCTCCAACAGAAGCTCAAGGAGGCCGACTGGACGAACTACAAGATCGCGGTTGCGCCCTATGAATTCCAGCCGATGGCCGGCGGTCTCCGCAAGGGAGATGCGGCATTTCGCGAAGCTGTCGACAAGGCCATCGGGAAGGCCGAGGCCGAAGGCAAGCTGATCGCGTGGGAAACCGAATTCGGCATGCCGCACTCCGCCTACATCGCCGAGCGGGCCAAGGCTGCGGCCGCGAAGAAGAACTGACCGACGCGGAGCGACCCTTGTTCGGTCTCGACTATTCCTGGCTTGCCGACTCGACATACCAGCATTGGCTGCTGACCGGGGTCGTCAACACTCTGAAGCTGGCGGCGCTCTCATCGAGCGTCGCCATGCTCATCGGCATCCTCGGAGCCTTTGGCCTCACGCTGCGGATATTCTGGCTCGACGCTTTGATCGAGCTGTTCGTGGAAGTGTTTCGAAATACGCCGCCGCTGTTGCAGATGCTGTTCGCCTATTTCACCCTGTCTACGCTTGGCCTGCGGGTGATCGACCCTTCGACGGGATTATCGGTTCCGCTTCTCAGCGCGTTCGCTTGTGCCGCGATGTCGCTCAGCCTGTTCGGTGGAGCGCTGGCCATAGAGACGTTTCGCTCAGGCATCGAAACTATGCCCCGGTCGATTGTCGAGGCCGCGCGGTCGTTGGGGTACGGCCGATGGGCCAGGTTCTGGCGCATCGAGGCACCGATCGCGACCCGCATTTGCCTGCCGGGGCTGACCAACATCCTGACGAATCTGTTCAAGACGACATCGCAGGCATCCGTCATCACGGTGCCGGAGCTGATGTACTACGCCGGACAGATCTATAACGACACGTTCCGCACGCTGGAGGTCATGATTCTCGTGCTCCTCATCTATGTCACGCTCGTGTCCATCTTGACATTCGCAATGGCGAGGCTCGAAGCCTTCATGGCCTTTCCCGGTTACGGAAAGGGGCATTGATCGTGGGCTACACGCTTTCCTACGAGCAAAAGAAGCGCGCCGTTCTGTTGCTGATCGCCTTCGCTGTGGTGGTCTGGGTCGGAATCGATGCCGCGGCGGGCGGCTCGGCGTATTGGGCGCGGGTGCTGTTGCGGCTTCCTCTGCTTCTGACAGGCTCCGGCAGCGGCTGGCCGGTGACGGGCGGCTTTGCGCTCAACATTCTCGTCTCCATTGCCGCGATGGCGCTGGCGACGGTCCTCGGTACGATCATCGGCATTGCCACGCTGTCCAAATTCGGATTGGTCCGCATCCCTTCCTTGTTGGCGATGAATTTCCTGCGCAATGCGCCCTGGCTCGTTCTGCTCTTTGCGATGCTCTACATCCTGCCGTTCGAGATCCACGTCTTCGGCTGGATCGTTCCTTTCCCGCCTTTTGTGAAAGCTGTGATCGGGCTTGCGCTGCCGACCGCGGCGAATTTCTCCGAAGTGATCCGAGGCGCCGTCCAGTCCATCCACAGCGGACAGTGGGAGGCAGCGCGCTCGCTCGGCTATACCACCGGCCAGATCTATCGCCACGTGATCATGCCGCAGGCGCTGCGGCGCATGATCCCAGGTTGGATGAACCTCTACGCGTTGGTGATGATCGCAACCGCGCTTGCGACGGTGACCGGCATCCAGGATGTCCTGACCATCCTCAACACCTCGCTCGCGATCGAGAGCGAGCGTGTGATCGTATACTTCTATCTGACCATTCTCTTCCTGTTCTTCGCCTATTGTTATCCCATCGCGGTCGTCGCGCGCCGGCTGGAACGTGCCGTGAAAGGAGACAATCTATGAGTCGTTGCGGTGCTTTGATCGAAGTCGACGACATCAAGAAGTCGTTCGGCGACGTTCCCGTCCTCAAGGGCATCTCGATGTTCGTGCAAAAAGGCGAGGCGGTCTGCATCATCGGCCCTTCCGGGTCGGGGAAGTCCACCATCTTACGCTGCATCAACGGCCTGATCCCGGTGGACCAGGGCTTTGTCCGCGTCGGCGCGCACCGCGTGCACGAAATGAAGTCGGAGAGGGCGATGCGGGCGCTACGGCGTCAGGTCGCGATGGTGTTCCAGCAATACAATCTCTTCCCGCACCGTACGGCATTGGAAAACATCATGATGGCGCCGATCCAGGTGCTCGGCCACGATCGGGCCGAAGTCGAGGATCGGGCCCGCAAACTCCTGAAGAAAGTGCGGCTCTTGGAGAAGGCGGACAGCTATCCCGGGCAGCTTTCCGGAGGCCAGCAGCAGCGGGTGGCGATCGCCCGTGCGCTCGCGATGCAGCCGGAGGTGATCCTGTTCGACGAGGTGACGGCCGCACTCGATCCCGAAACGGTGAAGGACGTGCTCTGGACCATCCGCGAACTCGTGGACGACGGCCTGACCTGCATCCTCGTGACTCACGAAATGAAATTCGCGCGGGAAGTCTCGCACCGCGTTTGCTTCACCGATCATGGATTGATCGTGGAAAGCGCGCCTCCGGCAGAACTCTTCGACAATCCGCAGGACCTCCGCACGCGTGAATTTCTCGGTCAGGTTCTCTGATCGCACCGCCGGGCCGGACGAACGCCGTCCGGCCCGTCGCAGTCGACGTTCCGGGAGTGGCTCCGTGCTCCTTCCCACGTTCAATGAAAGGCGAGCCGCACGGCTCGATGCATCATGGCCCGTTTCGAAGATATCTACGCCAAGGACTTCAAGGAGGCGCCATATTGGTGGGAGGCCGCTGAGCCAGAGACTGATCTCGATCCGCTGCCAGCGCGCGCCGACGTCGTGGTCATAGGTTCGGGCTATGCCGGCCTGAACGCGGCGACGCATCTGGCACGCGCCGGCCGCTCGGTCGTCGTCATCGACGGTGACCGGATCGGCGAGGGGGCCTCGACGCGGTCGGGCGGCATGGTGTCGAGTGGCCAGAAGCTGGTTGTCGGCGGCGCGATCCGGGGCATCGATCCCGCGCTGTTCTCGCGCCTGATCGGCGAGAGCAACGAGAGCTTCGACTATCTGAAAATGTTGGTCGAGACGGAAAAGCTGGATGCGGGCCTTGCGCTCACCGGCCGCTTTTTCGGCGCCCATGCCGCTGGCGACTACGACATCCTGAAGCGGCATGGCGCGCTGCTGGCGGAGAAGACCGGCGTCACGGTCCATTTCCTCGATCGCGCGCATCAGCGAGCCGCCATCGGCTCGGACTATTATCATGGCGGCATGGTGATCGACCAATATGGCGGTCTCCATCCGGGCAAATATCACAAGGCAATGCGGGACCGCGCGCGTGCGGCCGGCGTCATGCTGCGATCGCATGCGCGAGCTGGCATCGTGCAGGACGGGCGGCCGGGAGAAAAGATCGTGCCGACGGCAAGGGGCAGCATCCGCGCTGCCCACGTCGTCGCCGCGACGAACGGCTACACCGCAGCCGATGCCACGCCCGGTCTCGCCAGGCGCATCGTGCCGGTCAAGAGCTATCAGATCGCCACCGAGCCGCTCCCCGCAGATCTGTTGGCCGAGCTCATACCGCAGGCTCGCATGGTGTCCGACACGCGCCGCGATCTCATCTATGCACGGCCGTCGCCCGATGGAACGCGGCTTCTCTTCGGCTCGCGCCCGGGCATCTTCGATATGCCGGACAGGCTTGCTGCGAAGCGGCTTTATGCGCGCATGCTGGCGATCTGGCCGCAGCTTGCGGGCGTCAAGATCACCCATGCCTGGAGCGGACGTGTCGCCATGACTGTCGACAAGATCGCCCATCTCGGCACGCGGGACGGGACGGATTTTGCGGCCGGCTGCAACGGCAACGGTGTCGCGCTGATGACCTATCTCGGTTACCAGACGGCGCGGAAAATTCTCGGCCAGCAGAACATGCCATCGGCATTCGACCGGGAGACGTTTACGGCCGTGCCCCTCTACTCGGGCAGGCCATGGTTCGTACCGTTTTTCGCGGGCTGGTATCGGTTGCGCGATTTGTTCGATCGGCCGGGGCGCTGAGATGGACGAGCCCGCCACTTCAGTCCGCCTGGAAGAGGACGCGCTTGGTACGCGTCTCATTCCCGATGATCTCGCCTATGGAATCCAAACGGTGCGGGCGGTCGAGAACTTCTCGATTTCCGGACGATCCATCGCCGATATCGAGGGGTTCGTTGCCGCGATCATCACGATCAAGCAGGCCGCGGCACGCGCCAACCGGCGCGCCGGCAATCTGGATGGGCGAATTGCCGAGGCGATCGACCGGGCCGCATCGGAGTATGCCGGTGCCATCAGGCGTGCGGATTTCCCCGTCGACATCTATCACGGCGGCGGCGGTACGGCCGCCAACATGAACGTCAACGAAGTCCTGGCGAACCGGGCGAGTGAAATCCTGACCGGGCGCAGGGGGCCGGATCCCGTTCACCCGAACACCCATGTGAACATGGGGCAATCCACGAACGATGTCATTCCCTCGGCCATGAAGATGGCGTTGGGTGGAGAGCTCGCCGCGTTGCGCGCCACACTGACCGGTCTTGTCGAAGCGCTTTCTGCAAAGGAGGAGGCATTCGCCGGCGTCGTCAAGCTGGCGCGCACCTGCCTGCAGGATGCTCTGCCGGTCATGCTCGGGCAGCAGATCTCGGGATATCGCGCG
This sequence comes from Bradyrhizobium sp. SZCCHNGR1005, assembly GCF_032489995.1. Taxonomy (NCBI): domain Bacteria; kingdom Pseudomonadati; phylum Pseudomonadota; class Alphaproteobacteria; order Hyphomicrobiales; family Nitrobacteraceae; genus Bradyrhizobium; species Bradyrhizobium sp. SZCCHNGR1005. The sequence continues at coordinate 144,521 of NZ_JAUEZC010000010.1, forward strand.
GCGCTCGAGCGCCAGATCGTGGATCTTGCCGGGCTCGAGGCCTCCTGCCTTCGGCTGCCACTCGGTGCGACGGCGGTTGGAACTGGCTTCGGTGCCTCGACGGGCTATCGTGCGGCGATTTTCGACGAGCTCGCTGTCCTGACCGGCAAGCGCTACGACGCGGAACAGGATCTGTTCGATGCACTTCAGAACGCGGATCACTGGGTGCACGTCTCTGCCGCTCTGAAGGCGACCGCGCTGGTCCTGTCGAAACTGTCGGCCGACTTGCGGCTGATGTCCTCCGGACCGAGGGCTGGTCTTGGGGAGATCGTGCTCCCTGCCGTGCAGCCCGGCTCTTCCATCATGCCCGGTAAGGTGAACCCCGTGATGCCGGAAATGATGATGCAGGTCGCGTTTCGCGTGATCGGTAACGATGCGACGGTGACACGCGCCGCGGAGGGCGAACTGGATCTGAACGTCTGGGAATCTATCATTCTCGAAGCGCTCAGCGAGTCCATCCGCCTGATGCGCCGCGCCGTGCCGCTGTTCGTCTCCAACTGCGTGGTGGGAATCGCGGCGAATGTCGAGCGCTGTCTCGCCGATGCGTCCGGCTCGCTTGCGCTTTCGACCGCACTTGCGGCGATCTACGACTATCCGACGGCCTCCGCGATCGCAAAGCATGCGGCCACACACGGCCTGTCGATTCGGGATGCCGCGATCGCCCAAGGTCTCATGAGTGAGGCGGAGGCAGCTCTCCTTTTCGGAGACGTCTCTGCCTACACAGACCCTGAGCGGACCGAGCGCCTGATTGCCCATTTCAGGGCTGGACGGCGCACCTGATCCATACCGCCTTGTTCGTTTCCAGGAGGACGACGTGTCTAGAATTATTCCCGAGCTTGTCGTGACGCCGCAGGAACTGCCGGCGAAGGTGGATGTCGTCGTCATCGGCGGCGGCATCATCGGCGTATCCACCGCGCTGTCGTTGGTCGAGCGCGGCGTGAGCGTCGCCTTGTGCGAAAAGGGATTGATCGCTGCGGAGCAGTCGGCGCGAAACTGGGGCTGGGTACGTCAGATGGGGCGCGATCCGGCCGAGCTGCCGCTCGCCATCGAAAGTCTCCGGATCTGGCGCGGCATGAATGCGCGCATCGGCGGCGAGACGGGTTTCCGGCAGGCTGGAATTGCATATCTCTGCGACACGGACGCCGATGTTGCGATGTATGAGGATTGGCTGAAACATGCCAAGCAGCTCGGCCTCGACTCCCGTCTTGTCAGAGGTGAGTCTTTGAAGGCGCTCATGCCCGGAATGGCGAAATCCTTCCGCGCTGCCTTGCATACGCCGAGCGACGGCAAGGCTGAGCCGTTCATCGCGGCCCCGGCCATTGCCCGCGGCGCGGCCGCCAAGGGAGCGCACATCCTCACCAATTGCGCGGTCCGTACCATCGAACGATCGGCGGGCAGGGTGAGCGGCTGCGTCACCGAGCGCGGCGAGATCCGCTGTTCGTCGGTCGTTCTTGCGGGAGGCGCATGGTCGCGTCTCTTCGCCGGCAACATGGGTATCGATCTTCCTGTCCTGAAGATTCTCGGCAGTGTCGCCCGTGTGTCAGCGGTCGAAGGTGTTCCTGATTTCGCCGTCGGTGCCGGCAACTTCGCCTTCCGCCGTCGCCTCGACGGCGGCTTCACCGTTGCCCAGCGGAACGCGAACATCGCGCCGATCACGCCGGACAGCTTCCGTCTGTTCCGCGACTACACGCCGACTCTCATCAAGAGCTGGAGGGAGCTGACGCTTCGCATCGGCGGACAATTCTTTCGCGAACTGTCGATGGCCCGAAGCTGGAAAAGCGACGAGGTGACGCCTTTCGAACAGGTCCGCATTCTCGATCCCGATCCGTCGTGGCGACTGGTCCATGGCGGCCTCAGCCATCTGAGCGAAGCCTTCCCAGCGTTCCGCGGCGCCAAGGTTACGCAGATGTGGGCAGGCCTCATGGACGTCACGCCCGATGCCGTTCCGGTCATAGCGCCGGTCGGTTCAGTTCCTGGCCTTCATATCGCGACCGGCTTTTCCGGTCATGGCTTCGGCATCGGTCCCGGAGCTGGTGCGTTGATGGCTGATCTGGTGACGGGATCGACGCCTTGCGTCGACCCCGCACCCTTCCGTTTGGAACGCTTTAGGCGCTTGCAGAAGGCGGCCTGATTTCCGCAAGACCGCCCAAATCATCGGAACGTCACATTCGCTGCATGAGCCGCTCGCGCAGAAGTTGCCTAGACGGTAGCCAAGCGATGTTTGCGGTGTGGACGTCCGACACCGTGGTCGTGTTGCGGGCTGTTGCGAGCGCCGGGTCCGTGCGGCCTGCGAGTAGCGGCGTCCGGCTTCGGCGCCGCCCCCGCACCGAGCGAAAGCAGGTTGTTGGTTCGCGTGGCAGGCTTCGCCGCCGAACTCCATTCGCGCGGGAGAATTGTGGACATGGTTTGCGGCTGCCTAAACGGGTAGCGTTTGCATGCGAACAAAAGCGGAAGCTCGGCCGGAACTTCGTTCTTCTCAGGAGAACCACGGGCGATCTAAACGGGAAACTCTTGATCGCTTGTTCGTGCGGGTTGTGGCAGGGACGAGATCTGTTGAGAAGACCAATGCTCGCCATGAGTGACTTAGTTGGAGATCACACGCTCTAATGCGCGCAGCGGCTGCGCTTCATGTCACATCGTGTCATAATTCACAGCGCTTATGGCGATGATCAATTATTAGTTGTGTCTTCGTGGCGTGAGCTTTGCGCCGGTGCGGCGAAATGAAGTTCCGATCAAGTCGTTGCCGCACTCTCGTCATCGGAATTTCAAACTGAAGGCCGCATTCGGAGCGGAGCGAGGGAAGGCGGCTGCTTCGATCCCGCTCGCGAGCGAGATCGCGCGCGAGCGTCGGCGGCGGGCAAGCCTGGTTCTGGACGGGTTCCATCGGCGCAGTTGGCGCTCTTGCGCGCCGCGCGACATGCAACCTTCACAGGTGCGGAATGAGAGAGAGTCGCCGATCCGCCTTGCTGGCTATCGACGTCGAGCGCGAGACGCGTCGCGGTTGCTGCCGCAATCGACGGCGGGCCGCCTGCTCGCTCTCGGGTTAGGACGCGGAGGGGGGCCCATCGGGCGGACGCCTAAAAGTCGCGGGTCTGGCAACGGAACATATTGCGAACAGAGAACAGATCGGGTACATTGCGCGGCAGATGCACCAAAGATTACCGGCCCCAGTCTCGTTAACCGTTTGTCCATCCCGCGAATCCCCGCCATAAGGAGCGCCAATGTCCGCCACCGCCCTGCGTATCGTCGAAGGTTCCTCCATGGATAAAAGTAAGGCGCTGTCCGCAGCCCTGTCCCAGATCGAGCGCCAGTTCGGCAAGGGCTCGGTCATGAAGCTCGGCAAGAACGACCGCTCGATGGATATCGAGACGGTGTCGACCGGCTCGCTTGGGCTCGACATCGCGCTCGGGGTCGGTGGCTTGCCGAAGGGGCGTATCGTCGAGATTTACGGGCCGGAATCCTCGGGCAAGACGACTTTGGCGCTGCATTGCGTGGCGGAAGCACAGAAGAAGGGTGGCATCTGCGCCTTCATCGATGCCGAGCACGCGCTCGACCCAATCTACGCGCGCAAGCTCGGTGTCAATATCGACGAGCTCCTGATCTCTCAGCCCGACACCGGCGAGCAGGCTCTGGAGATCTGCGACACCTTGGTGCGCTCCGGCGCGGTCGATGTGCTGGTGGTCGATTCCGTGGCGGCGCTGGTGCCGAAGGCTGAGCTCGAAGGCGAGATGGGCGAGTCGCTGCCGGGCCTGCAGGCGCGGCTGATGAGTCAGGCGTTGCGCAAGCTGACCGCCTCGATCAACAAGTCCAACACCATGGTAATCTTCATCAACCAGATCCGGATGAAGATCGGCGTCATGTACGGCTCGCCGGAAACCACCACCGGCGGCAATGCGCTGAAATTCTACGCCTCGGTTCGTCTCGACATCCGCCGCATCGGTGCGATCAAGGAGCGCGACGAGGTGATCGGCAATTCCACCCGCGTCAAGGTCGTGAAGAACAAGCTGGCGCCGCCGTTCAAGCAGGTCGAATTCGACATCATGTACGGCGAGGGCGTCTCCAAGATGGGCGAGATCCTCGATCTCGGCGTCAAGGCCGGCATCGTCGAAAAGTCAGGTGCCTGGTTCTCCTATGACAGTCAGCGGCTCGGGCAGGGACGCGAGAACTCCAAAGCTTTCCTGCGCGCCAACCCGGACCTCACTGCCAAGATCGAAGCTGCAATCCGCCAGAACTCAGGCCTGATTGCCGAGCAGATCCTGGCTGGCGCAGAGCGCGATGCCGACAGCGACGGCGAAGAGCCGGCCGAAGAGTAAGTCTACGACGACAGCGGGCGCTAAGGATGTCGACTTGCCGTCCTGCGCCCGTTTGCGCGTGGGGCTCCGCCGAAACGTATCTTCAGGCTGATCCACCTCGATTCGGAAGGCGAGAACACCCGTTTTTCCGATGTTCAATACAAACAGATCTCGACTTGAAGAATTGACGACGAGCGCGCGGGCGAACTGACTGGATCCGCGCAACTATTTCGCACTTGTCTCTGTCATATGCGCTGCATGGTGGCGAGCGATGACGCGCCTTATCCTGACGCCGAACTATCTTTACTCGAAATCGGATACGACCGAGCAGACTGATCTGTTCCTGCATTTCGGTCACTGCTTCGGACGTCATCTGCAACGGCTGGTGTTTGGTCGTCCGCCCACCACGGATGAACTGGAGGACCGCTTCGATGTGCGATCCGAACAACGACACCAAAAGCGGGGTTCGCACTGGCTGGACTTCATTCCCTCGGAACGTCTCGACCAGTTCGAGGTGCGTGGCATTGGTCTGGCCCAGCTTTGCGCATGTTTTGAAACCGTTGAGGTTTGGGTCGAGTCGACCGCCAACGACCAGCTCGAGCTGATTTGGCTGCTGGACTATCTCAGACGTCGCAAAGCCGTTCCGCCGCATTTTTTCGTTCGTCCGGTCGAGTGGCTGGTCGGCCGTTCCACCGAGCAGTCGGCCGAAATGGAAGTTCCCCGGATTCCAATTACGTCCGCGCATGTCGATCTCGCCTCCAGAGCCTGGCAAGCCTATCGTTCGCCGACACCGCAAGCATGGTGCGATCTGCTACGAGAGGATTTGAGCGCGTTTCCGCTTATGCGCGACACCGTGCTGAGGTTGCTTATTGAATTACCAGCCCCAGGCACCGGCCTTGGGTCGACCGAGATGGGATTGCTGGAGTTGATCTATCCCGATCCTCCGCACCGGTTCAGCGTCATCCTCAACACGCTCGTCTATTTCAACGGCTATTACCGCCACACGATCTTCAACGACTGGGAGACCGCTGTTCTGGCTGAGCCGCTGGCTTTTGGCCCGGTACCTGCGATCATGGAGCTCAATCCCGAACTCCAGATCGTTGAGCTCGGAAATTTTCGGCGGCGCCTCGATATCTATCGGGAAAGTTGGCCTCGGTTGACCGATTTCGGTGAGGCAGTCCTGACCGGCCGTACGGATTTCAGCCGGCACAATCCGATCCATCGCTGGTGGGGCAGTACTGAACTGACCAACGGAAATTTGTGGCGGTGGGACCCGATCGCGAACGTCTTGATCGCGCCTTGAGCCGACCAGCTCTGCGGAGGCAGGAGCATGACGCGTTTGATTCTAACGGCCGATGATTCCAGCGCCGGGGCGCTTCGCAGGGGCGGCTTTGCCGACCTTGTGGTGCCAATTCTCCACCGGTTCGTGTGGGGACCGCTGCCGCCCGATGCCGACCTGTCGGCTTATCTCGGCACCCACACCACGCGGCGCGAGATCGGTCACTGGTTGGATTTCGCCTCGCGCCGCGACTTCATGGCGGTCGGAGGGCGGACGCACAGCTTCCTCGATCTCGTCGAGCGTTGCGACAGCGTCGAGCTATGGATGGATACCCGTCCGAATGACCAGTTGGTCTTGGTCTGGTTGCTGGATTATCTGCGCAATCATGCGCAGGTCGCAACGAAGATCGTGTTGCGGCACGTCGATGCGGCACTATTCGAAGCATCGACGAAGCAACTCGCCAGTCGAACGATTGCCGGGGTTGAACTCGCACGCGAGCATCTCGACTTGGCTCATTTGGCCTGGCAGTCGTTTCGGGCGCCGACTCCGCAACCCTGGTTCGATTTGTTGAACTACGATCTCAGCGCATTGCCGCAGCTGCGCCGCTGCGTGCAGGAGATGCTCGATGAGCTTCCGGGGGCAGCGACAGGGCTCGGAGCCTCGGAACTGCGCATCCTCGAATTGCTGTCGGCCGGTTATCAGCATCCGTTCGACCTGTTTCCGCATTATCGCGAGCGCTTTCAGCGGCGCGTCTTCGACTATTGGGAAGCAGGCGCACTCCTGGAAAATCTGGCGCTGGCGACGACGCCTGTAATTTCGGGCCTTGCCGAATGGCCGTTCTCGGTCGAGATGCACGACAGTCGCGAGCGCCTCGATCGCTACAAGGCCAGCACGCTGTCGCTGACGCCGCTCGGCAAGGCGATCCTGGCCGGGCAGGAGGATTTCAGCCGGCACAATCCGATCCGGCGCTGGTGGGGCGGCACCGAATTGACCAACGCCAATCTCTGGCGTTGGCATGCGGTGCTCATCGCTCCGGACCCCGACCCGCTGCATATCTTCGAATGCCGCGAGCCGTGGCGCTCAATCGATTCCCCGGAGTATGCGTGACCGGCTTACTCCGCCGCTTCCGCGTAGTCCGCCACCGGCGGGCACGAGCAGACCAGATTGCGGTCGCCATAGACGTTGTCGACGCGACCGACAGGGCACCAATATTTATCGGTGCGCGCGGAGCCGGCCGGGAAGCAGCCTTCGCTGCGGCGATAGGCGCGGTTCCAATCATCGTCGGCGACGTCGTGCACCGTATGGGGCGCGTGCCGCAGCGGCGAGGCTTCGATCTTGAACCGGCCTTGCTCGACTTCGGCGATCTCCTTGCGGATCGCAATCATCGCGTCGCAGAAGCGATCGAGCTCCGCCTTCGATTCCGATTCGGTCGGCTCGATCATCAGCGTTCCCGGCACCGGGAAGCTCATCGTCGGCGCGTGGAAGCCGTAGTCGATCAGCCGCTTGGCGATATCGTCGACGGTGACGCCGCTGGTTTGCTTCAGCGGCCTCGGATCGATGATGCATTCATGTGCGACGCGGCCGCGCTCGTTGCGATACAGCACCGGAAAGTGCGAATCGAGCCGCGCGGCGATGTAGTTGGCATTGAGGATCGCGATCTCTGTCGCCTGCTTCAAACCCTCGCCGCCCATCAGCAGCATGTAGATGTAGGAGATGGTCAGGATCGACGCCGAGCCGTAGGGCGCGCCGGAGACCGGCCCCTGCGCGCGTGAGCTCTCGCCATCGGCAGCAGGATGTCCCGGCAGGAATGCTGCGAGGTGCGCCTTGACACCGATCGGGCCCATACCGGGACCGCCGCCGCCGTGCGGAATGCAGAAGGTCTTGTGCAGGTTGAAGTGACTGACATCGGCGCCGTAGTCGCCGGGACGCGCCAGCCCGACCTGCGCGTTCAGATTGGCGCCGTCGAGATACACTTGGCCGCGATGAGCATGAACGATGTCGCAGATCTCGCGGATGTGCTCCTCGAACACGCCGTGGGTCGACGGATAGGTGATCATGATGGCGGCGAGATCGGCCGCGTGTTTCTCGGCCTTGGCCCTGAGATCGGCGACATCGACGTTTCCGCCCGGATCGCAGGCGACGACCACCACCTCCATGCCCGCCATATGCGCAGAGGCCGGATTGGTGCCGTGAGCGGAGGAGGGGATCAGGCAGATCTTGCGATGGCTCTCGCCGCGCGAGGCATGGTAGCCGCGGATCGCGAGCAGCCCGGCATATTCGCCTTGCGCGCCCGAGTTCGGCTGCAGCGACACCGCATCGTAACCGGAGATCCTGCACAGCCAGTCTTCAAGCTTGGCAAACAGTGCATGATAGCCGGCTGCCTGCGCGCGCGGGGCGAACGGATGCAGGCTGGCGAATTCCGGCCAGGTCAGCGGGATCATTTCGGTGGTCGCGTTCAGCTTCATGGTGCAGGAGCCGAGCGGGATCATGGCGCGGTCGAGCGCGAGATCGCGGTCTGCGAGCTTGCGCAGGTAGCGCAGCATCTCGGTCTCCGAGCGATGTGCATGGAACACCGGATGGGCCAGGAACCGGCGCTGACGCTTCAAACCGGCCGGCAGCGCCTCGCGCGCTTCGGCCTCGATGGCCGCATAAGACAGTTTTCCGCCGAAGGCACGCCATACCGCTTCGACGGTCTCGGCCGTCGTGGTCTCGTCCAGCGCAATACGCAAGCTGCGTGCGCCGAGGCCAAGATTGATGCGCTCGCCGAGCGCGCGCGCAACGATCTCGTCGCGCCGGTCGCCGACCTCGACTGTCACCGTGTCGAAGAAGACCTCGTTCGACGGCTCAAAGCCGAGCTTGCGCAGGCCGGCCGCCAGCACCGCTGTGCGGCGATGGACGGTGCGCGCGATCGCGGTCAGTCCCTCCGGGCCGTGATAGATGGCGTACATTGCGGCGATCACCGCCAGCAGCACCTGCGCGGTGCAGATGTTGGAGGTCGCTTTCTCGCGGCGGATGTGTTGCTCGCGGGTCTGCAGCGCCAGCCGATAGGCCGGGGCGCCGCGGGAGTCTACCGACAGCCCGACGATGCGGCCGGGCAGCGAGCGCTTCAGCGCATCGCGCGCCGCCATGTAAGCCGCATGCGGTCCGCCGTAGCCCATCGGCACGCCGAAGCGCTGCGCCGAGCCGATCGCGATGTCGGCACCCAGTTCGCCAGGCGAGGCGATCAAGATCAGCGCGAGCAGGTCAGCAGCGAGGATCGCCAGCGCGCCTTTCTCATGCAGTTTCGCGATCGCCGTGCGCGGATCGCACAAGGCGCCGGTCGTGTCCGGATATTGCAGGATGCCGCCGAACACGTCCGCCTTGTCGAGATCGGTTGCGGGATCGCCGACGATCAGCTGCCAGCCGAGCGGCTCGGCGCGGGTGCGCAGCACCGCGAGCGTCTGCGGATGCACGTTCTTGTCGACGAAGAAGGCCTTCGCCTTGGCGCTGGCGGAGCGTTCGGCAAGCGCCATCGCCTCTGCCGCTGCGGTCGCCTCGTCGAGCAGCGAGGCATTGGCGACATCCAGGCCGGTCAGGTCGCAGATCATGGTCTGGAAGTTGAACAGCGCCTCCAGCCGGCCCTGGCTGATCTCGGGCTGGTACGGCGTATAGGCCGTGTACCAGGCCGGGTTCTCCAGGATGTTGCGTTGGATCACCGCCGGCATGATCGTGCCGGAATAGCCTTGGCCGATCAGCGAGGTGAACAGCTGGTTCTGGCCTGCAAGCACGCGCATGTGGTCGAGCGCCTCGGGTTCGTTGAGCGCGGGCCCGAGATCGAGCGGTGCCGTCTGCCGGATCGAGCCGGGCAGGGTCTGCGCCATCAGCTCAGACAGGCTCTTTGCGCCGACCGTCTCCAGCATCGCGACGACGTCGCGCGGCGAGGGGCCGATGTGGCGGCGGACAAAGGTGGTAGCGGCGTCATCGAGCGGTTTGAGCGGCGCGTTCATGAGAGGATCCTTGCTATGCCTCGTCATGCCCCGCGACGGCGGGGCATCCAGTCAACACTGACGTCGAAATCAAACGGAGGGAGCGCGGCGTGCTGGATCGCCCGGTCGAGCCGGGCGATCCAGCGGAGAATGATGCCGCGATCTGCCCATCACGCCGTATGCGCCTTGTAGGCGGCCTCATCCATCAGCCCGCCGAGCTCGCCTTTGTCGGCGATCTTCACCTTGAAAAACCAGGCCTTGCCGACGGCATCGGTATTGACCAGCGCAGGCTCGTCCACGATCGCCTGATTGACCTCGACGACGTCGCCAGAGATCGGTGCGTAGACGTCGGATGCGGCTTTGACGGATTCGACCACCGCGGCGGCTTCTGCCTTCTTCAAGGTGCGGCCGACCTTGGGCAACTCCACGAATACGACGTCGCCGAGCTGCGCCTGCGCGTAATCGGTGATGCCGACGGTGGCGACATCGCCGTCGATGCTGAGCCATTCGTGGTCGGAGGTGTAGAGCGTGGTCATGGGCATCCTTCAGCGCTTGTAGGTGTTGGGGACGAAGGGCATGGCGGCGACGCGCAAGGGCAGGCGCTGGCCGCGCACATCGGCAAAAAGCCGTGTATCGATCGCGGAGAGAGACGTCGGCACATAGCCCATCGCCACTGGGCCGTTGAGCGTCGGACCGAACCCGCCGGAGGTGATCTTGCCGACCGGCTCCGTCGTATCGGGCGCCGCAAACAGCAATGCACCCTCGCGAACCGGCGCGCGGCCCTCGGCCTTCAGCCCGACTCGCCGGCGCGTGGTACCGTGCTCAAATTCGCCCAGGATCTTTTCGGCGCCGGGAAAGCCGCCGACCCGGGCGCCGCCGGTGCGGCGAATCTTCTGCACCGACCATTCCAGGGCCGCTTCGACCGGCGTGGTCGTGGTGTCGATGTCGTGACCATAGAGGCAGAGGCCGGCTTCCAGCCGCAGGCTGTCGCGGGCCCCTAACCCGATCGGCAGCACGTCCTTGTCCGATAACAGCGCGTCAGCGAGCTTCTCGGTCTGGTCGGCCGGAACCGAAATCTCGAACCCATCCTCCCCGGTGTAGCCGGAGCGCGACACGTAACAATCGAGCCCGTCGACGCTGCGCGGTCCCGCATCCATGAACCGCATCGACTCGACGTCTGCGCTCAGCTTCGCCAGCACGGATGCCGCTTTGGGTCCTTGCAGGGCCAACAGCGCGCGGTCAGTCAGCGGCCGCACCTCGCAGATGTCGGACAGCCCGGCGCGCAAAAGTGCCTCGTCGGCCTCCTTGCAGGCCGCGTTGACCACCAGCACCAGATGCTCGCCGAAATTCGCGACCATCAGGTCGTCCAGAATGCCGCCGGCCTCGTTGGTGAACTGTGCGTAGCGCTGGCGGCCCGGTGCGATGCCGACGATATCCTGCGGTACCAACCGCTCCAGCGCGAGCGCGGCGTCGGCGACCTGGCCGGATTTCGGAACCAGGGCAATCTGGCCCATATGGGAAACGTCGAACAAACCCGCGGCCGCGCGGGTATGGAGGTGCTCTTTCAGCACGCCCGCCGGATATTGCACCGGCATCTCGTAGCCGGCGAACGGCACCATCTTGCCGCCGAGGCTGACATGCAGGCCGTAAAGCGGGGTACGTTTCAGAGGAGCGGAATTAGCATCTGGAGCAGCCATCACAGGGACCCTCGAAGGTTCCCGGGACCATTCCCGGGCCAACCGATCGAAGCCCCATCTGTCGCTGTGCCTGAGAGTATTATCCCGTCGGCGGACGCGGTCCGGGCTGATGCCCGTCGGCGCCTCTTTCCAGATGCAGTTTAAGCCGCGCGGTCCTTTTGCCTGAGAGTTTCCGGGGCGGTTGCTCCTTCGGCGCCGATCCCTCAAGCTCAAGAAGAAGCTTGAAGACCGGTCTCTCCCGACGCGGCTGTCGTCAGTATGTGGGAAGAAACACGAGAGCATGCAAACTGTCAACGCGGCCCGCAAGCTTTCAACGGGCTTTCAAGCGCGCAGGCCAAGTGCATGATTTCCTGCACAGTTCCTGGACAGGGCAGGGGGGCTTGTCTAAAAGCGTTGCGCCGAATTCCCGGACTTTTTCGATTGGATTGCTATGAGCGGCGTCAACGAGATCAGGTCGACCTTCCTTAACTTCTTCGCCGAGAACGGCCACGAGATCGTGCCGTCCTCGCCGCTCGTGCCGCGCAACGACCCGACATTGATGTTCACCAATGCCGGCATGGTGCAGTTCAAGAACGTCTTCACCGGGGTCGAGAAGCGCCCCTACAGCCGCGCCACCACCTCGCAGAAATGCGTCCGCGCCGGCGGCAAGCACAACGACCTCGACAATGTCGGCTACACCGCCCGCCACCACACCTTCTTCGAGATGCTCGGCAACTTCTCCTTCGGCGACTATTTCAAGGAGAACGCGATCGAGCTCGCCTGGAAGCTCGTCACGAAAGAATTCGGCCTGCCGAAGGAGAAGCTGTGGGCGACCGTCTATATCGATGACGACGAAGCCTTCGGACTCTGGAAGAAGATTTCCGGCCTGCCGGAATCGCGCATCATCCGCATCGCCGGCTCGGACAATTTCTGGCAGATGGGCGACACCGGCCCCTGCGGCCCCTGTTCGGAAATCTTCTACGACCATGGCGACAAGGTCTGGGGCGGCCCGCCCGGCTCCCCGGAGGCGGATGGCGACCGCTATATCGAGATCTGGAACCTCGTGTTCATGCAATACGAGCAGTTCGAGGGCGGGGCGCGCACGCCGCTGCCGAAACCGTCGATCGACACCGGCGCGGGGCTCGAACGCGTCGCTGCCGTGCTGCAGGGCAAGCACGACAATTACGACATCGACCTGTTCGTCGCGCTGATCCGGGCCATCGCCGACCTCACCAATGCCGATCCGCAAGGGCCGCAGAAGGCTTCGCTCCGCGTCATCGCCGACCACCTGCGCGCCTCCTCCTTCCTGATCTCGGACGGTGTGCTGCCCTCCAACGAAGGCCGCGGCTACGTGCTGCGCCGGATCATGCGCCGCGCCATGCGCCATGCGCAGCTGCTCGGCGCCCGGGAGCCGCTGATGCACCGCCTGGTCGGCGCGCTCACGCGCGAGATGGGCCAAGCCTATCCCGAGCTGATCCGCGCCGAGAGCCTGATCAAGGAGACGCTGCGGCTGGAAGAGACCCGCTTCCGCAAGACCTTGGAGCGCGGCCTTGCCATTCTCGATGAGAAGGCGGCGGGCCTGACCAAGGGCGACATGTTCGACGGCGATGTCGCCTTCACGCTCTACGACACCTACGGCTTCCCGCTCGACCTCACCCAGGACGCGCTGAAGTCGCGCGGCATCAGCGTCGACCAGGCTTCCTTCACCGACGCGATGGAGCGGCAGCGGGCGAAAGCGCGCGCTGCCTGGGCAGGTTCGGGCGACGCGGCGACCGAGAGCGTCTGGTTCCCGCTGCGCGAGAAGCTCGGCGCCGCCGAGTTCCTGGGCTACGAGACCGAGACCGCGGAAGGCGCGGTGACCGCGCTGGTCAAGGATGGCGCGGAGGTCGAGAGCCTCAAGGCCGGCGAGACCGGCGCCGTCGTGCTCAACCAGACCCCGTTCTATGCCGAATCCGGCGGCCAGGTCGGCGACCTCGGCGTGATGCGCGGCGACGGCGTGACGTTCCGCGTCACCGACACCCAGAAGAAGGCCGGCGATCTGTTCGTCCACCTCGGCACGGTAGAGCAGGGCACCCTCAAGCTCGGTACCGCGCTGCAGCTCGATGTTGATCATGGCCGCCGCTCCGCGATCCGCGCCAACCATTCGGCCACCCACATCCTGCATGAGGCGCTGCGCCAGGTGCTCGGTAACCATGTCGCCCAGCGCGGCTCGCTGGTCTCGCCGGACCGCCTGCGCTTCGACTTCGTGCATCCGAAGCCGATCACCTCGGACGAACTCGCCCGCGTCGAGGACATCGCCAACGAGGTCGTGCTGGAGAATTCCGAGGTGACGACGCGGCTGATGGCGCTCGACGACGCCCGCGAGGCCGGCGCCCGCGCGCTGTTCGGCGAGAAATATGGCGACGAGGTCCGCGTGGTGGCGATGGGCAATGCTGCGCGCGACCACGGCAGCAACGCCCAGGCCGCAAATACCATGGGCTGGTCGGTCGAGCTCTGCGGCGGCACCCATGTCAAGCGCACCGGCGACATTGGCTTGATCTCGGTGACCTCCGAGAGCGCGGTCTCCTCCGGCGTGCGCCGCATCGAGGCGCTGACCGCGCGCGGCGCGCGCAAGCACGCCAACGACACCATCGCGCTCGCCAAGCACGCCGCCGCCGAGCTGCGTTCCACGCTCGACGACGTTCCGGCGCGAATCACGGCGCTGATGGAGGAACGCAAGAAGCTCGAGCGCGAGCTGTCGGACGCGCGCAAGAAGCTCGCGATGGGCGGTGGTGCTTCCGCGGGGGGCGGCGCTTCCGCTGTCCGCGAGGTGGCCGGCGTCAAGCTGATGGCGCGCGCTGTCGAAGGCGTCGAGGTGAAGGACCTCAAGAGCCTCGTCGACGAGGCCAAGAAGCAGCTCGGCTCCGGGGTGGTCGCGATCGTCGGCCGTAGCGAGGATGGCAAGGCCGGGGTCGTGGTCGGCGTGACCACGGATCTCACCGCGCGCTTCAACGCGGTCGAGCTGGTGCGCGCGGCCTCGGAGGCGCTGGGCGGCAAGGGCGGCGGCGGCCGCCCCGACATGGCCCAGGCCGGCGGGCCCGATGGAGCCAAGGCCGATGCCGCGCTGGCCGCGATCGAGAAGGCCATGGCCGGGTAAACAATGAGCGCGAGTCTGTCGCGATGATCGGGCGTCATAGGACCATCAAGGATCCCGATCTGCGCGACCGGCTCTACGAGCTGCTCGAACACGATCATCTGCCGCTGTCGGTCGGCTCCCGCTTCGTGCGGATGATCGTGATCGTGATCGCCGTCGATGTGCTGGTGACGACCCTGGCCTCGGTGCCACAGCTCGACGCGCGCTTCGGCCCGACCTTCACCGCGGCGAAGGTGATGGCCCTGCTGGTTTTCGCCTTCGAATATTTCGCCCGTCTCTGGAGCATCGCCGGCCACACGCCGCGCAGGGGCTCGGCCGTCCGCGACCGGCTCGGCTACGTCTTCTCCGCGCTCGGCATCATCGATCTCGGCGCCTTCCTGCCGGCGGTGATCGTGCTCGCGATCGGCGATCACGCCATGCTGGCGATGCTCTGTGTGCTGCCGTTCCTCAAGCTGGTGCGCTATTCGCCGGCGATGCGCTCGCTGCTCGCCGCGATCCAGGCCGAGCGGCGCACTTTGGTCGGCTGCATCGTCATCCTGATTGGCGCGGTGCTGTTGTTCGCGTCCTTGCTCTATGCGGCCGAACGCGACGTACAGCCCGACAAGTTCGGCACGCTTCCGGATGCGATGTGGTGGGCGATCGTCACGCTCGGCACCGTCGGCTATGGCGACGTGGTGCCGGTGACCACGCTCGGCAAGCTCATTACTGTGTTCGCGATCGTCGCGGGCTTCGCGATGATCGCGCTGCCGGTCGCGATCATCTCCAGCGCCTTTGCCGAAGAGGTGAAGCGGCGCGACTTCGTCGTCACCTGGGGCATGCTGGCGCGGGTGCCGCTGTTCGCGCGTCTGTCCGCCGGCGAGATCGCCGACATCATGCGGCTGTTGCGCGCGCGCACCATCGAGGCCGGCGAGGTGCTGGCGCGCCGCGGCGACACCGCGACGTCGATGTACTTCATCACCGCGGGCGAGGTCGAGATCGAGCTGCCGACCCAGCGCGTGCGGCTGGTCGACGGCGCCTTTTTCGGCGAGATCGCGCTGCTGCACCGGACCAAGCGGAGCGGCACGGTCAAGGCGCTGCGCAAGACGCGGCTGCTGGTGCTCGATGCGCAGGACTTTCATGCGCTGATCGAGCGCATGCCAGCGCTCGCTGCCCATGTGAAGACCGTCGCCAAGGCGCGGATGGCCGACAGCGGCGATCTCGCCGTCGTCGAGATCTCCGAAGGCGCCGCACATGACGACCAGCCGGAGACATAGGGACGGACAGCGCATCTCGCTGCGACCCTCCCCTGGAGGGGGAGGGTCGGCGCACATGAGCAACGCGAATGTGGGCCGGGGTGGGGGGATCTCTCCATGCGCACTGCCGTCTGTGGCTTCACCCCACCCCGCTCGCCCGCTTCGCGTGCGATCGACCCTCCCCCTCAAGGGGAGGGTAAGACTGTGATCGCAGCGTTAGCCATCGTACTCAACAGCTTCGCCTGTTGAGCGAGCGAGAGTCTGGTAGCTGCGAAGCTCTTTCATCTTCCGGGCGTGCCCCATCGCTCCCGCGACACGACGCGCCCGGGATGCGTGAAGCTCGAGCCCTCGAAATTTGTGAGGGCGCAGGGAATGCCGGGTATCCGCTGATACCCATGGCCCGCGTGCGAAAAAGAATGCACGCGGCGGAAACCACAGGTCCAGCCGGATAATCCCGGCATTCCCTGCACGATGGTTTACGCCTTATACGCGCTCTCCCCGGGGACCGGCGTTCTTGCCCCCGTCACTTCACGAGATGCGCCGAGCGCGTCCCGTGAAGCTTGGCCTCAGCACCGGGAGGCCAGGACCACGCGATTTCGCCGTCCGCCGCATTGCCAGTCGTCTGCGTTTTGAAACGCGCCTGGCCTTGCGAGCGTCCATCGCATTGCCGGTCCAACGTATCGTGACGACGCGTACGCCCCTCATCCGGACCGGAACGCGCGAAGCATACGACTGATTTGCTGATTTTCGGAAGTTGTTTATTTTGGCCAGGCATCTTGAAATGAGCGATGGCTTTGGAATGGCAAGTGAAATTGGCTCTTTGGCGTAGGCGTGTTTCGGGCATGTCTGCTGTCGCTTCCATCCGCCAGGAGGACTCATTTTTGCCTGCCGGGCAAATCGGCCTAGGCGCATCAATCGCGATCCCTTAGTTGCTTTCGATTTCAAGCTTCCGCATGATCGCGTTCAGTGCGAGCAGAGACTTGAAATGCAAAAAGCATCCCTCAAAGGAATTGTAATAGGAAGCATCACGGATGTAGTATTCAGCTACGTTATTCTGATCCTTTTAGCTGTCTATTTCACAGTGGCATCAGGATCAGGAGTGCGTCCAGATCATGGTGCCGCCTCCGCAAGAATCCTGATGGGAAATGCCTGGTTTGTAGTCTGGGGCAGGATATTTGGCTCATTCGGCTCTGTGTTAGGTGGTTACGTCGCGGCGCGTATCTCCAAACATGACGAAGTGCTGAACGGCATACTTTCTTTCATCTATTCTGTGCGTCGGCAGCGCTCCATATGCCTTGATCAGCGGAACAGCCGCGGGCCATCAATGGTCTTATCTCGCCTGTTTGCTAATGAGCCCGGCGCTGGGTGCTCTAGGTGGCCTTTTGCGATCCCATCAGATGGCGTCGCAGGGTTGATTTGAACGCCGTAAGGCGGATCGGCCGCAGTGTAGTCGGCTACAAAATCTGTCGGAGGAGGCGTCGCGGGCTACGGCTTCGGTGAGCCCGCCGTACGATCGGTCAGTCATGTGTCTGCCTACGACCGTCGTACTCTTGACTCTTGATCTGACTCAAGGTCGACGACCGGTGCCACCCTATTGTGACTGGCGAGCATGCCGAGGAGCGTGAGAGCGATGCGAACGCTTGTCGTGTTCTATTCCTTGTCAGGGACGACGCGCGCGGTTGCGCAGGTGATCGCAAAGGCGCTCTCGGCCGATGTCGAGGACATCAGCTGCGCGCGATACCAGCGGAGCTTCGGCAGCTACCTCAGGGCTTCCTATGACAGCTGGTCGAACAGCCTGCCGCAGATCGGACGCTTGCAGCATGCGCCGTCGGATTACGACCTGGTCGTCGTCGGTTCTCCGATCTGGGCGTGGCGGCCCGCCACGCCCATCCGTGCCTATCTCCAGGCGCAGGCGGGCAAGTTGAACAACGTCGCCTTCTTCCTCACCCATGGCGGCTCGCCACCGGGCAGGTCGTTTCGCGAGATGAAAGACCTGGCCGGTGCCGCGCCGAAGGCCACCGTCGCCATACGCCAAATCGACGTGGCGAATTCCAACTTCGGCCCGGCCGTGTCGCGCTTCGCGGCTTCACTACGGGATGCCATGGCGGGCTGAGCAGCTATCAGGCCTGGCACGTCGGTCGAATAGCGAAGCGTGATCCGCTGTGAAGGAAAAAAGCGGCGGGTTACGCCTTTGGCTCATCCGCCTCACGAGAGCCGAAACTGCGCAGAGAGGGGACCAGCGAGAGCCTGAGCCCGCATCGCCGGGGTAAATGGGCGCGAAGGTGAAGCGCAAAAGCGGGCGAGCAACCCGCCATTCGTCTCCGCATTATTTTCAATCGCATCGGTTCCGGGGTGGGCGTCACGGTGCGACGGCCCATGCGCTGCGAGCAGCGGCTTGCGGTGCAGGGGCGCGAGAAGCAGGCGATCGCGCGCGCCGCCATCGATCTGATCGAGGACGGCGACACGCTGATCCTCGACGCCGGCTCCACGGTCGCAGCCTTCGGCCGGCTGCTCCGCGAGCGTAGGCTGCGCATCATCACCAACAACCTCGCGCTCTTGCCCTTTCTCGCCAAGGCGCCTGCGATCGATCTCGTGGTGCTCGGCGGCACGCTGCGCCCGACCAGCATGAGCACCATGGGGCCGCTCGCGATTGAGGCGCTGCGCCGCATGACCGCCGACCGCGCCATCATGAGCGCGGATGGCGTGGTTCATGGCCGTGGCCTGTGCGAAGCCGATCTCGATCAGGTCGCGTTGAAATCGCTGATGATGCAGCAGGCGCGGGAGCTGATCGTGCTCGCCGATGCGACCAAGCTCGGCCGGGCCGAGCAGTCGGCCTGGGCGCCGCTGCCGCCGCGCTGGACTCTGGTCACCGACGACGGCGCATCCGAGAGAGAGCGCACATGCCTGGCCGATGCCGGGGCGCGCGTGGTCGTCGCGCCTGCCGGCTGAGATCAGGCGAAGCGGCGCTACAGGCTGCTGTAAAGCTTTGCGTCGAACGGTGGAGACCTCCCTCTCGCCGCACGATATCGCGCAGAATTCGTCTGCGCCGGACACCGCTTCGGCGATATCGGCGGCCCCAGCCTGACCGCGTTCGGGCCGGCGCGCAGAGAGCAGTTCCTCGGTCACCGACATATCTGTGTCCGATCTGACACAGTTACGGTTTTACCGAGGCGTCTATATTGTATGACTATTCACGCCCGCTCAAATGCCCGTTAGGGTGACTGTCCAACCTGCAATTGCGATTCAGTCGCTTCTTGGGGCGGCGGCTGCGGGTGGCCGAGGGGAAGCGCGTTCCGGGACAACGGCTTTGGCCGGGACGCGACATAAAAACATCCAGAGCCTGGGAACGCTGCGAGGAGCAGAAGAAAATGAATTGGTGTGTGACGACCGCACGTGCGTGCGGCGTGGGGATCGTTTTGTCTCTGTTAGGCAGTGGCGCATATGCGGCCGATCTGCCGACGAAGGCGCCGCCCGTTCCTTATCCGTCGGCCGATGATTTCTGGACAAGACCGTATCTGTTCGGCGATCTCGGCCGGACATGGCTGAAGGAGCAGGGCGTTACACTGGCCCTGACGCTGGGCGACGAAGCTGTCACCAACCTCTCGGGCGGCTCCAGGAACACCTCAGCCAACGCAGGCCAGCTGTGGTTCGAGGCCAAGTTCGACATGGCCAAGCTTGCCGGCATCCAGGGCGGCATGGTCGGCCTTACCCTGGTCGACCGCTTCGGCGACAATCTGAATTCCGAGGCCGGCATTCCGGCGCTGCAGCTGACCAACGAAGTGTTCGGCCGCGGCAATATCGTGCGCCTCACCGAATTCTACTATCAGCAGAAGCTGTTCGATGATCGCTTGACCCTCAAGGGCGGCCGTCTTCCGGTCGGCAACGACTTCTTCTTCGGCCTGTGCGAGTTCATCAACCTGACCTTCTGCGGCGGCCAGCCCGGCAACATCCAGGGCGGCTACATCTTCAACTGGCCGGTGAGCCAGTGGGCCGGTGTCGCCCATTTCAACATCACCAAGGAACTGTCAATTTCGGCCGGCGTCTACGACGCCAATCCGCAATATCTGACGACTTCGGACGCCGGCATCTATCTGGCGCCGGGCATTCCCACCCGAAGCCCCGGCGCGGGTGTGCTGGTGCCGGTGGAGTTGAAGTGGGAGCCGAGCGGTCCGCTGAACGGCACCTGGCGCTTCGGCGGCTGGTATGACAACGCCTCGACGATCGATGGCGGCCTTCCCGGGATCATCATGACCATCCCCGGCGTCGGTGGAGTTCCGGATCAAAATATTGGCGATCAAAGAGGCCGCTACGGCGTCTACGAATCGATCCTGCAGCGCTTGACCGTCGACGGTCCGGACGCCCAGGGCTGGTACACGTTCCTCAATACGACT
The DNA here is from genome assembly GCF_032489995.1 of Bradyrhizobium sp. SZCCHNGR1005. Classification (NCBI taxonomy): domain Bacteria; kingdom Pseudomonadati; phylum Pseudomonadota; class Alphaproteobacteria; order Hyphomicrobiales; family Nitrobacteraceae; genus Bradyrhizobium; species Bradyrhizobium sp. SZCCHNGR1005. The sequence continues at coordinate 164,528 of NZ_JAUEZC010000010.1, forward strand.
GTCGCCGATCACCGGACTGCGTTCCAGGACTACCAGATCGCGTGGGGCGTCAGGCACACCGGCACGTTCTCCTTCCGCCCGAAGGACGAAGTCGGCTTCGCGGTGGGCACCACCCACGTGAACTCGGCCGCGCTGAGCCCGAACGCAGGCGGGAACGAGGTTCCGATCGAAGCCTGGTACGGCTGGCAGGCGACTGGCTGGATGAACCTCAAGTTCGACGCCCAGTATGTGATCAATCCCGGCGGACGCGGCTTCAACGCCGCCGGCATCAAGACCAGCAATGCCTGGGTTCTCGGCCTGCGCACGGTGGTTCACTTCTGACGCGACGGCCAGGTCGTCATGCGTTTCGATCAAGACATGGCATGCCCGTTTGCGGGCATGCCATGACGTCGATTGACTCCGGCGCGCGGGGACACGACCTATCCAGTATCGGTTGGTCAGGTTTCGGGCCCAGGAGCAAGACATGAAGGCGGCAGCAGACCTCGATCCCGCCACCGTACAGTCCGACGGCGACGTCGTGCACTGGCTGACGCACGGTACGCGTGACCAGCGCTTCCTCGACAACATTTTCGCCGAGATGTGCATCCGCCTGCAGCGTGCCGGGATTCCGGTCAAGCGGGCGACGCTTCATCTGTTGATCCAGCACCCGCAATGGCTCGGCGCCCGGATCCTGTGGAACGACGGGATGCATGAGGCCGAGATTGCGCGGGTCGATTACGATGTCATGGGACGGTCCGAATATATCGGCAGTCCCGCCAACGAGATCCATGACGGCGCGGCGCAGGTGCGTGAAAATCTCGAGCGCGATCCGGGGCAGGGGCGCAGACACGCCGTCTATGACGAGATGCGGGCACAGGGCTTGACCGACTATGTCGCCTGGCCACTGTATCATACGCTCGGCAAGCGCCACATCGTGACCTTCGCGACCGACCGGCCCGGCGGCTTCGAGGACGCGCATATCGCAGCTCTGTTCAAGCTGCTGCCGATGCTGGCGCTGGTCAGCGAAATCCGGATGAAGAACCGGCTGGCGCGGACCCTGCTCGAAACCTATGTCGGCTCGCACGCCGGCGAACTCATCCTGGCCGGCGCCACCAGGCGCGGCAGCGGGACCACGGTCCGCGCCGCGATCATGATCTGTGACCTCAGGGACTTCACCAGGATCTCCGACAACTGGCCGCGCGACGACGTGATCGATCTCTTGAACGGCTATTTCGACGCGATGTCGGAGCCGATCGTTCGCCATGGCGGGGAAATCCTGAAGTTCATGGGGGACGGCCTGCTTGCCATCTTTCCGCTCAGCGACCCACGGGCCTGCGCCAATCTGCTGCATGCCGTGGCCGAGGCCCGTCAGGCCATGCTTGCCCTGAACGAGAAGAACGGCGAAGCCGGCCGCGCACCGCTCAACTATGGCGTGGGCGTCCATGTCGGCGACGTCATGTACGGCAATATCGGCTCGCGCGCGCGGCTCGACTTCACCGTCATCGGTCCTGCGGTCAACATGGCCTCGCGGCTCGAAACCCTCACCAAACAGGTCGGAAAGCCGGTGCTGCTGTCGCGCGCCTTCGCCGATCTCGTGAAAGATGAGTTCGCGCTCGAGCGCGTCGGTGAATACCCGGTACGCGGCTTCGCCGAGCCGATCGAACTGTTCGCGTATCGGGGGTGAGGGCGGATCCAACCCGCTGCGGGTGCAAAGTTGCGGTTGAGATCGGGCCTGGCTACGGGGTACTACGGTCCGCAAGTGGCGAATCTTGACGCCGGCTCGATTTATGCCCATATAGCGGTCATCGACACTTGGCCGAACGACCTGGGCCGCTTCGCCTCGTCATAGACAGGCGCGCACGTTTCAGACCCCCTTCTCCAAAAATCGATCCATCGACGAAGGCCGCCGCACTCTCGGCGCCTTGAGTCTTACGTGCACGTTGTCAGGTGAAAGGACATCGACAGTGAATACAGGAACTGTGAAGTGGTTTAACGGCCAAAAGGGCTTCGGCTTCATTCAGCTCGACGGCGGCGGCAATGACGTCTTCGTTCATATCAGCGCGGTTGAGCGCGCCGGCATGAGCACCCTCAATGAGGGGCAGAAGGTCAGCTTCGACATCGTGGCCGACCGCCGAACCGGCAAATCCGCCGCTGAAAACCTGCGCGCCGCCTGAGCGGCCGCGCGAAGGACCATGGTGCTTTGACCACGGATGTACTGGCAGAGCTTTCTGGTTTTCTGAGTCCCGCGTCCGATCCGTCGGCACGCGGGATTTTTCCATCTGGCCACAATCGCCACAAAGCAGGTGAAGATCACATTGCAAGTCAACAAGCAGATCGCGGCTGCGCCGAAGACGAAGCCCGCATCGGCAAGCCTCGGATATTCTCTTGAGCACTGAACATCATTCGGGCGCATCGAGGCCCGACTCGCGGCGCTGGACGCGCATTCTGGCCAGTTATGGCAAGCCAAATCGCGCGCGCAGCGCTGCCGAATTGGTGATCACCGCTGTGCCGCTCGCGGTATTATGGACCGCGGCCTGGTTCATGTTCTCCCTTGGCCATGCCTGGGCTTCGTTGCTGATCGCTGTTCCAGCTGCCGGCTTTCTCGTGCGACTGTTCATGATCCAGCACGATTGCGGCCATGGCACCTTTTTCGCCGGTCGTCGGGCGAACGACTGGGTCGGTCGCGTCATCGGTGTGCTGACGCTGACGCCTTACGACTGGTGGCGCCGCACCCATGCGATCCATCATGCCTCCACCGGCAATCTCGATCGGCGCGGTATCGGCGACATCGATACGCTGACGGTGCGCGAATACGCCGCCCGCTCATGGTGGGGCCGTCTGACCTATCGGCTTTACCGCCACCCGCTGGTCATGTTCGGGGTCGGACCGGCCTATCTGTTTCTGCTGCAACACCGGCTTCCGGTCGGCCTGATGCGCGACGGTTGGCGACTCTGGGCCAGCACGATGGCCACCAATCTCGCCATCGCCGCGACCGTCGCCGCTCTTAGTTGGCTCGTCGGGATCAACGCATTCCTGCTGGTGCATCTTCCGATCATGCTGCTCGCGGCCACGGCCGGCGTATGGTTGTTCTACGTGCAGCATCAATTCGAGCAGACCGCGTGGGAGCGCGACGAGCGCTGGAACCTGCATGATGCCGCCCTGTACGGCAGCTCCCATTACGATCTGCCGGTTCTGCTGCGCTGGTTCACGGCCAACATTGGCATCCATCACGTGCACCATCTGTGCAGCCGGATTCCATATTACCGGCTCCCGCGCGTGCTGCGTGACCATCCGGAACTGCGCGAGGCCTGTCGCATCACGCTGCCGCAGAGCTTTCGCTGCGTCAGGCTTGTGCTGTGGGACGAGGCGCAGCGCCGACTGGTCTCGTTCCGAGAAGCCAGAGCCGGAGCCTTTGAGCTTCGGACGGCCACAGTGAAGCGGCCGCACCGCTCGGTTTCGCGGGAGGCTGCCGCTGGGCGGCTAAGCTAAGCGCGCACCGTATCGCGCATATGAAAGAAAGGTGGGCACGACGCTCCGCGTCTTTGCCCACCTGACGTCATCGAACTATCAACTCAGTCCTTCAGCACGCGCACGGCACCCTTGGCGGCGCTCGAGGCGAACGCGGCGTAGGCCTTCAGCGCGGTGGAGACCTTGCGTGCGCGCTTGGCCGGCTTCCAGGCCTCCGTGCCCTTGGCCTCCATCGCGGCGCGGCGATGCGCCAGCTCCTCGTCGTCGACGGCAAGGTGGATGGTGCGGTTGGGGATGTCGATCTCGATGCGGTCGCCATCCTTGACGAGTCCGATCAGGCCGCCTTCGGCGGCTTCCGGCGAGACGTGGCCGATCGACAAGCCCGACGAGCCGCCGGAGAAGCGGCCGTCGGTGACGAGCGCGCACACCTTGCCGAGCCCTTTCGACTTCAGATAGCTGGTCGGATACAGCATTTCCTGCATGCCGGGGCCGCCGCGCGGGCCTTCATAGATGACGACGACGACGTCGCCGGGCTTGATCTTGTTGGTCAGGATCGCCTCCACCGCGGCGTCCTGGCTCTCCATGACGCGGGCGGGGCCTGCGAAGGTGAGGATGCTGGCATCGACGCCGGCCGTCTTCACGATGCAGCCGTCGAGCGCAACGTTGCCGTAGAGCACGGCCAAGCCGCCATCCTTGGAATAGGCATGCGCGAGGTCACGGATGCAGCCCTTTTCGCGATCGAGATCGAGGTCCTCATAGCGGCGGTCCTGGCTGAACGCCACTTGTGTCGGCACGCCGCCGGGCGCGGCCATGTAGAAGTTCTTCACGCTCTCGCTTTGGGTGCGCCTGACGTCCCAGCGCTCCAGCGCAGATGCAAGCGAAGCCGAATGCACGTTCGGCAACTCCGTGTGCAACAGCCCTGCGCGGGCGAGTTCGCCCAGAATCGCCATCACGCCGCCGGCGCGATGCACGTCCTCCATGTGCACGTCGGCCACCGCGGGCGCGACCTTGCACAGCACCGGCACCTTGCGCGAGAGGCGGTCGATGTCCTTCATCGTGAACGGCACGTCGCCCTCATGCGCGGCGGCGAGCAGATGCAGCACGGTGTTGGTCGAGCCGCCCATCGCGATGTCGAGACTCATCGCGTTCTCGAACGCCTTGAAGTTGGCGATCGAGCGCGGCAGCACCGAGGCATCGTTTTGCTCGTAGTAGCGGCGGGCGAGATCGACGATCAAATGACCGGCCTCGACGAACAGGCCCTTGCGGTCGGCATGCGTCGCCAGCACCGAGCCGTTGCCGGGCAGCGACAGGCCGAGCGCCTCGGTGAGGCAGTTCATCGAATTGGCGGTGAACATGCCGGAGCAGGAACCGCAGGTCGGACAGGCCGAGCGCTCCATCACCTCGACGTCGGCGTCCGAGACCTTATCGTCGGCGGCCGTCACCATGGCGTCGATCAGGTCGACCTTGCGCAGCTTGCCGGCGAGGTTGACTTTGCCCGCTTCCATGGGCCCGCCCGAGACGAAGACTGCGGGAATGTTGAGGCGCATCGCGGCCATCAGCATGCCCGGGGTGATCTTGTCGCAGTTGGAGATGCAGACCATCGCGTCGGCGCAATGCGCGTTGACCATGTATTCGACGCTGTCGGCGATCAGCTCGCGCGAGGGCAGGCTGTAGAGCATGCCGTCATGGCCCATGGCGATGCCGTCATCGACCGCGATCGTGTTCATCTCCTTGGCGACGCCGCCGGCCTTCTCGATCTCGCGGGCGACCAGCTGGCCGAGATCCTTCAGATGCACATGTCCCGGCACGAACTGAGTGAAGGAGTTGACCACCGCGATGATCGGCTTGCCGAAATCCTCGTTCGTCATCCCGGTGGCGCGCCACAGGCCGCGAGCGCCGGCCATGTTACGGCCGTGGGTGGAGGTTCGGGAGCGGTAGGCGGGCATGACGGTTTCCTTGGCGGTTCCTCAAGACGGCGGCAATGTTGGTCCGGCGGGCAGGGAACAGGTCCGGGGCCGGACGGGCAGCAATGGATGGCGCGTGGCATACCGCGAACAAGCCGATGATGCGACATGTAATTTCGTAGTCCAGCGATGCCGGCGCGATCGATCCGGCGGCGGCATCGGGGCCGGGGGCACACAACCTGTCACTGTTGGGCCACACTTTGCCGATCGCAGCGTGGGTCACAACTTTGTGCCTATTTGCGGAATTTGCCGGCACCTAAATACAGTGCAGTGCAATGTTCAACCGGCCACGTCGCGTGTTTGAGACGTCGTCCTGAGCTGCCGGGTCTTGAAGCCATGTATTCTGCCCGAAAACGACATTACCTGCTGCCGTTATTTCTGCTGCTCACCGCGCCGCAAGGCGCCGCGGCCCATGCCATCATCATCTCGTCCCAGCCGGCGTCCGGCGCGACCGTCGCCAAGGATGCGATCGCGATCAGGCTGCGCTTCAACAGCCGCATCGATCATGCGCGTTCGCGGCTGAAGCTGCTCGCGCCCGATGGTACCGAGCAGACATTGACGCCGACGGCCGGCACACCGCCGGACGAGCTTGATGCCGAAGCCAAGGCGCTCGCGCCTGGCGCCTGGCGCCTGCGCTGGCAGGTGCTGAGCGTCGACGGGCACATCACGCGCGGCGATATCCCATTCACCGTCCGCTGAGCCGCCCGCCGTGTCGCTCTTTCTCGACATCTTCGGCTATCTGTCGGTGGTGCTGCGCGGGCTGACCCTGCTTGCGCAGTCGTTCACGCTGGGCGGCATCGCCTTCCAGGCGCTGCTGTTGCGGCCGCTGCAGGACAAGTTGTCAGCCGACGCGATCGTCGTGGGGAAAAAGTGCCAGCGCTTTCTGCGCCTCAGCGCGCGTGCATGGTTCTCGGTGACGCTCGCCTCGCTCGCGATCAATGTCGCGGCGCTGACCGGCACGCTCGACGTGTCATGGCGCGAAGCGGCTGGCGCGGATTTCGCGCGCTTCGAGCTTGCGGTGGCCGGCTGCGCGCTCGTCCTTTCGCTGCTGGCGCGGACAGGCACGTGGACCGCGTGGCGAACGACAGCCCTGATCGTCATCGCCGCGTTCGCGCTCGCGCTGCAGCTCAATCTGACGCATGCGGCAAGCCGCCTCGATGTGCGCTGGCCACTGATGCTCGCCGATGCCTTGCACATGCTGGGGGCGGGCGTATGGATCGGCGGCCTGCCATATTTCCTGATGGCGCTGAACGGCTGCAAGGCTGCCGGTGACGAGCGGCTGATCGGACGCCGCTACTCGCTGATGTCGATGGCCGCGGTGGCAGCCATCGTGGTCGGCGGCACCGTGATGGCGATCGCCTATCTCGGCTCGTTCGAGGCGATCTACGGCACGGCCTATGGCGTGATGACGTCAGCCAAGGTCGCGATGTTGCTGATGCTGCTCGCGCTCGGCGCCGGCAACTTCCTCGCCGTGGAGCGGCTGCGCCGGCGCGATCCGGAAGCGCCGCTGCTGCGGCTGAAGCGCTTCGTCGAGGTCGAACTCGGCGTCGGACTCACGGTGCTCATGACCGCAGGATCGCTGACGTCGCTGCCACCCGGCGTCGATCTCAGCCAGGACCGCCTGAGCTGGCAGGAGATCGTGGAGCGCGCAGCGCCGCAATGGCCGCGCCTGATCAGTCCGCCGGCCGACCAGCTCACCATCTCGCAGCTCCAGGCCAAGATCGACGCCGCCGATGCGCAGCGCGTGACCGCGCCGCCGGCTTACGTCCCGGGCGAAGGCATCATCCTGCCGCGCAGCGCCGAAGACATCGCCTGGTCCGAATACAACCACCATTGGGCCGGCATCTTCGTCCTGCTGATCGGGCTGCTCGCGCTGATCGAACATTTCAGCTGGGGCCGCTGGGCGCGGCACTGGCCGCTACTGTTCCTGGTCATGGCGGCATTCCTGTTCTTCCGCGCCGACGAGATGGCTTGGCCGATCGGGCCGATCGGCTTCTTCGCTTCGCTGCGCGATCCCGAAGTGGCCCAGCACCGTCTGTTCGTGGTGCTGATCATCCTGTTCGGTCTGTTCGAATGGCGGGTGCGGCTGCGCGGAGAGGCCGCGGGACGGGCGGCGCTGATGTTTCCGCTGACGGTCGCGGTCGGCGGCGCGCTCTTGATGACGCACTCTCACGCCATCGCCAACGTCAAGGACCAGCTGCTGATCGAGATGAGCCACACGCCGCTGGCGCTGTGCGGCATGACGGCAGGCTGGGCGCGCTGGCTGGAATTGCGCCTGCCGGGGCGGACCAGCCGGATCGCCGCCTGGGTCTGGCCGGTTGCCTTCGTGCTGGTCGGGCTGATCCTGCTAGATTATCGCGAGGCGTGAGTTCTTAGTCCTTGCGCAGGAACACGTAGTCGGCCGAATAGGGCACGCTGCGATAGGTGCCGGCCGCGTCGCAGGCGCCTTCCAGCACACCGCCCTTGGTATTTACCCGCTGCACCGTGGTGATATTGGCCAGGACGCCGTCGCCGCGATGGCCGACGGCGTTGAGCTTGAGCCAGGCGATGTCGTTCTCGGTGGCACCGATCGCGGTGCCCACCACGCGGCCCGTAACCACGCTGCCGTCCTGATGCTCCCAGTTCGGCCCCGCGTAATGGCGGCCGACCGTCTTGCCGTCTTCCATCAGCGTCGCGATCGGCTCGCGGAACGTCCAGGCGAGCTTGCCGTCCTTGTCGGTCTTGCACTCATAGACCTGCGCGCCCTCGGCATGCAGCGTCAGCACCACCTTCTCGCCGGGGGCGATCAGCGCATCGGGGATCGTGGTTTCGCCGGCGCGGGCGCTGCCGGTCAGAGCTGCAACAAGGATGAGCAGGGCAGGGGTCGCGCGCATCGACGGTGCTCTCTGGTTCGTGGAAACGAACGGGCCGCGCTGGTGGCGCGGCCCGTAATGATGCCAGTCGCACTCTGGCGAAAATGGGGAGGCGGCTTAGGCCGCCATCGCCTTGGTGAGATTTTCCGCGATCTTGTCGAGGAAGCCGGTGGTCGACAGCCAGCGCTGGTCGGCGCCGACCAGGAGCGCGAGGTCCTTGGTCATGTAGCCGGCCTCGACGGTGTCGACGCAGACCTTCTCCAGCGTGGCGGCGAACTTGGCGAGCTCCGCGTTGTTGTCGAGCTTGGCGCGGTGGGCGAGACCCCGGGTCCAGGCGAAGATCGAGGCGATCGAGTTGGTCGAGGTCTCCTTGCCCTTCTCGTGCTCGCGGAAATGGCGGGTCACGGTGCCGTGCGCGGCTTCCGCTTCCACGGTCTTGCCGTCCGGCGTCATCAGCACCGAGGTCATCAGGCCGAGCGAGCCGTAGCCCTGCGCCACGGTGTCGGACTGCACGTCGCCGTCATAGTTCTTACAGGCCCAGACATAGCCGCCGGACCATTTCAGCGCCGCCGCCACCATGTCGTCGATCAGGCGGTGTTCGTAGAAGATCTTCTTGGCCTCGAATTGCGTCTTGAACTCGCGGTCGTAGATGTCCTGGAAGATGTCCTTGAAGCGGCCGTCATAGACCTTGAGGATGGTGTTCTTGGTCGAGAGATAGACCGGGTAGCCGCGCTGCAGGCCGTAGTTCAGCGAGGCGCGGGCGAAGTCCATGATGGACTCGTCGAGATTGTACATCGACATCGCCACGCCGGCGCCGGGGGCCTTGAAGACCTCCTTCTCGATCACGGTGCCGTCCTCGCCGACGAATTTCATCGTCAGCGTGCCCTTGCCGGGGAACTTGATGTCGGTGGCGCGGTACTGGTCGCCATAGGCGTGACGGCCGATGATGATCGGCTTGGTCCAGCCGGGCACCAGGCGCGGCACGTTCTTGCAGATGATCGGCTCGCGGAAGATGACGCCGCCGAGGATGTTGCGGATGGTGCCGTTCGGCGACTTCCACATCTCCTTCAGCCCGAACTCCTTCACCCGCGCCTCGTCCGGGGTGATGGTGGCGCATTTGACGCCGACGCCGACCTTCTTGATCGCGTTGGCGGAATCGATGGTGACCTGATCGTTGGTCCTATCGCGGTTTTCCATCCCGAGGTCGAAATACATCAGGTCGATATCAAGGAAGGGGTTGATCAGCTTGTCCTTGATGTACTGCCAGATGATCCGGGTCATCTCGTCGCCATCGAGTTCGACGACGGGGTTGGTCACCTTGATCTTTGCCATGCGGATAGGGCCTCTTGGGAACAGCGCACTTTTTCGAAGAGCGGGATGTGAAAATCAGCGCGTCATAGCACCGGTCCGGGGCGGGCGAAAGCCGAGCTGGTATGCATCCGGAGCTGATTTGCCGCGTGAGCCCGGCGTTCTTCGAGGCGCTCTCGGCCTGTGCTGCGGCCCAGGCTCCCCACAGCTTCGGTAAAACGGCAAAATCGGCCATTAACCGGGTTATTTTGCTTGAGAATTCTGCCCAGCCGGGTCAACGGGGGCAGAGTGGTCCAAAGCTGGGTGGCCGGGTAGGCACTCAGCCGCTTGATGAACTGGAGAAGGATCGACGTGTCCGGGACCGACAAGACCAAGACGGGGGTGGAGATCGACGGCCCTGTCGTCATCCTGGTCGAGCCGCAGCTCGGCGAGAACATCGGCATGGCTGCCCGCGCCATGGGCAATTTCGCGCTGACGCAGCTCCGCCTGGTCAATCCGCGCGACGGCTGGCCGAACATCGCCGCCCGGCGCGCGGCGGCGGGCGCCGACCACATCATCGAAAACGTCCAGCTGTTCGCGACCCTTGATGAGGCTATCGCCGATCTCGACCTGGTGTTCGCCACCACCGCCCGGTCGCACGACCAGGCCAAGCCGGTGATGGGGCCGGAGGGCGCCGCGCGCGAGATCCAGGGCCACGTGGCCGCCGGCGGCAAGGCCGGCATCCTGTTCGGCCGCGAGCGCGCCGGGCTGACCAACGAGGAGGTGGCGCGGGCCAACCGCATCATCACCTATCCGGTCAACCCGGGCTTTGCGTCGTTGAACCTCGCCCAGGCGGTGCTGCTGATGGGCTACGAATGGTTCAAGCTGATCACCTCCGGCGCCTTGCCGTTTTCGATGCCGGAGCGCTCCGAGCGGGCCTCCCAGCACCAGATGGAAGCCTTCTTCGAGAACCTGGTACGCGAGCTCGACCGGGTCGAATTCCTGCGGCCCGTCGAGAAGCGCGAGACCATGCTGGTCAACCTGCGCAACATCTTCTTCCGGATGGAGCCGACCAAGCAGGACGTGCACACGCTGCACGGCGTGATCATGGCCATTGCGGAAGGGCGGAAGGGCCCGGCCAAGGGCGGGGTGCTCGACAGCGAGCAGGCCACGCGGCTGCGGGCGCTGATCGCCGAGCAGGGCACGGTGGCGAGCCTGCCGGATTCACGCGGCTCGTTGCGTGGGCTGGCACGGCTGCTCCGCCGCAATCCGACCGATGCCGAGCGCATGCTCTGGCATGCGCTCACCCGCGACCGCCGCTTCGCCGGCCAGTTCAAGCGGCAGACCCCGGTGGGCCGCCAGATTCCGGATTTCGTCTCCTTCGTCCATCGCCTCGCGATCGAGCTCGTGAACACCGAGGAGAGCGAGGCGATCGCCGCCGACCGCGCCGCGCGCCGCACCTGGCTGGAGAGCCGCAACTACCGCGTGGTCGATATCAACGTCGCCGATATCGAGGCCGACCTGGAGCAGGAGCTGGCACGGCTGGCGAGGATCGTTGCGGAGACGAAGTAGCTGATCGGCACCCTGAGCGGCGGCGCAGCCGTTGCCGCCGCCGGACTTGGTAACATGATCCGGCTTGGAAATGGGGGCTGGGATGCAATCGGAATGGCGGGTGTTCGTCGCTGCGGCAATGGCGGCGGGACTAGGTGCGTTGACGTCGATCCCAGGTGCCCTCGCGCAATCGTCTCCGATCATATCGTTTCCGACCATCAAGTGCCACGGGACCGGGAATATCGCCCTGGACGATCGCATCGCCGGCTGCACCGCCTTGATCGAGAGTTCTGCGGCCACATTGAGAAGCCTGAATATGGCCCGCCTTCGTCGGGCGATGTTCCATGTTCAGAAAGGCGAAATGGAGCTCGCGATCGCGGACTATGATGCAATCCTTGCCCGCGATGCGGACAATGTCCCTGCGCGGCTTGCGCGTGCCTCCGCTCATCTGCGGAAGCACGACAATGATGCAGCCCTTGCCGACTACGACCGGGTCATCGAGTCTGACCCTCAGAGCATCTATGCACTCAACGGGCGAGCGCTGGTCTATCTGGCAACAGCGAACCCGGACAGCGCGATCGCCGACTACGGACGGGTTCTCCTAATTCATCCCGAGAATGTCGGCGCCTATGTCGGCCGCAGCGGCGCCTACAGGGCCAAGCAAGATCCGGAGCGGGCGCTCGCTGATTGCAACAAGGCGATCGAGATCAGCCCGGAGCGTGAGTACGGCTATCTCTGTCGCGGTGCAGCCTATCGGGACCAGGATCAGATCGATCGTGCGGTGGCGGATTTCGAGCGGGCGACTGAGCTCAATCCCAAAAATCTGCAGGGCGACCTCAATCTGGCCAGCGCGCATGAGCGGCGCGGCGACATGGAGGCTGCGTTGGCCCGGCTCGACCAGGCTTTCAAGATCGATGCGGACAATGCCGTCCTCCATCGGGCGCGGGGAGTTGCTCGGCTGGAAAGCGGCGGATCGCGCGAGGCCATCGAGGATTTCGGCCGAGCCGCCGAGCTCAGGCCCAGGGATTCTTACGTGCAGCTCTGGCTCGATCTTGCGCGTCGCCGCAGCGGCGAACCCAGCGAGCTGGCCGAAAGCAGCAAGCAGCTGGACATGTCGGAATGGCCCGCGCCCGTCGTTCGCTTCTATCTCGGTGGCCTGACGTTCGGGGCCTTGCTTGTTGCCGCCGAAGATCCCGATCCAAACAAGCGCAAAGGCCAAGTCTGCGAAGCCAATTTCTATGCGGGAGAGCTGACGCTCGCCAACGGCGCTCAGGACGAGGCTCTCAAGCTGCTGCGCGTTGCCACCGATGTCTGCCCGAAGCATTTTGTCGAATGGCCCGCCGCTCATGCCGAGTTGCGGCGGCTCGGCAGTGGCCGATAACGGCCGGAGTACCACGGTGGATCTCCTGCAGCCGGTCTGGCGATATGAGGACGATCCTTCCGTACCTTGCCGAAGTTCACACCATGATATGCGCGAGCGTGGACGCTCGCGTTCGGACGCGATCATGCTGCATCGAGCTTTTTCTGTTCGCGGCTGGAGGAGATGACCACGCGCGACGGCGGTTAGAGTCTGCGATTCCATTTACATCGCCTGAAGCATGATCTGCGAATGCAGCTAAAGATTGTGGCGAGATCGGCGTGTGTTGCTAGCATCAAGCAACACACAAGGAGACGATCATGGCTAGGCACCGATGGTACTCGCTTACCGGTTGCGCGTTGATTTTGGCTTTAATCTCCGCCATCTCGGCGAGCGCCCAATCATCGGCGGCAAAGCGGTGCATGATCGCGGTGGGCGTCACTCCGGACGAGCGCATTGCCGGCTGCACCGCCGTGATCGAGCGCGGCAGGCCGGCGACCCCACAGGTGGTCACGGCCCGATTCAGGCGCGCCGAGGCCTATTTCCGCAAGGGAGATATCGATCACGCAATTGCCGACTACGACGATGTCGTTGGGCAGTCCCGGGCCGACCTTCGTGCCGCGTATGATTATGCCGACGCCGATCCGTCCGGAGCGGTGCCGACGAGGTCCGCGCGGACGTCGGAGCGCGTTCGGTACGTTGCGCAGGCCTATCGCGCACGGGGGATTGCGAGCTTCGAGGCGGGCCTGCTGGAGCAGTCGCAGGACGATTTCAAGCGGCTCAGCGCGATGGATCGGAAGGATGCCGAAGCCGCCTTGTGGCTGGACCTGGCGCGGCGCCGCGCCGGTCTGGCGAGCGACCTCGCCGACAGGGCAAAGCAGCTCGACATGAGCAAATGGCCCGCGCCGATCGTGCGCCTCTTCCTCGGCCAAGGGACGGCAGAGGCGGCGCTTGCTGCGGCCGAGGAGGGCAATCGTGTCATGCGAAGGACGCGGCGCTGCGAGGCGAGTTTCTTCGCCGGAGAGCTGATGCTGCAACAAGGCCAGGATGCCGGCGCCATGCGGCTGATCGATCGGGCTCTGGCTGAATGCGCGCCGGCGTCAGGCGAACGATCGGTCGCCGATGCAGAAGCGCGCACCCTCAGGGTCATGCCTTGATGATCGTCTGACGCTCGCATCGCGCTCTGGAGCAGGGGCTTCTGTGTTCGTGCGATCCCCCGTCGATCGGGCGCGGAGCACTTCGACCTCTTAAGAGGCTCCTAACGGACTCCGGCACATTTAAGGAACAACTCGCAGCAAAATGCCTGCGCGCAAGTTTACGGAACACTCGCGTTCGGTGGCTATCGTGCAGCATTGAATTTTCTCTGTTTGCGGGTTGCGGTTGTTCCATGATGAGCGAAACGAAATCGGTACTGCGGGATCTCGACGAGGCGATTGCGCGCGGCAGCGCCGAGAGCCGCGCCCGCGCGCTCTGGCACGCGACCGACCTCTTGATCGCCGGACGGTATTGTGAGGAGGAGATCGCGGTGTTCGGCGAGGTCATCGGCCGCCTGGCCGATGAGATCGAAACGGCTGCGCGCGCCACGCTGGCGGACCGGCTGGCGCGGATCGAATATTCGCCGGCGAGCGTCATCCGCAAGCTTGCCTTCGACGACGCGATCGAGGTCGCTGGCCCAGTGCTGCGTCACTCCGAGCGGCTCGACGATGCGACGCTGATCGAGAATGCCGAGACCAAGAGCCAGGACCATCTGCTGGCGATCGCTCAACGCGAGAGCCTGAGCGAGGCGGTCACCGATGTGCTGGCCTCGCGCGGCAATCGCGACGTCGCCAATGCGGTCGTCCGTAACGAGGGCGCCCGGTTCTCCGGCGCCGGCTTCCTGCATATGGTGACGCGCGCCGAGAACGATTCGATCCTGGCGGAGAATCTCGGGTTGCGCAGGGACATTCCCCGCCATCTGTTCCAGCAACTGATCGCCAAGGCTTCCGACGACGTCAAGAACCGGCTGGCCGGCGAACGTCCCGAGATGCTCGACGAGATCCATAGCTCGGTGGCGAATCTCGCCGGCGAACTGCAATCCAAATTCGGCCCCGGCTCGCGCAACTATTTCGTCGCCAAGCGGGTGGTTTCGATCCAGCACCGGCAGGGCAATCTGGATGAGCGCAGCATCGCGGGCTATGCGATGGCGCACAAGGTCGACGAGGTCACGATCGGCGTGTCGCTGCTGTCGGGCCTGCCGGTCGACGTGATTGAGCGCGCGCTGTTCGACCGCAATCGCGAATTGCTGTTGATGCTGGCCAAGGCGCTCTCGTTTTCGTGGGATACGACCATGGCCCTGCTGTTTTTGGGCGCACGCGAGCATCGCATCAGTGCGGGCGAGCTGCAGGATCTGGAGCGGGACTACGGCCGTCTCAAGGTGCAGACCTCGCGCAGCGTGCTGGAGTTCTACCAGTCGCGCAAGAATCCCGCCGGCAAGCGCACGCAGCGTGTGCCGAGCCTGCTGGCCCATTGAGGCTGCGACGTTCATGCGAGGTGGTCAAGGATGAACAATATGAGCTTCCACTTCGCATCACGTGAGCGCGTCACGCCGGGCGGCGATGACCGCTCCGCCACGGAGGCCGCTTGGCTGGTGCTCGAAGCCGCCAACGATCTCGGCGATCAGGTGGCGGTGGCCGCCTGCCGGCGTGTCATCGATGCGAGCCTGAGCGGCCTCGCTCCGGCGCTGGCGGACGTGCATCTGGTGCTGGATTATTTTCGCTAAGGCGCACAATCGTAACCGCATAGACAGCGCCATACCCGCGAAGGCGGGTATCCAGTACGCCGCGGTCTCTCGGGACATCACGAATGTCTCGGAGTACTAGATCGGCCGGTCAAGCCGGGCGATGACGCAGAAATTTGCTTTAGGAGTAAGCGCCCTCACACCGCGGCGAGCTGACCGTCCGCCTTGCTCGTCCGCTTCGCAGGCTTCTGTTTCGCCGGGGCGAACAGCGAGTTCGCCGCGATCCCGGCAGTGTCGGCGACATCAGGGTTGCGCGAGACCATGGCGGCGACGATCGCCCCGTCGATCAGAAGCGCCAGCTGATGCGCGAAGCTTTCGGGATCGAGCGCGCCCATTTCGCGCGCGAGCTTCTCGATATGAGTGAGCACCACCTTCTTGTGGCGCATCGCGATGGTGCGAAACTGCTTCTGATCCTTGTCGTGCTCGGCGACGGCGTTGATGAACGGGCAGCCGTAGAACCGATCTTCGCTGAACCAGCTTTTCAGCGCCGGGAAGATCCGTGACAGCTTGGTCTCGGCATCGCCGCCGCCGCGCTCGATCTCGCCGATGAACCACTCCCGCCACTGCCGGCCTTCGCTTTCGAGCACGGCGTGAACCAGCGCGGTCTTGGAGCCGAACAACTTATAGAGCGTGGTCTTGGCGGTGCCGGCCTCATTGATGATCGCGTCGATGCCGGTGGCGTTGATGCCGTCCTTGCAGAACAGGCGCGTCGCCGCACCGAGCAGGCGACCGTGCGCCGATTCATCGTCGATCCCCGCGCTCGCTTTTGCAGCGATGCGCTTCTTTGATGGCTGTTTGCCCGCAACCGATCTGCCCATGCGCGGCAGCTTAAACAGAGCAAGCGCACCTCATCAAGCTGCATCTTCGATGATCAACCCTGCTGCGCTCAATTTGATCGCGGCGTGCAACAGACTGCACCCGGTTTGAGCAGAAGGCCTCGGTCAGTTTCGCGGCATCCTCTCTAAGCGACGAGAAATGCTTCGGCTTTTGTTTTCCAGCTTGCTGGCACGCTTCGTGCAGGAAACAGACCGTTCGGTATCCTCGATCCCAGGGAGAAAAGACGAGATGACCGCTGTTGTTCAGAAGACGGTGCTCACGGGCTGCCTTGCCCCCATCGACAAGAACGGGCTGGAGCAGCTCATTGCCACTGGCAAGGCCAATCCCAAGGTCATCAAGACCCTGAAGTGCAAGACGGTGGCCGAGGGCAAATTCCGCCACGCCAACTACATCCGCAACCTGCCGCCTTATATCGTCGACGAGCCGCCGGGACTGCTCGGCGACGACACCGCTCCCAATCCGTCGGAGGCTTCGCTCGCGGCGCTCGGCTCCTGCCTCGCCGTCGGCCTGCATGCCAACGCCGTGCACCGCGGCTGGATCGTCAACAAGCTCGAGCTGGAGCTCGAAGGCGATCTCAACATCACGGCCGTGTGGGGCACCGGCGACGTCAGCGACAAGCCGGTCGGCTTCACCGACGTCCGCGTCAAGGTCGACATGGAGTGCGAGGGCGTCGCGCCGGAGGAGATTCAGGCGCTGGTCGCACATGTGAAGAAGTGGTCGCCGGTGGCCAATACCTTCACCCGCCCCGTCAATCTCGAAGTCGGCATCTGAGCGGGCCGGTAGCCGCCAGCAACGGAGGGCGTCATGGGTTCACTCGGATCGAATCTCGCGACCGATGACACGGGCGTCGTGCCCGTGCCCTCGATGATCGAGCAGGTCACGGCGATCGTGCGCAAGGAGCTCGCGCCGATCGCCCCTGCCATCGATGCCGGCACGGTGTATCCGGCGGAACTGCTGCGCCATCTCGGTGATGCCGGTGCCTGGGGCAGTCATGTCCCCGAGAATGGTGCCGCCGATCTGAACGCTGCGATCCAGTCGATCGCGGCGATGGGCGAGATCTGTGGCGCCACCGCCTTCATGGCGTGGTGCCAGAATACGCTGGTCTGGTACATCGCCAACTCAGCTAACAAGGCGTTGGTCGATCGTCTGCTCGATGACACCGCGAGCGGACGGTTGCTCGGCGGCACCGGCCTTTCCAACCCGATGAAGAGCTTCTTCGGCATCGAGAAGCTCAAGCTCAAGGGGCGGAAGGTCGAGGGCGGCTATGTCGTGCGCGGCGTGCTGCCCTGGGTTTCCAATCTCGGCCCCGACCACATGTTCGGCACGATCTTCGAGCGAGAGGATGCGCCCGGCGAGATCGTGATGTTCATCGCCGATTGTGCCGATCCGGCGGTGACGCTGCAGCCATGCCAGCCGTTCCTGGCGATGGACGGCACCGGGACCTATGGTGTGCAGTTTCGCGACCTGTTCGTGCCGGATGAACTGATCCTTGCCGACCCGGCTGGGCCTTTCGTCAAGAAGATCCGCGCCGGCTTCATCCTGCTGCAGGCCGGCATGGCGCTCGGCCTGATCAAGGATTGCATCAAGGTGATGCAGGAGGTCGAGGCGCCGCTCGGCCACGTCAACCGCTATCTGCCGCAACAGCCGGTCAATTTTTCCGAGCTTGCCGCCGAGCTCGCGCATGAAACGGCTGCGCTCGCCCGCGATCCCTTCAACCCGGACGAGACCTATTGGCGCCAGGTCGTCGCGCTGCGCCTGCGGGCCGGCGAGGCCAGCGTGGCGGCCGCGCACGCCGCGATGCTCCATTGCGGAGCCCGCGGCTACATCAAAGGCAATCGCGCCGAGCGGCGACTGCGCGAGGCCTATTTCGTCGCGATCGTGACCCCCGCGACCAAGCAACTCCGCAAGATGCTCGCCGACGGCTGACGCCGGCGAGAAGAGGGACCATCGAATTCCATAACAGGAGAGGCCTGCCATGACGGACGTTTTGATTTCTGCCGGCGAACTCGCTGACCTCATCACCAAAGAACCGTGTGTCCTGATCGACACCCGTAATCCCGACGCTTACGGCGCAGGCCACATTCCCAATGCGGTGAATGTGCATGAGATCTTCACCTATCTCGCCACCTCGACTCCCGAAGGTATCGAAGAGCTGAAAACCAAGTTCGCGGACGCCTTCGGCGCCGCCGGCTTGTCCGGTAACGAGACGGCTGTCGTCTACGAGCAGTCGATGAATTCCGGCTTTGGCCAGTCCTGCCGCGGCTATTTCCTGCTTAGCATGCTCGGCTATCCCAAGGTGAAGGTGCTGCATGGCGGCTTTGAGGCCTGGGTCGCAGCCGGCCTGCCTGTCACGACCGACGCACCGTCGCCGGTGAAGGCGTCGTTCTCCATCGTGCCGGAAGCCGGCAGCATCCTGATCGACGCCAAGGCGATGCTGGCAGCGGTCGGCAACCCGTCCATCGCCATTCTCGACGTGCGCGACGTCGATGAGTGGATCGGCGATTCGTCTTCGCCCTACGGCAAGGACTTCTGCCCGCGCAAGGGGCGCATTCCCGGCGCCGTGTGGCTGGAATGGTATCGCATGATGAAGCCCACGGCCGAAGGCCCGCGCTTCAAGTCGAAGGACGAGATCCTCGCCGAATGCGCCACCGTCGGCATCACCACGGAAACGCCGGTGTATTTGTACTGCTTCAAGGGAGCCCGAGCCTCGAACACCTTCCTCGCGCTGAAGAATGCCGGCGTGAAGGACGTGCGGATGTATTTCGGCTCCTGGAACGAGTGGTCGCGCGATCCGTCGCTGCCGATCGAGGAGGGCCTGCCGCTTCCTCCGGCAATGGCCAGCAAGGCGGCATAGAAGCTGCATGTTTTGCATCATCCGGCGGCTGAAGGTGTCGCCGGATGATCAGTCAGAGGGCGCGCCGCAACGTTGCTGCGCGCGGGTGCGACAAAGGGGCGCAGCACATGTCGATTTTCGATGATCCGTTCGATGCCGATAGCAGCGCGAATGCGGGCTGCGTGTGCGGCCAGCACCGTTCTGCAGCCGAACACGACCACGCCATGCTGGCGCTGCGTTGTGCGCCGGTCGCCGACACCGATGAGAAGCGGTATGAAAACGTGGTCGCCTCGGCAGTGCTGCGCGCCGTGTTTCCGCAGTCCGCAACACGCCGCGCCTTTTTGAAGTCTGTCGGCGCAGCGACCGCGCTCGCCGCGGTCTCGCAGTTCTTCCCGCTGAAGACGGCGACCGAAGCCTTCGCCGAGGCCGGCGCACCCGAGAAGAAGGACCTCAAGGTCGGCTTCATCCCGATCACCTGCGCGACGCCGATCATCATGGCGGCGCCGCTGGGCTTCTATGCCAAGGCGGGGCTGAACGTCGAAGTGGTCAAGACTGCCGGCTGGGCTGTGATCCGCGACAAGACCATCAACAAGGAATATGACGCCGCCCACATGCTGGCGCCGATGCCGATCGCGATTTCGCTGGGGCTCGGCGCACAGCCGATCCCGTTTACCGTGCCTGCGATCGAGAACATCAACGGGCAGGGCATCGTGCTGGCCATGAAGCACAAGGACAAGCGCGATCCCAAGGATTGGAAAGGCATGAAATTCGCCATTCCGTTCGACTATTCAATGCACAACTACCTGCTGCGCTACTATCTCGCCGAGCACGGCATCGATCCCGATACCGACGTGCAGCTCCGCTCGGTGCCGCCGCCGGAAATGGTCGCGAACTTGCGCGCCGACAACATCGACGGCTTCCTGGCGCCCGACAACATCTGCCAGCGCGCGATCTATGACGGCGTCGGCTACCTGCATATTCTGTCCAAGGAGATCTGGGACGGCCATCCCTGCTGCAGCTTCGCCGCCAGCCGCGAGTTCATCACGGCGGCGCCGAACAGCTTTGCGGCGCTGACGCGCGCCATCGTCGACGCGACCGCCTATGCCTCCAAGGCGGAAAATCGCAAGCAGATCGCCGAGGCGATCGCGCCCGCCAACTACATCAACGCGCCGGTCACGGTGCTGGAGCAGGTCTTGACCGGCACCTATGCCGACGGGCTCGGCGGCGTGAAGACCGACCCGAAGCGGGTCGATTTCGATCCGTTCCCGTGGCAATCCTTTGCGGTGTGGATGCTCACCCAGATGAAGCGCTGGGGCCAGATCAAGGGCGACGTCGACTACAAGGCCGTGGCCGAGCAGATCTATCTGGCGACCGACACGCGCAAGGTGATGACCGAGATGGGCCTCGCTCCGCCGAAGGACTCCTACAAGTCGTTTGCGGTGATGGGGAAGACCTTCGATCCGAGCAAGCCTGACGATTACGTCGCGAGCTTCAAGATCAGGAAGGCGTCGTGATGGGGGAGACAAGCGCGACGCCGTCGACCACGCCAATGCTGTCGTCCCGGCGCACGCCAGGACCCATACGCCGTGACCTTTCTTTGGGCACCTGCGGCGATGACCTTTTCTACCAGCTGAGGACGGTGATTATGGGTCCCGGCGTGCGCCGGGACGACGGCGGGGAGGGGGCATCGGCATGACCGCATCCCTCCGCCTCCGCGCTGCCGTCGTCTCGATCGGATTGCTCGTCGTCTTTCTCGGCGCCTGGCACATCGCCACGCGCAGCGCCGGCCCTGCGGCCAATATGAGCCCGGAATATGCCAAGCTGATGGGGATGACCGCGACCCAGGGCAAGTCGGCCATGCCGGGTCCGCTCGACGTCGGGGCTACGCTGTGGGAGCATCTGAAGCGGCCGTTCTATGACAATGGTCCGAACGACAAGGGGCTCGGCATCCAGCTCGGCTATTCGATCGCGCGCGTGATGCTGGGTTATCTGGTTGCGGTTGCGGTCGCGATCCCGCTCGGCTTCCTGATCGGCATGTCGCCGTTAATGAGCCGTGCGCTCGATCCGTTCATTCAGATCCTGAAGCCGATCTCGCCGCTCGCCTGGATGCCGCTGGCGCTCTACACGATCAAGGACTCCAGCCTGTCGGCGATCTTCGTCATCTTCATCTGCTCGGTGTGGCCGATGCTGATCAACACGGCCTTTGGTGTCGCCAGCGTGCGCAAGGAATGGATCAATGTGGCGCGGACGCTGGAGGTCGGCAATCTCCGCCGCGCCTTCACCGTGATCCTGCCGGCAGCGGCGCCGACCATCCTCACGGGCATGCGGATCTCGATCGGCATTGCCTGGCTCGTGATCGTCGCGGCCGAGATGCTCGTCGGTGGCACCGGCATCGGCTACTTCGTCTGGAACGAGTGGAATAACCTCTCGATCACCAATGTGATCATCGCGATTTTGTTGATCGGCGTCGTCGGCATGCTGCTCGATCAGATCCTGGCGCGCTTTGCGCGGCTCGTGACGTTTCCGGAGTAGGGGCCGCATGATCGGGCAAGCTCTTACAACGGGCGCAACTCTGTTCCCCTCCCACTTGCGGGAAGGCGGCAGGGGTGGGGGGGCCTCAGGCGCGAGTCTTTGTGGGGGCCCCCCCTCCCTGACCTCGAGAGCGAGCTTCGCTCGCCTCGGACCCCGCAAGGGGGGAGGGAACGGTGAGGCCTGCCATGACTGACAAATTCATCTCCATCGAGGGCATCGCCAAGCGCTACGATGGCGCGCGCAGCACGACGATCTTCGAGAACCTGTGGCTTGCGGTGGCGCGCGGCGAGTTCGTCTGCGTGATCGGTCATTCCGGCTGCGGCAAGACCACGGTGCTCAACATTCTCGCCGGTCTCGACAGTCCGAGCGAAGGCGCCGTGATCGTCGACGGCCAGGCCATCGAGGGGCCGAGCCTCGATCGCGCCGTGATCTTCCAGAGCCATGCGCTCTTGCCTTGGCGCAGCGTGCTCGGCAACGTTGCCTATGCCGTCAGCTCGAAATGGCGCAAATGGGATCGCGCCAAGGTCAAGGCCCATGCGCAAGGCTTCATCGATCTCGTCGGCCTGTCCGGCTCCGAGCACAAGCGCCCATCAGAGCTGTCGGGCGGCATGAAGCAGCGCGTCGGCATCGCGCGGGCGCTGTCGATCACGCCGAAGATCATGCTGATGGACGAGCCGTTCTCGGCGCTGGATGCGCTGACCCGCGGCACATTGCAGGACGAGGTCCGCCGCATCTGTCTGGAGACCGGACAGACCGTGTTCATGATCACCCATGACGTGGATGAAGCGATCTATCTCGCCGACAAGATCGTGCTGATGACCAACGGTCCGGGGGCGGTGCTGGCGGAGATCGTCGAGAACCCGCTGCCGAAAGAGCGCTTGCGCGGGGATCTGCATCGCCATCCGCTTTACTACGGCGTGCGCAACCACATCATCGATTTCCTGGTGAGCCGCAGCAAGACGTTCACCGCCGATACACCCGACCATGACCCGCGCAAGGTGCCGCTGGTGCGGATCGGCCGCACCGAGCCGACGATCGTGAGTGCGCCAAAGTCAGTGGAGACCGGCTCGGCACAGGCCAGAGCCGGCTAGCCTTCAAGCCAGGGAGACTAAACATGAAACGATCCGACCTCACCGAGAAGCTGCTCGACATCAAGCGCGAGAAGGGATGGAGCTGGAAATATATCTGCGAAAAGATCGGCGGTTATTCCGAGGTGCTGATCGTCGGCGCCATTCTCGGCCAGATGAAGCTGACCAAGCCGCAAGCGGCCAATGCCGGCGAGCTGTTCGGCCTCTCGAAAAGCGAGATCGCGATGCTGAACGAGACGCCGATGCGCGGCGAGGGCGTGCAGATGCCGCCGACCGATCCCTTGATCTATCGCTTCTACGAGCTCGTGATGATCAACGGCCCGGCCTGGAAGGAGCTGATCCAGGAGGAGTTCGGTGACGGCATCATGTCGGCGATCGACTTCGACATGGTGATGGAGCGGCTGCCGAATCCGAAAGGCGATCGCGTCAAGATCTCGATGTCGGGCAAGTTCCTGCCGTACAAATATTACGGCGCCAGCGGCAACGTGCCGGAATACGGTTTCAAGGAAGAGTAGAGTAGTGAATGGCGAGTAGCGAGTAGGACAGAAGGCCGATTTGCCGCTCGCCAGTCACCCGCTTCAGCTATATGTCTAAGCTTTGATATGACATGGCGGGAGCGGGCGTGACAGTCGCGAAGGAAGTATTCCTGTTCTCTTATGGCACGCTGCAACTGGAGAGTGTCCAATTAGCGTCTTTCGGTAGGCTTCTTGTCGGACGCCCCGATACAATGCCGGGCTTCAGTAAGAGCATGGTTGAGATCACAGATCCTGATGTGATCGCCAAGAGTGGTGAGCGATTTCATCCGATCGTTGTTCCGACGGGCAATCCGAACGACGAGGTGGATGGGACCGTGTTCGAAATCACCCCATCCGAATTGCTCGCGGCGGACCAGTACGAGGTCGCCGATTACAAGCGCGTGACGGTGGGGCTGCGCTCAGGTCTTCAAGCCTGGGTGTACATCAAGGCTTAGGCGATCGGCGCGGAGTGAGTGGCAAATAGTGAATTGCCCTGTTCGCCACTCACGATTCGCTATTCGCCCTTCACTGTCCCGCCTTCACCTGCGCGACCGCCTCGGCCAAGAGTTCGCTCATCTTGGCGCGGATGTCGGTCTCGGTCACCGCAGCGCCCTTGGCGGTGAGGTCCCCCAGCACCTTGCGCAGCACGTCGGTATCGCCGGCTTCCTCGAAATCGGCGGCCACGACCTCCTTGGCATAGGCCTCGGCGTCGGCGCCGCTCTTGCCGAGCTTTTCGGCCGCCCATAGCCCGAGCAGCTTGTTGCGGCGGGCCTCAGCCTTGAATTTGAGTTCTTCGTCGTGGGCGAACTGCCTTTCGAAGGCTTCTTCGCGCTTGTCGAATGTGGTCATAGCCGGAAGTTCCAGTGTTGCCGAAAAGGAGCCGGAGCGGCGGTTGCGGGCAGGTGTCCGCGTGCCTAAATAATTGGAACACCTTGCCAACACAATGCCAAGGCGAAGCCATCTCAACCGGCAAGACGCCGCAGGGAAGAATGGTAAAACTCCGTCCCGCCGGCCCGGATCGATTGTGCTCGGGGAGCCAATCAGATAGGTTTCCCCCAGGCCCGGTTCTTGTTCTGTTTCCATCAGGTCCAGGCCTTCGCGGCAGCTCCGTCGTGGTCCTGTCCAAAATCGTCCGGAGCCCACCTGTTCATGGATTTTAACAAAACACGGTACATCCCAATGAGCCGCCGGCGTCGCATTTATGAAGGTAAGGCGAAGGTCCTGTACGAAGGTCCGGAGCCGGGTACCCTGATCCAGCACTTCAAGGACGATGCGACCGCCTTCAATGCCAAGAAACATCAGGTGATCGAGGGGAAGGGCGTCCTCAACAACCGGATTTCGGAGTACCTGTTTCAGCACCTCAACGACATCGGGGTGCCGACCCACTTCATCCGCCGTCTCAACATGCGCGAGCAGCTGATTCGGGAAGTCGAGATCGTGCCGCTCGAAGTCGTCGTGCGCAACGTGGCGGCGGGCTCGCTGTCGCAGCGCCTCGGCATCGAAGAGGGCACCCAGCTGCCGCGCTCGATCATCGAGTTCTATTACAAGAACGACCAGCTCAACGATCCCATGGTCTCCGAGGAGCACATCACGGCGTTCGGCTGGGCGACCCCGCAGGAGATCGACGACATCATGGCGCTCGCCATCAGGGTCAACGATTTCTTAACCGGGCTTTTCCTCGGCATCGGCATTCGGCTGGTCGACTTCAAGATGGAATGCGGCCGCCTGTTCGAGAACGAGATGATGCGCATCATCGTCGCCGACGAGATCTCCCCGGATTCGTGCCGGCTGTGGGACATCAAGTCGAACGAGAAGCTCGACAAGGATCGCTTCCGTCGCGATCTCGGCGGGTTATTGGAGGCCTATACCGAAGTCGCCAAGCGGCTGGGCATCCTGATCGAAAACGAGCGGCCGGCCGGCTCCGGCCCGGTACTGGTGAAGAGCTGAAGGTGAGTGACGTGAAAGCGCGTGTCACGGTGACGTTGAAATCCGGCATCCTCGATCCGCAAGGAAAGGCGATCGAGGGGGCCTTGAAGTCGCTCGGCGTCGATGGCGTTGCCAGCGTCCGGCAGGGCAAGGTGTTCGACATCGAGCTCGCCGGTGCCGACAAGGCCAAGGCAGAAGCTGCGCTGAAGGCCGCGGCCGACAAGCTGCTCGCCAACACGGTGATCGAGAATTACCGGGTGGAGCTGTTGGGGTAGGCGTCCTCCGCCCTCTCCCGAGCGACATTTGGACCACGCTCTCCCACAAGGAGAGAGGCTAAGCACACAGGGCCAGTTGAGGCTATGAAATCCGCCGTCCTCGTCTTCCCCGGCATCAATCGCGAGCGCGACATGGCGCGCACGCTGCGCCTGATCTCCGGCCATGAGCCGGCGATGGTCTGGCACGCGGAGAGTTCGCTGCCGAAGGGCACCGACCTCGTGGTGGTGCCAGGCGGCTTCTCCTATGGCGATTATCTGCGCTGTGGCGCGATCGCGGCCCGCGCGCCTGTCATGGATGCGGTGCGCGACTTCGCCGCCAAGGGCGGGCTCGTGCTCGGCGTCTGCAACGGCTTCCAGATCCTCTGCGAGTCCGGCCTGTTGCCGGGCGTGCTGATGCGCAATGAGAAGCTTAAGTTCATCTGCAAGGACGTGCATCTGCGCGTCGAGCGCTCGGATTCGCCGTTCACGCGCGGCTACAACGCCGGGCAAGTGATCCGTGTCCCGGTCGCTCATGGCGAGGGCAACTACGAAGCGGATGAAGAGACGTTGAAGCGTCTCGAAGGCGATGGCCGCATTCTCTATCGCTACTGCTCGCCGGAAGGCGCGGTCGATGCGGATGCCAACATCAATGGCGCGGCACATTCGATCGCCGGCATCGTCAACGAGAACGGGAATGTGCTCGGCATGATGCCGCATCCCGAGAATCACGTCGAAGACATCATGGGCTGCACCGACGGCCGTGGTCTCTTCGCGGGCCTCGTGGCCCATCTCGACCGCGCGGCGTAACGCGTCCGGCGAAATCGTTCCTTAAATTTTTGCAGCGGTCGCGCGCAACGGCGTGCGGCCCGTGGCGTTGTATGCCCGTTCCACGGGGCAGGGGAACCCCAGGAGGAGGTTCACCCATGACGACGACATCGAAATATTGGCTTGGCACTGCGGCCATCGCGCTGGCGCTGGCGACCGGCTCGGGCGTAGCTCTCGCCCAGAGCCAACCTGACATGAAGCACGAGGGCGCACGCACCGAGCAGCCCTCGACATCTCACGAGGCGAGCCGTCCGGGCAGCGAAGCCAAGGGGTCTGCTGCCGGCGAACGCTCGGGCGCCGCCGAGCGCGCCGGCTCTGAGATGAAGCAGAGCGCGCAGGACCAGCGGCGCGGGGAAGGCGGCGCATCGTCCGGCCGTGAGCAGGCTGAAGAGCGACACTCCCGCGACAGCAAGCAGACCGTCGGCCAAGGCGCGGCGCAGTCCGACAAGGCCGGATCGAATGCGGCGCAGTCTGAAAAGAGCGAGCGTTCGCCATCCTCCAGCGCTCAGCGCGACCAGCACGAAGGCCGCGACGCCAAGGAGGCGACGGAGACCAAGCGGCAGCAGGGCCAGACGGACGAGCGCAAGGGCGAGAACCGTGCCGCCGAAACCGGCAAATCCAGCCAGCCGAACCAGCCGCAGGACCGTGAGGCCGATCGTCACGACCGCAATGCCACCGGCTCCGCGCAGCAGAGCCAGGAGCAGCGCAAGGCTACCGATCGCGCCGCGGAGAAGCAGGGCACCGAGCGCAATAGCCAGGCGACGACCCAGTCGAATCGCCCGGACAACAACGCCGCCGCGCAGCAGCCAATGCCTCGCGGCAGCTCGACTGCGCAGCAGAATGCGCAGCCTGGACAGGCGACCGGCCAGGCTCAGAACCAAAACCAGAACCAGCCCGACCGCAACGGCTCGCGCATGTCGGCCTCGGTGAATGACCAGCAGCGCACGCAGGTGGTCGACCGGCTGCGCCGCGACCGCGATCTCGACCAGGCGCGGACCGATATCAACATCAACATCAATGTCGGTGAGCGCCTGCCGGAGCGGGTGCGGCCGCGTCCGCTGCCGGCTGATATCGTGTCCATCGTGCCCGAATATCGCGATTACGAGTACACCGTGGTTCACGACGAGATCGCAATCGTCGATCCGCGCAGCCGCGAGATCGTCGATGTCATTCCGGAGCGCGGCGTCAGCGCCGACAGCGGCTATGGCTACGCGTACAGCGGCGGCCGCTCGCGGATCGTGCTCTCGGACGAGCAGCGCCAGATCCTGCGCCGCGCTTCAGGCGAGTCGACCACGGTGGGCACGGCCTCATCATCGTCCTCCGGGTCGAACTGCTTGACCTTGCGGCGTGTGCCGGACGAGCTCGCCCAAAGCAACCCGGAGCTGGCTTCCTATCAGTACGTCGCGATCGGTGATCAGTTCGTGCTGGTCGACCCGCAAAATCAGAAGGTCGTTCAGGTGATCGATCCGCAGCAGCAACAGCAGTAAGCGGTCGCAGGCTACGACCGGAAGCGCGGCTTGATCGCGCTTCCGGTCGATTCGTGCTCAAGCCCCCCAGACAGGGCGAGGAAGCTCGTCGGTATCTCCGTACTAAGGCGAACTGACCGTCTCCGGCGTCCGCCGCTTGACCCGCTTGATGGTGCCGGAGAACGAGAACAGCGGCCGCGTACCGGACTTCAGCATGCCGCGCAAAAAGATCAGCGAGGCGCCGGCGCGGGTGACCTCGCCGGTGGCCTCGACCAGCTCGCCTTCGCGGGCGGCATCGAGGAATTCGGAAGCAAATGAGACGGTTACGCCCGGACCTTGCAGGATCGGTGCAGCGAAAGCGAACAGGCAATAGTCCGCGAACGTCATCAAGCAGCCGCCGTGGACGTTGCCGGCGCCATTGAGGTGCTTCTTCTCCACCCGGAACGCACAGCGAATCGAGCCGTCGTCCTCCATCCGGTGCCAGAACGGCCCGGTATGGCTCTCATAGCTGTCGCGCAGCCAGGTGCGCCAGCCGGCGAATTCGCCTTCGGTGGCGATATGGAGGCCGGGACGGTTGTCGAAGGCGGATCGGGCGAGGTCGTGCACGGGCAAGGGCCTTTAACTGCTGGTTTGCCGTCTTAAATCCGATTGACCGCCGATCTGCAAATCGGTGGACCGGTCGGCGGGGTAAAGCTCTGGACAGGGCGGAATAGGGCCGTAAAAGGCCTTTTCCGGCCCGGCCGATGTTTCTATGAACGCAACTGACGCCCCCGATCCCGGTGGGATGGTCAAGGCGCGGTTTCCGCGAGAATCCGACACGATGCACAGCAACGAACCGCAGATCACCCCCGAGATCGTCGCCGCCCACGGCCTGAAGCCGGACGAATATGAGCGCATCCTGCAGCTGATCGGGCGGGTCCCGACCTTCACCGAGCTCGGCATCTTCTCGGCGATGTGGAACGAGCACTGCTCGTACAAGTCATCGCGCATCCATCTGCGCGGGCTGCCGACCAAGGCGCCCTGGGTGATCCAGGGCCCGGGCGAGAACGCCGGCGTGATCGACATCGGCGACGGCCAGGCGGTCGTGTTCAAGATGGAGAGCCACAACCATCCGAGCTACATCGAGCCCTACCAGGGCGCGACCACCGGGGTCGGCGGCATCCTGCGCGACGTCTTCACGATGGGCGCCCGCCCGATCGCTTGTCTCAATGCGCTGTCTTTCGGCGCGCCGGAGCATCCCAAGACGCGGCACCTCGTGTCCGGTGTGGTCGCGGGCATCGGTGGCTACGGCAATTCCTTCGGCGTGCCGACGGTCGGCGGCCAGATGCGCTTCCACACCCGCTACGACGGCAACATCCTGGTCAACGCGATGGCGGTCGGCCTCGCCGAGGCCGACAAGATCTTCTATGCGGCGGCCTCCGGCGTGAACATGCCGATCGTCTATCTCGGCTCCAAGACCGGCCGCGACGGCATCCACGGCGCCTCGATGGCCTCGGCCGAGTTTGACGATGCCTCGGAAGAGAAGCGGCCGACCGTGCAGGTCGGCGATCCCTTTGCCGAGAAGCTCCTGCTGGAGGCTTGCCTGGAGATCATGGCGGCCGATTGCGTGATCGCGATCCAGGACATGGGCGCGGCGGGCCTGACCTGCTCGGCGGTGGAGATGGGCGCCAAGGGCGATCTCGGCGTCGACCTCGACCTCGATGCGGTGCCGACCCGCGAGATCGGCATGAGCGCCTATGAGATGATGCTCTCGGAAAGCCAGGAGCGCATGCTCATGGTGCTGAAGCCGGAGAAAGAAAAGGAGGCGGAAGCGATCTTCCGCAAATGGGGGCTCGACTTCGCCGTGGTCGGCTATACCACGCCGAGCAAGCGCTTCATCGTCAAGCATGGCGGCGACGTGATGGCCGACCTGCCGATCAAGGAGCTGGGCGACGAGGCGCCGCTCTATGATCGGCCGCATGTCGCTTCGCCGGCGCTGCCGGTGATTCATGCCCGCGACGTCAAGGCGCCGATGGACATCATTCCGGCGCTGGAGAAGCTGCTCGCAACGCCTGACCTGTGCTCCAAGCGCTGGGTGTGGGAGCAGTATGACCACGTCATCCTCGGCAACACGGTGCAGCGGCCGGGCGGCGATGCCGCCGTGGTCCGCGTGCAGGAGGGGCCGAAGGGCTTGGCGCTGACCGTCGACGTCACGCCGCGCTATTGCGAGGCCGACCCGTTCGAGGGCGGCAAGCAGGCGGTGGCGGAAGCCTGGCGCAACATCACCGCGGTCGGCGGCCGGCCGCTCGCCATCACCGACAACCTCAATTTCGGCAATCCGGAACGGCCTGAGATCATGGGGCAGTTCGTCGGCTGCCTGAAGGGCATTTCGGAGGCCTGCCGCACGCTCGACTTCCCGGTCGTGTCCGGCAACGTGTCGCTCTACAACGAGACCAACGGCAGGGCGATCCTGCCGACGCCTTCGATCGGCGGCGTCGGCCTCCTCGACGACTTCACCAAATCGGCGACGCTTGCGTTCAAAACGGAAGGCGAGGCGATCCTGCTGGTGGGCGAGACCCATGGCTGGCTCGGCCAATCGGTCTACTTGCGCGAGCTCTGTGGTCGCGAGGAGGGCGCGCCGCCGCCGGTCGATCTCGACGCCGAGAAACGTAATGGCGATGTGGTTCGCGGCATGATCCATGCGGGCACTGCGACTGCTGTGCATGATCTGTCCGATGGCGGACTTCTCGTTGCGATTGCCGAGATGGCGATGGCATCGGGCATCGGCGCGCGGCTGTTGGCTGCATCCGGCGCGATCGTGCCGCACGCCTATTGGTTCGGCGAGGACCAGGCTCGCTACCTCGTCACGGTGCCGGAGAGTGAGGCGGGCCGGGTGCTTGCGAAGATGCGCGGCTGCGGCATTCCCTGCGTCAGGATCGGCACCACCGGCGGCGACGCCATCGCGATCGCCGGCGAGGCCTCGGTCGCGGTCGAAGCGTTGAAGACGCGGTTCGAGAACTGGTTGCCGGCCTACATGAGCGGCGAGCTGTAGGGGGCATTGCCTGCTCGTCGTCCCGGCCAAGCGAAGCGCGAGCAGGGAGCCAACTCCCAGGCCGGAGTTGGCTTACGCGCTGGTCGAAGATCGCGGGGACGACAGCGGTATTTGTTCGTCGTGCGCAATCTCGCTCTTGTGATTGCGGATCGCTCTACAACACGCTGTTTGCACCGGGAATCTGCCGCAGCGCCCGCGTCGCGCCCCAGCTCAGCAGCAGCGTGCCGACAAAGGCGATCGTAGCCTTGACGATCGCTGGCAGGTGGAAGTCGAACAGCCAGTATTGGATCCACAATACGAACGGATAATGCACCAGGAAGATGCCGTAGGCGTCGGCCTGCATGCGATCGAGCACGGAGAATTCCGAGCGCCGATTGTTCAGGAAGTAGGCGAGAATGCAGAACATCATGCCGGCGCTGAACACCGCAAAGAACAGGCCGTAGCTTGCTTCATACCAGTCGGGCTGGTCCGGAGGATTGCCCAGCACCTCGCGCTTGATCGCGATCAGGCCCCATAGCAGGCAGTACGGGATCAGCGTGGCGATGATCCAGCGCGGCAGCCCGTCTTGCGAGAGCTGGCCATCGGCGCCCAGCACGCCGCGCTCGAAATTGGCCGCTCCAATGCCGGCTCCAACGTAGAAATAGGCCGCATAGAGCAGCACACGGCTCGTCTGCACCGAAAAAGGGCCGAATTCGAACCATTCGTTTGGACCGAAATAGACCCGCGAGGGGACATAGACGATTGCGGTGAGGGCGACCAGGAACAGGAAGACGGTGCGCGGCCGGTCGAAGCCGCGCAGCGATAGCCGGTTGATCGGATCGAGCAGGTTCGGCGACAGCTGATGGAGCAAGCAAGCCGAGAGATCGAAGGCGAGCAGCACCCAGACGAACCAGACCGGGCCGCTTGGCCATGGGCCAATCGTGACGGTGGTCCACCAGAAGGCGGAAAAGCTTGTGCCGGGATTGGCTCGCAATTCGATCGCATAATAGGCGAGCGGGATGATGGTCAGGGTGGCGATGGCGAAAGGCAGGCCGAGCCGCAACAGGCGATCGCGCAAGAAGACATGCGGCGCCTTGTGCTTCAGTCCCGGCCACACGAACAGCCCCGACAGGAAGAAGAACATCGCCATGAAGAAACTGTCGGTGGCGAGCACGATGCAGTCGAAACCTATGAACGAGCTCGGGTCCGTGTGTCCGAAATAGGTGTAGGGGATGACACTGTGGTGCAGCACGACCACGATGGTCAGGAACGTGCGCGCGTGGTCGAGCGCGGCATTGCGCGCCCTGGTGTGCGGCAGCGTTTGGAGTTCCACCTTTCCAGCCGCAGCGGATTGCGAAACCGAGATGACCATGCGAGCCCGCCCCCTGATGCCCTGATTCCGCAACCCGCAAATGAGCTTGCCGAGCGAACTTCGGAATCGAAGCACTCGTTCCATGTTGTCGGTTGCACTGCAAATGGCAAGGGCAGCGCACCATGTTGCTCAGTCTGTCTTGCGGAAACACCCCCGTTCCGGCGGCGGCTGGCGCTCGCTCTCCGCGCATTCGCTGGAACTGTCTCCAACCCTCCTCGTTAATCACGTGGACTGCGCCGCTGCGGCGCACAATTCACTACTGGGAGGATTGGACCGTGACACTTCTGAGATGGGCGCTGCTCTTCTTCGTGATCTCGGTGGTCGCCGGCATTCTCGGCTTCACCGGAATCTCGGCGGCTTCCGCCGACATCGCGCGCATTCTGTTCTACATCTTCCTCGTGATCTTCCTGGTGCTCTTGGTCCTCGGACTTACGGTCTTCAGGGTATAGCGTTGTGTGCCGATACCGTTGGCCCTCCGGCGTCCGGTGCCTTCGCGCCAGACGCTGGAGGCTGAACGATGGAGTCAGCCGGCCACTTCCTCGATCCTGACCCTGTCCGGGTAGAACGCCAGATAGCCCGAGATCTCGGCCATGGCCGGGAACGGCGTCTCATACGTCCAGATCGCATTATCCAGCGTCTTGCCGTCTGCGGCGACGCTGAAATAACTGGCGTCGCCCTTGTACGGACAATGCGTTACACGCTCGGTGCGCTGAAGCAGCTCCATCTTGGTGTCCGCGCGTGGCACATACTGGACGGCGGGATAGCTTGCCTCCTTCAAGGTCAGCGCCTTCGTGGTGTCGGCGATCACCACGCCGTCGGCTATGACGCGCACCCGGTTCGGATTCGCGGTAATCGTGATCGGATGATCTGGTCCCGGGAGTTTCATGACGGGTTGGCCTCCAAATCGCCGCAGGCAAGCAAGTCGCCGCAGGCAAAATAAGTCGCTCCGGATAAAATCCGCCGCAGATCATGCGGTCTGCTCGTCCCCGGCGCTGTGGTGGTTATATAGGCACTTGAGAGGTGACGCTGGAAGCGGTTCGGGCTAAATTTCCGCATCACGGTCGCGCGAGAGGGCCTTGATTCGCGCCGCTCAATCGGCACGAATGAGCGCGACGATCGATTGGCTCAACTGAAGGAGACAAACTGGGATGCCGATGGATGCCCGCGATATCGAAGCGATGATCAAGGCTGCGATCCCTGATGCCGAGGTGACGATCCGCGATCTCGCCGGCGATGGCGACCATTATGCGGCGACCGTCATTTCCGAATCCTTCCGGGGCAAGTCCCGTGTCCAGCAACATCAGGTCGTCTATCAGTCCCTGCGCGGGCAGATGGGCGGTGTTCTGCACGCGCTGGCGCTCCAGACCGGCGTGCCGGAGCGCTGAAACCGGCCGCTTTCTTTACGGCTCCGCGACCAGCGCGTGAACCGAGAACATCTTCGCGTCATCGGTCCAGGTCGTCCTGACTCTCCAGCTCGAGGCGTGGGCGAGGGCGTCAAAGCGCTCGATACTGTATTTGTAGCTGTTTTCGGTGTGGATGCTTTCGCCTGCCCGAAAGTGGAAGCCCGCGCCGAGCAGGCGCACCGTCTGCGGCTTCTTGGCGATCAGGTGCATCTCGACCCGGTGCTGCTCCCGATTGTAGATCGCATCGTGAGCAAAGGCGGATACGTCAAAATTGCCGCCCAGTTCGCGGTTGATCCGGACCAGGAGATTGAGGTTGAAGCGCGCCGTCACGCCGGCTGCATCATTATAGGCCGCGTGCAGGATCCGCTCATCCTTCTCCAGGTCGACGCCGACGATCATCAGCGCGCCCGGGCCGAGGATCTCACGTGCCGAGCGGAGAAAGCGGCAGGCTTCGTGCGGCTCGAAATTGCCGATCGTCGAGCCCGGGAAGAAGCCGACCTTGGGCAGGTCCTCGATGACATCAGGCAATCTGAATGCTGTCGTGAAATCTGCCGTGACCGGATGCACCGCCAAAGCCGGAAAATCGTGGCGCAGAGCGTCGGCTTGCGCATTCAGGAATTCCCCGGAAATATCGACGGGTACATAGGCGGCGAAGTTGCAGCTTTTCAGCAGAAGCCGAACCTTGGTCGTAGCGCCGGCGCCGAACTCGACCAGCGCCGCACCCTCGGGAATGATCGCCGCAATATCTGGCCCGCGATCGCGAAGAATGCCGAGTTCGGTCCGGGTCGGATAGTATTCCGGCAGGCGCGCGATCTGCTCGAACAACTCAGAGCCAGTGCCGTCATAAAAGTATTTGGGTGACAGCTGCTTGCGGCTTTCCGAGAGGCCCGCGACGACATCTTTCGCAAATGCCGAGGTCTGTTCATCGGGCAGATGCGCATTGGCCAAGGCAGACATGTGCATACTCATGAGACTCTCCTCAACACGCAATCCCGCGCGCTGCGATCGAAAACTGGAGACGGGTCGAAGACGGCGGTAGTCAGGCGTAATCGGCGAGCCGCAGCCCCGTGAACTGCCAGCGGTGGTGCGGGTAGAAGAAATTGCGATAGCTGATACGGCTATGACCGGCCGGCGTTGCGAGCGACGAGCCGCGCAGCACGAGTTGAT
Source organism: Bradyrhizobium sp. SZCCHNGR1005 (assembly GCF_032489995.1). Taxonomy (NCBI): domain Bacteria; kingdom Pseudomonadati; phylum Pseudomonadota; class Alphaproteobacteria; order Hyphomicrobiales; family Nitrobacteraceae; genus Bradyrhizobium; species Bradyrhizobium sp. SZCCHNGR1005. Next base: position 198,990 of record NZ_JAUEZC010000010.1, read on the forward strand.
TGACCATGAACTTCCCGTTGTATTCGCCGAGCGCGCCTTCTGTGGCGCGATAGCCGGGATAGGGAGCATAGGCGCTGCGGGTCCATTGCCAGACGATGCCAAAGGCGTCGTGAAGTTCGTTGCTGCGCGCGGCAACCTCCCATTCCATTTCGGTGGGCAGGTGTTTGCCGCTCCAGCGTGCGAAAGCATCTGCCTCGTAATAGCTGACGTGACAGACCGGCGCATCGGGATCGATTGGCCTGAGTCCACCGAGCGTCATGATCTTCCATTCATCACCGACCCTGTACCAATGACCGGGGGCTTGCCAGCCATCCTTGGCGGCGGTTGCGAAGCCGTCCATCAGCCAAAGGGTCGCTGTTTCGTAGCCGCCGTCCTTCATGAAGGCGAGCCACTCGGCGTTGGTGACGAGATTGCGTGCAAGCTTCACCGGGCCGACCAGCGCGCGATGCGCGGGTTTTTCATTGTCGAAATGGAAGCTGGTGCCGGAATGACCGATGGTATGGATGCCTTCCGGCAGCGTCACCCACGCGTCGCCGCCTCGGTTTGACGACGGAAAGCGCCAATTGACGTCGTAGGCTGGAGCGACCGGATTTTGCGCGAAAGCATGCAGGATGTCGGTAAGCATCAATTCTTGATGCTGCTGCTCGTGGTTCAGCCCCACCTCGATCAGTGGAGCGACGGCGGACAACATCGATGCATCCGACGCACCCAGGAATTCGACCACGGCCGCATCGACATGATGGCGATAGGCGCCGATCTCCTCGACGCCGGGGCGCGTGATGAGACCGCGCGCGCCACGGGTATGGCGCGGGCCGGCGCTGACATAATAGGAGTTGAACAGGAAGGCGTAGTCAGGGTGAAAGGGCTGGTAGCCTTTACAATGGTCCGTCAGCAGAAACTGCTCGAAGAACCATGTCGTGTGCGCGCGGTGCCATTTGGCCGGGCTTGCATCCGGCATCGACTGCACGACCTGGTCCTCGGGGCTCAGGGGGGCCGCGCGGCGCTCGGTTTCGCCGCGCACCGCCAGATAGGCCTCGATCAGATTCCGGGCGAGCGGCTCGGAGCCGAGGGGTGGCGCTGGGGCGATCGGGGACAGCGTGGCCGCGGCGGAGGCTTGACTGGTCACGAGGAGCTCCGTGTGGATGGGGAAAACGTTGCTCAGGGAAACAGGTTCCAGACAGTCCGTCCTAGATAGGGGCTCGGTTGCAGGATAAAACCCTCGACCGGCCATTATATTGTTCCCATCAGCCCATCGATTTCCGGCCCGTCCTTTGCATGCCTGCTCTTCGGCATTTTACTTTGGCGAAACAAGCATTTGCGCTACATATAGATTCAGTGAAGGTTTGCCGGGGACCGAGCCGGTCCGACCACCCGGCGGCAGGGGGCTTCAATCGCCCCAGAGGAAGCGAAAATGAGCATCGATCAATTCATTGAAAATGAAGTGAAGTCGAACGACGTCGTGTTGTTCATGAAGGGCACGCCGCAGTTTCCGCAGTGCGGCTTCTCTGGCCAGGTGGTGCAAATCCTCGATCATGTTGGCATCGGATATAAGGGCCTGAACGTGCTGGAGTCTGCCGAACTCCGCAACGGCATCAAGGTCTATTCGAACTGGCCGACCATCCCCCAGCTCTACGTCAAGGGTGAGTTCGTCGGCGGTTGCGATATCGTGCGCGAGATGTTCCAGAGCGGCGAGCTGCAGCAGTTGTTCGCGGACAAGGGCATCCCGGCCGGCACGGCAGCCTCCGCCTGAGCTTCCCGGCCCGCAAGATCGGCGCGACGGCGTTCGAGGTCGTCATTGCCGACATTGCGGGCGGATGGGCTTCCCGCGATCTCAACCGGCCTCTAGCGCCCTCTGGCCGAACGCGCCGCGCCCATCGCGGTCGGCGTGACGATCGAGGCTACGCGGGAGGAAACCTACCTCAGTCAGATTGTTTTCTGCTGCTTCTCGGACAAAAGCGCGCAATGGCATGAGCAAGCCCTGAGCGACATCATCGCCCAGGGCAGTTGTTGAGGTTCGTCCGTGGCTATTGGGCCGCTTTCCCGGCGTCAGATACTTGGCGGTCTTGCCGCAGCTGCGATCGTAGGGCTCGCGCACGCCGAACCGCCAGTGACGTCCGCCCGTCATTTCAATTCTCAGGCGCTGCAAAGGGTGGACGACTATTTCCGCCACGAGGTCGCCACCGCCAAGATTCCGGGTGCCGTCGTCCTGATCCAGCAGCACGGCCAGCCTGTCTTTCTTAAGAGCTTCGGCATGCGCAATGCGGCCAGCGCCGCGCCGATGACGCTGGACACGATCTTCCGCCTCTATTCGATGTCGAAGCCGATCACATCCGTGGCAGCGATGATGCTGGTCGATGACGGGCGGCTCAGGCTCGACGATCTCGTATCCAAATACATCCCGGCGTTCGCGGATGTGAAAGTCGCGCTGGCGGCACGCGACGGCAAAACTGTGCAATCGCTACAACCCCCGGCACGCTCGATCACAATCGAGGATCTGCTGCGCCACACCTCCGGCATTACCTACGGCTTCTATGGCGAAACCGCTGTGCGCAAGCTCTATGGGAGCTCGGATCTGTTCGAGGGAGACATCGATAACGCCACCTTCGCGGATCGTCTGGCGAAGCTGCCGCTGGCGGAGCAGCCGGGCACCGTGTGGGACTACGGCCATTCCGTGGATGTGCTGGGCCGCGTCATCGAGGTGGTCTCGGGGCAGACGCTCTATCAGTTCGAGAAGGAAAAGCTGCTCGATCCGCTCGGCATGCTCGATACAGCATTCTCGCTCACCGATCCGGAGAAGCGTGGCCGCGTTGTCGAGCCGCTGCCGCAGGATCGTTTCGACGGGCCGATCGCCGGGCTGGACGATCCCGTCCGGCCGAGGAGATGGGAATCCGGCGGCGCCGGGATGACCGGTACGATTGGCGATTATGCGCGGTTCGTGCAAATGCTGTTGAACGGCGGCACGTTCGACGGCCGCCGCTATCTGAAGGCCGAGACGGTGGCCTCGATGACGCGCGACCATCTCGGCCGGGAGATCGCGCACGATGATTTCTATCATCCCGGACCGGACAGCGGCTTCGGGCTTGGCTTTGCGGTGCGGGTATCCGCCGCACCGCCGTTCACGGCCGGCGAATATCGCTGGGACGGTGTCGGCGGCACCTTCTTCTTCGTCGATCCCAAGGACGACATGTTCGCGGTGGTGATGATGCAATCGCCGTTGCAGCGCGGCCGGATCGAGACCGAGGTGCGGCGCCTGATCTATCAGGCGCTCGCGCCGTAAAGCCGCAGTCTTACGCCGCGCGCACGATCTCCCGGACGTGGCCAATGGTTTCTTCAATCATCGCCGATGTCACGTCGAGATGGGTACAGGCGCGGATGCGGCCGTCCATCATGGCGAGCAGCACGCCGCGCTTGCGCAATTCGCCGACCATCTTCGCACCGGAGACGCCGGCTCCGTCAGGGGTGAAGAACACGAGATTAGTCTCGGGCTCCTGCACCGTTACGCCCTCGATCTGCGATAGCCCCCGCGCGAGCGCTCGCGCATTGGCATGATCATCGGCCAGACGCTCCACATGATGATCGAGCGCATAGAGACACGCCGCGGCGCACACACCGGCCTGGCGCATGGCGCCGCCGAGCCGCTGCTTCCAGCGCCAGACCTCGTCGATGAAGGCGGCACTGCCGGCGAGTACGCCGCCGATCGGCGCCCCCAGTCCCTTGGAGAAATCGATCCAGGCAGAATCCCAGCCTGCGGCCATTTCCGCGGGAGCAATGCCTGTCGCCACCGTCGCATTGAGCAGCCGCGCGCCGTCCATATGGGTTGCCATGCCGTTCGCCTTGGCAATGGCGGCGATCTCGTCGAGCGCGGCTTTCGTCCAGATCGTGCCGCCGCCGATATTGGCGGTCTGCTCCACGCTCACCACCGTCTGCGGCGGCTGGTAGCGGCTGCGCGGGTGCAGCGCGGCGCGCAGTGTGTCCGGCGTGAACTGGCCGTTATCACCCTTGAGCGGCATGATCTGGAAGCCGCCGAGTGCCGCGTGCGCGCCGCCCTCGCGGGAGATGATATGCGCGGTCTCGTGCGCCAGGATCTCATCGCCCGGCCGGCAGTGCACGAGGGTTGCCGCGACATTGCACATCGTGCCTGACGGCATGAATACCGCCGCTTCCTTGCCAAGAAGGCTGGCGACGCGCTCGCATAGCAGGTTGACGGTCGGATCATCGCCGATCTGCTCGTCGCCGACCTCCGCGCGGGCCATCGCCTCGCGCATCGCCGCTGTCGGGCGCGTCTGCGTATCCGATAGAAGATTGATCCGCACGGGCGGGGCGTTCGGATCTCGCGGAGGGGGGGTATAGAACATTGGCTGTGGTCCGCTTCAGGTCTTCAGGCTGCAAGCGGCGGATGTAGCCAGATATCCGGCCGGCGGGAAGGGGCCGTTTCGAACGGCACGGCAACCAGGGGCGGCGCCTCGGCATAGTCGAACAGCCAAGGGACCAACCGGCTCTGCCGCGACGGCGACAGGTAGAACGCGCTGTTCAATCCCGGCGGGCGCTGTCGCCGGACATTCCAACCGACATTCAAGGCAGCCCAGCCGATCAGCATACTTCGCCACTCATCGGCGACTTCGCGCGCATCTTCGAAACAGTGCAAAAGCTCGAGCGCGTGCGGATCGTAAAGAAGCCGGGGGTCCGTAAACGTCAGCCCGCTCTCCAGATGCCGGATGACGTGGGCGGTGGGATCGGATTGAACGTGCCAGTCGGACCGTTCGAGAATGTCAAAGACCGTCGAAGGAAACGTGCCGTCGTTGAACCGGTAGCGAATTCCGGAGGGACGGCCGCGTAACGGGGGCGAGGCCCGCAGCGGCGGCAAGGGGGACGCGGTGACCGCCTCGGTCATCATCGCGCCAAAACCGATACTGCGCCTGTTGAACTCCATGGCGAACGCCCCGCTACTTTACGAACGCAAACATTGAATCACGGGACGGATTCGCTGTCAGCGGGGGGTAAGGCGATTTCGTGGCACCTGTTGCATTCGGGAATCGGTTGCCGATTCACGACAAAAGGCCCCGGCAACGCCGAGGCCTTTGACGACTGCAATTGGTGGCGGGCAAGCCGCCGGTCAAGATCAGCGCGAATAGAACTCGACGATCAGATGCGGCTCCATCTGCACCGCGAACGGCACGTCCGACAGGGCGGGGACGCGCACGAATTTCGCGGTCATCTTGGAGTGGTCGGCCTCGATGTAATCAGGCACGTCACGCTCGGCGAGCTGGGTCGCCTCGAGCACGAAGGCGAGCTGCTTGGAGGCTTCCTTGACCTCGATCACATCGCCCGGCTTGAGCATGTAGCTGGCGATGTTGACCTTGCGGCCGTTCACCTTGATGTGACCGTGATTGATGAACTGGCGCGCGGCGAAGATGGTCGACACGAACTTGGCGCGGAACACCGCCGCATCGAGCCGGCGCTCCAACAGGCCGATCAGGTTCTCGCCGGTGTCACCTTTCAGGCGGCCGGCCTCGACATAGATGCCGTGGAACTGGCGCTCGGAAATGTTGCCGTAATAGCCCTTCAGCTTCTGCTTGGCGCGCAGCTGCACGCCGAAGTCGGAGAGCTTGCCCTTGCGGCGCTGGCCGTGCTGGCCGGGGCCGTATTCGCGGCGGTTCACGGGGCTCTTCGGGCGGCCCCAGATATTCTGGCCCATGCGGCGATCGATCTTGTACTTCGCCTCACTGCGCTTAGTCATCGCGTCCTCTTTTCAAGTCGGAAGTCGTGGGTTGAGGAAACGCGCCCTCCTGTGTGGCCCGAGAGTGTCAGGCCACCGACAGGTCCGGCCCCAAAGCTTGCAAAGGGACGGACCACGGGTCGCGAAACGCTTCGCGGGCCGAAACGGCCCGCGAGCAGGGCGGGTTCTAGGCGAGAAACCGGTGGTTTGTCAAACCCTTCAGCTCCCATTTTGAGCCAGAATCCGACGAAAACCGGCCGAATCCGCCGGGATCAGAGGCCCAAATGGCCGCTGCCCCGCGCCCCGGCCACCCGCACCGGCTCTCGAAGGGCCTTGAGCTCGACCGCACGCAGCCCGCGCAGCTCGGTTGCGATCTCGGTATTGAGCACCTGCTCCAGCTGGCTGAAAACCCGGGCGATCAGGGCCGCATCGGTCACCCGGTGGTCCCAGCGAATCATCACGGCGATGCTGCCGTCCGGCTTGGCCACGTCGAAGCTGAGGATATACGGCCCCGGGCTCAGCGCCTGCAGCTCGCCCCCGCCGTAGGCAGCAACGCCGGTGACGGCGAAAGTGCCGAACCAGTTGCCGCGCTGGCGTGCGAAATTCAGCCCGATCCGCCAGGCCAGCCGCCGCAGCGGCCAGGGCAGGTGCGTCGCCCGCATGATCTTGCGGAACATCGGCACCTCAGCGATCGGCGCCTCCTTGGCATGGCGGATCAGCCGGTCGACCTCGGTGAGCGCAAGCCGGTCCGGTCCACAAACGCACTGCGGCAGAACGCAAGGTTCCCCATCCTCGACGCGGGCGATTGCGACCATCGCCATGCTGCGCGGCAGCTCGTAGAAGCAGGGCCAGGGCCATTTGGCGTAGACGGTGCGCAGCGTCGGTTCGTCACGCGCCACGATCGCGAAGGCCTTGGCGAAAATCGCCGCGAAACCCGGCGGCTGGGCGAGCAGGCCGCGCGCCTCCAGCAGCGCACGGATGTTCAGCGACCGTGCCAGTGATACGAACGGCACGTCTCGTGACGCGAGCATCAAATCGACGATGAGGCGGCGCGGCGGCGATATTTTCTTGCTCGTTCCGCGCATTCCTGTCCCGGACTCCGAAAGGCTCGTTACGGTCTGGCCGACCTCACGCCAGCGACGTAGGGCTTGGCTAGCTACCGTTTATGGTGCCTGCGTGGCAAGCGGCTTCGTCCTGCAGGACAAATCGCCACGGGTCCTCAATCGCTTACTGTGCTGGGCTGGCCCCATCGGGAACTTCCGCCGCGCTGCAGGTAATCGGGGTAAGACCAAGATCGGCTCATCGGCGCTTGATTCCCTCAAAACTCGCCGCGATGCCGCGCTGAAACAACGACCAGTCGAAGCCGAGCGCCAGTGCAACATAACCGCGTGCGATCATCGCATTCGCCTGCTCGGCGGTGCGCGCGACCCCGCCGATCGGTACGCCGCTTCGCAAGATGCCTTGCTCGGCGCGGGCCACCAGCTCCTGCACCTGCGGATCATCGATCAGGCCGCGCTTGTTGATGGAGGTGGCGAGATCGCCGGGGCCGATCACGGCGATGTCGATGCCGGGCGTGGCCATGATCTCGTCGATGCGTTCGACCGCCTCGACATGCTCGATCGTGATCATGCAGATCATGTCGTCGTCGGCGCTCGCCATGTAGTCGGCCATCGAGACGTTCCAGCGGAACGGGGCATGGAACGGCCCCCACAGCCGCTCGCCGCGGGGTGGGTAGCGCAGGCTGCGCGCCGCCTTCTCGGCGTCGGCCCGGCTCGAGATCATCGGAAAATTGATGCCGAGCGCACCGATGTCCATCGGCGCCTTCGCCAGATGCGGCTCGTTGGCGGCGACGCGCGCGAGCGGCACGCAAGGCGTGCCCGCCGTCGCCATGATCATGCCGTGGGCGGTCGAGAGGTCGATCGGCCCGTGCTCCAGATCGACGATGATCCAGTCTAGCGCCTGCGCCATGATCCGCACGGTCTGGATGCTCGGGATGGTGGCGATGGCGCCGAAGGTCGGGCGTCCCTCGCGCCAGGCCTGCTTGAGACGGTTGAGGGGTGGCGTCGGCATCGGCGTCACAACTCCAGGCGATCAGGCCGGCACGCGGCCGCCAAAGAACGGCGTGAAGGCCTCGCTCAGCCGATGCGATTTGTTCGACGTGAAGATCATGGTCGCCCCGGCCGGGTCCGCCGTCGGGCCGGCAGGCCCCAGCAGATCCGATACCCGGCGGGCGATCGCCGGCGCCGGGTCGATCCAGGCGACCGGCCAGGGCGCGAGCCGCGTCAGGCGGTCGAGCAGCAGCGGGAAGTGGGTGCAGGCGAGCACGATGGTGTCGGTGCGATCAGTGGGATCGGCGGGGTCGCCGACGAAACAGGGGGCGATCTCGGCCGCAATGGCGTCGTCGGCCGCGCCGGCCCCGCTCAGCGCGGCCTCGGCAAGCGCGGCAAGCTCCGGCGCGCCGACCAGCGTCACCTCGCAGCCGCCGGCGAAATCGCGGATCAGCGCGCGGGTATATTCGCGCTGCACGGTGGCCTTGGTGCCGAGCACGGAGACACGCTTGGTCTTGGATTGCGCGCAGGCCGGCTTGATCGCCGGCACCGTGCCGACAAAGGGCACGCTATAGGCGGCGCGCAGCGGCGCCAGCACCTGCACCGAGGCGGTATTGCAGGCGATCACGATCAGGTCTGGCCGATGCGCGGCGATCAGGTCCCCCATCAGCGGGACCACGCGGGCGATCAGCGCCTCCTGGGTGTGATGGCCGTAAGGGAAGAAGGCATCGTCGGCGACATAGACGTAATGCGCGTCGGGCCGCGCGCGGACCACCTCGCGCAGCACCGAGAGGCCACCGAGGCCGGAATCGAAGACAAGAATCGTAGGGCTGACTGTCACGGGATGAGTGTAGCTGATTTGGCTTGCGGATTCAGGCGGTAATTATGCGGGTTTTAGGGCGTGGCCGGCGTCCAAGAGTCGCTGTCCTCCCGGCCTTGCGCTGGGACCCATAAGTCCCGGCAAGGCGGTTCGACTCGACGTTCGATGAGTGTGCGCCACCAAATTCCGTCCCGGAGCGGATACGATCCCGCGTCGCTGGACAAGGGAGAGATGCAGGGCCGGCCTGTCGTTTTGGCGCGCTATCCCCGATCTCACCGTCGTCTTGGCGAAAGCCAGGACCCATAACCCCAGGGAGATGTCGTTGTGGTTCGATGGTCCGACCAGCGTGCGGCAACGACTTCATCCTGTGGCTCTGGGTCCCGGCGCAAGGCCGGGACGACGCCGAATATGCTGTTCAGCCATTCGCGCATGATCTCACTGTCCCGCGGCACGAGGTGCCCGGGTTTTGCTGCGTCTCGCTCACCCTCTGAATCGAAGAGGGGGCAGGGAATGCCGGGTGAAGGCCTCACCCATGGCCCGCCTGCAGTAAGAAAAGCAGGCGGCAGTCACCACAGGATCAGCCGAATCATCCGGCATTCCCTGCGCGATGGCTTTAACGGCTGCTTCGCGTTCTCCCCGGTGCGCCGGGCTTTTTGGCCACCGTCGTCCGCGCGAGGCGAAGCCTCGTCGCGAACTTGATACTAGCGTCGGAGTATCAGGACCGCGCGACTTGACCGTGCGTATCGTTGCTGTTCGTCGGCGAGATGAACCCGCTGCAGCCTCGACACGCCCACCGCATCCCGCGCTCAACGTCCGTGACGATCGCGATACGCCCCTCCAGCGAGGCGGGATGGAGCGTAGCATACACGACTTCTGAAAAAGCGAAAGAGAAATCTTCGCTAACGTGGGACGTCCAACCTGGATATTGCTGCCGCTCACGGCCGATTATCGCTGGCTGCTGAACAGTGACGACAGCCCCTGTTACGCTGCCCTTCGCCTGGTCCGGCAGACTGAAAGTCGGAAATATGGAAGTGTCATCGAACGCTCCGTGCCGAACTGTTCGGTCGCGGTTGGGAGCGCTGGTCACGAAGCCAAGCAGGTGTCGCGGATAAAGCGGCTGCGCTTGCCGTTAGGTCTGACTGCGCGAGGGCGCCCGAGCCCTCCACGCGAGCATTTGTGGCGGCGAGGCGGGTACTCACAAATGGTCGTTGATGTCGGCTCCGCTCCATCATCGACCGTCTTGGTGCGAGCGCAGAAAATGTCGCGATGGACCAGAAGGAGACGATCCTCCTAAGCCGCCCATGTAGCGCGTTTTATCTGCAACCTTGATCGTGGTGCACGGAGATCATCTGTGCGACGGTGCCCATCGCCGCCAAGTCTCAGAGGACTCGACAAAACTGAATCGGCACGCAAGAGTTGAGATATGACCAAGCATCGCCTTTCCAGACTACTGATAATGGCCGCCCTGGTGGTTTGCGCTATCTTGGCGGTATGGCCCGGCATTTGGATGCCGATCAGTCTCGACACGCTCAAGGAATGGCAACCGCTTATCGGCGTTGTTCTTGGTGTGGCGGTACTTGCTTTCGGGATGAGAACCGCCATGAGCAGGCAGGAGCCTGTCGATATTCCCGCGTGGCTCAACGTGATTCTCACTTTCGCGTTGGCAATCTTCGCCCTCGCAGCTTGGCTCGACACGAAGGAGCAACTCAGGGCGGCCCGGGATCAGGTCGATGCTGCCAGGGAGGCTCAGCGAGCTTGGTTGACAATTGACGTCAACAAAGTCTCTGCGTTTCGGCTCGTTGGTACGCCTTATCCCGGTCGGTTCGACTACACGACGAACGTCGACCGAACGATCAAGAACATCGGTCATGTCCCTGCGCAAGCGGTGGCGGTTGGTCTCGTCGCGATTGTGCCGAACGCCTCCGACCAGACGCAACAGTTGAAGGAGAGCCAACAAGGCACTTGCGCGAGAGGCAAGCGCGCAGTCGGCTTGACAATCTTCCCCGACGCGACCTCCGCAACGTCTCCCATCACTGTCGTTCATCAAGAGGATTGGCCAAAGACATTTCGGACCCAATCCTATTTGTACCTGGTTGGGTGCGTGATTTATCGAGCCGGCGAGGACAACAAGGACCACCACACCGCCTTTGCCTATAGCCTTGAGCCATCCGAGGATGGATGGATTGATCTCCCGAATGACCCGACACAGATCGACCCTACTAAGATCCGGCTCAATAAGCTGGGCATCTCCGATTTGAATATCGCTGACTAGCCGCTCCACGCCGCAAAAGATGGGATTGAGCGCTGATCATGTCGGCACCCGCACAAGCAGATCAACTCCGAAACGACAGATGCGCATCGGCGACACATATTCGGCTCCGGCGCGGCATGTTCCGTCCGCTGCCGTGTCTTCCGGGCGCATATCTTCGCGCCGGCCAACTTGAGGGCTGAAGATCGCCTCGCGCTTCTTGGTACTCATCGGGGGCGGCTTTACAGCGGCTGTTGCGAACGGGTGCAACGCGACTAAGATTGGCGGGGCGAGATGGCCCAACCACACAACATCTTTGTCCGCTAGTAGAAAACGCCGCAAGAAGGCGAAGCGGCACCGAAGACAATAGCGTCGGGGAATTTGCTGATGACAACCGCACCGTCAAAACCATTTTTCAAGAAATTTACGTTTTGGGTCGGCGTAACGCTTGCCGCAATACCAATCGTTTTTTGCTCCCTTCAGGCCTACGCTGGAAATGTTAGGGTTCCGGAGTTCGGCGCCACATCACTTGGCCTACTGATCGGCATGTTTGCCGGGTTCTTCGTGCAAGAAGTCAAGGAATGGGACAAACACGCTTTAACAAGCGCGGTGCTGGTCCTTACAGGCGGGGGCGTAATGGGATTTCTGCATTGGGCCTCTGGCTCAATGGGCGCTCCCGACACTATTTGGTTTTATCCAGTCGGGCTTCTGGCTGGGTTCGGCGTAGGCACGATTTGGGACGTGGTCGACCCCGCATAGTCCCGCCGCCTGCGTCTCCAAGTGCCTTCTACCATCGCGAGATAGCTATGCCGTTAACAGCCACCGCTGATCTCCCGTTCCGAGCATCGTCCCGCTTTGGTTGGGTGACCTGCCCCTAAGAAATTCCTCCAGACCGAGTTAGAGTCCGCCCTGACGAAGGACGGACAGATGAAGCGAAAGCGGTTCACGGAAGAGCAGATCATAGCGGTGCTGAAGGAGCACGAGGCTGGGGCGAAGACGGCGGACCTGGTCCGCAAGCACGGGATCTCGGAGGCGACGTTCTACAACTGGAAGGCCAAGTTCGGTGGCATGGAGGTCTCGGAGGCGAAGCGTCTTAAGGCTCTTGAGGACGAGAACGCGAAGCTGAAGAAGCTCTTGGCCGAGCAGATGCTCGATGCGGCCGCGCTGCGGGAGCTGCTCTCAAAAAAATGGTAGGGCCTGCCGCCAAGCGCGCCGCAGCGGCGCACCTGCAGGCCGGAATGGGCCTGTCGGAACGGCGGGCCTGTTCGATCGTCGGGGCGGACCGCTCGATGGTCCGCTACCGGTCTCGCCGGCCACCTGACACCGAGCTTAGGGCTCGCTTGCGTGAGCTTGCCAGTGAGCGCCGGCGGTTCGGCTACCGTCGGCTGTTCGTCCTGCTGCGGCGGGAGGGCGAGCCGTCCGGCATCAACCGCATCCACCGGCTCTATCGGGAGGAAGGGCTTGCCGTGCGCAAGCGTCGTGCCCGCCGCAAGGCCGGTGGGGTCCGCGTGCCGATCCTGGTGGAAGCCAGGCCGAACGCACGCTGGTCTCTGGACTTTGTGTCGGACCAGTTCGCCAATGGACGGCGCTTCCGCATCCTCAACATCGTCGATGACGTCACCAAGGAGTGCCTGGGCGCGATCGCCGACACCTCGATCTCGGGCCGGCGGGT
>NZ_JAUEZC010000011.1:0-117038 GCF_032489995.1 Bradyrhizobium sp. SZCCHNGR1005
TCGCATGCAACTTCCTCGCTGCGGTCGCACTCGCCTCAGCGCGCCTCTGGACTAGAGTTTATGAGTCCACGCCCTAGTTCGCGTGCTGGGATTCGCCTCAAAGGCAGCGCGGCACCCCGCTACCCTCTTCCCCACGCGCTGCGGTTGTTCCATGCTGCACCGAACCGGAGAGCAGGCGTGGACGCAGTCAGCACGACAACCGAACTCAGCGAAGCCGAGCGGCTCGACCGTCTCCGGTTGATCCGCTCCGATAATGTCGGCCCGCGGACCTTCCGCTCGCTGCTGCTCCATTTCGGCAGCGCGCGGGCGGCGCTGCAGCGGCTTCCGGAGCTGGCGCGGCGCGGAGGAGCCGCGGCCTCGGCGCGCATCTGCAGTGCGGACGAAGCGCGCGCCGAGCTTCTCGCCTGCCGCAAGCTCGGCATCAGCCTGCGCGCGCCTGAAGAAGCCGGTTACCCGCCGCGGCTCGCGATGCTGGACGATGCGCCGCCCCTGCTCGGGATTCACGGCGACAGCGAGGCGTTGATGCGGCCGATCATCGCCATTGTCGGGTCTCGCAACGCTTCGGCCGCCGGGTTGAAATTTGCCGGCCAACTCGCCCGCGAGCTCGGCGAGGCCGGCTTCGTTGTGATCTCCGGCCTTGCCCGCGGCATCGATCAGGCCGCGCATCGCGCCAGCCTGGCGAGCGGCACGGTTGCCGTGCTCGCCGGTGGTCATGACCGGATCTATCCGCCGGAACACGCAGGCCTGCTCACGGCCATCGTCACGGAGCGCGGCGCGGCGATCTCGGAAATGCCGCTGGGCCATGAACCTCGCGCCCGCGATTTTCCCCGCCGCAACCGATTGATCTCAGGCAGCGCGCTCGGTGTCGTCGTGGTCGAGGCGGCACACCGCTCCGGCTCGCTCATCACCGCACGCATGGCCGGCGAACAGGGCCGCGAAGTGTTCGCGGTGCCGGGCTCGCCGCTCGACCCGCGCGCGGCCGGCACCAACGATCTGATCAAGCAGGGCGCGACGCTGGTCACCGAGGTCGCCGACATCATCCGCGCGGTCGAACCGATCATGGAGCGGCCGCCGCAGCTTCCCTTGTACGAAGATGATGAGGAGCCGTTCGCGCCCGATCCCGAGAGCCACGATCGCGATCAGATCCTCGCTCTGCTCGGGCCCACCCCTGTCTCGATCGACGACCTGATCCGGATCAGCGGCCTCGCGCCCGCCGTGCTGCGCACGGTGCTCCTCGAGCTCGAACTTGCCGGCAGGCTCGAGCGCCACGGCGGCAGCCTGGTGTCGCTCAGCTGAGCCGAACCGAAGCGATCAGTCGCTCCCGCTGCGCAGATCAAATCGCATACGCGCGTCTTCGATCTGGTCGCGGTGCGCAATCGCCCATTCGCCAAGCGCCTTGACCGGCTGCGACAGGCCCCTGCCGAGATCGGTGAGTTCGTAATCGACGCGCGGTGGAATGGTGGGAAACACCGTTCGCGTCACCAGGCCGTCGCGCTCCAAGCCGCGCAGGGTCAAGGTCAGCATTCGCTGCGAAATGCCGCCGACCAGCCGCTTGAGTTCGTTGAAGCGCTTCGGGCCGTCGCCCAGCATCATGATGACGAACACGCTCCATTTGTCCCCGACCCGCGCGAGAATCGAGGCAGCGCCGCGGCAATCATTATGCTCGGGCTGTGGCCGTTGGGCGGCAACTTCCATGTTCTCTGGTTTCACGGATGTGCTCAGGTTTGAAAATTGTGCGTTCTTGTGCGCTGCGCCAGCAGTCACTCATATAGCGTCGGTTACAAACTTAAACCGACACAAGGTGACTGTCATGCCCAAACTCCTCCACTTGGATTCAAGCGTCCTCGGCCCCCACTCCGTCAGCCGGCAGGTCTCTGCAGCCGTCGTCGAACGGCTGCGGCAAACGGCTCCCGTCCTTGAAATCACCTATCGCGACCTCTCGGCTGTGCCCCTGCCCCACCTGTCCGGCGCGCATTTGGCCGCGGCTCAGGGCATTTCGCCGAGCGATCCCGCCATCCAGCAGGACCTTGCGACGGCACAGGCCGTGCTCGAGGAGTTCCTGGCAGCCGATATCGTCGTGATCGGCGCCCCCATGTACAATTTTTCCATCCCGAGCCAGCTCAAGGCCTGGATCGATCGGATCGCGGTCCCGGGCAAGACGTTCAAATACGGCCCGCAGGGCCCGGAAGGGCTCTCCGGAGGCAAGCGCGTGATCGTCGCGATCTCACGCGGCGGCTATTACGGCGCGGACACCCCGATGGCGGCCTTCGAACATCTGGAGACTTATCTGCGCGGGGTCTTCAGCTTCCTCGGCGTGACGGACATCGAATTCATTGCGGCCGAGGGCATCCAGGTCAGCCCCGAGCACCGCGAGCAGGCGGTCAAGAGCGCGCTCGAGGCTGCCAGCAGCTTGCGGGCGGCTTGACAATATCCGGCTGCCGCTTGCCTCGCCGGAGGCGGCAGCCGTTCCGCGACAGTCGATCCGGTCAATCCCAGACCAAGGGTGCGCCGAGCAGCAAAGCGCCCAGCGAGACCAGAAGGCCGAGCGCGCAGAACAACAGAACTGAGAGAAAACTGTCCCAGTCAGATCGTGCGGCTGCCGCCTTGTTTGCAGTCGCCTTGTTGGATGGAGCAGCCGAAACGGGCACTGATGCAGAGACGCGCGCAAGCTTTGTCATCGCAACTCTCCGAATATGAATATGTCAAATGAACTCCGCTCCCCCTTGTCCCCCTTGCTTGTCCTCCCTTGTCCCCCTTGGGGGTCTGCCCGGCCGCGACAAAGGTTCAAGTGAGAAGCAAATTCAGCGGAAAGCTCAGAGTGCCCGCGGACACGCGCACTCTGAGCTGAAGTTCCCTGCGCCCTTCTGCTTAGCCTCGATAGATCGGCGCGCCGGCCGGCGATGCGCTTGCGCCGCCATCTACAAACAGCTCCTGGCCGTCGGCGATACGACCCTGCGGCCGCGGCATCCAGGCTCGCGCCATCCGAGTTGAAGGCATACCGCGTTCAGGGGAGGCACAGCTCAGGATAAGGTGCGGCGATCGCGACGCCGCCAATGTTCCTCCGCCTCCAAGCGGGCCATGCGCAATATATAATCAAGCATGTCGAGGTCGTGGCGACGTGCCAGCCGCGCCAAGCTCTCCGTCGTTTCCGCAATGAACGCGATCGCCTCGTCCACTCCGATCTCTTCCACGCCTTCATGGGAAGAGCGCCGTCCTGCGCCGGTGGATGACATGTTTCGCTTTCGCGCTGATTTAATCAAATTGATCAAATTACGTGCATCGATGTAAAAGTACTCCTGATGCGAGCGTAACTCCAGGGCACCTCTCCGCAACCCTGCTTATACGTCGGTAGCCTTCTCGCCCCGGCTTTCAACACGCTTCGATTTGACAGGAACCGTCTCACCACCCATGTTCGGGTCAACGAGGCCTTTGGCGAATCCGCGAAACTGGCTTCAATCTTTCCCGTAAGCTACTGGAACTGCATGAATATCGTCATCGTGGAGTCGCCGGCGAAAGCCAAGACGATCAATAAATATCTGGGCTCCTCCTATGAGGTTTTGGCCTCTTTCGGCCATGTCCGCGACCTCCCGGCAAAAAATGGATCCGTCGATCCCGACCACAATTTTCGGATGATCTGGGAGGTCGATCCCAAGGCCGCCAGTCGACTGAACGAGATTGCCAAGTCGCTGAAGGGAGCGGAGCGGCTGATTCTCGCCACCGACCCTGATCGCGAGGGCGAGGCGATCTCCTGGCACGTGCTGGAGGTCCTGAAGGAGAAGCGCGCGCTGAAGGATCAGAAGATCGAGCGCGTGGTGTTCAACGCCATCACCAAGCAGGCCGTCTCCGAAGCCATGAAGCATCCGCGCCAGATCGACGGCGCGCTGGTCGACGCCTATATGGCGCGCCGTGCGCTGGATTATCTGGTCGGCTTCACCCTTTCGCCGGTGCTGTGGCGCAAGCTCCCCGGCGCGCGCTCCGCTGGGCGCGTGCAGTCGGTGGCGTTGCGGCTGGTCTGCGACCGCGAGATGGAGATCGAGAAGTTCGTTCCGCGCGAATACTGGTCATTGATCGCGACGCTGGCGACGCCCCGCGGCGAAACCTTCGAGGCGCGTCTGGTCGGGGCCGACGGCAAGAAAATCCAGCGCCTCGATATCGGCACCGGTGCCGAAGCCGAAGACTTCAAGCAGGCGCTGAACGCGGCGACCTTCACCGTCACGTCCGTCGACGCCAAGCCCGCACGGCGCAATCCGCAAGCGCCCTTCACGACTTCGACGTTGCAGCAGGAGGCGAGCCGCAAGCTCGGCTTTGCGCCGGCGCACACCATGCGCATCGCGCAGCGGCTCTATGAGGGCATCGATATCGGCGGCGAGACCACCGGCCTCATTACTTATATGCGAACCGACGGCGTGCAGATCGCACCCGAGGCGATCACGCAGGCGCGCAAGGTGATCGGCGAGATCTACGGCAACGCCTATGTGCCGGACAGCCCGCGCCAGTACCAGACCAAGGCCAAGAACGCGCAGGAAGCGCACGAAGCCATCCGCCCGACGGATCTGTCGCGCCGCCCGGCCGACCTGCGCCGGCGGCTCGACGACGATCAGGCCAAGCTCTATGAGCTGATCTGGACCCGCACCATCGCCAGCCAGATGGAATCGGCGGAGCTCGAGCGCACCACGGTCGACATATCAGCCAAGGCAGGTTCGCGCGCGCTGGAGCTGCGCGCCACCGGCCAGGTGATCAAGTTCGACGGCTTCCTGGCACTGTACCAGGAAGGCCGCGACGACGAGGAGGACGAGGACAGCCGCCGTCTGCCGCAGATGAGCCAGGGCGAGCCGTTGAAGCGGCAGGACCTCTCCGTCACCCAGCATTTCACCGAACCGCCGCCGCGCTTCTCGGAAGCTTCGCTGGTCAAGCGGATGGAGGAGCTCGGCATCGGCCGGCCCTCGACCTATGCCTCGATCCTGCAGGTCCTGAAGGACCGCGGCTATGTGAAGCTGGAGAAGAAGCGTCTGCACGGCGAGGACAAGGGCCGCGTCGTGGTCGCGTTCCTGGAGAACTTCTTCCGCCGCTACGTCGAATACGACTTCACGGCCGATCTCGAGGAGCAGCTCGACCGCATCTCCAACAACGAGATCTCCTGGCAGCAGGTGCTGAAGGATTTCTGGCGCGACTTCATCGGCGCCGTCGACGACATCAAGGATCTGCGCGTCGCGCAGGTGCTGGACTCGCTCGATGAGATGCTGGGTCCGCACATCTATCCGCCGCGCGCCGATGGCGGCGATATCAGGCAATGCCCGACCTGCGGCACCGGACGGCTGAACCTGAAGGCCGGAAAGTTCGGCGCCTTTGTCGGCTGCTCGAACTATCCGGAGTGCCGCTATACACGGCCGCTCGCCGCCGACAGCGAGGCTGCGGCCGATCGCGTGCTCGGGCAGGACCCGGAGTCCGGTCTGGACGTCACGATCAAGGCCGGCCGCTTCGGCCCCTATATCCAGCTCGGCGACCAGAAGGATTATGCGGAAGGCGAGAAGCCCAAGCGCGCGGGCATTCCCAAGGGCACGCAGCCGTCCGACGTCGACCTCGAGCTCGCGCTGAAGCTGCTGTCGCTGCCACGCGAAATCGGCCGGCATCCGGAGACGGGCCTGCCGATCACCGCAGGCATCGGCCGCTTCGGCCCGTTCGTGAAGCACGACAAGACCTATGCGAGCCTGGAAGCGGGCGACGAGGTGTTCGACATCGGCCTCAACCGCGCCGTCACGCTGATCGCCGAGAAGGTCGCCAAGGGTCCAAGCAAGCGCTTCGGCGCCGATCCCGGCAAGGCGCTCGGCGACCATCCCTCGCTCGGCGCTGTTGCCGTGAAGAGCGGGCGTTATGGCGCCTATGTCACGGCCGGCGGCGTCAACGCGACGATCCCCGGCGACAAGGACAAGGATACGATCACGCTGCCCGAGGCCATTGCGTTGCTCGATGAACGGGCCGCGAAGGGTGGCGGCAAGGCTGCGAAAAAGGCCAAGACGCCAGGGAAGACCGCAGCCAAGGCCGCCAAATCCAAGGCCGCCGAGGCCGAAGGAGAGGATGGCGACACGCCAAAGCCTGCGAAGAAGCCAGCCAAGAAAGCAGCGGTGAAGAAGGCCGCAGCCAAATCGAACTCAGAGTCCACCAGCAAGGCGCGCGCGCCGGTCGGCAAGGCCGTCAAGACCTCGGCCAAACCGTCCTCCGGCGCGAAGGCACCTGCGAAGAAAAGCGCCGGCAAGGCCCGCGGATGAGAAAATGAGCCAAAAGCGCGACATCGGCTTCCCTTCGCGGGAGGCCATCGTCGCCTTCATCCGCGCCAATCCGGGCAAGGTTGGCACCAAGGAAATCGCGCGCGAATTCGGCCTGAAGAATGCCGATCGCGCCGAGCTGAAACGAATTTTGCGCGATCTCGTCGATCAGGGCGCCGTCAAGAAGAGCGGCCGACGAGCGATCACGGAGGCCGCGTCCCTGCCGGCGACGCTCATTGCCGACATCACCGGTCGTGACAGCGACGGCGAACTGATCGCCACCCCGGCCGAATGGGACGAGGCCGAACAATCCGAACCACCGCGCATCCGCATTCACACGCCGCGCCATGCCCGCCCCGGCGCCACCGCCGGGGTCGGCGACCGCGCGTTGTTACGGATCGACTCCAGCGAAACCGCCGAAGGCGTGTCCTATCGGGGCCGCGTCATCAAGGTGCTGGATCATGCCAAGCATCGTGTGCTCGGCATCTTCCGCGCATCGCCCGGCGGCGGCGGCCGGCTGATCCCGGTCGACAAGAAGCAGGCCGGACGCGAGCTCAGCATCGCCCCCGCGGACAGCCGCGAGGCCAAGGACGGCGATCTCGTCAGCGTCGACCTTTTGCGCGGACGCGGTTTCGGTCTGCCCGCCGGCCGCGTCAAGGAGCGCTACGGCTCGATCGCGACGGAAAAGGCGATCAGCCTGATCGCGATCCACGCGCATGAAATCCCGCTCGATTTCTCACCCGCTGCAGTGCAGGAGGCCGAGGACGCCCAGCCTGCAAGCTTGAAGGGACGCGAAGACTGGCGCGAGCTGCCGCTGGTCACCATCGATCCGCCCGACGCCAAGGACCACGACGACGCGGTCCACGCCGAGCCTGATCCCGATCCGAACAACAAGGGCGGCTACATCGTCCATGTCGCCATCGCCGATGTCGCCTATTATGTACGGCCAGGTTCGGCGCTCGACCGCGACGCGCTTCGGCGCGGCAACTCGGTCTATTTCCCCGATCGCGTCGTGCCGATGCTGCCGGAGCGCATCTCCAACAATCTCTGCTCGCTGGTGCCGGGCGAGCCGCGCGGCGCGCTCGCGGTGCGCATTGTGCTCGGCGCCGACGGCCGCAAGCGTTCGCATACTTTCCATCGCGTGTTGATGCGCTCGGCGGCCAAGCTCGCCTATGCACAGGCGCAAGCGGCGATCGACGGCAGGCCGGACGACGTCGCCGGCCCCCTGCTCGAGCCGATCTTGAAGCCCCTTTACGCCGCCTATGAGGTTGCCAAGCGCGGCCGCGACGCCCGCGATCCGCTCGATCTCGATCTTCCCGAACGCAAGATCCTGTTGAAGCCCGATGGCACGGTCGACCGCGTCGTCGTGCCGGAGCGGCTCAATGCGCATCGGCTGATCGAGGAATTCATGATCCTCGCCAACGTCGCAGCGGCGGAAATGCTGGAGAAGAAATCGCTGCCGCTGATCTACCGCGTGCATGACGAGCCCGCGGTCGAGAAGGTCCACGCTCTGCAGGAATTCCTGAAGACGCTCGATGTCCCCTTCGCCAAGTCCGGCGCGCTGCGTCCATCATTGTTCAACCGCGTGCTGACCCTGGTGGCGGGGCAGGACTACGAGCAGCTGGTCAATGAGGTGGTGTTGCGTTCGCAGGCGCAGGCGGAATATTCCGCGGAGAATTACGGGCATTTCGGCCTCAACCTGCGCCGCTATGCGCATTTCACCTCGCCGATCCGCCGCTATGCCGACCTTGTCGTCCATCGTGGATTGATCCGGGCGCTGGGCCTCGGCGATGGCGCCCTGCCCGACAGCGAGACGGGAGATCATCTCGCGGAAGTCGCCGCGCAGATTTCGGTGACCGAGCGCCGTGCCATGAAGGCCGAGCGCGAGACCGCCGACCGTCTCATTGCGCATCACCTCGCCGATCGCGTCGGCGCCACCTTCCAGGGCCGTATCTCCGGCGTCACCCGCGCCGGCCTGTTCGTCAAGCTCAACGACACCGGAGCCGACGGGCTGGTGCCGATCCGCACCCTCGGCACGGAATATTTCGATTACGACGAAACGCGGCACGCGCTGATCGGCCAGCGCAGCGGCGCCATGCACCGGCTGGGTGACGTCGTCGACGTGCGTCTGGTAGAAGCTCAGCCCGTGGCCGGCGCCCTGCGGTTCGAACTATTGACCGAGGCCGACGTGCTGGTCCCGCGCCATCGGCGGCGTGAAGGTCCCAAGGCGCGCGAGAGCGTCAGAGGCAGGCTGAAATCCGAAGCCAAAAAGGGCAAAGAGGCGACATCGAAGCGCGCGAAGGCTGGGACACGGACCAAACGTCAGAAAAACGCGAAGCCGAAGACTAAACGCAAGTCCGGCACATCGAAGAAAGGCAAATCATGGACGCCATGAGCACGACCCCGAAGAGCGTGCGCCCGACGACCTGGACGCGCGACACCGGTCTGGTCGAGACGCGCGACGTCTGGAGCGCGATGAAGCGCGGCTGTCGCGGCCGTTGCCCGCGCTGCGGCGAAGGCAAGCTGTTTCGCGCCTTTCTCAAGGTCGCCGACAGCTGTGACAATTGCGGCCAGGATTTCTCCGGCCATCGCGCCGACGACCTGCCGGCCTATCTCGTGATCGTCATCGTCGGTCACATCGTGGTGCCGCTCGCGCTCTATATCGAAACCAATTATTCGCCCCCGGTCCCGCTGCAGCTGGCGATCTATCTGCCGCTGACGCTGTTCGCCTCGCTGGCGCTGCTGCAACCCGTCAAGGGCACCGTCGTCGGCCTGCAATGGGCCTTGCGCATGCACGGCTTCGACGACAATCCCGCGGAAGGCATCCCGCCGGTGTGAACGGCCAACAAACGAATGGAAATGGGGAGGACATGAGCGAGACGGCACAGACCACGGGAGCGCCGGCGGGCAAGCCCGCCGAGAAGGAGGCCGATCATCATCCCTACACCAAGCCGAGGGACGCGGCGACGCTGATCCTGATCGACCGCAGCGGACATGCGCCGAAGGTGCTGGTGGGCAAACGCCACGACAAGGTGGTGTTCATGCCCGGCAAGTTCGTCTTCCCCGGTGGACGCGTCGACAAGACGGACCATCGCGTGCCCGTGGCGGCTCCTATTCCGCCGGAGCTACAAGCCAATCTGTTCAAGGGACGGCCGCAGACGAGCGTATCGCGCGCGAAGTCGCTCGCCGTCGCCGCCATCCGCGAGGCCTGCGAAGAGACGGGCCTATGCCTGGGGCGGCGGATCGACGGCGCGCTGCCGACACTCGATGGGCCCTGGGCCCCATTTGCTCAAGCGGGCCTGCTGCCCGATCCGTCCAGCCTGTTCCTGATCGCGCGCGCAATCACTCCGCCCGGCCGCATCAAGCGTTTCGATACCCGCTTCTTCACGGCGGACGCCTCCTCGATCACCCATCGCGTCGAGGGTGTGGTGCATCCGGATGCCGAGCTCGTCGAGCTCGTGTGGGTCGAGCTCGGCTCGAAACCCCTCGCCGATCTGCACCCGATGACGAAGAATGTGCTCAACGAACTGGAGCGGCGCCTTGCCACCGGTCCGCTGCGCCACGATGCGCCGGTGCCATTCTTCCACTTCTACAGCGGCAAGATGCACAGGGACGTGCTGGGCGCGTAGACGTCAGTCTCCATCGACGCCGGGGTCCGCCTCGGCGAGCAAGTCGCGAAGGACATGATCGCAGTGCGGATCGGCCAAGACTTCCGCGGGCGGTGGTGGCTATGGGCTGGGCTCGGACTTGCCTGCCTCCCGAGGAACAGGTCAAGGCCGAGGTCGCGCGCAGGGGCGTCTTCGCGCGTGCTGGAGGATTGGTGCCCACCAATTTCCGGCTATCACTTGCATTGACCGAGCCGCAGGCAGCAGGCGCAGGCATTCGCTTACTTGTCGAAGCGCTCCGATATCGGCAACTCTCAGGGCTCCGCGCCGAGAAAGGCGCGGGTCGCCTGTAGGATTTCGTCCGACAGCTCTTCTGAATCGGAGATGCGCGCGAGCAACATCGCCCCAATCATCGCTGCCCAACTGCCGATGGCCGCGACACGCTTCTGGTGCGAATCGTCACCTGGCGCCGAGGCTATGAATTGTTCGATCTGCCGTCGCATCTCCTCGGTCAGGACGCGGCGTGTGGGCGCCGGCGCCCGCGACATCTCGGGCCCGAGCGCCGCGAAGACGCATCCCGCCCCCGCCGCATCCCGATGTTCTGGCCGCAGATACGCGCGGGCGAAGCCACGGACATCCGTCGGCAGCAAGGGTTGACGATTGCTGGACTCGAAAATGTCCGCCAGGGCCTCGGTCACGAGCTCCTGTTTACTCGCGAAGTGCCTTGGAAAGCCGCCGTGCGTCAGTCCCGCTGCGTCCATGATCTCCGCGACGGTAACACCGTCAACTCCCTTTTCCCGGAACAACTTAGCGGCCGAGTTCACGATCGCCCGCCTGCTCTCCGCCTTCTGCTCCCGGCTTCTCGCCAAAATAAATCTCCCTCAGTTCAAAAAAATGTAGATGACAACCATCATCTTTGCAATTAGATGATGATCGTCATCTACATTTGGGGACAGATGGCCCCTCCCATGGAGAAGAAGACATGTCCACTGCACTCATTACTGGCGCCTCCAGCGGCATCGGCGCCGTCTATGCGCGGCGCCTTGCCGCGCGCGGCCATGACCTCGTCCTCGTCGCTCGCGCGACGGAGCGAATGGCGGCCCTTGCGGCGGAACTGCACAAGGCGCACGGGATTGCCGTCGAAGTCCTGACTGCGGATTTGACAGATGCCGCACAGCTGCAAATGGTGGCGAACCGGCTGCGTTCGGGCAGCCCAGTCGAGATTCTGGTCAACAACGCTGGCGCGGCGCTGCTCGGCCCGTTCGAAGCGGCGGATCCCGCCGCTATGGAGCAACTGCTCAAGCTCAATGTGACTGCGCCGACCCTGCTGGCTTCGGCGGCGATCGGGGGCATGGTGAAACGCGGAAGCGGCGCCATCATCAATCTCGGTTCGGTGGTGTCGTTCATGCCCGCGTTTTTCCCGGGGATTTATTCGGCAACCAAGTCTTACGTGCTCACCTTTTCGCAGGGGCTGGCGGCCGAGGTCGGGCCTAAGGGCGTCTACGTCCAGGCCGTGGTACCGGCGGCAACCAGGACCGAAATCTGGGAACGGGCGGGTGCCGATCTCTCGAAAATTCCCAATCTCATGGGCGTCGAGGACCTGGTCGACGCGGCGCTGGTCGGCTTCGATCGGCGCGAAGCCGTGACGATACCGCCCCTTTCGGACCTTGGCCTCTGGGAGGCGTTCGAGGGCGCACGCGCGGTTCTGCCCTCAGGTTTGGGTGCGCAGCCCGCCGAGCGCTACCGCGCGTGCGCCAGCGCCTAGTCCCAACGCTCCGATCGGTCGGCGATACCGGCCGATCGGTACTCCAGCCTCATCTCGAAACGCGTAACCATCCCGTCGATCCAGCCAGCAGCCTCGATGCTGCCTTAGCAGGAATTACGGACATGAACTCTCAATCTCGTCGCACGATGATCACTGCCGGAGCGCTGGGCGCTGCGGCACTTGCGTTGCCGCTGAAGGCGCAGGCCGCCGCCAGTTCGGTGACCGCCCCCACCCAGTTCGTCGACGTTGGCGGACGCCGCCTCGCCTATCGATCCGTCGGTACGGGCAAGCCGCTGGTCCTGTGCAACCGCTTTCGCGGCGTCCTCGATCTTTGGGATCCCGCCTTCATCGACGGATTGGCCGCACAGGGCTTTCAGGTCGTAACCTTCGACTATTCAGGTCTTGGCCAGTCGACTGGCGAAAAATCCTACAATCCGATGTCGCTCGCCAAGGATGGCAAGGATCTCATCGAGGCACTCGGCCTCAAGGACGTCGCGATCGGTGGATGGTCGATCGGAGGGATCGCCGCGCAGATCTTGCTGGCAATGACCGGTCCGATGGCAAGTCATGTGGTTCTGTTGGCCACGACGCCTCCGGGCCCGCTGGTCAAGACGGGCGAGCAACTCTTCTATGATACCGCGGCAATCCCCGGCATCGCATTGGAGCAGTTCACGACTGTGTTCTTCGAACCTGCGGACGCAGGCAGCCGGGCGGCTTCAAAGCGCTCGTTCGATCGCATTATGGCGCGAAAGCAGGACCGCAGCCCCGACGTTCCGGCCGACTGGGCCATGGCGCAGATCGGCAACACGCCGCGCAATCCTGTGTTTCCGTCAGACCAGATTTTGCAGCTCTTGAAGACGACGTCGGTTCCAATCCTGCACCTGGGAGCCGACCACGACATCGTGTTCCCGATCGAGAACTGGTACGCGTTGAATCGACAACTGCCGACCCTTCATCTGATCACCTATGCGCGAGCCGGGCACGGGCCGCATCATCAATATCCAGACGAGGCTTCCGCCCAAATCGGCGCTTTCGTCAAGGCCACCAGCAAGGGCTGAACTTTTTCGAGATCGCGGAGCGAGGGCAGTCGCACGAAGGGCGATAACCGCCAACTGCTCCCTCTCTTCCGCAGCATGAGTTTGCGTGCAAAGGACGATGTCCACGTCTCTTCTTCGCGATTGTCGATCAGTCTCAAATGACGTATCCGTGGCGGATTGGACGACGACCGCTTCGGCAAATACGCCATTCCGAGTATTCGGCGTCAGTCGTTCTTCCACTTCCGACGGCGGCAAGATGCAAGGACGTGCTGGCATGATCAGCCGTCGACATCGTCCGCATCAGGCTCGGTATCGACAAAGTCCTTAACCGGGATTTTGAGCGCGCCGGCGAACTGCCGCGCCAAGGCGTTTGCGTCCTCGCAACGGCTGAAACCGCGCACATTGAGCGGCTCAGCGCCTTTGCCGCCGCACAAATTGACTTCGTACACCGCGTGCGTTGGCGTCGCCATCATCGGTAATGCTGATCAGCTTGTAGTTCGAGAGCCGTCGGACACTCCGAAGCTGGAATGGCCCGAAACTCCTCGTGATGACGATTTCGCCAGCGCTCGGACTCACCGTGGCGCCCCGCGAAAAGTCGCAATAAGGAGACCCGGAATGATGACCGCGAGGCCAAGTCCGGCAAAAATGGCGATTGCTGCCCAATCTCCCCCGGGATAGCTGGGGCTTGCCAGCACCTCGCCAAGACCAACCGCCACATTCCAAAGCAGGTAGCAGCCGGCCGCAATCAGCGGCAAAGCGATCGCCCGCCCAAGCAAAGGCATCGGTAGTTCGAGGCGAATGATGTCAGCTTCCGCTGCAGCTGCCATGAGGTACTCTCAGTGACTGGGCAGTTTGTCGGCGACTCCGCTGGACGGTTCGATGCATCGGACATGTTCGACCAGGGGAACGATATTCCCCATACGGAATGCAAATGGCAACATTCCTCCCCGAGACGGCCGATGACTCACGAACCAAACGTTCCCATGTCTTTGCAAATAACATCCAGGAAAGTGCAGCCTATGGCCCCACGTCAACTCAAGCTCGGCGCCTTCATGCGCCCGGTCTCGATTCACACCGCCGCCTGGCGTTATCCTGGAGCGTGGCCTGACGCCAATTTCAACTTCTCCCATCTGAAGCAGCTGATCCGCAAGATCGAGGCCGGCAAGTTCGACGCCTTCTTCATGGCCGACCATCTGGCCGTACTGAACATGCCGATCAATGCGCTGAAGCGCAGCCACACCGTGACCTCGTTCGAGCCGTTCACGCTGCTCTCGGCGCTGTCGGCCGTCACCGAGAACATCGGCCTGATCGCGACCGGCTCGACCACCTTCGACGAACCCTATCACGTCGCGCGCCGCTTTGCCTCGCTCGACCATATCTCCGGCGGCCGCGCCGGCTGGAACATCGTCACGACGTCCAATCCGGACGCCGCGCTGAACTTCGGCCTCGACGATCACATGGAGCATGCCGAGCGCTACAAGCGGGCGCGGGAGTTCTACGACGTCGTCACCGGCCTGTGGGATTCCTTTGCCGATGACGCCTTCGTGCGCGACGTCGACCAAGGCCTGTATTTCGATCCCGCCAAGATGCATGTGCTCGATCACAAGGGCAAATATCTGAAGGTCCGCGGGCCGCTGAACATCGCGCGCCCCGTGCAGGGCTGGCCGGTGATCGTGCAGGCCGGCGCCTCCGAGGACGGCAAGCAGCTCGCGGCCGAAACCGCCGAAGCGGTCTTCACCGGCGGCGGCAACCTCGCCGACGGAAAGACGCTCTATGCCGACATCAAGGGACGGATGGAGAAGGTCGGCCGCGATCCGGAGCATCTGAAGATCCTGCCCGGCGCCTTCGTCGTGGTCGGCGACAGTGTCGATGAGGCCAAGGAGAAACGCGCGAAGCTGGACAGTCTGGTGCATTACGACAGCGCCATTGCTTCGCTGTCGGTGATCCTCGGCACCGATGCATCCGGCTTCGATCGTGACGGGCCGCTGCCGCCGATCCCGGAGACCAATGCATCCAAGAGCGGGCGCCAGCGCATGGTCGATCTCGCCGCCCGCGAGAACCTCACGGTGCGCCAGCTGGCCCAGCGGGTCGGCGGCTACGGCGGATTGTCGTTCGTCGGCACGGCCAAAACCATCGCCGACCAGATGGAGGAATGGCTGACCAGCCGCGGCAGCGACGGATTCAACATCATGTTCCCATATTTGCCCCAGGGGCTCTACGACTTCGTCGATAAGGTGATTCCCGAACTCCAGCGGCGCGGGATCTTCCGTAAAGAGTATGAGGGGCCGACGCTGCGGGAAAATCTCGGCCTGCCCCGGCCGAAAAACCGCTTCTTCGAGGGCTAAAGGCCGGAGAATCCGGCCCGGAAACCTTGACTTTGGAGGCTGGCTGGGTAGGTTGCCCGCCAACTGCGCCCCCTCTTTGGCCGGCGCCCACTCCCACCGATTCCGTCCACAAAGGTTCAAGTCATGGCCAAAGCGGTCACCATCAAGGTCAAGCTCGTGTCGTCGGCCGACACCGGCTTCTATTACGTCGCCAAGAAGAATTCGCGCACCATGACCGAGAAGATGGTCAAGAAGAAGTATGACCCGGTTGCGCGCAAGCACGTCGAATTCCGCGAAGCCAAGATCAAGTAAGATCGCGGGTATCTGCCGACTTTGACGGGGCCTTCAAGGCCCCGTTTTTATTTGGGTTTTGACCTTTGGTCGCTTGGGCTCGACGGATCACGATCAGAGACGCCCGAACGGCACCGCATCCACAGCGTCGGCCCTTCCCCGCTCACCATCTAGCCTACCCCGCCACCCGATAATAATACCGGAGCCTCTCTCCGCTTAGGGAAACGTCAACCAAACATTTGCAATTCACGCTTAGCACCATAGGGCCCTGATAGGGGCGGCCTGCTGTTTTGCTTTGACCGATGGATTCGCCGATGAACGACACAAATGCCATTTTGTCCCGCCTCGATTTCATCGGTATCGATAACGCCACCCGCGAAGCTCTACGCGAGCTGCGCCCGCTGATCGGCCGCGTCCTGCCCGGCATCCTCGACCAGTTCTACGCCCACGTCACCAAGTACCCCCAGCTCGCCAAGCTGTTTCCCAACCCGGCCGTCATTCGCCACGCCAAGCAGGCTCAGATCGATCACTGGAGCTCGCTCGCGGCCGCCAAATTCGACGACGCCTATGTGCAGTCGGTGACGCGGATCGGCATGACCCACAACCGTCTTGGCATCGAACCGCGCTGGTATATTGCCGGCTATTCGATGATCGTAACCGGTCTGCAGAAAGCCATCGAAACCGAAATGGCAAACGGCTGGTTCGCCGGTCAAGGTGCGCGGGAGAAGAAGGCGGTGCTGCAGGCGGCGATCACGCGCGCGGCCATGCTCGACATGGATCTTGCGATCTCCGTGTATCTCGACGCCGCCAAGCAGGAACAGCACCTTGCGGTCCGCAAATTGGCGGACGAGTTCGAAGCCACCGTCGGACAGATCATCAACAAGGTCTCCACGGCCTCGCATGAACTCGAGGCGTCCGCCACCACGCTGAGCAAGACCGCGGAGAACACCCAGGTGCTGTCGTCGAGTGCGGCTTCCGCCTCGACCGAAGTCTCGACCAAGGTGCAGTCGGTCGCCTCCGCCACGGAAGAGATGGCCTCCTCCGTCAACGAGATCGGCCGGCAAGTCACCGAGTCGACCGGCATCGCGGAGGAAGCGGTGCGACAGATCGAGCAGACGGATGCCGGCATCAGCGAGCTTTCCCGCACGGCCGAGCGGATCGGCGACGTGCTCAAGCTGATCACTTCGATTGCGGCCCAAACCAATCTTCTCGCGCTCAACGCGACCATTGAAGCCGCCCGCGCCGGCGACGCCGGCCGCGGCTTTGCCGTCGTCGCGTCCGAGGTCAAGGCGCTGGCCTCGCAGACCGCCAAGGCGACCGAGGAGATCGGCCAGCAGATCGAGGGCATCCAGAGCGCCACGCAGACTTCGGTCGCCTCCATCAAGCGGATCGGCGGCACGATCAAGCAGATCTCGGAGATCGCCGCTGGCATCGCCGCGGCCGTGGAGCAGCAGGGCGCGTCCACCGGACAGATCTCCCGCAACGTGCAGGACGTCGCCAGCGGCACCAGCCGCGTCGCCAGCAACATCGGCGACGCCAGTCAGGGTGCCAGCGCGACCGGCAAGGCATCCGCGCAGGTATTGGCCGCAGCGCACTCGCTCTCTAAGGACAGCAGCCTGCTCAAGGACGAACTCGAGAAGTTTCTCAAGGGCGTGCGCGCGGCGTAATAGCCCTTCATCCGGACACATCGACAGCCGGCCGGGAATTGGTCCCGCGCCGGCCGTTTTGTATCGACGGCCCAGGGCCAGAGCCGCATCGCAGCCGCCACGGCCGCTGCGGCGAGTTTGACGCGCGAACCAGCCCGTGGGGCGGATTCCACAACGATTGTAGAAGAGCGGCGGATCACGCTTCGCTGATCCGCCCTGACTGACTGAAGTCGAGCGCCATATGTGCTTCGTCGTAATATTTTTCGCCAAGCTTTGAGGCTTTCGGCTCCATACCGAATTCCACGAAACCTACACTCTCATAGAGCCTCCGGGCAGGTCGATTATCCCTGACGACGGTCAATTGGATCAGTTCAACTTTCTCGCGCGCGACATCCAGCACGGCGCTCACCAACAAGCGTCCGACGCCGATGTTTCTTGAGCTCGGTCGAACATACATCCCCCAAAGCCTGCCCTTATGGGCGTGCTTCTGCCCCTGCTGAACAGCGAAACCGGCCGTTCCGACAAGTTCGTCATCTCGAAACGCACCCATGACGTGTGAGTTTTCAAGTCGGCTCGCAAACCACGGCACGTCGAGCTTATCTTCAAGCGCAAGGGTGCTCCCCAACGCTTCCGGGTTCACCGTCAGTGCCTCCAAGCGAATGGCTCTGAACGAATTCGCGTCGTCTGGCCTTAGGCGTCGGATCATGACATCGGCGCTCATGGACACGCTCTCTCTACGTGACATCTCATTTTCTTGAAGCGCGTTGCGGGCCCAAATCGCTCGCAACGCACATGTCCGCATATGACGGCGCCAAGTCAAACGCGCGGCGACTTGCCATCAGCTACATCACACCTCGGGACAGCAACAGATACGTCGTGCTGTCCTTGAGCCTCTCAATCGCTTGGTGAGCGGCGATGGAGTCGATGTCACCTTGTGTCAGGCCGATATCCATCAACTGTCTCTCACTCAGCTCAAGCAAGCTCGCTCTCCCCCTCCGGCGCCGGCGACCTTCCTGAAACGCGCGCCAGTATCGCTCGAGCAAGCTGAACAGACTCCGCGTCGATGCGGCCGGTGGTCCGGCAGCGTCCTTTTCCGACAAGGCGTCTCTCAGCGCGGCAATGGACGCATCGGGGCGCGCCGCTGCCAAAGCGTGGCCTGCGGCGTTTCTCGTCAGCGCGATGGGATCGAGGCCGAGCCCTGCGGCATTGGGCTCGATCTCGGACCTGCTGTTCGTCTGTTGGGGTGGCATCGGATGCTCCTGCTGTTGTGCCGGCAGAGAGCGTGGCCAAACAAAAGGCCCCGTCCGATGCCGGCGGGGCCTGGTGAAAAGATCGCGTCGTCGAATTCCTAGCGCACGACTCCTTCCACGGCCCAGCGAGAGCGGGTCATGTGTTTACGGGTACGATTGCGCACGACGTTGATCATGCTACGTGCTTACCACGGAGGTCGTGCAAGATCAAGGCACGTACCGCGTTGCTCGCCAGGAGGTCTCCCGAGCCGACGTGAAGTCGTCTTCAGACGTTCCGTCTCGAAGAGGGAATGAACTTCAAAGCTCGATCGCAAAATGCGTTGCGAGGACGAGATTTATGTCGGGATGTTTCTTACAACAAACTCGCTGTCATTCCGCGCGCGACAAAGTCGTGAGCGCCCCGGAATGACAGGTGGAGAGAGATGCGCGCACGCATCGCCGGCGGCGCGCGCTGCAACCGGGCCGCAGCACCGCCCTGCCCCTCAGCGGCCTCGTCCGGCCACCTGCGGCAGATAGCTCGCCTGGTTCGGCGGCGCGATGGTGACGACGCGATTGCGGCCGTCGTGCTTGGCCCGATAGAGCGCCGTATCCGCACGCTTGAGCACGTCGCTGATCGGCTCGCCCTTGTGCTCGAGCGTGGACAGTCCGATCGAGACCGTCACGTCGATGCGCTTCACGCCCTTATGGACTGCAAACGGCTCATTGGCGATCGACCGGCGCAGCCGCTCCGCGACCATGCCCGCGACATGCAGATCGGTCTCCGGCATCACGATCACGAACTCCTCGCCGCCATAGCGGCAGGCCAGATCGATGCCGCGGATCGAGCGGCGTACGCGCATGGCGAATTCGCGCAGCACGTCATCACCGGCATCGTGACCGTAAGTGTCGTTGATGGCCTTGAAGAAGTCGATGTCCAGCATCATCAGCCCCAGGGGCTTGCCGCGGCTTGCCGCCTGCTCCGCGAGCGTGGCGAGATGCGTTTCCATGTAGCGACGGTTGTGCAGCGAGGTGAGCCCATCCGTGATCGCCATCTCGATCGAGTTCTGCACATTGTCGCGCAGATGATCGGTGTAGCGGCGCCTGCGGATCTGGGTGCGTGCCCGTGCCATCAGCTCGTTCTTGTCGACCGGACGCAACAGATAATCGTTCACGCCGATCTCGAGCCCGCGCAACAGGCGCGTGTTGTTCTCCGCTTCCGTCAGGGCCAGGATCGGAACATGGCGGGTCCGCTCCAGCGAGCGGATCTGGCTGCACAGCCTCAGACCATCGAAGTTGTCGAGATCGAGCGAGACGATGACGAGATCATAGTTGCCGTCGGCGGCGTTGAACACCGCCTCCGCCGGATTGGGCTCCACGTCGACCGTGTGCTCGGTCGCAAGCAGCGGGGCCAAGCGCTCATAGGACGACGGCCGGTCATCGACCAGGAGCACCCGCCCGCCGCGTCCGGTATCGGCGACCGCATTGCGCTCCGGCGCCTGCACGCCGATCTCGAGCGAGGTGAGCGCGCGCATGCGCAACTCATCGGTCATCATCTTCAGCCGCGTCAGCGACCTGACACGCGCGATCAAGACGACGTCCGAGACCGGCTTGGTGAGGAAGTCGTCGGCGCCGGCCTCCAGTCCGCGGACACGATCCGCGGGACTGTCGAGCGCGGTGATCATGACCACCGGGATGTAATGCGTCACCGGGTTCGTCTTGAGCCTGCGACAGACCTCGAAACCGTCCATGTCCGGCATCATTACGTCGAGCAGGATGATGTCGCACTCGGCGCGCTGACAGATCTGCAGCGCCTCGGCGCCATTGGCCGCGGTCAGCACGTCGAAATATTCGGCAGACAGCCGTGCTTCCAATAGCTTCACGTTGGCCGGGACGTCGTCGACCACAAGAATACGCGCGGACATCGAAGACTCCCTACCCGATAAATCGTCGCACAGTTTCAATGAATTTTCCGACCGAGATCGGTTTTGAAAGATAGGCCTCGCATCCGCCCTCGCGGATGCGCTCTTCGTCGCCCTTCATCGCAAATGCCGTGACGGCGACCACCGGGATCGAACGCAGCTCCGGATCATCCTTGATCCAGCGCGTCACTTCGAGGCCGGAGACCTGAGGCAGCTGAATATCCATCAGGATCAGATCGGGGCGCGTCTTGCGGACGATGTCGAGCGCCTCCACACCGGAGCTGGTGCCGGCGGTCTGATAGCCATGCGCTTCCAGAAGATCGCGGAAGAGCTTCATATTGAGCTCGTTGTCCTCCACGATCAGGACGGTCTTTCCCATCCGTCCCTCCCATTCATTGACACCGGCCTGCCCTCCGGCGGACGCCCCTGCCCGCCGTGTCATCTAATTCAAACTCGCCCTAGATTCGCGTAAAGCCGTTAAAGTTGATCATCCATCTTCGGGAAGATGGTTTCCACTTGCTTGAACAGATTCCGAAGACTCGGGCATGATGATCGCAAAGTAGAGACGAGAAGTTAACGGAAAGGCAAATCGGCCGTTGAAAAAGCCTGTTCAGAATCCCCGCGAAGTGGCTGAAATCGTTGCGGTTCAGGCCCTTTCCTTCCTGGCGGGGGAACCCGAGCGCCTGGGCCGGTTCCTGGCCGACACCGGCATCGGCCCGGAGACGCTGCGCTCGGCGGCGACCGACCCGAATTTCCTCGTCAATGTGCTCGATTTCGTTTTGCGGGACGACGAGAGCGTTAAGGCTTTCGCGGCCGCCTCCAAGCTTCATCCGACCAACATCATGGCGGCGCGGGAGGTATTGGGGGACCGCAAATGGGAGCGCGACGTGCCGTGAGCGCCCCCCCGCCGGATGCAGGACCGCGCGCGGCAACCGGGCCGGCCTGCTTCTGTCGGGACTGTCTGAGCGATCTCGACGCACAGGCCAGGCGCTGTACCGCGTGCGGCTCACCGCGCTTGGTCCGGCATCGCGCGCTGCCCGCGCTCACGCTCGCCCATATCGATTGCGACGCGTTCTACGCGACGGTCGAGAAGCGCGACAATCCTGAGGTCGCCGATCGGCCCGTCATCATCGGCGGCGGCAAGCGCGGCGTGGTTTCGGCGGCGTGCTACATCGCGCGGACCTACGGAGTCCGCTCGGCGATGCCGATGTTCAAGGCACTCGAGCTCTGCCCGTCTGCGGTGGTGATCCGCCCCGACATGGCAAAATACGTCCGCGTCGGCCGCGAGGTGCGACAGGCGATGCAGGCCCTGACGCCGCTGGTCGAGCCATTGTCGATCGACGAGGCATTCCTGGATTTGTCCGGGACC
Organism: Bradyrhizobium sp. SZCCHNGR1005; assembly: GCF_032489995.1. Lineage (NCBI taxonomy): Bacteria > Pseudomonadati > Pseudomonadota > Alphaproteobacteria > Hyphomicrobiales > Nitrobacteraceae > Bradyrhizobium > Bradyrhizobium sp. SZCCHNGR1005. The sequence goes on from NZ_JAUEZC010000011.1 coordinate 21,449, forward strand.
GAACGCGTCCACGGCATGATCCCGGCCAAGGTGCTGGCGCGCTTTGCCCAGGAGGTGGAGACGAACATCGGCATCACGGTCTCGGTCGGGCTGTCCTGCAACAAGTTCCTGGCCAAGATCGCGTCCGATCTCGACAAGCCGCGCGGCTTCGCCACGTTGGATCAGGAACAAGCCTGCGACATGCTCAAGGACAAGCCGGTCGGCTTCATCTTCGGCGTCGGCCCCGCCACCCAGGAGCGGCTGGCGAGCCGTGGCTTTCGCACCATCGCCGACCTGCAGCGGGCCGATGAGATCGAGCTGATGAAGCAGTTTCCGAGCGACGGCCGCAGGCTCTGGCGCCTGGCGCGCGGCATCGACGACCGCAAGGTCGTTGCCGATCGCGGCGCCAAAAGCATTTCCAGCGAGACCACGTTCGAGGACGATATCCGCGATTACGCCACCCTGGAAAAGCTGCTGTGGCGGCTTTCAGAGAAAGTCTCGCACCGGCTGAAGGCGAGCGATCTGTCCGGCTGCACCATCACCTTGAAACTGAAGACGGCGGATTTCCGCCAGCGCACCCGTTCGCAATCCGTGGGCGCACCGACCCAGCTGGCCGGCAAGATCTTTGCGGTCTGCCGCGACATGCTGGCGCGCGAGACCGACGGCACCGCCTTCCGTCTGATGGGCGCCGGCGTCAGCGCGTTGCGACCGGGGTCGGAAGCCGCTGATGCCGACATGCTCGACCGCCGCTCGGCGCAGGCCGAGCGCGCGATGGACGCCTTGCGCAAGAAATTCGGCCAGAGCGCCGTGATCCGCGGCATCGCCTACGACGGCCCGGAAAAGACCGGCTGAGGCGGGATCGTAACCGAAGCGCGCAGGCCCGCCAAAGACGTCACATCGAAGCCGGAAAGGCCAAGAGACCGACGACTCGACGACGTCAGTTGCTGCAGGGCTTGGCGTCCTTGTTGTCCTTGATGTCGAACTTGCTCACCGCGCCGGCAATGACGAAATCATTGTAGTCGAGCACCAGCGAACGCGACACGCCATTCTCGTACAGCTCGAACGACATTGAATAGATCGGCGTCTGTTCGCCTTCCGTCTTCTTCGCCTCGTTGTCGTAATAGCTCACGGTAACCGGCCAGCGGGTCAGCCCCTTCATCTGCTCGCTCGCAGTCGCTGGATCAGGCGCGGAAACCGCCTTGTCGGCGGGAATCGGCTGCCCGATCACGGACAACGTATTGTAGACCTTCTCGCCATTGTCCGAGCCGTCGTAGACGGTGAGTTCAAGCAACGATTTACCCTCGCGAGCCGCGGCAATGATGCGCTGGATCTGCTCGGTCGGAAACACCGTCTTGCCGTCGAGCGTGAAGGTCTTAGGCTCCGGCTGCTTCAATTTGACCGTGATATGATCACCGGTGCGCTCGGCAATGCCATCGACCGGATTGGAGTCGGTGTCGTTGGTCCGCGAGTCGATCTTGAACCGGTAGCTCTTGCCGGCGCCGTCCTCCCACGCCGTCGAGCGCAAATCGCTCAACGTCACCTTGCCTTCACCGACGTCGAGTTCGGAGACCTGGCGGAATTCGGAGGTGTAACCCTCGCAGGCATTGCCCGAGAAATTGTAAAGGATCCGGCCGCGCGCGCTGTTGATCGGGCTCGATCCGCGCGACTTCACCAGGCTCAGATCGTAGAGCGCCTGATGCGGCAGGAACGGCGCTCCGGCCGCGGCCTGCGCCGAGCCGAAGGACATTGCGGCAATAGCCAGCGCACCGATCGCCGGTCGAAACGAATGAGCCATGTGAGTCTTTCCAAGGCCGATAAAAGAACCGTCACATTAGAGATCGTGGCATTGCGTCGCAACTGGGGCTGCCTCACGTAAACGTGCGAATGATCCAGTCGCACGCGGACCGCGACTGGAGGCGCTGCTGCAGATTTCGGCAGCTGGTTATGGCTCTGCGGCCGACTTGCAAGTGACGGTGCGATACGCCAAAGAAAGCCGCCGGTCCGACCGTCGGATCGGCCATTCATGACCAGACGGGGATATCCATGGCGGGTACGGTTGAACAGAATTTGGCGGCTCAGGGCATCACCTTGCCTCAGCCCGCGGCGCCGGTGGCGAATTACGTCCCCTTCGTCCGATCAGGCAATCTGCTGTTTGTCTCGGGCCAGGTCTGCTTCGGCGCAGACGGCAAGCTGATCGCCAAGGGCAAGCTCGGCGCTGGCGTCTCGGTGGAAGACGGCGCGGCGGCCGCCCGCGGCTGCGCCATCAACCTGCTGGCCCAGGTGAAGGCTGCGGTCGGCGACCTCGAGAAGGTCGTGCGCGTGGTTCGGCTCGGCGGCTTCGTCAACTCGGCGCCGGATTTCCTGGACGGCCCGAAAGTGCTGAACGGCGCCTCGGACCTGATGGTCGCCGTGTTCGGCGACAAGGGCCGCCATGCCCGCACCACCGTCGGCGTCGCCGCGCTGCCGGCCGATGCGGCGGTGGAAGTCGAAGGCGTGTTCGAAATCGCCTGAAGCTTGGCAGAGCGGACGGGGCCAACATGCGTGCACCTGACTGGCTGACCGCCCGCCCCGTCGCCCATCGCGGGCTGCATGACATCGCCCGCGGCGTGGTCGAGAACATGCCGGCCGCGGCGCGCGCCGCAGTGGCCGGCAATTTCGCCATCGAATGCGACATCCAGTTGTCGGCCGATGGCGAGGCCATGGTGCATCATGACCATGAGCTCGGCCGGCTCACCGAGGGCTCCGGCTATCTGATCGAGAAGACCGCAGCCGAGCTGCAAGCGCTCCCCTTCAAGAACACCGGTGAGCGCATGATGACGCTCGCCGATCTCTGCAACCTCGTCGCCGGCCGCGTGCCGCTGGTCATCGAGGTGAAAAGCTTTTTCAACGGCGATCGCCGCCTGGTGAAACGGATGGCCGAGGTGCTGGCCACCTATTCGGGTCCCGTGGTGGGGATGTCCTTCGACCCGGACCAGGTGATGGCGCTGCGCGAGATCATGCCGAAGCTGCCGCGCGGCATCGTCGCCCAGCGGAACTATGAGGACGGTTACTGGAACAAGCTGACGCGTGAGCAGCGCGACAGCATGCTGCATCTGAAGCACGGGTTCCGCACTCAGCCGCATTTCGTCGCCTATTGGGTCAATCAGCTGCCGGCGCCCGCGCCCTGGATCGCGCGCAATGTGTTCGGCTGCCCGCTGCTGGCCTGGACGGTGCGTACCCCGGAGCAGCGCCAGGCCGCCGCCCGCTACGCAGATCAGATGATTTTCGAAGGCTTTGTGCCGGAGGCTTGAGAGCGACCTTGCAGTTGCTGCTGCGATGCACGATCTTAAAGCGAGGGGCCTGACGGGAAGCGCTCGTCCCTCCACCTCTTCCAAGGGCTTCCAAGGGTTCGATGGCATCATCTGAGATCACGCTCGAAGCTCTGCCCGGGATTGGCGAGATTCCGGCCGCCGACTGGGACGCCTGCGCCAATCCGCGAGGTCCGGCAAAGCTGCCGAGTTCGTGCGACGATCTCAGCCAGTCCTATAACCCTTTCGTCTCGCACGCATTTTTGTCTGCTGCCGAAGCCTCCGGCTGCGCCACGATCCGCACCGGCTGGGCGCCGCGCCATCTCGTGGCCAAGGTCAACGAGCGGATCGTCGGCATCGTGCCCTGCTATCTGAAATCGCACTCGCAAGGCGAATATGTCTTCGACCGCGGCTGGGCGGATGCCTATGAGCGCGCCGGCGGCCGCTATTACCCGAAGCTGCAGGTCTCGGTTCCGTTCACCCCGGCCACAGGTCCCCGCCTCCTGATCCGTGCCGGCGAAGACCGGGCCCAAATCGGCAATGCGCTCGCGCAGGGGCTGATTGCGCTATGCGGGATCAGCGAGGCCTCTTCCGTCCATGTCACCTTTGCCCGCGAGCATGAATGGGAGCTGCTGGCACGGCAGGGTTTCCTGCAGCGCACGGACCAGCAGTTTCACTGGCACAACGAGGGCTTCGCAACCTTCGACGATTTCCTGGCGACGCTGAATTCCCGCCACCGCAAGGCGATCAAGCGCGAGCGGCGCGACGCACTGGCGAATGGAATCACGATCCACCGGCTGACCGGCAAGGACATCACGGAAGAGGCCTGGGACGCCTTCTTCGACTTCTATATGGACACCGGCTCGCGCAAATGGGGCCGCCCCTATCTCAACCGGAAATTCTTTTCGCTGATCGGCGCGAGCATGGCCGACGACGTGCTGCTGGTGATGGCCAGACGCGAGGGCCGCTGGATCGCAGGCGCGATCAACTTCATCGGCTCCGACACGCTGTTCGGGCGCAATTGGGGCGCGATCGAGCACCACCCGTTCCTGCATTTCGAGGTCTGCTACTATCAGGCGATCGAGTTTGCGATTGAGCGCCGGCTCAGGGTCGTGGAAGCCGGCGCGCAGGGCGAGCACAAGATCGCCCGCGGCTACCTGCCGCAGACCACCTATTCCGCCCACTTCATCGCCGATCGCGGCCTGCGCCGCGCCATCGACGATTATCTGAAGCGCGAGCGCGCCTATGTCGACGAGGTCGGCCGCGAGCTCACCGAGGCCGGGCCGTTCCGCAAAGCGATGGACGAGCCGTCCTGACCGGCCCTTGACCTTTGGCGGACGGCGAGGAAAGTAGCGCCGTCCGAGGAGCCCCGAGGTGCAGCAATGACCGCCTATGATCCCAACAATCCGTTCGCAAAAATCCTGCGCGGCGAATTCCCCAGCTACAAGGTCTATGAGAACGACCATGTGCTGGCCTTCCTCGACATCATGCCGCGCGTGCCCGGCCACACGCTGGTGATCCCGAAGGCCCCTGCCCGCAACATCCTCGACATCACCGAAGAGGATTATCTCCATGTGGCGCGCGCGACCCGCAAGATCGCTCGCGCCGCCAAGTCGGCATTCAATGCCGACGGCGTCACCATCCAGCAGTTCAACGAGCACGCCGGCGGCCAGGTGGTGTTCCACCTGCATGTGCATGTGATGCCCCGCCACGCCGGCGATTCCCTGCTGCCGCCCGCGAGCCGCAAGGAAGACCCCAAGGTGCTGGAAGAGCACGCGGCGAAGTTGGCAGCGGCCCTGAAGGGCTGATTACTGCTGCTTCCGTCATTGCGAGCGAAACGACGCAATCCTGAGCCAAACGAAGATTCTGGATTGCTTCGGCGCATGCGCGCCTCGCAATGACGGTGTCGCGCTTGCTACTTGCCGCCGACACCCACCACCTGCTGCTGCGAGAGCGGCGAGAACACGCAGCGGTCCGGCTTGATGTCGAGCAGCGGCGTCTCGTCGAGGCAATCGAGCCCACGCACCAGCACCGTATTGCCTTCGAGGGCGACGAACTTCACTGTTGAAGTCCCGATCGGGTTGGGCCGCACTGGCGACCGCAGCGAGAAGGTGCCGCGGGTCTTCTCGTCGTGATGCTTGGGACTCTGCAGCACGAGATCGCGGCGCGAGCGGTGCAGCCAATAGATCACCTCCAGATGGGTGTAGAAGTCGACGCCCTTCAGCGCCGCCACCCACGGCTCGAAGATTTCGAGCCGGCACACCGGCCCCTCATGGCTGCCCTGCCGCGGCGTCTCCAGCCTGGACGTCCAGGGCGTGCGGATCCGTCCGATGAAATAGAGCTGGGCATCGTGCGGCGGCGGCGCCTCGACGGTGACTTCCCCCGGGCGCAGATCGGTCTCTGTGGTCATCAGCAAGGTCCAATTATCCAGCATAGAGTCTAGCCGATTGCCCGGACACCGCAATTGCGCTCGCGCAATCTCACCGCCCCCATCGGCCGCCGAGGCTGGTCGTCACACGCCTCTGTTGCGCAGCACGAAGCAGGCGCCACGGGCGCGGCGGATGCGGTTGCAGAGGTCGTCGGCCTCAGCGCGCGTGTCGGCGCCGATCCGCACCTGGTAGAACGGATGGGAGCCGCGCGAGCGCATCACCGACGACAATAGACTTGGATCGCGGTCGCCGATGATCGCGCTGAGTCCCCGGATGGCGCGGGCATACATCGCCAACGCCTTGTTGCGGTCGAAGCCGGCGGCGAGCTGCACGCCCCAGAGCTTGGCCGCGGCCAGCGCGACGTGCTGTTCGAGCTGGGTGACGAACGGATTCGGCGCGCGCTTGAGCAGCGCCATCAGCTGATGACAGGAGGTGGGTGGCGAGTTCGGTGGCGGCTTGCCGCCCTTGCCCGCCGTGGCCCAATCGTCGATCGTCGTCCCGGTAATGGCCGAGACGTAATTGCGCGTCTCATAGGGCATCTGGCCCTTGCCGGCGAGCCAGTCCTGCACCCGGCGCGGGCCGGCATTATACGCCGCTGCGGCCAGCCCGAGATTGCCGAACTGGTCACGCAGCTCGGCCAGGAATTGAGCCGATTTCGGCAGCGCCTGCACCGGATCGAACGGATCGAGCAGCCGCCGCTCGTCCGCTGTCCCCGGCATGAACTGCGCGATGCCCTGCGCGCGCTGGCCATTGCGGGTGACCGGCCCCTCCGCGTCCGCCTGGAAGCGGCTCTCCTGCCAGATCACGCGGGCGAAGAATTCGAGCGGCAGGTTGTTCGCCCGGGCCGCGGATTCGATCATCAGGCAGATGGCTTCGCGGGTGTCGCTTTCTCTCGGATCCTCCCGCTTGGGCTCCGTGGCTTGCGCGGCGGCCCCGGCAGGGGCCGGAGGCGCGGCCTTCTCCTCCGCCTTCTCCTGGGGCGCATCCGGCTTCGCGTCATCCTTGGCCGGCTGAGCGGAGCTTGGCGACGAAGCCTGTGGCGCGGGCGGCGGCTCGGCGACCGGCGGCTTGGCCGTCTCTTCGGCCAATGCAGCAGCTGGCGCTGCGAACGCCAGGCAGAGGCCCATACAGAAGAGGCGGATTGCGGCAAGCATCTGCAAAGGTTGCATGATCCAGTCGGAACCGGTCGGCGTTCCCTCCCCTCAAAGCGTGAGGCCGCTGCATGTTCCTCGACGCGGCAGCTTGACACACCGCGTCCAACGTCAGCAATTTCACGCAACGACTATTTTACCGAGGAACGTCAGGCATGACAGACGCCGATGATCGGTTCGGCTTCGCGCCGGACGACGATGTGCCGCTGCCCTATATGGCGCGTACGCGCGACTACTATCTCGCAATCGGCTATGACACGCCCTATCGGTGGGCGCACTACACATCCGCGCCATTCCAGCCCTTGAAGAAGCCGCTCCGCCAATCGCGCGTCACCATCGTCACGACGGCGGCGCCTTACGATCCCGCCAAGGGCAATCAAGGCCCCGGTGCGCCATACAATGGCGGCGCCAAGTTCTACTCGGTCTATGATGGCGATACGTCGAAGACGCATGATCTGCGCATTTCCCACATCGCTTATGACCGCGTGCACACCTCGGCCGAGGACTCCGGCACCTGGTTTCCGCTGCCACAGCTGATGCGGCTCGCCCGCGAGGGCCGCATCGGCGAAGTCGCGCCGCGCTTCTTCGGCGCACCGACCAACCGCAGCCATCGCGCCACCATCGAGACCGATGCGCCGGAGATCCTGGCGCGCTGTCGTGCCGACGACGTCGATGCCGTCGTGCTGGTGCCGAACTGCCCGGTGTGTCACCAGACCGTCAGCCTGGTGGCGCGGCATCTGGAAGCGAACGGCATCGCCACCGTCATCATGGGCTGCGCCAAGGACATCGTCGAGCACGTCGCGGTGCCGCGCTTTCTGTTCTCGGATTTTCCGCTCGGCAATTCCGCCGGCAAGCCGCACGATGCCGCCTCGCAAGCCCTGACGCTCGAGCTGGCCTTGCAGCTCTTGGAAAGCGCACCTGGCCCGCAAACCACCATGCAGTCGCCGCTGCGCTGGAGCGAGGATGCCGGCTGGAAGCGGGACTACAGCAATCCCGCGCTGCTGAGCCCGGAGGAATTGGCGCGGCGGCGCGCCGAATTCGACGCGCAAAAGGCCGTGGCCAAGGGATTGCGCGAGGGCAACAGCTAACAGAATTCCCAGAGAACTCCCTTTCCGATAGGGCTTTGTCCTTGCCCCGCCTCCCCGGTTGCGCTTGATTGCCGCAGGGTGCTGGGGGAACAGTTTTAATGCGTGTTTTGGGGTGCTTGGCGCTGTGCGCCATGGTGGGCGGCTGCGCGTCGGTGACGCGAGGGACAACGGAAACGATCAGCGTCGCATCGACGCCATCGGGCGCGGAGGCGACGGTCTCGGGTCTCGAAGCACCGATGACGTGCATGACGCCTTGTGCGTTCGTGGCCAAGCGCAATGCCGACGTCACGGTCACCATCGCGAAGGAAGGCTACGAGACCCAGATCGTGCCGCTGACGAAGGACATTCCGGCCGCGGGCGCGGCCGGCTTCGCGGGCAACGTCCTTGCCGGCGGGCTGATCGGCATGGGCGTCGATGCCGCGACCGGCGCAGCCACCGACCACAAGCCCAATCCCGTGATCGTCACGCTGCAGCCGCATAGTGCCCCGGCACCGGCGCGGCCCGCACGGCCTCGCAAGCTTGCTCCGTCGCACAAGCCGGAAGCCGGCACCTAAGCGTCCTCGTCCGACGCGGACTTCAGAAAGCTGGACACCAGGGCGGCAACGCCACGGTCCCTCGCCGCGATACTGCACGCCGAACCAAGCCGTCACGACGCGGAGACGCTCGGCTTGTGGCGGGCGACGTACGGATGGACAAGGCGGCGTGCAGTCGCCATCGACGCAGCGATCGCGAGAGCGCGCAACGGTGAGTTGCGCAGTGATCGCGGACTCCGTGACACCATCCTTCAGGCGGCTTCGACGGGTCGACCCGCCGAAACCTCGCCGGCCTGAGCAGTCGGCGATATGCCGTCCACCGGCAGCGCGAACTGCTCGACCCGGTTGAACGGCTTCTTGTTGAGCAGCAGCCGCGTCACGTCCGGCCGCGAATAGTGCCCGGCGGGATCGGCGGCATTCTTGGCGATGCCAATCATGCCGAGATCGATCTCGGCAATCAGCAAACCTTCCTGATCCGGCGGTAGCTTCTGAGCCAGCGAGCTGCCGTCCGGACCGAAGATCGCGGCGTGACCGCCGCCGACATGCAGCAGCGCATGCTTGTCGGGGCGGTCGCAGAGCTCGTCGATCATCGACTGCGACACCGTCGCACAGGGCGCCAGTACGAAACACGATCCTTCCACCGCATAGACGCGCGAGGCCGCATTATTGACCTCGGCGCCGAGCGCCGGCGCGAACGGGTCGTAGAGCGAGAAGCTCGGCCAGGCCGCGACGTGCACCTGCTCGTTCTGGGCGTACATCGCATATTTCGAGAGCGGCTGCAGGTGCTCCCAGCAGCACAGCGCGCCGAGCCGGCCGATGTCGGGTCGCTCGTGTACGGCGAGATCGCTGCCGTCGCCCTCGCCATACACGGTGCGCTCGGCATGGGTCGGCCGCAACTTGCGGCGTTTGGCAATCGTCTCGCCGTCCGGACCGATCAGCCATTGCGCGATGTAGAGGCTGCCGCCGTCGCGCTCGGATAAGCCGAGCACGGCCGTGAGCTTCGCCTTGCGCACGGCCGCACGCAGCGCCTCGGCCTCCGGGCTGTCATAGGACAGCGAATTGTCGAAATAGCGCTGCGTGAAGCCGCGGCCGATGCACCAGGCCGGCGCGTCCATCCAGATGTGCCAAGGGTAGCCGGGGATGAACACCTCCGGGAAGGCGACCAGCTTGGCGCCCTTGTCGGCCGCCTCCTCGATCAGCGCGATGGTCTTCCTGATCGAGGCTTCGAGGTCCAACCAGGCGGGTGCGGCCTGCACCACCGCCACCTTGTATTTCGGATGTACGATTCCCATCGCTGTTGCTCCCTGTTGCAAATCGCGGCGCGCCCCGCCGCCTCGACGCTCGCGTGCACTATTGACCCCAGGCGGTATTCGCGCTCGTCTTGCAGGGAACGAAAATTCGACTGCGGGGCGGCCAATCGCCCAGCCGGCCCGGAATTTGCTGCCTTGAGGCTATCCAATCGACAGAGGTGCAGAAGGAGACGGACCGATGCCGATCCTGTTCACCACCGACGGAAGCCCGGGCCATCGCAGGCTGGCGCTCTGGCAGGACATCGTCTGCGACGTCTATGTCGGCCTCGACTGCACGTCCGATCTCGGCAGCGCCTTTCGTGGCTCGGTGACGCACACCGCGTTCGGACAGGCCGTCTGCTCCGAGGTGTGCTCGGACCGTCAACACGTATACCGGACGTCGCAGCGGATCTCCCGCGCTGACGCGGACTTCGTCCTGGTTGCGCTGGGACGTGAGGGGATCGGCGGCGTGGTCCAGGATGGCCGCGACACGGTGATCCGGCCCGGCGAGTTCGCGATCTACGACACGACGCGCCCGTATGAGCTGCAGTTCGATGCCGCGTTCAGGCAGACCGTGTTCAAGCTCCCCCGCCAGATATTGCAGCGCAGGATTGGCGCGATCGAAGCGGTGACGGCGATTTCCTTCGGCGCCGACAGCCCGCTGCAGCCGCTCGCCTATGACTTCATCATCAAGCTATGCGAGCGCGCCGATCACATCGGGGCCGAGCATGCCGAGCGCCTGTCGGAGCAGGCCGCCGACCTGCTGGCCATGACCTTGGCCGAGCGGCTCCGCACGCAGCCCCTGCCCAGCTCCAGCCATCGCGCGGCCCTGCTCTATCGCATCAGGGCGCATATCAGCGCACGGCTGTCCGATCCCGATTTGTCACTGCCAAAGGTCGCGCGCGAGCTGGGCCTGTCCGCGCGCTATGTCAACGATCTGTTCTCCGACGAGGAGACCTCGTTCCGGCGCTACGTGCTCGCCGAGCGTCTCAGGCGATGCCAGCGCGACCTCGGCTCGCCGACGCATACACATCGTCAGATCAGCGAGATCGCTTTCAGCTGGGGCTTTAACGACCTCTCGCATTTCGGTCGCGCGTTCCGCGAACAGTTCGGCCTGTCACCGCGCGAGTGGCGGCGCAGCGCCAAAACACGCTAAGCTCCCAGCAACGCGCCGGGCCTCTTCCGCAGGTCCGGCGCAGCAGGACCGTGCTATGCGCCGCTTTGCACCCAAAGCCCTGTTTGCGCTGCTGACGCTGCACAAGGGCGACAACACGCGCTTCGATTGGGGGCGCGTGATCGCCGTCGTCTCGACCCTGGTCACGATTGGCTTGGTCGCGCTTTACGTCTATGAAAAGCTGACCGGACGCTGGTAGGCCGTGCCCGAAGCTCCGCCGTCGGCCCCCGCCATCTCGCGCGACGGAATGCTCGCATGAAAAAGCTCATCCTGTTCGCCGTGCTGCTCTGGGTCGTCGGCAGTCCCAGCCATGCATTGGACAGCGAGCAGGCGCGAGGAAAAGCGCTCTTGCAAACGCTTTGCAGTCGATGCCATGCGGTAGGTCAGACTGGAGCCAGCCCGCACCCGGATGCCCCGCCCTTCCGCACTTTTGGCGACCCCAAACTCTACGACGAAGATTTTGCCCAGCGTCTGCAGAGCGGTCTGTCGACGATCCACCCGGACATGCCGACCTTCCAATTCGACCGCGCCGACGCCGAGGCCGTGGTCAATTACCTCAAGGCGATCCAGGTCCATCCGAAGCGGAAATGACCGGCGCCCGAGGGGGCTGCTCGAGGAACGGGGTTCCGCCGGAACGGTTGTCGCAGGCCGTCCCCCACACGGACCGCAACCGCGGTCGACCCCGGAGCCCGCCGAGTGATGCCGGACTCGCCTGTCGTCCACGCCGATGGCCTTCCTCTGCCGCAGCGAAACTGGGCGATCGTCACGATCGCGCTCGGCATCATCATGGCCGTCGTCGACGGCGCGATTGCCAATGTCGCGCTGCCGACCATCGCACGCGACCTCAACGCCAGCCCGGCCTTCTCGATCTGGATCGTCAACGGCTACCAGCTCGCAGTTACCATCTCGCTGTTGCCGCTGGCTTCGCTCGGCGAGATCATCGGCTACCGCCGCGTCTATCTCGCCGGCCTCGTGCTGTTCACCATCGCCTCCGCAGCCTGCGCGCTGTCGCACACGCTGTTGTTGCTGACGCTCTCCCGCATCCTGCAGGGCTTCGGTGCCGCCGGTATCCTCAGCGTGAACTCGGCGCTGGTGCGCTTCATCTATCCGCATGCGCTGCTCGGCCGGGGCATCGGCGTCAACGCGATGGTCGTCGCGGTCTCGGCGGCCGTCGGCCCGACCATCGCGGCCGGCATCCTCTCGGTCGGGACCTGGCCCTGGCTGTTCGCGATCAACGTGCCGCTCGGCTTCCTGACGTTCGCGCTGGGCATACGCTGTCTGCCGCATACGCTGCGCTCGCCGCACATGTTCGACTGGCAGAGCGCAGCCTTGAGCGCGCTCACCTTCGGCTTCGGCATCGCCGCGATCGACAGCCTCGGACATGGCGAGGCGCTCTTGACCTGCGCCATCGAATTCACCATCGCCGGCATCTCCGGCGTGGCGCTGTTCTACCGCGAGACCCACATGGCCTCGCCGCTATTGCCGCTCGACCTGCTGCGCATTCCGATCTTCGGGCTCTCGATCGCGACGTCGATCGCCTCCTTCTGCGGTCAGATGCTCGCCTTCGTGGCGATCCCCTTCTATCTGGAAAGCCATTTCGGCTATTCGGCCGTGCAGATGGGACTCTTGATCACGCCCTGGCCGATTGCGGTTGGGATCGCCGCACCAATCTCGGGACGGCTGATCGACCGTGTCCCGGCGGGGCTGCTCGGCGGTGTCGGCCTGACCTTGTTCGCCTGCGGCCTTGGCGCGCTGGCGCTGTTGCCGCCCCAACCCTCGGCCTTGGACGTGGTCTGGCGGATGGCGCTGGCCGGGCTTGGCTTCGGCCTGTTCCAGACCCCGAACAATCGCACCATGATCGCGGCAGCCCCGCGCGAGCGCGCCGGCGGCGCCAGCGGCATGCTGGGCACCGCTCGGCTGTTGGGCCAGACCATGGGCGCGGCGTTGGTTGCGATGTTCCTGGCGATCAGTCCGACCGAGGGGACGCGGTTTTCACTGTCGACCGGCGTGGGGTTCGCGCTGCTCGGTGCAGCGCTCAGCATGCTCCGCCTGTCGCCGGCCGGAGCCAGAGGCGCCGAACATGTCCGGGTCCGGGACGGACAGCGGCTGAAGGGCGAGTGACCGATGGTGTTCCAGCATTATCGGAGCGAATGCCTCAAGAACAGATCGGAAGGACCGATAACTAATTTGGGCAACTGAAGAAAATATAATAGACTTCACATTCGAGGCGCTCCCTTGACCAAGCTTTTTCGCGATACACCTGAACCGAGTGTAACGAGCGGCGTTGACAACGCGGCTACCATTAGTTGAAAGTTCGCCTCGCCGGATTCTTTATCAGCGGAGTGATTTCGTTTCGCGAAACGGACCCTTTAGGCCGCGATATTTCCATGAAGGTAACGTTTCGTTAGCGATATCGCCCCAACCTCGGGAGGGCGAATGTTGTCAGCTGCGCGGTATGGGAGCACCACCGTGGTGGAACACGAAACCGGCTTTCTCGATATTGCGACGGCCTCCAAGCTGGCCGCGGAAAGTGCCACGCCCGAATTGGCGAAGACTTCAGCAACCCCAAAGCAGAGAGAAGCGTTGGTGGAAGCAATGCGTCTTGTTCTTTTGGGGGACGATGAAAAGGCTAGAGCTCGGTTGATCGACGGAGACTTCAGCCAGGAAGCAACCGAACAAATCTTCCCTCTCTTGCTTGAGGGTCTCAGAGAAGACACGTAGCCACTTCGGGTAAGAGGGGGATATGGCTGGAGCGGTAAAAGGTGAATTGTCGCCTCAAGAAACTGAATTGGTCAAACAGCTCCGAGAATTACTACCGGAGCTGACTAAACAGGTGAAGGAAGCTCGGGATAAACGCGTCGATCCCAAAATCATAAAAAAAAAGTAGGGTGGCTCCACCACATTCTCGGCGAGGATGAACTCTCTCCTTCTCATGTCGTTGGTCTAACTTTAGTGCTGTGTTTCCTATTACTTTTGCCACTTATTGCCGCCATCACCCTGAAAGACAATCCGCCCGCTGTCATACAGGTTCTTGCAACTGCTCTGATCACCACGATGGTCAACGCTGTTGGCTTTTTCTTCGGTCGATCTCCAAAAGCGGCGCCCAATCGCCGCCTTGATCGCACTTGATTGCGTTTGAAAATGTGCTTGTCCTTCCGTAACGACTTTCATCAGATACGCAAAAAGGCCGGCGCGAGAGCCGGCCTTTTCAGTTGAATGATCTTCCAGCTCGTGCCGATCAGGCCTTCACCAGCGGTCCCTTCGAGGCCGGCCCCTTGGAGCCGCCGGATCCGCCCGATTTCGGCTTGCGCTTGCGGGCCGCAGGCACTTCCGACTTGGGCGTGACCGGGCCTTCGACGAACTCGAAGCCGATCTTCTCGGCCTCCGGATCGGCCTCGTCCTTGACCAGGACGACGCGGACATGGCCGCCGCCCTTCAGCTTGCCGAAAAGCACTTCATCCGCCAGCGGCTTCTTGATGTGCTCCTGGATCACGCGACCCATCGGGCGCGCGCCCATCTGCTCGTCATAGCCGTGCTGGATCAGCCAGGCCTTGGCCGGCTCCGACAGCTCGATGGTGACGTCACGGTCGGCGAGCTGAGCTTCGAGCTGCAGCACGAACTTCTCGACCACCATGCCGATCACGTCCACCGACAGATGCGCGAACGACACGATCGCATCGAGCCGGTTGCGGAATTCCGGCGCGAACTGGCGGTTGATCGCCTCGTGATCGTCGCCTTCCCGCTTCGAGCGATGGAAGCCGAACGCCTGCCTGGCGAGGTCAGCGGCGCCCGCATTCGTGGTCATGATCAGGATCACGTTGCGGAAATTGACCTGCTTGCCGTTGTGATCGGTGAGCCGGCCGTGATCCATGATCTGCAGCAGCACATTGTACAGGTCCGGATGCGCCTTCTCGATCTCGTCCAGCAGCACCACGCAATGCGGATGCTGGTCGACGCCGTCGGTCAGGAGACCGCCCTGGTCGAAGCCGACATAGCCCGGAGGCGCGCCGATCAGGCGCGATACGGTGTGCCGCTCCATGTATTCGGACATGTCGAAGCGCAACAGCTCCACGCCGAGTGTAGCCGCGAGCTGCTTGGCGACTTCGGTCTTGCCGACGCCGGTGGGCCCCGAGAACAGGTAGCAGCCGATCGGCTTCTCCGGCTCGCGCAAGCCGGCGCGCGCCAGCTTGATCGAGGCCGACAGCGAGTCGATCGCCTTGTCCTGACCGAACACCACCCGCTTCAAGGTCTGCTCAAGATGCTTGAGCACCTCGGCATCGTCCTTCGAAACGCTCTTCGGGGGAATCCGCGCCATCGTGGCGATCGTGGTCTCGATCTCCTTGATGCCGATCGTCTTCTTGCGCTTGCTCTCGGACACCAGCATCTGCGCCGCGCCGGATTCGTCGATCACGTCGATCGCTTTGTCCGGCAACTTGCGGTCGTGGATGTAGCGCGAGGAGAGCTGCACCGCGGCCTCGATCGCCTCGTTGGTGTATTTCAGGCGATGATAATCCTCGAAATACGGCTTCAATCCCTTCAGGATCGCGATCGCATCCTCGACCGACGGCTCGTTGACGTCGATCTTCTGGAACCGGCGCACCAGCGCGCGGTCCTTCTCGAAGTGCTGGCGGTACTCCTTGTAGGTGGTGGAGCCCATGCAGCGGATCGTTCCGGACGCCAGCGCCGGCTTCAACAGGTTGGACGCATCCATCGCGCCGCCGGAGGTGGCGCCCGCACCGATCACGGTATGGATCTCGTCGATGAACAGGATTGCGTTGGGGTGCGCCTCGAGTTCCTTCAGCACCTGCTTCAGGCGCTCTTCGAAATCGCCGCGATAGCGCGTGCCGGCGAGCAGCGTGCCCATGTCCAGCGAGAACACGGTGGCAGCGGCCAGAACTTCCGGAACCTCACTATCGACGATACGCTTGGCGAGGCCTTCCGCGATCGCGGTCTTGCCGACGCCCGCTTCACCCACGAACAGCGGGTTGTTCTTCTGGCGGCGGCACAGCACCTGGATGGCGCGGTTGATCTCCGAGTTGCGGCCGATGACGGGATCGATCTTGCCGTCGCGCGCCTTCTTGTTGAGGTTGACGCAATAGGTTTCCAGCGCCTCGCCCTTCTTCTTGGAGTCCTCGGTGCCCTTGGTCTCGGTCTCCTCGTCGACGCCGCGCACGGGGCGCGCCTCGGAGACGCCCGGCCGCTTGGCGATGCCGTGGCTGATGTAGTTGACGGCGTCGTAGCGCGTCATGTCCTGCTCCTGCAGGAAGTACGCGGCGTGGCTTTCGCGCTCGGCGAAGATCGCGATCAGCACATTGGCGCCGGTCACCTCCTCGCGTCCGGAGGACTGGACGTGAATCACCGCGCGCTGGATCACGCGCTGGAACCCCGCGGTCGGCTTGGCATCGTCGCTGCCGTCCGTGACCAGATTTTCGAATTCGGTTTCGAGATAGTTGACGAGGCTGCCGCGCAGCTTGTCGAGATCGACGCTGCATGCGCGCATCACGGCCGCGGCATCGGAGTCGTCGATCAAGGACAGCAGGAGATGTTCCAGTGTCGCGTATTGATGATGACGCTCGTTGGCAATCGCCAGCGCACGATGCAGGGATTGTTCAAGGCTTTGAGAAAAAGTCGGCATGCGCGTCCTCTATGGCCCCTTGGCATCATGATCGCCGCCGCCCGGTCAGGCAACAACAACCTTTGTCAAATATAGTTATAATCGAGTGCGACAAAAGACCGGCAGAGCCGCCCGATTACGCGTTCACCGGATCGTCAATGCAAAACCCGTTCCGACCGTGGCGGACCGGCGCTGACGCCGAGTTGGATGGTTTTTGCGGTCCGGGGAGTCTGCTCTTGCGCCTATTTCACAGAACGATCGGTTGCGAAACGATCGCGTGAGGGCATGTCGCGCGAAGATGGCGGGCTGCAGATCAAAGGCTACGAAATCGAAAAAGGCCGGCTTGCGAACCCGTCGACTCCAGCCACCACGTCCGCCAAGACGCGTCGGTCAAGACAGCAGTCGGCAAGACCGGCCCGGCCCTATCTTCCCTGCCTATTTCTTCTCCATCACACATTGCAGCGGGTGCTGGTGCTTGCGGGCGAAATCCATCACCTGAGTCACCTTGGTTTCGGCGATCTCGTACGTGAACACCCCGCATTCCCCGATGCCGTGGTGGTGGACGTGAAGCATGATCTTGGTCGCGGCCTCGATGTCCTTGTTGAAGAATTTTTCCAAGACGTGAACGACGAACTCCATCGGCGTGTAATCGTCGTTCAGGATCAGGACGCGATAGAGGTTCGGACGCTTGGTCTTCGGCTTGACCTTGGTGATGACGGACGTGACGGGGCCGCCGCCGGTTCCGCCGGGCCGATTCTCGTTGCTGCTCATATTGGGCAGTGGCAGAGGTGCTGACAGGTCAAATCTGGACGTTAGCTGCGACATGGTACACGCGTTAGATATTACGGCAGAATCCCTCAACGGGTTTTCTGCCTTGTCCCCGCCGGAGCCACTCTGGCTGCCCGGACCAGCGTCCCAGATCGCCTTTCCCAGCCGACCGGTCCGGCTGGACCGACACCGGCAATATGGGTCAGCTGCCGGCTCGCCGCAAGCACGCATCGCGGTCAACCACGCTCGCCGCAAGGACCGACTCTCCACCCAGGCGACGGTGGAAGAGGTTAATCAATTCGTCCGGATTTTACAAAGCGGATTCAGTGGACATCAACGAGGAACCGGTCCCCGCAGGCAATGACGGGCTGTGAAGTCTTTGCCTCAGTTTTTATGATCCGCGTGACCGGCATTCAACGGCGCGCTTCTCGCAAGCGTCGGTAGCTTCCTCCTGCTCGTGACCGACACGACCGGTCGTAGGCCGCGATGATCACGATGGACATCGCCGCCAACAGCGCTTGCCGCGATCCATGAGCCCGTCATCATCGTCGCGCCCGTTGCCGTTGATTGTCCTGCCCCTTGAAAATGGAGGATCGTTGGCCGGACGAAGGCGATGGTTCCGCGCAGGCGTCGGCAATCGAAGCAAAACTGATGTCGAACATCAGCCAAAAAAAGAAGCCCGGCGATCGCCGGGCTTTTGTCGTCCCACAGCGGGCGAACGCCGATTTAGTGGGTCGCGGCCGGCTGGGTGAACTTGGCAGCGAAACCTTCCAGCGGCTTGAATGCCTGCTTGGCCAGATCCGAATAGAGGCTCGCGATCTTCTGCGAGTCGGCGACGAAGGTCTCGTAGGCTGACTTGGCGTATTCGTTCTGAACTTCCAACACCTTGTCGAGCGACTTCACACCCGACAGCTTCTCGACGAAGGACTTGGTGTCTTCGAACGATTTCTTGGTGTAGTCGCCGTAGGCGGTGGCGATCGCATGCAGGCCGTTCTGTACGGACGTCGCGGAGCTCACGACGGTTTCGAATTGCTCCTTGCCGTAGTTCTGAAAGTCCTCAACCTTAAACATGGCATCCCTTTCCCTGACGAAGCGCAACTCAGAAGGCCTTCGCTCTTCTGAGGCGTAGGCCATATATACTGCACCGCACAATGAAAGCAAGAATCTTGTGCAATGCACAACAGATGGGATTAGAGGGATATCCCGGAGATCTCCGCAAGAGTTCTTTAATCTTTTGGCAACCCGCCCGCCCTAACCTCTCCTATGGTCCTGCCGCAAAAAAAAGCCGGCGGATCCAGCAAAAGCTGTTCGGAAACAGCGTCTTAACAAAACCTCAGTTCCGGTCTTTCGATCTGTGGTCACCGTTATCGGCCAATCGGCAGCCCGGCAGGCTCAAGGTCACGGGAGCGTTCGGCACAATTTTGCCTCACGAGCCGGTGATCAAGTCAGAAATTGGACGGGGATTTCATGCTTCGCAAAAACTTGGCTTCCTCGCGCCTGGTGCGGGTTGGCATCTACGGGATGCTCACGCTCGCGACCGCGGCGGTGTTCACGGTCGACAGCGCCGAAGCGCGTCGACATCATCGGCACCATCACGCATCGCGCCACTCGCCGCGTAATGACGAGGGCAGCTACAGTCCCGCCTTCGCCTCGATCATCGTCGACGGCAATTCCGGAGCGACGTTGACGGCGACCAACCCCGATGCGCTGCGGCATCCCGCCTCGCTGACCAAGATCATGACGCTCTATCTGCTGTTCGAGCGGCTGGAGTCCGGCAAGATGAAGCTCGACACCGAGATGTCGGTCTCCGAGCACGCCTCCGAACAATCGCCGACCAAGCTCGGCCTGCGCCCGGGCCAGTCGATCCGCGTCGAGGATGCCATCAAGGGCCTGGTGACGCGTTCGGCCAACGACGCCGCAGTGGTGATTGCCGAGGCCATCGGCGGCGACGAAGACAATTTCGCCAAGATGATGACCCGCAAGGCGCGCGCGCTCGGCATGAGCCGCACCACTTACGTGAACGCCTCGGGCCTGCCGGACGATGACCAGATCACCACGGCGCGCGATCAATCGATCCTCGGCCGCGCGATCCAGGATCGCTTCCCGCGCTACTATCGTTACTTCTCGACCGAGGTCTTCAACTATCGCGGTCAGTCGATCCGCAATCACAATCACCTGCTCGGCAGCGTCGATGGCGTCGACGGCATCAAGACCGGCTACACGCGCGCGTCGGGCTTCAATCTCGTCACCTCGCTTCATCGCGGCAACCGCTTCCTGGTCGGCGTCGTGCTGGGCGGCCGCAGCGGCGGCTCCCGCGACGCCATCATGCGCAACCTGCTGGCGGAGAATCTCGATAAGGCCGCGTCCAGGCGCACGGTCGCGGCGATCACGGAACGCAGCGGCTCCGATTCATCCACCGAGACGGCCGACCAAGGCGCGACACAGGTCGCCTCGGCCGCTCCCGACGCCCCGGCACCGAGCCGCGCCGCGAGGGTTTTCTCGGCGCTGTCGGAGGCGACCGCCGCCTTGCCGCCGACGCAGCCGAAGGACAACAAGAAGTTCGAGGCGAAGAGCGAACCGGCTCCGATGACCTCGGGCGTGATCGAGAGCCAGCCGATGTCGATCATGCCCGGCTCCACCGAGCCGATGAAGCCGGTCAGAGTGAAGACCGTTCAGGTCAAGGCCGGTCCGGTGAAGCTCGCCTCCGCCTCACCGCAGCCGGTAGCCCCGGTCGAAGCCGCCCGGAATGACGGCTATCGGCCCGAGCCGCAGCGGGCCGAGTTGCCGCCGCAGCCGCCCGGCCACGGCACGGGCAACGGCATCCTCGGCGTCCTGCCCGCCTCGAGCCTGCCGCCAGCCTCCTCGCAGGCCATGGCTTATGCCGCGCCGGCGCCGCAACCTCCGGCCCCGCTGCAGCAGCAGGCCTCCGCCGCTCCGGCCTCGGAAGCTGCCACGAAAGTCACCGTCACTCACAGCGGATGGATCGTTCAGGTCGGCGCTCTGGAAAGCGAAGCGGAAGCCCAGAAGCGAATCGAAACCGCGCGGAGCCAGGCCCAAGGCCTGCTCAGCAAGGCGGATCCGTTCACTGAAACCGTGTCGAAGGGCGATAAGACGCTGATCCGCGCCCGCTTCGCCGGTCTGGATCGTGATCAAGCCGAAGCCGTCTGCAAGAAGCTGAAGCGCGCCGACATCTCCTGCATGACCGTGCACAACTAAGAACGGCAAATCCTGCAACCATGAGGCCCGTGCGCCACGCGCACGGGCCTTTTTTGTTTGTCTCGCCTTGACCGCGGCCGCCAACAGCCGCCGCGCAAACCTCTCGTCAAGAATTTAGGGCTAGAACTTCTTCACCATGAACGATCGATCGCGCCGGTCAACGGCGGGCGACTGCCGGCGTCGGCAGAGCAAGCGATGGAAGCGGTTTCGGTCTTGTGGCGTGAGTGGCGTTGCCGGAGTCAGCCGTGATGCGTGCGAAGCAGAGTATCCTTGGCCTCGTTTACCCGGGCGGCGAGATACGTAGACCCCCCCTGATCGGGATGCAGTTTCTTCATGAGCGCACGGTGGGCGCGCCCGATCTCGTCCCGCCCCGCCCCCGGCTGCAGGCCAAGGATCTGATAGGCCTCCTCCGCCGTCATTTTGCCGTTCGCCGCCGCGCGGCGCTGCCCCCCTGCCGCGTCTCGATCCGCGTGCTGACGCCAAGCGGGAAACCGGCGGTCCAGATAGCTTTCAAGTAACGCGACGCTATCGACGTCGAGCGTCGGGATCATCGCCGCCAGCTGCGGCAGATCGAAATCGTCGAGCGAACGGCCGGTATGCGGACCGGCGACGAACCGCCCCGCCAGCCGTCCGCTGTCGTGATCGAGCATCATCTCGATGAATTGCGAGCGCACCTGCGAGCTGTTGCCCGCAGAGCGTTTCGACCCCAGTCCGAAGATATTTCCGAAATTGCCGATGCCGGACGGCGCCCAGCCCAACAGACCGGCCCCAAACAGCCCGATCGGGATGGCCACGACGAATTCGCCGCGAATTCCGGTAAAGGCCGCCACGGCCAGACACAGGATGCCGCCCACGATCTTGATCGCGCGCGCGAGCACGGCAGGGTTCGCGGCGCGAAACATCTGCAGCAGCAAATAAAGGGTGATGACGGCGACGGCGCCTGCAACGAGAGTCATGGGCCGAATATAGTCGCGTGCTCCGGAAAAAGCAGGACGGAGATTACGCCTCGCCCGACGCCGGCCGTGCCGCTACTTCATCTGCCCAAGCAGCCGCGCCGCGCCCGCTTCGCGTGCGGACAGCTGCAGCAGCGCCTCCCGGCCGCCGGCGGCATAAGCGGCTGCTGCGCGCAGCAGCTCGCGCAACTGAGCGACAGCACCTGGATCGAAGCGGCACCAGGCGCCGCCGCTGAGCCGGGCGATCTCACGGAAGGCCTGTTCGGCTGCGGGATCATGTCCCTCCTGGAACATGAAGATCGGCACCTTGAGGATGCCGAGTTCGCCGGCCTTGTTACAGAGCTCGTCGACGCTTTCTTCCATCGCGTCCCCGACGAAAACCAGAGCCCGCACACCGGACGCGGTGGCGTCGCGGCGGGCTTCACTCAACACCTTGCCGATCTGGGTGTTGCCGCCGCGGCAGTCGATCTTGCCCATCAAGCGCGCGAGCTGGGCGCTGTCGGAAATCCAGCGCGTGGCCCGGCACTCGTCGAAGCCGCGATAATAGATCAGGCGAATATCGAGGCTGCCGAGCGAAGCCGCCTCGCGAAACATGTCGGCTTGCAACGCGCAGGCTATGTCCCAGGTCGGCTGTCGGCTCATGGTGGCGTCGAGCGCGAAGACCAGCCGGCCTCGGGTGCCCGCCGCTGGCGCCATGGAGCGGGCCTTGGCGACGAAGTCGGCAATGGCGGAAGCGCTCGAGCGCGCCTCCTCCGGCACGCTGCCGTGTCGCGTCTCGGCGCTGGTCGAGGTCGCCTCGTCGGGGCGTATCTTGGTGGGGTCGGTCGTCATCCTCGCTCACGAAGCTGCCCCTGGGATGTGGGCAGCCGCGGCAGGACCTGCAATGCGCTCCCGGGCTCGGAAGACGGCCCGGCAGGCACGCTCCCTTGTTAGTGGGTCAGCGGCTTGGCGGGCTTTGCCACCGGTGCATAGGGCGCGACCGGGCCGGGATCGGTCAGCGGTGACTTGGTCTTGACCGGCGATACGTCGCTTGCGCTGTCGCTATCCGCCAGGAACTTGTCGAGCATGGCCTGAATCGACACCTTGGCCTCTTCCGGGCCGGTGTCGCGCATGTCGTTATGCTGGAAGTCGGTCTTCACGACCGTGATGCCTTCCTTCTCGCAGACATCGTCGCTCGGAAGCACACCCGGATCGGTCTTGAACTGCGGATCGTTGGAGCGGAAGGACAGGATCTTGAACCTGCCCTGGGTGATGAAGGGCACGCGCAGATTATCGAGCGTCACCACCTTGCGAACTTCATCGGGATACTGCTTGGCGAAATACATCGAGATGTCGCCACCCATCGAATGGCCGACGATGGTCAGATGGCCATAATCGGCGTTGGGCTCGACCTGGCGCATCTCCTCCACGGCGAATTTGATGTTGGCGACGCCGCGCTGAATCTGCGGCAGCCGGCCGACATAGATCTCGCCGACCTTGGTGACCATCGGCGGGTCGGTCGGCAGGTCGTGCTGGATGCTGACCACCATGTAGCCGCGCGCGGCGAACACGTTGGCCAGGAAGGAATACTCGGTGAACTTGACGGTATTTCCGTGATTGAGGATCGCGACCGGCAGCTTGATCATGCCGGCGTCGGCCTGCATCTCCTTGTCGCGCCGGACGGCCACATCGACCTCGACCAAGCGGTTGTCGCGGGATGCGTCATGGAAACGAAGCGTCTCGTGCCGGATCGCCCATTTGCTCATGGTCACGTAGCCGGCCGCGGCCAGAACACTGACAGACAACAGAACGCTGATTCCACGTTTCATGTTCGTCCTCGGGCTCCTCAGCCCTTAGCGGTTGCAACCGAACTCTGACTGCCCCTTGTGTTTAATATATGTAACGGCCCTGTGACCGGAAGACTAAATGTTGTGTATCGGCCGCCTCATCGTTGTGCGTTGCAGCTAACTGCTGTGCAGCATAACCTGGGGCACGCGCCGGCTCTATTTGGACACTGGATGGCAATGGAAAAATTCAATCCGATGCCAAATTGTCCGTAAAGCGGATCACGCAATTCGGGTTCCCGGGTCGCGCTGCGACAAATCCGTAGATTTGCGGGACCCCTCGCCGGATCCGGACATTTTTGGCAAGGCGAACTTCAGGCAAGTCGAACCTTAAGCAAGTCGAACCTTAGGCAAGCCGAAGCGATTGCCCCCCCGGCGTCTCAGGCACTGATGATGTCGTGGACATCCAGCGGCTTATCGACCTGGGCAAACCATTCCGCCCGGTTCGCGGCGCGCCGCCGTCCGCGCTCGTCCAGCGGCAGCTTGAGCTGCCGCAACAGGGTCATGACCTCTTCCCGGGCCGTCACGTGGCCGAGATTGGGACGGGTCCCGAGCGTCGCCTCGTCGATATCGTCGAGCGCGGTCAGGCCGCGCGGAAAGAATTCCCGATAGACCACCCGCTCGGCAAAGCCGTCGATCGAACGGAAGCCGAGCCGCGACGACAGCTCCCTCAGCCCTTCCGCCACCAACTGCTTGTTGCGCGACCCGAGCATCGAAAGCCGATTGCGCACCACGATCCAGTCGGTGCTCGCACCGTCGACCTGCCGCCGTTTGCGCCTGACGTCGCGGACCATCTCCGCATAATGGCTCTCGCCGGTCACCGCATAGGTGGCAGGATCGACCGTGCCGAGCACGTCGAAATCCAGGAAGCTGTCATTGATCGGCGTCACCAGGGTATCGGCCATCGAATGCGCGAGCCGCATCAAGTAGCTGTCCGTCCCCGGCGTATCGATCACGATGAAGTCGAAGGCATGTTCGACCGCGGCGACGGCCTCGATGAACTGCTGGAATTCGGCGTTCTCGTTTTCGGCGATCTGCATCGTCTGGCCGAGCTTGATGCAGTAGTGCGTCGGCAATTCGAGCGGCAGACCGGTGCGGCGCGCCCAGGCGCTGCGGTTGTTGATGTAGCGGGTGAAGCTCTGCTGCCGGCAATCGAGATCGATGGTGGCGACGCGCTGGCCGGCCTTCATCAAGGCCACGGCGATGTGCAGAGCGGTCGTGGACTTGCCGGAACCGCCCTTCTCGTTACCGAGCACGATCACATGGGCCGAACCCGATTGCCCCTGGCTCGTCTGCACCAGCATGTCAACGACCCCTCGCGATCATCTTCGAGTCACGCTCGTCTGCGGTCAAGTTAAATGCGCGCGTATTGTAAGCCCGCATCGCAATGCGCGACGCGCCGGCGTCTGACTCACGACCGAGCGGCCTGCGACGCGGATGCGTGCGGCAGCAGCAGCAGACGTGCTAAGTACGCTTGGTGGTCTCGCATCGTCCTTGATAAGGTCGGCCGTCAACCGGTCAAGAACTAACACACGACCTCATCATTTCAGTCTGCAGATCGAGCAAAAATGTCACGAAGTCCCCTGATCGTCCGCAACCTGTCCGCACTGCGTCGTGCGCTCGATGGCTTGCGCGCAAGAAAGGCGTCGCTTGCATTGGTCCCCACCATGGGAGCGCTCCATGACGGGCATGTGTCCCTGGTGCGACTGGCAAAGCGGCGCGCCGACAAGGTGGCCGTCTCCATCTTCGTCAACCCCACTCAGTTCGCACCGACCGAGGATTTCGGATCCTATCCGCGCACCTGGAAGGAGGACGTAGCAAAGCTCGCCGCCGAGAAGGTGGACCTGATCTGGCATCCCGACGCGAAGGCGATGTATCCGGATGGCTTTGCAACCCGCATTGTCCCGGAGGGGGCAGCTCTGGCCGGCCTCGAAGATCGTTACCGCCCGCAGTTCTTCGGCGGGGTCGCAACCGTGGTCGCCAAGCTCTTCACCCAATGCCGGCCCGACATCGCTGTGTTCGGCGAGAAGGATTATCAGCAGCTGCGCGTGGTGACGCAACTCGCACGCGATCTCGATCTCGGCGTCAGGGTGATCGGTTCACGCACCGTGCGCGAGCGCGACGGCCTCGCGATGTCGTCCCGCAACGTCTACCTGTCCGCGGAGGAACGCCGCGCCGCCCCGACGCTCTATAAGGCCATGAAGGAGGTTGCCGGCAGGCTGCGCGCCGGAGGCAGCATCGAAGCCGCAGTTGCGGGCGGGACCGAATTGATCACGAGCGCCGGTTTCGTGCTCGATTACCTCGAGGTTCGCCACGCGGAGACGCTCGCCCCGCTCGCCTCGGCCAAGGACGGACCTTGGCGTATCCTGGTGGCAGCCAAACTCGGGAAGACCCGGCTGATCGACAACATCGGGGCGTAAGTCTACGCAGCCCGGCAGGCTGAGGTGCCACCGACGAATCAGAGCAGCCCGAGATCGCGCAATTCACGCCGCATCGGCTCGGGCATGGCGGCCACGCTGTCGGCGCTCGCCTTGCCGAGATCGGGCGGCGCATCGTCCGGCTTCAGGTAGCGCCAGCCCTGGAACGGACGCATCGGCCGCGGCGAGACGGAGATCACCTTCGGCTGCATCACCAGGCGGCAGCGTCCGATGCCGTCGCGATCGCGGAACGGCTCGACGGCGATGATCCTCTCGCGCGCGGCAATCTCGCCCCGGATCACCCAGTAGAGCGATCCGCCGGCCAGGATCTCCTCGATCCGCTTCGGCGTCATCCGGGTCACATGCACGTGGTGCTCCGGCAGCCCCTTCTTCCTGGCCGCCTGCATGCGCTCGGCGATCCATTCCTTCAGTTCGTTGACCGACTCGCAGCCGACGGCCAGCTTGATCAAATGGAGGGACATGGCCTTACAGAGGGGTTAGGGGTTAGCGCTTACTCGTTGCTCGGCGCCGGTTCGGCTGCCTCGGGTGCGGCCTGTGGCGTCGATGCAGGCGGCTTTGGTTTCGGCGCCGCAGGCTTCTTGGCCGGCGCCTGGGCGTGGCTCGCCGCGACCGCAGGCGGCGGCGCCCGCGGCGCGGGAGCGGCCGAAGCCGCGCCCCCGGTTGCGGCCGAGCGCGAGGTCGATGCGGTCGGCTCCGGAACCATGATGCTGACCGGCGGCGTCGAGGACGCGCTCGGAAACTCCGCATTGGTGGGCTTGCCCGTCGGCATGGACGGCGCCAGTCCGGCAAAGCTGCCGGTCGCCGCTTGCGACTGCGCGCCCGGGGCCGCTTGAGGGACATTCCACTGCGACGCATAGCGCGTCACCAACCCCTCATAGGTTCGCCCCTCCATATTGCTGACGAGCTGCTGACGGTCGGTCACGGAGCGGAACGCGTAGCAGTCGGAGGGTGTGCAGCGGTCACGCGTGAGCAGCACATAGGCCATCAATCCGTAGCGGTCGCGCTCGATCGCCCGACGCAGCGCGAGCAGTTCGGGGGTCATGATCTTGTTGGCGGCAGTCACGTCGCCGGTTGCGGTCAAGCGGGAGATCATGGCGCCCGCATAGCTCACCGCGGCCGCGGTGGCGTCGGCCGCCCCGAACAGATTCTTCTCGCAGTTCGACAGCACGAGATCGCCCGCGAGATCGTCGACGCAGGCGAGCGCGGGAAGCATGGTGCCCGCCGGCATGGCCACGTTCTCGCTGGCTTCGCTATGGCCGCCCTCATCCAGGCTTCGCATCGTGGACGCAACCGCGATCCCGACGGCCAACAGGGTGATGACCGTGAGCGCTCCATTGGCAACCGACTTCTCGGCGCGCAACAGCGTGACCAGGACGACCAGGCCGAAAAAGGCCGCGGCCGCCAAGGTGAGCCACATCGGGAAGGCCGGAGAGCTCCAGAATTGGTCGGGCAAGGTCAAGTTCATGCGCAACGGTCCCTTTGGCGAGCCGGCGATCGATTGCGATAGTCGCGCCCGGAGCGCGGGGCCGCGATAGGCGATCAGCAATGGCCAAATGCAACACAGACCTCAGGCGGCCCAGCCACCCGACCATAGGCCGATTCCGACCGCTGTGCGCGCGGAGAGTGGTTCAAGGCGACCCGCTATCCCCACCCCATCCGCAAGCGGATGGAACGTCCCGTCGTTACCCCCTCTGCCCCTCCTCTGCGCGGCGTCCAGCGAGCACAGCAGCGCAGCGGCGGTTGTTCCCCTCCTTGTTCCACCGGACCGTAGCCACGCGGCAACGGGGTCAAATAAATCGCACTGGCGGAAGCTGCTCGCCGCCTCAGTCCAGAGTGCGCGCTAAGACTGCGCCAGCTGGCTTTCCTTGGCAACGCGCTCGAACGCCTCCGTCGAGCTCTTGATGCGGTATTGGTAGTCGTCGCCCTCGGTCGGGAGCTGGCGGATGATCTCATAGGTACCATTGGCGGCCGGGCGCGAGACGCTGCTTGCGGTAAAGGTGACGGTCGCCCCGACGGGGAATTTGTGTTTCAACGCCTTCTCCTGCTTGAACGCCGGGCCGCCAACGGTCCCCCGCGGCGGAGCCATCCGGCTCTCTTATATTAATGGCGTCTATAGCACGCAGGCCCGCTCCCTGGCCAGCGAAGCGCGCATGGCGAATACGTCAATTTTGCAAACCTTTTCAGCATGATGCCCGCCGGGAGCGGCAGCGCGCCCCGCATTCCGGCGATCCGGCCGATCAGGCGGTATGGGGAAGCCTCCCGTCCGGACTCGCGTGGTCGACGGCCAGCGGCAATTGCTCGGCAAGCACCTTGGAGAGCTGGTCGACGGGAATGTTGTAGCGGGCCGCGAGCTGCTTCACCACGTCGCTGCCGAGCACCTGCTGCAGCTGCTCGGCCGAGATTGGCAGGTTCTGGCCGTTGCCGAGCCAGGATTTGACCTGGGCGCCGTAACCGGCCTGCTCCAGCTTGGCGACGATCGCGCTCAAACCGCCCTGCCCGCCTTGGCCGAAGACCTCGTTCAGGACGACGGGAAGCACGGCGGCCTCCAATTGCCCCAGAGCGCCCCGAAAGGCCGGCGAGTTCTTGAGTTCGTCGAGGAATCCCATCGCTACCGCTCCGTCCGCTACATCCACTTCAGCAAGCATACCAGGACGCACAGGGCAGGCCCAAGCTCCCCGCGGTCATCTTGCTGTGCGCTCAGATCTGCTCGATCCGGTCGATGACCAGCGTTTCCGCAAGCCCGTCCCGGGTCCATTCCGCGCAGGCGGGCATCGCCTGCATGGTATCCATATACGCCTGCGCCTGCGGCGTGACGTCGATGGCAAAGGTGCGGAAGCGGTGGACGACCGGGGCGAACATGGCGTCAGCCGCGCTGAATGCGCCGAACAGGAACGGTCCGCGCGTCCCATAGCGAAGGCGGCACTCCTGCCAGATCTGCTCGATGCGCGCGATATTGGCCCTCACCTCCTCCGACAAGGCGATTGCCCGCACCGGCCGGTGCAAGTTCATCGGACACGCGCTCCTCAGCGGCACGAAACCGGAATGCATCTCGGCCGAAATCGCGCGCGCATAGGCGCGCTCGGCGAGGTCCTTCGGCCACAGCTCGGCGTCGGGAAAACGCTCCGCGAGATATTCGATGATCGCAAGCGAATCCCACACGGTGATGTCGCCGTCGATCAGGATCGGCACTTTTCCCGCCGGCGAGAAGCTCAACAGCCGATCCTTGTCAGCCTTGTCGTCGGTATAGAGCGGCACGAAGATTTCTTCGAAGGCGATGTTGCAGCCGCGCATCGCCAGCCACGGCCGCATCGACCAGGATGAATAATTCTTGTTGCCGATTACGAGCTTCAACGTCATGTCCGAACCTGTCTCCATTGCGACGTCGTCTTGCGATGCCGAGCCGCGCGGCGTCTGCCTTGGTCCCGCGCAGCCAAGCCACGGCTGAAGCAAGCTTCGGATTCAGGACACTCGCGGTTGGCAAGGAATACAGGATGAGCACGTATACCGTCGATATCGCTGCGGTCTCTTTTTTCGTGTTGGAATGGGTGGTCTATGCCATCACCCTGGAGCACACGGCCTATGGGCGGAACAGCCTCTCGGCCCGGATGAATGCGTACCGCGAGGTCTGGATCCGGCGCCTGCTCGAGCGCGACGCGCGCATGGTCGACATGCAGATCATGTCGTCCCTGCAGAACGGCACCGCCTTCTTCGCCTCCTCGAGCCTGATCGCGATCGGCGGCGGGCTTGCGCTGTTGCGCTCGACCAGCGATGCGCTCGCCGTGTTCAAGACCTTCCCGGTCGACCTCAGCCCGCACCCGGCCCTGTGGGAGGTGAAGTGCGTCGGACTGGTCCTGATCTTCATCTATACCTTCTTCAAGTTCGCCTGGGCCTATCGGCTGTTCAACTATGTCGCGATCCTGATCGGCGGCATGCCGCTGGCGCCGCAGCGCGGCACGCCGGAGGCCGAAGCCCATGTGATCCGAACCACGCGCCTGTTCGAGGCCGGCGGCCGCCATTTCAATCGCGGCCAGCGCGCCTTCTTTTTCGCGCTCGGCTATCTCGGGTGGTTCGTGAGCCCCTGGGCGCTATTCGTCACGACGGCGGCCGTCGTCATCGTGACCTGGCGCCGGCAATTCGCCTCCAGCGCCTGGGAGGCCATGGGCCATTGAGTGGGAGCAGCGTCCCTCAGTCCACGAAATCCTGGGGCGTGAACGACAGTTCGAGGACCTTCCATTCGCGATAGCGGTCCGGCGGCAACATCCCGTAAGGCTGGCAGGCCGTGAGCGCCTGCACGGCGCTCTGCTTCAGATCCAACGCCTTGACCGAGGCGGTGCCCGCGATCAGCACGGGCTCCGCCGCGAGCCGACCGTCCGGCATCATGGCCACGCGAAGCTTGACCATGATGTTGTCGGAACGGGACACGGAAGCCGGCAATTTCGAACAGCTTTTCAGATGCTGCCGGAACGGCGCCACGAGATTGGCAGAGAGATTGGTGTTCGCCGAAGGTCCGGCATCCTTGCCGTCCTCCGAACCGTCCCCTGACGCGGATAAAGGCGGCAAGGGCGGCGGTAGCCCCAGCATCACGCCATATTTGACCGTCAGGTCCGGTTGCGCGGGGACGTAGCTCGGTGCTGCCGGTGACGGGGCCGGAGCTTGCGGCTGCGCGGACGGCTTCGTTTCTGGCTGCGGCTCGGGCGGCTGTGGCACTTTGGCTTCGCGCGTTGGCGCCGGGGTCGGCTGTTGTGCGGGTGCCGGAGCGGGTGCGGCCGCCGCGGGCGCCGGCGAGACGTCCGGCTTGGGCAAGGCGAGGTCAGGCGTCGGTGAAGGGCTCGGCGCGGGTTCAGGCGCCTTCGCAGGCTCATCCGGATCGACGATGTCGACCGCCACGACCTCCGGTGCAGGAGGCTCGAAGCGCCGCACGCCGGTCGACAGGAAAATCAGGGCCGCGATGACGATATGCGCAAGCACCGACGCCGCGATGCCCCAACGGATAAACTGCCACCGTTCCATGCTGCTTCTTCGCGCGTCCGCGCGGTCATCGCCGAGGCCCTGGCGCCGCCACGCGGCGCGCTGGCCATCGCGTGTGCCATCTCAGCCCGAGCATAGCAAGCCGCGGTCGGGCCTCAATCCCATTTCGGCGCGAAGGCGAAGTTGGTGAGCCGTCCTTCAGGACTAGCGAGCGCGAAGATCTCGTCCATCTCTGCATCCGACAAGGCGAAATCGAAGATGGCGATGTTCTCCGACAGCCGCTCGATGCGCGAGGTGCGGGGAATCGGGACCACATTCTGCTGCACCAGCCAGCGCAGGCAGACCTGCGCCGGCGTCTTGCCGTGCGCGCGTCCGATTCGGATCAGCGTCGCATCGGACTTGATCTTGCCCCTGGCCACCGGACTGTAGGCGACCACGGCGAGGCCGTGGCGGGCGCAGGCCTCGCGCACCTTGGTCTGGTCCAGATAGGGATGATATTCGACCTGGTTGCACACCAGGGGTTCGGAACTGGCCGCGACCGCCTCCTCGACCAGGGCCACCGTGAAATTCGACACGCCGATGTGGCGGGTCAGCCCGAGCGCCTTTGCATGCGCCAGCGCGCCCAGGGTCTCCGCCAGCGGTACCTGCGGATTCGGCCAGTGCAGCAGCAACAG
Organism: Bradyrhizobium sp. SZCCHNGR1005; assembly: GCF_032489995.1. Lineage (NCBI taxonomy): Bacteria > Pseudomonadati > Pseudomonadota > Alphaproteobacteria > Hyphomicrobiales > Nitrobacteraceae > Bradyrhizobium > Bradyrhizobium sp. SZCCHNGR1005. The sequence continues at coordinate 52,833 of NZ_JAUEZC010000011.1, forward strand.
GTCGACCTCGGAGACGCGCAGCCGCGCCAGGCTCTCCTTCGCCGAGCGTTCGAGGTCATGGGGCGCGAAGTGGGTGGTCCAGACCTTTGTGGTCAGGAAGACGGCATCGCGGCGGATGCCCGAGGCACGCAGCCCCTCCCCGACCTCGCGCTCGTTCTCATAGACCTGGGCGGTATCGATATGGCGATAGCCGAGCTTCAAGGCCTGCTCGACGATGCGGGCGCAGCTCCGCCCGCGCAATTCCCAGGTTCCCAGTCCGATCGCCGGGATGCTGGCGCCGTTGGCCTCGATCGCTTGCATGGCCGCGCCCTCCGATGGGAGGCATTATGTCCGCATCTGCAGATGGTGCCATGCGAGACTAGGTTTGAGCTTAAGTCTTGGCTAAGGCAGCGAACACCGTATCCGGCGCGTGCGCGATCACTGTCAGAAGTGCGCGGGCCGGCCCCCGCGGCATGCGCTTGCCCTGCTCCCAGTTCCGGATCGTCTCGACGGGGACCCCGAGCTTGGCGGCGAATTCCTGCTGAGTGAGATGGGCGCGACGCCTGAGGTCGCGAACCTCGGCAGGCGCGGTGGGTGCCGCAGCCGGCGCCAGTGGAAATTCCTGGCCGTCGCGCAGCTCCACGATCCGTCCATCTGCCTTCAAGCGCAAACGTTGCATGATCCGACTCCGTCTCGGTGCGCCACTCTCGCGCAGCCGCGTTAAGGTCGGATTAACGATAAAAGCCCTTCAAATCTCTCAGCTATTCGATCCGGTCACTTAAGCCCGAACCACAATGTCGCAATGCCGAGAAAGGCGAAGAAGCCGACCACGTCGGTCACGGTGGTGACGAAAGTACCGGACGCGACGGCCGGATCCGCCTTCACCCGATCGAGCACCATCGGGATCAGGATGCCGCCGAGCGCGCCGGCCACCAGGTTCGAGATGATCGCGAGCCCGATCACGATGCCAAGCCCGGGGATCTTGAACCAGGCGACCGCAGCGACGCCTGTGATCAGGGCGAAGGCAACGCCGTTGACAAGGCCGACCAGTCCCTCGCGCAAGACGACGCGAAAGGCGTTGTTGGAGCCGAGCTCGCGCGTGGCCAAGGCGCGCACTGCAACCGTCATAGTTTGCGTCGCGGCATTGCCGCCCTGGCTCGCGACGATCGGCGCAAGCACCGCAAGCGCGACCATCTTCTCGAGCTGGCCCTCGAACAGTCCGAGCACCGAGGATGCCAGGAATGCGGTGGCAAGATTGATCAGGAGCCAGTTGAAGCGGCCCTTGGCGATGGTCCAGACGCTGTCAGAGAGCTCCTCATCGCTGGAGACGCCGCCCAGCGCCTTGAAGTCCTCGTCCGCCTCCTCCTCGATCACGTCGACGACGTCGTCGATGGTGATGACGCCGACCAGCCGGTTGTCGGCATCGACCACCGGCGCCGCGACCAGATTGTATTTGCCGAACAGGCGCGCCACTTCGGCGAGATCATCGGTGACCGAGACCCGGCGGCGGTCTTCATCGATCAGCTCAGCGAGCGGCACCGGGCGCCGCGCCCGCAACAGCGCATCCAGCGCGACCGCCCCCTGCAGATGTTGCACGCCGTCGACCGCATAGATCTCGTAGAACCGGTCCGGCAGGTTCGGCGTCTCGCGCATGTAGTCGATCGCCTGGCCCACGGTCGAATCCAGCGGCACGGCGATGAATTTACTCTGCATGCGCCGGCCGGCCGAGCCCTCCGGATAGTCCAGGCTGCGCTCGAGCACGTCGCGCTCGGACGGAGGCAGCCGGTCGAGGATTTCCTCCTGATCCTTCTCGTCGAGCCCCTCGAGCAGTTCGACGGCATCGTCGGATTCCAGCTCGCGGACGCCTTCTGCGACGGTCTCCGGCTGCAGTTCCTCGAGGATTTCCTCGCGGACGGCATCGTCGACCTCGTTCAGTGCGGAAAAATCGAAATCGGTGCCGGTCAGCTCGACCAGCCGAACCCGATCCTCCGGCGCCAGCGCCGCGATGAGGTCGCCGAGATCCGCTTCATGCAGTTCCGCAATCTCCGCACGCAGGAACGCCTCGTCCTCCGACGCAATGGCTGCGGTGATGGATTCGATGAACTCGGGCCGGATCTCGCCGTTGTCCATCCGCATGGGAGCGCGGTCGAGAACCGCTGCATCATGGGCCACGTCCAATTGTTCATCCATGGCGGGCCTCGCGGGTTTGACAGATCACGCAAACTGGTCTGAAACGTGCTTTGACGCATTACCTAATGGGCCACACGCGACGCAATCAGAAACATGCTGCCGAGGCGCCAGATGAAGAGCCAGATCGGAATTTGGGTGAACGCAGCGGCCATTCTGCTTGGGCTCGGACTTTGGCTTGGGCTGCCCCACAGCGTGGCCGCAGCGGCAACGGCGTCCGCGACCGGCGCGTCGGCCCAATGTCCGCGCGCGGGCACGCTCGGCACGTCACGTGTGCTCACCGTCGATCCCAAGATTTACCCGCGCGTCGGCTTGAAGAGCTTCCCGCAGACATTGCCGCTCCATGATCACGAGGTCGTGCTCACCTTTGACGACGGCCCCTCGCCGCCGAGGACCAACAAGGTACTGGCCGAGTTGGCCAAGGAGTGCGTGCGCGCGACCTTCTTCCTGGTCGGCGAGCCGGCTTCGGGACGAGCCTCGGTGGTGCAAAAGATCGCCGCCGAAGGGCACACGATCGGGCATCACACCTACACCCACGCCAATCTTGCGCACCTGACACCGGCACAGGCCATCCAGGAGATCGACCGCGGCATTGCCGCCGATGAGAAGGCGCTGCACGGGGTGTCGACAACCACGCCATCGACGCCCTTTTTCCGTTTTCCCTATTTCGAATCGACCCCGGCGACGCTGCAGCTGCTGCAGTCTCGCGGCATCGCCGTGTTCGGCGCGGATCTGTGGGCCGGGGACTGGAACCCGATATCGCCCGAGCAGGAACTCAAGATTCTGACCAGCCGGCTCGAACAGGATCGCAAGGGCATCATCCTGTTGCACGACCCGCAGCCGCGCACGGATGCGATGCTGCCCGCCTTCCTCCGCTATCTCAAGCAGCACGGCTACAAGGTGGTCCACATCGTGCCGCCAGCGACGAAGCAATCGGACGAGGCTGCGCAGCCGGATATCCACGCCGCTCGCGATTAATGCGTCGTTCATGCGGCGATGGCTAGTCTTTCGCGCGCGCTGCGCCACCTGTAAAGCTGCGCCGCCTGCAAATGCGCCACAACGGAAATGCAAATGCGCCCGTGGCGCCGATCGCAGGTCGCAGCTATGGCTGATCCCTGCTAGAATTTGCGCCGCTTGAGGTTGCGGCGCTGGAATGAGGATGCAAGCTGCGTGATGAGTGACAATCGTTCGGTTTGCCTCGGCAAGCGGCGTTGGAGCGCCGTCCTGGTGTGTGCGCTGCTCGGCACCAGCGCGGCAGCGGCCGCGGAGTGCCCGGGTCATCCGGATGCGCTCGGCACATCGCGCGTGCTGGTCGTCGATCCGCTTGCGCATCCGCGCATCGGCGCCATGCAGTATCGCGAGACGTTGCCGCTGCACGATCACGAGGTGGTGCTGACGTTCGACGACGGTCCGCTGCCGAAATACAGCAACCAGGTGCTGCAGGTTCTCGCCGATCAATGCGTGAAGGCGACTTTCTTCACGATCGGCCGCCAGGCCAAGGCCAGCCCGGAGGGCGTGCGCAAGCTCGCCGCCGCGGGCCACACCATCGGCACGCACAGCCAGAACCATCCGCTCTCGTTCAACAAGATGACGGTCGAGCAGTCGAAGCCCGAGGTCGATCAGGGCATCGCCTCGGTGTCGGCCGCGCTGACCGATCCCTCGGCCCTCACGCCGTTCTTCCGCGTGCCCGGCCTCTCGCGTGGCGAGGGCGTGGAGACGTATGCCGCTTCGCTCGGGCTGCAGGTCTGGAGCGCCGATTTTGTCGCCGACGACTGGCGCAATATCTCCGCCAATCGCGTCTATGAGCTCGCGATGAAGCGGCTGGAAGCGCGCGGCAAGGGCATCTTGCTGCTGCACGACATTCACGCCCGCACGGTCGCCGCGTTGCCGAAGATCCTGAACGAATTGAAGGCGCGCGGCTATCGCATCGTCCAGGTCGTGCCGGCGACGCCCGACCGGCCGGCAACGCCGACCGAGCCGCAGGAATGGCTGGTGCACCCGCACGCCGGCGAGGTTCCGGTGGCGCAATGGCCGGCGCTCCCGAGCTTCAACTTCGCCGGCTCGGTCACCCACTCGCGCGCGACGGCTGCGGATCTCGACTTGCTGTCTGCCGGACCATCCGACGATTCGTCGCTCCGGCGCGAGGCGTCCTGGCCGCAAGCGGACAACCCGTCCTCACCGGGCAAGCTCGCGACCGTGCTGCCGGTGCCCGCCGCGAACCTGTTCGCGATACCCGCGCCGATGCCGGTCGCGCCGCCTCGACGCCATCTCGCCAGCATGGCGCTTGTGCCGCCGAATCCAGCAGCCAAATCCGCAGCAAAGACCCCGGCAAAAACTTCAGCCAAGTCTGCAGCGAAGGCTTCAACAAAGTCCGCAGGCAAGCCGGCTTCGCGCGCGGTTCGTTTGGCGAGCTTGCGGAAGCGCTGACCACTACGACTTGCGCGATTGCCGCCGGCAATAACGGCCGATCAATCCGTCACGATCTTGGCAACGCACAGGATGACGACAGCGGCGAGGAAGAACAGGTCGATATAGGATTTGATCTCGCCATCGCGGCGCAAGACGCTCACGTCGGCGACCACCTGCTTGCGCGCGCCCGAGCCGCTCGGCCCCTCCCCGATCATGCCGATCAGCCGGCGCATCTCGACTTCCAACCGTTCGACCCGCGTGTAGAAATGAAACGAGCGCAGCACGATCACGCTGCGCATGCCCGCATAGAGCAGGATCAACATCGCGAGCACGGCACGGTCGTGGTACTTCTCGATGAAGTTCAGGCTCAGATAGACCATCGCCAGGAACGCGAAGTTGGAGATGGCGCGATAAATGATGGCGAGCAATCGCATCGTTCTCGTCCTGGCGCTGGTGCTTGAAGTGGCGAAGCTGCCTCGTTCTATACACGATCAGGTGAACAAATCTGCGGTAAACTCGTTCGGATCGCAGACAAACGCGCGCGGCCTGCGCTCGCGGCTTGCAAAACGACAAAGCCGCAGCCTTCAGGACTGCGGCTTTGGTGCATTGAGCACGTCAGGATCGCGCGACGCGTAGCTTCGTTGGCAGGCTTACGCCGCGAAACGCTCGGGCGCGCAGGCTGCCACATCGACGCCCGGCGACTCACCGCTCATCATCTCGGCGAGGATGCGCCCGGTCGCCGGGCCCAAGGTGAAGCCCTGGTGACCGTGGCCGAAATGCAGCCACAGGCCCTTGTGCCGGGCGGCCGGCCCGACCACCGGCAACATGTCCGGCATGCACGGCCTTGTGCCGAGCCACGGCTCCGGTTCGACCGGCTTGCCGAGATCCATCAGTTGCCGCGCAGCGCGCTCCGCCTTGGCCAGCTGCACCGGCGTCGGCTTGGCGTCCGGGCCCGACAGCTCGGCACCGGTGGTGATGCGCACACCCTTGACCATCGGGTTCATCAGATAGCCGAAGGCCGCATCGCGCAGCGGCAGATCGAGCGGCGCGCCGCCGGCGTAGTGCCGGTGATAGCCGCGCTTGCGCACCATCGGAATGTCGTAGCCGAAGCGCTTCAGGAATTCGGGCGACCATGGCCCGAGCGCCACCACCGCAGCTTCGGCATCGATCTGCCCCTCGCTGGTCCGCACCGACCAGCCGCTACCGGTCTGTGCCAGGCTCGTCGCATCGCCGTGAATGAATTTGCCGCCGCGGCGGATGAACAGATCGGCATAGGATGCGACCAGCCCGCCCGGATCTGACACGGTCCACGGCTCCAGCCACTGCAGCCCGCCAAGCCCGCTGTCGGTGAGCCCCGGCTCGGCCTGCGCGAGCTCGCGCGCGCTGAGCACCCTGAACTTGACGCCGAAGGCGTCGTGCACCGCTTCGGCCTCTTTGACCTCCTTGTCGAACTGCGCCTGCTGGCGATGGATCACCCGGAAGCCGTCCCGACGCACCAGATTGCCGGCACCCGCTGCCGCAATCAGCGGCTCATGCTCGGGCGCGGCGCGCCCGATCAGCCGCGCGTAGGTCTGCGCGATCTGCTCGTGCCGCTTCGGAAACGAGTTCCACCAATACTGCAGCAACGGACGCATATGATACGGCAGCGCCAGCAGCTCGTAATGCACGTCATTGGTGCTACCGGTCGCAATGTCGAACAGGCCGCTGATGTCGTGCGGCATCGCGTAGGGACGCACGGCCTCGCTCTGGATGATGCCGGCATTGCCATAGCTGGTCTCGCGGCCGGGCTCCTTGCGGTCGACGAGCGCGACCGACCAGCCGCGGCTTTGCAGATGCAAAGCCGTTCCGACACCCACCATGCCGCCGCCGAGAACGATCGCGCTTTTCATGGTCGAAACTCCCGCTTATTTCCGTTCGGCCGCGATGACCGTGATCTCGATCTTGGCATCCAGCATCAGCTTGGCCTCCACCGTGGTGCGCACCGGCAGCGGATCCTGGAAATGCTTGCGATAGGCCGCGTTGAACGCTGCAAAATCCGAGCGGTCGGCCAGGTAGACCGTGCAGGACACCACGTCCTGCAGCGACAGCCCCTCGTCCGCGAGCGTCTCGCCGATCAGTTGCAGCGTGAGGTCGGTCTGCGCGGTGATCCCCTCGGGAATCGTGCCGTCGTCCGCGCGCGGCACTTCGCCTGACAGGAACACGAGGCCCGCGGCGCGGCGCACCAGCGAGAACGGATATGAGGGCGGAACGGACATCTTTGTCTCCTATGTGTCTTTCGTCAGTCTTGCGGATGCCGCGAGCGCACGCGTCATCCATGTGGCGACGGCACCGCGCGCCGTCAGTCCCAGATCGGTCCCGGGATCAATCCCAGGACTTGAAGCCCGGCGCTGACGACAGCGGCGGTGCGGCGGCGAGCTTCGCGAGGTCCGGCTTCGGCCGGCCCAGTTCGGGATCTTCAGCGAAGGCTGCTTCGAGCGCTGCGGCCACGCTGAGCACGCGCGCATCGCCGCCGCGGGGGCCGACGATCTGCAGACCGAACGGCAGGCCGGCTTCGTCCACGCCGAGCGGCAGGCACAGCGCGGGATGGCCGGTCAGCGTCACCGCATAAGCGAGCGCGAGCCAGTGGAAGTAAGACCGCGTCGGCGCGCCGTCGATCTCGGTCGGATAGAGCTCCGACCACGGCCGCGGCGACAGCGTGATCGCGGGGCTGACCAGCACGTCGAAACGTTCGAAGAAGCTCTGGTAGGCGCGATAGATCCGGGTCTGGACGGCCGCGGCCTTGGCGTAATCGTCGAGGCTGTAGCGCAACGCCTCTTCGACATTGGCGCGGACATTGGGGCCGAGCATCTCCGGCCGCTCGCGAAAATTCTTGCCGTGGTTGGTCAGGAACATCGAGGCGCGCAACACCGCGAAAGCCTCGTCGGCGCCGGTGCAGTCGGGCGAAGCCTCTTCGCAACCTGCAAACAGCGGCGCCATCCGCTTGACGCGCTTGGTGAGCACGCGTCGAACGGCTTTCTCCGTCGGCGCAAAGCCGAAATCCTCGGTAAAGGCGAGTCGCAGCTTGCCGAGATCGATCGGCGCCGGCGGCGTCCAGCGCCTGGGCACGCCGCGAATGGGCTCGTTCGGCAGCGTGTAGGCGAGCGGATCGCGGCTGTCGTCGCTTGCCATCACCGACAGCATCAGCGCGGTGTCGGCGACGTTGCGTGCCATCGGTCCATCGGTCGACAGGCACGACCAGCCATGGGCGCGCTTCTCGCTTGCGACCAGGCCATAGGATGGCCGCATGCCGACGATGCCGCAGAAGGCAGCCGGATTACGCAGACTGCCGCCGGTGTCCGAACCGGACGCCAGCGGCGCCATGCCGCAGGCGAGCGCGGCCGCCGAGCCCCCGGAGGAGCCGGCCGATGAGCGCATCGGATCGAACGGATTGCCGGTGGCACCGAACACAGGATTGCGGGTATTAGCGCCGGCGGCCCATTCCGGCGTGTTGGTCTTGCCGAAAATGATCGCGCCTGCCGCACGCAGCCGCCCGATCGAGGCCTGATCGGCCGCCGGAACATGGTCGGCAAACAGCGGGCTACCGTAGGTGGTACGCAGGCCCGCGGTGTCCTGGGTGTCCTTGATCAGCACCGGAAGGCCGTGCAGCGGCCCGCGATCCTCGCCCTTGAGCAGCTCCGCTTCCGCCGCCTTTGCGGCGCGGGCCGCCCCCTCTTCATCCAGCGTCACCACCGCATTGATGGCGGGGTTGATGGCGGCAATGCGCGCCAGGCAGGCTTCGAGCAGCTCGACCGGCGACACGGCCCGGCCCTTGAGCTGCTGCATCAGATCGACGGCAGTTTGATCGCAAATCGATTCCACGGCACTTCTCTTTCCAAAACTGAAAACTATTTAGCATAAGCGAAACGAAATGCATGGCACGAAAATGCCGCATCCTGCCGGCAATTCTGCATGAATAAGAGGCTAGTCCGGCAGCTGATTGAAATTCCGACAGATTCGCGCGAGAGTCGGACCGGGCAAGCGACGCAATCCAAGAGCCGACCAAGATACGATCCGCTAAACGATTTTTCCGAAAGATGGATATGGCAGATACCGCTGTGAACGAGCCAAATGCGGCCGAGGGCCCGCATTCCCAGCTTGGGCAGTGCCTCAAGGCGGCGCGCCAGGCCCGGGGGCTGACCTTGAAGCAGGTGGCGGAAAAGACTGGGATGGCGCTCTCGACCCTGTCCAAGGTCGAAAACGGCCTGATGTCGCTGACCTACGACAAGCTGTTGCAGCTCACCTCCGGCCTGAAGATGGACATCGCCGAACTGTTCAGCCCGGTGGCGCCGCGGCCCGAGCCCGGCCGTGCCGTGACTGCCCGGCGCAGCATCAGCCGCGTCGGCCAGGGCCAGGTCGTCAACACGAAGTTCTACACCTACACCTATCAATGCACCGACCTGATCGGAAAGCGCATGGTGCCGATGCTCGCCGAGGTGCGCGCCCGCACATTGGATGAGTTCGGCCCGCTGCTGCGCCACAGCGGCGAGGAATATTTCATGGTGACCCGCGGCATGATCGCCGTGCACACCGAGTTCTACGCGCCGGAGATCCTGCACGAGGGCGACGGCATCTACATCGACAGCACCATGGGCCACGCCTACCTCAACGCCGGCGAAGCCGACTCGGCGCAAGGCGTCTGCCTCTGCACCAGCGAAACGCCCGACCTGTTCGAACAGCTGCACCGGATTGCAAGCCGCGACGCCGAGGCGTGAGGCGGCTTTACCTCTTCGGGACCTCTTCTTGACGCGTTCTTGTTAAAGCGACCTCGCAGCGCGCGATGGCCGACGCAACACGATCGCGCTACAATGGCTCGCCGTCACGCCTTCCAGCTCAGATGGACGAGAGGTGCGCCGATGCCGCGACCGGGAATCACGGGCCACGACGATTGGGTCGTCACCGAAGCGCTCGCCACCGCACTCGTTGCGCTGGAGCAGCTCCCGGAGAAGCACCAGCCGCGGGTCCATATGGACGAACTGCGGAAGCTCTTGGCCAACGGCCGCACGCCCGACGCCGTCAAGCTGCGTCTCGCCCAGGCCAAGTGCCGGCTCTGTCCCGGCCGCGACCCGCTGACCATCTACGATGAATACGGCATCGACAGCGATGCCTATGGGTGAAAGCAAGGACCCCGCATTAGTGGAGCGACAAGCGCGGATGCAATCCCGGATATCACGACGCTCACCCTGGCAAGCCTACTAGCTCGTCATGCTCCGAGTTATGTCCGCAGGAATCGGTCGATCAGCAACTGTTCGCCAGCGCTCGGCTATTTCGCTTATTTGTCTCGAATGCAGAATCCTCTCCATTGCCCTCTTCATCGGACCGGTTCGAAAATCCCTCTTTATAAGCCTTTCCGTTGCCTGAGCCGCCTCATCCAGACTGTGAGCGAGCAAGTCGGCGGAGCGGCGCAATTCTGAGCGACATAGCTCCAGGTTGTCAGCCCCCCAGCTCGCTGCCGATCGGCGTGCATCGCGAGCTCCCTTCATGAACTCATAGCATGCCACGACATGACTGACCGTTTCACCGTCGAGACCGAGGCCGCTCGCATTCGCTTCGAACAGCGTGAAATAGTCTTCATGGCTGACGTACGACCATTTTTGGGGTGGGGATTTGATCAACGACTCAAAGCTACTGTCGAGCTGCATCGTCTCAATCACGGCTATGAACGAGCATATTTCGGCGAACAACATTTGTCGAAGCATCCGGCGCTTCATCCACTCGCGGACAAAAAAGGCTATCACGGTGCCAGCGAGCGTAAGCGAGGCGATCAAAACATCGTCTGAGATATTGCTCATGATGAGCTCTTGTCCATTGGCATGACCTCGCGAGCACCGTCAATTTTCTAGCATAGATTGTATAATCGAACAACAATCATTTCCGGCTAAAAGTACGTCGCGATCTTCTCAGCGCCAAACTTGGCCTCTGTCGTGACACTGCTGGCATCGAGCAAGCACCCACTCAATTTGGCCGAAGCTTCCGACCAGCTAGAAGCAATTAGCAAGCAACTAGCCCGGATGAGCGGAGCGACATGCGGGGGATGCAATCCCGGATGTCGCTCCGCTCATCCGGGCTACGCTTGCTCGTGAACCGGAGCGGAGTTAATTGCCCATTTGCGCCAATCTACGCGGCCCGGTCCTTCTCTGCGTTTTCCTGTACGGTGGCCGCGGCTTCTTCCACCCCTTTATCGTAACTGCCCGCAAATCTCTCGATACTGTCGGCCCACATTCTCAGCATCGCGATTTGAAAGTGCATCACTGGCTTTAAGACATTCATGCCGACTGCCGCGACTGCGGCGATGCGCCTTTGTGGATCGAGCGCGAAGCGGTTTGCCTGGGGCGCATTGTCTGCCATGCTGTTAGCTCCTCTCCTTCCGTGGTGTGACCTCACTCGACGTGTCGAGCTGTGCGCTGCGTGATTCCAGGCACTCGGCCAGGATTCGATCCGCCGCCACTCTCGCAAATCCGTCCTCATGAAATTCATCCAGCTTCTTCAAGTAAGCGACTGCCGCGATTTGCAGGACCTCAAAATCCTCTGCGCCGGCATCGCGAACGTCGGCGATGTAGCGATAGAGGGCAGAACGCACGCTGTCGTTCTCGTCAATATCGCTATGCAGCAGCAAGTAGTTCCGCCACGCGAACGCACACGCTCCTTCCACTGCGTGAGAATTCATGGGCACCTCCCAAAGTCAGAGAAAGACTAACTACCCGTTTCGTTCCGCAGGCCTCTCGGATGTAACGCTGTTCCGTCAGTGCGGCGCAAACGGGTTTGCGCATTGGCGACGTCGAGCGGGTGAACACAGCATCATCCGACGGCTGGCAGATCGAGTATTCATCGGAGATCGAATTTCATCAACACCGACGGGCGGTTCATGATTACCGCACGCAAGCATGATAGATGGAAGAGCTTTTGCATATGACGATCGACTGCGTACTGACGGTGGATCACGCAACGCCGATCTGATCTACACGCCGCCACGTATTCGCCCGTGACTTGACGATCTCGCAATCGGAAATGCGCCGAGTTCCTCTTCACGTCGCGCAAACATCGGCTAGACGCATGTAAACCCGTACTTACCCGGTGGCAGGGAACCCCGATCAGTCATGCTGTTGACGCATTCGCTGTCTTAGTCGGTGAGAACTAAGAACCCGTGCGCGAACCACCCAAGGTTCCCACAACGGTTCCATCGCCTGTACTGGCGAATGCGCAAAAAGAACAGTGCGAGTCCGACAACGCTCCCGCGTTCGCTCGCTCCTGTTTTGCGGCACTCGGAACCGGACGATCAAGAAAAACAGTCAAGGAGTTCTGATGGTGTTTCGCTCCAGCGCCGCCATTTGCGGCGCCGTAGTGGCGCTTGCCGTTTCCGTCACCACTGCCCGAAGCGATGAAATCGGTGCAGTTCATTCAAAGGCCGTCGTCAACGCCGCGTCCGGGGATGCGATCGTTGGCGCAGCATCCATGTACAATCCATTCCGGCCCGGATGGCGGGAGGGCAGCCGGAACACGGCCTCCGGCGAGCGCTACAATCCGTCTGCGTGGGCGGCTGCTATCAAGACGAGCCTGCGTCAGAAATTTGGTGGGGTCCATTATGGCACCAAGCCGAAATATGCGCTCGTTGAAGCTGTCGGCAAGAAGGTCATCGTCAAGATCAATGACGTCGGGCCACTCACGCCCGGCCGCATCATCGATCTCAACGAGCGAACAATGCGCCACTTCGATCCAAGCCTGCAGCGCGGAGTCATTCGTGACGTAACAGTGAGGCCGCTTGTCGGGGATGACTGGACCCCGGGACCGGTTGGCTGAGCATCGCAGCAAGTAGCCAGCATGAGCGTAGCGACATGCGGGGATGCAATCCCGGATGTCGCTACGCTCATCCGTGCTGCGCTTGCTGCGAAGCAGCGAGCACCGCCGTCCCGCCACGCCGGAAGCGCCTCGATGCCCTTCTCACGGCGGATGTTCAAGGCAATGCCGCCTTTGGCGCCGAGCCGACCGCCCGTCGGGCAAATCGGCTTCATGATGACGGCCGCGCAAGTGCGCGATCACGCTGTCCATCCGTGCGCTTGTCGACGCACGAACCGCCAGCCGCGCGTGCGCCGAAAAATTCATTTCGCACGCCGGCTCAAGCGGATCGCGCGTGCGTGCCCTCCCGGCGCCAATTTTTCACTTTCGTTTTATCAGAAATCATGCTTGTATAGCGCCGTCCCGCCTCGCTCGAGGGGCGTATCGCGATCGTCACGAACGTTGAGCGCGGGATGCGATGGGCGTGTCGGTGTTGCAGCATGGTCTTTCATGCCGACGAACAACATCGATGCGCACGGTCAAGTCGCGCGGTCCCGATACCCCGACGCTGGTATCACCGCGCAACGCGTTTAACGCGTTGTCGCGTAGGCGACGAGGCTTTGCCTCGCACGGAGGTGGCCAACAAGCCCGGCGCACCAGGGAGAACGCGAAGCAGCCGTTAAAACCATTGTGCAGGGAAGGCCGGTGTACGGCCGTACCTGTGGTGACTGCCGCCTGCTTTCTTTTCTGCAGGCGGGCCATGGGTGCAGGCCTTGCATCCGGCCTTCCCTGCGCCCTCGCCTTTCGAGGGCCAAGCCGATCGGCAAAGCTCGGACGCGATCGCGCCGCGAGGCCGCGGCGTCACGCCCGGCGAACGTGCCAAGAGGATTTCGGATGGACAAGCTCTGGCGCGCGTGCACGGACTCGAATTCCCAAGGCACTCCTTCTCAAGGTTCTACTTCCCAGGACCTTACTTCCCAGAGCTTTCAACACGACGACGTCAGCGCCGTGACTCAGCGCATCTCAGCTCCCCTGCCCTTGCGCGAGCCGCCACATCTCTTCCGCCGTCGGCGTCAGCCGCATCTGCGGCCGGAACAGCCGCACCGCCACTGGTATCTCCCAGGATGCATCGGCCAACGGGACGAGCCGGCCGGACTTCAGATCATCCTCCACCAGCGTCGCAGGCAACCAGGCGATACCGCGTCCATCCAGGCACAAGGCGCGCAGCGCGCCGGCGAGATCCGCGGTCAGTGCCGGTGCCGTCAACAGCCGCGGCAATCGCGCACCGAGCACGCCGCGCAGGATCCGTCCCAATCCGGAGCCCGCACCATACGCGAGCAGCGGCGCCTCCGAGAGTGGCGCTGCTCGGCCGGCCATCGGGCCCGACGCCGCGCAAGGGATCAGCCGGTCGCTCGCAACCACGGTCGAGGCGAACTCGCCGGCCGGCAGCCGCAGAGGGACCTCGTCATGCACATGACCGAGCATGAAATGCGCGCGTCCGTCGAGCAGCAGCGTCTCGACCGCATTCAGCGTGTCCGAGGTCAGCTGCACGCAGCAGATCAGGCCTGCGGCCTCCAGCCGCTTCAGCCAGGGCGGAAAGAAGATCAGCGACAGCGCATGCGTTGCCGCGATCCGGATCGTCGCCGCTTCCGCCGCCGCCGCCTCGCGCACATGCGCGCGGGCATCGGCGATACGCCGGATCAGCATCGCCGCGAGCGGCTGGAATTCACGCCCCGCCGCGGTCAGCTGCACCGGCTGCGTCGCGCGGTCGAACAGCGTCACCCCGGCCCACTCTTCCAGCGCGCGGATGCGGCGGCTGAAGGCCGGCTGGGTGAGATGCCGCGCTTCGGCGGCGCGCGAGAAATTGCCGGTGCGGGCAAGCTCGAGATAATCCTCGAGCCAGATCAGCTCCATGGTTGGTTCCTGAGCGCATGTCACGGCTGATGCCGTTTGCACCTCGCCTGATAGGAAATCGGCATTGGCATCGTCAGCGGATTGCCGCCACATCCAGGTTTGCAACCCGGAGGCTCACCTTGCGTATCGTCGACATCCGTGAACGGACCTATCCCATCGCATCGCCCATCGCCAACGCCTACATCGATTTCAGCAAGATGACCCTGAGCCTCGTGGCCATCATCACGGATGCGATCCGCGATGGCAAGCCGGTGGTCGGCTATGGGTTCAATTCCAACGGCCGCTACGGCCAGGGCGCGCTGATGCGCGAACGCTTCATCCCCCGCCTGATGGAAGCTGAGCCCGCGAGCCTGCTGAACCAGGCCGGCGACAATCTGGACCCGCACAGGATCTGGGCCACCATGTTCCGCAACGAGAAGCCGGGCGGCCATGGCGAGCGCTCGGTCGCGATCGGCACCATCGACATGGCGGTGTGGGACGCGACCGCGAAGATCGCGAACAAGCCGCTGTTCCAATACCTGGCGGATGCCCACGGCCGCGCGGCCAATCCGAAGGTCTTCGTCTATGCCGCCGGGGGCTACTACTATCCCGGCAAGGACAACAGCAAACTGAAGGACGAGATGCAGAGCTATCTCGACCGCGGCTATACGGTGGTGAAGATGAAGATCGGCGGCGTGCCGCTGAAGGACGATCTTGGTCGCATCGAAGCCGTGCTCGGCCTACTGCCTGCAGGCTGCCGGCTCGCGGTGGATGCCAACGGCCGGTTCGACCTGACAACCGCGATCGACTACGCCAAGGCGCTCTCGGCCTACGATCTGTTCTGGTACGAGGAGGCCGGCGATCCGCTCGACTACGAACTGCAGGCAGAGCTCGCGCAGCATTATGCGAAGCCGATGGCCACCGGCGAGAACCTGTTCAGCCACCAGGATGCACGCAACCTGATCCGCTACGGCGGCATGCGCAAGGAGATCGACTGGCTGCAGTTCGACTGCGCGCTGAGCTATGGCCTCGTCGAATATCTGCGCACGCTGGAGATGCTCAAGTCGTATGGCTGGTCGGCGTCGCGCTGCATCCCGCATGGCGGCCACCAGATGTCGCTCGCCATCGCGGCGGGCTTGGGTCTCGGCGGCAATGAATCCTATCCCGACCTGTTCCAGCCGTTCGGCGGCTTCCCCGACAATGTCCGGGTGGAGAACGGTCACGTCGCCCTGCCGCCGCTGCCCGGCATCGGCTTCGAAGGCAAGGCCGATCTTTACCAGGTGATGTCCGAGCTCAGCGCCTGACATCCCCCTGCCCCGGCGCCGGGCTCGAGCATGACCATAAGAACACCAAAGGAAGGAAACGCCATGTCGGCGATCTCAGTTGAAGCAGGGACGGCACGCCAACCGATCCTCGGTCCGCTCTGGCTGCAGGTCCTGGTCGGCGCCGTCATCGGGATCCTGTTCGGCATCGCGGCGCCGAAGGCCGCCGCAGACACCGCACTGCTTGCGGAGGGTTTCGTCAAGCTGATCCGGATGCTGCTTGCGCCGGTCATCTTTCTCACCGTCGTCGTCGGCATCGCGCGCATGGGCAACCTGCGCGAGGGCTTCGTCACCTTGGCGGCGACGCTTGCGACCATGAACACGATCCCGCTCGCGGGCATCGTGCTCCTGCTCGGCGTCGATCGGTTCGTGAACCCGCCCCGCGCTCTGATCAACGTGATCGGCAATAGTCTCGGCACCATCGTGGTCGCGCTCTGGGAGAACGATTTCGATCGCGCCAAGGCGGGAGACATCGAGCGGCAGCCGCAAGCGCGGCCTAGAGCATCGTGAGATGAACGATGCCGTCCTCGACCTCACCACGCGAGAGCCTTTCACGCGCAGCACGCTCGAACTCCGTCCGATGCTTGTGAAGATAGCTCAACGCCTGCTGCTGCGTCTGGAACGTGGTCTTGAGGCGGCACATTTGCCGGACGGAACCTACTGCCAGCACGAAGCTGATCGATTGCGCGCCACGTTCGACCTCCGGCACGATCCGCACCGTTTTCGTCATGCAGCCGTCTCCTCAGCTTGCGACAGAGTGTCGGCTTCCAGTTGCGGGCAGACTGTCGTCAAGTCCCGCGCTGTCTTATGTCACAATTCGGGTCTTGCGTCGCTTCTTTACGGCTTTGGGAAGCGCGTCAGGCTTTTGGGCCTCTTCAGCCTCTTTTGCCTCCCGCAACGCGCGAAGACGCTGCATGTTCTGACGAATCTCGACGGCGCGCTTCTCCACGTCAGCCATCGCTCGCGCCCCCTCCTCACGCGCCAAACGCTGCCGGTCGGCGCGTGCAATCGCTTGGGCAGAGGGTTCGCTCGGCTTCTTGCCACTCATCGCTCATCCGGATTCGCAACAAGCCAAACCCGCTCAATCCCGGGATCGAGCGGGCAACACGGCCATTTCAGTACATCCGTGAAATGGCGTAGCGGCTTAAGCCAGCGACAAATTCTCGGCGCTGACCTTGCCGCGCATCTTGTCGGTCTTGAGCTCGAACGAGACCTTCTGGCCCTCGGCGAGGCCGGAAAGACCAGCCCGCTCGACGGCAGAGATGTGCACGAAGACATCGCTTCCACCATCGTTAGGCTGGATAAAACCAAAGCCCTTCTGGCCATTGAACCACTTAACAGTACCTGTCGGCATTTTCTTCTCCAAAGAGCAATCGCGCGACGTCACGCGATTCAGATTCAACTGGTCGGATGTCTTCGGGAAGGGCCCGCAGGCGCATTCAAAAAGGCACAGCGGCTAATCGAATGCTGCCAATGTAGGCGCTTTCGCGATAAAGAACAAGTGCGCCGGGAACAAAACCTGAGGTGTGCAAGCGAGCTCAAGATCAAAAGAAGGCAGCCTCCCCTGTTCAAGCGCCGGTCCGGGTCTTATGTCTATAGGCTGACAGGCGGGACGACGATGACTGAACCGAAATTGGAGGTTCCCGCCGAGCTGCGCGCGCTCGCGGAGAAAACGATCGAACAGGCCGAACAAGCCTTCGCGCTGTTGTTCGATGCGGCGCGAAGATCCGCGGCAGCGAGCGCAACATCGACGGCTGAGCTCACACGCCAGGTGCTTGCGTTCTCCGAAGAAAGCCTGCGGATCGGCTTCGAGCACGCACGAAAGGTGGCCTCGACCGACAGCCTGCAGGATATCGCCAACGCTCAATCCGATCTTGTCAAGCGCCAGATTGCCGGTGCCGAGCATCATATTCGGGAGCTCGCACGGACGAGCGGATTCGACGACAAGACCTGATGCACTAAAGCCGGCCTTTCGGTGGCGATCACCGCAAAGCCGATCGAACTTCGGAGTCCGGACACCAGGTTCGACTGATTTGTGTTCGACTGATTTGTTCAGCGTCAATCCAACTTTAGGGAGCAATTTGCGTGCAGGTATTTGTTCGAGACAACAACGTCGATCAGGCGCTTCGTATTCTGAAACGGAAGATGCAGCGCGAAGGCGTATTCCGGGAAATGCGCCGCAAGCGCTTCTACGAGAAGCCGTCTGACAAGACCGCAAGACAGAAGTCCGAATCCATCCGGCGACGCCACAAGCTTGCGCGCAAGCAGGCCATTCGCGACGGACTGATCGCGGCTCCGGCAAAGAAACGCCCGACCGCCGGCAAGAGCGGCGCGGGAGTGCCTGCCGTTGCGGCTGCAGCGCCGCGCCAGACCTGACAGAGAAGCCGTCCTTTCAGAGCGAGAGACCGGCGGAGCCGACGTTCAGGAGCTGGGATATGGCCGTGACGAGCTGGGCCGGCGCAAAGGGCTTCTGCACCAGGATGCTGTTGGGGACTCCCTGCGAGCCCCATTGATCGGCAGCATCACCGCAGATGTAGACGACAGGAAACGCCGGAGCGATTTCACGCACCTGCCTTGCGAGATCCCATCCGCTCATTGGGCCTTTGAGGTTCACGTCCGTGACGAGCGCACGATAATTCACAACGCCGCTCGTGAGCAGCACCAGCGCTTCATCCGCGGCGACGGACACCGTCAGGTCGAACCCGGCATCGGTCAGGGCGTCCTTGAGGAAGTCGTGCAAGGCCTCTTCGTCTTCCACCAGCAAAATGACAGGCAACTCGTCCACGATTGCTCCCCCGACCCGACGAAGCGGCCTCGCCTGGTGACACCGATGTCCGTCACTGCCAGCCCCCTCCGGTCCGAACCTCGGGAGCTATCGCCCGTCCCCGCCCCGCAGCACGTCGGGCGCTGTCGCCGACATGTCTGCGTGCGGATTCTCATCGATCCGAGCCTTCATTTCGGCGGCCTTCTCAACAAGGACAGCCGACAGCCCCGGATCGCTGGTGGACTTCGCGAACTGCAAGAGCATTGCAACTTGATGGGCAAGATATCTTCGACCGAGCACGGTGACCTTCCAGCGAGCGGCAACCCCAAGCACCCGGAACGCGGAAGGACCGCGTTTCGTTCCGAAAAAATGTTCAAAATGAGGAGGCCGCAGGAAACGCGTGGCGCGGACCGCGTCAGAAGTTCCCACGGCGAGTGCGGCGAACTTGAAGTTCCCCGAGCAATGGTCTGCGCCTCCTCATCAGACACCAGAGCTAAAAATCACATACAATCAATGGATTGCCGGAATTATTCGCTTCCAAAGGCCGCAAGCGAGCCTGCCCTGAGACAATACGAGCTTCGGAGACGGAACACTCGTACCGCTCTCCGAAGTCCGCGCCGGATGTTGTGCCCCCGCATGACCGGCGCGCCGGGGCGCCGCGCTCTGCGCAGCCGGCAGCCGAACTACACAGTTCGCTTTTCGCTGCCGCCGCCGATCTTCGTGGCAACGAGGTAGGCGAGCGGCATGGCTATCACGAAGCCGGCTAACGCCGCGAGAGGTATGATCTTGATCGGATTTGCGCCGAGCCCCTGCATCGCCAGCACCGCGGTGACTGCGCTGCCCGCAAGCACCGTACCCAGCATGATCCAAATGAGACTAGCTACCTTGAGCATGTGTCATTCTCCGGATTTCGAAAGCGACTCTTGAGGCCTTCAATGCTCGCCCTGCAGCCCGTGCCGAGCATTGATTTGGAACAATCGCTGTGATGGATCGATCAGTTCGTGCTCGGCTGACAGCTCATCGCTCGCCGCCCCGAGACGAGCTGCCGCGCTGGACCACTTTGCGACCCTATGGCAAAGCCACAGCCGGCCCGACTGCCGGACCCAGAACTGGAGGAGACCATGTCCTATCCCATCGCCACCGATGTGAAGCCGACGGTGACGGGCTTCTTCGATCCGGACACCAGCACGATCAGCTATGTCGTAAAGGATCCGCAATCGGCGTCATGCGCGATCATCGATCCCGTCATGGACATCGACTACGCGGCCGGACGGATCAGCTTCAAATCTGCCGACATCCTCATTGATCACGTCAAACGCAACGGCCTGCGGCTCGAATGGCTGATCGAGACCCATGCGCATGCCGATCACTTGTCGGCCTCGCCCTACATCCAAAAAAGCCTTGGCGGAAAAATCGGAATTGGCGACCACATCCTGACGGTCCAGGACACGTTCGGGAGGGTCTTCAACGAAGGCACGGAGTTTCGCCGGGACGGCAGCCAGTTCGACGGGCTGTTCAAGGACGGCGAGACCTATGCGATCGGCAGCCTGACCGGCTTCGTTATGCACACACCGGGACACACGCCGGCCTGCGCCACCCACGTGATCGGTGACGCTGCTTTCGTGGGCGACACTCTGTTCATGCCCGATGGCGGGACTGCACGGGCTGACTTTCCCGGAGGCGACGCCCGCATCCTGTTTCGCTCGATCCGAAAGATCCTGCACACGTTGCCGCAGCAAACCCGGCTGTTCATGTGCCACGACTATGCGCCTAATGGGCGCGAGGTCCGTTGGGAGACCACCGTGGCCGAAGAGCGGACGCGCAACATCCATGTCCGGGACGGCGCGACCGAGGATGATTTCGTTGCCATGCGCGAAGCGCGCGACAGGACCCTGGCCATGCCGCGGCTGATCATCCCCTCGCTTCAGGTCAACATCCGTGCGGGCCACTTGCCTCCGCCCGACCCAAGCGGCAAGACCTTCTTGAAAGTACCGATCAACGCTCTCTGACGCCGTGCGCGCCCGCAGAAACCAAAACACGACTCATCAGGATCCTGCTCTCGCCGTCCTTGCCGCGATCTGCTGCAGCGCCCAGCGCGCGTTCTTGCGGACGTCAGGATCGGCATCGTTGGCAACCAGCGCGAGATACGCCCCGCCCTCGGCATGAGCGATCTCGCCGAGCGCGGCGGCCGCCTCCTTGCGCAGGTTCGCCTGCTCATGCGTGATGCATTGACCTATTGGGCGCACCGCCTGCTCGATTTTCATCCGGCCGAGACTGCGGATGGCCTTCAACCGCACTTGCCAGAACGTGTCGGCAAGGCAGGCGATCAGTTGATCGGCAGCCAATGCGCCGTTGGCGTTGAGTCCCAGTGTCTCGGCAGCCATCTCCCGCACCATCCAGTCCTCGTCCTTGAGCGCCCGTGTGATGGTTTCCGCCGCGGGTTTCATCTGCGAGAACGCCAACGCACTGACCGCTCCGCGCCGCACATGAGCGTCAGGATCGTGGATCAGCGCGGTCAGCGCGGGAATGGACTCCTCGAGCTTCAAAAACCCGATCACGCCGATCGCCTGCACACGCACTGCCGCATCCTGATCCTGGAGCGCTTCCAGCGCTGGCTTCAGCGTGTCTTTGCGGCGCAACTCCTTCAACGCCCGCAAGGCCCCCATGCGAACAAACGCGTGAGGATGTTTGACGAGGGGCAGGATGACGTCCGCAGAGGCCGGGTCCTTGAACTCAGCCAGGCTATCGGCCGCGGCCGAGGCAACGATCCTTTCGGGATCGACCAGCAGTTTCACCAACGCGCTTGCCGCCCCCGGGCCGTCGAACTCCCCAAGCGCCATCGCGACCTGCTGGCGCACGCCGGAGTCGGGATCGGATACCATATTGGCAAGGTAAGCGACCGCGGCGGGATCGCCGGAATGACCGAGCGCGATAATGGCGACCCGCCGTTCGGCCGGATCGGCCGCCTGCAACCGCTCGTCGGCATCCTCAAGATTGTCATAAGACTCGAAGGGGCTCGACATGTTCACCTCAACAGATAGGGAATGTTGACGGTGACAGCACCGGTCGGGCAGTCGGCCTCGCACGGCATGCAGTACCAGCATTCGTCATAGGCCATGTAGGCCTTGCCGGTCATATCGCTGATCCTGAGCACGTCGAGCGGGCAGACGTCGACGCAAACGGTGCAGCCTTTATCGGCGATGCACTTGGCGTCGTCGACGACCACCGGCACCGAGGTTTGATATGTTGCAAGCGGCATTTTCAAACTCCTATCTGTGGCCGGTCGTCGTTCACGCGCTGACGCGGATGCGCTGCTTGTCGTACAGATCTTTTTCGTCGTCCGCGATCGGCACCACATAAGGTTCGACGGCGCGCTTCTCGCTGGTCATCTTGCCGTCCTGCTTGCTAAGCAGCGTGTGGCAGAACCAGTTTTCATTGTCCTTTTCGGGAAAGTCCGTGCGCCAGTGATAGAGGCCCCAGCGACTTTCCTCACGGAACAGCGAGGCATGCGCCGCCATGTCGGCACAATCCATGATCGACTGTACTTCGAGCGTACGCAGCAGCTCATGCGCGTTGCGCGCGATCATGCGCTCCTGCATATCTTCACGCACCTCGGCGAGCCGCCGCATGCCGAGCTCATATTTGCGCGTGACCTTTGGCGGTTGCAGATAATCGTTGACCAGTCGGCGGGTCTTGTATTCGATCTGGTTCGGCGGAATCCCGTCGTCGCGCTTGGTCGGTGCCAGGACACGATCGCGCTCCATTGCGACCTCCTCGGCATCGAAATCCGCGAAGTCGTGGCTGTCTGCGAATTCCATCGCATCGATACCGGCGAACGAACCGTTGGTGAAGGCGCCGAGCATGTAGTTGTGCGGCACGCTCGCCATATCGCCGGCGGCATAAAGGCCCGACACCGTGGTACGGGCATTTTCGTCGACGAATACGCCCGAGGCGCTGTGGCCGGAGCAAAAGCCGATCTCGGAGATATGCATCTCGATCGACTCGTTGCGATAGTCGACGCCCCGCCCCTCTTGAAACAAACCGCGGGTCGGCCGCTCCACCTTGTGCAAGGTCTGCTCGATCTCCTCGATGGTTTTGTCATGCAGATGCTTCAGCTGCAGGAAGACCGGGCCCTTGCCGGACAGCAGTTCGTTATAAAACTCCAGCATCATCTGCCCAGACCAGTAGTCGCATTCGATGAAGCGCGAGCCCTCGTTATTGGCGGTGTACGCCCCAAACGGACCGGCAACATAGGCGCAGGCCGGTCCGTTATAATCCTTGATGAGTGGATTGATCTGGAAACATTCGAGATTCGCGAGCGCCGCGCCTGCGTGATAGGCCATGGCATAGCCGTCGCCGGAATTGGCGGCATTCTCATAGGTGCCGAACATGTAGCCCGAGGTCGGCAGGCCGAGCCGGCCGGCAGCTCCCATGCAGAGGATGACTGCCTTGGCCTTGATGACCAGGAACTCGGCCGTACGTGTGTTGACACTGATCGCACCGGCCACGCGGCCGTCGGCCGATTTGAGCAGCCGCGTCGCCATGTAGCGATTCGAGATCAGGATGCGGGCGCGGCGGAGCTGGCGATATAGCGCCTTCTTGACGGTCTCGCCATTCGGCATCGGCAGCACGTAAGTACCGATGTGGTGGACCTTCTTGACGGCATAATCGCCGTTCTCGTTCTTGAGAAAACGGATACCGAAACCATCGAGTTCCTCGATGATCTTGTAACAGTTCTGGGCGTATTTATATACCGCTCTCTGATCGACGATTCCGTCATTGGCGATCGTGATCTCTTTCGTGTACTGCTCCGGTGTCGCATAGCCCGGAATGACCGCGTTGTTGAGCCCGTCCATGCCCATCGAAATCGCGCCAGAGCGCTTGACGTTGGCCTTCTCGAGCAGCACGACGTTGGCCTTCGGATTTTTCAGCTTGGCCTTCAGCGCCGCCATCGGGCCGGCGGTTCCGCCGCCGATCACCAGCACGTCGCAGGGAACCTCTGAAATTCCATCGACGATCCGATCGAGTGCCATCACTTGCTCCTGGTTCGCCGGCATATCCGGCGCCTCTGCGTCAGCTTTGTTCAGACCGATACTCAGCGATAGCAATTAGTTGTCGCCGCACGCGGATTTTGGTCGTCTTGGCTCACCGTTCGACAAACGCCTTCTCGATGACGAAATGCCCGGGCTCGCTGTGGCTGCCTTCGATAAATCCGCGCTCCGTGAACATCGCGTGCAGCTCTTCGAGCATCGCCGGACCGCCACAGAGCATGATGCGGTCGGTGTCGCGATCAAGGCCGCCCTGCTCGATGTCGGAGAACAGCTCACCCGACGCCATGAGATCGGTGATGCGGCCGCGATTGCGGAATGGCTCGCGGGTAACCGTGGGGTAATAGACCAGCTTGGTCCGAATCAGCGAAGAATTCGTGGCTCTTCAAGCTTTCGACCAGCTGTTCGCCATAAGCGAGCTCTGAGACCTGCCGGCACCCATGGGCGAGCACGATCGTCTCGTAATTTTCATAGACTTCCGGATCTTTGATGAGGCTTGCAAAGGGCGCTAGCCCGGTGCCGGTCGAGAGCAGCAGAAGCCGCTTGCCGGGGAGCAGATTACCCGTAACCAAGGTGCCGGTCGCCTTTCGGCCGACCAGAATGATGTCGCCTTCTCTGATCTCCTGCAGCCTGGAGGTCAGCGGACCGTCAGGCACCTTGATGCTGAAGAACTCGAGCGCCTCTTCATGGTTGGCGCTTGCCATGCTGTAGGCGCGCATCAAGGGCTTGCCATCCACCTCCAGGCCGATCATGGCAAACTGCCCATTCTGAAAGCGAAAGCCGGGATTGCGCGTCGCAGTGAAGCTGAACAGGGACTCGGTCCAATGCTTGACGGACAGGACCGTTTCCTTCTGAAAAGCGTTCATTCTCTTCTCTCCTTGTCCGAAGCATGTCGCGGCGGAACGTTTCGCAGACCAGTCGATCTCGCAACGTCGGCTCGCCGTTCTCCGTCGATTAGTTTCCCAATCTGGTGCAGCGCCTGCACGACAGGCACTTGGAGGCGGACGATGCCAGGAATTTCCGCTCAGGATTGGCAATTAGTTGCTATCGAACGGCGCCTGTCCCGGTCTAGGCCATGAGCGGAGGTGCGTCATGGCTACGACCGCATTCGTTGCGCCAACTGTGACGGATTACGAGCCGAACTCGGATCGCACGGCGCTCATCGTCAGAACCGCTCAGAACGATGAGCTTAAGATTGCCGCCGAGCAGCTACGGCTCGCCTGCAAATGCGCCCGCTGCACCCGCGCCCGATTCGACGGCCACTTCCCGGAACGCTTTCCCGGCATTGCGATGACGGGCATCGGCGACCTCGGATATGGACTGAACATCTCGTTCTCGGACGGGCACGATCGCGGGATTTATCCGAAGCCATATTTGCTGAGTCTGGCCGCCCGCTGACGCCGCTAAGGGCGCGACTGCCTAGGCCTCACGAGCCCGCCACGATCGTCCCCAGGCTTCCCGCCCGATGAAGGGCGTGGCGGCGGCATGGCGGCTGCTAGCACTTGGTCCAGCCCTGCAGTCCGCGGCTGGCACGAACATTGCTGCCTTCTGGATCAATTCGAAAAGTCCGGAGGCGGATGATGATGCTGCAGGCGGCCAATGCGGCTCGGGGCAATGTTCCAACGGCACCCTCGCCGTCACGATCCGCCGCCAGTACCTCGCTCTTACTCACGGAGAACCAGCAGGCCATCGGCGGTCCACCGCCGCTGATGGATAAGCTGACGTTGCGCGAGCGGGAGCTGGTTCTGAAGCAAGGGCGGCGCAAGGTGCTCAATCGCGGCCAGACGCTGTTCAGCCAGGGCGCCAAGCATGACGGTATCTGGCTGATCGAGAGCGGACGCATCCGCGTGTTCTACACGTCGCCCTTGGGCCGCGAGATCACCCTCGCCTATTGGCATGCCGGCAATTTCGTCGGGGGCCCCGAAGTCTTCGAAGGCACCATCCATCAATGGTCGGGGGTCGCCTCCAGCAATAGCAGCGTGGTGCACTTGCCCGGCAAACAGCTGCGGACGCTTGCCGCCGAAATCCCGAACCTGGCGATCGGCCTGATCGAAGGCTTGACCTTCAAGGGCAAGTGCTATTCGGCGCTAGCGCAGATGCTGGGCACGCGCTCGATCACCCAACGCCTTGCGCATCTCCTGCTTCACCTCGTCGAACTCTACGGTATCAAGGATGCCGATGGCACCGTGATCGCCGCCGCTTTCACCCATGCCGATATCGCCCACATGGTCGGGGCCACGCGGCAGTGGGTCACGATCAGCCTGAAGCGGATGCAGGAGAAAGGGATCGTGTTGACCAGACGCTCCCAGATCGTGATCTGCCGCGCCGACGTCCTGGAGGAAATGCGCGGCCATGCCACCGAATGACGTCACCGCACATGCAAGCGGCTTTCACCTGCAAAAATGCCCAAGGAGTATGCAACAAGCGTTTGCGGGCAACTAATCGACTGCAACGGTCAATGCGGATTTGCCCTGTCCGGTCCCGCGCCCAATCATGGCAACCACAGCACATCCAACCGCAAGAGGATGAAAATGGTCCGCCATCTTCCACCCCACTCGATCGCGATGTCGGTGACATCGCTGGCGCTCCTCATTGCGCAGCCAGCGATGGCGGAAACGGTCACGATCGGTATCGGAACTCAGGATACCACGACCAACACCGTGACGGCCGGCGTCGTCATCAGGCAACTTCATCTTCTCGAACAATATCTGCCGAAGGATGGCAAATACGCCAACACCAAGTTCGAGCTTGATTGGCAGAACTTCACCTCGGGTCCGCCGGTCACGAATGCCATGATGGCGAACAAGCTGCAGATCGGCATGATGGGCGACTATCCCCTGATCGTGAACGGCTTCACCTTCGAGAACAATCCCGAAAGCAAGAGCCGGCTGATCGCGATCGCGGCCTACAGTCCCTCCGGCTCGGGCAATGGCATTGTCGTGCACAAGGACTCCTCATACTACGACCTCGCCGATCTCAAGGGCAAGCTGGTCAGCGTGCCCTTCGGCTCCGCGGCGCACGGCATGGTGCTGAAGGCGCTGCAGGACCGCGGCTATCCTGCCGATTTCTTCCAGCTGGTGAGCCAAAGCCCGGAAGTCGGCTCGACCAATCTGCAAGAACAAAAGATCGACGCCCATGCCGACTTCGTCCCATTCGCCGAACTGTTGCCGTTTCGCGGATTTTCCCGAAAGATCTTCGACGGCGTCGAGACCAACCTGCCGACCTTTCACGGCATTGTGGTGCGCACCGACTTCGCCGAGAAATACCCCGAGGTCGTCGTCGCCTATCTGAAGGCGCTGATCGCCGCCAACCAGTGGCTGCGCGACAATCCCAAGCTTGCAGCGGAAAAGATCCAGGAATGGACTGGGATCAACAAAGAGGTGGTCTACATCTTCCTAGGACCAAGCGGCAATATGATCACTGATCCCACGATCAAGCCGGCCCTGATCAATGCCGCGGCGGCCGACGTCAAGGTGCTGCAGAGCCTCGGTCGCATGAAGGAGTTCGATCCAAAGAAATGGGTCGACGATACTTATGTCCGCAAAGCCTACGCCGAGATGAAACTCGATTATGACACCGAGCTCCACAGCACGAAAAACTACGAGGTCTCAGGCGAGGATGGCTTCTGCAAGAAGCCGATCACGGATCCGCGCAAGGCAGGCGAGATCTGGGTCGATGAGGTCGGTATCGTCTCCTATGCGAGCGCAACTTGTACGCTCGGTGCCTATGCCGCCCTCAAGGCGCAGGGCAAGAAGATCAATGTGGCCTACATGTTCGACACCACGCGTGGCATCAAATTGTTCGCTGACCAAGCGTTCTTTGCAGTCGGAAGCGACGAGATTGCGCCATTTCTCCTCAAAAGGGATGCCGAGGCTTACGCGGCGAAGATCAGCGGCAAGGTGCTCGGCTTTGACGATGCGGTGAAGGCGGCTGTGACCGGAGGCAAGACGTGAGCACACCCGCTGCGTTGCGTCATCGGGAGGACCACATGCCGGCTGCGCCTGCGATCGCCGAGCGAGGCGAGGCGTCGAGCGAAGCCCCGCCACCGAGGCCGCGCTCATTTGGCGAGTTGGCGGTGCGCTGGTTCCGGCTCAACCAGGATAGGCTGCGCGCAACCGCCATGGGCGTGGTCTCCCTGGTCGCCTTCCTGATCGTCTGGCACCTGCTCACGACCTACCGGGTCGTGTTCTTCGTCCGCTTCACCAACGTGCCCGCGCCGCTGGAGGTCTATGCAAGCTTCACCAGGGCGATCCATGATCCGAAATTTCTGCTGCATGTCGTGCTGAGCTGCCGGCGCATTTTCATCGGCTTCTCGCTGGCAGCCCTGATCGGTGTGCCGCTCGGATTGATCATGGGCCGGTTCAAGCTGATCCACGAGATCGTCTTCCCGGTGGCCGAGGTGCTGCGGCCGATTCCAGCGATCGCCTGGGTGCCGATGGCGATCATGCTGTGGCCGACCAACGAGCAGAGCATTGTCTTCATCACCTTCCTCGGCTCGTTCTTCCCGATCCTGGTCAACACGCTGCACGGCATGTCCCTGGTCGATCCGGTGCTGGTGCGGGCGGCGCAATGCCTTGGCGCGCGGGAGCGATCGATCTTCCGCGAGGTCTACTTTCCGGCCTCGCTGCCGCACATCTTCACCGGCCTCACCGTCGGCATGGGCGTCGCCTGGGTGTCGCTGATCGCAGCCGAGATGATCTCGGGTCAATACGGCATCGGCTATTTCACCTGGGAAGCCTATTCACTGGTTCAGTACGCCGACATTGCGCTCGGCATGATCGCAATCGGCGTGCTCGGGTTGGGGTCGAGCCTCTTGATCCGCGGCGCCGGACATCTGGTGATGCCGTGGAGGACGCAATGAACGAGAGCCTGGCCAACCCGCCCCGGGGGCATATCGAGGTCAGAGATTTCTCGCTGAGATACGAGACGATCGAAGGACCCGTCGAGGCCGTCACCAATACCCACATCCATGTCGAGCCGGGCGAGTTCGTCTCGATCGTGGGGCCCTCCGGCTGCGGCAAGTCGACGCTGCTCAACGCGGTCGCCGGATTCCTGAAACCGACGACCGGCGTCGTCACCGTTGACGGTGAGGCCGT
The DNA here is from genome assembly GCF_032489995.1 of Bradyrhizobium sp. SZCCHNGR1005. NCBI lineage: Bacteria > Pseudomonadati > Pseudomonadota > Alphaproteobacteria > Hyphomicrobiales > Nitrobacteraceae > Bradyrhizobium > Bradyrhizobium sp. SZCCHNGR1005. Next base: position 81,340 of record NZ_JAUEZC010000011.1, read on the forward strand.
GAGCCGACCGAGCGCCGAGCGCGGCATGGTGTTCCAGCAATATTCGCTGTTTCCCTGGAAGACTGTGCGAGAGAACGTCGAATTCGGCTTGAAGATGCGCGGCATGCCGCGCTCGCAGCGCGAACGCGCCGCCCGCACCCTGCTCGGCCTTGCCGGTCTCGAAGCGTTCGAGAAGCACTATCCCGAAAAACTCTCCGGCGGCATGAAGCAGCGCGTGGGCATCGTGCGGGCGCTCGCCACCGGACCGAAAGTGCTGCTGCTGGATGAACCCTTCGGCGCACTGGACGCGCAAACGCGCGTCATCATGCAGCAGATCCTCACCAATATGTGGCAACGGCTGAAGATCTCGGTTCTGTTCGTCACCCACGATATCGATGAGGCGATCTTCTTGTCCGACCGCGTCTACTGCATGACCGCGCGTCCCGGCTCGGTCAAAGCCGAAATTGCAATTCCGCTGGAGCGCCCCCGACAGCAGGCGATGATGATGTCCTCGGAATTCCTGGCATTGCGGCGCGGGCTGATGTCGCTGATCCGCGAGGAAAGCCTCAAGGCGATGGGAGGGGAGATCAACGATCTCGGCATGCAGGGACTGGACATCGAACTGCACGGACAATCGCTGGCCGAGGTGCTTTAGCCGGATGACGCCGAGCAGCCGCACTCAGCCTCCCTCCTCAAGAACGAATGCACATCGACGACGGGGCGAGTACGGCAGACACCATCCGGCATCAGATAGAGCGCGCAAATGCCTCCCGCTGCGCGGGTGTCAGATGCAGGCCGTGCTTGGTCCGCCGCTCCAGATAATCCGCGGCCCTGCTCGCCCATTCCGTCTCATGCAGAAACACCGCCTCGCATTCATAGAAATCACCGCCAAAATGGCGGCCGAGGTCGAGAAGCCTGCGCGCGGCCCCAAGAAGCTGCCGCGCCCGCGTCCCGTAGCGACGGGCGTAGTGATGGATCAGCGTGCGAGGTAGATCGGGATACTCGCGCGCCAGCTGTGCCGTGAAGCCATCGAAGCTGTCGCCGATATCGCCGCCCGGCAGCGGCTGCCCAGCGGTCCAGCCCGGCGACATCTTCAGAAACCACGGCTGCAGTCGCTGCAGCGCCTGTTCCGCCAACCGTCGATAGGTCGTGATCTTGCCGCCAAAAATGGAGAGCAGTGGCGGCGTATCCTGTGCGCCGTGAACCTCGAACACGTAATCCCGCGTCACCGCGGACGGATTCTCGGCGTTGTCATCGTAGAGCGGACGGACGCCGGAGAATGCGTGCACGATCTCGTGCGGCTGTGGCGGCGCTCGAAAATAGCGCTGCAGGACTTGCAGCAGGTACGAGATTTCGGCCTGATCGATCGCGACGTCCTCGGCGCGACCCCCATAGGCGATATCGGTGGTCCCAACCAGTGCGAGGTCGTCCTCATAGGGATTGACGAAGATGACACGACGATCCGTGTTCTGCAGCAGATAGGCCTGCGAACCGCGCCAGAATTTCGGCACTACGATGTGGCTGCCCTTCACAAGCCGCACATTGTGGGCAGAGTTCGCTCCCACTACGCCGCGCAGAACATCCTGAACCCACGGCCCTGCGGCATTCACCAGCGCGCGCGACCGCACGACCTGCGCCCCGCCGTCCTCGCCCTGCAGCTGGAGGACCCAGACATCGCCCTCCCTCCGCGCGCTCACAGCGCGCGTGCGGGGCAGGACCTTGGCGCCGTTGTGCGACGCATCGATCAGGTTGAGAATGACGAGCCGGGCATCGTCGACCCAACAGTCGGAATATTCGAAGCCGCGGCGAAACTCAGTGCGGAGGGGCGTGCCTTCAGGCGCATGCGCCAGATCGAGCCCGCGGCTTGCCGGCAGCTGCTTGCGGCCGCCTAGATGGTCGTAGAGAAACAGGCCCGTCCGAATCAGCCAGGCGGGCCGCTGCTCCGGCGAATGCGGCAGCACGAAGCACATCGGCCAGATGATGTGGGGCGCCGAGGCCAGCAGGATCTCGCGCTCGATCAGAGCCTCACGGACTAGGCGGAATTCATAATATTCGAGATAGCGCAGTCCGCCGTGAACGAGCTTTCCCGAGCGCGACGAGGTGCCCTCAGCAAAGTCGTCCTTCTCGCAGAGCAACACCTTGAGGCCGCGGCCTGCGGCATCGCGGGCTATGCCGGCTCCGTTGATGCCGCCGCCGATGATGGCGATATCGACCAGACCGTGATCCCTGCCCGCGTCCGGCGCAGTCCCTGTCATCGCGTTCTGCTGCGCTTCTTCTCAGGCCGCTTCCGGGCCGCGGCGGCCGTCACGCGCGCTTTCGCCGGCTTCGGTTTCGGTGCCTGCAGGCCGTAGGTCGAGAACCCCTTGGCCGTTTCCGCAATTTCCTCGGCGCTGAGGATATGCGGCGTGCCGAGCGCGAGCGAGAGGTAGTATTGCCGTGCAATCGTCTCCAATTCGACCGCGAGCCACATGGCCTTGTCCAGATTGGCGCCGACCGCGATCATGCCGTGGTTGGCGAGCAGGCAGCCATTGCGGCCTTCCAGCGCCTTCAGCGCCAGCTCGGACAGTTCCGCCGTGCCATAACGTGCATAGCCCGCGCAGCGGATCTCGTCACCGCCGAACGCCGCCATCATGTAGTGGCAGGCCGGAATCGGCTTGCGGGCGATCGCGAGCACGGTGGCGTAGGTTGAATGGGTGTGGACGACACTGCCGACATCCGGTCGTCCGCGCATGATGTCGAGATGAAAGCGCCATTCCGTGGAGGGCTGCAGCGGCCCATCCCACGAGCCGTACTCGCCTTCGATCGGCATCGACGCGATCATCTCCGGTCTCATCGAATCGTACGGCGTTGCCGATGGCGTGATCAGCATCCGATCCTTGTAGCGCGCGGAGATGTTGCCGGACGTGCCCTGGTTCAGACCCGAGGCGTTCATCCATCGACATTTGGCGATGATGGCTTCGCGCAATTGTCGTTCTTCACGGGTCATCTGAGATACCTTTCGTCTTCAACACGGATTGAGTGGCGGCTCGCCGGCAAGAAAGCGGCGAACCTCTTCCGCCGCCTGATCAGCGGCGAAGGTGACTGTGCGCACGGAGGCACCGGCGATGTGCGGCGTCAGCGTGACGTTCGGCAGTTGCAACAGCGGCCAATCCTGCGGTACCGGCTCGACTGCAAACGTGTCGAGCATGGCCCCGCCGACTCGCCCCGAGGACAACGCCTCGTAGAGCGCATTGTAGTCGACCAGCGGTCCCCGGGCGGTGTTGATCAAGACCGCGCCTGGCTTGATCCGTGCGAGCGCTTCGCGATCGATAAAGCCCGTCGTCTCGGGCGTGACCCGGGCGTGCAGACTGATCACGTCGGCACGCGCCAGCAGCTCCGGCAAGGCGACATGTTCGACCCCGTCATTGCGATCCTGAGCGCTGAGCTGAACATAGGGATCGGTCACCAGGATCTTGCAGCCGAACGCCTTGAGCAGCTTCACGACCCGCGTGCCGATCGCGCCATAGCCGACGATGCCGACGACCATCTCGCTGAGCTCGCGTCCCGTGCGATCGGCGCGATAGAGATCGCCGCGCCATCCGCCGCCGCGCAAGGATTCATGTCCGCTGCGAATGAGGCGCGTTTCGGCGAGAATAGCACCGATCGTGAATTCGGCCACGGCGCTGGCATTGCGCCCCGGCGTATTGACGACGAGCACCTGGTGCTCGCGCGCGGCCTGCATGTCGATATTGACCGGACCGCCGCGCGAGACCGCAATGAACTTTAGCTGAGGAAGCCGCTGCAGCATCGACCGCGAGATCGGCGCCAAATGTGTCACGAGCAGCGATGCGTCGCCGATGAAATCGACGACCTCGTCGGGATCGCCCATGAACTCCTTCAGCCCGTCGAGCTTCGAGCCGGCGTAGCCGTGCTCCATCGGCTCATCCGGCCACGGTTGCTCCAGCATGCGGATCTCGACGTCGTTGCCGCAGGCCGCCGTGATCCGTTCGGCGAACACCGACGGCAGCATGAAGCGGTCACCCACGATGGCGATGGAGCTAGACTTGATCGAGCTAGACATGAGTGGCTCCCGCGCGCAGCGCTGCGAGCTCCTTCCAGACCGGACGCGCGGCGAGTCTGGCGTTGACATAGGCGGGGAACATCTGCCTGTAACGCGAAGCCAGCGCGCTGTCCGGCGCTTGCGGCGTGTTCAAATAGGGCCTCACCCAATCCTCCGCGCAGGCCGCCATGTCCGGATAGAGGCCGGTCGCGACGCCAGCCATCATCGCTGCTCCGGCAGCGCCGGCCTCGCCGCGGCTGCAAACGCTGATATCGCTTTCGAGCGTGGCGCCCAGAATGGCGCCAAGTGCGCGGCTCCGCGCAGCGCCGCCTGTCATCCGCACCTCGCCAGGCAGCGAGCCCATCGCGGCATAACAATCGCGCGCCGCAAATGCGAGTCCCTCCATCACCGCCCGCATCAGATCCCAATAGCCGTGGCGCGAGCGTAGCCCCAGAAATTGCGCGCAGGCCTCATGGGCAACGAAGGGACCGCGCTCACCGGCATCGGAAATGAACGGATGAAATAGCAGCTCGCATGGTTTGGCCTGCAACACGTTTTCGTCCAGCCCCCGGATCAGGTCGGCGCGCGAGCGCGTCACGCCTGCGGAGGCCAGCAAGTCTCGTGCGAGATCAAGCAGCCAGTCGATATTGAGCGTGGCGGCCATATTCGATTGCATCTGGGCATAATGGCCGGGCACCGGGAATGGCATCGTATAACCCGTTGCCTCGTCGGTGAGCGTCACGTCGCCAGCGCTTCGCGCGAGCCGCATATGCATCCCGGTCGAACCGATGATCGTACAGCCGACGTTAAGGGCTCGATCATACAGGCCGGCACCGAGCGCCGTGCAGATCACGTCGACGTAGCCGAGCACGACCGGGACGCCCTCCGGCAGGCCGATTTCGGCAGCCGCGGCCGCATTGAGCGGGTGCGTGGCGGTCACGCCGTCGACGACCTGGGGAAACAGCCGCACGAGGTCAGAGATGCCGATCAGCCGCGCAGTCTCCGCATCAAAGCCGCGCGTGCGGAAGTTGCCGCACGAAAAGCTCGCTTCCGAGGGATCGGTTGCGCGTTCGCCGGTCAGCAGGAAGTAAAGCCAGTCCTTGCAGTGGAATGCGGTCGCGGCGCGTGAGATGATCTCTGGTGCGTGCGCCTGCAGCCAGGCCAATTGCGGTCCTTGCTGGCAGGCATTCAATCCGGAGCCGGTCCGCCGATGGAGCGCAGCATTGCGATCGCTCGCGCGGATCTCCTCCACGATGGCACCGGCGCGAGAGTCGAGCCACAACAGCGCCGGCGCGACCGGCTGGCCGTTGTCGTCGATCAACCATGTGCCGTCGCCCTGGCCCGTCACCGCGATCGCCGCAACACGCGCTGCAAGATCGGGAACGGCCGCGCTCAGACCGCGAAGCGCCGCGACAGTATCAGTCCAGGTCCGCGTCATGTCTTGCTCGACGTGCCCTGCGCCAGCCGCGTCATAGGCATTCGGCAGCGAGACATCGGCAAGTTGCCGGCCGCTCGCGGTGAACGCCACAGCCTTGATCAGGGAGGTGCCGGCATCGATGCCGATAATGACGTCGCGGCTCTGCATGGTCAGGCGGCCTCCGCATGATGAATGCAGGCGCCGTCGGCGGCGAAGATATGAAGATGCCGCGACTCCATCGCGAACGGGACCACATCACCCGGCCGCGCCGCAATCCGGTTCGACGTGACCGCAATCAGGAGCTTGCCGGCACAGTCGCCTGCGACGTGGGATTGGTCTCCCAGCCATTGATTGGAGACAACACGCAGGCGCACGTCTCCCCTTCCCACCGCGATCTTATGCGGCCGGATTCCGACCGTTATGCGCGCACTCCCCGCCAACACCTTCTGTGCGGTATCGTTTAGCGTGGCGCCCTGGATCTGGAAAACAAGATCCGGAGCAACCGACAGGCCGAAACCATCGTCGCTGCGCATGACTTCCGCCTGCAGCAGGTTCATGGGCGGCTCGCCGATGAAACTCGCGACAAACAGATTGGCCGGCCGATCCTTCAATTCCCGCTCACTGGCAAATTGCTGCAGGACTCCGTCTTCCATCACCGCGATGCGGTCGGCCAGTGCACTCGCCTCGGTCTGGTCGTGGGTGACGAAGATCGCGGTCATGCCGCGCTCGGCAAGCAGCCCCTTGATCCGGCCGCGCAGCACGGCACGGAGCTGCGGCTCCAACTGTCCCATCGGCTCGTCCAGAAGATAGAGATCGGCGTCGCGCACCAGCGCCCTCGCCAGCGAGACGCGCTGCTGCTGGCCGCCCGAGATGGTGCGGGGAAAGCTGTCCAAAATGTCTTCGATCTCGACCAATCGCGCGACGGTGTCGACCCGGCGGTTGACCTCGCTGCGCGGCAATTGCTGCGCTTTCAGCGCAAACGCGATGTTCTCGCGCACTGTCAGCGGCGGATAAAGCGAATAGCCCTCGAACGCCATCGCCACCTTGCGCTGGGCCGGCGGCAGCCGATGGATCTGCCGGCCTCCCAACACGATCGACCCCGAGCTCACGTCCTCGAACCCTGCGATCATGCGCAACGTCGAGGTCTTGCCACAACCTGACGATCCCAACAGCGCGACGATCTCGCCTTCCGCAACCTGCATGTCGAGCGCGCGCACCGCGTGAACGGGCGCTTTACCGGCACTGCGATAGAATTTGTCGACATTTCCGAGTTCGAGCATGCCCATCACCAAGCTCCCTCCCTCACGCGGCGTGCCGCCGGTGCGGCTGGCCGACGCGAAGCCCGGTCGCACGGTCGAACAGCAGGGCCGCTTCCGGCGCGAAGCGGACCAGCACATTCTCGTCGGCGCTGAGACTCCGCGACTCCGGCGGCTGCGCAGCCAGCCATTCGGTACCGTCGGAAAAGCGGAGCAGCACGACGGCTCTTTCATGGATCGGCGTGACCGCGATAATCCGCGCCGGGATTCCGCCTTCGCTACCTTCCCCTGAGATCACGAGATCGTCGGGCCGGATGCCGAGCCAGCATGCTCCGTGATGGTCCAGCTGCTGCTCAAACGGGGCAAGCCGCACGCGCGAGCCGGAAATCTCCGCGAACCCTGCCCCCTGCTCCGCGCGTGGGGTCACTTCGGCGAGATTGATGCTGGGGTCGCCAAACAGCCGGGCAACCGCGACCGACGCAGGGCGGCTGTAGATCTCATCCGGACGAGCGACCTGCTCGAGCCGCCCGTTGACGAGGACCGCAATGCGATCGGCGATCGCCATCGCCTCGCGATAATCCTGGGTCACATAGAGGACCGCCGCGGTGCCTCGCCGCAACAGGCTCGGCAGCTCGAGCCGCATCTCATAGCGCAGCTTGGCATCGACGTTGCGCAGGGGATCGTCGAGCAGCAGAACCTCGGGATTGCCGATCAGGGCGCGCGCCAACGCCGTGCGCTGCTTCTGCCCATTCGACAGTTCGCGCGGCATATGGCCGAGCACATGCTCGATCTTCAGAAGGCCGGCGATCGACTTGACCCGTGCGGCGCGGTCAGTATCGGCCTGCTTCGCACGCAGCCCGCTCGTGATGTTGTCCCGGGCGGTCATATGCGGAAACAGCGCAAAATTCTGAAACGCCATGCCGACGCCGCGCCGCTCGGGCGGCGCGCCGACGACCGACTGTCCGCCGATCAAAATGTCTCCGTCATCCGGCTCGAACATCCCCGCGATCATGCGCAGCAGCACCGTCTTGCCGCTGCCGGACGGGCCGAAGACAGCCACGATCTCGCCGGGCTCAACGGTGAGCGACACATCGTCGGCGCAGCGCACTGTGCCGAATGTCTTCATCAGCGAATTGAGCTCGAGCCGTGCCATACGTTCTCAGCCTTTCACCGCCCCGAGCGACAGCCCTTCGACGAGGTAACGTTGCGCATAAAGTGCAAGCACCAGCGTCGGCATCACCGAGAGCACGATCGCCGCAGCAATCTGGCCATATTGGATGCCTGACGCCGTGACGAAGGCGAGCGCACCCACTGTCACCGGCTGCTTGTCGGCGGAGGCCAGGATCAACGCGAACACGAAATTGTTCCAGCAGAAGATAAAGGACAGCAAGCCCGCAGCCGCGATTCCCGGCCCGGCAAGCGGCACCGCGATCCGCGTGAAGGCTTCGCGCCAGGAATGCCCGGCGAGCCGATAAGCATGCTCGATGTCCGGGCTGATATCCTCGAAATACCCGCGCACAATCCACAAAATGAGCGGCAGCGCGATCAGCTGATAGACCCACACGATCCCGATATAGGTGTCGCTGAGCCCGAGCTGCTGATAGTACAGCGACAGCGGCAGCAGCACCAGCAAGGGCGGCGCGAAACGGAACGACAACAGCGTGAACGCAATGGTCTCGCCCAGCCGAAACTTGAACCGCGCAAACGAATAGGCTGCCGGAATGCCGAGCAGCAGAGCCAGGACCACCGCCGCACTCGACAGCACGAAGCTGTTGAAGAGGTTACGCATGAAGGAGATCTCGAGATTCCCAGCTGCCGTATGCAGCTGGCCCGAGATCAGCGCCTCATAATTGGCGAGAGTCGGCTCAAACAAGAGACGTGGCGGAATCCGCAAAATCTGCTCGTTGGTCTGGAACGACATCAACAGGATCCAGACGATCGGGAACATGAAGAAGACGAGCACGACCGTGAGCGCCACGCCCCGGAAGATGCGTCCCGCCAGACTGGAGTGATCCATCGCCGCCTCCCCTCGCCTAGGCGTGACCGTGGGCGCGCGCCCGCAGCCGCAGCCAGTTCTTGATGAAGATGTTCGACAGAATGTTGGTGATCAGCCACAGGATCATCAGCAGCGCCGCCGATCGTCCGACGTTGGTGTACTGGAAGAACTCGAGATAGGCCTGAACTTGGAACACCATCAGCCGGTCGCCGGGTCCGCCCTGCGTCATGGCGTAGATGATGTCGAACTGCTGGATGGAATCGAGCAGCCGGAACAGCGAGGCTGTGATGATATAGGGCGCGAGCATCGGCAGCGTGATCCGAAAGAACACGAAGCTCGCGGGCACGCCATCGAGTGCGGCCGCCTCGAACGGCTGGCGCGGCAGCGAGCGCAATCCGGCCAGCAGCAGGATCATGATGAACGGCGTATAGACCCAGACGTCGACCAGCACCACGGTGAACAGCGCAGTCGAGGGATCGGAGGCCCACTTGAAATCATGGACCCCGAACAGGCTGACGAGATAGGACAGGATGCCGAAACTCGGATTGGTCATGAGCTTCCACATCAGCGCGGCAATCGCCGGCGCCGTCATCAGCGGCAGCAGCAGCATGATCGAGACCGCATTGTGGAAGCGTGTCGGCCGTCGCAGCAAGAGCGCAATGCAGAGGCCGAGCAACAGCTCAACGACCACCGTCGAGGCCGTGTAGACGAGCGAGATTCGAAGCGTGTTCCAGAATGCGGGGTCCGACAGGAAGTCGATATAGTTGTCGATCCCGATGAAGCCGCGAAGGTAAGGCAAATTCAGGCGGTAGCGCTGCAACGAATACACTGCCGCCGTGATGAACGGCACCAAGATGGCGATGCAGACGAGCAGCGCCGGCAGGCTCAGCAGGTAAGGCAGGATGCGGCCACGCAGCTTTGTCGCACCGCGTGGTAGCGCATTGGCCTGAAGAAGTTGAACCATGCTCATGACGATAAGAGATCGCTCATTCGTTTGCGCCAGCATCAACATGACTGCCATGCGGTGCTTTGGCGCCGACATTCGCAAGCATCGTAGATGGGATGCGAACGTCAGCGCCCGGAACACCAGGCTTCAACCGAGGCGAATTCAACCAAGACCTGCCTGCTTCAGCTGGCGGTTGATACTGTCGGCGAGCTTGTCGAGCCCTTCATCGACGCTGACCTCCTTGGCTACCATCTTCTGCAGCGAAGCCGCCCATTCGGTCGTGAGGTCGAAGAACAATGGCTGCGCGGTAAAGTAGATCTTCGCCCCGGGAGACGAGACGTCGAACTGCTCGAGATAACCGGGATAGGATTTTGCAATCCGGTCGCGGAACTCCTGGTCCTTCCACACCGACGCGCGCACTGGATTGACGAAGTCCATCTTGCGGGCGCCGAACAGATCGTGCTCGACCGAGGCCGCCCATTGCATGAACAGCCACGCCGCATCCTTCTGCTTGGAGAAGCTCGACAGAGCCAGCGACCAGATCCAGACGTTCGGTGTCGGGGCCTTGGCTTCCGGATTGGCGGCGAAGGGAACGTAACCGAGGTGACCTTTCTCCTTGTTGTCGCCGCCGTTCATGAAATAGCCGAGGATGTCGGCGTCGAAGATCATGCCGGAAGCACCGGCGCCGAGATCGGTACCGACCTGGTACCAGGTGTATGTCGACCAGTTCTTCGGACCCGAGGTCTGGATCATCTTGACCCATTTCTCGTGGAATTCCCTCGAGGCCTTGGTGTTCATCGCGGCCTTTAGCTTGCCGCCTTCCATCACGAAATCCTTCTGGCCGAAGTTCGAGTAGGCCGACAGGAAACCCGGATGGATGGTCGCCCAGGAGCGCGAACCGCGGACACCGATGCCGTAAGGTCCGCCCGCGTCCTTGGTGATCTTCGCGGCGACGTCGAGCATCTCGTCGAGGTTCTTCGGCGGCTTCACCCCGACCTTGTCGAAAATGTTGCGATTGTAGGTGATGTTGTTGAGCTCATAACCCCAGGGGATGCACCATTGCTTGGCTTTGCCGGAGCCGAGCTCGGAGCCGGCAACGCCGTCCCACGCCGTCGATGCCCTGAGGTTCGGCAGCACGTCGTCCCAGGCGAAGGCCGGATTGGTCTTCGCGGGATCCTTGATGTAGGGGTTGAGGTCCTCGATCCAGCCCGCCGGACCATAGGTCCAGGTCATGTAGGCGCCGGTCATGAACGCGTCGTACTGATCCGACTTCGACGACAACGCCGCCGTCACCTTGTCGAAATAGACGTCTTCCGGGAAGATATCGTAGGCGACGTTCATCCCGGTAAGGTTCTTGAACGCGTCAAGATCCGCGATCATCGCGTCGACGTAAGGGTGCTTGTTCAAGAGCAGCTTGATGGACTTGCCGCTATAGGCCTTCCAGTTGAAGTCCGCCGCCATCGCACGCGACATCGCTGATGCGAATGCGGCATTGGCCGCGACACCGGCGATGCCGAGCTTGGCGGCGCCGTCGAGGAGATCACGCCGACTGATGCGTTTGGCGGCGTAGGATTCGAATAGACTCTTCTCGCGATCGTACATTGAAGCCTCCCATGTTGGCGTTACCTGCCCTTCCGACTTTTGGTCTTGGTCTTGCCGGATGTTGCCTCCGGCTTTTCGCTTGCGAGCGCTTGCGCGGTCGCTTCGTCGATGATGAGGCCATGCAGGAGGCCGCTGCGCAGCACGGCAAGCAGTGCCGTCACTTTCGCGAGCCCGCCGGCAATGGCGACAATGCGGTGTTTCCTGAGATCCGCGGCCTCCATCGAGGTGGCGCGCGCCGAGAGATCGATGTCGAGCATCTCACCCTTGGCATTGAAGAAATGGCCGAGCAGATCGGCGCAGGCCCCGGCCCGCTTCAACTCCACGACCTCGTCGGGCTTGATCATGCCGCTCGAGACCAGAAAGCCGTCGCTGTGGATCTGGCCGATGCCGACGACCAGGAGCGACGCCCTGCGCGCGAGCGCGAACACATCGGCGATGCCGTACTGCTTCATCAGCACGGCACGGTCGGCGACCGAATTCGCAAACACCGGCACCGGCAGCAGATAGGCTTCCGCGCCGGTTCGCTCGGCCAGACGATGAATCACGTCGAACGGATTGGCAGCGAATTTCCGCGTCAGGCCACCGAGCAACGACACGAACTGCACATCGCGCGCGGGGGTCTGCGGCAATTGCTCGACGACGGCCGCGAGCGTGCGCCCATGCCCGACGCCGATGATCTTGTGTTCGCCGCGCTCAAGGATCTGCCGCAGGAAGCTCGCGCCTTCGAGCGCGAGTGCTTTCAGCGGCAACTCGCCTTCGCCGAGGTCGGGTGCGACGCGGCAAAAGGACAGGCCATAGCGTTCGGCAAGCGCGTTCTCCAGCGCCACGCATTCGGCCACCGGCCCCTCGACGAAGACGCGGATCATGCCTTCGCGACTCGCGCGCGCGATCAGCCGATGCGCCTTGGTGCTTTGGATGTTCAGCCGCTCGGCGACCTCGGACTGCGTCAGCCCGGCGGCGAAGTACAGCCACGCCGCGCGCGTCGCAAGCGAAGCTTCGCCATCAACCGTCGGCAGCCTGTCTGGTGTCCCCACGCCGAAAAGCCCGCTTGCAAAATTCTTCACACCTTGCAAAAAATTGCAGAGGCGCGGACGATCGTCAATCCCCCAAACGTGCTGCGGTGCAGTCGAGCCCGGATCGCGTTGTGACGTTATCCGCGCCTCGCTTCGGAGGCGGCTGCCAGATGGTGAGTCCAATGACGGGTCTGTTTCTCGGCATCGACGTCGGCACGGGTGGCGTCCGCGCCTGCGCGATCGACGCGCGCGGCGAAATCCAGGGGATCGAATCGGCGAACCTCCCTCCGCCGCACCAGGACGGCAACGCGATCGATCAGGACCCGGAACTCTGGTGGCAGGCGACGACCTCGGCGATTTCAGGACTCGGCCGCACAGTTGACCTCAAGCGTGTCGAACGGATCGCGGTCGATGGCACCTCCGGCACTCTCCTGCTGATCGACACGACCGGCCGGCCTTGTACGCCGGGGCTCATGTACAATGACGCGCGCGCGATCAACCAAGCCGCCCGCATCGCAGCGATCGCGCCAGCGGAAAGCGGAGCACATGGCGCAAGCAGCGCGCTCGCGAAGTTGCTTTTCCTGCTGGATCGCGCGCCGGCCAAGGAGGCACGCATTGCCGTGCATCAAGCAGACTGGATTGCTGGACGCATTGCCGGCCGTCACGGCATCAGCGACGAAAACAACGTGCTGAAGCTGGGTTACGACCCGGTCGCGCGCGCCTGGCCGGCGTGGCTCGACCAGCTCGGCGTCAGCCGCGGCTTTTTGCCTCAAGTGCTGGTGCCCGGCACGTCCTTTGCTGCGATCGATCCGGAGGTTGCATCCGCGCTTGGTATAGCGCGTTCAGCCCACGTCGCGGCCGGCACCACCGACGGCGTTGCAGCCTTCATTGCGACGCGCGCTGATGCTCCGGGGGACGCCGTGACGTCGCTCGGAACGACACTGGTCGTCAAACTGCTTGCAACGCAACCGATCTTTGCCGCGGACCAGGGCGTCTATTCGCACCGGCTCGGCGATCGCTGGCTCGCCGGTGGGGCTTCCAATTCAGGCGGCGGGGCTTTGTTGGCGCATTTCACCGCGCAACAGATGGATCGGTTGACTCCGCTGCTCACCCCCGATGTGCCGACAGGCCTCGACTACTATCCCCTTCCCAAACCGGGCGAACGTTTCCCGATCGCCGATCCTGCTCTCGCGCCGCGGATCGCGCCGCGCCCGTCCGAGGATCATCGCTTCTTCCAGGCTCTTCTCGAAGGCATCGCATCGGTCGAAGCGCTCGCTTACCGACGGCTGGCGCAACTCGGAGCGCCACCGCTCCGCCGCGTGATCAGCATCGGCGGTGGCGCCAAGAACGCCGCCTGGACGGAGATCCGGCGCCGGATCCTTGGTGTGCCCGTGAGCGTCGCCGAGCAGACCGAGGCATGTTATGGCGCCGCGCTTCTCGCGTTGCGAGGTGGTCCGCCATGACGCGCGAAACCCTCGCAATCGCGGGGCTCTCAGCGATCGCAGACCGGTTCGACCATGTCCTGCTCGATCAATGGGGCACGCTGCACGAAGGCGGCAGGATCTTTCCGGCTGCGCGGGATTGCATGGCCAAGCTCAGGGAAGCCGGCAAGCACGTCCTGGTGCTCTCGAATTCGGGCAAACGCGCACGCAGCAATGCCGAACGGCTTGCCCGGCTCGGTCTGCCGCCGTCGGCCTATGACGGCATTCTTACCTCGGGAGAAGTGACCTGGCAGGGCCTGCGAAATCGGACGCACAAGCCGTTCACCGAGTTTGGCCATTCCTGTTTCCTCATCACCCGAGGCAGCGACCGGTCCATTGTCGACGGGCTTAATCTAGCGATCGTCGCGGATGTGAGAGAAGCCGATTTCGTCCTGCTAGCTGGCGTCGACGATGAGCGCGCGGAGCCCGACCGCTGGCGCGAATGCTTCAGCTTGGCCATCGCGCGCGGGCTTCCGATGCTCTGCGCCAATCCCGACCTCAAGATGTTCGGCGAGGCCGGGCTGGTCCCCGCGCCCGGCGCGCTGGCGCGCGTCTATGAGCAGCTCGGCGGCGCCGTGAGGTTCGTCGGCAAGCCGCATGCCCCGATCTTTGAGGCGGCGCTGGAGCGCCTCGGCCACCCCGATCCAAGGTGCGTGCTGATGGTTGGCGATTCCCTTGACCATGATGTCGCCGGAGGGCGCGCCGCCGGAATGCTGACATTGCTCCTGAGTTCGGGCGTGCACCGGGATTTCCTCGCCACACGCGATATCGATGAGCCGATACGAAAGCTGGCCGGCTCGCGCGACCGCATGCCGAATTGGATCATGGGCGCTCTGACCTGGTGAGGGACGTTGATGCAAGACGCTGCAGACCTCCACGAGCTTCGCCTGATGTCGGCCCGGGTCGGCCGCGATATTCGCCTGGTGCAGGGTGCAGGCGGCAACTCCTCGATCAAGCATGGCGATATGCTATGGGTCAAAGCCTCGGGCACCTGGCTTGCCGATGCCGAGCACAAGGACATCTTCGTGCCGGTCTTGCTCAAACAGGCGCAGGCGGCGCTGGCACGCGGCGATGAGCGCATCCCCCTCGCCGATCATGGCCAAACCGCGCTGCGCGCTTCGATCGAGACGTCTCTCCACGCGCTTCTGCCACATCCGGTGGTGCTGCACGTGCATTCCGTCAACACCATCGCATGGGCGGTCCGAACCGATGCGCCCGAGGAATTTGCCAGGCGACTGGATGGGCTGGCTTGGCGTCACCTCGACTACTATCACCCCGGACTGCCGCTGGCCCGCGCCGTCGGCGCGGTCATCGCACAGGACACAATCGACGTCCTGATCCTCGGCAATCACGGCCTTGTCGTCGGTGCACCGAGCTGCGGTGCTGCAGAAGCGCTTGTTCACGAGGTCGAAGAGCGCCTTGCACTCGTGCCCCGTGCTGCGCCGGCAGCGGACGAGAAAGCGCTTCACGAACTATGTCGAGGGACGGACTATCGCTTGCCGACAGATCCGCTTTGCCATGCCATCGCCACCGATCGCTTCAGTCGTGCCGTTGCAACGAGCGGCTCGCTTTATCCCGATCACGTCGTCTTTCTGGGGCCTGGCCTGCCGATGCTGGGCCAAGGCGAGGACCTTCTCGCGATGGGGGCGCGCGCCAGCGCAAACGGACTGCCGCCGCCCGTGGCTGTTCTCGTACCAGATAAGGGTGCCGTCATTCGCACCGATGCCAGTCCCGGCGCCGAAGCCATGCTGAGCTGCCTTGCGCTGGTCACCGCGCGCCTGCCGCTAAGCGCCGAAGTCGCTTATCTCACCGCCGAGAATGAACAAGCTCTTCTGAATTGGGACGCCGAGCGCTACCGCCAGCAGCTGACCGCTCGTCGCTGACAAGAACCGGCGCACCTGTGGGACGAGGCATTAATAGGGCCTTCCGGCGGGCCGCAGACCGCATGTTCCATCTTTCTTGTGCTTGACCAAGGCAACTCCCGCCGCGTCAGCACGTGAGAGCCATTATGCCTGATCACCTGTTCTCGTCGGCAACGCAGCCGCGCCGCCGGGTGATGCGCTCTGCATCCCCTGCACAAGCGTCGATCTCGGTGTCGTGCGGGCCGGCCCGGCCAGCGCCATCTGGCGGCGCCGGCGCGCCTGCAATTGCTGGTCCGCCAGCACGCCGAGCAAGATCACCGTCCCCATCACGGCGAAGTTGAGGGAATTGGGGATGCCCAGGATATTCACGAGGTTCTGCAGCACCTGCAGCAGCGCCGTTCCCAGCACGATGCCCAGAATGGAGCCTTCACCGCCGCGCAGGCTGCACCCACCCAGAACGGCAGCTGCGATGGCGTAGAGTTCGTAGAAATTGCCGAACGAGCTCGGAGACACCGAGTTCGTATAGAACACGAACAGCACGGTTGAGACGCCCGCGAGCCCGCCGCTGATGATATAGGCCGTCGCGATCACGAGGTCCGTGTTGATACCGGAGAAGCGCGCCGCTTCCTCGTTCTTGCCCACCGCATAGAGCCAGCGCCCGTAGACCGAGCGGTGCAGCAGCACGCCCAGGATCAGCGCAAGGATGATCAGGAAGATGAAGGTGTTCGGAATGCCGGCGATACTACCGGACGCGATGTCGCTCAATGTCTTGGCTTCATCACCGTAGCCGAACCCCCGCGTCGAATCGCTGGTATAGTAGCGGGCGGCGCCGCGATAGATCAGCAACCCGCACAGCGTGACGATGAAGGGCTGCATTTTCAGCCGCGTGATCAGGAAACCCTGGATCGCGCCGAGAGCCAGCCCGCCCGCCAGGACAAGCAGCAGCGCGAGCGGCCAATAGATCTCATAAGTCGTGAGAAGGTCGATGAAGACCACGCCAAGCAGCGCGAACATCGAGCCAAGCGAGAGATCGATGCCTCCCGTGATGATCACGAGCCCCTCGCCCAGCGCGAACACACCGAACAGGCCGATCAGATTGGCCATGTTCAGCAAGTTCACCAGCGACAGAAAGGCCGGATTGATGGCGCCCGTGATCGCGGAAATCACGACCAGGAGCAGGAGCAGGCCGAGTTCCTTCTTCATCATGGCGCAGCGGCTTCCACGGTTTCCAGCGCTTGGCCGATCGCCAGCCGCAGCACGTTGTATTCGCTGAGCTGCTCGCGCGGCAGCACGCCGCTGACACAGCCCTCATGCATGACCGCCACCCGATCGGAGACGCCGATCACCTCCTCCATATCCGAGGAGATCATCACGATCGCGACGCCCTGATCGGCGAGATGGCGCATCAGCAGGTAGATCTCGCTCTTGGCACCGACATCGATGCCACGGGTCGGTTCGTCGAAGAACATTACCCGTGGCTGCATCGAAAGCCACTTGCCCAGCACCACTTTCTGCTGGTTACCGCCGGAGAGCGTCACGGCCTCCATATCGGCGCTCGGCGCCTTGATGGACAGACGTCTCATCTGTTCCTTGGCGACCTTGCGTTCGGCTGTGCCGCTCACCAGCCACATCCGCGCATAGTTCAAAAGGTTCGCGAGCGTCACGTTCTCCCGGATCGGCAGATCCAGCACGAGCCCGGATTTCTTGCGGTCCTCCGGGACCAGATAGATCCCTTGCCTGATCGCATCGCGCGGGGAAGCGACACCGACCGGCTCGTTGTCGATCCTGATCTCCCCGCCAAGCAGCGGGTCGATGCCGAAGGCCGCGCGGGCCAGCGAGGTGCGGCCCGCACCTACCAGCCCTGCCAGGCCGAGGATCTCGCCACGGCGCACGGAAAGATTGATCTGCCGGTCGGGAAACGCTGATGTGACGAGGCCGACGATATCGCAGCCGCCCGGCTGCGGCGGCCGTCCCGGCGGCGTATATAGCGCCTTCAGGTCGCGACCGATCATCAGCCGGATCATCGCGGCATGGCTGAGTTCGTGCCGCGCCAGTTCGCCGACCGTGCGCCCGTCGCGCAGCACCACGACGCGGTCCGCGCAAGTCGTGATCTCGCCAAGCCGGTGGGAGATATAGATCACTGAAATGCCATGCCCCTTCAGGTCGGCAATCACCTCCAGCAACCGTTCGGTCTCGGAGATCGTCAGGCTGGAGGTCGGCTCGTCCATGATGATGACGCGGGCGTCGATCGAAAGCGCCTTGGCGATCTCCACCATCTGGCGCTGCGCGATCGACAGGTTGTCGACCGGCGTATCCGGCATGAAATCGGCGCCCAACCGCTCCAGCAGCGGCGTCACCCGGGCACGCATCTTCGTGTTGTCCACCAGCTTCAACGGACCGCCGATCAGCGTCTCGCGCCCGATGAATACGTTGGCCGCGACATCGAGATTCTCGAACAGGTTCAGTTCCTGGTGGACGAAGGCGATGCCGGCCCGCGTCGCCTCGCTCACCGTCATGCGCGCATGATCGTTGCCGCCGATGCGGATCACGCCTGCGCTTGGCGCGATCACGCCCGCCAGCACGCGCATCAAGGTCGATTTGCCGGCACCGTTCTCGCCGATCAGTCCCAGCACCTCGCCGCGCTCGACGCGCAGGTTGACATCGTCGAGGGCCCTGACACCGGGATAGGTCTTGCTGATCCCGGCAAGTTCCAGCAACGTCTCCGCCATTCGGCGTTTCCTCCCGCACAACGCCCGGCGGCGGTGGCCGCCAGGCGGTAAAGCACCGCTGTTGTTACTTCTTCAGCAGCTCTTTCATCGATGCGGTGAACTGCGCGACGTTGGTCTTGTCGATCACCTTGGTCGGCACGATCAGCTTGCTGTCCTTCGGGATCCAGGACTTGTCGCCATTCAGCGTCTTGATGATGTTGGTGGCGGAGAGATAGCCGAACTCGTAGGGTTGCTGCACGACGGTGGATTCGATGGTGCCGTCCGAGATGCCCCGCAGCGTGCGCTGGTCCTCGTCGAAGCCGACGATCTTCACCTTGCCGGCTTTGCCGGCCGCCTTCACCGCGTCATAGATCAGCGGCGTCTCGTAGCTCCACAGACCCGACAACAGCGCAATGTCGGGATATTTGACGAGCACGTTCTCCATATTCGCCTTGGCCTTGGCGAAATCCACCTGGTCGGTGAACACGTCGACCAGTTCGACCTTAGTGCCGGCGATCGCGTCCTTGATCCCCTGCACCCGCTCGCGAGCATTGTCAGCGTCCATCGTTCCGACAAACAGCGCGATCTTGCCGCCGTTCGGCAGCGCCTTCTTGATCTCCTCGCCGGCCTGCCGCCCGGCCGCGACATTGTCGGTGCCGATATAGGCAAGACGATTGCTCTGCGGCGCGTCGCTGTCGGTCGTGATCAACACGGTCTTGGCGGCGACCTTGTTGAGTTCTTCCGTTGCATGTGGGGCATCGTCGACGGAGATGGAGATGCCGGCGACGCCGCGCACCAGCAAGTCATCCAGTTCCCGCCGCTGGCCCGCCGCGGTCCCTTCGTTGGTGACGATCAACTCGATATTGTAATCCGGGTGTTCTTTCTGCGCCTTCTCAAGCCCGCGACCGGCGATGGTCCAGAAATCGGCCGCGACGTTGGTCACCAGCGCGATGGTCTTTTTCTGCTGAGCCTGCGCCGTCCCGATGGCCGTCACGAGCACAGCTGCGCTCGCCAGCAGTGGCACGATCAGCTTCATTGAGCCCTTCATGTGCACCTCTCCCTTATGTCACCCCCGTTATGAGGGGATTCATGCGCGGCGCTTCTTGCGCCTTATTTTATTTACGCTTCGAATAAATTATGGAGAAGAATACCTCAGGTCAAGGATGTTCTTGCTCCTTCGCTCCCGCAAAAATAGCGCATGAGGCACAATCAGGCAGACTTTCGCTGCGTCACTTCTTCACGGCCGCACCGCACACGTTGATTAACTTCACCTATCGAATTAAAACACCGGCATGGATGACGAACCCGAACCGACGAGACGTGCTGCGAGTGTGACCCGCGGATCAAATCGCGGCCGCCTCGTCGAGGTCTTGCGGCGCCAAGGGCCGTTGCCGCGCGTGGAGCTCGCACGGAGTACGGGGCTGAGCTTCCCGGCCATTTCGGCGATCACGTCGAAACTGATGTCGGAAGAACTGCTGTGCGAGGCCGAGACCGAAGCCGGGGCAGCGACATCGTGGCCCGACGATACCGATGAAGAGGATGCTGACGGGCTGAATGGCCGTCGCCGTGGCCGGCCGGCGGTGCTGCTGACCATGAATCCGGAGTTCGGCCGCATCATTGCGGTTTCGCTGCGCATGAACCTGATCGAGACGCTGATCGCAGACTTCAGTGGCTCCGGTCTGGCGCAATCGCGACTGACGCTGGCGACGCGCGCTCTCGATGCAGCTGCGTTGTGCGATCTCGTAATCACGCAGATCGACGCGATGCTTGACGCGACCGCGACGCCGCGCCACCGGCTGCTCGGAATCGGAATTGCGCTGCAGGGCATCGTCAATGCCGACGCCGGCCGGCATCTGTGGAGTCCCGCGTTGTCGGTCACCGATGTCGATCTGGCGAAGCCGCTGCGTCAGGCGTTCGGGGTCGAGGTCGTGATGGCGAACGATGCGGTCGCAGTCGCGCTGGCGCTGGCAGCCGCCGAACCGGCACTGGCAGAGGGCCTGTCGGCCACGATCATGGTCGGCCACGGCGTCGGGATGGGCGTCGTCGTCGACGGCGAAGCGCGCTGGGGCGCCGGCAGCGAGATCGGCCACATCAAATTGGCGCCGAACGGTCCGCAATGCCGCTGCGGCCAGCGCGGCTGCGTCGAGGCCTACCTCGCCGACTATGCGCTCTATCGCGATGCCCGCACCTTTCTCGACCTGCCGCCTGCGGCATCGCAGCAGCCGTCGGAGGCGCAGATGGACTTGCTTCGCCAGCGAGCACTGGGCGGCGATCCCCGCTTCGAGCAGTTGTTCCAGCAGGCAGGCCACGCGCTTGCGGAGGCCGTTGCCGCAACGATTTCAGTGCTGCGCCCCAACCATGTCATCCTGGCCGGCCCCGGCCTGCAGGGATTTGACATGATGCGCCACGCTTATGAGGAGCGGCTCGCGCAGGCGGTGTTGCCGTGGCTGCTCAAGTCCACGGCGATCTATGTGCGTCCCTGCGAGTCGGCGGCGATCGTCGATGGCATGGTGCGGCGGACCTTGCGTGTGGTGGACCGGACCCGCATGGAAAGCAGCGAGTGAACACCGGAAGCTGCGGCCCTTGTTCGAGCTGCAGCCGTGCAACCGACGCCCTTCAGGCGCCACATCGAGAGGACGCCAATGCAGGGCGCTATCTATCCAAGTCTCAAGGACCGGACCGTACTGGTGACCGGCGGCGGTTCCGGCATCGGCGAGGCCATCGTTCGGCAATTCGTCGGCCAAGGCTCGCGGGTCGGCTTCATCGACATCGATGTGAAAGCCTCAAATCAGCTGCTGGCCGACCTGCCAGCCGATGCCAAGGTGCATTTCGAGCCCGCCGACCTGCGCGATATCGCCGCCCTGCGGCGCGCGGTCGCCGGCGTCCGCGAGGCGCTGGGGCCGATCACCATCCTGGTCAACAACGCGGCTCGCGACGACCGTCACACCATCGAGGAGGTCACGCCCGAATATTGGGACGAGCGGATCGCAGTGAATCTCAAACACCAGTTCTTTGCCGCCCAGGCGATCGCGCCGGACATGACCCAGGCAGGCGGCGGCTCGATCGTCAACATCGGCTCGGTGAGCTGGGTGATCGGCCAAGGCAACATGCCCTGCTACACCACCGCCAAATCAGCGATTCAGGGCCTGACCCGTGCGCTCGCCCGCGACCTCGGGCCGAACAACGTGCGCGTCAATTCCATCCTGCCCGGATGGATCATGACCCAGCGGCAGCAGGATCTCTGGTTAACACCTGAGGGTGAGGCCGAAATCATGCAGCGCCAATGCCTCAAGCGCAAGCTCGTGCCGGATGACATCGCCCGCGTCGTCCTCTTCTTTGCTGCGGACGACAGCGGCGCCTGCACCAACCAGAACTACATCGTCGACGGCGGCTGGGTTTGACCCACCTGGCCGACCGGGGTGGCAGGTGCGCTCGCCCGCAGGTCGCCGCTCCCTCTCATTCAGAGGTGGCACCGCCGAGATAAGCGTCGCGCACGCGCGGGTCTTGCCTGAGCTCGCGCGCCGGACCGGACAGGACGATCCTGCCGGTTTGCAGAACATAGGCCTCATGGGCGATTTCGAGAGCAAGGCTTGCGTTCTGCTCGACCATGAAGATCGAGACGCCCTCCTGGTTGATCGTCCGGATCAGCTCCAGCACACGATCGACATAGAGCGGTGACAGCCCCATGGTGGGCTCGTCCATGACGATCAATCGGGGGCGGCTCATCAGCGCACGGGCCATGGCGACCATCTGCTGCTCGCCACCGGACAGCGAGCCGGCCCGTTGCGACAGCCGCTCTCCGAGCTTTGGAAATAGCGTCAGCATGCGATCCAGGTCACGCCCGACCTCCGCACCGTCCGTGCGCACGAATGCGCCCATCAGGATGTTCTCGCGAACACTCATGTCCGCGAACAGCCGGCGCGCCTCCGGCACGGACGCGATACCGCGGCGCACGATCTGCGGCGTCGTCAAACCGAGCATCGAGGTTCCGTCGAACTCAAACTCGCCCGAGCGCGGCCGCACCAGGCCGAGAATGATCTTCATCGTGGTCGACTTCCCGCTGGCATTGCCGCCAAGCAGGCACACGATATGACTGCGCGGCACCTCGATCGAGAGGTCGAAATGCACCTGCGCCTGGCCATAGAAGGTATTGATCGCAGACAGTCGCAGCAGCGGATCGGAGCAGGATGGTGGGTTCATGCCACCGTCTCTTCGTCGTCCGCGGGTTGCGACAGGCCATGACCGAGATATGCCTCGATCACCTTGGGATCGTTACGCACCTCCTCGCCGGTCCCCTCGGCGATCTTCTTGCCCTCGTCCATGACGACGACACGGTCGGACAGGCGCATCACCATGTCGAGCTTGTGCTCGATCAGAAGGATCGTCAGACCCTCCGCCTTCAGTTCGGCGATCAGCTCCTGCATCTCGCTGGTCTCGGTCGGGTTCATCCCCGCGGTCGGCTCGTCGAGCAGCAGCAGCCGCGGCCGGAGCGCGAGCGCACGTGCGATCTCGACCCGCCGGCGATTGGCGTAGGACAGGCTGTAAGCTGGCTGGTCGATCCGTGGCAGGAGACGCTCGCCGAACCGGGCAAGAATCCCCCTCACCTCCTCGCGCAGCCGCTCCTCCTCAAGCTTCACGCTGCCCGGCCGCAGCAGCGCCAAGCCGAGCTCGAGCAACGGCGCGGCCAGGATCGCCGGCGGCCTGACGGCGCGGAGCCGCGTATGGGCACCGATCAGGACATTGTCCATCACGCTGAGATTGCCGAAGACGCGCCCCAGTTGGAATGTGCGCGCCATGCCGCCGGCGGCCAGCCTCTCGGGCGACAGACCTGTGATGTCCCGGCCATCGAAAAACACCTGACCTGCGCCGGGCGCATCCAGCCCGGTGACGAGATTGAACAAGGTCGTCTTGCCGGCACCGTTCGGGCCGATGATGCTCACGAGTTCGCCCTCGGCGAGATCGAGGTCGATGCCGTCCACCGCCGTGAGTCCGCCAAAGCGCCGGGTCAGCCCGCGCAAGGAAAGCAGGGTTGACGGGCCACCGCCGGTCGCGTTCGTCTGCGCTGCGCTGGGTGCGGCCATCAGATCGTCCCCAGCAGGCCCTGCGGCCTGAATCGCACCAGCAGCAACAGGACGATGCCGTAGATCAGGATGCGGTACTCGGCTGCGACGCGGAACACTTCGGGCAGACCAACCAGCGCTACCGATCCGACGATAGCGCCCACCACGTTGCCCAATCCTCCCAGGATCACGATAGTGAGCGCCAGGATGGATTGCTGCGTGTTGAAGGTCTCGTGATTGATATAGGAGTACAGGTGGGCAGCGATGCCTCCGCTCACGCCGGCAGCGAATCCGCCGTAAATGAATGCCAGCGATTTGTAACGGTTCAATCCCAGGCCGTAGCTGCGCGCGGCCACGTCGTCGTCGCGGATGGCACGGAAGCTGCGACCGAGATGCGACGCAAGCAGCCTCGTCTGCAGCAGCGCCAGCAGAACCATGACGGCGAAGCTGAACCAGTAGACTGCTGCAGGGCTGACCAGCTCGTAGCCAAACAGCGACAGTGGCGGAATGCCCGAAATGCCGATCGGTCCGCGCGTGACCGATTCCCAGTTCAAGATGACCAAGGATACGATCTCGCCGATCGCCAATGTTGCAATCGAGACGTAGTGACCGCGCAATCGGAAAGATGGCGAGATAAGAGCCGTGCCGAGCCCAGCACTCATCAGTCCGCCGCAGATGATCGCAATTCCGACCGGCACGGAAAGCTCGAGCGAAAGCAGCGCCGACGTGTAGGCACCGATTGCAAGCAGCGCGGCATGGCCCAGGGAAACCTGCCCCACCGTGCCGGCGACAAGCGTCAGGCTGAGCGCCAGCATGGCGAACAGCCAGGCATTGGTGAGAACCTGAAGCACGTAGGACGAGAGTGGCAGCAGCGGCAGCGATGCGAACACCACGACCGCGATCGCCAAGCTCCAGCGCGGAATCCGGAGCGGACGGCTGGGTGCAACGAAAGTGCCGGTCAGCGGCTCCGGAGGGGTTTGCTTGGAGCTCGCGAACAGGCCGTTCGGCCGCAGCACGAGGACCAGGATCAGCAGTAGAAACGCGAAGAGATTGCGATAACTGGTGCCGAACAGCGCGACACCGTAGCTTTCGACCAGCCCAAGCAGGAGACCGCCGACGACCGCGCCGGGCACATTGCCCGCCCCGCCGGCCACCTCCGCGACGACGCCCTTGAGCGTCGCCTGAAGGCTCATCGCTGTATCGATCTGGTTGTAATACATGCCGACCAGCATGCCGGAGAGCCCGCCAAGCGCGGCAGCTATCCCGAACACGGTCTGATTGACCCGGTTGACGTCAACCCCCATCTGCATGGCAGCCTCGCGGTCCTGCGCTGTGGCTCGCACGGCCCAGCCGAGTTTGCTGTAGCGTAGGAAAACGAAGAGCAGAGCAGCGCTGGTGATGCCAATGCCGGCGATCAAGATGTCGAGCGGACCGATCGTTCCGTTGCCGATCTGGTAACGGATATCCGGCAGCTGGCTCGGCAGCGCTCGCGGATTGGGCGAGAAGGTGAGCATGACGAGCTGATCGAGCACGAAGCTGATGCCGATCGTAGCCAGGAGCGGTGCGATACGTGCCGAATTTTGCAGCGGGCGCAACCCGAAGCGCTCGATGATCAATCCGACCAGCGCGGAGGCTGCCACGACCAGAAAGATGGTCAGGAGCAGCGGCGTGTGCAGCCCGACCACCGCGACCCAGCCGATATAGGCGCCGACAAGGTAGATCGAGCCTTGCGCGAAATTGATCAAGCGGCTGACGCCGAAGATCAGGGCAAGCCCGACCGCGATGAGTGCATAGACGTTGCCGACGATCAGCCCATTGATCGTGTAGTCGAGCCAGGAAGACACGCGTGATTCCTAATCAAAAGCGCCGGCGCCTATTGAAGCCGGCCAGTGAACATCAGCTCGGCTTGCCATCCCACAGCGTGAATTGACCTTTCTTGACGACGAGTTCTGCATTCATGGCGCCTTTGACGCGGCGGGTCTGGATATCGAAGGTCGCCGGTCCGAAGATGACCGTGGAGACGTCGTGGACCTTGGCGAAGGCATCGCGAATGGCGCGGCGATCGGTCCCGCCAATTCTCAGCACGGCCGCCGCCACATTCATCGCATCGTAGGAATAGGCGTTGAACGCATCGGGTTCCTGGCCGTTGTATTTTGCCTTGAAGCCCGAGATGAACTTGCGCACCTCCGGCCGCGGGTCCTCTGGAAAATACCTGGTGCCGAGATGAACGTTCTCGACCGCCTCTCCACCGAGCTCCAAAAATTTCGGCGAGTAGACCGAACTCGCAGCGCAGATCGTCTGCTTCAGGCCGAGCTGTCGCGCTTGACGTGCGATCAGCGCGCCATCCGAATAATACGAGATCAGGATGAGACCATCCGGATTGGCATCGCGAACGCGCACCAGCGTCGACCGGAAATCGCGCTCGTCGGAAATATAGCCTTCCGTGATGGCCACCTCGGCGCCAAGCTCCTTGGCGGCGCTGGCGAAATAGTCGCGGCTGGTACGCCCCCAATCGGTGTTCAGGTGCAGAATGGCGAGCTTCTTGAGCCCAAGCTTGCTCACCGCGTAGCGCGCCAGCAGCGGCTGCTCGTCCGCCTGGCTCACCGAGGTGCTCCACATGAAGTCGCCGCCCTTGGTGAAATCCGGATGGGAGTTCGTGAAGCCGAACTGGACCAGGCCTCCGCGCTGGTAGATCGGCGAGGCCGCCATCGATGCCGGACTGGAGAAATCGCCGAGCTCCATCACGATACTCGGGTCCGACACAAACTTCTGGGCGATGGCGACGGACTGGCGCGGATCGCTCTGGCTATCCTCGAACCTGTAAGCGAGCTTGCGCCCATTGATGCCACCGGCCGCCTGGATCTCATCCAGTGCGAGGTCGAAACCCTGCTTCCATTGCGCGCCATATTGCGCATTCGGCCCGGTCAGCGGTCCGCTCACCCCGAGCATGATCGGCTCGGACGACTGCCCCAGGGCATTGCGGGCCCCGGCTGCGGCCATCACGGCCACTGCGAGCGATCCCTTGACCACGGTCCGACGGTTCATCTTGCTCATGTGCGGCTCCATTCATTCTTCATTCTGCTCTGGAACGCTGGTCCCGTTCGCTGGTCTCGTGCCCATCAGTTCGCCACTGGCGCTTCGGCTTCAGCCTCTCTCGTCCAACCCAAGGCCGGCGCCACCACGCTCGCCATCAGATCGATGGATCGCAGAATGAACGGATGAGGCGGGTCGATGGAATGCGCTTGAAACACCAGATCGGTCACCCGCTGCAGGGTGCTGTCGGCACGAAGTGAATCGATCACGTCGTCGGCCGTGCCGACATGGACATCGAACGCGGTGATCATCTCGCTCAGCGTATCTCCGGGCGGGGCGTGGCCACCGGCGATGAAGTGCTCCCGGGCACGCCGCAGGCCGATATCGGCCAAGCGCAGCGCCTCCTTGCGACCGTCCGCGACAAACACGCTGCGCGAGGCCATGATCCTTGGCTGCCGCCCCCGCGGCAGGGCCTCGAGATAGGCATCGATGATCGGGTCCTGAATCTCGGCCAGCGAGGCACGTGGCGCGTCCTTGGATCGGGGCTGCGTCCTCGACAACAACAAGCCGTCACCCGTCCTGCCTGCTCTCGCGCCACCGCTCACCGAAAACGTCGCCTGCCAGATCCGATCGCAAAGCTGCGGTCCTGGCGGATAGATCATGTCGCCGCCGGGGAGCGTCATCCCGCCGAGTGCGTTGCGGACAATGTCGAGATTGCGGGCAAAGATCTCCGCGCGCTGCGCACTGTCGAGCCCGAACGAGGCAAAGGCGGATGGATTTCCGCCGGTCCCGACGCCAAGCTCGAGCCGCCCGCCGGAGAGCAAGTCAAGAACGGCCGCATCCTCCGCCACGCGCACCGGATGCTCCAAAGGGAGCGTGACGATGCCCGTCCCCAAGCGGATGCGCGAGGTTCGCGCGGCGACGAATCCTAGAAAGGCGAACGGAGACGGAAGCCCACCCTCGCCTTCATGGAAATGGTGTTGCGCAATCCACGCTGAATCGAGACCTGCCTTTTCCGCGTGCAGTATCTGCTCGGTTGCCAGTCGGTAGCGCTCAGCCGGTGCCGCATCATCGAGCAGACGCGTGAAGAATCCCAATCTCTTAAGTTCTGCAAAACGGTTCATGAAGACCTTTAGCTTGAAACCCACCGGTCGGGCTTGTCCGGCTTCGCCACCGTCCGGCAAGTTTGCGCGCAGATCATCGTCCCGTCAAATCGACGCACGCAAGCACGAGGCACGCAGCCTCTGCCGGCTTCAAACTGTGCTTGCAGGGATAGCGTCAGGCAACCGGTTCGATCGGATCACCAACTCGGCAGTACTGCGCCCTTGAACTTCGTCAGAACGAATTCCTTGACCTCTGGCGCGTGGTAGCTGTCCACGAGAATCCTGACCCAGGGCTTGTCCTTGTCGGCGGCGCGGACGGCGATCAGATTGACGTAGGGGCCCTTGGGGTCCTCCCGCAGGATCGGGTCCTTCACCGGATCAAGTCCTGCCTGGGTCGCGTAGTTGGTGTTGATCGCAGCGGCGTCCACGTCGTCCAACGCGCGCGGCGATTGCGCTGCGTCCACTTCGATGAACTTCAGCTTCTTTGGATTGTCGGAAATGTCTAGGACTGTCGGCTTGAAGCCGACGCCATCCTTCAGCTTGATCGCACCCTTGTCGCGCAGCAGCAGCAACACCCGCCCGCCATTCGTCGGATCGTTGGGGATCGAAATCTTGCCGCCCTCCGGCACGTCCGCCCAGGTCTTGTACTTCTTGGAATAGACCCCGATCGGGAAATTGACGGTCAACCCGACCGACTCGATCTTGTAGCCGCGATCGGCCTTCTGGTTGTCGAGATAGGGCTGGTTCTGAAACGAGTTGGCCTGGATGTCGCCCGCATCAAGCGCGGCATTCGGCACGACATAATCCGAGAACTCGACCAGCTGGATATCGAGCCCACTCTTCGCGGCGATCGGCTTTACGGCTTCCAGGATCTGCGCATGGGGCCCCGGGGTCACGCCGACCTTGATGGTCTCGGCTGAAGCGCCCACCGACCAGGCCACGAGCAAGGTCGGGAGCATGAAAACGGAACGAAACGACACCTCAGCCTCTCCTGGAATTCAGAACTATGGCATGGTCATCTCCCGCGCCGCCCATGAAATCAATGAAATGGAAATCCAAATTTGTGCTTGTGGCGGGGTGCCGGTTCTATGCCGGCGCCCCAAAAGGAAATGGATCTACGCTCCCCGGCTGGCGCCGCGCCGCCAGCAGCGCAAGGAGCGATTTCGTCAGATTCCTCGGCGCAACGCCGATCGACGTCGCGCGGGAATCGGGTCGACGACTAAAGGCCTCGATCCTCGTACCTTCGTAGCTGAAGACGCGCCCAGACCTCGACCAGCGCCTCGGCGAGCGCATCGATCAGGCCGTCATCATGATAGGGCGACGGCGTGATGCGCAGCCGCTCCTGCCCGCGCGGCACGGTCGGATAGTTGATCGGCTGGATGTAGATGCCGTGCTCCGACAACAAGAGGTCGGAGGCCAGCTTGCACTTTTCGGGATCGCCGACATGAACCGGGACGATATGGGTGTCGCTCGGCATCACCGGCAGGCCCGCCGCATGCAGCACCGCCTTGAGCCGCGCGGCGCGATCCTGATGCCGCTGCCGTTCCCATTGCGAGGTCTTCAGGTGACGGATCGCGGCGGTGGCCGCCGCGCAGACCGGCGGCGGCAGCGCGGTGGTGAAGATGAAGCCCGGCGCATAGGAGCGCACCGCGTCGATCAGGTTCGCATTGGCCGCGATATAGCCGCCGAGACAGCCATAGGCCTTGGCCAGCGTGCCCTCCAGGATGTCGATCCGGTCCATGGCACCGTCGCGCTCGGCGATGCCGCCGCCGCGCGGGCCGTACATGCCGACCGCATGCACCTCGTCGACATAGGTCAGCGCGCCATAGCGCTCGGCGAGGTCGCAGATCCGGTGCAATGGCGCGACGTCGCCGTCCATCGAATACAGGCTTTCGCAGATGATCAGCTTGGGCCGATCCGGATCGGCGGCGCGCAAGAGCTGCTCCAGATGCGCCGTGTCGTTGTGCCGCCAGATCTGCTTCTCGGTGCCGGCCTTGCGGACGCCTTCGATCATGGAATTGTGGTTCAGCGAATCCGACAGCAGCAGGCAGTTCGGCAGCAGCTTGGCGATGGTGGAGATGCCGGTCTCGTTGGAGACATAGCCTGAGGTGAAGACCAGCGCGGCCTGCTTGCCGTGGAGATCGGCGAGCTCCCGCTCGAGCTCGATCAGCGGATGGTTGGTGCCGGCGATGTTGCGGGTGCCGCCGGCGCCGGTCCCCATCCGCGTCGCCGCATCGACCATGGCGCCGATGACCTTGGGATGCTGGCCCATGCCGAGATAATCGTTCGAGCACCAGATCACGACGTCGCGCTCGCCCTCCGGCGAATGCCAGATCGCATGGGGGAAACGGCCGGCCAGGCGTTCGAGATCGGCGAACACCCGGTAGCGGCGCTCCTGATGCAGCTGACCAAGGGCGCGATCGAAATAGGCGTCGTAATCAATACCGAGGCCGATCGCCCTTGCTTGATAGTTCATGACATAGACCTCCAGATCTGGACCAATATTAGTTGAATTTATAGGACCCCTGCACAAACACGCCGTAGCGCTCGGTCGTGTATCTCAGGAGCTGATTGAACGAGTCCACGGAATCCGTGCTGAGATGCCACCAGCGCCCGCCGATGCCGAGGCGAAAGCTGTCAGTCAGTTGATAGTTCAGCACCGTCTCGACTTGAAAGCCGCTGCCGCTGCCGGAGGCGGGATCGCGTCCAAAGGTGAAGTAGTGCGTATCGACCGCGTTCTGGCGGGTCCACGCATAGGCGACCTCGGCCTGCCAGCTCAACCGGTCCCACAGCCGCGTATCCACCGTAATGCCGGCGCGTCCCGTGTGCCAATGATCCTGCTCGGTCACGACTTTGACCGATGGCCCAAGCGCAGGCGCGCAGATCACCGGATTGGCGCCGACCTGGGTGCAGCCTCGCGCATCGACAGTCTCCGTCCAATAGTGATAGCCGACGAAGGCGCCGAGCCGAAATCGCTCCATCTCCAGGAGATTGAAGCCGACGTCGAGATTTGCGTACTGCAGCTGGCCGCTGGCGCTGCTCAAAGTCTTGGATGACGGATTGACGAAGGGCGCGAAGTCCTCGTCGACCAGGCTGCCTGAGCTGATCTTGCCTGCACCAACGTAGCCCTTCAGAAACATGTTCGTGAACGGACCATCGAGTGCGTCCACCCTGAAGAACATCTCGCCGGTGTGCCCGGTCAGCCCGCTGTAGGCCAGGCGCGATACCTGCGCGGTCCCGGTCTGATCGGCAAAATAGCGGTATCGGTTCTGCCCCGAACTGTACCAGTAGCGCAATCCGGCCTCGAGCGCATAGGACGCGAACGGCGATGACGACGACTTGACCGGCAAACCCGCCCCAGGGCTCTGGCCGGCGGCCATCGCCGCCGGGCGAGCCCATGCGCAGCTGACCATCGAAGCCTGACATTTGGTGACGCCATCCGCGCCGAAGTCACGCCTCAACGTCACGGTCGCGAACAGGTCCTTGGTCGTCGATTTGATATTGGCAAGCGTGCTGTCGACGTATCTGTAGCCGATCTCCGCCTCCGTACTGATCTCATTGGACCAGAGATAGGTCGCAAGGAACGATGGAAGGAACGTGTATTCCTTCAGGTCGGTCCGGGTCCCCGTCCTGTAGCCCAGCCGCACCCTTGGACTGACTGAGAGATTGGGTGTGATCGGATAGCGCGAATTGAGATCGAGCACATAGATCTTGGAATCCGCCAGGCTCGCATAGCGCACCGCCCCCATGAACAGGTCTCCGGGCGTGAAGATGTTGTTTCCGGTCAACTGTGCGGAGAGGTAATATTCCAGCCCGCTTGCCGGCGTGCCATCGACGCCGCCCGAGGGCAGCGTTCCCGTCAGATTCGTGACCGTCGCATCGGTGCTGACCTGCCACGTATCGTTCAACGGCTTGGAGTAGCTGATCATCGCCGACTCGAAGGTGGGCGTGCGGTCGATCGCAAACTGCTTGATCTCCGCCGCGGTGTTGAACTTCATCATGTCGTAAAGCGTCAGGAACGGCTGGCCCTGAAGTGCATTCCACGTCGACAGATACGGCACCTTGCGGTAGTCCACCGAGGCATTGAACACCGACTTGTCCTCCAGGGTATAGGTCCCTGAGAAGATCGCCGCATTCAGCTGTCGAAAATAGGTATCGTAATCGATCGTGCCGAGGATCGATTTGTTGCTGTCGAAGTAGCGAAATTCAGCTCCGACTGCCTGGCGGTCGATGACGTTCCGATCATATTGGGTGATCAGGTAGACGCTCGTCTCCAGGCCGCCCAGGATCTTGCCAAAATCGATGCTGGCGCCGTAGAGAGACTTGTTGTCCTTGAACGGCGCGTCGAACCGGCTCCAATTTGGCGAACCTGCCAGCACGTTGAAGCGGAACGCGGGGCTCTGCTGCCAGCTCACCACCGCGCCGTCGAACCGGCCAATCACGCCGCCCGTGTTGCGGGACTGGCGGCCGACACGGAGCGTCACGTCGGCTTCCTTGAGGGTGTAGTCGACCTGTGCGGTCGAGACGCCGTATTTGTCGGTGCTGGTGTCGAACTGCCGTTCATGGGTGAAGGCCAGCTTGAATTTGGTTCTGACGCGGTCATTGTCGGCCGTCCCGAACACGTCGATGTTGGTGAGCAGCGTGTTCTGGTGCACGCGGTGCGCGTCCGCATCGGCATTCGGATTGGGAGCGGTCGACAGATCCTTCACCGCATTCGTACTGTCATTGGTGATGAAGGTCGTAGAGGCGCTGCCTGACACCGACCAACGGGTTTCGCCCGTGGGCGTCCCGGCCTTGACCGGAAGCGTATCGGGCGAGCCCGCCGGCATGTCGCGGGGCCGCTCGGGCGCGCTGCTCGTCGCAGTCAGAATGGCCGCAAGACGTTGCCGGACGCGCTCGCTGCCCTCCCCGCTCTGGTAGCGCCGAAGGTAGTCTTCGTATTCGGCCTGTGCCGCAGCGGTCTGCCCGGACTTCTGGAATGCGACGCCGAGCAACTCCTGGGCTTCGGCGCTCGCGCTGTTCTCCGGATATTTCAAGACCCGCCGCAGGATGGCGATCGCGCTGCTGAAATTGCCTTTCCGGACCGCAGCCCGCGCTTCGTCCATCGACCCCTCGATCAGTCTGATGTCGGCTTCCGTAAGGCTTTGCTGAGGTCCCTCTTTACGCACCGAGGTCGGAGCGGTGGCAGAGCCCTTCTGCTTGGGGTTGCGGACGTCCGGAGCACCTGGGGCAGGAGCAGTTGGGAACAGCGCCCCCACCTTGCAGGCCGAGACGGGCCCCTTCCGTGCGATCACCACCGCGATCGTTTCGAAGCTTCCGGATTGCACGACTTGGTAGGCAACCGGGCCCGCAAACTGGGCGACCAGGACCGGGCCCTTGGCTTCATCCAGGGCGAGGTAGACATCCTGGATTCCCGACGACTGCGCCCTCTCGATCCTGATACCCTCGCGCCTGACCAGACGCCGCGCCAGAACCGCTTCGCGATCGACCAGCTGAAGGTTGATGCTCAGCTGGTCACCGCGATCCTGCGGAAAGTGTCCGGTATAGCGGACGCGGACATGGAAATTGATCCGCAGCAGGCTGCAATTGCCGATCGTCGTGACATCGGCGGAGGACACGAACTGGTCGATGACCGGCTGGGCGTTTACGCGCCGGACGCTCGAGCCGAACAGGCAGGCGCCGGCAACACACAGCACAAACGATAGCCGCACGGCGGCGCTCGCCGAACGGCCGGCGAGCGAGAGGAAGCTGCACATGCTCACCATCCGCCTCCGTTCACGCGATGCGCCTTCGGTCGCCGCGTCACGATCGTCGTCTGGGATTGATCGGCATAGAGGTGGCAGGCGCCGGTGCAATCCCGGAGCTCGGCAGCGGTGTAGTTCATCGGTACGGGCTTGAGATACTTTGCGTGCTGTTGCGGATGGAAGTCACCGGCGTGACAGGCGGCGCAGTCGGGCTTGTAGGCCGCGAACTTCCAGGGAACGACTTGTGAATTGCTGGCATGGCAGCCGACGCAGCTGATCGCAGCGCCATGGTTCGGGAAGCTGGCCGACATGTGCTGGTAGGTGACAGAGGTCCAGCTAACGCTTCGGTGACAGCTTTCGCAGGGTGCGTTGGTCACGAAATGCCGCGGGCTTTTTCCGCTTGCGGTCGTCCCGTTGTGACAGCTCGCGCACGGCGCGGACAAGGTCGCGTGATCCATTCGTGCGCCGCTGAACGAGACCGTCCCCTTGTGGCAAGTGTCGCAGGCTGCGTTGGTCACAATGTGCTTCTGCGGCTTGCCGGTCGCGGTCACCCCGTTGTGGCAGCTTGCGCATGGTGCGGTGGCTCCGGTGTGATTGAAACGAGCTCCGGCGAACGTTGCCGTGCTCTTGTGACAGGTATCGCAGGGCGCATTGGTCACGACGTGCTTCTGCGGCTTGCCGGTTGCGACCGCCCCGTTGTGACAGCTGGCGCATGGTGCGGTGACTCCGGTGTGATTGAAGCGCGCGCCGGCAAACGTGGCCGTGCTCTTGTGGCAGGTCTCGCAAGGCGCATTGGTCGCGACGTGCTTCTGCGGCTTGCCGGTTGCAGTCATACCGTTATGGCAGGAGCTACAAGCTCCCGTCGCACCGGCGTGATCGAAGCGCGCGCCGGCAAACGTGGCCGTGCTCTTGTGGCAGGTCTCGCACGGCGCGTTGGTCACGACGTGCTTCTGCGGCTTGCCCATCGCGATCGTGCCGTTGTGGCACGAGCTGCACGCCGCCGTCGTGCCGGTGTGGCTGAACCGCGCGCCGGCGAACGTTGTCGTGCTCTTATGGCAGGTCTCGCAGGGCGCATTGGTCACGACGTGCTTCTGCGGCTTGCCCATCGCGATCGTGCCGTTGTGGCAGGAACTGCACGCCCCCGTTGTACCGGCGTGATCGAAGCGCGCGCCTGCGAACGTTGCGGTGCTCTTGTGGCAGGTCTCGCAGGGCGCATTGGTCACGACGTGCTTCTGCGGCTTGCCCATCGCAATCGTGCCGTTGTGGCACGAGCTGCACGCCGCCGTCGTGCCGGTGTGGCTGAACCGCGCGCCGGCGAACGTGGCCGTGCTCTTGTGGCAAGTGTCGCAGGGCGCATTGGTCGCGATATGGTTCTGGGGCTTTCCGGTGGCGTCTCTTCCGTTGTGGCAGGAGGCGCATGGTCCCCTCGCCGTAAGATGATCGAACTTTCTCGCGCCAAGGCTCGGCGTCCCCAAACCAGTGAGGCCAGGCTTGAGTTGCTTGGTTGGATCCAGCGACGAGAGTCCGCCTGCGGAAGTCTCCGACTGGTCCGCTGCTGGCCGGCCGAACGCAGGCGACAGCCTTGTCCGCGGATCTGTCGAGGGGAGTTGTCCCAATCCCGGAGCAGCAGCCTGAGGATTGGCCGACTGCGGCGCCGTCGAGAAGGTCGGCAAGGCTCCGGCTTTCGGCGCCGCATCCGGCTTGGCCGCGCCACCCGCTCCGACGTTGTCGTTTGCCGGTGCCGATGCCATCGGATTCGCCGCATTCGCGACCGGCTTGTTGCTGAGCAGAATGCCCGCGTTCCCGCCTGGCGCCGCAGCCGTTGCGGCAGGCTTTGCCGCTGGCGTCGTCGCGGACGGCGCAGTCGCTGCTTGCGGCGCGTTCGCCGGAGCCGTGGTCATGGTCCGATTGGCAGTGGCCGCTGTCGCCGACTTGGCCGTCGGGTTCGCCGGGGTGAGCGACTTCGCCGTGGTCGAGCAGCCACCAGCCGATTCCCGCGGATCGTCATCCCAGGTCGAGAAGTTGGCCGCGGCGCCTTGATGACAGCAGCCGCAATCCTGCGCTTTGGCACTGTGGCCAGGTCCTTGCGCGCCCCTTCGCCCCTGGCTCCGATACGCCCCGTTGTGACAGCTGTCGCACCTGGTCGCATGAACAGCCGAATGGTTCATGGTGTAGGTGGCGAAGCTCGCCGCGGTGTTCGTGTGGCAGTTCGAGCACTGCACGCCCGTCACCGGGATGTGCGGCGGTGTCGTCATGCCCTTTGCCGTCGAGCCGTTGTGGCAGGACGAACAGTTGGTGTCGGCCGCGGTATGGGCGAACGCGGCGCCTGCCCAGCTGGTGTAGCCGCCGCTCGCTGCCTTGGTATGGCAGCTGACGCAGTCCCGGCCGCCGGTGGCGACGTGACCCGGATAGGACGCCGTCCCCATCGCGCCCTTGGTGCCCTGGCCGGTGTAGGAGCCG
>NZ_JAUEZC010000012.1:0-105624 GCF_032489995.1 Bradyrhizobium sp. SZCCHNGR1005
ATCCCACCCCCCAAATCTCTGCGGGAGTGAATCACTGTTCGCCAGCTAACGGAATCCCTTTATGAGTACAGAACCTAGGCCAGCACGTCCTCGATAGCCTCCTCGGACGGGAAGGCCGGGCGCATCTCCTGCGCAACGAGCGTCGTGCCGGCCGGCGCCCGCTGCAGCCAGCGCTCGCAAGCATCGCGACCGCGCTGATGCAGCATTGCGATGAAGCTGTGTCCGAGGTCGGTGGCGCTGTGCTG
Source organism: Bradyrhizobium sp. SZCCHNGR1005 (assembly GCF_032489995.1). Classification (NCBI taxonomy): domain Bacteria; kingdom Pseudomonadati; phylum Pseudomonadota; class Alphaproteobacteria; order Hyphomicrobiales; family Nitrobacteraceae; genus Bradyrhizobium; species Bradyrhizobium sp. SZCCHNGR1005. Next base: position 246 of record NZ_JAUEZC010000012.1, read on the forward strand.
GGCGAGGCCGTCGATCTCGTCCTCCGCGGCCAGGCGATGAATCCGCGGCGGATGCAGGCCGTCATGGCGGGCCCATTCCAGCGCCGCAAGCTCCGCATTGAGCACGGCATTGGCCGTGATCTGGTCGAGCCGCCGGTCGATCGCGGCCGAAGTCACCGGGACATAGGCGTCGCGCGCCGGCGTCACCTGGACCACGAGCAGATCGGCTGCGCTGGATTCGTGCGCGACGCTCACGACCGGTGGATTCGCCCCATAACCGCCGTCCCAGTAAGCGTCGCCATCAATGTCGATCGCGCAGTGAAGTTGGGGCGGGCAGGTCGAAGCCAGCAGCACGTCCGGCGTGATCTCGGTATTGCGGAACAGTTGCTGGCCGCCGTCGCGGACCCGCGTCGCCGCAATTATGAGCCGCGGCGCGGCAGCGCTCTGCAGCGCGCCGAAATTGATGATGCCCGCAAGCAGATCGTGCAGCGGCTCGATGTCGAGCGGATTGAACCGTCCCGCGCGCAGATGCTGGCCGAATGCGACCGAGCTGCCGGCCGGCGAGAAGCCGCCGAGCAGCATCACCGAGCGGAACGAGGCTTCGCTGGCCATGCCATTCCAGAAACCCGCGAGCAGTTCTCGCGCCCTCTCGCGGCCGCCTTCAGCCAGGCCGCTGGCGAGCAGGGCGGCATTGATCGCGCCGGCGCTGGCGCCGCTGATCGTGTCGAAATCGCAGGCAGGCTCCTCCAACAGGCGCTCCAGCACGCCCCAGGCAAATGCCGACAAGCTGCCGCCGCCCTGCAGCGCCAGCGAGAGCTTGCGCGGCGGCCAGATCCGCGGTGCCGGCGAGAGGGCCGGGGTTGCGATCGTCTCGGCGAGCGATTTTTCCGGCGTCGCCGCGGGTTTGGCGTCCGTTGCGGCCGATTTCGGTTCAGCCGCGAGCGCAGGCTTCGCACCCGTCGCCAGGATCATTTCGGCGACCACGGTCTCCGGCTGCGACGGTTGGGATGATGGTGGCACGTTGGTGGCCGCAGCCGGCTCCGTCACTTGCGCGGCAGGGCTCGTGGCGTCCCCGGTCGACCAGATCTGGGCGGCCGAGAGAAGCGCGCTGGCGCTGGAGCGCACGGGCACCGCCTGCTGCGGCACCGGCTCCTGCTCAGTACGGTGATCGGGTGTGGCCGATGAACCGCTGGAATTGGGCTTGCGAAACCACATGCGTGAATCATGACAGGCAATGATGATTCCCGCCAGAGTCCCGCGCGGATTTGAGTCCGGATCTGCTATGGGTGTTGCTGCGCTGCCGCTGTGATTTACGGGGTCAAATGTACGTCGCCCGTAACAATGCGGGTCACTGTTTCTTTGCGCCGATCTTGCTTTCGGTGCCGGCCTGCAGACGCCTGATGTTCTCGCGATGCATATAGATCAACAGCAGCGTCAGAAGTGCAAACAACGCTGCGAGTGCGGTGTGGCCAAATGCCCACAGCATGATCGGCGTGAGCAGGCTTGCAACAAACGCCGCGAGCGACGAGTAGCGAAACGCGAAGGCGGTTGCGAGCCAGACCAGGCAAAAGAAAATTGCGCCGGGCCAGAACAGGCCGAGCAGGATGCCGATATAGACCGCGACGCCCTTGCCGCCGCGAAACTTCAGCCAGACCGGGAAGAGGTGGCCGAGGAAGGCGCCGAGACCGGCGAGCATCGCCGCATTGGGGCCGCCCAGATAGCCCGAGATCACCACCGCAGCCGTGCCCTTCAGGGCATCGCCGAGCAATGTGGCCGCGGCGAGCCCCTTGCGCCCGGTGCGCAGCACGTTGGTTGCCCCGATATTGCCGGAGCCGATGCTGCGCAGGTCTTGCGTGCCGGCAAGCCTCGTCAGGATCAGCCCGAACGGGATCGAGCCCAGGAGGTAGCCGATGACCAGGGCAACGGGGAGAAACGCCTCAGCTCCCATGACACAGCACTCCCTTGTTCAACGCTCCTGTGCAGGCTCTCGTGTCAGACATGCTCGTACACGGTGCGGCCGCCGACGATCGTGCGCACCGCGCGTCCCGTGAACCGCGCCTCGTCGAAGGGGGTATTCTTGCACGAGGATTTCAGATCGGCGGGATCGAGCACCCACGGCACGTCCGGATCGATCACGACGATATCGGCAGGCGCCCCCGCCCGCAATGTTCCGCCGGGCAGGCCCAACAGTTCCGCCGGCCGGGTCGACATCGCGCGGATCAGCGCGGTCCAGGTCAGTTCGCCATTGTGCACGAGGCGCAAGGCCGCCGGCAGCATGGTTTCCAGCCCGATCGCGCCGCTCGCCGCTTCCGCGAACGGCAGCCGCTTCACCTCGACATCCTGCGGATTGTGGTCCGACATGATGACATCGATGAGGCCGGAGGCCAGCGCCTCGACCAGCGCCCGCCGGTCGGTTTCGGAGCGCAATGGCGGCGACAGCTTGAAGAACGTGCGGTAGGGGCCGATGTCGTTCTCGTTCAATGTGACGTGGTTGATCGAGACCGAGGCGCTGACGGCAAGCCCGGCATCGCGGGCGCGTTTGAGGACGTCGAGCGAGTCGCTCGAACTGAGCGAGGCCGCGTGATAGCGGCCGCGCGTCAGTGCGACCAGGCGCACGTCGCGCTCCAGGATCACCGCTTCGGCGGCTGCCGGAATGCCCGACAGCCCGAGCCGCGAAGCGAATTCGCCTTCGTTCATCACGCCTTCGCCGACGAGATTGGGATCCTCGGTGTGGTGCACGATCAGCGCATCGAAATCACGTGCGTAGGTCAGTACGCGCCGCATCACCAGCGCATTGGTGACGCTCGTCTCGCCGTTGGAGAAGGCGACTGCGCCGGCCGCCTTCAACAGGCCGATCTCGGTCATCTCCTCGCCGTGCAGGCCTTTGGTCAGCGCCGCCATCGGTTGGATGTTGACGATCGCGGTGTCGCGGGCGCGGCGCAGCACGAAGTCGACCGTCGCCGAATTGTCGATCACGGGTTCGGTGCCGGGCTGGCAGATGATCGTGGTGATGCCGCCGGTCGCTGCGGCCTGGCTCGCGCTGGCAAAGGTCTCCCGATGCACATAGCCGGGCTCGCCGACAAAGGCGCACATGTCGATCAGGCCGGGCGCGACGATCTTGCCGGAGCAGTTGATGACATCGGTCCCTTCGGGAACGCCGGCCGCGCCGATGCCGCGCTTGAGATCGCGGATCACGCCGTCGGCGATCAGCACGTCGCCAAGACCATCGAAGTCGCGGGATGGATCGATCACGCGAGCGTTGGCGAGCAGGATCGGGCGACGGTCGGTCAGCATGGCATTTCGTCCGATTGAGCTGTTACGCGTTGGGCAGGTTGCGGGCGAGTGCTTCCAGCACCGCCATGCGCACTGCCACGCCCATTTCCACTTGTTCCCGGATCAGGGATTGCGCGCCGTCGGCGACGATCGAGTCGATCTCGACGCCGCGGTTCATGGGACCGGGATGCATCACCAGCGCGTCGGGCTTGGCGTAAGCGAGCTTGCGCTGATCCAGCCCGAAATACTGGAAATATTCCGACGACGACGGCACGAAGGAGCCGTTCATCCGCTCACGCTGCAGCCGCAGCATCATGACGATGTCGGCGCCGTTCAGGCCCTCGCGCATGTCCCGCGCGACCTCCACCCCCATCCGCTCGATGCCGGATGGCAGCAGCGTGGACGGGGCGACGACGCGGACGCGCGCGCCCATCGTGTTGAGCAAGAGGATGTTGGATCGCGCCACGCGCGAATGCAGCACGTCGCCGCAGATCGCGACCACGAGACCTTCGATCCGGCCCTTGTTGCGGCGGATCGTGAGCGCGTCGAGCAGCGCCTGCGTCGGATGCTCATGCGCGCCGTCGCCGGCATTGATCACGGAGCCGTCGACCTTGCGCGCGAGCAGTTCCACCGCGCCGGAGGCGTGGTGGCGCACCACCAGAATATCCGGATGCATCGCGTTCAAGGTGACCGCAGTGTCCATCAAGGTCTCGCCCTTGCGCATCGACGAGGACGACACCGACATGTTCATGACGTCGGCGCCGAGCCGCTTGCCCGCGATCTCGAACGAGGACTGGGTCCTTGTCGAGGCCTCGAAGAACAGGTTGACCTGGGTGCGGCCGCGCAGCACCGTGCGCTTCTTGTCGACCTGGCGGTTCAGTTCGACATATTCCTCGGAGAGATCGAGGAGACCGGTGATGTCGGTAGCGGAAAGGCCCTCGATGCCCAGCAGATGCCGGTGTCCGAGGACGAATGTGGATTTCGATGAGGCTGTCATTAAAGCCAGAGCTATAGGCGCGGTTTCCACATGGGGCAAGGGCGAAAGCCGCGGTTCCGAGTTATCCCCGGTTCGGTTCGTGCGCGGCCCCGACGGCTCGCTTGTTGCTTCCTGATGGCGGGTCCGAGCGCGGCTTCATGCTCACGCCCAGTCGCTCGGAAAGGGGACGGTCGACCCGGGGCGAGCATGCCCATGCCGCGGCAAAAGGTATCACGCTGTCGCAAGCCGCGCCGGCGAACCACGATCGAGGGCCGCGATGGCGCGGCAAGGCTTTGTGAACTATGCCGGTGTTCCGGCGCCAACATTCGCGTCCGGTCTGGTAGGCATTTGCGAGTGTCTGCCACGCCGCAATTGATCCGATCGAGGACACGGCCATGACCCAGTCTCCCTTCGCGACCCATGAGGTCTTCAACCAGTCGCCGCCGTTCGAGGACGTGAATTTGTATACTGCCGACCAGCCGCTCGTCGCGGCGGTCAGGGCCAATGGCGGTATCAGCGCCGAGCAGGAGCTGTCGGATTTCGGCCGTCACTGGGGTTCGGCTGCGATGGCTGAGCGCGGCCGGCTCGCCAATGAGAATACGCCGAAGCTGCGCACCTATGACTCCAAGGGCTTTCGCCGCGACGTGGTCGAGTTTCATCCGGCCTATCACGAGGTGATGGCGCATTCGGCGCATGCGGGGTTGCACAATTCGACCTGGACGGAACAGGGCCGGCCGGCGGGCGGCGCGTCCGAGGTCATCCGCGCGGCCAAGTTCTACATCGCCTCGCAGGTCGAGAGCGGCCATCTCTGCCCGATCACGATGACCCGCGCCGCGGTCGCGGCGCTAGGCTCGCAACCGGACCTTCTGGCCAAAGCGATGCCGGTGATTGCGACCCGCAGCTACGATCCAAGCTTTGCGCCGTGGTGGGGCAAGCGCGGCATGACGCTCGGCATGGGCATGACCGAGAAGCAGGGCGGCACCGACGTGCGCTCGAACATGACGCGGGCCGAACGTGCGGGCGACGGCTATCGCATCACCGGGCATAAATGGTTCATGTCGGCGCCGATGTGCGATGCCTTCCTGGTGCTCGCTCAGGCGGAGGAGGGGCTGACCTGCTTCTTCATGCCGCACTTTGCGCCCGACGGATCGGTGAACGCGATCCAATTCCAGCGGTTGAAGGACAAGCTCGGCAACCGCTCCAATGCCTCCTCCGAGGTCGAGTTCGTCGGTGCTTATGCGCAGCCGGTCGGTGAGGCGGGCAAGGGGATCAGGACCATCATCCAGATGGTGCAGCTGACGCGGCAGGATTGTGCGATCTCCTCAGCCGGCTTGATGCGCTCGGGGCTGGCACATGCGCTGCATCACGCGCGACATCGCAGCGTATTCCAGAAGCATCTTGCCGATCAGCCGCTGATGCAGTCGGTGCTGGCGGATATGGCGCTGCATGTCGAGGCGAGCGTTGCGTTGGTGATGCGGTTGTGCCGCGCGTTCGACCGCACGCCGGCGGACGCGACCGAGGCGGCCTACATGCGGCCGCTGACGCCGGCGATCAAATACTGGGTCTGCAAGAGCGCGCCTCCCTTTCTCTACGAAGCGATGGAATGCCTCGGCGGCAACGGCTATGTCGAAGACGGAATTCTTGCTCGTCATTTCCGGGAGTCGCCGGTCAATGCGATCTGGGAAGGCTCGGGCAATGTGATGTGCCTCGATGTCCTGCGCGCGCTGTCGCGCGAGGCTGAGGCTGCCGCTGCGATCCTCACATCGCTGGCCGGCGAGACCCATGGCCTTCCCGGCGCTGCGGAGGCCGTCGCTTTCATCGCGCAGTCTTTCCGGCGGCCCGATAGCGAGCGCGTGGCGCGGCTTGCGGTGGAGAAGCTCGCTCTGCTGGCGGCCGCCGCCGCGCTGAACCCCATCAATCCGCGGCACGCCGAGCTGTTCGCCGCAACCCGCCTTGCCGCCACCCATCCCAGCATGTACGGCGCCATCGATCTCGATCCCGCCGATATCCGCGCGCTGCTGGAGCGTGCGCTGCCGTGATGAACACGCCCGAAAGTGCTGTTATGGATTCACTCACGCCCTCGAATGAGCCTGCCATCGTCGCCCAGGCCGAACGGCAGCCGCGGACGCTTGGCTTCTGGCTCACGGCATTGTGGGGCGTCGCGATCTTCGTCGCGCTGTTTGCCGGGCAGGTCGCTGTCGTCGGCTATTTCCTGCTGGTGCAGGATGGCCCGGTCGACAGCAGTGCGCTGATCCATGTCGTGAGCCGCGGGCTCACCATCTCGCTGTCGGTGATCATGGGCGTGCCGGCGGTGCTGCTCGCGGTCTATCTCGCGGTTCGCCACACCCGAACGCGGTTCGCCGATTACCTTGGGCTGCGCCGGACCTCGTGGAAATATCTCGCGCTCGGCATCGCCGGCATGATCGCCATCGTGATGGGCTGGGACCTGATGTCGCGCGCCACGGGTCACGAGGTCTCGCCGGGCTTCATGCTGGACGTCCTGAAGACGGCGCAGGGCGACGGCACCGTCTGGCTGCTGGTGATCGCCTTCTGTATCGCCGCGCCGATCTCGGAGGAATTGTTCGCGCGCGGATTCCTGTATCGCGGCTGGACGGATTCTGCGCTGCGCGTGCCAGGCGCGATCATCCTGTCATCGCTGGTGTGGACGGCACTGCATCTGCAGTATGATTGGTACTTCTTCTTCGAGGTGTTCTGCCTCGGCCTGTGGTTCGGCTATCTGCGCTACCTGAGCCATTCGACCTTGCTGACGATCGGGCTGCATGGGCTCAACAACTTCGCCGCCGTGGTGCAGACCATGTGGCTTGCGAGCGGCCATAGCTGAGCCGCGGTCCTACAGCCCGGAGTTCCGCAACTTTGCGAGGCGGTCGAGCGCGCCCTGCAGGATGAAGATCGCCGCATGGGTGTCGATCACCTCGGCACGCTTGGCTCGGCTGACGTCCATGCCGATCAGTTCGCGCTCGACCGCCGCGGTCGATAGCCGTTCGTCCCAGAGCCCGATCGCCAGGTCGGTGAGGCCAGCGAGGTTACGGGCGAAGGCCCGGGTCGATTGCGCGCGCGGGCCCTCGCTGCCATCCATGTTGATGGGCAGGCCCAGCACGAAACCGACCACCTTGCGCTCGGATGCCAGGGCGAGCAGCCGCGCCGCATCGGCCTTGAAGGCCTTGCGCTGAATGGTCTCGACGCCGGTGGCGAGCTTGCGATCCGGATCGGAAACGGCGACGCCGATGGTCTTGGTGCCGAGATCGAGACCGATCAGCGCGCCGCGTTCGGGCCAGAGCGCGGCGGCTTCGACGAGGGGGAGAATGGGAGCGGGCATGACGATGCGCTTAGCACGCAGGCGCGTGGCGAGCCAGCTTGTACGCCGCCCGGTTGCTCCAGTGTCCGGATCGGCTTACATTATATGTCGAACCCTGAAGAGGAGTGGTGCCGTGGATATCCGGATCAACATCGCAAGCCGCCTTGTTTGTTCCGAACCCACGGTCATCCATGCCAACCTTCCTCACGCTCGAGGCGGTCGCCGCCGCCAGCCCTGACCGGCAAGCTCTCTTCGATCATCTCACGCTTTCGATCGGCGCCGAACGCGTCGGTTTGGTCGGCCGCAACGGCTCCGGCAAGTCGACCCTGCTGCGGATCATCGCCGGATCGGCAGAGCCGTCGGCGGGGCACATCGCCCGTTTCGGAACCATCGGCTCGCTCGCGCAAGGCTGGGAGGAGCGCTGGACCATTGCCGAGGCGCTCGGCGTCGCCGACAGCCTTAAGGTGGTCGAGCGCGTCCTGGCCGGACAAGCACAAGACGCCGATTTGGATGCGGCGGATTGGATGCTCTCGACCAGGATCGAGGCCGCGCTGCGCGATGTCGGCCTGGCCGCGATCGCTCTCGATCGCGCGATGGGAACGTTGAGTGGCGGCGAGCGGACGCGGATCGGCATCGCTCGCTTGCTGCTGGAGGCGCCGGATCTGCTGCTGCTCGACGAGCCCACCAATAATCTCGATGCGGCCGGGCGCGCGGCGATCCAGTCGCTGATCCGGAGCTGGCGAGGCGGCGTGCTGGTCGCAAGCCACGATCGCGAATTGCTGGAAATGATGGACCGCATCGTCGAGCTGACGCCGATCGGCGTACGGATCGTCGGTGGCGGCTGGTCGATGTTCGCAGAAGCGCGGGCTGCGGCCCGAGCGCGTGCCACCGCCGAACGTGAACGGGCCGACACGCAACTGCGTCATGCCAGGGAGGAAATTCAACGCCAGCGCGAAGCCAAGGACAGGCGGGATAGGACCGGACGCGCGGCCGCCGCGCGGGGATCGGCGCCGCGCATTGCGCTCGGCGCCCGCGCGGAGCACGCCGAGAACAGCGGTGGCCGTGCGCAGCGTCTTGCCGAGCGGATCGTCTCGGATGCTGCCGAGAAAGCGGAGCAGGCGCAGGCGAAGATCGAAATCTTGACGCCACTGACCATCGACATGCCGCCAACCGGTCTTGGCAGATCAACCGAGGTTCTGGCGATGGAGGCAGTCACCGTAGCGATCGGCGATCGGACCTTTGGTCCGTGGACGTTGAGCATCACCGGCCCCGACCGGATCGCGGTCAGTGGACCCAACGGTGCCGGGAAGACCACATTCCTGAAATTGGCGATGGGTCGGATCGTCCCCGCAGCCGGGACGGTACGCCATGTCGAGGGACGAGGAGCGATGTTGGATCAGCACGTGGCGCTGCTTGACGGGCAGCAGAGTATTCTCGCCAACGTCCGCCGGCTCAATCCGGCCCTCGACGCGCAGGCTGCTCACGCCGCGTGCGCGCGGTTCGCCTTTCGCAACGCCGATGCGCTGCAGGCGGTCGGCACCTTGTCCGGTGGCGAGCGGTTGCGGGCGGGATTGGCCTGCGTGCTCGCAGGCGAACGGCCGCCATGGCTGCTCCTGCTGGACGAGCCGACCAATCATCTCGACATTGAGTCCATCGAAATTCTCGAGCGGGCGCTGCGCGACTTTGACGGCGCACTCGTCGTCGTCAGCCACGATCCGGCATTCCTGGCCGCGATCGGGATCGACTGGACGTTTACGATCGCGACCTAGCGGGCACGGCGATGTGCCATGCCCGCCAAGCAAAGTGGGATTAAGAGGATCAGCGGATCGCGATCGGGTTGATCATGGCCTGCACGCCGCCGCGCCAGCGCGGCTGGCCCAGTACGAACAGGAACTCGTAGCCCTTGTCCCTGGCAAGCGCGGCGGTATCCATGTTCTCCAGGATGTAGGTCCCGTTCATGGCGAGCAGGATCTGGTGTACCTCGAAGATGTTCGGGGATTCGAACGGCAGCACTTCCAGTGCCCAGGTGTCGGCGCCGATCGCCACCACGCCCTTGGAGGTCAGGTATCTGGCGCCGTCGACGCCAAGCCCGGGCTCGCCGGCGCTGTAGCGCTTGTCGTCCTTGCCGACCAGGCCGAGCCAGCCGGTATGGAAGATCACCACATCGCCCTGGCGGATCTCGACGCCTTGCTTCTTCGCGACCTCCTCGATCTCCTTGCTGTTGAAGGCGGTGCCTTCCTTGACGACGTCGGTGTTGTAGTAGGCCGCCATGTCGAGCAGCACGCCGCGGGTGACGATCGGCGGTATCTTCTCCACACCGAGCTTCTTCAGCCCGGTCGGGTCGGCAAAATCGGCAAGCTTGTTGCCATTGTAGTAGACGTGCTCGACGCCGAGATGGCCGAGCCCGTCGATCTGGCTGCCGATGCCGACCCAGGTGTCGATGATGTCGTCGTTATAGGTCGCCTTGTTCGGTCCGAGCCCGGGGCTGCCGGCCTGTCCCGGCTGCACGATCGTGATCTTGAAGCTGCGCGGCGGATAGGCCGGCGTCTTGGTGTCGACGATCATGCCGAGTGGGTAGGTCTTGCCGGTTTTCACCAGCGAGGCCGCCTTGACGACGAGGTCCGGCGTCATGTTGTTCGCGGCGCCGATTTCGTCGTCGGCGCCCCATTTCGACTTGGTCCAGTCTTGTGCTTTCTCTTGCGCGTTTGCCGTTCCGACCGCAGCCAACAAGGCGATCGAACAGCACAACACCAACGTGTTGCGCATCGCTAATCCTCCCGATGTGGACATATGCTTGTGGTTCGCGCTGGCCAGCGCTGCATCCTAACGTAGTGTCGGAGCGCGAGCCAAAATGTTTTTAGCGTGTGCGTTGCACTGCGCTGGAACGCCGCACGACACACGCATCGGCGCGTCACAAAACTGTCGGCGGCATTTCACGTTGCGGAATGCCAGCCTCATTCTCCATGTGAAGTCGTTGCCGCATGCGTCACGCCGCAATCTCGTGATCCCTGTTGGCCAGGCCGGCCATGAAGGCCGCAAGCGCACTCGACGGATGGGCGGCGCGCCGGCGGATGAACAATGTCTCGACCCGCGCATAGGCGGGCTTCAACGTGTGCAGGCTGATATCTTTGATGAGCTCGCTGTGCTCGACCACGGCGCGCGGCAGCAGGGTCACGCCCATGCCGGCGGCGACGCAGCCGATCATGCCGTCGAGCGTGCCAAGCTCGAAGCGGGCGGCCGTTGGCCAACCGAAATCGTTGAAGATCTGCTCCAGCCGTTGCCGGTAGGTGCAGCCGGTGCGGAACACCAGCGCGGTCGGACCTGAGGCCGGTGTGCCGGCGCGCAAGCTTGCGAGGCTGTCGAACTGCCTTGGTGCCACCATCACCAGCTCCTCGCTGAACGCGGTCACGCTGGCGAGTTCGGGATGATCGATCGGAGCCACGACAAAGGCGCCGTCGAGCGCCCCCTCGATCACCGCCGTGACGAGGTCCGCAGTCGTGGCCGTCCGCAGGCTGAGAGCCACTTCGGGATAAGTGCGATGGAAGGCGGCGAGCAGCGTCGGCAGGCGGACCGCCGTGGTGGTCTCGATCGAGCCGATCGCCAGCGGGCCTTTGGGCGTGCCGTCGTCCCGTGCTGCGAGCAGCGCTTCGCGCGCGAGCGCGGCCATCTGTTGCGCGTAGGGGAGCAGCCGCCGTCCGGCTGGGGTCAGCGTCATGCCGCGGCTGTGACGTTCGAACAGCACGGTGCCGATCTCGGCCTCCAGCGCCTTCACGCGCTGGGTTACGTTCGATTGCACGGTGTTGAGCGCCTCTGCGGCTCGTGTGATGCTGCCGGTGCGGGCCACGGTCGCGAAAGTGAGGAGATCGTTCAGTTCCATGGCGCTCGTTTTCTTTTCGTGATGGCAGCGTTCTCAACAATTCATTTATTGAGAAGGCTAAACCCGCCTACACTTGGCGTCCAGCGCAGGCTCGGTGCTTCGGCGTCTCACGCCGTGCCCGCCAGCCGCGACCTCAGCAGCAGGATCAGACCATGTGGCCCGACCGCCGTCTCCTCGACCTTCTCAAGATCGAACATCCGATCGTGCTGGCGCCGATGGCCGGCGTCATGGATGCCGAGCTGGTGATCGCGGTCGCCGAGGGTGGAGGACTTGGGTCTCTGCCTTGCGCGATGCTCTCGGCCGAGAAAGCGCGCGAGCAGATCAACATCATCCGCCAGCGCGTTTCTGCCCCAATCAACATGAACTTCTTCTGCCACCAGGCGGTGGCAGCGGATCCGGCGCGCGAAGGCGGGTGGAAGCAGCGGCTCGCGCCATATTACCATGAGTTGGGCGTGGATCCGGCTGCGCCTGTCAACGCTGCCAACAGGGCGCCCTTCGATGCGGCGATGTGCGCCGTGGTGGAGGAGCTGAAGCCGGAAGTCGTCAGCTTTCACTTCGGTCTGCCCGAGCGCGCGCTGCTCAAGCGCGTCAAAGCGGCCGGTGCATTGGTGCTGGCTTCGGCGACGGTGGTGCGTGAGGCTGTATGGCTGGAGCAGAACGGCGCCGACGTGATCATCGCGCAGGGTGCGGAGGCCGGCGGCCATCGCGGCATGTTCCTGACCGAGAAGTTAGCCGAACAGGTCGGCACATTTGCGCTGGTCCCGCAGGTGGTCGATGCGGTGAAGGTGCCGGTGATCGCGGCGGGTGGCGTTGCCGATGGACGCGGCATCGCGGCGGCCTTGGCGCTTGGGGCAGCCGGCGTCCAGATCGGCAGTGCTTTCCTGCGTTGCCCCGAATCCAAAGTCAGCGTGCTGGCGCGTGCGGCCTTGGCTCAGGCGAGCGATGAAACGACCGTGATCACCAATGTGATGACCGGCCGTCTCGCACGAGGCGTGGCCAATCGCGTCATGCGCGAGGTGGGACCGATCTCGCCGGATGCGCCGGCCTTTCCCTATGCAGCGACTGCATTGGCGCCGCTGAAGGCCGCGGCCGAGAAGCTCGGCCGGGTCGATTTCACCAATCTTTGGGCAGGGCAGGCGCTGCCGCTCGGTAGCGAGCTGCCAGCGGCTCAATTGACGCGCAAATTGGCCGCCGACGCGCAGGCGCGGATGCGCCGGATCGCGGGCTGACGCCAGGGCGACTCGCGCGCGATCTCGCCTGCCGCACCGGCCGGCGCGGTTGCGGCGCGAAAGCGGCCTCTGCTATACGGCGGGTTCCTAATTCCCGCCTGAGGCCTTATATAATGTCCGTCGATGCCGCCACCGTCCGCCGTATCGCCCATCTGGCGCGGATCGCTGTCTCCGAGGCAGAGGTTCCGCACCTGCAGGGCGAGTTGAACGCCATGCTGGCGTTCGTCGAGCAGCTCTCGGAGGTCAACATCGAAGGCGTCGAGCCGATGACCTCGGTGACTCCGATGGAGATGAAGAAGCGGCAGGACGTGGTCACCGACGGCGAGATCGCCGACGACATCGTCAAGAATGCGCCGGCGACCGAAAACCATTTCTTCCTGGTGCCGAAGGTGGTGGAATAGCCGCAACGCCGTAAGGAACCGACGAGTCCAGCCATGTGCCTGCTCTGCGACGACGAAAAGGCCTATCAGGCCTACATGAATTATCTCGACGCGATGGAGCGCCAGGGCAAGAATGTTGACCCGGACAAGGCGGTCGATGCGGTGCTCGACGAACTCCAGGCGGCCGACAAGGCGCGGGCCAAGAAGAATAACTTCTTCGCCGACGACCCGGCCGACGACAAGACGCTTTCTCCATTCTTCTGCAGCCCGATCAATAAATGACCGATTTGACTTCGCTGACGCTCGCCGAGGCCCGAAAGGGTCTTGCGGCCAAGACTTTCACCTCGCTCGAACTCACCGACGCCCATCTGAAGGCGATGGAAGAGGCGCGCGCGCTCAACGCCTTCGTGCTGGAAACGCCGGACCAGGCGCGCAGCATGGCACAAGAGGCCGACGCCAAGATCGCCAAGGGCGAGGGCGGCCCGCTCGCCGGCATCCCGCTCGGCATCAAGGATCTGTTCGCGACCAGGGGCGTCCGCACCACGGCCTGCTCGAAGATCCTCGGCAATTTCGTGCCGACCTACGAGTCGACCATCACCTCCCAGCTTTGGCGCGATGGCGCGGTGCTGCTCGGCAAACTCAACAATGACGAGTTCGCGATGGGCTCGTCGAACGAGACCTCCTGCTTCGGTCCAGTCGGCAACCCCTGGCGCCGTGAGGGCTCCAACACGACGCTGGTGCCGGGCGGCTCGTCCGGCGGCTCGGCCTCGGCGGTGGCGGCTCTGCTCTGCATGGGCGCGACCGCGACCGATACCGGCGGCTCGATCCGCCAGCCCGCTGCCTTCACCGCAACCGTGGGCATCAAGCCGACTTACGGCCGCTGCTCGCGCTGGGGCATCGTGGCCTTTGCCTCCTCGCTCGATCAGGCGGGGCCGATCGCACGCTCGACCCGCGATGCCGCGATCCTGTTGCGTTCGATGGCCGGGCACGATCCGAAGGATACGACCTCGGTCGATCGTGCCGTGCCGGACTACGAGGCGGCGATCGGCAAGTCCGTGAAGGGAATGAAGATCGGCATCCCCAAGGAGTATCGCCTCGACGGCATGCCGGCGGAGATCGAGAAGCTGTGGAGCGAGGGCGCGGCCTGGCTGAAGGCCGCCGGCGCCGAGCTCGTGGAGGTGTCGCTGCCGCACACCAAATACGCTCTGCCGGCCTATTACATCGTGGCGCCGGCGGAGGCGTCGTCGAACCTCGCGCGCTACGACGGCGTGCGCTACGGCCTGCGCGTGCCCGGGCGCTCGATCGGCGAGATGTACGAGAATACCCGCGCCGAGGGCTTCGGCGACGAAGTGCGCCGCCGCGTCATGATCGGCACCTATGTGCTGTCGGCGGGCTATTACGACGCCTATTATCTGCGGGCGCAGAAGGTCCGCACGCTGATCAAGAAGGATTTCGAGGATTGCTTCGCCAAGGGCGTCAACGCGATCCTCACGCCTGCGACGCCGTCGGCCGCCTTCGGCATCGGCGAGAAGGGCGGCGCCGATCCGGTCGAGATGTATCTCAACGACATTTTCACGGTGACCGTGAACATGGCGGGCCTGCCCGGCATCGCGGTGCCCGCGGGCAAGGATGCGCAAGGCTTGCCGCTCGGCCTGCAGTTGATCGGCCGCCCGTTCGACGAGGAAACGCTGTTCTCGCTCGGCGAGGTGATCGAGCAGGCGGCGGGACGCTTCACGCCGGTCCGGTGGTGGTGAGCCTCACCGAATTCAAGGCAAGTTTGGCGGGCGATGCACCCGCGCCGACGCTCTCGCCTCCGCTCGCCGGCCTGTGGTGGATGGCGAAGGGCGATTGGGACCGGGCGCACAAGATCGTCCAGGACGATGATGCGCGCGAGGCGGCCTGGGTGCATGCGCATCTGCACCGGGTCGAAGGCGATCTCGGCAACGCATCCTACTGGTACCGGCAGGCCAGCCAGCCGGTCGCAAAGGACGCGCTGGATATGGAATGGGAGCGGATCGCATCCGCACTGCTTGGGAGTTTAGAGCCATGACGGCAACCAGCGGCAAGCTGATCAAGGGCGCAACCGGCGACTGGGAGGTCGTGATCGGCATGGAGATCCATGCCCAGGTGACCTCGAAGTCGAAACTGTTCTCCGGCGCCTCGACCGCGTTCGGTGGCGATCCCAACAGCCATGTCTCGCTGGTCGACGCGGCGATGCCCGGCATGCTGCCTGTGATCAACGAGGAATGCGTGCGCCAGGCCGTCCGCACGGGGCTCGGGCTGAACGCGAAGATCAACCTGCGCTCGGTGTTCGACCGCAAGAACTATTTCTATCCCGACCTGCCGCAGGGCTACCAGATCAGCCAGTACAAGTCGCCGGTGGTCGGCGAGGGTGAGATCACGGTCGAGCTCGACGGCGGCAAGACTGCGACGATCGGCATCGAGCGGCTGCATCTGGAGCAGGACGCCGGCAAGTTGCTCCACGACCAGTCGCCGTCGATGTCCTTTGTCGATCTCAACCGCTGCGGCGTCGCGCTGATGGAGATCGTCTCCAAGCCCGACATCCGCGATTCCGAGCAGGCCAAGGCCTATGTGACCAAGCTGCGCTCGATCCTGCGCTATCTCGGCACTTGCGACGGCGACATGGAGAAGGGCAGCCTGCGCGCCGATGTGAACGTTTCCGTGCGCAAGCCGGGCGGGCCGCTCGGCACCCGCTGCGAGATCAAGAACATGAACTCGATCAATTTCATCGGCCAGGCGATCGAGTACGAGGCGCGGCGCCAGATCGAGATCATCGAGGATGGTGGCACGATCGACCAGGAGACGCGGCTGTTCGACCCCAACAAGGGCGAGACCCGCTCGATGCGCTCCAAGGAGGAGGCCCATGACTACCGGTATTTCCCGGATCCGGACCTGCTGCCGCTCGAGTTCACTCAGAGCTTTGTCGATGAGTTGAAAGCGCATCTGCCGGAACTGCCGGACCAGAAGAAGGCGCGCTTCATCGCCGATCTCGGCCTTTCGCCCTATGACGCCAGCGTCCTGGTGGCCGAGCGGGAGAGTGCCGCCTTCTACGAAGCGGTGCTGGCGAAGCTTGCCGACCGCGTCCGCGACGGCAAGCTCGCCGCCAACTGGGTGATCAACGAGCTGTTCGGCCGCCTCAACAAGGAAGGCCGCGACATCGCGTCCTCGCCGGTGTCGGCCGAGCAGCTGGCGGCGATCATCGACCTGATCGGAGAGGGCACGATCTCCGGCAAGATCGCCAAGGACCTGTTCGAGATCGTCTGGACCGAAGGCGGCGAGCCGCGCGCGCTCGTCGAAGAGCGCGGCATGAAGCAGGTGACGGACCTCGGCGCCATCGAGAAGGTGGTCGATGAGATCGTCGCGGCCAATCCCGACAAGGTCGCGCAAGCCAAGGCGAAGCCGCAGATGGTCGGCTGGTTCGTCGGTCAGGTGATGAAGTCGTCCGGCGGCAAGGCCAATCCGCAGGCGGTGAACGACCTGCTGAAGAGCAAGCTCGGCATCTGAAACGAGATCACGCCGTCTTCGTTCCCGCGGTGCGCACGGTGCGCGCCGCGGTCTTGGCACCGCTCCGGTGCGAATCGTTTTCGCGCGATTCTCAAAAAAGCCGCCTTTGACAACGCTCCGATCAAGCCCGGATCGTCCGCGCGGACGCTATCAACGAAATTTTTTTTCACCGCCAAAAATCCCGACTCGGAGGCCGTCCGACGCTCCGTTCGTCTGAGTCCGTCGATCGCCGTCGTGTTGCGCGCGCTGCCTCGGCATTTTGATCGCGTGCAGGAAATGCCTGCAGCGAAGGCCTTTCCTGCGCACTTTATTAGTTCGATCGTTCGGCATTCATGCGCAGCCCGCATCATCGACGGTGTTGCGCGTCGGCGCATCCGGCGAACTGCGTCGCGCGCGTGCGCGTTCGCGTGTCAACACTTCCTTAAGCCGGAAGCTGTTTTTTTTCGTCCGTTGGTGTATTCGAGAAGGAGTGCATCTCGATTCCCGAATGCACGCAGCGACTAAGCCAAACTCATCGGAGGGCAACATGGCGAAGAAAGCGAAGAAGGCGAAGAAGGCAGTGAAGAAGACCGCGAAGACCGCGGCCAAGAAGACTGCGAAGAAGACCAAGAAGGTCGCCAAGAAGAAGTAACTCTCGCGCCTCGCGAGATGAGCCGGCAGCTTGATGCCGGCACGTCGTTGGAACGTCCGGCCTGTTTGCTCGTTATGAGTGGTTCAGGCCAAGGTGTCCCAACTGGCGAAGAGGGTGTCGGCGAGACATCAGGTCGACGGCCGGATCGAACTTTCGGGAGCGTTATGCGCTTCGGCAGGCCGGTCCGGTAGAAGAAACGAGTTTTCTTCGTTCGGTGCAGATCCGTTGTTCGGTCTGCAATCTCATGGATGGCCTCGTTGCCAAGGTGAGATCCGGTCCTGACGTGTTCGCCGACGCCCTCGTTGTTTTTTTGAAGACGCGTTTGCGGCGTCGCCCGACTGTCCCCCCATTCACTTTTTTCTCTTCGACCCGACCTGCGCGGTCGCCTCATGCGATCGGCGGAGCACGCCGCGCTCTTGCCGCGATGGTTAGGGGTTCGCCAATCGGTACGGTGAAGCAATCCTGATCGGCTCTGAAAAGCTGAATAGAATCAGAGATCTTTGATCTGCTGCGGTCGCCTGCGGGCGAAGACGGTTCAGTTTCCGTTCAGCACGATGCTTAAACTGCCTTTCAAACTTGATCGGTCATCCTGCCTCCATAAGCCGGCAAACGGCATGGGGACGACGAACAGTGGACGGGGGCCGCGCGCGGTGACGCAACGCCTCCAAGGATGGAGAGCGACAATGTTTCAAGGACAACTCAATCTCGATGACGTGACGGCCGTGGAGCAGGCGGCGAGCGGCGATGTGCTGTACGAGCTGGGCTTGCTGTATGCGAGCGGCCGGCTGGGGTCGGTCGACCTGGTCGCCGCGCACAAATGGTTCAATCTTGCCGCGCTCAAGGGCCGCAAGGATGCGATCGAGATGCGCCGCGAGATCGCCGAGCAGATGTCGGCGGCTGAGATCACCAAGGCCCTGCGCGAAGCGCGCGCCTGGATGACGGCGCACTGACGGCTTTGGCGCCGCCGGCACTCTCGCCGGCCGCCGTCAAATGACCTATCTGTGGCTCGATGCGAGCGCGCCACGGACGTCGAGCGGATGGGACAGAATAAACGTCGGGAGCTGATCGGCTGCCATGATTGCGGGGAGCAGGTTTCGTTCTCCGCAGCGTCCTGTCCGCATTGCGGCTCGACCGAGCCTGGCGGTCCGTACATTCAGAATGCGCGCGAGCGCCGTAAGCTGCGGGCCGAGGCGATGAACGATCGCCGGCTCGTGACGGTCACCCTGATCTGCTGCGCCATCGGCGCCGCCTATGGCGCGGTGATGGCGCCGGGTGGCATCGCCTCCTGGTGGGGCGCGCTGTCCTATGGCTTCATCGGCGCGGTGATCGGCGTACCCGCGGCCTTCATCGTCAATGTGAGCCGCAGCCTGTTCGATTGATATCGCGCCGAGCCATTCGTCGCGGATATTTGGCCGGCTACGCGTAACGCCGGGCGAGGGCGACGCAGAGAACCACGAGACCCGTCGTCAGGATCATGGTCCAGGCCACCGGCTCGCCGAGCACGAGACCTGCGAGCGCGAGGCTGAGGAAGGGCTGCAGCAGTTGCAGCTGACCGACGCTCGCGGTGCCGCCGACGGCAAGCCCGCGATACCAGAACATGAAGCCGATCAGCGAAGAGAAGACTGAAACATAGGCGAGCCCGGTCCAGGCGCCGCCGCCGATCGCCTGCCATGAGGCAGGCCGCGCCGTGGCTGCGAGGACCAGCATGACCGGCAGTGCGAGCAGCAAGGCCCAGCACATCACCTGCCAGCCGCCGAGCCGGCGGGCGAGCGTGGCGCCTTCGGCGTAGCCCAATCCGCAGAGCACGACCGCCGCCACCATCAGGAGGTCGCCCGTGATGGAGACCGTGTCGTCGCCGATCAGCGCGAAGCCCACGACGACGGCGCTGCCGAGCATGGAGAACGGCCAGAACAGCATTTTCGGCCGCTCACCGCCGCGCAGGACGCCGAAGATCGCCGTCGCCAGCGGCAACAGGCCGATGAAGACGATCGAATGGGCCGAGGTGATGTGTTGAAGCGCCAGCGCGGTCAGGAGCGGGAAGCCGATCACGACACCGAGCGCGACGATCACGAGCGAGCCGATGTCCCGCTTCGCCGGAGTCTGCTGGCGCAGCAAGTGTAGCATCGCCGCGCCCAGCAGCGCCGCGATCACCGCTCGCGCGGATGTCAGGAACAGCGGAGAAAAGCCGGCGACGGCCACGCGAGTGGCCGGCAGCGAGCCGCTGAAAATGATCACTCCAAGGAGACCGCTCCTCCATCCGTCCGTCGTGCTCGTCATGTCGTCGCCTCGCGCGTTCCGAGGCGATCGTGGAGTCTGATGAGTGGCGGGACCAGCCACAATTCAGTACAATCTGGCAGAACTGTATTGATATGGAAGCCAATACACTTTCGATGAGCAGCATGGACAGGCGAGGGCGGGGCGGAGCGCGCACCCTCGAAGTGATGGAGGTGATCCGCTCGCGTGTGGCTGGCCGCACATTGGCGGCCGGCGATCGGCTGCCGTCGGTCCGCCGCTTCGCCGCGACCATGGGCGTCGCGCCCTCGACCGTAGTGGAGGCTTACGAGCGCCTGGCCGCGGAAGGATTGATCCGCGCCCGCCGCGGCTCCGGCTTCTACGTGTCAGCGACGGCGGCTACGCTGCCGCTGCAGCTTGCCGAAACAGAGTGGCGTCGCGATCGCGCCGTCGATCCGTTCTGGGTCTCGCGTCAGTCGCTCGAGGCGGAGCCTGCGGTTCTCAAGCCCGGCTGCGGCTGGCTGCCGCCAGAGTGGATGCCGGGTGCGCTCTTGCGCCGAGGCCTTCGCACCCTCGCGCGTGCCGAGGATGCGCTGCTCCTCGACTACGGCGGCACGCGTGGCTCGCTTCCGCTCCGCCGCTTGCTGCTGGCCCGCTTCGCTGAAGAGGGGCTCGACGTTTCGGCCAACCAGTTGCTGCTGACCGGCTCGGGCACGCAGGCGATCGATCTGATCTGCCGCTTCCTGCTTCGTCCGGGCGATACGGTGTTGGTCGACGACCCCTGCTATTTCAATTTCAGGGCGCTGTTGCGCGCGCATCAAGTGACGATCGTCGGCGTGCCCTACACGGCATCGGGGCCCGACCTCGCGCGTTTCGAAGCGATCCTCACCGCAGAGCGGCCACGGCTCTACGTCACCAATTCCGCGCTGCATAACCCGACCGGCGCAACGCTATCGTTGCCGACCGCTCATCGGCTTCTGATCGCGGCGGCCGCGCACGATCTCACCATCGTCGAGGACGATATCTTCGCGGATTTCGAGCCGGAGTCTTCGCCGCGCCTTGCGGCGCTCGATGGGCTGAACCGGGTGATCCGGATCGGCAGCTTCTCCAAGACGCTCTCTGCCTCGCTGCGGTGCGGCTATATCGCCGCGCGGGCCGATTGGATCGAAGGGCTCATCGATCTTCAGCTTGCCACCAGCTTCGGCGGTCCGAGCCCGGTCGCAACGGCTGTCGTCGCCGATGTGCTGGCCGGCGGAGGCTACCGCAAGCACATGGAGGAGCTGCGGCGGAAGCTTGCGCGCGCGCAGCGTGAGACCACGCGCCTGCTGCACGCGTTCGGCATCGAGCCCTGGCTCACGCCGCGCGGCGGTTTCCACCTCTGGTGCCGTTTGCCCGATGGATATGACTCCGCCGCCCTGGCAAAGGCCGCGCTCACGGAGGACGTGCTGCTTGCGCCCGGCAATGTCTTCAGCGTGTCGCAGACCGCCGCAGCCTTCCTGCGCTTCAACGTCGCGCAATGCGGCGATCCGCGCGTCTGGGACGTCATGCGCCGGGCGATGGGGAAGCGACCCGCTGTGACAGGCACGGAACCTGAGCCGGCTGACCTGCGCTCAAGTTTTCGTTGAGTGACAATTCAACGAACTCGGCATTCGCTCGTGCATTGGATGTCCCGGTCAACACGAGCAGCGGAAGGTCTCGCTATGGATTATGTTCCCCTCGGTCGTTCCGGCATGAAGGTCTCGCGCTACATCTTGGGCACGCTGACCTTTGCAGGCACCCATGGCTTCGAAGCCTTGCGCAATGTCGACGTTGCGAACGCGAGGCGCCTGTTGGACATGGCGCTCGACGCCGGCATCAATGCGTTCGATACCGCCAATCTCTATTCGAAGGGCGATGCCGAAAGGGTGCTTGGCGAGGCCTTGACCGGCCGGCGCGACAAGGTGCTGCTGTTCAGCAAGGGCCGTTCCGAAGTCGAGGAGGGGCCCAATGGCGGCGGCGCCTCACGCGTTCATCTCACGCGCCAGCTCGATGGATCACTGTCGCGGCTCAAGACCGACTGGCTCGACCTTTATTTCATCCATCAGTGGGACGGCGTCACCCCGATCGAGGAGACGGTCGAGACGATGTCGAGCTTCGTGAAGGCTGGCAAGATCCGCTATTGGGGTGTCTCCAACTACAGCGGCTGGGCGCTGGCCAAGACGGCCATGATCGCGAAAGAGCCGGGCTTCGTGCCGCCGGTCGCGCATCAGATCTACTACACCCCGGAGGCGCGCGAGGCCGAATATGAATTGATCCCGGCGGGTGAAGATCTCGGCATTGGCGCGATGATCTGGAGCCCGCTCGGCCAGGGGCTGTTCGGCGGCAAGGTGAAGGCGGACGGCTCGGCGCCGCAAGGCACGCGCCAGGGGGCAGAGGGTTGGAAGGAGCCGTTCGTCTCCGACTGGGATCGTTTCGCCCGTGTGCTTAAAGTGGTCGAGCAGGTGGCGGCCGAAACCGGGCGCTCGATTCCGCAAGTGACGCTGGCCTGGCTGCGCGGCCGTTCCGGCGTCAACTCGATCGTGCTGGGGGCGCGCACCGCCGAGCAACTCGCCGACAATCTCGCATCCTTCGACCTTAAGCTTTCGCCGGACCAGGCGGCGCATATCGAGGCGGCTGGCCGGCCCTGGCCGCTCTATCCATTCTGGCACCGCGCCATGTGGGGCATGGATCGGCCGAGCCCATCGGAGCGCATCTATCTTGAAGGTCATCGCCGAACGGTCGGCATGTAGACGGAATATCGGGCTCCGTTTCGGTGCGGCGCTGCGTCCCGGAGGATTTCCGACCCTCGGTTCTTGGTTGCACCTGCCATGCGGCGGGTTGTGCGGCTCGCCGCCCTGACGGCCATGCTCCGGCGCGCTCGGACCGATTGGGAGATCGAGGAAATCGATTTCGTCCACAATCTGCCGCTTGCGGCGCGGCGCGGGGTCGGGCATACCGACCGCAGCCGGAGACGTGGCCGAGTGGCTGAAGGCGGCGGTTTGCTAAACCGTTATAGGGTTGTAAAGCCCTATCGAGGGTTCGAATCCCTCCGTCTCCGCCAGCTCCCCGTCCGACCAAGGTCCTCTTGACCCCCGCTGTAGGTCGAGTTCCGGGTGAATCGCGCGGTATTGCATCACCCTGCCACTGGCGCTTTGGATGGTCGAAGGCGACCGATTCCGGCCTTTAGTCATGGATGGCCTTGAGCGCCACGCGCCGTCCGGGCGACCTCGAGAAAAGCCGTGACGACCGACGACGGATCTGCCCAGGGCCATGTCGGCGCGCAGTGAGGCGGGGGCGGGATCGCAGCGGCGGTAGACCACGCCGGGCTGATGCAGGTGGCGAAGCGAGGCGGGCACCAACGCAATGCCGAGCCGGGCCGCGACCATGCTGACGAGCGTATGCATCTCGGTCGCCTCCTGCGCGACATTCATCACGAACCCTTCCTCCTCGCAGGCGGAGATGATCCGGGCGTAGAAGGCCGGCGCCTCGCGCGCAGGAAACATGACGAAGGGTTCGCTTGCCAGTTCGCCGAGGCCGATGACGTCGCGCGGCGAGAGTGGATGTCCGTCGGGCAGGGCGACCAGGAACGGCTCGCTGTCGATGATTTCGAAACGCAGGTCGGGGGCTTCCGGCACCGGCATCCGCACCAGGCCGATGTCCGCTTCCCCGCGCGACAGCGCTTCGATCTGTGACGCGGTCGTGCGTTCGGTGATGTCGATCGCGACCCGCGGAAAAAGCGCGCGATAGGAAGCGATCAGGCGCGGCAGCAAGGCATAGCTCGCGGTGCCGACATGGGTGAGGCGCAGGATGCCGGAATGTCCGTCGGCCGCGGCGCGCGCCTTCGCGGCTGCCCGCCCGATCGCATCGAGGATGAGGCGAGCTTCGCCAAGGAATGCGTGCCCTGCCTCGGTGAGGCTGACCTGGCGGCGCGAGCGATCGAAGAGCTCGACGCCGAGCGCAGCTTCCAGCCCGGCGATCGATTGCGACAGGGGTGGCTGGGTCATGCCGAGGCGGGTCGCGGCACGCCGGAAATGCAGCTCTTCAGCCACCGCAATGAAATGGCGAAGGTGGCGGAATTCGACGTTCGATATGTCTGCCATATCAAACAATATGATCCAGGATGTAGATCGGATCAATTTGGAAGACCAGTTAGGTCGGGAATTGGTTTGATGAGGTGCGGCATGCGTCGGATCTGCTTTCTGGCTGTCGTCTGTTGCGCGCTGGGCACGGCCGGTCCAATCGAGGCTGGAGGCATTGAAGTGAGAAGAAACGATTTCAAGGTCGCTAGCGATGCCGGGATAACTCTCGCGGTGCGCGAGGTCGCATCGTCCGACGCGGCGCCGGCGGGGCCGCCTCTGATCCTCGTCCACGGTGCGCGCGTGCCCGGCATCGCCTCGTTCGATCTGGACGCGCCGCATGGATCGCTCGCCGCCGATTTTGCCGCCGCAGGGCTGGATGTCTTCATTATGGACGTGCGTGGTTACGGCGGCTCGACGCGGACGGGGCAGGAGGGTGATCCGGCCGGCCGGCCGCCTCTCGTCCGTTCCGGCGAGGTCGTGCGCGACATCGCGGCGGTCGTGCAAGATGTTCAAAGGCGAACCGGCGCGCATCAAGTCGCCCTGCTCGGATGGGCGACGGGCGGCCATTGGGCGGGAATGTTCGCAAGCCTTCATCCGGACGCCGTAAGTCACCTCGTCATCCTCAACAGCCTGTATGGCGGGCATGTCGGCCACCCGACGCTGGGGCCGGGCGGTCCGCTCACCGATTCCGCCGACCCGTCGCGCCTTGATGGGACCAAGGTCGGGGCCTTCGGATTCAGCACGGCGGCCTCTCTCACACCGTCATGGGACGCCTCGATTCCGCTTGCCGACAAGCCGGCGTGGCGCGACCCGGCGGTCCTGCGGGCCTATCAGGCTGCTGCGCTCGCCTCCGATCCCACGAGCGCGCAACGCGAGCCGCCATCGTTCCGCGCGCCAATGGGGGCGATCGCGGATTCCTTCGAACTCGCGTCCGGGCGAAAGCTGTGGAACGCCTCCGCGATCACTGCGCGGGTGCTGGTCCTGCGGTCCGACCATGATTTCTGGAGCCGGCCGGAGGACCTTGAGAATCTCCGTCGCGATCTGACCCAAGCCCGGTCGGTGAAGGCGGAAACGCTGCAGGGAGCGACCCATTACGTCCATCTCGACCGGCCGGAGCGCGGGCGCGACAGGTTGTTGTCCGACGCGATCGCCTTTCTCCGAGACCGTTCTTGATCGAAAGGCGCCGCCCATTCCGACGTTGACGAGGGGCGGTGTCGGCCCAGCTGCATCGCTTCCGCCGCGACGTACCATTGTCGCTCGGGGCAGGATTCGGAAAAACGAGTGTAGCAGAAGTCCTTAGCGCCAAACGCGACCGCGTCGGCGCGGTGACGATGCTCGACTAGCTAAAATCTGAATTGGTGTGTGCGATCGCGCTTCGCCGATCGCAGCTTGCGTCGGTCCTCGTCTTGCTGCGCTGCGGCACGGGCGCGCTGGCTGCGAGGTTTCGAATCCAACCAAGGTGTGGCGGGCGGCGGACGATTCTCGCCAAAAAAGGAACGTGAGAGCGGCGAGACGCGCGCGGTGGCGGATCGACCCAAAGAGCACGGTCGGGCCACAAGGACTTCGGTCGCTCTGCCGAAGTGAAAGAAAAACTAAGGAAAACAAAATCTTGTCAGGAGCCCTCGCGGAAACGGCCGAGTGCTATTTGTGCAACACCATTTCAAAAACGAGCCGCATTGCCTTCACTGTGGCGGTTCCTTTGTTGCGTGTGCAATGGGGTTCGGTAATTCTGGCGATGCGACGGAGGGGGGCATCCCTGCGTCGTCCCGTTTAGGTCGTTCGCTCAAGTTCCTCGCGTTCACGCGGGTGTCCGAGTGCGCGATGCGGCTGAGCGACGGGTCGAAGGGGATCGGGGTACGAAATCCAAGGGTGTCTCACACCCAGCGGAGGCGGAACCTTCCCTGACTGAGCAACTTGGAGGTTTAACATTATGAACGTGATCAAGAGCCTTGCCCTGGGCTCGGCGGCGACTCTGCTTGCCGTTGCTGGGGCTCAGGCAGCTGACCTTCCGATCAAGGCCAAGGCGGTCGAGTATGTGAAGGTTTGCTCCCTCTACGGCGCCGGCTTCTACTACATCCCCGGCACCGACACCTGCATCAAGCTCGGCGGCTATCTGCGCGCTGAGACCTCGATGCGTAGCGGTGGCGAGTACAGCAGTGCGCTCTCCAGCGCCTCCGGCGCCAACAATCGCCTGAGCAACTACTATTACAGCCGCTCGCGCGAAGACCTGAACATCGACACGCGCACGGCCACCGAATACGGCGTGGTCCGCACCTATTTCGATGCCACCTTCACCTGGACCACCGGCAACACGACGGGCTCTTCGCCGTCGACCTATGCTGGTGACGGCGTCGCCGGCGGTTCGCTCGGCGTCTACTACGCCTTCATCCAGTTCGCCGGATTCACGATGGGTAAGGCCGTGTCGCAGTTCGACGCGCCCTGGACCAACTATCCGGGCAACAACTTCGACGGCCTGTGGGGCGGCAGCGGCACTGTCACCGGTGTCAACCAGTTCGCCTACACCGCTGATTTCGGTCAGGGCATCACGGCATCGTTCTCGGCAGAAGACCAGACTGCGTACTACCAGACCAACATCTGGAACACGTCTCTGTCGACCCCCGGCGGCGTTCTCACCGGTGCCTACGGCGCCAACGATTACGGCGGGACGCGTTCGCCCGACCTGATCGCTTCGGTTCGTGTCGATCAGGCCTGGGGTCTGTTCCAGGCGTCGTTCGCTGCGCATGACAACCACGCTGCTTATTACGGCGCAACCGAGCCGACCGGTCATCCCAGCGACAAGTGGGGCTGGGCTGGTCAGCTGTCTCTGTCGATCAAGAACATCCCGACCGGGCCTGGCGACACCATCAACGTCCAGGGCGTCTACACCAACGGCGCGAGCCGTTACAACGCACAGAGCCTCGTGCCGACCGCCATGGCCGTTTACGGCAGCAGCGGCAATGCGCTCGCCTATCAGAGCCTCGGTATCGCTGGCTTGGCTGACTCGGTGTTCGGCAACGGCACCAGCCAGGAGCTGACGACGACTTACGGTTTCCGTGGTGCCTACACCCACAACTGGAACCCGTACTGGAACACGGCGATCTACGGTTCGTGGGCCGCTGTGAGCTACAGCTCCACCGCCAAGGATCTGATCTGCTTTGGCCCCGGCATCGTCGCGCTGGGCATCGCGCGGGCGAATTGCAATCCGGACTTCAATATCTCCTCGCTGGGTATCATCACCCGCTGGACCCCGGTCAAGAACCTGACCTTCTCGGGTGACTTGGTCTGGACCAACATCGACCAGAAGTACTCCGGTTTTGCCACCGCTCCGGCTGTCGCCGGCGTTGCCAAGCCGGCTGGCCTCTACGAGTTGAAGGACCAGAACTCGATCAGCCTGCTGCTGCGCGCTCAGCGCAACTTCTGATCTGATCCTTTAATCACGCGATCAAGAGCCCCCGGCAGGCGACTGCCGGGGGCTTTTTTTGCGGCGCGGGTGGCGAGCCTCGTTGCGCTCGTCAAAGTCGTTGGTTCGACTAACAGCGTTGTGTTGGTTGTGTTTCATGCGCGGCGAACCAAAAATCGGTCGGCGAAGACAAGCAACACTGTTGGCGCGCCAGGCTTTTTGTTCTTTACCTCGCGCGCGAGGCCTTGCAGGATGGGAGTCTAAAAACGCGGCCGCGTGTGTTTGCAGACAGGCGGATTTGGGAGGACGATGTTCGAATTGGCTCCGGCGACGTCATCCGCTTCGCCATCGCAGTCAGCGCACAAGGTTCGGAATTGGATTCTGGCTACTCTTCCGGAACCGGATTTTGCGCTGCTCCGTCCTCATCTCTACGCCGTGCCGCTGCGGCGCAACGACGTCGTGTATGACGCCTTCCGCTGTCCGAATGCGGTCTATTTCATCGAGAGCGGTCTGATCTCCCGGGTGATCCGCAGCCCAAAGGATGGCGCGGTCGAAGTCGCCAGCATCGGACGTTGCGGCTTCATCGGCGTCTCGGTCGTGCTCGGGACGATGATCGCGATCCAGCGCACGGTCGTGCTGGTGCCGGGGCTGGCGCTTGGAATCGAGGCCGAGAAACTCCGTGCGGTGATGGCGGAGCGACCGTCCATCAAGGAGCATCTGCTGAGATATGTACAGGTGCTGATGGCGCTGAAGGCGCAGATCGCAATGTGCAACGCCAAGCACGAACTGTCCGAGCGGCTCGCGCGATGGCTGCTGCTTGCGCATGATTTGGTCGAGACAGACGTGCTGCCGGTGACCCACGGTTTGCTCGCGGATGCCTTGGGAGTCCGGCGGCCGGGCGTCTCCGTTGCTCTTGCGGAACTTGAAGCCCAGGGGATTGTGGCGCGAACGCGTGGCGCGCTGCGAATCCTGGATCTGGATGGATTGAGGCGATGTGGCTGCGACTGTCATCGCTTTGTCCGGGACCGCTTTCGGCTCTTTACCGACATGCCCCGGCACGAGCACTCGCTCCAAGCGAGTCGCGGTCTCACCAAGATTGAACCGGATTAAACTGCGCGAAGCGAAGCTGATCCAAGTGACGTTGGAAGCGCTGGCTGTCGCCAAGATCCGCTCTCTGCTGTAGCCCTCTGATGGTTGCGCGAAGGTGGTGGAAGAAAAAACCGCAATCACCTTCAAAAAGATATTGAAGACATATGAGTTGATAAGCTAATTTGCTGTGGTATCGTGGCTCACCGAAGAGCGGACCGTTAGAGAGGCGAGTCTCTCTGATGTTAGATCTCCGAAACCTCCGGCGATGCCCCGCTGGAGGTTTCTCCGTCTGAGTAATGCGCGACTCTCGCAGGAGAGCTTGTTGGCTTTCTTGAAAGCGTTGATTTAAAGCGTTGATTTTTTACGTCTATTTTTGAGACCTCGTTTGCATATGAGCGATCGGTCGTGCTGAGAGCGTCCAGTCCGAGCCGTCCATTGCTACAGCCCTCTGTCTGATATCGTACCAACAAAGGGCGGTCCGTTATCTTGACGGGAAATTCTCCCGTCGGTCACTCTGCGTCAAAATATAGAATTATGACGTGGGGAACCGCCGAGCGGGAAAGTGATCTTCTATGAGGTCGGAAAACATCTTGAGGCGTGCGTGGAGCCTCTGGCCGGGGAGGGAGTATCTTTCCGACGAGTTCGCGCGGCTCTTGGGGAGCCTGCCCGGTGATGGCGATGATATCGCCGAATGCATGGCGGCGGCGGGCCGCATCGATATCGCTGACGACGATTCCTGGTACCGCGAATGGATGCGGATCGGCGATCAGGCGCGTTTGATCGCGGAGACGTCCGCCGATTGCTGCGGCGAAGCCGCCCGTAGCGGCTGGCTCCGCGCAATCAACTACTACGAAGCTGCGGCCTTTCCCTTCGACAGCTCGAGCGATCGGCACCAGGTGGTGCTCGCGCGCTTGCGGGCCTGTGCTGAGGCTTTTCTGCGCGCTAGCGACCCAAAGGGCGCGGTCGTCACGATTCCCTGGCGTGTGGATTATCCGCTCCAGGGCTATTTTCTTCCGGCGAGAGGGGAATCCGGAAAGGCGGCAACGGTCGTCTGTTTCGTTGAACCGGGGCGCCGCAAGGAGCCGGCGCTGTTGAAGCATGCCGGCTACGCCATCGATCGTGGCCTCTCCCTTCTGGTCGTCGATCTGCTCGGCGCCGACCCAGGTGGTCGGTTCGAGGAGCTGGTGGGCAGCCGCGATCTCGAATCCGCGGTCGGCAGCGCGATGGATTATGTCGCCTCCCGCGATGATGTTGACGACGCGCGGATCGCCATCCTGGCCGACGATTGGGGATCCTCCTTCGTCGCGCGCGGGATCGCGCTGGACCAGCGCTATGCGGCGGCTGTCTGCGACGCCGGGCTATGGGACATGCATGAGCGGGCGTTTGTCACGCGTCGGTGTATGCCGGGCGGAAGCGCAATTGCGCTGAGCATGGGGGCGAGCAGGGTGACGCGCCACATCATGTGTCCCGTCCTGATCGCGCTGCCAAACCGAGGCTGGCTGCGCCCCGATCATGCCACCGATTTGGTCGCGCAGATGAAACGCGAGCACCCGGACGTCACGCTCAAGATCTTCTCCGGCGAGTCCGGCAGCGCCGAGTTTGCGGCGGTTGCCAATGAGTTCGCGTTCGATTGGATTGCAGCACGTCTTCGCGATTGCAAGTGCCTGCAAAGCTGATTGCGCGGAAGTGGTAAGCTGGTCCGGTTAGAGACCCAATGCCAGCTTCATGCAGGCTTTTTCGATTCGTTGCTTGAGTGCGGCGAGCTTGTCGGTGAAGGCCCCCAGGTCCCGCTCCTCGAACTCCTCGAAAATGAAGCGGTGAATCTCGTCCTGCTGGGCGGCCAGGGTGGCGAGTTGCCCGTAAGTCTTTTCGGTGAGCGACATCCTGACCACACGCGCATCTTCCTGCGCTGACTTCCTGCGCATGAAGCCTTTCTTCTCCAGAAGCTTCGACTGGGTGGTGACGAAGGAAGGATCGACATGCAGCATTTTGGCGACGGCGTTGACCGGAATACCGTCGCCCTGATTAAGGTCGGCGATCGCCATCAGAATCATCCATTGCGGCCCGCTGACGCCGAGTGCCTTGGCCCAGAAGTAGCGAAGCTCCTCCAGATGCACGCTGATGGAAGCGATTTCCCAGGTGAATCGGCGAACCGCATCCTGATTCTCGTCGGCTGTTACGAGAGATGACAGGGGAGCCGTAGTTGGCGTCTCGCCTTTGGGTTTCCTGATGGGCGCCATAGCTCGCAATCATCCAATTTTCGCTCACAACCCTAGTTTAAACAAATCCATAGCGAAATCACTTATCTAGGAGCCGCGCGCTGGCCTGCCATGCACTGCACCATGTCTGGGCAGGTGTTGCGGCCAGGACACATCATCCGCTCATTCAATTAGCTGATCTCATAAACTATTTTGATTACGGAATGAGCGAAGGCATAGTTCCTGACGACGGTGGGGGGTACTCGATCGTCCCGCGACAGATGTTTCGCTGAAGTCCCTCGCGTGATGCGGGTGTGTCCGATGGCGCGAGGCGGCTGAAGCGGTTTTTCGGGATGGGAAAGGCCGGAGCGTCCTGGGGGATCTTGGTCCGGCTCTTTCTCAGAGAGCAACTTGGAGGTTTAGCATGAAGACGGTTAAGAGCCTTATCCTCGGCTCAGCGGCGGCTCTGGTCGCCATGGGTGGGGCTCAGGCGGCCGACCTTCCGATCAAGGCCAAAGCGGTCGAGTATGTGAAGGTTTGCTCCCTGTATGGTGCGGGTTTCTACTACATTCCCGGCACCGATACCTGCATCAAGCTCGGTGGCTATCTGCGCGTCGAGACGGCCATTGCCAGCAACAGCGTTTATAACAATGCGGTGAACGGTGCCGCCGGTGCACAGAACCGCTTGAGCAACTACTACACCGCCCGCTCGCGTGAAGATCTGAACATCGACACCCGCACCGCGACCGAATATGGCGTGGTCCGTACCTTCTTCGATGCGACGTTCAGCTGGACCACGGGTACTTACTCGAGCACCGGCACCGGCGCCACGGCCTACCCGGCAGCAGGTACTCCGAACAACGACGGCGTCGCCGGCGGTACGCTCGGCGTCTACTATGCCTTCATCCAGTTCGCCGGCTTCACGATGGGTAAGGCCGTGTCGCAGTTCGACGCGCCCTGGACCAATTATCCCGGCAACAACTTCGACGGTCTCACCGGCGGCGGCGGCACGGTCACTGGCATCAACCAGTTCAGCTACACCGCCGACTTCGGTCAAGGCATTACGGCGTCGTTCTCGGCGCAGGACTCGACAGCCTACCAGACCACCAACGTTTGGAACACCGCAGTCCCATTCACGGCTGCAAACGTCATGAGCGGCGTCTATGGTGGTTCCGCCATCGGTGGCACGCGCTC
The DNA here is from genome assembly GCF_032489995.1 of Bradyrhizobium sp. SZCCHNGR1005. Lineage (NCBI taxonomy): Bacteria > Pseudomonadati > Pseudomonadota > Alphaproteobacteria > Hyphomicrobiales > Nitrobacteraceae > Bradyrhizobium > Bradyrhizobium sp. SZCCHNGR1005. Next base: position 31,642 of record NZ_JAUEZC010000012.1, read on the forward strand.
GCCTGATCTGGTCGCAGCGCTTCGTGTCGATCAGGCTTGGGGTCTGTTCCAGGCATCGTTCGCGGCGCATGACAACCACGCGGCCTACTACGGCGCCACTGAGCCGACCGGTCATCCGTCGGACAAGTGGGGCTGGGCTGCTTCTTTGGCCTTGTCGATCAAGAACATCCCGACCGGTCCGGGCGACACGATCAACCTGCAGGCCACGTACACGGATGCTGCGACGCGCTACAACTTCCAGAGCCTCGTTCCGACCGCCTTTGCGATGTTCGGCGGCACTAACCTTGCCGGCGCGTATCAGAGCATCGGCTTTGCTTCGGTTGCTGATACGGTCTACGGGCCCGGCACCTCGCAGCAGTCGGTCACGACCTGGGGCTTCCGCGGTGGTTACACCCACAACTGGAATGCCTACTGGAACACTGCGATCTACGGTTCGTATGCGCAGTTGAGGTATGGCGGGACGGGCGTGGACCTGGTCTGTGCGGGCATCAGGCCCTTCCTGACCGCAGGCTCCACCTGCAACCCGAACTTCAACCTCGGTACGGTCGGTTTGATCACTCGCTGGACCCCGGTCAAGAACCTGACCTTCTCGGCTGACCTTGCCGCGACGTTCCTTGACCAGAAGTACTCGGGCGCCATTGTGAATGCGGCCGGCGTGGCAGCTGTCGCCAAGCCTGGTGCGACTTACGAGCTGAAGGACCAGAGCAGCGTCAGCTTGCTGCTCCGCGCTCAGCGCAACTGGTAATCCCGGTCGCCTGACAACGATCCAAGAAGCCTCCGGCAGGAAACTGCCGGAGGCTTTTGTTTGCGTTGATCGCTTCGAGGGTATCGCAGCGACGGCCACTGTTCTCTCCGATTGCGCGCTGTCTCTTCCGGTCAGCGAACTCGAAATCTCACTGGAGAGCGTCGCTGCCAAATCGTCCAACATTGCGGAGAGCTCGTGGACGGTCCGTGCTGATCTGATTTTGCTTTCGCGTTGACCTCGTGGCAGCCAAGCCCAGCATGTGGCGGGGCGGGCCAAACCTTTGTCACGCCCGCGGCGAGCCGGGGCGTTCTGCTCGCCAACTCCTTGTCGCAGCAGCTTTGAACTATGTCCGGCAACGAGAGCCTCGTGCCGCGAGCAGCCTTAAAGGGCCGATCACGCTCGTCGCGGGATGAGACGCGCTGTTTCGTCGCGGCCACACCTATTTGGCGCAAAGCGGGCGATCGGGATCAACGGCGACAAATCCGAGGATTATTGAAGTCTCACGCCGGGCGAGACCGTGTGCGTGTCCGAAGCGCAACCCGAGCACCGTTGGGGCTCGTCACGATAATGGTCCGATAAAACACGAAAGGCGCCCCATCATTGTTGCGACTGCACCTCTAATGGCGGTCACCGTGTCTCCGGGTGATCGGGTTGGCACTGTGGGCAGAGAAACTTCGGATCGTGATCAAGGGTCCTGAGCAAGAGAGCAGTTTGGAGGTTGGAATGAATATGGGGAAGAGCCTTATTCTTGGCTCGACGGCGGTGTTGCTCGCGGTGGGGGGAGCACAGGCGGCCGATCTGCCGATCAAGGCAAAACCGGTGGAGTATGTGAAGGTCTGCTCTTTGTACGGCGCTGGCTTCTACTACATCCCCGGCACCGACACCTGCGTCAAGCTCGGCGGCTATCTGCGCGCCGAAGCTGCATTCGGCACTAACGCCGTCTTTCAGAACGCGACCAACGGTCCCGGCGGCGCAAATAACCGGCTGAGCAACTACTATACGACTCGTTCGCGTGCCGACCTGAACATCGACACCCGCACCGCCACCGAATACGGTGTGGTGCGAACCTATTTCGATGCCGTGTTTCAATGGACGACGGACAGCTACACCGGTAGCGGCACCACCCCCGGAGCCACGGTCTATTCGCAGCTCGGCGCTACTGGCGCCACTGCGCCGAACAATGCCAATGCGGGCGCTATCGCAGGCGGCACGCTCGGAGTCTTCTACGCGTTCATTCAGTTCGCCGGATTCACGATGGGTAAGGCCGTGTCGCAGTTCGACGCGCCCTGGACCAATTATCCCGGCAACAACTTCGATGGTCTGACCGGAGGCAGCGGCACCGTCACCGGCGTCAACCAGTTCTCCTATACGGCGGACTTCGGGCAGGGTATCACGGCTTCGATCTCGGCCCAGGATGCGACGGCGTATTCGCAGTCCAACATATGGAATACCTCGCTGCAGACGGCTGCTGGTGTCCTGACCGGTGCATACGGTGCCAGCGATTTCGGCGGCAACGTCGCACCCGACATCGTCGGTGCGGTCCGCGTCGACCAGGCCTGGGGTCTGTTCCAGGCGTCCGTTGCGGCGCACGACAATCATGCCGCCTACTACGGTGCGAATCAGACCACGGGCCATCCGGCCGACAAATGGGGCTTTGCCGGTCAATTGGCCCTGTCGATCAAGAACATCCCGACAGGCCCTGGCGATACCCTGAACATTCAAGGCGTCTACACCAACGGTGCGAGCCGCTACAATTTCCAGAGCCTGGCGCCGATCAACTACGCAATGTACGGCGGCAGCAACGTCGCCGGCGCCTTCCAGAGTCTCGGCTTCGCCGGCGTGTCCGATTCCGTGTTCGGCGTCGGCACCCAGCAGCAGCTGACGACGACTTATGGCTTCCGCGGCGCCTTCACCCACAACTGGGATCCCTATTGGAATACGGCGGTCTACGGATCCTGGAGTGCCGTCAAGTATAACGCCACCGCCAAGGGACTGATCTGCAACGGGGCCGGCATCGTCGCGCTGGGCATCACACCGGCGAACTGCAATCCGGACTTCAACATCTCCACGCTGGGTGTGATCACCCGCTGGACGCCGGTGAAGAACCTGACCTTCTCGGCCGACGTGGCTTGGACCCGCTTGGATCAGAAGTTCACGGGAAATGCGACGGCTCCCGCTGTTGGCGCGATTGCCAAACCGGCCGCCGTTTACCAGCTGAAGGACCAGGACTCGGTCTCGCTCCTGATGCGCGCTCAGCGCAACTTCTAGAGGCGAGTAGCCAGTAGGGAGTGGCGAATAGGCTTGACGGAAGAACCCCATCTTCCATCATCCTATTCGCTATTCGCTATTCGCTATTCGCTATTCGCTATTCGCTATTCGCTATTCGCTATTCGCTATTCGCTATTCGCTATTCGCTATTCGCTTATTTTATTCCACGATCGCGCCGCGATGCAGGTCGGCCTCGATCTGCAGCCTTGAGCCGCCGCCGAAACGGGCGCGGTAGACCTGCAGGTTCTCCATCACCCGCTGCACGTAGTTGCGGGTCTCCGAGAACGGAATCAGTTCGACCCAGTCGATCGCGTCGACCTTGGGATCGCGTGGATCGCCGTAGCGTTCGACCCACTTCTTCACGCTGCCGCGACCGGCATTGTAGGCGGCAAAGGTCATGATGTAGGAGCCGCGATAATCCTCCAGCAGGCCGCCCAGCTCAGCTGCGCCAAGCTGTGCGTTGTAGACCGGGTCGGTCTTCATCCGCGTGAGGTCGAAGCCGACGCCGGCGCGCTTGCAGACATAGCGTCCGGCCTCCGGCGTCACCTGCATCAGCCCGTAGGCCTGGGCCGGCGACACCACGGCTGGATTGAATGCGCTCTCCTGGCGCGCGATCGAGAAGATCACGCTCTGCTCAACTTCGGGGCCGATCGAGCGAAACGCAGGGACGCCATTGACCGGATAGGCGTAATGATCGAACGGCAGCCCGCGATTGAGCGCGGCCTTGCCGACCAGGAGCATGGCGCGGGCATCGCTTTGCCGTGCTGCGATCTCGCCAAGCCCCACCAGCGCATCGGGATCACCATTGTCGCCCAGATCGGCAAAGATCGGGATGGCGAACTCGCCCTCGTCGAGGTCGTAGAGCAGCTGCACGGCGCGCACGATTTCGAGCCGCTCGATACCGCGGCCCCGGCCGCTGGGGGTAGGATTAAGCGCAAGCTGCGGCAATCCGAGCTTGGCCCGCGCGAGTTGGCCGTAATAGCTGGTCGATTGCTCCGCCGCCGCGGCATAAGCCGCGCGCGCCTCCTGCATGCGCCCCATCGCCTCGGCGGCGCGGCCCTGCCAATAGCCGGCACGGGCGAGCGTGGTCGGGTTGACGCTGCCGATGCCGATGCGGGCAAAATGCTGTGCAGCGGTCGCGGGATCGTTGAGGAAGCGCAGCGCGATCCAGCCCGCCGTGAACTCCTGCTCGGTCTTGTAGATGTCGCGGGTGGGCAGCGCCGCATCGCGTGCGATCAGATAGGCGGTGCGATACCCGCCGGCGTCGATCATCTTGCGCGCCAGAAGGCGCCGTTCGATCCACCACTCGTCCAGATTATAGAGGCGGCCCGGATCCTTCGGTGCGCTCAGCATCAGCTGGGCGGCGTCTTCGAATTTCTCTTCGCGGCGCAGGAGCTGGATCTTGCTGAAGAGGTAGCCGGTATCGCCGTGCAGCTCGTGCGGCACCGCCTCGAGCAGAGCGCGACTGTTCGGCGCCTTGCGGTAGGTTGCGATTCGCGCTTTGGCCAGGGCCACGTAGCCCGTGCCGAGCCGTTTCGCCGCCCGCAGCGCCGCTTCGTGCTCGCTGCCATAGAGCAGCGTGTCCATCCGCGCCTTGTGGTCGCCGCCGGACAACAGCGCGCCGAACTGATCGAGCACGTTGTTCTCGGTTTCCTCCGACATCGCGTCGTTGCGCCAGGCCTCGCGCACCAGCCGCTCCGCATTGGCTCGGTCGCCGCGGTTGAGCAGCACACGCGCCAGCGTAAACCGGCCCTTGGCGGACAACGGCGATTCGTTCTCGAACCAGGACCAGACGACGGCGTCCTCGCGCTTGTCGTCCCACAGTGCGGCTTCGAGCCGCCTTCGCAGGAACGTCTGCGACGGCCAACTCGGATTGGCCGTAATGAAGGCGCGGTAGCGCTCGGCGCTGGCGTTGTTGTTGTCGCTGCGCAGGACGATCCATTCGGCGAGCTTGCGCGCGACCGGATCGGAGATCGCCGCTTCGACCTGGGTCGCATCGTCCGGCTTGTGCTTGCGGACCAGCTCGATCACGTTCTCGAGCGCGTCCCGGTCCGACTGCGAGGTCGACGACGTCGCGGCCACGGCAGCGGGTGTTATCGGCTTGCGCGGCGGGGGCAGGGCGGCGTGCTGGCGCGGCGCTGGGGGGATGCTTGCGGACGCTGAAAGCGCGTCCTTTCCCGCTTTGTGGTTCGCGACCGTGACCGTGGTCGTTTTGGGCTCGGCCTTTGCCTCCGTCTTGCCCTTGGTTCCAGTACCGGCCGCGGCGGCCTTGGGGGCTGCACTCGGCGCGATCGGCCGTGCCTTTGGCAGGGGAACTTTGGATAGGGCGGCCTTGTCGCTCGCCCCGGACGCGCCGTCGAAGGCAACCAAGCCGAACAGAAGCGTCAGGCTGGTCACCAGGGCGGTCGATCGCAATGCGGCTGCACGGGCAAAATAGGGCACGGCGTTCCTTTGCGGCGGATGACTTCGACCCCACTCCTACCGTCTCGACCTGACATTTCTGGGGGCGGGCTGTGCCTCGCGCGACCACCTTCAAATCGACGGTACTGGTCTTGGTCTATCGAAAAGGTGAACAAACACTAAATGTACCGCTCACAATTGCACTCTGCGCCAGGAGCACGGCAAAATCACGACCGGGAAAAGGCGGGTGCCTGTTGAGAAGGCATCTCAGCGGGTGGCGGCCCTTCCGCGGCGTTCTCGGACCCGGTATGAGTGCCTTTTCCGTGGGAAGACCACAACCAGCGTTGGGGAGGGAGTGTTATGGCGGCCAAGACGAATTTCCGGGGCTCTTTCACCGCGCTGGTGACGCCGTTCAAGAACGGTTCCCTCGATGAAGCCGCGTTTCGCAAGCTCGTGAGCTGGCAGATCGACGAGGGCACCAATGGCCTGGTGCCGGTCGGCACCACCGGGGAGAGCCCGACGCTCAGCCATGACGAGCACAAGCAGGTGGTGGAATGGTGCATCGCCGAGGCGAAGGGACGGGTGCCGGTCATCGCCGGCGCGGGGTCCAACTCGACCAAGGAGGCAATCGAGCTCGCCCAGCATGCGGAAACGGCGGGCGCCGACGCCGTGCTGGTGGTGACGCCCTACTACAACAAGCCGACCCAGGAAGGCCTCTATCAGCACTTCAAGGCGATCAACGATGCGATCGGCATTCCGATCATCATCTACAACATCCCGCCGCGTTCGGTCATCGACATGTCGGTCGACACCATGAAGCGGCTGTTTGATCTGAAGAATATCGCCGGCGTGAAGGACGCCACGGCAAGCATGGTGCGGGTGTCGCAGCAGCGCGCGGCGATGGGCGAGGAGTTCAACCAGCTTTCCGGCGAGGACGCCACCGTGCTCGGCTATATGGCGCATGGCGGGCACGGGTGCATCTCGGTGACCTCCAACGTGGCCCCCCGCCTTTGCTCGGACTTCCATGCCGCCTGGCAGAAGGGCGACGTCGCGACCGCCCTGAAGATCCATGATAAGCTGATGCCGTTGCACACCAACCTTTTCATTGAGTCCAACCCGGCGCCGATCAAATATGCGCTGTCGCTGCTCGGCAAGATCGAGGAGAAGTTGCGGCTCCCCATGGTGCCGGTCTCCGAGCCGACCCGCCGCGCGGTGCGCGAGGCGATGGTGCATGCGGGCCTGATCAACTGAGCTCGGTCGTTGGTGGCGTCGCGTGGCGCCAAATCGAGGGGAATCGGCATGTTGAAGGAGTTCCGTGACTTCGCGATGAAGGGCAATGTCGTCGACCTCGCGGTCGGCGTCATCATCGGCGCGGCCTTCGGGGGCATCGTCAGTTCGCTGGTGGGCGACGTCATCATGCCGATCATCGGTGCCGTCACCGGCGGTCTCGACTTCTCGAACTACTTCATCCCGCTCTCCAAATCGGTCAGCGCCACCAATCTTGCCGATGCGAAGAAGCAAGGCGCGGTGCTGGCTTACGGCAATTTTATCACCCTTACTTTGAACTTCATCATCATCGCCTTCGTGCTGTTCATCGTGATCCGCTTCATAAATCAGTTGAAGCGGCTGCAGGAGACCCAGCCGGCAGCTGCGCCGAAACCGTCGCGCGAGGTCGAGCTGCTGACCGAAATTCGCGACCTCCTGAAGAAGGCCTGACGTGGCAGAGAAGAACGAACGCGCCATCAAGGTCGTCGCCGAGAACCGCAAGGCGCGGTTCAATTATGCGATCGAGGACACTGTCGAAGCGGGGCTTGCGCTGACCGGCACCGAGGTGAAGTCGATCCGCAGCGGGAAGTCGACCATTGCGGAGTCCTATGCCGATAGCCGTGACGGCGAGATCTGGCTGATCAATGCCAATATTCCCGAATATCTGCAGGCCAACCGCTTCAATCACGAGCCGAAGCGGCCGCGCAAGCTCCTGCTGCATCGCAAGCAGATCAACAAGCTGCTGGGCGCGGTCGACCGCGAGGGCATGACGCTGATCCCGCTGAAGCTCTATTTCAACGAGCGCGGGCGCGCCAAGCTCTTGCTGGCGGTGGCCAAGGGCAAGAAGCTGCATGACAAGCGCGAGAGCGAGAAGAAGCGCGATTGGGGCCGCGAGAAGGGCCGTCTCTTGCGTGCCCGCGGGTAAGCGATCGGCAGGACGGAGTCCTATGAATCAGAAGAACCTGCTAGAAGTCGACTGGAGCAAGATTCCGGCGCCGACCGATGATGGGGCCGCTGACCACCTTGAGGGAATGCAGGTTCCCCCGGTCAGCCTGCGCGCGACCGACGACACCCTGGTCACGCTGTCGGAACTGCCGGGGCGCGTCGTCATCTTCGCCTATCCGCGCACCGGTGAGCCCGGCAAGGTGTCGCTGGTCGAGGATTGGGACATGATCCCGGGGGCGCGCGGCTGCACGCCGCACGCCTGCGCGTTCCGCGATCTGTTCGGCGAGCTCAAGGCCGCGGGTGCCGCTTCCGTATTTGGCCTTTCGACCCAAAGCAACGCCTACCAAACCGAGATGGCTTCGCGCCTGCACCTGCCGTTTCCGGTGCTGTCGGACGAGAAGCTCGAATTGACCGAGGCGCTGCACTTGCCGACGATGGAGATCGCGGGGCTCACCATGATCAAGCGGCTGGCCTTGATCGTGGATGATGCGCGCATCACCCACGTGTTCTATCCGGTCTTTCCGCCGGACCGGAATGCAGCCGATGTGCTGGACTGGCTCAAGGGCAACCCGGTCTAACCTACCGGTTCGGAATTCTTACTCCAGCGTCGCGCCCCCTGCGCGCCTGCAGTGTGCATCAGCCCAGATCGGCCCGCACCCGTCCGAACACGGCGTGAAACATCTCGGTCGTGAGCACGCCGGTGTTCGTGTTGTAACGCGAGCAGTGATAGCTGTCGTAGAGCTTGAGGGAACCGGCCTGATGCACCGCGCCGTGCGCGAACGGGGCCGCCGCGGCTCGCATGCCGAGTGTCTTTAACAGCGTATCATGCGCGATGCGACCAAGCGCGACGATACCGCGCAGGCGCGGCATCGTCGCAATCGTCGCGTTGAGAAAGGTCCGGCACTGATTGATTTCGGCCGGCAGCGGCTTGTTCTGCGGCGGCACGCAGCGCACGGCATTGCTGATTCGGCAGTCGATCAACGTCAATCCGTCATCGGGCCGCGCCTGATAGTGGCCCCGGGCGAAACCGTACTGCAGCAGGGTGCCGTACAGCAGATCGCCGGCATAATCCCCGGTGAAGGGGCGGCCGGTGCGGTTGGCCCCTTGCAATCCCGGCGCGAGACCGACGATCAGGAGCCGCGCGTCGGCATCGCCGAACGACGGCACCGGCGCGTTGAACCAGGACGGCTCTCGTGCGCGCTGGGCGTTGCGGAATTCCGCAAGGCGCGGGCAGAGTGGGCAGTCGTGGTCGGGATTGCTCGGGGGGAGGGCGCCTGGTGCGGCCTCGGCGCGGCTTGCGGGCGCGCCCTTAATCCTCGAAATCGTCATCGCTCGTGTTACGCGGCGCCACGGGGCTCGTCCGCTGCAGGAATTGCGGGGCATGGTGGCGAGGCTCGCGCGGAGCGGGGCGCTCGGAGGGGTCGCGGCCGAGCTTGGATTGCAATTCGACGAGATCGGTGAAGACGTCGGCCTGACGGCGTAGTTCGTCGGCGATCATCGGCGGCTGGCTGGAGATGGTCGAGATCACGGTGACCCGAACGCCGCGGCGCTGCATCGCTTCGACCAGCGAGCGGAAGTCACCGTCGCCGGAAAACAGCACCATCTGGTCGATGTGCTCGGCGAGTTCCATGGCATCGACGGCAAGCTCGATATCCATGTTGCCCTTCACCTTGCGCCGGCCGCTTGCGTCGATGAACTCCTTCGTCGCCTTGGTGACGACGGTGTAGCCGTTGTAGTCGAGCCAATCGATCAGCGGGCGAATCGACGAGTACTCCTGATCTTCGATGATGGCGGTATAGTAGAAGGCGCGCAGCAGCGTGCCGCGGCTCTGAAACTCCTTGAGCAGGCGTTTATAGTCGATATCGAAACCGAGCGTCTTGGCGGTTGCATAAAGGTTGGCGCCGTCAATGAAGAGCGCAATCTTGTTGGTCGAAGATGACATTCAGTTTCTCGCGTTCAGTTAGATTTCTGTTCTTGGCGCCGCTCTCGAAAGGCCGCGCATTCCATATCCAAGGCACTACTCCAAGGCATTGCCGATGCTCGAGCGGACTCGTCCGGTAGTGACGCTCCCGCAATAGGAGTAGTCAGGGCAACAAAGCCGCACTTCTGACGAGGCAATGAAGCGTTTTGTTGGCCAAAAGCTGCATTCCAGCGATCCGGAGGCCCGGCAGGGGTCCGGAATCCGGTACTTTTAGCTCGATACGGAGACTGGACGCCAGATCGGCCTTGCGGAAACCGGTCAGTCTCTATAACTAGCCCTAGATAATCAGCCCATTAAGCACACAAAAGACCGGAGCGACAATCGATGGCGCGCGTCACTGTGGAAGATTGCATCGACAAGGTGGACAATCGATTCGACCTCGTCCTGCTCGCGGCGCATCGCGCCCGTATGATTTCGTCGGGGTCACAGCTTACGATTGACCGGGATAATGACAAGAATCCTGTTGTCGCACTCCGGGAGATTGCGGATACGACGATTTCCCCCGAGGATTTGAAAGAAGAGCTGGTCCACTCGCTGCAGAAGTTCGTCGAGGTCGACGAGCCGGAGCCGGACACCGTGCCGCTGATCGGTTCGGCGGGCGCCAGCGTCGATGCCGACGACACCGAGGTGGCGGTCGAGCGGATGACCGAGGAAGAGCTTCTCAAGGGTCTCGAGGGGCTGGCTCCGCCGGAGCAGCAGCCCGAAGAGGACGAATAAAATCCGCGCGGCAGGCGATCGCGGGCGGAGATCACGCGACGCTGCAGATGTGTAAACCACCTTTTCGGAATGTTAAGGCCCGGACCATGTCCGGGCCTTAACATTTGCGGCCTTTGCATTTGATCGTGCTTTCGTGGTTACCATATGTTGTGGCGAGGGCGCCGAGATGGCTCGCCAGCCCAGCTCCCAATCCACGACGTGGTCGAAGGTTTCTCCCATGGCGGCTTCGCGCCCGAGTCCACCACAGATGCAGGCGGCGGCCGATTCGGCCACGCTGGCGACCGTGGCCGCCGCACCGAAATCGCACAAGCCGCGCTCCCGGATGATGCGGCAATATGACCTTGTCGAGCGTGTCAGGTCGTATAATCCCGATACCGACGAAGATCTGCTGAACCGCGCCTATGTCTACGCGATGAAGGCGCACGGCTCGCAGACCCGCGCCTCCGGCGATCCGTATTTCACCCATCCGCTCGAAGTGGCGGCGATCCTGACCGACCTCAAGCTCGACGATGCGACGATCGTCGCTGCGCTGCTGCACGACACCATCGAGGATACCGAGGCGACCCGCGCCGAGATCGATCATTTGTTCGGCCCCAAGATCGGCGCGCTGGTGGAGGGGCTCACCAAGCTCAAGCGCCTGGAATTGGTCTCGCGGGAGGCCAAGCAGGCGGAGAACCTGCGCAAGCTGCTCCTGGCGATCGCCGACGACGTGCGTGTGCTTCTGGTAAAACTCGCTGACAGGTTGCATAACATGCGCACCCTGGAATTCGTGCCGGAGGCCTCGCGGCGGCGAATCGCCGAGGAAACGCTCGACATCTACGCGCCGCTCGCCGGCCGCATGGGTATGCAGGAGATGCGCGAGGAGCTGGAGAACCTGTCCTTCCGCACCCTCGATCCCGATGCCTACAATGTCGTGATGCAACGGCTGGACGCGCTGGCCGACCGCAACCGCAACCTGATCGGCGAGATCGAGGCTCAGCTTGCCAAGAAATTTCGCGAGAACGGGCTGACGGCGCGGGTCATCGGCCGCCGCAAGAAGCCATTCTCGATCTGGACCAAGATGGAGCGCAAGTCGGTCGGCTTCGAGCAGCTGTCCGACATTTTCGGCTTCCGCGTCGTCATGCCCGATCTCGCATCCTGCTATCGTGCGCTGGGTATCGTGCATACGACCTGGCCGGTCGTGCCGGGGCGCTTCAAGGACTACATTTCGACTCCGAAGCAGAACGATTACCGCTCCATCCACACCACGGTGATCGGTCCCGGCAAGCAGCGCGTCGAGCTGCAGATTCGCACCGAGGAGATGGACCAGATCGCCGAACTGGGCATCGCCGCACATGCCTTCTACAAAGACGGCATCGGTTCGCCGACCGAACTCCTGAAGCGCGAATCAAACGCATTTGCATGGCTGCGCCATACCATCGGTATCTTGTCGGAGAGCGCCAATCCGGAGGAGTTCCTCGAGCACACCAAGCTCGAGCTGTTTCACGACCAGGTGTTCTGCTTCACCCCGAAGGGCAAGCTGATCGCGCTGCCGCGCCACGCCAACGTGATCGATTTCGCCTATGCCGTGCATACCGATGTCGGCAACAGCGCGGTCGGCTGCAAGATCAACGGCAAGTTCGCGCCGCTCTCGTCCGAGTTGCAGAACGGCGACGAGGTCGAGGTGCTGACCTCGGAGGCGCAATCGGCGCCGCCGTCGGCCTGGGAATCGCTCGCGATCACCGGCAAGGCCCGTGCAGCGATTCGCCGCGCCACCCGGACCGCGATGCGCGACCAATATGCCGGGCTCGGCCGGCGCATCGTCGACCGCCTGTTCGAGCGAGCCAAGCTCGAATATGCCGACGACAAGCTCAAGGGCGCGCTGCCGCGGCTGGCGCGCGCCTCGATCGAGGAGGTGATGGCGGCGGTCGGACGCGGCGAGATCAAGGCCTCCGATGTCGCCCGCGCGATGTATCCGGACTACAAGGAAGAGCGCGTGGTGCGCTACGGCGCCAAGAAAGGCCCAACTGGCAAGCCGGCGGCCGAGCCGGCGCGCGCGCCTTCGGCAATTCCGATTCGCGGCATCAATTCCGGCCTGCCGGTCAAGTTCGCGCCCAATGGCGGCGCGGTGCCCGGCGACCGAATCGTCGGCATCGTGACCCCGGGCGAGGGCATCACCATCTACCCGATCCAGTCGCCCGCGCTGAAGGATTTCGAGGAAGAGCCGGAGCGTTGGCTGGATGTGCGCTGGGACGTGGATGAAACCTCGCCGCGGCGCTTCCCGGCGCGGATCCGGGTCGAGAATGTCAACGAACCCGGCAGCCTCGCCCAGGTCGCGACCGTGATCGCCGAGCACGACGGCAACATCGACAACATCAGCATGAGCCGTCGCTCGCCCGACTTCACCGAGCTCACGATCGATCTCGAGGTCTACGACCTCAAGCATCTGTCCGCCATCATCAACCAGTTGCGCGCCAAGACCATCGTGGCCAGGGTCGACCGGGTGAATGGCTGATCTGTGGGTTTTGGCGCAGCGTTCTGCGCCGCGATGGGTTAGAGCTGCCTCGGCCGTTGTCTTTCGAAGTCTTGCGAGTCCGCCATGTCCAAAGCCCCGAAGCTGCGTCTCGGCGTCAATGTCGACCACGTCGCCACCTTGCGCAACGCCAGGGGCGGCAGCAATCCGGACCCGGTGCGTGCCGCCAAACTGGCGATCGAGGCAGGTGCGGACGGCATCACCGCGCATCTGCGGGAGGATCGCCGGCACATCCGCGACGAGGACATGGCGCGGCTGAAAGCCGAGATCGACAAGCCGCTCAATTTCGAGATGGCTGCGACGGACGAGATGCTGCGAATCGCGCTTGCCACCCGGCCGCATGCCTGCTGCCTGGTGCCGGAGCGGCGCCAGGAGCTGACCACTGAGGGGGGCCTCGACGTGGTTGGCCAGCACGACGCCCTGGCGCCGGCCATCGCCCGCCTGAACGACGCCGGCATCCGGGTCTCGCTGTTCATTGCCGCCGATCCCAAGCAGATCGAGACGGCGGCGAAACTGCGCGCACCGGTGATCGAGATCCATACCGGGACCTGGTGCGATGCGGTGGCGGAAGGCAACCGGGAGAAGGCCGAGGCCGAATGGCAGCGAATCGTGAAGGGCGCCGCCTTGGCCTATTCGGCCGGGCTCGAAGTCCATGGCGGCCATGGCCTGGATTACGATACGGCGGAAAAGATCGCCTCGCTGCCGGAGATCGTCGAGCTGAATATCGGCTACTTCATGATCGGCGAAGCGCTGTTCGTCGGCCTCGGCGACACCATCAGGGCGATGCGGGCGGCCATGGACCGCGGCCGCGGCCTGTAACGGGGCAAGCCAATGATCATCGGCATCGGTTCCGACCTGATCGATATCAGGCGTGTCGCCAAGGTCATCGAGCGCCATGGTGAGCGGTTCCTGGACCGCGTCTTCACCGAAGCCGAGCGCGCCAAGGCCGAGCGGCGCGCCAAGAACGAAAAAATGGTGGTTGCAACCTACGCCAAGCGCTTCGCGGCCAAGGAGGCTTGTTCCAAAGCGCTCGGCACCGGGATTCGGCGCGGGGTCTGGTGGTGCGACATGGGGGTCGTCAATCTGCCCGGCGGCCGGCCGACGATGCAGCTGACCGGCGGGGCGCTGGCCCGGCTGGAGGCGCTGACGCCGCAGGGCTATGAGGCGCGAATCGACCTGTCCATCACCGATGATTGGCCGCTCGCCCAGGCCTTCGTCATAATTTCGGCCGACCGCCCCGACACATCCTGAGGCGCTCGGCTCAATCTCCGGTAAAACTGATCAAAAACTAAAATGTCATATCTGCCAGTGGCTTAGTTGGTTTTGATCGGGCGATTGATTGCGCGCGCGAGAACAAACGTCTAAAACCAGCGCAGATCGAGCGGGTAGGTTTGAGGCTTAGCCAAGGGCGAATTCAGGTTCCGGCCGGAATTGGCCTTAATCACCAGAATCAGGACAGAATCCTCAAAGCCGCGAACCGATCAGCTGTTCGCGGCGGGGTGTTCTGCCGCGGCGCGGGCGAATCACGAAGCGATTCGTCAGAGGGACAATGAAAGAGCGATGAGCGTGACATCCGGCACCAAGACTGAGAGCGGCCTCGGCGAAACCGTTCGCGTCGTTGTTCATGCGCTGCTGATCGCGCTGGTCATCAGAACCTTCCTGTTTCAGCCGTTCAACATCCCCTCGGGATCGATGAAGGCGACGTTGCTGGTGGGTGACTACCTGTTCGTCTCGAAATATTCCTATGGCTACAGCCACTATTCGATTCCGCTGTCGCCGCCGCTGTTCTCGGGCCGCATCTTCGGCTCCGAGCCCAGTCGCGGTGACATCGTCGTGTTTCGGCTGCCGAAGGACGACACCACCGACTACATCAAACGCGTGATCGGGCTGCCCGGCGACCACATCCAGATGCGCGACGGGCTGCTCTACATCAACGACAGGCCGGTGCAGCGCGAGCGGCTCAGCGACTTCATCGGCGAGGATCCCTGCGGCTCCGACGCGACGGCGCGGGTCAAGCGCTGGAAGGAGACTTTGCCGAACGGCGTCAGCTACGAAACGCTGGATTGCGTCGACAATGGTTTTTACGACAATACTGCGGTCTATACCGTGCCGCCCGGCCATTTCTTCATGATGGGCGACAACCGCGACAATTCGACCGACAGCCGCGTGCTCTCGGCGGTGGGCTACGTGCCGTACGAGAACATCGTCGGTCGCGCCCAGATGATCTTTTTCTCCGTTGCTGAAGGCGAACATGCCTGGGCGTTTTGGCGCTGGCCGCTGGCGGTGCGTTGGAATCGCCTGTTCAAAATCGTACGATGATTGACGACAAAGCCGACATCCAGACAACACAAGCGGCCGCCGCGCCAAGCCTCGAGTCCGATCCCGGTCCTGCGGGCATGACGGCGCGCGAGGCGCCGAAGGCAAAGCGCAGTCGCGCCGGCACCAAGGGCGCAAAGGCGACCGAGAAAGCGGCCGCCGCCGCGATCGAGGCGCGCATCGGTCATCAGTTCAAGGATGCCTCGCTGCTGGCGACCGCCTTTACCCACGTCTCCGCACTGAAATCCTCCAAGAAGCGCGGCGACAGCTATCAACGGCTCGAATTCCTCGGCGATCACGTGCTCGGCCTGATCGTGTCGGACATGCTGTATCGCGCCTTTCCGAACGCGGACGAGGGCGAGCTGTCGAAGCGGCTCGCCGATCTCGTGCGCAAGGAGAGCTGCGCCGACGTCGCGAAGTCGCTCGGCCTGCTCGATGACATCAAGCTCGGCGCGGTCGGCGCCGGCGCCAGTGCGCGCTTGCGCAAATCCGTGCTGGGCGACGTCTGCGAAGCCGTGATCGGCGCGATCTTCCTCGACGGCGGCTATGCGGCAGCGTCGGCTTTCGTCGAGCGCAACTGGACCGAGCGGATGCACAAGCCGCGGCGGCCCTTGCGCGATCCCAAGACCGTCCTGCAGGAATGGGCGCAGGGCAAGGGGCTGCCGACACCGGTCTATCGCGAGGTCGAGCGCACCGGCCCGCATCACGATCCGCAGTTCCGCGTCGCCGTCGACCTGCCGGGCCTGGAGTCGGCCGAGGGCGTCGGCGGCTCGAAGCGCGCCGCCGAGAAGGTTGCGGCGTCCGTGATGATTGCGCGCGAAGGCGTCAGCGGCGGCAGCAATGATGGATGATCCGAAGGCAGACGGCGCCCCGCCGGCCGACACCCGCTGCGGCTTCGTCGCGCTGATCGGCGCTCCCAATGTCGGCAAGTCGACCCTGGTCAATGCGCTGGTCGGCTCCAAGGTCACGATCGTCTCGCGCAAGGTGCAGACCACGCGGGCGCTGATCCGCGGCATCGTCATCGAAGGCCGTTCGCAGATCATCCTGGTCGATACGCCCGGTATCTTCGCGCCCAAGCGGCGGCTCGACCGCGCGATGGTGACGACCGCCTGGAGCGGCGCCCATGACGCCGATCTCGTCTGTGTGCTGCTCGACGCCAAGAAGGGCCTCGACGACGAGGCCGAGGCGATCCTGGCCAAGGCCGAAGGCGTCGCGCATCAGAAGATCCTGGTCCTCAACAAGGTCGATCTGGTGCCGCGGGAGAAGCTGCTGGCGCTGGCGGCCGCGGCCAACGAGCGGCTGGCTTTCGCGCGCACCTTCATGATCTCGGCGCTGTCCGGCGATGGCGTCGACGACCTCCGGCAGACGCTCGCCGCAATGGTGCCGCCCGGGCCATTCCACTATCCCGAAGACCAGATGTCGGACGCGCCGATGCGCCACCTCGCCGCCGAGATCACGCGCGAGAAGATCTACAGCCATCTGCATCAGGAGCTGCCCTATCAGTCGACCGTCGAGACCGATAGCTGGACCGAGCGCAAGGACGGCTCGATCCGGATCGAGCAGACGATCTTCGTGGAGCGGGAAAGTCAGCGCAAGATCGTGCTGGGCAAGGGCGGCGCCACCATCAAGTCGATCGGGGCGAAGGCGCGCGAGGAGATCGCCGACATCACCGGCGTGCCGGTGCATCTGTTCCTGTTCGTCAAGGTGCGCGAGAATTGGGGCGACGATCCCGACCGCTACCGCGAGATGGGGCTCGACTTCCCCAAGGAATGACGATGAACCTGCCCCGGAACGTGCTCTGGTTTGAGATCCTGTTGTACATCTCGCTGATGCTGGATGCGTTGTCGGTGGCGGTGCAGGACCGGACACCGACGACCGAGATCACCGATGGCATGATCATGGCGCAGAGCATCTTCAACGGCGCCGTCATCCTGCTCATGGTCTATTTCGTTTATCTGGCGGCGCAGCAGCGTAAGAACTGGCCGCGCTGGGTGCTGCTGGCGGCGCTGCTGCTGTCGGCCTATTCGCTGGTGATCTTCATCGGCGAGAAGGGCATGACGCTGGATGCCGGCCTCGAGATCATCTCCTGCGCGCTGACCACGGTCGGGCTCTATTACTCCTTCACCGGCGATGCCCGCGGCTGGTTCAATGCGTGAGACGGCGCTGGAGTGATTGAGGGTAGGGTGGGCAAAGCGAAGCGTGCCCACCATCTTCCGCCATGCTACCCTCACGGTGGGCACGGCGCGTCGGCGTAGACCAAGGCGGAGGAGCCGTCGTGAGCGCGCCTTTGCCCACCCTACGAAGTTCGCCGATTGTACGTGGATCCTCGTAGTTGCGACGCGCAAGGTGTGTGGAGACGACGAGCCCGATGGAATGGACCGATGATGGCATCGTGCTGGGCGTGCGTCGGCACGGCGAATCCGCCGCCGTGGTCGAGCTGTTGACGCGCGAGCACGGCCGCCATCTCGGGCTGGTGCGCGGCGCGAGCGGCGCTCGCATGCGCCCCGTGCTGCAGCCCGGCAACAGCGTGCGCGCGGTCTGGCGGGCCCGGCTCGATGAGCATCTCGGCATGTACGCGATCGACGGGCTGATCTTGCGCGCCGCCGGCCTGATGTCGGCCTCGCACGGTGCCTACGGCGTCACCCATCTGGCCGCGCTGGCGCGGCTGTTGCCCGAGCGCGATCCGCACCAGGACATTTATCTCAGGCTCGAGCACACCCTGGATGATTTCGAGGATGCCGGCGGCGCTGCGGCCCATATCGTCCGGTTCGAGCTTGCGATCCTGGCCGAGCTTGGCTTCGGTCTCGATCTTGAGACCTGCGCCGCCACGGGCGAGACCACGGAACTGATCTACGTCTCGCCGAAGTCGGGTGGGGCGGTGTCGCGCGCGGCGGGCGAGCCCTGGCGCGACCGGCTGCTGCCATTGCCGCCATTCCTGCGCGAGCACGAGGAGACGCATGACTGGACCGATCAGGACCTGCGCGACGGTTTCCGTCTGACCGGCCTGTTCCTGTTGCGCCATGTGCTGGAGCCGCGTGGGCAGGGCCATTCCGACGCGCGCGAGGGCTTCATCAACGCCGTGACGCGGGCCAGGGCGCGGCTCGCCCAGGCGTAACCAAGCGTGAGCCGCGGCTCAGTGGAGAATGAATATGGGATTGCTCGTCGACGGCCAATGGCACGATGTCTGGTACGACACCGGGGCGACCGGCGGCCGTTTCGTGCGCAAGGACTCGATCTTCCGCAACTTCATCACCGCGGACGGCAGCGCCGGCCCAACCGGCGCAGGCGGTTTCAAGGCGGAAGCCGGACGCTATCACCTCTATGTCAGCCTGGCGTGTCCGTGGGCGCACCGCACCCTGATCATGCGCGCCTTGAAGGGGCTCAACGAGCTGATCTCGGTCTCGGTGGTCAACTGGCTGATGGCGGAGCAGGGCTGGACCTTTGCCGACGGCCCCGGCGTCGTGCAGGACAGCATCAACCACGCGCAGTTCCTGCATCAGGTCTACACCGCGGCCGATCCGCATTATTCGGGCCGGGTCACGGTGCCCGTGCTCTGGGACAAGCAGAGGCGCACCATCGTCAACAACGAATCCGCCGAGATCATCCGGATGCTGAACTCGGCGTTCGACGGCCTCGGGGCCACGCCGGGCGACTACTACCCGCAGGCCCTGCGCGGCGAGATCGATGCGATCAACGCGCGAATCTACGACACGCTCAATAACGGCGTCTACAAATGCGGCTTCGCGACCACGCAAGGCGCTTACGACGAAGCGATCGCTCCCTTGTTCGCCACGCTCGACTGGCTGGAGGACAGGCTCTCGACCCGGCGCTTCCTGCTCGGCGACCGATTGACGGAGGCGGACATCAGGCTGTTCACGACCCTGATCCGCTTCGACGCAGTCTATGTCGGCCACTTCAAATGCAACCTCCGCCGCATCGCCGATTATCCGCATCTTTCGGCCTACACGCGCGATCTCTACCAATGGCCCGGCATCGCTGACACCGTGAACTTCGAGCATATCAAGCGGCATTATTACGAGAGCCACCGCAGCATCAATCCGACCGGCATCGTGCCGGCCGGGCCGCTGCAGGATTTCACCTTGCCGCACGGGCGGGAGCGCCTGTCTCGGTCCTGAGGCGGAAGCCGGCGAAGAGGATGGAATGTCGGGCGAGCGTGATCTGGACAGGCTGCTACGGACCATGTCGCCGCAGCTGCAGGACGGCGTTTTCGTGTTCTGCGCGCTTCCGAGCGATGCTGACATTCCGAGCGCGTTGGCACCACGGCTCTGGTTCCGTGAACGGGAAGGTCTCACCCTGGTCGTCCTGCGGGAGGAGGCTGAACGGGTAGGGCTGCCCGCGCAGTTCGCCTCGCGCCTGATCACGCTCGACGTGCATTCCGCGCTCGATGCTGTGGGATTCCTCGCTGCCGTCACCACCCGCCTGGCGCAGGCCGGCATCAGCGCCAACGCCGTCTCGGCCTTCCATCACGACCATCTGTTCGTGCCGGAGGCCAGCGCCGAGGAGGCACTGCATCTTCTGCAGGAGATGTCCGCGCAGGCGAGCTCCAGCTGAGTGGGCGGTTCGCGTCGTTCCGTTGCGGAAGCGCAGCTCATGGGGCCGCCGGAAAATTTTTCCCGGAAGGCTGTCGATCCGGTCCGCCCCCGTTCGTCTTGGAGACATCACGGATGGAGAACCGGCATGAAAATCTACTGGATCAAGGCTCAGGCGCCGCGCCGCGTGCTGGCGCTGGTCAAGCATCTCGGCGTGCAGGCGGAGTTCATCGACATCAGGGGCGGGCTGAAGACGCCGGAGTTTGCTGCGCTCAATCCCAACATGAAGGCCCCGGTGCTGGTCGACGGCGATCTCGTGCTATGGGAGTCCAACGCGATCATGGCCCATCTCTGCATCAGGGAAAGCTGCGACATGTGGCCGGCCCGCAATCCGCAGCAGCAGGTCGAGGTGCTGCGCTGGCTCTCCTGGAACGATTGTCACTGGGCGCCCGCGGTGGGGCCATTCTACTTTGAGCACATCGTCAAGCGGACGTTCGGCCTCGGCACGCCCGACCGCGCGGCGCTGATCGACAAGGTGGCCAACCTGAAGACGTTTGCAGCCGTGCTCGACGGTCACTTGAAGTCGCGCTCTTATGTCGCCTGCGATCGGCTCACCATTGCCGATTTCGCCTTGGCATCGATGGCGACCGATTGGCGCGAGGCGGAGATGCCGCTCGAGGCGTTTCCCAACATTGTCAGCTGGCTCGACGGGCTGATGCGCCTGCCGGCCTGGGCCGAACCCTGGCCGGAGCTGCAATCGGCCGCAGCCTGAGACATGCAGAATCGGACAAGCGGATCTCTCGGCGAGACGCCCGCCGAGAGTCGGCCTATACCCGCGGCATGATCTGCAGCTCGAGCAGCGCCAGACGCTGCATTGCGGTCACGCTGCGCTCGCCGGCCTTGGCGGCGCGCAGCACCGCTTCCGCGAGCAGCGTGACATGGGTCGAACTGACTGGCTCCGGCAAGGCCGCGATCGCGGCGTCCAGCGCCTGCGTCATCAGCGCGACCACCTCCGGCGAAAAAGCTGCGTCGGAAAAATCCTGCATGATACGACGTCCAAAAATGCTGCATGAGCCGCAACGGATTCCGCCGGCGCGGCCAAAACACGGGAGAGACGGCAACGAAGGTTGTCTCGGCCCGTCGATGACGATGACGCAATACGATCTATCGATGAAAACCCGGAAGCACGGTGCGGGTTCCGCGCGCCACTGCGCGATCGGCGGCGCCGACGTGATTTGCCCGACACCCAGCCCTTGCGTTCGATCGCCACGCATCCGCGTTCACAATGGCGCCTCAGATGGCGCAAGATCGCCTGCGCGTAACGGCTTATTTCGCCAACTGCTTCAATGCGATCGGTGATGCCACGTCCATCGCGATGAAAATTCATGTTTCGCTTTTCCAGAAATTGTGCAATCCTTCTCGCGTCCCGCCTCGATAAGAGGGACGCTTCGCGATCGTCACGAACGTTGGGTGCGGGATGCGGTGGCCTGTCGGCGTTGCAGCGCGCTATCAGCGGCGGACGAACAACATCGGCAGGACGACGAAATCGAGTGGTCCTGGCGCCCCGACGCTGGCGCTAAGTTGCTCGGGTGATGATCCGAGCGGCGACGGTGGCTAACAAGCCCGGACACCGGGGAGAGCTCGTATAAGCCGTAACCCGCCGCGCAGGGAAGGCCGGATGATCCGGTTGAACCTGTGGTGACTGCCGCCTGCTTTCTTTGTTGCAGGCGGGCCGCGGGTGTCAACCGACATCCGGCCTTCCCCGCGCCCTCTGTTCAGAAGAGGGTGATCAACTGGCAAAGCTCGGACGCATGACGCGCCGCGAGAACGATGAGTTACGTTCCAATGGTGGTGGAAGACACTCAGTGTCATTCCGGGGCGCGCAAAGCACGAGCCCGGAATCTATACTCACGATCATGGTTATGGCTTCCGGGCTCGCCCTTACGGGCGCCCGGAATGACGACGGAGAGCGTGTCAATTGTGGCCGCCATTGCGAGGCGCCGAAGGCGACGAAGCAATCCAGTACTATATCGACGCTGGATTGCTTCTGCCTACGCCTTTCGGGTTTCGGCGGGACACGTCGCTTCGCTCGCAATGACGGCAGCCGCGAACCGCGGCCTATCCTTTGATGAACGCCAGCAAGTCCGCGTTGATCACGTCGGCATGGGTGGTGGCCATGCCGTGCGGGAAGCCCGGATAGGTCTTCAGCGTGCCATGCTTGAGGAGCTTGATGCCGATGCGCGCGGAATCGTCGATCGGCACGATCTGGTCGTCCTCGCCATGCATCAAGAGCACCGGCACGTCGATCGCCTTGAGGTCCTCGGTGAAGTCGGTCTCCGAGAAGGCCTTGATGCAGTCGTAATGCGCTTTCGTGCCGCCCATCATGCCCTGGCGCCACCAGTTGCGGATCACGCCTTCCGAGACTTTCGCGCCGTCACGGTTGAAGCCGTAGAACGGTCCGGTCGGGATATCGAGGAAGAACTGGGCGCGGTTCGCGGCGAGCGCCGCGCGGAAGCCATTGAACACCTCGATCGGCAGCCCGCCCGGGTTCTTCTCGGTCTTCACCATGATCGGCGGCACCGCGCCGAGCAAAGCGGCCTTGGCGACCCGGCCCTTGCCGTGCCGCGCCACGTAACGCGCGACCTCGCCGCCGCCGGTGGAGTGACCGACATGAACCGCATCCTTCAGGTCGAGCTTTGCGGCAAGTGCCGCGACGTCGGCCGCATAGGTATCCATCTCATTGCCATGCTCGGTCTGGCTGGAGCGGCCATGGCCACGGCGATCATGGGCGATGACGCGAAAGCCCTTCTCCAGGAAGAACAGCATCTGCGCGTCCCAGTCGTCGGCCGAGAGCGGCCAGCCATGGTGAAACACGATGGGCTGGCCGGTGCCCCAATCCTTGTAGAAAATCTGCGTGCCGTCCGATGTCGTCACGAATCCTGAACTCATGGGGACTTGCCTTTCTTGCTTGTTTGACTGCCGCTTTAAAGGAGCGGAGTGGCATCGCCGTCGCCTCTGCGATCGCGATCGGCAACGACGAAGTCGTCAGCTTAGCTGAGGTCGGTGACGTTCTCAGCAACAGACGCGTGATCGTGGCGCCATGCCGCAATCAATCGATCACGATCGATTCAAATGATGCCCGTCATGCATTCCTGGCCGCCGCGATCATTCAGTGTGCGACACGCCGGGGACGTGCCCGTTCGGGATGCAGGGCCGTGGTGCCGAGAGCAAATCTTGAGCAGCGGGGTCAAGCGATTCCCGTCCCGGAGGCGCATTCGCGTCCGCCGATGGACCAGCGCGTCACGGGTCCGGCAATGGACGGGGTGGACACTGGCCCGCGATCCCAGCAATTTGGGCGCGCACTGATTCGGGGCATCAAACGGCCCACGCGGGCCAGAGGCGGCGTCAGCGGGGCTTTTTGAGTTCCCAAGGACCCGGGCGCGCGACATTGCACCGCGCCGTCCGATCGCCTAAAGCGTGATCCAAGGTTGATCAAAAAGGCTCATTCGACGAGCTAACCCACTGAAAACGTAGAGCTAATGGGCAAGAAACTGATTCCGCCGGAACCGGCCGACATCCATGAAGTGCCGCTGCGCGAGGCGCTGGAAGAGCGCTATCTCGCCTATGCGCTCTCGACCATCATGCACCGCGCGCTGCCCGACGCGCGCGACGGACTGAAGCCGGTGCACCGCCGCATCCTCTATGGGATGCGGCTCTTGCGGCTCGATCCGGGGACCGCGTTCAAGAAGTCGGCCAAAATCGTCGGCGACGTGATGGGTTCGTTCCATCCGCATGGCGACCAGGCGATCTACGACGCGATGGTCCGTCTCGCCCAGGATTTCTCCTCGCGCTATCCGCTGGTCGACGGCCAGGGCAATTTCGGCAATATCGACGGCGATAACCCCGCGGCCTACCGCTACACCGAAGCGCGGATGACCGATGTCGCGCGGCTTCTGCTCGAGGGCATCGACGAGGACGGGGTCGAGTTTCGTCCGAATTATGATGGCCAGTCCAAGGAGCCGGTGGTCCTGCCCGGCGGCTTCCCGAACCTGCTCGCCAACGGCGCGCAGGGCATCGCGGTCGGCATGGCGACCTCGATCCCGCCGCATAATGCCGCCGAGCTTTGCGACGCCGCGCTGCATCTGATCGAGAAGCCCGAGGCCAAGTCGCGCGCGCTGCTGCGCTGGGTCAAGGGCCCGGACTTCCCCACCGGCGGCACCGTGATCGATTCCAAGGAGTCGATCATCGAGGCCTACACCACCGGCCGCGGCTCGTTCCGCGTCCGCGCCAAGTGGACCCAGGAAGAGGGCAACCGCGGCACCTGGATCGTCGTCATCACCGAGATTCCGTATCTCGTGCAGAAGTCGCGCCTGGTCGAGAAGATCGCCGAGCTGCTCAACGAGAAGAAGCTGCCGCTGGTCGGCGACGTCAGGGACGAGTCGGCTGAGGACGTCCGGCTCGTCATCGAGCCGAAGTCGAAGAACGTCGACCCGGCGCTGATGATGGAATCGCTGTTCCGGCTCACCGATCTCGAGAGCAAGATCCCACTGAACCTCAACGTGCTGGTGAAGGGCCGCATCCCCAAGGTGGTGGGCCTGGCCGAATGCCTGCGCGAATGGCTCGACCATTTGCGCGACGTGCTGCTGCGGCGCTCGAACTACCGCAAGAAGCAGATCGAGAACCGGCTGGAGATCCTCGGCGGCTACCTGATCGCCTATCTCAACATCGACGAGGTGATCCGGATCATCCGCACCGAGGACGAGCCGAAGCCGGTGCTGATGAAGACCTTCAAGCTCAGCGAGGTGCAGGCCGAGGCCATCCTCAACATGCGCCTGCGCAGCTTGCGCAAGCTCGAGGAAATGGAGATCCGCACCGAGGACAAGGAGCTTCGCAAGGAGCTGAAGGGCATCAACTCGCTGCTGGCATCCGAGACCGAGCAATGGGCCAAGGTCGGTGAGCAGGTGAAGACGGTGCGCGAGATGTTCGGGCCGAAGACCCCACTCGGCAAGCGCCGCACCAATTTCGCCGACGCGCCCGAGCATGATCTCGCCGCGATCGAGGAGGCTTTCGTCGAGCGCGAGCCGGTGACGGTCGTGGTGTCGGAAAAGGGCTGGGTGCGCACCCTCAAGGGCCATGTGGAGGATCTCTCCAATCTCGCCTTCAAAACCGACGACCAGCTCGGCCAATCCTTTTTCGCCGAAAGCACCTCGAAACTGCTGCTGTTTGCGAGCAGCGGCAAATTCTACTCACTCGATGTCGCCAAGCTGCCGGGCGGCCGCGGGCATGGCGAGCCGATCCGCATGTTCATCGATCTCGATCAGGACGCCTCGATCGTGTCGATGTTCGTCAACAAGGGCGGCCGCAAATTCCTGGTGGCGAGCTCCGATGGCCAGGGCTTCGTCGTCACCGAGGAGGATTGCGTCGGCACCACCCGCAAGGGCAAGCAGGTGTTGAACGTGACGGCGCCGGCGGAGGCGCGCGCGATCACCACGGTCGCCGGCGACCAGGTCGCCGTCATCGGCACCAACCACAAGATGGTGATCTTCCCGCTCGATCAGGTGCCGGAGATGGCGCGCGGCCGCGGCGTCCGGTTGCAGAAATACACCAGCGCGCAGCTGTCCGACGTCGCGACCTTCGACCAGAAGGAAGGGCTCGGCTGGAAGGACTCGGCGGGCCGCGACCAGGGCCTTTCCTGGAAGGATCTGGCCGACTTCCGCGGCAACCGCGCCGATGCCGGCCGCATCGCGCAGGGCCTGCCGAAGTCGAACAAGTTCAGCCGGCCGATCGAGTAGCGAGGTAATAGTATCCGTCCGGCGTCGGCCTATATGCTTGAGCGAAAGCGATCGCGCGGTTGCTGTCGCTGATCGGGGCGAGCTCGGATGGCGCATTCTCATTCCGGCGATCATTCCCATGGCCACTCCCATGCGCACGGCCATGCCGGCCACAGCCATGCGCCGGCGAGTTTCGGCGCGGCGTTTGCGATCGGCGTGGCGCTCAATACCGCCTTCGTCATTGCCGAGCTCGTTTTCGGCTATGCCGCGCATTCGCTGGCGCTGATCTCGGACGCGGTCCACAATCTGTCCGACGTGATGTCGCTGCTGCTCGCCTGGGGGGCGCTTTGGCTCGCGCAGAAGCGGCCGACCGACCGGCACACTTACGGGTACAGGCGGGCCTCGATTCTCGCCGCGCTCGTCAATGCCGGCCTCCTGCTCCTCGTGGTCGGCGGCATTGCGGTCGAGGCCATCGACCGGCTGCAAAGCCCGACACAGGTCGCGGGCGCGACCGTGCTATGGGTGGCCAGCCTCGGCATCGTCATCAACGGCGCCACCGCGCTGCTGTTCATGCGCGGCCGGCATGACGATCTCAACATCCGCGGCGCCTATCTGCACATGGCCGCCGACGCCGGCGTGTCCTTTGGCGTGGTGGTTGCCGCCATCATCACCATGGCGACCGGCTGGCTCTGGGTCGATCCGGTGGTCAGCCTTCTGATTGCGGCCGTGGTGCTGGTGAGCGGCTGGGAGCTGGCGCGCGACAGCGTCAATCTGGCGCTCGATGCTGTTCCCCGCGACATCCAACTGCCGGCAGTCCGGGATTATCTTGCCTCGCTCGAGGGCGTCAGCGAGGTCCACGACCTGCACATCTGGGCGATGAGCACCAACGAAACCGCATTGACGGCCCATCTCGTCCGGTGCGGCGGCGCCGACGATGACTTTCTGCACAGGGTTTGTGGGGAACTGTCGCACCGCTTCAACATCCAGCATCCGACCCTGCAGATCGAGACCGATGGTTGCGCCTGCAAGCTCGCCCCGGCGCATGTGGTGTAGAGCGGTGGCCCGGCGAGCCCCCGGAAATCCGAGCACGACGGCCACGGTGCCGATGCCGAGCGGCGGCAGCGGGTCGGAATCCAAGTTCTGTCGTGATAATGTCAACGGCCGTGTCTGTAGTCGACGCCGGACGCCGTGGCCATGCATATGCCGGTGCGGGATAGGCTGAGGGAGAGCGAGAATGCCGTCACATGCGGATCAGTGGGCGCATGATCATGTGTTTCTGGGGGCGCAGCATGAGCGCAACGAGCGCCGCACCTGGTTCGTGGTCGCGCTGACGCTCGCGATGATGATCGGCGAGATCGTCGCCGGCTCGCTGTTCGGCTCGATGGCGCTGCTGGCCGACGGCTGGCACATGGGGACCCACGCGGCAGCGCTCGGGATCGCCGGGCTTGCTTACCTGTTTGCGCGCCGCTACGCGCGCAATCCGCAGTTCACATTCGGCACCGGAAAATTCGGGGAACTCGCCGCCTTCTCCAGCGCCATCATCCTGCTGCTGATCGCGATCCAGATCGCCTATGAGAGCGTGCTCCGTTTGATCAACCCGGTTCCGATCGCCTATGGCGAGGCCGTGGCGGTAGCGGCACTGGGGTTGGTGGTCAATCTCGCCAGCGCCTGGCTGCTGGCTGATAGCCATGATCATCATCATCACGGTCATGGCCACGAACACGTCCATCGTCACGAGCACCATGATGATGACGACGATCACGATCATCATCACCACCATCATGGTCACCACCACGACAACAACCTGCGCGCGGCCTATGTCCATGTGCTGGCCGATGCCGCGACCTCTGTGCTGGCGATCGCTGCGCTTCTGGTCGGGATGTATTCGGGGTGGGCCTGGGCGGATGCCGTCGTCGGCGTGATCGGCAGCGCCGTCATTGCGAGCTGGGCCTATGGGCTGATCCGCGACGCCGGTGCGGTGCTGCTCGACGTCAATGCCGACCGGCGGCTCGAGGCAACCATCCGCGCGCGGCTGGAGGCCGGCGGCGACCATGTCACGGATCTGCATCTGTGGCAGCTCGGTCCGGGGCACCGGGGCGTCGTCGTCTCGCTGGTCTCCGACAATCCCCTGGCACCGGCGACCTACAAGCAACGTCTGCGCGACTTGACCACGCTGAGCCATGTCACGGTGGAGGTCGAGCATGGACTGCGGCGCTGAACGCGAAAGATAGAAGTAAAAGACCGAAGATGGATATCTCCGACCGCCTCGTGCTGATCAATTGGCTGGTGGGGCAGAGCCTCTCCGGGGTGCCGGAGAAAGACATTCTGCGCGGCTTCTGCGAGCGCTGCCGGCAGGGTGGAATCGAGCTGTCCCGCGGGATGATCTTCATCGATACGCTGCATCCGATCTTTGAGGGACGTGGCTTTCGCTGGAACGATCGGCCGACCAATGAAAGCGATACGTTCGAGTATGGATCGACCAGCGAGGGCGAAGCGGCCAACAATTGGAAGCGTTCGACCTTTCACTACATGCTGGAGAAGGGCCACGACGAGTTCAGCATCGATCTCACGAATTGTGCCCATCTGGATTTTTCGCTGATCCATGAGTTCGCAGAGAAGGGCCACCAGCATTTCCTCTCCTTCGTGCACCGCTTCGGCGAGGCCGGCACCCTCGGCCAGATGGATTGCTTCTACTCCTGCTGGCTGACCCGGCGCATCGGCGG
Organism: Bradyrhizobium sp. SZCCHNGR1005; assembly: GCF_032489995.1. Lineage (NCBI taxonomy): Bacteria > Pseudomonadati > Pseudomonadota > Alphaproteobacteria > Hyphomicrobiales > Nitrobacteraceae > Bradyrhizobium > Bradyrhizobium sp. SZCCHNGR1005. The sequence goes on from NZ_JAUEZC010000012.1 coordinate 59,836, forward strand.
CTTCGCGGAAACGCAGGTCGAAGCGCTGCGCGACCTCGTGCCCGTGCTCGGCCTTGCCATCAAGTCTGCGCAGCAGGTCGATATCGTGCGAACGCTGGGCCGGGTCTATCTAGGCCGCGGTGCGTCCGAGCAGGTGCTCCAAGGCCAGATCTCGCGCGGTATCACCGAACGCATCAACGCCGTGCTCTGGTTCTCCGATCTGCGCGGCTCGACCGCGATCTCGGAGAGCATCTCGCCGGACGAGATCATCCCGCTGCTCAACGACTACGCCCAGGCCTCGATCGACGCGATTCACGAGGCAGGCGGTGATGTCCTGAAACTGATCGGCGATGGTGTTCTCGCGATTTTCACCGGCCAGGACATGTCCGAAGCGCGGCGGGCGGCCTTGCGTGCCGAGCACCGGTTTCGACTCAATATGACCGCTCTCAACGCCCGGCGGACACAGGAGGGGCGGCCGGTGACGTCGGCCTATGTCGGTCTGCATGTCGGCGAAGTCTTTTACGGCAATATCGGCAGCGAGGACCGGCTCGACTTCACCGTGGTCGGACCCGCGGTGAATGAGGTCAGCCGCATCGCCTCGATGTGCCGTTCGATCGATCGCGAATTGCTGGCCTCGGCGGAGTTCTGCGACGGGCTCGATGCAGAAGGCCGCCCGCACCTGGTGTCGACCGGCCGTTATGCATTGCGAGGCATCGGACGCGCGCAAGACCTCTATACGCTGGATCCTGAAATCGCCGCGAGCGAGGCGGCAGCGCGCGGCTACGAGGCCTATCTCGGAGCCGGCACTTTGAATCGGGGACCTTGAGCCAAGTCAATGCAATGGAGCGCGAACTCCGCCCAGGATCATGAGTGGGAGATCACGCTATGTATACGCACATTCTGCTGCCGACCGATGGTTCCGACCTGTCCAAAGCCGCGATGAAGCACGGGATTGCACTTGCCAAAGCGACGGGCGCGAAGATCACGGCGCTCGTGGTCTCGACGCCTCTGCACTCGTTGGTCGTCGATCCCACCGCTGCCACCAGGGCGCTGGCGCAGTACAAGGCCTTGGTCGCCGAGCAGACCGCGAAATATCTGAACCACGTCAAGGAAGACGCCGAGCGCGTAGGGGTCGCCTGCGAAACGCTGTGTGTCGAGCACGACAAGCCATACGAAGCCATCGTCGATACCGCCCGCGACCGCGACTGCGATCTGGTGGTGATGGCCTCGCATGGCCTGCGCGGCGTCTCAGCGATCCTGGGCAGCGAGACGCTGAAGGTGCTCACGCACTCGACCGTTCCGATCCTGGTCTATCGCTAGGCGGCCTGCATCTCCGGCTGGCGCGCGAGCGTCACCGCAGGCGATGTGAGGATGACCAGGGCCTGAAGGCCGAAAATGAGGGCGACGAGGTAGAGGCAGACATCGGCTCCATAGGTGCCGCCAATGATGGCGCCCAGCAACGATCCGAGCGGCCGCGCGCCATAGCTCAGGATGTTGATGGCCGAGACGCGACCGAGCAGGCTGGCCGGCGTCACCGATTGGCGCAGGGTGGTGGTCGAGATCACCCACAGAATAGGTCCCGCGCCGAGGAGAAAGAAGCTCAAGCCGGCCAGCCATGGCGACGGGACGAACGTGGTCAACGCCATCAGCAGCGCGGCGACGAAGCCGGCGACGGGCCCAAGACCGATCACGATGCCGAAGGCCAGCCGTCGCATGATCCGGGTGGCGAGCAGGGCGCCGAGGACCATGCCGGACCCGAACATCGAGAGCACGGTGCCGACCCCGGTCGCCGACAGCCCGAGTCGATGCACCGCATAGGGCACGAACACGGCCAGCAGCAGGAAATGCGCGGTGTTGAAGATGAACTGGGTGACGAAGACCGGGCGCAGCAATGGATGCCGCAGCACGAACGCGGCGCCTTCCTGGATCTCCGCTCGCGGATGCCGTCGGGGCCGCGGTGGACGGGACGGCTCCTCCACGCCGGTCAGGCAGGCCACGGCGGCGATGGACAGCGCTGCAGCGCAGGCGAAGGCCGCCGCCGCTCCGATCCAGCCCACCAGCATGCCACCGAGCGCCGGTCCCGACGCAAAGGCGATCGTGCGGGCGAGTTCGATCCGCGCATTCGCCGCAGGCAATAAAGCCGGCGTCACCAATGAAGGGACCAGCGCGGGGGCGGCGACACTGAAGACGACGGTGCCGCAGACGGCGGCAAAGCCGAGCGCCGCAAGCAAGGACAATGTGAGCGCGTTGGCCCAGATTGCCAGGAAGATGATGAGCAGGGCGAGCGCCCGCAACGCCTCGGCGGAGGCCATGAGAATTCGTCTTGAGAGACGGTCCGTCAGCAGGCCAGCCGGAATGGCAAACAGGATGAATGGAGCGGTCAGTGCGGTCTGCAACAAGCCGGACTGGCCTTCGCCGACCCCGAGCACGAGCACGGCGACGATGGGAGCGGCAGCCAGCGCAATCTGTTCGGCGGACTGCGCGGCGAGATTGGACCAGGCCAGGCGGTTGAATGTCACGGGCAGGGCGGGCGTAGAGTGGAACATTGCACGGTCCTTGAGGCGATGATGCCCGCCATTCTCGGCAAGCCGGCAACGCGCGCCCACCCGCTTTCCGATTGGGCCCTCAAGCTGCTGTGTGACGATGTCCCGTTACGCCGAACCGATCAGTTACTGGTGCTCCCCTTAAAGAGAGCCGACCGGAACGGATTGGCCTAATTGCAGTTGCAAATCAGTTGCATTAAAAAGAGTTCTGGTTCAGAATAGCAGCATGGACGCGCATCCGTCAGAATTTTCGCAAGGACATAGCGTCGCGCCGGCGGACGGCGGCCCGCTGGCGCGTGGCTGGAAGGGGGATCGTGGTGCGCCGTCGCTGGGAGAGCTGTTCGGCTCGGTGCGGACGGCGGCCAAAGGATCGCTGTGGCGCAAGTTGCTGGCGTTCCTCGGCCCCGGCTACCTTGTTGCTGTCGGTTATATGGACCCCGGCAACTGGGCGACGTCGCTCGCCGGCGGCTCAAAGTTTGGTTACACGCTGCTGTCGGTGGCGTTGCTTTCCAATCTGATGGCGATCGTGCTGCAGTCGCTCTGCACCCGCCTCGGGGTGGGCACGGGGCGCGATCTCGCGCAAGCCTGTCGCGATGCGACCCCGCGCTGGGTCTCAATTCCGCTGTGGCTGTCGGCGGAGGTCGCGATCACCGCGACCGATCTTGCGGAGGTGATCGGCACCGCGATCGGCCTCGGTCTGCTGTTCGGTATCCCGCTCGCGATCGGCGTCTGCATCACGGCGCTGGATGTGTTTCTCATCCTGGCCTTGCAGGCCTTTGGCTTCCGCTGGATCGAGGCCTTTGTCGTCGCGCTCCTCGGGGTGATTGCTGCCTGTTTCGCGGCCCAGATCGCGATGGCGCACCCGGATTGGGGCGCCGTTCTCAAGGGCTTCGTGCCGACCGGGCAGCTCTTTGCGAATTCCGAGATGCTCTATCTCGCCCTTGGCATTCTCGGCGCCACCGTGATGCCGCATAACCTCTATCTCCATTCGGGCTTGGTGCAGACGCGCGGTTATGGCGACAGCCCCGCGGAGAAGCGCGAGGCGATCACGCTGTCGACGATCGATTCTTCCATTGCACTGTGCCTTGCGTTGACCATCAACGCCTCGATCCTGATCCTGGCTGCGGCGACCTTCCACAGGAGAGGACAGCTCGAGGTTGCAGAGCTCGATCAGGCGCATTCGTTTCTCGCGCCGCTGCTGGGCTCCACGATTGCGCCGAGCCTGTTTGCGATCGCACTCCTATGCTGTGGCCTGAATTCGACGATCACCGCGACCTTGTCGGGTCAGATCGTGATGGAAGGCTTCCTCCACTGGCGGATTGCGCCGTGGCTGCGCCGGCTAATCACACGGACGATCGCGATCGTGCCGGCCGTGGTCGTCACCATCTGGGCTGGCGAGAAGGCCACCGGTCAGCTCCTGATCCTGAGCCAGGTCGTGCTCAGCCTGCAGCTGCCATTCGCCATCGTCCCACTGGTGCTGATCACGGCGAGCCGCGCCAAGATGGGCGCGTTCGTCGCGCCGCGCTGGCTGACGGCCGTTGCGAGCGCGATCGCGGTTGCGATCATCGGGCTGAATGTGAAGCTGGTCGCGGATTATTTGGGATAAGCGAAGCGAGTAGCGAATGAGGAGTAGCGAGTAGGGAAACGAACCATTCGCTACTCCCTATTCGCCAATCGGCCTGCTTCAATCCTGCGGCTCCGGCGCCGTGTGCCCTTCGGCATCCACGCGCAGCCAGCCGGCTGCGGCCAGCCGCTGCTGCGGCAGATAGCGACTCTTGTAGTCCATCTTCTGGGAGCTCTCGATCCAATAACCGAGATAGACGTAAGGCAGGCCCTGCCGTCGCGCACGGGCGATATGGTCGAGGATCATGAAGGTGCCGAGCGAGCGCGAGATCTCCGACGGATCGAAGAACGAATAGACCATGGACAGGCCGTCACTGAGCACATCGGTGAGCGCCGCCGCGACGAGCTCGCCGCCCCGTCCGTTCGGACCGTTGCTTGGATTGCGCCGGCGATATTCGATGATCCGGGTCTCGACATGGCTGTCTTCGACCATCATGGCGTAATCCAGCACCGTCATGTCGGCCATGCCGCCGTGCCGGTGCCGCTGGTCGAGATAGCTGCGGAAGATCGAATATTGCTCCGAGGTGGGGACGGCGCTGCGCTGCTCGCCGACGAGGTCGGCATTGCGGGCGAGTACCTTGCGGAAGTTGCGCGAGGCTCGGAACTCATTCGCGATCACCCGCACCGAGACGCAGGCCCGGCACTGGTCGCAGGCCGGACGATACGCGATCGACTGGCTGCGCCGAAAGCCGCCATGGGTGAGGAGGTCGTTGAGATCGGTCGCCTTGTCGCCGACCAAATGCGTGAAGACCTTCCGTTCCTGCCGCCCCGGTAGATAGGGGCAAGGCGAGGGCGCCGTCAGGTAGAATTGCGGGGTATCACGCGAATGCTGGGTCAAGGATGCTCATCAGCCTCCAAAGCGATGATCGATAGAATTGCGCTCCGGACGCTGCCGGTCAATCGGTTTGATGAGTCAATAGGTGCGGACCGGCTCAACCCGTTGCGAGCGCACCGAGGTGTTGACGATCACGGTTCCCAGAAGGAAGTCGTGCAGCAGCCGCCGGCGGCTGTTGAAGAGCCCAAGCAGAAGCACCAACGGTGACAGCACCGAAATCGAGATCCAGAAACAGACTGCATGCACGGCGCCGAGCACGAAATAGCCCGGTGCTCCGTACCAGGTGCGGAGTTCGAGATCCATGAGGCGCATGCCAATGGTGGCGGAATGCGGACCACCGATGGTGCTGCCGTAATAGACGAGCGCCCAGATCACCGATGCCGGTGAGATCAGCCAGAACAGCGCCCAGCCGAGCCCAAGGGTGATGAGGCCGAACACCGCGATGAAGATCACGGCCAGGACCACTGGAATCGCGAGCACGACCAGGTCGATCAGGAACGCGACCATGCGTCGCAACAGCACGCCGCGAAACAGCTCCGGCTGCAGAGCGGGATCAAACGCGTGAGGCCGAATATCCGGTCCGCCACCGCCCCAGCGGCTACCACCCGAGCCCGTATAGGTCATGGATTGTCCTCCCGATTGGCAAGCAGGACATGGGAACCGCCTCCGGCCTTGCAAGGGCGTGCGGCGAGATGCCGTCGCAAATATTCAGGCAATTCCGGGGCTGCGCCAGGAGCGCCGGACGGGTTCACGGTCTCCGGCAGCCTCGGGAGTTGCAGAACTACGAATTCTGCTGCCGCAGCCTTTCCGCCGCCTGTGGAGCGAAATAAGTCAGCACGCCGTCGGCGCCGGCGCGCTTGAACGCCAACAGGCTCTCCATCATCGCGCGATCGCCGTCGATCCAACCATTATTCGCGGCCGCCGCGATCATCGCGTATTCGCCGGAGACCTGATAGGCGAAGGTCGGCATCGCGAACGTGTCCTTCACGCGGCGGACGACATCGAGGTAGGGCAGGCCGGGCTTCACCATCACCATGTCGGCCCCTTCGGCGATATCCAGCTCGACCTCGCGCAGGGCCTCGTCGGAATTGGCGCTGTCCATCTGATAGGTGCGCTTGTCGCCGGTCAACGCTTTGGCCGAACCGATCGCATCGCGGAACGGACCATAGAATGCAGAGGCATATTTCGCGGCGTAGGCCATGATCTGCACGTCCTGAAAGCCGGCTTGATCGAGCGCCTGCCTGATGGCGCCGACCCGGCCGTCCATCATGTCCGACGGCGCGATGATGTCGCAGCCGGCTTCGGCCTGCACCAGCGCCTGCCTGACCAGGACCGCCACCGTCTCGTCGTTGAGGATCCGGCCATCCTTGATCAGCCCGTCATGCCCGTGGCTCGTGAAGGGATCGAGCGCGACGTCGCAGAGCACGCCGATGTCGGGGAACTCCGCTTTGATGGCACGCACGGCCTGGCAGACCAGATTGTCCGGGTTGCAGGCCTCGGACCCGTTCTCGTCGCGCAGCGAGGGATCGGTATAGGGGAACAGGGCCAGGCAGGGGATGTTCAGCTTGACCGCGCGCTCGGCGTCGCGGACGATTTCGTCGACGCTCAGCCGATCGACGCCGGGCATCGACGCGACCACGCTGCGGGTCTTCTGGCCCTCGACCACGAACAGCGGCCAGATCAGATCGTCAGTGGTCAGGACGTTTTCCCGCACCAGGCGACGGGCCCATTCGGCTTTGCGGTTGCGGCGGGGACGGATGGTCAGATCGAGGGAAGGAGCCACGGTGGTGGTGACATTGCGCGCAACGTCGCGCACTTCGATCGGACGCCCGAATTTGATCGCCATAAGAGTCTCTCTCCTGGAGGAGGTTGCCGGCCGGCTGATTTGACTTGTTGTAATTCCAAATTTCTGTAGCACCTTGACCGCGCGGCGTCACTTGACCTCGCGCAAGCTGCCCGCTCATTTTGACGCAGCAGCTCACCGATAATCGCGCGCCACGCATGACCGAAAGGGGCCACATGAAGGCCATTTGCCCGATCAGACGAGGTCTCGATGCCTGAAATTCCCACCCCGCGGGATCTGCCGCGCGATGGCGCCATGTCGGTTGCAGCGCTGTCGTCGGAGCGTCCGGACAGCGACGATAACGTCTGGACGCGGCGCCTCGTTCTGTTCCTGCGGGTGATGGCGATGCTGTCGATCGCCAAGGGGCTTTATCACTGGGCCCAGGTGACAGGCTTCATCGGGGGCGAGGACGAGGCTTTCGAGAACCAGCCCATGGCCTGGCAGGCGGCAACCGTCTATTTCGCCGTGATCGAGCTGGTCGCAGCGGTCGGGCTGTGGCTCGCCACGCCCTGGGGGGCGGTGGTCTGGCTGACCACCGTGGTCTCGATGGCGGTGATCGAGTTGATGTTCCCCGCCATCTATGGCGGCAGCCTGATCGTGGTCGGGGGCGAAGCCGTCATGCTGGCGGCCTATCTCGTGTTGGCCTGGATGGCGGCACGGGAACGTCCGCCATAGCGGCGTTAACGGTCTCGGCATCGTGAGGTTGTGCGCAATGAGCTTTGCGTCTCGATCTCGTCTCTGGGTTGCGGGTAACGTTTCGAACAGCTTAAAGTCCGTCGCCACAGCTGTTACGCGCTCCTTAGCGCGGGGCGATGCACCTGTTTTGGAATGTGACAGGGCTTGGGACAAAGCGCGAACATCACACGCTCACCGTCAATGGAGTCTTGCGTAAAGTGCTTTAATCGCTGGCTTAAAAGAGAATTCACTCTCTTAAATTCATTCTGTATTTATGCTCTTGTTTAAGCCGATATTCAAATCGGCCCCCTTAAGCTCGTTTTATCAGACGGGACAAAAGTTTCGTCGAATAAGTCGACAAAAACGACGACAGGGGAAGTGTCATGATGAAAGCCGTTGCTACGGCCGTGGAGACTGAGCGCGCGCCCCAGGGCACCGTGCAGTCGGCGTACCTGGAAGCCTTGACCTTGGTGGAGCGGCTGCACCGCCGCCTGCTCGATGTCATCAAGGACGAGTTCGATCGCCGCGGTCGCTCTGATATCAACTCGGTTCAGGCTCTGCTGCTCTACAACATCGGCGACAAGGAGCTGACCGCCGGTGAGCTGCGCACCCGCGGTTATTATCTCGGCTCCAACGTTTCGTATAACTTGAAGAAGCTGGTCGAACTCGGCTTCCTCGATCATCAGCGCTCGCGCGTCGACCGCCGCTCGGTGCGCATCCGCCTGACGCCGCAGGGCCAGGAGATCCGCAAGATCGTCGAGGCGCTGTATCAGAAGCACGTCAAGACGGTGGAGCAGGTGGGTGGCATCTCCAACGAGGAGTTCGCAACGCTCAATAAGTCGCTGCACCGGCTCGAGCGCTTCTGGACCGATCAGATCCTCTATCGGCTCTGATCGCAGTCAAACAAGGTCGGGCGGGGGCGCGCCCGCAAAGCGCCTTGCTGTACAACCTGACATGTCCCGGCGCGCCGGCTCGTGATGCGAGCCGGCGCGTTCGTCTTTTGCGTTCGCGGAAAACTCCCGTTGCGCATTGGAACCAGATCGGCGTCAGCGGGGTTGTCCCACCGCGCCGGAGGACGAACGATGCTGGTTGAACGTGGCATGCAGGCGATGAGTGCGGAGGTCGTAAGCGATGCTTATGCCATCGCTGCGAACTACTTGCGCCGCTCAGGCGGCATGCCCGACACGTTCCAGCCCAACGACCACCTGGTCGACATCATCGTTCTCCTGTTTCAACGCGGCGAGTTCAACAAGCTGAAGCTCGCCAACATGGCGATCGCAATGTTCGAGGCTGCGACGCCGCCTGACTGAAGGGGACCCCATGGAAGCTGCGATCGATCGCATCATGCACACCTACGACCTGCTCGCGAACCGTACCTCTGCGGCGAGCGAAGAGGCGCGGCGCAAGGTGGCCGACTACGTGAAGACGTTGTTCGAAGCCGGCGAGCGCGACCCACACCGGCTCACCGTGTGTGGCCTGACCTATCTGCGCCAGCTCGATGGCCGCGTCGATCCGGTGAAGGCGGGCTATACGGGGCTTTGAGCCTACCCCCACGCAAAACGATTGCATCGGCACAGACACAACCTGTATGAAGCGACCGCTTCATACAGGTTTTCGTGTTGGGGGCACCGATGCTGGGGTTGTCGCGCGCATTCTACATTCCGCTCTTGTTGATCTCGACCTGTTCCCAGAACGCGTCGCCAACTGCCGATGCCGTTGGCAACGCCACGGCCGCCGCGGAGCCGGTCCTGGTCGCAAATCCGACCAAGGTCGGCGAATGTGCGGAGAGAACGATCGCCGAGATCGCGGACCGCTCCGGGGAGAAGCTCTCGCGGAAACCGATCAAGAAGGGTGTGATCGATCCCGGCAGCTATGTTCGCTACACCAACAAGGACACGCAGGTGTCGTATGAGTGGGATGCTGCGCTTGCTGGCTCGAAAGTGGGCGACAAGGTTCGGTTCTGCCTCATCTCCATTCCGAAGGATTGTCCGCCCGGCGATGACCGGGGTCGTGTCTACGAGACCACGAATCTCCGGACCAATCAGGCCTGGAAGATGCCCGACGACCAGCACATGTGCGGCGGGGCCTGACGGCGGTTGGCGCGGCCGGAGCCTCCCAGGGCCGAGGGCTTTCAGCGCGTGCCCGTCCACCATATCTTGGCATAAATCGGAGGCCTGACCGCAACCGCTTGGCCTGACCCGGCCGGTGTGGTAATGGCGAAGAGTTCTTTCCGACCGCCTCGAGAAACCGACCGCAATCCGCTAAAGGCTTGCGGCCGCGGAGATATTTCGCCGATGACAGCCACCAGCGCCAAGCCCTCATCCGCCCCCGATTCCTTCTTCACCGCCACGCTCGCCGAGGCCGATCCGGAGATCGCGGCAGCCATCAAGGGCGAACTCGGTCGCCAGCGGCATGAGATCGAGCTGATCGCATCCGAGAACATCGTCAGCCGGGCCGTGCTGGAAGCGCAGGGCTCGGTGATGACCAACAAATATGCGGAAGGCTATCCGGGCGCGCGCTATTATGGCGGCTGCGAATGGGTCGACGTCGCCGAGAACCTCGCGATCGACCGCGCCAAGAAGCTGTTCGGCGCCAACTTCGCCAACGTGCAGCCGAACTCCGGCAGCCAGATGAACCAGGCGGTGTTCCTGGCGCTCTTGCAGCCTGGCGACACCTTCATGGGCCTCGACCTCGCGGCGGGCGGTCACCTGACCCATGGCTCGCCGGTGAACATGTCCGGCAAATGGTTCAAGGCCTCGCATTACACGGTGCGGCGCGAGGACCAACTGATCGACATGGACGCGGTCGCCAAGCAGGCCGAAGAGGTGAAGCCGAAGCTGATCATCGCCGGCGGCAGCGCCTATTCGCGCCCCTGGGACTTCAAGCGCTTCCGCGAGATCGCCGACAGCGTCGGCGCCTACTTCTTGGTCGACATGGCGCACTTCGCCGGCCTCGTCGCCGGCGGCGTCCATGCCTCGCCGGTGCCGCACGCCCATGTCGTAACCACGACGACGCACAAATCGTTGCGTGGCCCGCGCGGCGGCCTGATCCTGTGGAACGACGAGTCCCTGACCAAGAAGCTCAACTCCGCGATCTTCCCGGGCCTGCAGGGTGGCCCGCTGATGCACGTGATCGCGGCCAAGGCGGTGGCCTTTGCCGAGGCGCTGCGTCCCGAGTTCAAGGCCTACGCCAAGAACATCGTCGAGAACGCCAAGGCGCTCGCGGAGTCCCTGCGCGCCCACGGTTTCGACATCGTCTCCGGCGGCACCGACAACCATCTGATGCTGGTCGACCTGCGGCCGAAGGGCTTGAAGGGCAACGTGTCGGAGAAGGCGCTGGTCCGGGCCGGAATCACCTGCAACAAGAACGGCATCCCGTTCGATCCGGAGAAGCCCTTCGTCACCTCTGGCCTCCGTCTCGGGACGCCGGCGGCGACCACCCGTGGTTTCGGCGTCGCCGAATTCCAGGAGGTTGCCGGCCTGATCGCAGAGGTGCTGAACGCGATCGCGCAGGCGCCGGACGGCAGCGCGCCGCTGGTCGAGGCCGCCGTGAAGCAGAAGGTGAAGGCGCTGACCGATCGTTTCCCGATCTATCAGTAAGGCTCAACTGGTGCGGCGGATTTGAACTTTCCTCATCTTTGCCGCACCCGCTTGTCGGAACTTCGGATTCAAAGCCGCACGAAAATCGAAAGTCGCTAGTGCTGCTTTGATGCCGAAGTTCGCAAAAGAAGGTGGCCGCGAGACGATGCGAACTTCGGAATCGGAGCACTAGATGCGCTGCCCCAGCTGCAACAGCCTCGATACGCAGGTGAAGGACTCCCGGCCCACCGAGGACTCCTCGGTGATCCGGCGGCGGCGGGTCTGCCTCTCCTGCAACTTTCGCTTCACCACCTTCGAGCGGGTGCAGCTGCGCGAACTCACCGTGATCAAGCGCAACGGTCGCCGCGTGCCGTTCGACCGCGACAAGCTGATGCGCTCGGTGCAAATCTCCTTGCGCAAGCGCGCCGTCGATCCGGAGCGCGTGGAGAAGATGGTTTCGGCGATCGTGCGCGAGCTCGAGAGCGGCGGCGAGGCGGAGGTGTCGTCGGAGGCGATCGGCGAGATCGTGATGGAGCACCTGCGTCAGCTCGACGACGTCGCCTATGTCCGCTTCGCCTCGGTCTATCGCAATTTCCGCGAAGCCAAGGATTTCGAGGCGGTTCTCGGCGAGCTGTCTTCCGAGGACGACGCGCCGCGGCTCGCGCCGGTCCGCAAATGATCTTTCGCGTGCTGATCGACCAGGTCGGCGAGAAGCTTCGCGCGCAGAAGGAAGCCGACCGCCGCTTCATGCAACTGGCGCTGTCGCTCGGGCAGCGTGGGCTGGGCCGCACCTGGCCCAATCCGGCGGTCGGGGCCGTGGTGGTCAAGGATGGCATCATCGTCGGGCGCGGCTGGACCCAGCCCGGCGGGCGTCCGCATGCGGAGCCCGAGGCGCTCAGGCGCGCCGGCGCAGCGGCAAAAGGCGCCACGCTTTATGTGACGCTCGAACCGTGCTCGCACTTCGGAAAGTCGCCGCCCTGTGTGGATGCGGTGATTGCCGCCGGCGTCGCGCGCGTGGTGTCGGCGATCGAAGATCCCAATCCGGAGGTTGCAGGGCAGGGCCATGCGAAATTGCGCGCTGCCGGCATCCAGGTCGAGGTCGGCCTGTGTTCGGCTGACGCGGCGCGTGACCACGCCGGTCACTTCCGCCGCGTCCGCGATGGGCGCCCGCATGTCATCCTCAAGCTGGCGGTCTCCGCGGATGACAAGATCGCGGCGGCCGGCCACAAGCCGGTGGCGATTACCGGCGAATCCGCCAGGACACGCGTTCACCTGCTCCGCGCCCAATGCGATGCGATCCTGGTCGGCATCGGCACGGTGCTCGCCGACGATCCGCTTCTGACCTGCCGCTTGCCGGGCATGGCGAGCCGATCGCCCGTGCGGGTGGTGCTCGACACGGCGCTGCGCATTCCGGCAGACAGCCGGCTGATGCGGTCGGCGCGCGCGACGCCGCTCTGGCTGGCCTGCGCCGAAACGGCGGAGGCTGCGGCGGCCACTCGGCTCGGCGCGGCGGGCGCGCAGGTGATCCGGATGCCGCCTTGCCCGTCGCCCGGGCTTGACCTCGCGGCCGTCCTGCGCGCGCTCTCCGAACGCGGCGTCACCCGCCTGATGGTCGAGGGTGGCAGCCAGGTGGCATCCTCTTTCATGGCCAGCGGCCTGGTCGATGAAATCTGGCTGCTGCGCGGACCTGAGCCGATCGGGGCGGATGGGATCGCTGCGCTGAGTGCATTGCCGCTCGCCGCAATCACGCAGTCGCCGGCCTACCGGGTTCGTGCTAGCGAGACGCTCGATACCGACACCCTCACGATTTATGAGCGCACCTAAATGTTTACCGGCATTGTCACCGATGTGGGTGAGATCCTGAGCCTGACGCCGACGGCGCAGGGCCAGCTGCATCGGTTGCGCGTTGCCTGCCATTACGACCGGGCTGGGATCGCCGATGGCGCTTCGATCGCCAATAACGGCGTCTGCCTGACAGTTGTGCAATCCGGCATTGCCGATGGAAAGACCTGGTTCGAGGTCGATACCGCCGCCGAGACCCTGGCGCTGACCACGGCGAAACATTGGAAGGTCGGCACCAGGTTGAACCTGGAGCGGGCGTTGAAGATCGGCGACGAGTTGGGCGGCCATATCGTCGCCGGCCATGTCGACGGGATCGCGACCATCGTGAGCCGCGAGGATCTGCCGGACATGGCGCGCTTCGTGCTAAAGACCTCGCGCGAGCTTGCCCGTTTCATCGCGCCGAAAGGCTCGGTGACGCTCGATGGCGTGTCGCTGACGATCAACACGGTGGACGATGTGACGTTCTCGGTGCTGATCATTCCGCATACGCTCGAGGTGACCACGTTGTCGTCCTGGCAGGCAGGCACCGAGGTCAATATCGAGGTCGACCTCATGGCGCGCTACGCGGCGCGCCTGGCGGAGATGAGATAGCTTTTCCTTGGCATTGTCGGCGGCCACGCTTACAAGGCCAACCCTCATGGCGAGGAGGCGCATGCACCCGAGCAGGCCGACCGGTCGCGAGGTTGTCGGCGGACGGTGTGCTCCGAAAGCGCCGTCTCGAACCATGAGGCCGAAATTCATCCGCCCCTTCGAGACGCGGCCAATTGGCCGCTCCTCCGGGTGAGGCACCATGACGATGGAAACATACTGATGGCAGACGCGCGGCGCGCCCCATTGAAGGACCAGACCGACATTTCCGGCGCCCGGGCGCTGATCGTGGAGGCGCGGTTCTATGACGACATCCAGGACGCGCTGCTCGAAGGGGCGGTGGCCGAGCTGAAGGGGGCCGGCGTCACGTATGACGTGCTCACGGTCCCCGGTGCGCTGGAGATCCCGGCCGCGATCGCCATCGCGCTGGACGCGGCGGAGAGCCACGGCAAGCCCTATGACGCGGCGATCGCGCTCGGCTGCGTGATCCGCGGCGACACCATCCATTTCGAGATCGTGTCCAACGAATCCTCACGCGCGCTGATGGACCTCGCGGTCAACAGGCGGCTGCCGCTCGGCAACGGCATCCTCACCGTCAACACCGAGGCGCAGGCCTGGGCACGGGCGCGCGCTGCCGAGCTCAACAAGGGCGGCGACGCGGCACGTGCCGCGCTCGCGATGCTGCGCATCAAGCGCCGCCTTGCCAGAGGTTGATCCATGGCCGAGCCCAGGAACAAGACCGAGACCAAGCACAAGGGCCCCGATCGCAAGGCCAATCGCCGCGGGGCGGCGCGGCTCGCCGCCGTGCAGGCGCTCTACCAGATGGACATCGGCGGCACCGGCATCAACGACATCTTCGCCGAATATGAGAGCCACTGGATCGGCAATGAGGTCGAGGGCGAGCAATATCTGCCGGCCGAAGCCGCCTTCTTCCGCGATATCGTCTCCGGCGTGGTGCGCGATCAGAAGAAGATCGATCCGGTGCTCGACGAGGCTTTGTCGCGCGGCTGGCCGCTGAAGCGGATCGAGGCGATCCTGCGTGCGGTGCTGCGCGCCGGCGCCTATGAGCTCGAACATCGCAAGGATATTCCGGCGCGCGTCGTCGTGTCCGAATATGTCGATGTCGCGCATGCTTTCGTGGAGCGTGACGAGACCGGCATGGTGAATGCGGTGCTCGATCAGCTCGCGCGGCAATATCGCGGTGACGAGTTCGAGCAGAAGTAGTTGGATGCATTGGGCCGGAGCACAATCGTTGCGGAACGGTTCGGAACCAACCGGTTTATTCGGCTGTCATCACCCGCGAAGGCGGGTGAACCAGTATTCCAGAGACATTCGAGGGATACGGACGGGCCGCGGCGTGCTTGATCGCCCGGTCAAGCCGAGCGCTGACAATGTGGCGCGGCGAGGGAACTGATGACCCATGACCCTCCCTCCGGCGAAGATTCCCTGATCGCGCGCTATTTCAAGCCGCTGGCGACCGATCCCGGTGCCTTCGGCCTCGTCGATGACGCCGCGATCATCAAGGCCGATGGCGATGATATTGTGGTCAAGACCGACGCTATCGTCGAGGGGGTCCACTATCTGCCCGACGATCCGCCTGATGCGATCGCCAAGAAGGCGCTGCGGGTCAATCTCTCCGATCTCGCAGCCAAGGGCGCGACGCCGGCCGGCTTCGTCCTGACGCTGGCGCTGCGCAAAGCCGATGATGCCTGGCTCAGCGCCTTCGCCCGTGGGCTCGGCGAGGATGCCGCAAGCTTCGGCTGTCCGCTGCTCGGCGGCGACACCGTCTCGACGCCGGGACCGGTGATGATCTCGATTGCGGCCTGGGGCAGGGTGCCTTCGGGCCGCATGGTGCACCGCTTCGGGGCCATGCCGGCAGATGGCGTCTTTGTCACCGGGACGATCGGGGATGCCGTGCTCGGCCTCGACGTGCTCAAGGGCGGCGCCGCGGCCAAGGCGCTTGCGAGCGATCCTGCCGCGCGCGAGATGCTGGTCGGACGCTATCGGGTGCCGCAACCGCGCAACGCCTTGGCCGCGACGGTCCGGGATTTTGCGACGGCGTCCATGGATGTCTCGGACGGCCTGGCCGGCGACCTCGCCAAGCTCTGCGCCGCCTCCAGTGTCAGCGCCGACATCCAACTGTCACGTCTTCCGACCTCGTCCGCCGCCAACTCGTTGCTCACCCTTGGTGCAGCGCGGATCGAGACGTTGATTTCCGGCGGCGACGATTATGAGATTCTCTGTACGGTTCCTGCAGCGCAGCGCGACGGATTTCTGGCGGCGGCCGGACGCGTCGGTGTCGCGGTCACCGAGATCGGTACCGTCGTTGCGGGAATGGCTCGTCCCCGCTTTCTGGATGGACGGGGCGCCGAGATCAGCTTGAAGCACTTGTCCTTCAGTCACTTCTGACACCCATTCGCGCCCGCATCGTCCGACGAAAGGCTGACCGATTTTACAGCGGTTCGGCTTTCGCGGCGTTGCGCCATGATGGCGATTTTGGCAAGGTCGAGGCCGTTTAGGACCTCCCCGCAAGTGGGGGGCCGAATATGGGGCGCGTGCGTCGCACAACCGCGGCGATACGTGGGTATAAGCTGGAAGCAGAAAGCCGAGGAAACTACATGTCAGCATTATGGGTGATCGTGCTCTGCGGGGCGCTTGCGGTCGTCTACGCGATCTGGGCCACGTCGTCGGTCCTGAAGGCGGACGCCGGGAACGCACGCATGCAGGAAATTGCGGCCGCGGTGCGCGAGGGCGCACAGGCCTATCTGCGCCGTCAGTACACGACGATCGCGATCGTCGGCGTCGTCATCTTCCTGCTCCTGGCCTATTTCCTCGGCACGCTGGTGGCGATCGGCTTTGCCATCGGCGCGATCCTGTCCGGTGCGGCCGGCTTCATCGGCATGAATGTTTCGGTCCGCGCCAATGTCCGTACCGCGCAGGCTGCGACGACCTCGCTCGCCGGCGGGCTGGAGCTTGCGTTCAAGTCCGGCGCCATAACCGGGCTTCTGGTCGCCGGTCTCGCGCTGCTCGGCGTGACGATCTATTTCATGGTCCTGACCCAGTTCATGAAGTTCGCGCCCGACAGCCGCACCGTGGTCGATGCGCTGGTCGCGCTGGGCTTCGGCGCCTCGCTGATCTCGATCTTCGCCCGTCTCGGTGGTGGCATCTTCACCAAGGGCGCCGACGTTGGTGGCGACCTCGTCGGCAAGGTCGAGGCCGGCATTCCCGAGGACGATCCGCGCAATCCCGCCACCATCGCTGACAATGTCGGCGACAATGTCGGCGACTGCGCCGGCATGGCGGCCGACTTGTTCGAGACCTATGCGGTGACCGCGGTCGCGACGATGGTGCTGGCGGCGATCTTCTTTGCCAAGACGCTGCTTCTCGCCGACATGATGACGCTGCCGCTGGCGATCGGCGGCATCTGCATCATCACCTCGATCATCGGTACCTTCTTCGTCAAGCTCGGCCCCAGCCAGTCGATCATGGGGGCGCTGTACAAGGGCCTGATCGCGACCGGCGTCCTGTCACTGGTCGGCGTGGCGTTCGTGATCTATTGGCTGGTCGGCTTCGGCAAGCTCGAGGGCGTCGAGTTCACCGGCATGGCACTGTTCGAATGCGGCATCGTCGGCCTTGTTGTCACCGGGCTGATCATCTGGATCACCGAATACTACACCGGCACGGAATATCGTCCGGTGAAGTCGATCGCAGCCGCCTCGGTCACCGGCCACGGCACCAACGTGATCCAGGGGCTCGCGATCTCGATGGAGGCGACCGCGCTGCCTGCGCTCGTCATCATCGCCGGCATCCTCATCACCTACAGCCTCGCCGGCCTGTTCGGCATCGCGATCGCCACCACGACCATGTTGTCGCTGGCCGGCATGATCGTCGCGCTCGACGCGTTCGGCCCGGTGACGGACAACGCCGGCGGCATCGCCGAGATGGCGGGCCTGCCGAAGGAGGTGCGCAAGTCCACCGACGCGCTTGACGCGGTCGGCAACACCACCAAGGCGGTCACCAAGGGCTATGCGATCGGCTCCGCCGGTCTCGGCGCTCTCGTATTGTTCGCGGCCTATAATCAGGACCTCAAGTTCTTCATCGCCGACTCCGCGAACCACCTCTACTTCAAGGGCGTCAATCCGGACTTCTCGCTGAACAATCCTTACGTGGTGGTGGGCCTCCTGTTCGGCGGCCTCTTGCCATATCTGTTCGGCGCGATGGGCATGACCGCGGTCGGCCGTGCCGCCGGCGCCATCGTCGAAGAAGTGCGCCGCCAGTTCCGGGAGAAGCCCGGCATCATGCAGGGCACCGACAAGCCGGACTACGGCAGGGCCGTGGATCTGCTGACCAAGGCGGCGATCAAGGAGATGATCATCCCGTCGCTGCTGCCGGTGCTGTCGCCGATCTTCGTCTATTTCGCGATCTATGCGATCGCGGGCGGCGGCCCGGCCGGCAAGTCGGCGGCGTTCTCGGCCGTGGGCGCGATGCTGCTCGGCGTCATCGTCACCGGACTGTTCGTGGCGATCTCGATGACCTCGGGCGGCGGCGCCTGGGACAACGCCAAGAAGTATATCGAGGACGGCCATTACGGCGGAAAGGGCTCCGACGCCCACAAGGCGGCGGTGACGGGCGACACCGTTGGCGACCCCTACAAGGACACGGCCGGGCCCGCGGTGAACCCGATGATCAAGATCACCAACATCGTCGCGCTGCTGCTGCTCGCGATCCTGGCACACTGAGGTCGGCGGGCGCCTCCTGAATGACAAACCCCGCGGTGTGAGCCGCGGGGTTTTTGATGTCTTCGCTGTCCTGCCGGTGCGCGCGAACCGGCATCTCGATCGATAATCTCGAGACTCCGGCTTCGCCGTCAGTTGAAGCTGAGCAGCTTGAACAGCGGCGTCAGGTAGCTGAGCTCCTGGCCCGAGGTCGGCGTGGTGCGGCTGATGAAGTCGAAGATCTTGCCGTCCTTCAGGCCGTAATTGGCGAGCCGTCGCACCTGACGGTTCTTGTCGAAATAGACTGCGATCACCCGCTGGTCGACGACCTTCTGATTCATGAAGGCGACCGGACGCTCGGCGCGCTGCGAGATGTAATAGAAGACCTCGCCGTCGAGGGTCGCGACGGTCGACGGCGTCCCCATCACGATCAGCACCTGGTCCTGGCTCGCCCCGATCGGGATCTGCTCGAGCGCGCCCGGTGGCAGGATGTAGCCCTTCTGGAACTGTTCGCCGGTGCAGGCACCGAGCACGAGGCAGGTGAGCGCCACGGCGCCTGCGATACGCAAACGGGCACTCAGGCCGCGAGAGAACGTGCGGGCAGTCATTCGCATTGTCTGGGTCATCTTTTCAAGAACGGATCCCGTCCCCTTGCGTCGGGCCGGGGGTTGACGTACCGGGCAAGCCCGCCGATTGCAACATGCCTCCGCAAGCAGGGGGCAAGGAGCGGAACCGTCGATGTTTTGGCCGTTCAACCATGTCAGGAAATCTCGGCTGTCCCCGCGGGCGACCATTGAGCCGATCTATGGCATGATCGTGGCGCAGGCCCGAGAACCCTTGTTTTATAAACACTTGGGTGTGCCTGATACGGTGGATGGCCGGTTCGATCTCTTGATCCTCCACCTCTGGCTGGTCTTGCTGCGGCTGCGCACGGCCAGCGGCGGAACGGAGCTGTCGCAGGCTCTGTTCGACCATTTCTGCGACGATATGGACGCGAATCTGCGCGAAATGGGAGTGGGGGACCTCGCCGTGCCCCGGCGCATGCGCACCTTTGGCGAGGCGTTCTATGGCCGCACCGCGGCTTACGACCTCGCTTGGCAGGATGGCGAGCCGCGTCTGGCGGACGCCTTGCAGAAGAATATCTTGAATGGGAAGCACCCCGAAAGCGCGCAGCGCCTTGCGGTCTATGCGAGCAAGGTGGCGGCAAGCCTCGCGGCGCTTGACGACACGGCGCTGTTGCGGGCCGCTTGGACCTTCCCCGCGCCGCTGGAGCAGGATTGAGCTGGATGAGCAGAGCAGACAGAGACGCCCCGAAACCCGCTCCGCGGGAGCCATGGCGCGCGCCCCCGGTGATCGTGGCCCAGATTCCGGAAGCCGGACTGCATCGCGAGATCGAGGCCGATCCGGCCGCCCGTGCCGCCATGGCCGAAATCGCCGACCTGCCCGAGGTGATCTCGGCTCACGCCTCCTTCGACGTCTTCTTGAAGCGCGATGGCAAGGTCCATGTCGAGGGCAGGGTCCGCGCGCGCGTCGGGCAGATCTGCGTGGTGACGCTGGATCCGATCGAGAGCGAGATCGATGAGCCCATCGACCAGATGTTCGCGCCACCGGAGCAGATTCCGCAGTTGGCCGACCTCGTGGACGACAATGGCGAGAGCGATGCCGAAGTGCCCGACCCGCCGGAGCCGATTCTGAACGGCCAGATCGACCTCGCACGCCTGGCGACCGACGCCCTGCTTCTCGGCATCGATCCCTATCCGCGCAAGCCGGGCGCCGTGTTCGAGCAGGCTGTCACCGCCGCAAATCCCGAAGATCATCCTTTCGCGGCGCTGAAAGCGCTCAACCCGGTCGGCGGGGCGAGCGAAGGCAAAGCCCGCCCCAACAAGCCCACGGGCAAGGCGAACGACAAGTGACATTGTTTTGCGCACAAGACAGTTGCGCGGAGGCTTTGGCACCAATCCTCGTAAAGCGGCCATAATGCATTGGAACAGTTGAGGGAATCGGCTGTGAGCTTGTGCCCGTGGCTACCGGCGGGCAGAAAATCGCGTGAGGTCAAGAGGTTGTTTCGGCATCCGGAGACGCTATTGTCCGGCCGGGCCGGGTGACCTTGTCGCACCCGGATGGGTGCGGGCCTCTCCACGTGCCGGGGTGTTCCTTCACGAGGCTCGCTTAAGAGATCAGGTTTCCGGGACGTCATGCCGCAAAAGGTTCGAATCGCGCTGGACGCCATGGGCGGGGACGTCGGCGCGGCTGTCGTGATTCCCGGTGCGGCGATGTCGCTGGCCCGCCGTCCCGACACGCAGTTCCTGCTGTTCGGCGACAGCGCCAAGATCGTCCCTGAGCTCGACCGGCACCCCGCCCTGAAGGCGGCCTCGCGCGTGATCCACACCGACGTCGCCGTCAGCAATGATGCCAAGCCGAGCCAGGCGCTGCGACGTGGCCGCAAGACATCGTCGATGTGGCTTGCGATCGAGGCCGTGAAAAAGGGCGAGGCCGATGTTGCGGTCTCCGCCGGCAACACCGGCGCGCTGGTGGCGATGGCGCGGTTCTGCCTGCGCACGCTGACCGGCATCGATCGGCCGGCGCTGGCGGCGATCTGGCCGACCATGCGCGGCCAATCCGTGGTGCTCGATCTCGGCGCCACCATCGGCGGCGACGCCCGCCACCTTGTGGGACTCGCGGCGATGGGCGCGGCAATGGCGAGCGTGCTGTTCAACAATCCGCGCCCGAGCGTCGGTCTCCTCAATATCGGCGTCGAGGAGATGAAGGGACACGAGGAGATCCGCGAGGCGGCGGAGTTGCTCCGCGCGATGAATCTGCCGCAGCTCGATTATATCGGCTTCGTCGAGGGGGACGGCATCGGCAAGGGCGCCGCCGATGTGGTCGTGACCGAAGGTTTCAGCGGTAACATCGCGCTCAAGGCCGCGGAAGGAACCGCGCGCCAGATCACGCAATATCTGCGCAGCGAGATCGAGCGCACGTGGCGGGCGCGGATCGGCTATCTGCTCGCGCGCAGCGCATTCCGCGCGCTGCGCAATCGATTGGATCCGGGCAAGTCCAACGGCAGCGTGCTGCTTGGCCTCAACGGCATCGTGGTCAAGAGCCATGGCGGAACCGATGCCGAGGGCTTTGCCTCTGCGGTCAATGTTGGCTATGAGATGGCCCGCTACGATCTCCTGACCAAGATCAATCAAACACTCAATCGCGACGGCGGTGCGTTGGCCTCCGTACCGACCGACCAGGAGCCTGTCTCGTGATCAAACGTTCGGTGGTGCTCGGCTGTGGTTCATACCTGCCGCAGCGCATCGTGACCAATGCCGAACTGGCAAGCCGCATCGATACCTCCGACGAGTGGATCGTTCAGCGTACCGGGATTCATCAGCGCCATATCGCCGCCGACGGCGAGTTCACCTCGCATCTCGCGATCAATGCGGCGCGCGCCGCGCTTCGCTCCGCCGATATCGACCCGCAGTCGATCGAGCTGATCGTGCTTGCGACTTCGACGCCGGATAATACCTTTCCGGCGACCGCGGTCGCGGTTCAGAACGGGCTCGGCATCACGCATGGTGCGGCGTTCGACCTGCAGGCGGTCTGCTCCGGTTTCGTGTTTGCGCTCGCCACCGCCGACAACTTCCTGCGCACCGGCGCTTACAAGCGCGCGCTGGTGATCGGCGCCGAGACCTTCTCGCGCATTCTCGACTGGAACGATCGCGGTACCTGCGTGCTATTCGGCGATGGCGCCGGCGCCTTGGTGCTGGAGGCGCAGGACCAGCCGGGCACCTCCGCCGACCGTGGCGTGCTGACCACGCATCTGCGCTCCGATGGCCGCCACAAATCGAAGCTCTATGTCGACGGCGGTCCGTCTTCGACGCAGACTGTCGGCCATCTCCGGATGGAGGGGCGGGAGGTGTTCAAGCACGCGGTCGGCATGATCACCGACGTCATCGTCGATGCCTTCAATGCGACCGGCGTCACCGCCGAGGACGTCACATGGTTCGTGCCACATCAGGCCAACAAGCGAATCATCGATGCCTCTGCGCACAAGCTGCATATCGCCCCGGAGAAAGTGGTGCTGACGGTGGACCGGCACGGCAATACCTCGGCCGCTTCGATTCCGCTGGCGCTCGACGTTGCGGTGAAGGACGGCCGGATCAAACGCGGCGATCTGGTGCTGCTGGAAGCGATGGGCGGTGGCTTCACCTGGGGCTCGGCGCTGCTGCGCTGGTAGGCTGAACGCTCCCTTAACGCCGGCCGGAATCCTGCTTTTTCGCATCGGCCGGGGTCACGCTGCTGTTGACCATTGCCCCTTAACCTCTTAATTTCGTGGCAAAATTATTCGCCGAGAGGTGGGGCGGGCGATGGTGGGCACAGGAAAGACGGTCACACGCGTTGATCTCTGCGAGGCAGTTTATCAGAAGGTCGGGTTGTCGCGGACGGAGTCCTCGGCGTTCGTCGAACTGGTGCTGAAAGAGATCACCGATTGTCTGGAGCGGGGCGAGACGGTGAAACTGTCGTCGTTCGGCTCCTTCATGGTACGCAAAAAGGGGCAGCGCATCGGGCGCAATCCCAAGACCGGAACCGAGGTGCCGATCTCGCCGCGCCGGGTGATGGTGTTCAAGCCGTCGGCGATCCTCAAGCAGCGCATCAACGGCCATGGGGCCGGCAAGATGAACGGCGAGGCGCAGCCGGACCAGGTCGGCGCCGAGACGGAATAGCCGTCGGCGCCCACGCGGCAAAGTTGCGATCTCGGGCCATGGAACCGGTCCGAATCAGCCGAATCTGAGTCATAGTTCGAACCAGCGTAATTTCTTGTCAGCACGATCGAAGGGGAACGGGCATTTGGACAAGGCGCCGGATGCTTTTCGAACGATCAGCGAGGTCGCCCAGGAACTCGACATTCCGCAGCACGTGCTGCGGTTTTGGGAGACCCGGTTCGCTCAGATCAAGCCGATGAAGCGGAGCGGCGGCCGCCGCTATTACCGGCCCGACGATGTCGATCTGCTCAAGGGCATCCGCCGGCTGCTCTACGGCGAGGGCTACACCATCCGCGGCGTGCAGCGGATCCTGAAGGAGCACGGCGTCAAATCCGTACAGGGACTGGCGGACGCATCCGCGGCGGTCTCGTTCGGGGCGATCGAGGAGACGCTCGGCCAGGCGCTGATGGAGACCGACCATCCCGAGGAGGAGCTGGAGGTCGAAACCGCTGAGGACGAGGAGCAGGAAGCCTCCGAGGACGAGGGCATCGATTTCCGCTTCGTCGAGACCGACGACGATATTCTCGACACCTTCCGGGTCGGACCGCCGGCCCGTGCCGGCATCAAGGCCGAGGACCGCGAGCGGCTCGAGGGCGTCTTGAAAGAGCTGGTCGATTGCCGCCAACTGCTCGACCGCGCGATGAAGGACGGCTAGCCGGAATCGGACCGGCCGTCGCCGAGCTGTGCCGCAATTGCCACGCTATGCCACACTGAGAGCGTGACCGATCATCTTTCGGCCGCCAAGCCGCTACCGTGGGAACAACAACCTCAACGCGCATGTTGCGGGCCCGATACAGAAATCGTGGCGACCAAGTGCTACTTGGTTTGCACAATGTTTCTGTGAGGGATGAGTTTTGGTTATGCGTAGCTTCCTCTCTGTCGCCGTGCTGGCGGCGATCTCTGCAACGTCATCCGCCTTCGCTGCCGACCTGGCAGTAAAGGCGCCACGGTTGCCCCCGCCGGTCGAGGCCTTCTCCTGGACCGGCTGCTATGTCGGCGGACACCTCGGAGCCGCCGTGAGCCAGGACCGCACCACCAACGTATTTGGTCAGGCCAATAGCTTCAGCTCGACCGGCTTCGTGGGCGGCGGCCAGGTCGGCTGCGATTACCAGTTTGCGCCCAATTGGGTCATTGGCGCCGAGGGGCGGGCCGCCTGGTCCAGCCTGAAGAGCACACAGGCTGCCTCGGTCACGAATTTCGCGACCGGCGTGACGGTGCCGGCGCAGTTCAGCCTCAGCAATGACTTCCTGGCCTCGGCCACGGCTCGGCTCGGTTACAGCTTTGCGCCGGGCTGGCTGATCTATGGGCGGGGCGGCGCGGCCTGGACCCGGGAAAAGGTCGTCGATGCGTTCACGATCCCCGGAGGTCCCGCTGTCGCCCCGACGGCGACCAGCACGCGCACCGGTTGGACCGTCGGCGCCGGCGCGGAGTGGCTATTCGCGCCGCATTGGTCGGTGAACCTAGAATACAACTATTACGACTTCGGCCGGCACACCATGACGCTGGTTGACGTCGCCAGGGACGTGACCGTCTCCGGCATGAATCTGAGGGATCAGATCCACACCGTCACGGTCGGGGTGAATTATCGCTTCTGAAACCGGGGCGGGGGCGGCGGCTCCTTGGCCGCCGGTTCGGTTCGGTTCGTGACGGCGATGAGGCGGAGTGAGGCCGGTGCGGCGGGTTTGGGTTCGCCGCTCCGGCCTTGCCTTATTGTTCGCACCGAGGGCCAGGTTCGCCAGGAACGCTATTCCCAGCGAGCTTTGCTCGCCGGCCGTGGAACGTGCGAGTCCATGCCTTGCGCCGCGGCCGGATCACGGTTAGAGGAGGGGCATCGGAGCGTGGCGCAGCCCGGTTAGCGCACTAGTCTGGGGGACTAGGGGTCGTGGGTTCGAATCCCGCCGCTCCGACCAAACATAAAGCCCTGCAAATGCAGGGCTTTTTTCATTTCTGAGGCGTTTTTGCTGAAGAACATTTTAGAGGCAAAATTGGCTCTGTCCTTACTCTGTCCTTAGTGTCACGCCCGGCGCCTTGAGGCCCGGCTCACGCGATCGTTGACCGTCAGATTGGCTTGCCAAGCCAGGACCTCGTGCTCGTACCAAGCGCAGCGGTTCGGGCTGATGTTGTGGCTCAGCGGGAACTGTCCTTTGGAGACCATCCTGAGCAGGGTGCTGCGGCTGACCGGCACGAGCTGTAGCACCTGCTCGATGTTCAGCATCTTGCGCACCTTGTCTTCGGTCTCAGTCATGGCCTGGGCCCTCCTCACGCCGCCGGTAGCAGCACCTCGGCCTCTCGCAGGCTTGGCAAGCAGTTGCTCGGCCTCTGGTCCATCCTCCTCGGCCATCTTTGGCACATTTATTCCGCCGTATTTGCGGTCTGAGAGCAGCAATTGTCCCGGCAGATGATCGATCTGCTAGCTCGCTTCGGCGAACGTCATGCCACAGCCAAGCCCGCAATCGAGCTTAAAGCAGACCTCAGGTCGTGGGGATTGGCAGCAAATGAGGCCTACCAACCCCGACTGCATTAAGATGCTCGCCGGCTGTCGGGGTGAGTGTGGCGCGCCCTCACCATCCAGGTTGATCCAGATCAAGCCCGCTAGCGGCAGATGTCACAGATATTGGCTGCGCCTCATCCAACATTAGGAGGTGGCATGACCAGGTATGCCAAAGCGGTGCGCTACCTCATATCTGGAATCGTGACCGGCCTCCTGCTCCACGGGACGGGGTCTCCCGCGTCAGCGCAGCCATTTGACGTGCCAGCGCTTCCTCTGATGCTGCCGCCAATGCAAATCATGCCCGTTCCGCTGCCTGACATAATGACTCCCTTGCTGCTGCAGCAACAGCAAGACTTGTTGCAACAGCAGATTACGGCGCAGCAAGCACAGCAGTTCGCGATTTGGGCTGAGCAAAGCGGAGAGTGGGTTCTACAGCAACTGCAGCAAGCTGAGCAGCATTCTGACCGAAGTTGGACTCAGTTGGGGGTCTTGGAAGCAGATGAGGCAGCGGGAATTGCTCGAATTATTCAAAGCCGATCAAAATTGCGGGGTGGCGGCGCGCAACCATCGCCGCTTGAGCCAATAGTCCCGTCCTTTGCCCCCGAGCGAGATAGGCCGCCCACCAGAACAGAATGGTTTAATACGGCATGGGAAGCGGACCGCGTGTCTGCCGAGGCCCG
This sequence comes from Bradyrhizobium sp. SZCCHNGR1005, assembly GCF_032489995.1. Taxonomy (NCBI): domain Bacteria; kingdom Pseudomonadati; phylum Pseudomonadota; class Alphaproteobacteria; order Hyphomicrobiales; family Nitrobacteraceae; genus Bradyrhizobium; species Bradyrhizobium sp. SZCCHNGR1005. The sequence continues at coordinate 85,982 of NZ_JAUEZC010000012.1, forward strand.
CAAGTTCAGCGAAGAAGCCATGAGGGAAGCGCATCGCGCAATGGAAACTGCAAGGTCTCTGCGCGAACACGGCATGAATGATGCTGCCCTACGCCAGTTAGAGACCAGCACGCGCCTAGACGAGCACGCTCGATTTCAAAGGGACATTGCGCAACGTACGCGAGACTTAGCTAGAGAGGCTCGGGAGCTGGCTAGGACCCCGGCGCTGGCGCCAATAGTATCTCAGCCACGTTCAGAAATAGTCTTTCCGCGCAACTATCAACCATCTCTAGCTGCGCCAATTCCATCCGCCGGATTTAGGCATTAACCGGCAAGATCAATGGAAGACAGTCAAATTGGCTCATCGTATAGCTCTTGCCCCGTTGACCGTCCCGAATGCGCGGTCATAGCCCTTCACGGACATGCCGGTGCGCGGCTCTGATTTTCGCGTTCTGGGGCAAAGCGGACATCACCAGCTCTGAACTGGCACGGCGTGGCGCTATCGAACAGCTCCCTCAGATCATCGGCAGATCTGACAGCCGCTTCCAAGCCGGTGCGGGCCAGAACAAACCAGTCGTTTGATCGGCTCTCGCGCACCGCGGTGGCACAACGCCGGATCGCATCCTGCAGAACACCGGCCTCCGGCAGGCGATGAATGTTTCAGCCGACAAGCTTCAGGTCGGGCTGCACTGTCGCCGGCTTGTCGCCGATGATGCGCCGCAGTGCGCTGGCGACGGTGTCCATGGGAAATGCTTTTTCGGTTTTCGGCGCCGTTACCGCGCGAGACGAAAAGCGAACAGAACGCTGCAAAAAAGCCTCCACATCGTTGCCCATTCCGCCGGAGCAGCCACCGGAATGGTCGAGGCGTGTTCTCGTGCCATTGGCTGCCGAGCTCCAAGCCATTGCGGAATGTTCAGCGCGCTCGTGCGCACGATTCTGAATATCCCGCGAAACTCATCCAGCCGGGACGTTGCGCGTCGCTGCTTGATCCTTCCGAGAGGCGAGGAATTGAGGAATTCATGTTCGGGTTCACCGCGTGAGCGAGTTGTCGTGCCAAGACGTCACGACGTCAGCTTGAGCCAACCCGCGGACGGACATCCGCAGGTTGGCGTTTGCGGCTGAAATGCAACGACGGGTCAGCGGCAGACATAGGCTCCATTGACCAGCACGCGCACGCACGCCGTGCCCGCTGCGGCTGCAGCACCAACGGCCGCGCCGCGCCTGACCGTGCGCCTCGTGGTGCGGCGCGCTACGCCCGCGACAGACGCAGGCGTGGCTGGCCGGCCGACCCGTGCTTCCGCCTTGCCTAAGGACAGCGAGGGTCCTTCGGACGACCAGTCCAGCGAGCCGAAAATCCCCAAGCCGACCACGGCGGTCGTCACGAGCACCTTGTTGAGCATGTTACGCTTCATGCAGACCTCCCTTCGTTGAGAACGGATGCCATCGATCCATGGCCTGTCGTTCAGACCATTGATCAAGATCAAGCAAGTTGCGCATCTTTCCGTAGAGGCTGACATCCGGAAAAGGTGGGCGCGACGAGGCCTACGCCCCGATGGCTCGCTTACGGCGGATATGCAGTCGCTGCAATTCTCCTGGTTGGGCAGCTACTACATAGACCGGAGCCCGGGGGTCTTTCCGTTCTGGGTTATTCTGGTCAGCATCAACATCTGGCTGAAACCAGACCGTGGAGATGGCGGGTCGTGAGGAGGATGCGTCAGCTTTTCACGTCAGACGATACCATCCAGCTTGTAATCCGGCTTGGATTGCTTGCCCTTTTGATCGTCTGGACCTTTGTCCTGATCCGTCCGTTCGTGACGATTCTGGCGTGGGCGGTCGTGCTTGCGGTTGCCTTCAACCCGCTCTTCATTTTGCTGTCCAAGTCCCTTGGTGGCCGACCAAAGCTTGCAGCGGGAATCCTCACGGCGATCAATCTCGCCATCGTAATCGGACCGGTGGCCTGGCTCGGGTTCGGCGCCATGGAGGGCATCAAGGACTTTGCCCAACGGGTCAGCGCGGGCGATCTGGCCATTCCGTCGCCTCCGCACGCGATCAAGAACTGGCCTCTGGTCGGAACGCAGCTCTACGATTTCTGGGATCAGGCTTCGACCAATCTCCGCTCGGTTCTGCCTCAGATCACGCCGTATATGAAGCCGTTCGCCGGCACGCTTCTGAGTCTTGTCGGCGATGCGGGCGTCGGCGCCGTCAAGTTTCTGCTGTCGGTCGCGGCGGCCGGGTTGATTTTTCCCTTTGGGCCGCAGCTCGCGGCTGGTGGGAGAGCCTTCCTGTCGCAGGTCGTACCCGAGCAGAGCGAGCACTTCGTGGACCTGGCAGGTGCGACCATCCGCGCAGTAGCTCAAGGTGTGATTGGCATAGCGGTCATTCAGGCGTTTCTGGCTGGCGTCGGGTTCAAACTGGCCGGTATTCCCATCGCCGGCCTTTTGGCATTGCTCGTGCTGCTGCTCTCTATCGTGCAGATCGGCGCTGCGATCATCATGCTGCCAGCCATTGTCTGGATCTGGACTGACAAGGACTTAACCACCGCAGTCCCGCTGACGTTATTCCTCGGCCTCGTAGGCATTCTCGACAATATTTTGAAGCCGCTGGTGATGGGACGAGGCCTGACGACGCCGACCCTCGTTATTCTGATCGGTGTGATCGGAGGTACGCTTGCGCATGGAATTGTTGGGCTCTTCATCGGCCCTATCATTCTGTCTGTAGCATGGGAGCTGATCGTAGCCTGGAGTCGCTCTGGTCCTTCCGTCCGGCGTGACTGTCGGCCGTTGACTTGATTCAACGTCTCTCACGGATGGGCGACAGAGCGAGTGGGATCTATAGTCGCTAAACTAATGAGTTCGGAACATGATTGCGACGAGCAGTATTTGTTCTTTGAATGGTTGTAATTAGTTGTTGGTTCGCGCTTAAATAAACATTTGACGTCCGGAATTACGATCTCAAGCATTAACCTATGCATGATGGCTGCCATATTTTGGCCATCTGCGCTTTCTTAAAGCCCGAACAGCCGGATCAATTCCGCGCGCTTAGCCGCAGACGTCCCATCGTCCTTTGAGCGGCTCCATTGCTGATCGCTTGTTGCGGTCGTTCCATTCAACAGCACGAAGGACATTCGTATGCGTAAACTCGTCGCTGCTACGGCAATGCTTTGCGTATTTGCATCAAGCGCAGAAGCCAGAACTCATCGTCATCATCACCGGCACTATGCTCACGGTCATAGGCACTATGCACATTCCGCAATGGGGCGGCCTGCTGCCTGGTGCGGCTGGTACATGCGAACGCAGGTGGGCCAGGATCCGGGGCCGCAGTACAACCGTGCCATCTCCTGGGCCCGCTATGGCGTCAATGCAGGCGGTCCGTCGGTGGGGGCCATCGTCGTCTGGCGTCATCACGTCGGGCAGATTGTCGGTCAGGAGAACGGACAGTGGGTCGTGCGCAGCGGCAATGACGGTCACGCCGTGCGGACTCGTCCGCGGTCTCTGGCAGGTGCGGTCGCCTTCCGTCGCGCCTACGCGATGATGTAGTGGACGACTCCGCCGACGCATTTGGAGACCGAACCGCGCTCGGCTTGCCGTCTCGACAGATAGCACGACGCGGCTTGTTGCCGGACTAATTACCTCAGCTGTCCGCGTTTGGCTTTCCCTCAGAACGGGCCATCGTATATCGGAAAGTGCGATCGACGATCTCTCCTGCGGCCGTCCTTCGAGACGCTTGCCTCCGGCGAGTTCTTCAAGACGGGGGCTTGTTCGCGGCAAGATGGCAGACCCTCATGGTGAGGAGCGCCGCATGCGGCGCGTCTCGAACCATGAGGCCCCGGGCCGAGTTTGGGCATATGCGATAGCCCCGGCCAAGGGGCCGGCCTTTCTCTTGCCCGTGTGGACGGCCCGAACCATCTTGACCGGCCGCGCTCTGAGCGCGCACGACGCGGCCTTGCTCCAGGCTGACCAGCCGAAGACGCAGGATGGCGGGGGCGGTCAGCGGAGCACCGGCCCGATCGGGCCCAGCGGTGCGCCGGTCTGCTGGACCAGTTCAGGAGCCGGGTGAAGTCGGTCAAGAAAGCCGTCCAGCGCCGGGGCCAGCCGCTGCACGACGTGGCGGGAGCCCTCCGGCGTCAGATGAATCGTGTCCCATACCAGCGTGGTTTCGGGATCGACCGTCAGCGGGCATGTGTGACCCTGGCAGACCGCGGCCAGCACCGAAACGAATTGCACATTGCGATGGCGACCCGCGAGCGCGGCGACATGCGTGTCCGCGGTAAAGCTCGCCGGTGTCACTTTCAGCATCTCACCCGTCGGCAGATGTGTCAGCTCGTAGCGCACCAGGTTTGCGGCCAGCGGTCCCGGAAATTCGATGGACGGGCCAAACATCAGGACGGGAATGCCGGCATTCTCAGTGGCTGACAGGGTAGCCTCGAGATATGCGTCGAACTTGCTGGTGTCGGAAGATCCGTACAGGTCGATGTAGTTGCGCCAATGGGCGGACAGGATCACGGCCGCGATGCCATGGTCACGCAGCACACGACGGAACGTCGCGTTGAGCTCATCGCAGTTCCGCGACGTGTCGTGATGCAGGTCGACGAACGGCGAGCAATTGCCGGAGGTGAGCTGCAGCAGATGGTAACGGTTCGGATCGAGACGATTGCGCAGGGACGGGACGTAGTGTGCCGCGGTGCTGTCGCCGAAGAGGAGGATGTTGATCTTGTTGCTCGCCGGCGTCAGGCACTCGCTCCGCCGATAGTGTGCGAACGGCTCGTCCGGTTCGAGAAAGCAGTTGGGGGCGCCGTAGAGTGGAGCCATCGTCGCCGCAGTGTAGCGCAACATGCGCTGGGCTGTTTGCGGGAAGCGATCCGGAAAGCCGCGCTGTAGGATGCCGGCGGCGCCGATCGCCAACAGAATCGTCGCGGCAGTCGCAATCAGGCCCGAAGTCCTGATGCCAAGCCACGCGGTGCGGCCTCGCGCCGGCGTTTCCACCAGCCGGTAGGACAGGTAGGCGAGGGCGAAGGAGCAGGCGAGTAGTCCCGTGATCGCCGTCGGCGAGCCCGCCCATGTGATGGGCATGGCGACGGTGCCGAGGACGAACACCGGCCAATGCCACAGATACAGTGAATAGGAGATCCTGCCCAGGAAAAGGCCCGTGCGTCTGAACGGCAGCGGAATCGGACGGCCGTCCTCCCGGTTGAAGGCCATGATGAACGACGCCGCGCCCAGGCAAGGAATGAGCGCCTGGAAGCCGGGAAATCTGGTCGCGCCTGTGAACAGCACGACCGGTGCCAACATCAGGAGCGCGCCCGCAATTGCCATGGCCAGACGCCATCGGACATCGGCGGGCGACCAGCGCTCGAGCAGGAACGAGAAGCCGCCGATCAGGAATTCCCAGCCGCGCAACGGCGAGAGATAGAAGGCCGCTGGGGCGGAGTTCTTGATCAGGAGTTCGTCGGCGATACAGAGGGCGACCGTGCCGGCGAGCAGCAGGATCAGCGACAGCCGCGTGGTGGGATCCCGAAAGCGCTTGCTCCACAGCACGGTGAGGAGTGGAAACAAGAAATAGAACTGCTCTTCGACCGCCAACGACCAGGTATGGATCAGGACCTTGCCGACGGATGGAAGATCGAAATAGCCGGCCTGGAGCCAGAAGAAGATGTTCGAGGAGAACAGGACGGTCGACACCGCGCTCTCGAAGAACATGCGGTAATCGTCGGGCGCCGCCAGGAACCAGGCCCCGATGCCGGTGCCGAGAACCATGACGTACAGCGCCGGGAGCAGCCGGCGTGCGCGGCGGTCGTAGAACTCCCAGAACGAGAAATTGCCGGCATGAATTCCCGCCCAGATCAGGCGGGTGATCAGGTGGCCGGAAATGACGAAGAAGATATCCACGCCGACGAAGCCGCCCTGGAAACCAGGGATGCCGTAATGAAAGCCGATAACCGAAATGACTGCGACCGCGCGCAGATAATCGATGTCAGCCCGGAATCGCAGCGACATACCTCAAGAACACCTTCAGATTGTTATCGTGTTCATAGCTTATCTTAGGTGTATCACCTGCGCCGAATGACATGAATTGAAATGAATGGCAATGCGCTGATACCCATCGAAAATGGCAGCCGCGGGGCTGTAGCCGTCGGGCAACATTTCGCGCCGTGGCCGGACGGCGGGCGGGGTCGCCCGGGCCGCTCCGAGCTTGACGCAGGGCAGCTGAAGACCGCAGAGCACTGATGGAATTTGAGAACGTCGTTTTGGAACCGGAAAGAGATTCATCAGCACGATGCTGAGAATGAAACCGGAATTTGGATCGCAGCCATGGATACCGCCCCCGATATTTCTTTCGGCCATTTTGAGAACGCCGAGCAGATTGCGTTCTGGAATGGCGTGGGCGGACAGCGCTGGGTCGAGCGGCAGGCCGCGCTGGACCATATGCTGACGCCGATCCAGGAGCGCTTGATCGCGCGCGCCGAGATCCAGCCCGGCGAGCGCGTGGTGGACATCGGCTGCGGCTGTGGCGCCACCATGATCGCGGTGGCCGACAAGGTCGGTGCTGGTGGCCAGGTCGTGGGCGTCGACGTGTCTGCGCCGATGCTGGTGCGCGCCAACGATCTCGCGCCGGCCGATGCCCCCGTCACCTTCATGCAGGGCGATGCGATGGTGCATCACTTCACGGCCGCGAGCGCCGATCTCGTCATCTCACGCCTCGGCACGATGTATTTCGCCGATCCGGTCCGCGCCTTCCTCAATATCCACACCGCGTTGCGCTCCGAGGGCCGCATCGCCTTTGCCTGCTGGGGCGAGCTGCACGACAACCCGTGGGCACTGGAGCCGCTGCAGGCGGTTTACGACCACGTGCCGAAGCTGACCGGCCTCGCGCCGCATGCGCCGGACGATTTCGCCTTCGCCTCGCGCGACTGGGTCGAGCATGTGCTGGGCGAAGTCGGCCTGCGCCGGATCCGCTTCGAACATTGCGAGCTTCCGCTCGATATGGGCGCAGACGGCGGCCTCGAGGGCGCCGCGTCGACCGCGCTTGCGATCGGTCCGGCGTGCCGCGCTGTTGCGGGCCAGCGGACCGAGGCTGTTGCGGCGGCGGCCACCGCCGTCAAGGCGGCGCTGTCGCGTTACGCCAGGGGCGAGACGGTGCTGGTGCCAGCCTCGTTCTGGATCGTGACCGCGGTCGATCCGTAGGCTGGCCACGACCGCGGGCTGCCGCTGAACTGAGCAGCACGTCTGCTCAAATCGGGTGATCACTCTGGGCTGCGGCAATCCGTGCGCATGAATGCGACGGCCGCCGTGATGCGCGTTCGCGCCGTCGAGCGCGTGATCGCGTTCGTCGCCAAAAAAATGTGGGCCGCTTTCGAATGCAGGGAACCGTTGACCCCTAAACGGTGTTTGCATCGGGCGCATGGGATCGGACGGAGCCGCACGCCGGCATTGAACCTTTTCGATCCCACGCGCACCAATGGAGAGTTTGGCTCGCCAATGAGCCGATTTTCCAGGACATTTCAGGTCGGCGCCGGGTTGATCCCGATGCTGGCGCTATTGTTGAGGAGGCGCGTATGGTCCTCAAGGCTTTGAAGATTTCACTGTCTGTCGTTGCTGCGGCAACATCGGTGGTATCGCTGTTCGCCGTGAGCTGGGTCGGATTGGCGCTGCTCGGATACTGAATTCACTGCAGCGAAACCCGCGCGACGCCGGCATTCATCATCCCAAGCGCGCGTGCCGCGCTGACCGAGAGATCGATCACGCGCCCGCGCACGAACGGCCCACGATCGTTCACGCGGCATTGAATCGAGCGACCATTATGCGAGACGGTGATCATGCTGCCCATCGGCCGCGTCCGATGCGCGCAGGTCATCTCGCCGTGATGACCACGCCCTCCATAGTAGGACGCAAGGCCTGACTCGGCTTGTGCAGACCCCATCGCGCCGAGCAAGCCGGTCGCAACCAAAGTGAGTTTCTTCAAGGGAAATCTCCCGGAGTTGCTGCCCCGCGCAAGGGGGGATCGCAACTCTGGCGCTCTCTTGACTGACTTTCGTTGTAAATGAGGAGAAGGCGCGGCCCAATCGGGGCGATGGAACTTGCGCCCTTCAGGCGAATGCTTTCTCCACCGTCTCGATCAGCACGCGCAAGGATTTGTCGTGCCGCGTGATCGGCGGAATCGCACGGCCGATGCCGAGCAACTGATAGACCGCGATCTGCGCCGCGCGCACCGAGTATTCCACCGTGAACACCACGTCATCGGGGATCTCGACGAACTGGCTGACGAAGGCGAGGTTCTTCGAATTCGCCGGGACCGGCAGTGGTCGGTCGCTCTTGTGACGCGGCATGAACATGCTGGTGATGTAGGGCAGGCGGCAGGGCACGCAGGTCGCATTCTCGAACACCGAGACGTCGAAGTTGAGATGGCCGCACAGCTCCTTGAGAATGTCGGCGCCGCCGCAATCGGACATCGCCTTGGCGACGAAATTGCCGATGCGCTCTGGGTGCAGCGCATAGCCCCAGAACACCTGGACGTCTTTCGGCTGGTTGAGGAAGTGCGGCTGATGATAGAGCACGATCGACATCAGCCAGTTGGAATCGGTGAAGGTGACAAGCCCGCCGGTGCCGGCCTCATTGCCGCTGAAGGCTTGCATGGCGTCGAAGAACCGAGAATTCCGGCAGGTGACGGTGAAGGATTCCCAGCAGGATTCAGGGATCGATGCGTTGAACGCGGCGGGATTGCCGAAGTCGGGACGCCCCGATGCGATCTTTTCCCACAACGCCCAGCCTTGGCTGTCCCGTTTGGTCAGCCGCGGTGGCGGCGTGTCCTGCGTGCCGAGGCTGGTCGCATCCGTCATCGAGCCGTTCTGGAAAAACACCAGATCGCCGTCGGCAACATCGATCGTGCTGATCTTGCCGGCGTCGTCGAGCGTCAACTGTTTGACGACGTGCTTGCCGTGCTCGGTCGCGATCGCCATGTCCGTCACATCGGCGCCACCGACCAGATTGACGCCGTGGCCCTGCAGCCAATTGGTCAGCGGCTTCACGATCGCATCGTACTGATTGAACCTGGTGCGCTTGACGCCGGCCAGGGTTTCGATGCGCGGAAACTCGCTCATGAAGCGGTGCAGATAGCGCTTGAACTCCACCGCGCTGTGCCAGGGCTGGAAGGCGAAGGTGGTCTGCCACATGTACCAGAACTTGGTGGTGAAGAATGGCGGCGACAGCCAGTCGGTGATGCGGGAATTGCCGAGCTTGTCCTCCGAGGCTTCGGTCAGTCGCACGAGCTCGATCCGGTCCTGCATCGAAAAGCCCATAGTGGAGACGTCGACCTTGTGGCGGTTCTTGTCGACCAGGCGCGCCTGCGAATGCGCGACGTGGACCTCGTTGAAGGCGATCGTCTCCTCGCGGATCGTCCGGCTCGGATCGCCTGCGCCCGGGATGCTCGAGAGCAGATCCCAGGTGCATTCGTAATGGTCCGTCGTCAGCATGCGGCCGCCGCGCAACGAATAGGAACCGTCGGGGAGCGCCGTGCCATCCAGACTGCCGCCGAACGGCAGGTGCTTCTCGAAGATGGTGATGTCGCGCCCCGCAACGCCGCCGTCGCGGATCAGGAATGCCGCGCCCGCGAGCGCGCCGATGCCGCTGCCGATGAAATAGGCCTTCATATTGCTTACCCGGTCTGATCAAGCTGGAACCGGGGTAACAGCGGACGGACCGACGGCAACTGATCCAGGTCAACGTGGTCGCGATGCGGCGATCACGATGCCGCTGGTCGCAGCATGGTTACGACTTGAGGCGCGGACATGATTTTGCCGCTCGCATCTTTGGTCCGATCGATGGTCGAGCCGCCGTCGGCAACCACCGTCGGCGGACCCTGTTGCCCAATCGGCGCGAAGGTCTATCGCGACCAGCTCTGCCGCCAGCTCTGCAGGACCGGCTTGGCTGCGGCGGGCCACGCCCCTTCGCCAGGAACGATCAGGACCGGTTTGTCTTCATCCTTCATGGCGACCGCGATGCGCTTGGCAGCGGGGTCGATCACGATCAGGACTGCCGTATCGTCGCACATGTGGGCTTGGCAGGCTTCGCCGATGAAGAGACCGCCGTCATACCGCGCGTGGCCCGGCCCGCTCACGAGCCGCTTGAAAGCCTCGTAGTGCGCATCCGACACCTCTTTTCGCAGTTGCTGGGCGAGATCGGCATGGCCCAGCAGGTCGAGAGGATGATGAATGGCGCCGCGCCGCAGCGCGTCCCAGCCTTTGTTCGGGCTCGGCTTGAACGTCAGAGGCTGCTCGGGACCGAAGCCATTCGCGGTCCAGATCCAGCGCGCGCCCTTTGCCGTGGGCAAGGCAGGGGATTCGAAGGTGACGTGATCCTTCTCGATCTTGTGCGCGACAGGGTTGCAGCTGTCGAGCGGGCCGTCGATCTGTACGGGCGCGTTGGCGGTGAACCGGAGCACGAAGGGCGATGCGTCGCAGATATTGCCGCCGCCACTGCTGCTGCCGATCGCGAAGGAGGTCGATCCGATCTGGCCGTTTTCTTCGAGATTGATGATCTGGTTTTCCAGCATCTGCTTGCCGTCGACGAACAGCGCCTCCTCATCGTCGGGCGGGATCGTCTTGATCTCAATGCTATGACCGAACAGATCGGTCTTGACGGGGGAAGCAAGTGCCAGCTCGGGCAACAGGCAAAGCAGAATGATCAGAGCGCGCATCGGATCCCCCGCGTCCAGGCATCTGATCGCCCAGACATTCCGCGCATTCCTGTAGCGCGCAGATGGGTATCCTCGCAACCCTGACTGCGCCGACGCAGAGGCGGGGGATGTAACGGCCGCTGGGCAGGCGCTCTCCGTTCAGTGTCCCGCCATGTGGCGGCCCACTTCAGTCAGGTCGGCGTTGCTGGCACGGGTCTCGTAGACCAGGCTGCCATGAAACATCACGACAAGGCGATCGGAGAGTTCGAGCAGCTCGTCGAGGTCTTCGCTGACCAGTAGCACGGCGGCGCCGCGGTTGCGCGCGGCCATGATCTCGGCATGGATCTGCGCCACGGCCGCAAAGTCGAGGCCGAAGCAGGGATTGGCGGCGATCAGCACCTCGACATCGTGGCCGAGCTCGCGCGCCAGCACCGCGCGCTGCACATTGCCGCCGGAGAGCGCGGCGATCGGGGTGTCCGGCGTGCGGGTCTTGATCTTGTAGCGCCCGATCTTCCGCTTGGCGTTGTCGCGGAATGCGGTGCGGCTGAGCCACCAGCTGCGGCGCGCAAACGGCACGCGATCGAACTCGCGCAATGCGATGTTGTCGGCCACGCTCATGCCGCCGACACAGGCGTTCTTCAGCGGCTCCTCCGGCAACAGCGACATCTTGTGCCGGCGCATCTCCTCGCGCGCTGCGTGATAGGTCTCGCCGGAGACGCGGATCGTGCCGCTGTCCGCCTCGCGCTGGCCGGCCAGCACTTCGACCAGCTGCCGCTGGCCGTTGCCGGAGACGCCGGCGATGCCGACGATCTCGCCGGCGCGCACCGCGAGTGACAACCCGTTGACCGCCACTCCGCCGGCATCGTCGCGCGCGAGAATCTTGTCGAGCTCGAGCCTGATGGGGCCGGCCTCGCCGGTGCGGGCCGGCTGCACCGTCAACTGCTCGGCGCCGATCATCATCCGCGCCATGTCGTCCGGCGTCAGCTCGCCGACCTTGCCGCGGCCGGCGAGCCTGCCGCGGCGGAGGATGGTGACCTCGTCGGCGAAGGCCATCACCTCGCGGAATTTGTGCGTGATCATCAGCACGGTGAGATCGCCGGCCTTGACCATGTCGCGCAGCATGCCGAGCACCTCGTCGGCTTCGCCGGGCGTCAGCACCGAGGTCGGCTCGTCCAGGATCAGGAAGCGTCGCTTCAGATAGAGCTGCTTCAGGATCTCGCATTTCTGCCGCTCGCCGGCGGAGATGTCGGCGACCTTCGCATTCAGCGGCACCTGGAACGGCATCTTCGACAGGAAGAAGGCGAGCTCATCGCGCTCCTTGGTCCAGTCGACCACGGCAGGCACGTGATCTCGCGCCAGCACCAGGTTCTCGGCGACCGTCATCGCCGGCACCAAAGTGAAGTGCTGATAGACCATGCCGAGCCCGAGCGCGTGCGCGTCCTTCGGGTTGGAAACGGCGCGCTCCCGCCCGCCGATCAGCACGGCCCCTTCGGTCGGCCGATAGTAGCCCATGATGCATTTGACCAAGGTCGATTTGCCGGCGCCGTTCTCGCCGAGCAGGGCGTGAAACGAACCCGGTCGCACCTTCAGTTCGACATCGTCGAGCGCGGCGAAGTCGCCGAAGCGCATCGTCATCGCGATGGCTTCGACCCCGATCGGCGGGTCCGCGCTCACGACAGCGCCTCGATCAGCGCCGCCGAGGTCGCGACCGCGCCGAACACGCCGCCCTGCATCTTGATCATCTTCAGCGCGTGGTCGTGGTTGCCTTTGTCCGTAGCGCCGCAGCAGTCCGACAGCAGCACGCATTCGAAGCCGCGATCGTTGGCCTCGCGCATGGTGGTGTGCACGCAGACATCGGTGGTGATGCCGGTCAATACGATGTTCTCGATGCCGCGCAGGCGCAGGATCAATTCAAGATCCGTGGCGCAGAACGAACCCTTGCCGGGCTTGTCGATGATCACTTCGCCGGGAAGGGGGGCGAGATCGGGAATGATCTCCCAGCCGGGCTCGCCGCGCACCAGGATGCGGCCGCACGGCCCGGGATCGCCGATGCCCGCGCCGATCTGCTGCGAGCGCCAGCGCTTGTTGGCGGGCAGGTCGGAGAGGTCGGGGCGGTGGCCCTCGCGGGTGTGGATGATGTGAAAACCCTGCGCACGCATCACCGTGAGCAGCTTCCTGATCGGCTCGATGGGAGCCCGCGTCAGGGAAAGATCATAGCCCATCTTGTCGACATAGCCGCCGACGCCGCAGAAGTCGGTCTGCATGTCGATCACGATCAGCGCCGTGTTCTCCGGCCGCAGGTCGCCATTGTAGGGCCAGGCATAGGGTTCGGAGCGGATGGTGCGCGCAGTCATGTCGCAGCCTCGTTCGTTAGCGGGTGATCGAAAGCTCAGCCGGCGCACCGCTCAAGTTGCGCTTCGGCGAGCAGGTGATGATCATGATGAGCAGCGTCAGGATGTAGGGCGCGGCATTGAAGAGGTGATAGCCGGAGGTGATGCCGACCGATTGCAGCGCAGGCCCCAGCGCCGCGGCGCCACCGAAGGCGAGCGAGGCCCACAGGCACAGCATCGGGTCCCAGCGCGCGAAGATCACCAGCGCCACCGCGGTGATGCCCTGGCCCGACGACAAGCCCTCGTTCCAGCTGCCCGGATAGAACAGCGACAGGAAGGAGCCGCCGATGCCGGCGAGGAAGCCGCCGGCCATGGTGGCGCGCAGGCGGATCAGCAGCACCGAATGGCCCATCGCGCGCGCCGCGTCCGCGCTCTCGCCGGCGGTACGGATCAACAGGCCCCAGCGCGTGGTGCGGAAGGCCCAGAACAAGAGCGGCGCCAGCGCGACGCCGATCAGGAACAGCACGTTGATGCGCAGCGCCGCGCGCAGCTGCGGAATGTCGCTCCACCAGCCGAAATCGATCGCGGGCAGCCTTGCTGCGGTCGGCTCGATCAGCGGCTTGCCGAGATAGAAGGCGAGCCCGGTGCCGAACAGCATCAGCGCGATGCCGACCGCGATGTCGTTGACCCGCGGCAGCGAGCAGATCCCGGCATGCAGCGCCCCGAACAGCGCGCCGGTGGCACCGGCTGCGAGCACCCCGAGCCACGGCGAGCCCGAGAGATAGGAGATGCCGTAAGCGCTCATCGCTCCCATCACCAGCGTGCCTTCGAGGCCGAGATTGATGCGGCCCGAGCGCTCGGTGATGCACTCGCCGAGGCTGACGAACAGGAAAGGTGTCGAGACCCGGATGGCGCCGCCGAGCACCGCCAGCGGCACGGTCCAATAACCGATCGCCCCGTCTGCCATCAGGATTTTCCTTTCAGCAAGCCGATGCGGCCGTAGAGCGCGTCGCTCGCCAGCACAAAGATGAAGATGAGGCCCTGCAGCACCTGCACCGAGGCGTCGGGCAAGCCCAGCCGCCGCTGCAGCAGGCCGCCGCTCGCACCGAGGCCGCCGAGCAGGATCGCGACCGGAACGATCGCCAGCGGATTCTGCCTCGCAAGGAACGCGACCAGGATGCCGGTGAAGCCGTAGCCGACGGCGAGGTTGGCGTTGGTGCGGCCCTGCACCGCGGCGACCTCGACCATGCCGGCGAGCCCGGCAGAGGCGCCGGCCAGGAAACAGATGGTCAGGATCAGCTTGCCGACGGAAAGTCCGACCAGCTTGGCGGCGCGGATGTTGCCGCCGGCGACCCGGGCGGCGAAGCCGAAGGTGGTGTGGAAGATCAGGACGTAAGCGGCAAGCGCCGCGATCAGGCCGAACACCAGGCCCCAATGCACATCGGTGCCGGGAATGGAGCCGATCATATTGGCCGCGCCGATCTCGCGCGTCGACGGCTTGTTGAGGCTCAAGGGATCACGCATCGCGCCTTCGACGAGATGATTGAGAATGGCGAGCGCGATATAGACGAGCAGCAGGCTGGCGATGGTCTCGTTGACGCCGCGATAGTGGCGCAAGCCCCCGGCCAGCATGATCCAGAGCCCGCCGCCGATCATGCCGGCGCAGACCATCGCGAACTGCACCACCAGCGGCGGCATGCCCGGCAGCGCCAGCGCCGCCGAGGTCGCGGCCAGCGCGCCGATCAGGAGCGCGCCTTCGCCGCCGATGATCACCATGCCGAGCTGCGCCGGCAGCGCGGTGCAGAGCGCGGTCAGAATGAGAGGAGCGGCGCGGGTCAGCGTGTTCTGCCAGGAGAACCAGGTGCCGAACGCGCCGTAATACATATACCAGTAGAGATCGAGCGGGCTCTTGCCGAACAGCGCGACGAAGCCGCCGAAAGCGAGGAGCGCGGCGGCCAGCGCCGCGCCCGGGATCAGGACATATTCGATCGAGGCGCCGTAGCGCTGCAGAAAGCCGGGATCGGCGGCCGGCGCGATGACGGCCGCGTCCAACGGATCGGCCGTCTCCGAGGTCATGAGGTGGCTCCGAGCACGCCCTCGACCAGATAGTCCATCTTCTCGAGCTCGGGGTCGGTCTGGCCGCGATCGGTGCCGGCGGCGATCACGGTGTTGCCCTTGTTGTCCTTGATCGGGCCTTTGAAGATCGTGTAGCCGTCGGCCATGAACTTGGCCTTGATCTCGTCGGCGTGCTTGCGCGCCTGTTCGGAGACCGCCTCGCCGTAGGGCGACACCTTGACCACCTCTTCCTTGAGGCCGCCGCGATAGAAGTTCGGGATGCTTTCGCCTGCCTGCAGCATCTTGACGAATTTCGGATACAGCGCCTCCCAATTCCATTCGGCGCCTGTGAGATAGGCCTTCGGCGCCAGCGGCGACTGGTTGACGTGATAGCCGCAGACGAAGGCGCCGCGGCGCGCCGCGTTCTCGACCATCGTCTTCGGACCGTCGACATGGCAGGTGAGCACGTCGACGCCCTGGTCGATCAGGCTGTTGGTCGCCTCGGCCTCCTTGACCGGCATCGACCAGTCGCCGGTGAAGATCACCTGCGTGGTGGCCTTGGGATTGGCGAGGCGGGCGCCGAGCGTGAAGGCGTTGATGTTGCGCAGCACCTGGGGGATCGGCTTGGCCGCGACGAAGCCGAGCTTGCCGCTCTTGGTCGTGTAGCCCGCGACGATGCCGGAGATGTATTGCGCCTCGTCGATATAGCCGAAATAGGAGCCGGCGTTCTTCGGGTCCTTGTCGGTCCACAGGCCGCCGCAGTGCTCGAAGCGGAGCTTCGGGTACTTGTTGGCGATCTTGATCATGTGCGGGGTGTAGTAGCCGAACGAGGTCGGGAAGAGCAGGGTGGCGCCGTCGAGATTGATCATCGACTCCATCGTCTTCTCGACGGCGTCGGTCTCCGGCACCTTCTCTTCCTCGATCACCTTCAGCCCGGGCAGCTTCTTCAGCGCCGCCGCGCCTTGCGCATGGGCCTGGTTGTAGCCGTAGTCGTCGCGGGAGCCGACATAGATGAAGCCGATCGTCGTCTCCGCTGCGAAGGCCGGCCGCAAGCCGGCCGCGGCGCCCAGCGTCAGCGCCGCGCCGCCTTGCAACAGGTGCCGTCGTGAAATCCTGCCAAAGTCCATGGTGTGCTCCCCTCTCGGACCGCGCGTCCGCTGCTATCTCGGCTTCACCGGTTCGGGCGGAGCCTCATGGGAAGCTTTCGCAAGCTTCGTGCCATCGCCGCTTTGTTGGGCGCGACTCGAAAACACATTGAAAATATTTGAAAATAGCTCTTGTCGGATAACGTTCGTTTGCCGCCGACTGTCTGTTGAGACTATAAATTAGTCAGTACGTCATCATTGTATGCAATATTGTGTGCAAGCGGTGAGCCCTGCGCGTCCTGTCGGCTAGCCGCTGGCGTTGGCGCGACGAGGTCAGCGAAGACCGTCGACGCGATCCGCCGCGGTTCGGAGAACGGTAAGTAATTCAAGGATTTGTCTGCGGTCTTTCGAAATGGAAATGACCATGGGACTAACCGCGATCGGACGGGCAGCAGCCCTCATCGTCGCGGGCGACGCCGCGTTGGCGCAGAGCGCCCGAGCCACCAACGGCTCCACCGGTGGGCGGCTCCGGGAGCACCACCATGCCCGGCCGCTTCGTTCCGGGCTCCAGCCGGCCTCAGATCCCGAGCAGCCAGACCGCGACGATCGTGCCGAGCACGGCGATGCCGCTGATGGTCCAGCCGGTCAGGTAGGCGCCGCTGTCGTCCGCCTCGGGGCGGTCGACCATCTGATCATGCCAGTGCGCCATCTGAGCCTCCTGCGCGCTGTTTCGATGTGATGGTTGTTCTTTTTGATGCGTCGCGTGCGCCCGATGGCAGGTTCAACGTGCGTGCGAACTCCCGTGCGGCTTACCGCTGGTCTGGCTCTCACGCTCCGAAATGCCCTAAGCTGAGCGGGCGTCCCGTGCAGAGGACGTCGAATAAGCAGAAGGGAAGGACCAGCGTTCCATGAAGGATTTTGCGGGCAAGTTCGCCGTCGTCACCGGCGGCGGCACCGGTATGGGCCGGGAGCTGGCGCGTCAGCTCGTCGCCGAAGGCTGCAATGTCGCGATGTGCGACGTCTCGGCCGAGGCGATGGCCGAAACCAAGCGCTTGTGCGAAGCGGAACGCTTGCCGCAGGGCCTGCGGATCACCACGCATATCGCCGACGTCGCCATCGAGGATCAGCTCAAGCGCTTCCGCGATGAGCTGATGGAGCAGCAGGCGACCGACAGGATCCATCTGCTGTTCAACAACGCCGGCATCGGTGGCGGCGGCAGCCTGTTCACCAACAGCCGCGAGCAATGGGAGCGCACCTTCAACATCTGCTGGGGCGGGGTCTATCTCGGCGTCCGGACCTTTTTGCCGCTGCTGTTGAAAGCGGACGAGGGCCACATCGTCAACACCTCCAGCGTCAACGGCTTCTGGGCCTCGGTCGGCCTGGGTGTCGCGCACACCGCCTATAGCGCGGCGAAATTCGCCGTGAAGGGTTTTACCGAGGCGCTGATCAACGATCTCCGCCTCAACGCGCCGCATATCAAATGCTCGGTGGTGATGCCGGGCCACATCGGCACCTCGATCGTGTCGAACTCGCGCAAGGTGCAGAGCGGCACGGAGTCGGACCGGCTGAGCGAGACCGAGATCCAGCAGGCGCGCCAGCGCATGAAGGGCATGGGCATCGACGTGGCGGCAATGACCGACGAGGACGTCCAGGCTGCGGCTGCCGAGCGCGCGCGCAGCTTCCTGGAGGATGCGCCGACCACGGCCGCGCAGGCCGCCAGGATCATTCTCGACGGCGTGAAAGCGGAGCAATGGCGCATCCTGGTCGGCGAGGACGCCAAGCTGCTCGACCTCCGCGTCCGGCAATCGCCGGAACAGGCCTACGAGCCCGAATTCTTCCAGCGCTTCGCCCAGGAGGCGGGGTGGAAGTTGGGGTAGGGGTTCTCGGGAGATGGTCTCTCACCGCGAGGGCGTGGGCTCCCCTCCCCGCAAGGGGGAGGGGAGACGAGATCGCCGCGACGTCCTCGCAGAAAGCGTCGACCGAGCAAAGAGTGATCGCCTTCGCCGCTTACCGCGACGATGCCACGCGATAGGCCATCCGGGTGTGGCCGGCGCAATAGGGCAGGCCCTCGACCGGCCTCGAGCCGCAGAAGCAGAAATCGTCGGCCCCTGGTGTCGAGATCGGCCAGCGGCATCGCTCCTTGGAGAGCTCGAACAGCGAGCAGCCGTTTGCGACCGCAACGACGGTCTCCTCGACCACCGGCTCGGGCGCCGGCGCGATCTGAATCGCCTTCAGGATCCGCCGGCGCAGTTTCGGCACCGGACGCGTCCGCACGCCGTCCTTGCCGTCCGCGCGCATCACGCGGCGGGTGTCACCGCCATTGTCGCGGATCAGCGCCAGGCGCGAGATCTTGCCGATCACCGCATTGCGGCTGACGCCAAGCTCAGCGGCGATTTCGCGGCAGGTCAGCCCGGCCTCAAAGTGCTGTTTCAGGAGCTGGATTCGTTCCTCGGTCCAGGTGGAAGGTGCAGTGGGTCGGTCGGCGGGCATATTCTATGTTTCCAAGTTGGATCCATGCTGGATCGTCCTGGCCGTCGCGTGCCGCCGAAACTTCGCGCTCAAACGCCTCCGTTCACGCCCTGCCGTTGTCGCGGATCGACAAAAGCCCGTCCTTGATGGCGAGCCTTATGCCTTCTTCGATCAACGTCCTGCAGACACCTGGAACGCTGGTGCCGTGGGTGCCCTGTTTCACGAGCTTCTCAAGGTAGCCGATGGTCGCCAGGGCGAGGGTTACGGGAATGCGGTCAGTCTCGGCTTTTTCCGTGGCCATGCCAAAAGCTAGTCCGTAACCGGTGTACAGAAAAGTAACTTTTTAGACTCTATTAGGAATCGGATAAGTTGTACAGGTGCTTGCGTCGAAAGTGGTTAAGTTATTGAATTTGAAATAAATTTATTGATTTTTCTGCGTTCGACCGAGACTCGGCAAACGTGCAGTGAGGGCGACGGTCGGGGATCTGTGGCAGGTCGGTCACGACGGGCGGATTCGGCCTGGGTTCCTCCGAGAGATGCGCGAGATGCGTGTATTCAAGGCTGATGCTAGTGAGGGGCGAGGCAATCGCCCGATTCAGCGGGGCGAGGAATGGCCGGCAGCGAGAACGGGCAGCGCCCGAACGCCGGTCGGTCGTGCCATCGGAATGCTCGCACCGTTTCGTAAATTCAGAAATATGCCTTTCGTTTTTTCGGAAATCGTGCTTTACTGCGCGCATCCCGCCTCGGCACGGAGGGGCGTTGCGCGCGATCGTCACGACACGCGAGGCGGGGAGCGATGGCCGCGAGGTGCCGCAGCGTGCTCGATGCACGCGGACGAACGGCAGCGCGCGGACGTGAAGTCGCAGCGTCCTGACACCCCGATGCTGGTGTCCCGCGCAACGTGCGCAAGCGCGTTGTCGCGAATGGTGGCCAGAAAGCCCGGTGCACCAGGGAGACTGCGTATAAACGTGAAGACCATCGCGCAGGGAAGGCCGCATAGGCGTTAAGTTTATGCTTGAGTGTTGGAATCCGCCGTGATTCGAACAGGGGATGGCAG
>NZ_JAUEZC010000013.1:0-89224 GCF_032489995.1 Bradyrhizobium sp. SZCCHNGR1005
TGTGGTACCTGCCGCCTGCATTTTTTTCGCAGGCGGGCCGCAGGCGTCAGCCGACGCCTGGCCTTCCCTGCGCCCTCCGACCTTTCAGAGGGCAACTGTTGCAGCAGAACTCGGGCATGATGTGCCGCGGGACAGCGAACGTGTGTCTCGGTCGGCCTGGGAACAAGTTTGGGATGCGAGATGCCCCCGACGTCATTGCGAGGAGCCCACCGGGTCTCGCCTCCGGCGAGCCCGATGGCAGGCTCCGGCGACGAAGCAATCCAGAATCTTGCCGCGAAAGGTCTGGATTGCTTTGCCTGTCATCCGGCCGCGCATTCGCGCGGCCCCGGTGGCTCGCAATGATGTAAGGCCCCTCAAGTCGGATTACCCGTGCACGACCGATTTGGCGATCATGCAGTGAATGCCCTTGGAGCCGTTGACGGTCTGCGTCACCCGCAGGTCGGCGGCGAGACTGCAGAGCGTATAGGCGTCCTCGCGCGACAGGTTGCGCTTTTCCCCGAGCAGCACGATCATGTCGCGCAACGCGCGCACCACGCATTGGTCGAGATCGGGGTCCATGGCCATCGTCATGTAATGGGTGGCGGTCTCGGCGCGGGGGTAGTCGAGCTTGAGATCCTTGCGCACGGTCAGGCGGAAGCGGCCTTGCAGCGCGGTCTCGATCGCGGTGACGCAGACCTCGCCATCGCCCTGGGCGCCGTGGCCGTCGCCGCAGGAGAACAGCGCGCCGGGCACGAACACCGGCAGATAGAGCTTGGCGCCGGCGCCGAGTTCTTTGTTATCCAGATTGCCGCCCATCGCGCGCGGGATCAGCGAGGTGATGCGGCCCCAGGCCGGCGGCGGCGCCACGCCCATCACGCCGAAGAAGGGCGCCAGCGGCAGTTCGAGGCCCCAGGGCAGTTTCCCGACCATCCGTGCCTTGTCCAAGGGGATATTGAGCAGCCGGCTCTCGTGGAAATCATCGGGCAGGGTGCCGGCGAGCGGGCGAATGAAGTTGTAGCCCCAATCCTGCCGCAGCTGCACATCGAGGATGTCGACTTCCAGCACGTCCCCGACCTCGGCCCCCTTGACCGCGATCGGACCGGTCAGGATATGGCCGGGCACCATCCGCTCGCTTCTGGCGTGAACATCGAGCAACTCCGGCGGGACGTGAAACTTGGTTCTGTCCGGCAGGACATCGGGCCCGCCGCTGATGCTGTCGATCGTCACCTCGTCGCCGCTCTCGATCGCGAGCACCGGCTTCAGCTTGGCTTCGAAGAAGCCCCAGTGACAGGTTTCGGGGCTTGCGTGCAGATGATGGTGAGTCATGACGGTCTGGCGCCTCCGGTATCCGGCTCGGAAAAGATGTGCCCTCGATCCATAGCAAATCGCAGCCGCCCTGCAGATAGGCGGATACGCAAGGCACGGCTGTCGTGTAAGAGGTCGGGAGCGCCGATTCAGGGCGGCGCGCGCGGAGTCCCGAATGTTCTTTGTCTTGTCGAAAACGCTCGGCACGATGCTGCTGCCGACCAATTTCCTGATCGAGCTGGGTGTCATCGCAGCGGTTCTCCTGGCGACGCGCTGGGCGAGATGGGGCCGCAGGCTCTTCGTCCTCGTGATCGTGCTGCTCGCGGTCTGCGCCTTCTCGCCGCTCGGCAACTACCTTTTGTATCCGCTGGAGAGCCGCTTTCCGAAATGGGACGCGAGCAAAGGGGCTCCGGACGGCATCGTCGTGCTCGGCGGTCCGGTCGATGCCGACATGTCCGTGATCCACAACACGCCGATTACGCGCTCGGCGGCAGATCGTCTTATCGCCGCGGCAGCGCTGGCGCGCCGCTATCCCAACGCACGGGTTCTGTTCACGGGCGGCAGCGCCAATCTGATCTCCAACGATGCGAAGGAGGGCGACTTCGCCTCGGACATTCTGACCAGCCTTGGCGTAGCCAAAGATCGCCTGATCATCGAGCGGCTGTCGCGCAACACCTACGAGAACGCGATCTTCTCCAAGCAGCTGGTGGCGCCGAAGCCCGGCGAGCGCTGGCTGCTCGTCACCTCGGCCTATCACATGCCGCGCTCGGTCGGACTGTTTCGCAAGGCCGGCTTTCCGGTCGAGCCTTACCCGGTCGACTGGCGCGTCGGCCATTGGGCCGATCTGTTCAGCTTCGAGAACGTCGCACTGGTCGGATTGGGACGCACCGATGCCGCGGTACGCGAATGGCTGGGACTTCTGGCCTATCGGCTGCGCGATCGCACCGACCAGCTGCTGCCGGGGCCGGACAGTCGCTAGCCTGGCGAAGCCTGCGAGCTTGTGAGGCGGGGGCTGGCCTCGTGGCACGCGACGGTCTAACACACGCTCGCTGGACAGAGCCAAAAAGCGGGCCATCGATGCCCAAGCGAGGGAGTGATTGCCATGCCACAGGCGAGCGCGCAGGACGGACTGGATGTGGCCGGCATGGCCGCCGACCTCAACGCGCTGTTGCGGCTGAAGACGACGGTGATCGGCATCAAGATGTTCACCCGCGTCGATGAGATGGAAGCGGTCGAGAAGATCCGTCGTCCGAACGCGGTGCATACGACCGACCAGATCGTCAGCATGGCCTCGCGCCTCGGCTGGACGGTCGGCGTCACCGGCGATGATCTCGTCGGCGCGCAGTGCCGCGCCGTGATCGGGCTTGGTCCGCAGGACGAGGCCTGGCTTGCCGGTACCAATTATGTCGGGGTGTGGCACGGCACCGCCGAGGACGCCCGCAAGCGCCAGGAGGCGCTGGACGTGGTTCCGTTCGGCCGCTATCAGGCCATGGCGGTGAGTCCGCTGGCCAGCGGACGCCTCAATCCGCCCGACATCTGCCTGGTTTACGCGACACCCGGTCAGATGATCATCCTGATCAACGGCCTGCAATATACGGGCTACAAGAAGTTCGAATGGGGCGTGGTCGGCGAGACCGCCTGCGCGGATTCGTGGGGGCGGGCGCTGAAGACCGGCGAGCCAAGCCTGTCGCTGCCGTGCTTTGCCGAGCGGCGGTATGGCGGCGTGCCGGACGAGGAGATGTTGATGGCGTTGAAGCCTTCTGATCTTGGCAAGGCGATCGCCGGGATGAAGCAGCTCGCCAGGAACGGCCTGCGCTATCCGATCGCGCCTTACGGGATCCAGAACGATGTCCGCGCCGGCATGAGCGTGTCGTATGGGAAGAAATGAAATTTTGAAGTTGCCGTCATTGCGAGGAGCCGAAGGCGACGAAGCAATCCAGAATCTTTGCGTGATACTGGATTGCTTCGCTGCGCTCGCAATGACGGATGTAGCAAGGATCTGAGAATGAGTGCTTCATCCAAGTTCGACATCGTCGTCTACGGCGCGACCGGGTTCACCGGCCAGCTCGTCGCCGAATATCTGGCTTCGCATTATCGCGGCGACAAAGCGCTGACATGGGCGATGGCCGGCCGCAGCCGCGACAAGCTGGCGTCGGTGCGCGATGCGATCGGCGCGCCTGCCGACACGCCGCTGATCGTGGCCGACTCGAGCGATCCCTCGTCCATTCGTGCGATGGTCGATCGGGCAAAGCTCGTGCTGACCACGGTCGGTCCCTATCAGCTCTATGGCGCCGATGTGCTTGCGGCTTGCGTTGCATCGGGCACTGACTATGCCGATCTCTGCGGCGAGCCGCTGTGGATGCATCAGATGATCGGGCAGCATCAGGCGGAGGCGGAAAAGACCGGCGCGCGCATCCTCTTCTCCTGCGGCTTCGACTCGGTGCCGTTCGAGCTCGGCGTTTTCTTCGTGCAGGAGCAGGCGAGGAAAGTGCTGGGCGCGCCGGCGGCGCGGGTCAAGGGACGTATCCGCGGAATGAGCGGCTCGCTCTCGGGCGGCACGGCGGCCAGCGCCAAGGCGACAGCCGCCGCGCTGACCAGTGATTTGAGCCTGGTTGCGATCATGAAGGATCCGTTCGCGCTGACGCCGGGCTTCAAGGGACCGAAGCAGCCGCCGGGCAACAGGCCGCTCTACGAAGAGGACTTCCAGTCCTGGGCGGCGCCGTTTGCGATGGCGCTGGTCAACACGCGCAACGTCCATCGCTCCAACATGCTGATGGGCTTTCCCTACGGTCAGGACTTCATCTACGACGAGATGGTGCTTACCGGAGACGGTGAGCAGGGCCAGGCCAACGCGAAGCTGGTGATGGCGGCGAATGCCGAGAAGACCGGCCCTAACGCGCCAAAGGTGGGCGAGGGGCCCTCGAAGGAGAAGCGCGACAATGGGTATTTCGACCTGCTCTACGTCGCGGTTGCTCCCGACGGGCGACGCGTTCGCGCGGGCGTGAAGGGCAAGGGCGATCCCGGCTACGGCTTGACGGCGAAGATGATCTCCGAATGCGCGCTTTGTCTGCTGCGCGACGCGCCGGAAGTGAAAGGCGGCTTCTGGACCCCGGGTGCGGCGATGGGCGACCGCTTGATCAAGCGGCTGGTCGAGAACGCCGGATTGACGTTCGAGGCCGAAGGCTGATGGGCGCTTAGAGGTCGCGAGGGACGACGATCACCGATCGTTCCTCGCGCTTGTAGGGTTGTGCCGCGACGAACATCCCCCACATCGTGCCCAGCATCATGAAGAAGTGCCGCCAATGGTCGGTGTCGATGATGAAGCTCTCGCCGACGATGCCGACGAAGGCGGCGAAGATCGCGATATAGGTGCGCTGCCAGGGGACGCGGATGAAGATGTGGCGGAAGCCGAGGATCACGGTGGTGAAGACCAGGGTCGGATAGCAGATGCCTGACAGCCAGCCGCCGGACATGAAGGCATTCAGATAGGAGTTATGGGTGTCTTCGGGAAAGTAGCGGTGGAACTGCAGCGGGCCGATGCCGAACGGCAGGTCGAGCGCCATCGCCGCGCCCAGGATGTGCCGGCCGAAGCGGCCGAAGCGGCCTTCGTCATAGCTCTGGTCGAAGCTCGCCCTTTGCCGGAACATCTCCGCGATGGAATCGAACGACAACAGCACCGCGATCAGCAGCGCGACGGCGAGCACAGCGGCGATGGTCGTGACGATGACGCGCGAGCGTTCGCCGCGCGACCGGCTGGTGAGAACCATCAGGCTGAGCATGAAGGCCGCGGTCAGGATCAGGCCGCCCCAGGCGGCACGCGAGAATGCCAGCAGGATCGCAAGCGCGATCACCCCGAGCACAAGGATGCCGCGCAGCGCCTTGGCCAGATGTGCGGTCACAACGTTCTGCAGGGCAAACAGCGCCGGCAAGATCAGATACGCGCCGAGCACGTTCGGGTCTTTGAAGGTGCCGCGCGCGCGACCGTAAAGCGTCAGGAGATCGTAGCCGCCGGGCACGAGGTGGAAGTAGCCGGCCACGCCCGCGAGCGCGGCGATGAGACCGCCGACCAGGAGGCCGCGGCGCAACATGTCGAGACGGGCTGCGGTGTCGTCGGCGCTGACCAGCGCGAAGAAGACCACCGTCACCGCCATGTACCAGGAGGTCGCGATCCACGTCGCGACCGTGGAGTCACCAAGCAGCGGGATCGCGCTGATCGTGTAGCCGAGATTGAGCAGGAACAAGAGCAGCAGCAACGGCACGAGGACCAGTCTGAGCCGGACGCCGGTCGCGATGAAGACGGAGGCCGAAGCCAGCGTCACGAGCTCATAGGGGCTGGGCTCGATGAAGACGATCGCGCTGGAGGCTCCGACCATCCAGATCAGCGCGCGTTGCAACGCGACGATGCCCGGAGGGGCTATCGGCCGCGACGCGAACTCTCCGGCTGTCGCCGCATACGCCATCACACACTCGCAACTCGGCCTCGGAGGTCGGGCTGGACGACGCGCCGCCCGGCTCGGACCCGAGGTTCAATACGCGTTCTCGTTCTTGGTCATCAGCGCGATCGGCGTCTTCAACAGGATGTACATGTCGAACAAGACCGACCAGTTCTCGATGTAATAGAGGTCGAACTCGACGCGCTTCTGGATCTTTTCTTCGTTGTCGATCTCGCCGCGCCAGCCGTTGATCTGCGCCCAGCCGGTGATGCCCGGTTTGACGCGGTGCCGCGCGAAATAGCCGTCGACGGCCTCGTCGAACAGGCGGTTCTGCAGCTTGCCCAGGACTGCGTGCGGGCGCGGTCCCACCAGCGACAGATTGCCCTTGAAGACGACGTTGAACAGCTGCGGCAGCTCGTCCAGGCTCGTCCTGCGGATGAAGCGGCCGACGCGGGTCACGCGCGGATCGTTCTTGGTCACGACCTTCGATGCCGTCAGATCGGCATGGTGATGATAGAGCGAGCGGAATTTGAAGACGTCGATCCGCTCGTTGTTGAAGCCGAAACGCTTTTGCCGAAACAGCACGGGGCCGGGACTATCCAGCTTGATCGCGAGCGCCACGAGAGCCATGATCGGCAAGGCGAGCAGCAGGATCAGACTCCCGACCAGGCGGTCGAACAGCCATTTCATCACGAGGTCCCAATCGGTGATCGGCGCCTCGAACATGTCGAGCGTCGGCACTTCGCCGAGATAGGAGTAGGAGCGCGGGCGGAAGCGCAGCTTGTTGGTGTGCGCCGAGAGGCGAATGTCGACGGGGAGTACCCACAGCTTCTTCAGCATGTCCAGGATGCGGGTTTCGGCCGAGATCGGCAGCGCGAACAGCACGAGGTCGACGCGGGTGCGGCGCGCAAACTCCAGGATGTCGTCGACTTTGCCGAGCTTGGCAACGCCGGCGCAGGTCTCGAGCGCGCGGCTGTCGTTGCGATCATCGAACACGCCGAGAATTTCGATGTCGGAATCCTCTTGGGTCTCCAGAGCGCGAACGAGTTGTTCGCCGTTCTGATCGGCGCCGACGATCACGGTGCGCCGGTCGAGCCGGCCTTCGCGCGCCCAGCCGCGGATCAGGCTGCGCAGAAAGACACGGGTAGCGATCAGCGTGCCGAGACCAGTGAAGAAGAACGCGCCGAGCCACAGGCGCGAAAGCTCATTGCCGACCTTGGCGAAGAAGGAGATGCCGATGAAGAGCAGAAACACGAAAGAATAAGACGAGATCATCCGCGTCATCTGACTCACCTGGCCTCGGAAGACCTGGATTTGATAGATGTCTGCGGCCTGGAAGCAGACCACCATGGTTGCGGCTACGCCGAGGATCGCTCCCAGATATTCCCAATGAAAGCCGCTCAGCGGGATCACGTAGCCGACATAGATCGCACTGCCGACAAGGCTGAGCAGAAGAAAGTCGGCGATGCGGACGACGCCAGCGATGACGATCGGCGAATAGGCGCGGCGGACTTTTTGGTTAGCGACCGCAAGGGCCGCAGGCGACAGGCGGCGCCGGCGCTCGACGGCTGGGGTGCCGACTGAGGAGGTGGCCGCCGCCGCCGCTGCAGCGTCCAACATCGAGCGTGCGTTGATGGGTTCCACAGTCGTACAAGCCCGTAAAGCGCTTTTGGTGATGTAATGCGCCGAGAACGCATAGGGAAAATCCCCATGCGCCGGATTAGGCGGCAATTCGGAAGAAACTGTTAGCGATGGTAAATGGTGTCAGGTCTTGGTAAATGCTTCGCGGTATCCTGCCAGCACGCCTTCGACCATGGCGTTCTGGGAGAAATGCTGGAAAATCCGCTCGCGCAATGCCTGGGCGCGATTTCGGAGCACATCCGGATTCTCCAGCGCGGTCTCGATCGCATCCGCCAGCGCGCCGGCGCTGTTCGGCGCAAATAGAGCATCGCCATACGGCCCGAAAATCTCCGGGATACCGCCGACCTTGGCGGCGATCATCGGAATTCCCGCGGCACCCGCCTCGATCACCACATAAGGCATCGAGTCGCCGCGCGATGGAACGACGAGAAGCCGTCCTTGCGCGAAACCATGGCGAGCTTGGACATGACCGATGAAGCGCACCGCGTGCGTGAGTGCAAATCTTTCGACCTGCGCCTTGAGTCGCTCCATCTCCTCGCCGTCCCCGGCGAGTGTCAGCGTCAACGGCTTACCATCGGCATGCAAGCGGGCGAGTGCGTCGACGAGAACGTCGGCGCCTTTGATGGCTCTGAACTCGCCGACATAGACGATGTCGGTCGCATCTGCGGCCCTGCTGACGGGATCAAACTCTCCGGCAGTCACGCCGTTGAACACGCATCGCACGAGGCCCTTCGGCGTCCCGATCGTGCGTTGATAAGTGTCCCGCGCGAAGGCGCTTTCGAACAGGAAAAGCTCGGTTCGGTTCATCAGCGCGCGTTCGAGGCGGGCGTAAAAGGCGCCTTTCGTCGTACTGAGCGGGTAATGCAGCGAGCCACCATGCGGCGTGTAGACCCGGATGGTTCCGGGGCGGCGTGCAAGCATGCGGAGAAAGGCGCCGGCTTTGGCGCCGTGGCCATGCAGCACCTCGGGGTTCAATTGTCGGACCAAACGCGCGAACCTGGCGAAGGCGATGGCGTCGGTCAGTCGCGGCTCACGTTGGATCGCGATGCGGTGGACTCCGAGCTTCAGTCGCGGTGCGATCTCGGCCAAGGCTTTGTCGGCGCGCTCGCCGCCCGTCAGGCTGTCTGCAATGATGCCGACCTCGTGACCGCGATCGATCTGGCCGTTGGCGAGGTCCAGAATGTGACGGAAGATGCCGCCGACCGGCGCACGAACGGCGTGCAGAATACGAAATCGTCGTTCGGACACAGTCATCGTCACACGTGGTTCGATGCCCCGCATCCGGCCGAGCACGTGCAACTGCGCAGACGTGGCAGTTGGCACAAAAGGAAAGCGCGGGCGCGTTTCATTGCGGCGATCATCGGAGAAGTCCAGATTGCGATAAGGCTTGTGTGGTTAACGAAGTGTGATGAGCCAATGCAGAAACTGTCTGGAGACGAAGACGCTGGATCGGCGTGGGCTAACGATGTCATCGCAGGACGTACCTCTCACATGCAGCGTGTCGCCTCCAGATTAACCCGGTGGCAACCTTAATAGAGTGTAATTCTACCATGTAGAGTAGCAATGTGGCGTTGGCTTCGCGGGAGTGAGCGATGCGTTTGGCGTTTTGGCGTGCCGGCAGGGAGAAGGCGAAGGTCGCCGCAACCCGGGCCGCCGAGGAGATCGTGCAGTCTGCGCCTGTATCGGCTGCAGCGGAGGCGGCCTTGCCGGCCGGAGATCTCGATCTGCGGCTGCTCGGCCGCGCCCTGTCGCGCAAGCGTCTCTTCATCATCCTTCCAACACTGTCGGCATTGGCTCTCTCGATCTTCGGCGTCAACCTTGTTACGCCGCGCTACAAATCCGAATCGAGAATATTGATCGACGGTCGTGAAAACGTGTTTTTGCGTCCGAACAGCGAGCGCAGCGAAGAACGGACCGCGCTCGACCCCGAAGCCGTGACCAGTCAGGTTCAGCTCGTGCTGTCGCGCGATCTTGCGCGCGACATCATCAAGAAAAACAAGCTTGCCGATTTGCCGGAATTCGATTCGGTGCTGCGCGGCGTGTCGCCGTTGAAGTCCCTGGCGGCAATGATCGGTCTCGTGCGCGACCCGCTTTCCATGACACCGGAAGAGCGGGTGATGGATGCCTATTACGAGCGGTTGACGGTTTATGCCGTCGACAAGTCGCGTGTCATCGTCATCGAGTTTCAATCGCAGGATCCTGAGCTCGCGGTCCGCGTCGCCAACTCGATCGCCGACGGTTACCTGACGCTGCAGCAAAATGCGCGGCAGAATCAGGCCAAAACGGCGAGCCAATGGCTCGCCGGCGAGATTGACACCCTGCGCAAGAAAGTCGAGGAGGCTGAGGCGCGGGTCGAGGCATTCCGCTCCAAATCGAGCCTGTTCGTCGGCACCAACAACACCACGCTCTCCAACCAACAGATGGGCGAGATTACCACTCAACTGAACAATGCCCGAGCGCTGAAATCGGATGCCGAAACCAAGGCGCGGTTGATCCGTGAAATGCTGCAGAGCGGACAGCCGATCGAGGCGTCGGAGGTCTTGAACTCCGAGCTGGTGCGGCGCCTGTCCGAACAACGGGTGACATTGCGCGCGCAGCTTGCGGAACAGTCTTCGACCCTGCTCGACAACCACCCGCGCATCAAGGAGTTGAAGGCCCAACTCGCCGATCTCGACCGCCAGATCCGGGACGAGGCTGGCAAGGTCTCGCGTTCCCTGGATAACGACGCGCGGATCGCCAGCGGCCGCGTGGATTCGCTGACCGCGAGCCTTGATCAGCTCAAGAAACAAGCCACGTCGAGCAACGGCCAGGATGTTCAATTGCGGGCGCTGGAGCGGGAAGCCAAGGCGCAACGCGATCTCCTGGAATCGTATCTTGCGAAATACCGCGAGGCGAACACGCGCGAGAGCATCGACACCGCGCCGGCAGAGGGGCGGATCATTTCGCAGGCGATCGTCTCCAACACGCCGGCCTATCCCAAGAAGCTGCCGATCGTCCTGATTGCGACCCTTGCGACCTTGATGCTGACCTCCGGCCTGGTGATCACCGGCGAATTGCTGCGCATCACCATGCCGTCCGCTTTGGCTCCCGCCGCACCAGTTGTGCAGACTGCCGTCATTGCGCGGATCGAGCCGGTGCTGCCATCGACGGCGCCCGCAGCGCCGGTCGCGGTGCCGCAGGTCGCCCCGGCACCTTCGGCTGCACCTGTATTGACGGTCGCGGCTGCGCCAACAGATGCGTCCGGGCCCATCGAATCCGCACCCGTCCTCACCGAGGTCGAGCAGATCGCCGCCGACCTGCTCGGCGCAGCTGACGGCGCCTGCAGGATCACCGTGCTCGGCACGGCCGGAGGCGAAGCGATCACCGCCAGCGCACTGGCGCTCGCCCGCGCGCTGGCGCGGCAGAGCCGGGTGGTGCTCATCGATCTCGCCGGCCCCTCCCAGGCTCTCGCAGCCGCTTCCGTCGATCCTGCCGCGCCCGGCTTGATCGAGCTGATGCGGGGCGAGGCGTCGTTTTCCAGCATCATCACCAAGGATCGGCTGTCCAAACTCCACCTCGTTCTCGCCGGACGTCCCGGTGGCGACCGCACCGAGCTGCAATCGCCGCGCCTGACGCTCGCGATCGATGCCTTGCAACGGGTCTACGCCCATGTGCTTCTCGACGCGGGCAACGCCGCCGACCTTCCGGCCGAACTGCTCACGACCGGCGCGCACGCCGTCGTCGTGCCGGATGCTAAAATAGCGGCGGGCGCCCGCACCCAGATGTGCAAACAACTGCGTGCGGTCGGTTTCGGCGCGGTGACGATGCTGCAGAAGCCGGTCGAGACTTCCAAGGCTGCCGACCAAGGTCATCGCGGCGTGGCCGCCTGACGATCTCCGTGCCTGGCTAATGCCAGGCTCCGCGGAGCCGTCGCGCGAGCGCGAATAGCGTCGGATTGTGTTTGACGAGATGCTTGCCGCGGTGAAGCGCCGCCAGCGCCGAAGCGGCGAGCTGGCCGCGCCCGCTCAGCGGAACGAAGCTGTCGAAGATCGGCTCGTCGTCCTTGCAGAACATCCGTTTATAATCGTCGGCGCCGATACCGAGATCGAGTCCGCGACAGCCGCGTGCCGAATGATGATCGATGATGTGTCGCATCAGGATCAAGCCGGGACTCCAGCGTGCATGTTCTGACAGCGTGTAGGTGTTGAACATCATCGAGAAGCGCTGGTCGTCTGCTACCCCCGCAAACAGTGCGATGATCTCCTCGTCACACTCCAGCGCATGGATCTCGATGGCGCGACGGCCCGACGCAAGCCGCGTCATGCAGGCCTCGCGCACAAAGGCTGCGACGCCGGGCTCGGCAAACACGTTCGGTAGCTTCTGCTCCGCCATCCGGATCGGCTTCACCCTGAAGAACCAGTCGAGCAGGCGGGCGATCTCGGCATCGGTGTTGGCAATCCGATAGCGATAGCCGGGCAGCGCCTGCAGCTTTTTTTCCTTGGCTTTCAGCTTGCGGCGGAACGAGTTCGAGACGAGCGCGGTGGGATCGGTCCCGACCGGCATCGCCAGCACGGGGCAGTCATTGACAGATCGCTGGTGCGGCAGGAGCGCGAGGGGATTGGCCTGCTCGCCCCAGCGCGCAGGCTGCTGGGTCAGCGCCAGCACGTCGGCGAGGCCTCGCGCTCGGAGGCCTTTTAGCAGATCGTCGAGATCGGCAGCAGTCGCCGATGCAGCGAAGCCGCGGTCCCACAGGGCCATG
This sequence comes from Bradyrhizobium sp. SZCCHNGR1005, assembly GCF_032489995.1. NCBI lineage: Bacteria > Pseudomonadati > Pseudomonadota > Alphaproteobacteria > Hyphomicrobiales > Nitrobacteraceae > Bradyrhizobium > Bradyrhizobium sp. SZCCHNGR1005. The sequence continues at coordinate 12,097 of NZ_JAUEZC010000013.1, forward strand.
TTGAAGGTGGTGTGCTTGCCGCCCATGAAGCATGCGATGCGCAGGCCGCAAATCTGTCTCAATGCCAACGGCAACAGCAGGAGCGGCCGCTGCTCCGCATCCATGGCGACGACGATGAACGGGGCCGCGTTATCCTGCGCGGCGGCGTGGCGCTGCCAGGGCTTGAGAAAATCGAAACGCTGATAGGGAGTGGACAGACCGGAGGCTTCCAGCGCGCGCCAAGCCGGCTCGGCGGCGGCGAAGTCGGACAGAACGTCGACGCGCGCGATGCCTGACGCCAGCGGCTGCGCGGGCGCCCGCGCCGCCCGGCTGTCGATCAGGGCCGCCATGGTCATCGCAAAACCTGTGTGGTCGGGAATTTTGCTGCTTGCGCGTCGGCCGAGCTTTGCAAAGAAGTATCAACAAAAGGTAATGACAACCGCTGTGCTCCCTGGAGAGCATGATGTGACCCGTCATCGGGCCGAGTGATCGCAAAAGGTCGTCTTGCCAAAATTAAACGCTTTCGACACGGTCGCGCCGCTTTCAATCCCGATCAGGTGGGCCTGGAGAATTTTGATTCAAGTGGCCGCATGATGAGGGGCTTGGGGATTTGTCGTCGGACAATGCGTGGCTGACCAGCCTCAAGCTCGAACTGGCCTATTTTTCCGGCCGCACCGTGTGGGCGTCGAGCGCGGCCGGCGGTGCCGGCGTGATCCTGCGCTTCGAGCGGGTGAGGCCGCAGCGCCGCGATGCCTTTCAGCCGCTGAAGGCGCAGGAGATCACGCCTGATGTCCTCGATCGCATCATCCGGGCAATCAAACGCTGGGGCTATGACATCGTCTCCATCGACGAAGCCTGCGAACGCGCGGTGCGGCTGGCCGCGCCGCGGCGTTTTGCCTGCCTCACCTTCGATGGCGCGTCCAAGGACGTGATCACCCACGGCTATCCGGTGCTGACGCGCCACGGGATGCCGTTCGCGGTCTATGTGCCGAGCGCGTTCCCGGATGGGCTGGGCGAGGCGTGGTGGCTCGGACTGGAGGCCGTGATCGCCCGCGAGGCGCGGATCAGCCTGGTCATCGATGGACGGGAGCAGCGCTTTACCGTCTTCAAATCGGCCGAGAAATACGAGCTGTTCGCCTATCTCGCTGCCTGGCTGCGCGGCTTGTCGCCCGCAGAGCTCTCGGCCGCGATCCGGGATCTCTGCACACGCCATGCGGTCGATCTCGCCGCGCTGTCGCGCGCGGCGGCGATGGATTGGGCCGATATCGCCAGGCTTGCAGCGGATCCCAAGGTGACGATCGGCAGCGCCACCGTGCATTATCCGATGCTGTCCAACATGAAGGATGCCGACGCGCAGCGCGAGATCACGATGGGCAAGGCGGTGCTGGAGACGGCGTTGCGGCGTCCGGTCAGACACCTTGCATTCCCATTCGGCGATCCCTCGACGTTCCGCCGTGCGCACGTCGTCATGGCCGAACAGGCGGGCTTCGTCAGCGCCGTCTCGACGATCCCCGGCGTGGTGCAGACGGAAGGGCGCACCAACCTGCACGCGTTGCCGCGGATCGCCTGGGACGGCCGCTCGCGCTCGTTGCGGGCGCTGCGCGTGCTGATGTCGGGGGCGACCTTTCCGCCGACGGCGCCGACGCCCCATGCCAGGATCGGGATGGATTAGCCGCGCGGCTCCGGATCGGGACGCAGCATCCAGCTCACGATCGGCATCGCCGGCAGCACCCAGCCCATCCCGACCACGATGTAATAGATCCATTGCAGCATGCCGGAGTTGGCGATCACCGGGAACTGCGCGACCACCATGCCCATCATCGACCAGACGAAGGCGAGCAGCAAAAGCGCGATCGCGCCGAAGAATTTGCGGGTGCGGAGGGTCATGACGCGATTGTAAAGGAGGCCGGGACGGGCGCGGCTTGCGCACGTTCTTCGCGAGATTATAAGGGCTTGTCAGCCCCGGTTCAATCGAGCGTTCAGCATCCATGGCCAGTGTTCCCCGCACGCAAGATCTCGCCGCGATCCGCCTCTGGCTGCTGGTCGTGGCCGGCCTGATCGCGCTGATGGTGCTGGTCGGCGGCGCCACGCGGCTGACGGAGTCCGGGCTGTCGATCGTGGAATGGAAGCCGGTCACCGGCACCTTGCCGCCGCTCTCGGAGCAGGCCTGGGCCGATGCGTTCGAGGGCTACAAGGCCATTCCGCAGTACCGCCAGATGAACGACGGCATGACGCTGTCGCAGTTCAAGACCATCTTCTGGTGGGAGTGGAGCCACCGGCTGCTCGGCCGCGTCATCGGCATGGTCTATCTGCTGCCGTTCCTGTGGTTTCTGTGGCGCGGCGCCGTCAGCGGTCCGCTCGGTCGGCGGCTGTGGATCATCTTCGGCCTCGGTGCGCTGCAGGGCGCGGTCGGCTGGTGGATGGTCGCCTCGGGCCTGGTCGACCGCACGGAGGTGTCGCAGGTGCGGCTGGCCACTCATCTGTCGCTGGCGCTGTTGATCTATGCGGCCATCGTCTGGACCTTGCGCCGGCTGCGGCCGCGCGCGGAGATCGAGGCGCCGGCGCGGCTGCGCTGGACTGCGAGGCTGATCGTCGTCGTTACCTTCGTGCAGCTCTATTTCGGCGCGCTGGTCGCGGGCCTGCGTGCGGGCCGCATCTACAATACCTGGCCGCTGATCGACGGCAGCTTCATTCCCGATGGCCGTGCGCTGTGGTTCGAGAGTCCGTGGTGGCGCAATCTGTTCGACAACAGCCTCACCGTGCAGTTCGAGCATCGCATGACGGCCTATGCGCTGCTGCTCCTCGCTGGCTTTTATGCCTTCGACGTGATGCGCGCGGGGGCGGGGCGCGAGGCGGTGCGCGGCGCGCACCGGCTGCTCGCGGCCATTCTCGTGCAGGCCGTGCTCGGCATCTCGACGCTGCTGTTGGTGGTGCCGATCCATCTTGCGCTGACGCATCAGGCTGTCGCCATCGTGGTGCTGACCCTGGCCGTGCTGCAGGCCGAGCGCATGTCGCCGCGACGGGTGCTGGTTGCAGTGCCTGACGGGGCCGTGACGGTTGGGCAGGCCGGGTAGAGCGAAGCGTGCGCCGCTATCTCCGCCGTCGTCGTCCGGCTCGACCGGACGACCCAATATTCCAGAGACAGGAGTGATTCCTCGATAGGCCGCGGTGTACTGGATCAGATCCCCGCCTTCGCGGGGATGACGATCGATTGTGATGAGACGTCATTGCCCTCTCGAAGACGAGCATCTGTGTTCCCGCGACGCTTCGCGCCCGAGCTCTGCCGGTCGTTCGTCCCCCGAAACGATCGAGGGCGCAGGGAAGGCCGGATGCCTGGCCGGCACCCATGGCCCGCGTGCAAAAGAAAAAGCACGCGGCGGTCACCACAGGTACGGCCGAAAACACCCGGCCTTCCCTGCGCGATGGGTTAGCGGCTTATACGCGATCTTCCCGGGGATCGGCTCTTTTGCCCCCGTCATCTGCGCGACGCACAAGCGTCGTCGCAAACTTAGCGCCAGCACCGAGGCGCCAGAACCACGCGATTTCACCGTCCGCGACGCGCCGCTCGTCCGCGCAAACCAGGTTCGCGCACAGCCCGCCACGTCCACCGCATTCCTGTCCCACGCAACTGACGATCCGGATGCGCCCCTCGAGTGAACAAGAACAAAAGGCGAACATAAGCTGATTTGCGGAGGCGGGCAAATGGTGCGGTTAGAAATTGCCTGCGGCAAGTTGACCCGACGGGCAGAGCTGGTCGCATTCGATGTCGCCGCCATCTTCGGCGGTTCGGCAATGCGTTCAGGAATGCACGGACCTCAGTTCAGAGTTGGACGCCGAAGCGGGCGAGAATCCAGGCGGTGATAAGGTAAAGGACAAAGGTCAGAATGCAGCCCGCAGCGAGTGCGGGCCAGAAGTCGACGCCGCTGCGCAATAACGCTGGTATCATCAGGAACATTGGCAGCGAGGGCAGCACGTACCAGAGTGTGGTTTCCAGTTGCGAGGCGATCCGGATTTTGTCGCCTGTGTCACGCCACAACCAGATGACGGCCAGAATGGAGATCAGCGGGAGCGACGCCACCAGCGCGCCAAAGGCTGCGCTACGTCTGGCGACTTCGGAGACGACGGCAATGATCAATCCTGAAAGCGCCGCCTTAAGCACGAAGTACAGCATCGGACATTCCTCGAGCATCCGCCCGCCGCGCAGCTCTAACCCTGCATCCGGCAGTCGCGGATGTCTATCTTACGAGTTCCGACAACGCCTATGATTCAGCGGAACGCCAGCGATGCTGCAATCCATCCCGAGATCCGGGACGCAGTCCGGTCGCACTGACCATCAATTCATCTGCTCAAATCGGCTTGAGCGGATATCGGATCGAGGATTCCCCAACTCGGCCGGCTTTCGGACTGACTGCCAATGCGAGCCGGTCGCGTTAGCTTGCTCAGCAATATCCGTACACGCCGCAGGCGTAAGGCAGGCGCCAGATGTAGCTCGGATAGCCTCCGCCGCCGTAATAGGGGCCCTGGTAATCGTAGTCGAAGGCGCGGCCGTAATAGCCGGGCAGTTCCTGGCGGCCGAGCAGGATCGGCGTCGAGGGCCACATCGGCGAGATCAGGGATTCGTCTTGGACGACCACCGCGGGAGGAGGCGAGGGCGGTAGCGCCTTCACCACGCGACGGGCCTTGTAGTGCACGTTCGGCAGGTCGGCGGCGAGCGTCGCGCCATTGGCGGCGATCGCTGCCAGGAGCGACAGGATGATGGTCGTGCGCATCGGATCTCTCGCGCGGTTGAATCTCGCTGGCGCGGAGGATGGGCTGGGTATGGTTAACGGAAGGTGACCGGGGCTCCAATGGTTTTCGTCATGCGCGGGCTTGGCCCGCGCATCCACGTCTTTTGGGGGGCCGCAAAGACGTGGATGGCCGGGACAAGCCCGGCCATGACGACGATGGGCGTCTATGCCCGAGCCAGATCACCTCATACGAGCTGGCCAAGGTAGCATTGCTGCTGCGGGGAGCAGTGAGCGGCATCTCTGCGGTCGTCGAACCAAGTCTCAGGCGCCCAGCGCCTGTTCGAGGTCGGCGATCAGATCCTCCTTGTCCTCGATGCCGATCGAGAGTCGCACGATGTCCGGGCCGGCGCCGGCCCGGATCTTGGCGGCGTCGTCGAGCTGGCTGTGCGTGGTCGAGGCCGGGTGAATCACCAGCGAACGGGTGTCGCCGACATTGGCCAGATGCGAGAACAGTTTCAGGTTCGACACCAGTTTCACGCCGGCGTCGTAGCCGCCCTTGAGCGAGAAGGTGAAGACTGCGCCGGCGCCTTTCGGGCAGTATTTGCGCGCCAGCGTGTGGCCCTTGTCCTCCGGCAGGCCGGCATAGCTCACCGACGCCACCGCGGGATGGCGGCTCAGATATTCGGCGACCGCTTTGGCATTGTCGCAATGCTTCTGCATGCGCAGCGGCAAGGTCTCGATGCCGGTCAGGATCATGAAGGCATTGAACGGCGACAGCGCCGGCCCGAGATCGCGCAGGCCGAGCACGCGGCAGGCGATCGCGAAAGCGAAATTGCCGAACGTCTCCTGGATCTTGATGCCGTGATATTCGGGCCGCGGCTCCGTCAGCATCGGATATTTGTCGCCGCTCGCGGCCCAATCGAAGGTGCCGGCATCGACGATGACGCCGCCGATCGAGTTGCCATGTCCCCCCAAGAATTTGGTCAGCGAATGCACGACGATGTCGGCGCCGTGATCGATCGGGCGAATGAGGTAGGGCGTCGCCAGCGTGTTGTCGACGATCAGCGGCACCCCTGCGCTGCGGGCGACCTGCGCGATCGCCTCGATGTCGGTGACGGTGCCGCCGGGATTGGCGAGCGACTCGATGAAGATGGCCTTGGTGCGCGGGCTGACCGCGGCCTCGAAGCTCTTGATGTCGTCGGTATCGGCCCACACCACGTTCCAGCCGAAGCTCTTGAACGAATGGGTGAACTGGTTGATCGAGCCGCCATAAAGTTTTCGCGCGGCGATGAATTCGTCGCCGGGCCGCAGCAGCTGGTGCAGCGCGACCACCTGCGCGGCGTGGCCAGAAGCCACCGCGAGCGCGGCGGTGCCGCCTTCGAGCGCGGCCACGCGCTCCTCCAGCACCGCGTTGGTCGGGTTGCCGATGCGCGTATAGATGTTGCCGAAGGCCTGCAGCCCGAACAGCGAGGCGGCGTGATCGGCGTCATTGAAGACGAATGAGGTGGTCTGGTAGATCGGCGTTGCGCGCGCGCCCGTGGTCGGGTCGGGCTGGGCGCCGGCATGAATGGCGAGGGTGGAAAATCCCGGAGTACGGTCGGTCATTCTGTTTCCTCGATGTTGATCCGCCTACAGCTGGCGCTGGCGCGCACATGACGGAGGATTGCACGGGACACGCGACGACAGCGCGATGGAGGTCCGCTCCCGCATTCTCCTTGGGAGGACATTTGCCTCGGCTGATGGTGGCGTCAAGGCAGCTGGTGACAATCGGCCAGATTTGAAATGCGTTGCTGTGTCGCGCCATGCGGGCGACAGGTTCTTTCACGAAACGGATCAGGAGGGTTCGTTCCTGTTTTTGGCGGCGCGGTCGGAGGCCGAGGTCGCAGCGCCCCCGAGACTGGTGCGATCGAGTGACAATCGCATGCCCTGGGTCGGGATCGGCGCGCGTTTGGAACTGATGGTGCGGGAGTTGACGCCCATCCAGGATATCTCGGACGACAGCCGGCCATATTCGATCTTGGGGCAGCGGTTCATCACGACCTTGAGGCCTGCGGCTTCCGCCTTCGCCGCCGCGGCATCGTCGCGGGCGCCGAGCTGCATCCAGACCACCTTCGGCAGCGGCGAGAGTTTGAGCGCCTCGTCGACCACCGGCATGATGTGCGCCGAGCTCCGGAAGATGTCGACCATGTCGATCGGGCGGCCGATGTCGGACAGCGAAGCGACGAACGGGCGGCCCATCAGGCTCTTGCCGATGTGACCGGGATTCACCGGGATCATGTCGTAGCCGCGCTGCGCCAGATATTTGAACGCGAAGAAGCTCGGCCGCACCTCGGACGGCGAGGCGCCGACCATTGCGATCACCTTCACGCCGTTGAGAATGCCGCGGATGTAGTCGTCGGGGTAGCTGTCGTGATTCATGATTTATGAGTCTGTTCGTTGTCGTCATTCCGGGGCGCCCGAAGGGCGAACCCGGAATCTAGAGCTGAGGTCAACAATCGCGAGATTCCGGGTTCGACGCCGACGCGTCGCCCCGGAATGACGGCGGTGGGGAGGCAAGAGATCACTCATCCCGCCATGTCGGGGGCCGCTTCTCGATGAAGGCGCCGATGCCTTCCTCGGCGTCGCGGGCCAGCATGTTCTCGGTCATCACTTCGGCCGCATAGCGATAGGCGTCGGCAAGGCTCATCTCGGCCTGGCGATAGAACGCCTCCTTGCCGAGCTTGACGGTGTAGGCGGATTTGCGGGCGACCTGCTGGGCCAGCGCAATCGCGGCATCGCGTTCGGTTCCCGCCGGCACCACGCGGTTGATTAGCCCGATCTCGCGGGCGCGCGCGGCCGGCACCGGCTCGCCGGTCAGCAGCATCTCCATGGCCTGCTTGCGCGAGACGTTGCGCGACAGCGCCACCATCGGAGTCGAGCAGAACAGCCCGATATCGACGCCGGGCGTCGCGAACGACGCGGCTTCGGAGGCCACGGCGAGATCGCAGCTCGCGACCAGCTGGCAGCCGGCCGCGGTGGCGATGCCCTGCACGGCGGCCACCATCGGCTTCGGCAGCTGCACGATCGTCTGCATCATCGCGCTGCACGCGGTCATCAGCTTGGCGAAATAGGCGCGGCCACGGTCGGGGCCGGTGCGATGCGCCGTGATCTCTTTGAGGTCATGCCCGGCGCAGAAGGCCGGGCCGTTGGCGGCAATCACCACCGCACGCACCGCCTTGTCGGCGGCGATCTCCGCGAGCGCCCCATGCAGATGCGCGATCATGGCTTCCGACAGGCTGTTGCGCTGGGCCGGACGATTCAGAGTCAGCACGGCGACCGGGCCCGCCATCTCGCGCAACAGGATCGCGTCGGATGTGGCGGGCCGAGCGGTGGCATCGCGGGCAGCTCGAGCAGGCATCGGAAATTCCCGTGGTGTCAGTCGGAGGCTAATGTAACAGAATGCCAATCGACAGAGCAGGGGGGCGCATGGCGGAAGCGAAGATGAGCGTTGCGGAACTGGAGGCGTTCCTGCACGCGGAATTCCCGCAGGCCTTCACGCAAGGTGGCGATATCACCATCGAGCATGCCGACGGCAAGAGCTGCCGTCTGCGCCAGCGCTTCCACGACAGAATGTTGCGGCCCGGCGGCACGGTGTCGGGGCCGACGCTGATGGCGCTGGCCGATTTCGCGATGTACGTGGTGCTGTTGTCGGCGATCGGCCCGGTCGGACTTGCGGTCACCACCAACCTCAACATCAACTTTCTGCGCAAGGGCGCGCCGGGGCAGGACGTGCTGGCGGAGGCCAAGCTGCTGAAGCTCGGCAAGCGGCTCGCGGTCGGCGAGGTGACGCTGCTGTCGGGCGGCGAGCCCGATCCGATCGCCCACGTGACGGCGACCTATTCCATTCCGAACATGTGAGGTTTTTGCAGGTAATATTACACCATATTTATAAGTCATTGTTTTATCTAAGATAAATTTCGCGTTTGGACGTTGACGCGAATGCCCCGCTTCTCTAGAACCTCCGGCCAAGTCAGCGCGGTTCCTTCGCGCCGCAAACTCCCTGTCACGGATAGCTCTCATGAAAACCTTTTCGGCAAAGCCGGCCGAGGTCCAGAAGAAGTGGGTCGTGATCGACGCCAAGGGTCTGGTGGTCGGCCGTCTCGCCACGCTGGTCGCGATGCGGCTGCGCGGCAAGCACCTCCCGACCTATACGCCCCACGTCGATTGCGGCGACAACGTCATCATCGTCAACGCCGCGCATGCCGTGCTCACCGGCCGCAAGCGCGAGCAGAAGGTCTATCACAAGCACACCGGCTATGTCGGTCATGTGAAGACCCACACCGCGCGCCAGATCCTCGAAGGCCGTTTCCCCGAGCGCGTGCTCGAGAAGGCGATCGAGCGCATGATCCCGCGCGGGCCGCTCGGCCGCGTGCAGATGGGCAATTTGCGTGTCTATGGCGGCCCCGATCATCCGCACGAGGCGCAGAACCCCGAGAAGGTCGACGTCGCCAAGATGAACCGCAAGAACATGAGGGCCGCATAAGATGGCCGAAAGCATCCAGTCTCTCGATCAGCTCTCGCAGCTGAAGACCTCGGTCGGTGCCACCACCGGGGAAGCGCCGAAATATGAGAAGAAGGTCGACAAGTTCGGCCGCGCCTATGCCACCGGCAAGCGCAAGGACGCGGTCGCCCGCGTCTGGATCAAGCCGGGCTCCGGCAAGGTCACCGTCAACACCCGCGACATCGAGATCTACTTCGCCCGTCCGGTGTTGCGCATGATGATCCAGCAGCCGCTGGTCGCTGCCGCTCGTGCCGGCCAGTATGACGTGATCTGCACGGTCGCCGGCGGCGGTCTCTCCGGCCAGGCCGGTGCGGTCCGTCACGGCCTCTCCAAGGCTTTGACCAATTTCGAGCCGGAGCTGCGCAGCGTGCTCAAGAAGGGCGGCTTCCTGACCCGCGACTCCCGCGTGGTCGAGCGCAAGAAGTACGGCAAGGCCAAGGCCCGCCGCTCCTTCCAGTTCTCGAAGCGCTGATCTGCCGGTTCCGGCGATCAAAGGACTCGTCAGCCTCCAATACGAACGGGCGCCCTCGCGGGCGCCCGTTTTGCTTTGCGTGAAAGCTTGTGCGGATCAGGCGCTGGCGCGGCGCGCCGTCAGCCATTGGTTCGGCGCCAGCGGCTTTGCCACCACCCGCACCTCGCCGATGCTGCCGATGAAGCCGTCCGACGGCGCACGATCCCACCAGCCGCAGCCCAGCGCCCATGGCTGAGACGCCGCCGTGCTCGCGATGCCGTTACCGCCGATCACGCTGCGCACCACCGGCGCGCCCTCGATGTAGAGCACGGTCGAGTTGTCGCTGGGATCGTTGACGATGGCGAGGTGATACCAGGTGCCGAGCATGATCTCGCCGGACCAGTCGGTCTGCGGCTGCTTGGTCGAACTCGACGGCACGATCTCCCACTGCACCTCGCGCAGATTCGAGATCGCAAACAGGATCGGCGGGGATTCCGGATCGCCGCCGGCATAGCCGGGAAGCCAGCCACGGTTGCCGAAGCGGGTCAGGATGTTGCACCAGGCGTGATCGCTGGCCTTCCAGTTCGGATCGATCTTGACGAAGGTTTCGACCGTGTAGCCGGCGGCGAAGGTCGCCGCGTTGATCGGCGCGTTGGCAGCGGTGGTGAAGAAGCTGAAGCGGCCGCCGCCCTGCTTGGTGGTGTTCAGGAACTGCACGCTGCCCGCGGCCGACGACAGCCGATGCTTGTCGGCGGTGAAGGTCACGTCGGCGATCTGCGCCGCGCCGGCGAGCGATGCGCGTTGCATCGGGTTGGCGGCGGTGAGGTCCGTAAGCGAAGTGCCGGCGGGGACGGCCTTGCCGATCGTGCCGGCGTCGATCCGCCAATGCGCGACCGTCTCGGCGATGAGCGGATAGTCCTGCTCGTTCGTGGGCGGCACCACCACCGGCTCGGGCGCTTCCGTGTAGTTGGCGTAGAGGTCCTGCTTGACCCGCGGCAGGATCGGCGAGCCGACAAGTGCCGGAAGAGGGCAGAAATCGGTGAAGCGGGCGAAGCGCCGCTCGAAATGGATATCGATGGAGAATTCGTGATTGGGCTCGGACAGCCAGGCGCGGTCGAACTGCTTCAGGCTGGCCTTCGGCTTCTCCACCACCCAGGGCGAGAACGAGGCGACGTCGATCTTGTTCTTGGTGAAGTCGAACTCGTAGAGCCGCATCAGGCCGTTGCCGCCCTGATAGGCCATCTGATAGTCGACGACCATCTGGAAGACCGGGTTGTGGAAGTCGTTGACCTTCGTCAGCGTTGCGCCACCATGATAGTGGCCATTCAAGGTCATGAAGATCTGGTCGTTGTTGCGGATCAGCTTGTCCCAGAGATACTGGCCATAGGCGACTTCGAGCGGGCTGACGCCGTCATTGGCGATGTTGAGCAGTTGGTGATTGACCAGGATCACCGGCAGCATCGGATGGCGCGCGATCATGCTTTGCGCCCAGGCGATGGCATCGTCCGAGGCGCGCCACGACAGCGACAGCACCATGAAGCTGATCCCGCAGGCATGGAATTTATGCGCTTCGTGCCAGCCGCTCGGATGGCGCTCCATGAAGGTCCGCTGCTTCGCCGCGCGGCTGGTGGGAAACCACGACAGATAAGGCTCGGACGCGCTGCGCTGCGCATCGGTACCCGAACTCTGGCTCCACGCACCCTCGAATTCCAGGGCCGACAAGACGTCGTGATTGCCCGCCAGCACCGAATAGGGCTTGTCGGCGGTCTCGAGCAGCTTCATCGCGGCGTCGGCGACCGCCCATTGCTGCGGGTGTTTCACCTGATCCACCACGTCACCGAGATGGATCGTGAATGGGATGTGATACTTCGCGGCGTTGTCGACGATGAACTGCGTCTGCGCCGGATAGGGCGTGCTGCCATATTGGCGCTGGTAGGACTGGCCTTCTTCCGACGTCGCATAGCGCGAGTAGAATTGCGTGTCCGGCAGGACCGCGAGCGCGAAGCTGGTCGTCACCGGGTGGCGGAAGTGCCCGCGCCAGGGAAAAGGCCAGGACCAGGGCCATCGCCCAAATCCGTGCGCGTGGGCGGCCCCGGCCGGCAGCAACCCTGCGCCAAGACCGAGTGCCGAGGCACCCGCATTGCGCAGCAGCGTGCGGCGGTCCACGCCGCTCGGCTCCGAGCCGATCGACTGCCGCGATGAATGGTGCCCCGTGGCCTGCTTGTCGTTTGATGTTTCGTCTTCGAAAGACATTCTCGTCCCCAACCTCAGCGGCGCGTCGTGCCGCGGCGGGGAGTGTTAATTAGACATGATCTCAGATTTGAGAATGTTTCGTTTCGTTTCCGTGAGCCCTTTGCGACCGAGAGAGAATTTCGCCGATCCCCATCGTAGCCAGTCACAACTTTCATGAATGCCGGATCATCTCGGTCAATCAAGGCGCGCATCTCACCGGGCGCGCCGCTTCGTTTTTGAGCCCTGTTTGTCGCTTTTTGTGCGAACAAATTGCCGCCGAGTTGAGCCGGATTTTTCCAGAAAACTTGAACCCGCTCACAAACCTCTTTCGAACAGACCGCTCGGTAGTTTGATCGCGGAAAGGCGGCGCTAACCGAACATTGCGCCGCAACAGCAACCGGGGTGAGACGATGGTGCTCGACAGCCTCACGCTTTATATCGTGGCGACGATGGTTGCGGCGCTGCTCGGCGCCATGCTGCTGTTCTTCGGCCGGGAGCAGAACATCCCGGCGTTGCGCTGGTGGGGCGCCGCCTATGTGCTCGGCTCGGTGTCGGTCGCGCTGTGGACGCTGGTCGGCGAGCGCTTTGGCGAGGTCGTGCCGCTGCTCCTGAGCGCAGTCGGCCTCATCGCCTCGGCCATGGTGTGGAACGCCGCCCGCGTGTTCCACGGCAAGAGCCCGAGCGTCGCCGGCCTTGCGCTCGGCGCCGTGGTCTGGATCGCGAGCGGAACGCTGCTCGATCCGGCCGCGCACGTGCTGCGGCTCACGATCGGGGCCGGACTCGTCGTAATCTATGCGACGCTCACCGCCGCGCAATTATGGCAGGAGCGCCGCGCCAGCCTGCAGCGGCGCTGGCCGGCCTTGGCCGTCCCAGCGCTGCACGGCTTCGTGCTGATGCTGCCGATCCTGCTCGGCAACATGCTGCGCGATTCCAGCGGCGCCTTCGCCGCCACCTGGGTGACCGTCTTCGCCATCGAACTCGTGCTCTATGCCGTCGGCACCGTGTTCGTGATCTTCATGCTGGTCAATGAGCGCGTCGTCAGTGCGCACAAGCGCGCTGCTTCGATCGATCCCCTGACCGGCCTGCTGAATCGCCGCGGTTTTGCGGATGCCTGCGCGCGGCTGATCGAGCGTGAGGCGCGCGAGGGCCGGCCGGTGACGGTGCTGATCTTCGACATCGATCATTTCAAGGCGATCAACGATCGCTTCGGCCATCCCGCCGGCGACGAGGTCCTGAAACTGTTTTCGGCGGTGGTGGTCAACAACCTGCGCATCACCGATCTCTCGGGGCGGATCGGCGGTGAGGAGTTCGCGGCGCTCTTGCCGTGCTCGCTCGGTGAGGGCGTGGTGGCGGCGGAGCGTGTGCGCGAGGTGTTCGCGACATCCGGGATCGTCTGCGACGAGGGTCCGGTCGATACCACCGTCTCGATCGGCGTCGCCGGCGGTCCCGCCGGGACCGAGCTCGAAGTGCTGCTCGCGGCCGCCGATACCGCGCTCTACAAGGCCAAGCGCACGGGGCGCAATCGCGTCGAGACCGCCACCGAGTTACCGCTGTCGCTCGATCACTTCCGGCGGCAGAAGGCAGGGCTGTCCGCCTCCGCGCAGCCGGCTCAACTGGTCGCGCCAACGTGAAGCATTGCGCGCGTTGCGGTAAGGTCTGATTAACCGACGGCTCCGATGATGGCTCCATCATGGAAGCTCAGAACCATACCGCGCTAACCTCGCTTGAGGTGGAGGCCGCGGCCGCGCGTGGCGGCTTTGCCTGCCTGTTCTCGAACTCGGACGAGTTCGAGCAGGCCCTCATCGTGCGCCGCCGCGCCGAGGGCCGTTATCGCCAGTCGTTCCGTCATTGGCCGGTGCTGATGTTTGTCGGATGCGCCATGGCGGTCGCGGGCGTGGTGCTGCTGTTCCACTGATCGCTCCGCTCCGCCGGCGCGAGGCGCCTTTGTCCTGCGCGCGCATTTGCGCTAGACACCGGGCGCACAGCGGGAGGCAAGCAGCATGATCACCGAAATCGCCCAGATCGACGTCAAGCCCGGCTCGGAGAAGGATTTCGAGGCCGCGGTCGCGAAAGCGCGCGCCGCCTTCGGCCGTTCCAAGGGCTTCCACGGCTTCGAACTGCACAAGTCGATCGAGAAGCCGCAGCGTTACCGGCTGATGGTGAAATGGGAGACGCTGGAGAGCCACACCGTCGATTTCCGCGGCTCGGAGAATTTCACCGAATGGCGCGGCCTGGTCGGGCAGTATTTTGCCGCTCCTCCCGAGGTCGAGCACACGGCGACGGTGCTGACCTCGGCCGAGTGAGACGGATATGGCTCAGATCGCCGTAGCCGGATCTTCGACCGTGTGATCGGTCTTGAAATAGTCGATGACGACCTTGGCGATCGCCAGCAGCGGTAGCGCCAGGGTCAGGCCCCAGATGCCGAACACGATGCCGAGCAGGATCTGAGACGCGAACAGCGTCGCCGGCGGGATATCGAGTGCCTGGCGCTGGATCAGAGGCGTCAGCACATAGCTTTCCATCGCGTGCACGCCCAGGAACAGCACCGCGGCGCTGGCGGCTGCGACCCAGCCCGAGGCGAGGCTCGCCAGGACCACGATCACGCCGGCGATGATGGCGCCGACCGTCGGCACGAACGCCAGCAATCCGGCCTGGATGCCAAGGATGAAGGCGGCCTGGATGCCGATGATCGAAAGCCCGATCCAGGTGACCAGGAACACCGCGAACATCGTGATCATCTGGGCGATGAGCCAGCGCTCCAGCGTGTCGCTGATGCGATCGACGATCACGGTGGCCTGTTCCCGATACTTGGCGGGGGCCAGGAACAACAGGCCGCTGCGATAGACCGACGGCTGCGCGGCGAACGCAAGTCCCAGGAACAGCACGATGAAGATGTTGCCGACGGCGCTCACCGTGCCGAGCAGGACCTTCAGCGTCTGCGTCACGATCGCGCCGCCGCTCGAGGCCAGCGCACTGGGGGAGGGCAGGCTGCTCGGCAGGCTGTGCGATTGCGTCGCTGCGGGAGCCGTTCGCTCCGAGCCGGAGGTCGTCGAACTGCTGAAGTCGAAATAGCTGGTGTCGATGCCGTGTCCCTCGAGGAAGGCTTTGACATTGCCGAGCTGCGATTTGATCGTGTCGCTCAACACCTTGGTCTGGTCGGCGATGGTGGCGCCGAACAGGAACACGACGCCGGCGAGCAAGGCCGCCAGGGCGAGACAGACGATGATCAGCCTGATCGCGTGCGGCCAATGCAGCACGTGGCCGAGCCGGTTGGTCATCGCGTTCAGCCCGACGCCGAGCAGCATGCCTGCGAACATCAGGAATACGGCCGCGGCGTAGTACCAGGTGAATGCGAGCATCGCGATGAACAGCACGACGCCGATGCCGCCGACGGCGATCGCCCAGGCCAGGTCGCTGCGGGCCTGCAGACGCGGTTCGGGCGGAACGAGCATGGGGCGTTCTTAACTCCTAAGGGGCGGCTGGCAGACATGGGCGAAAACCGGGCCGGGATCAAGCGGTATGGCCGCGCCGGTTTGCCGCGATGCCGCGGCTTGGGCTGCCTTGAAACGGCATTGCGGCTGCGCAGGTTCAGATGTTGATCCCCGTCTGCGACGAAGGCATGATTTGTGCTTAACCGCCAGGAGAAGTGGACAAGAGGAATGAAACGTCCGGTGGTCGGCGTGATCGGCAATGCCTATCGCGTCGAGAACAGGTTTACGGTGCAGATGGTCGGCGAGCGCAACCTAAGCGCCGTAGCCGAGGTGGCGGGCGCATTGCCGCTGATGTTCGCCGGGATGCCTGAGATCACGGATATCGGGGCGTTGCTCGACGTCGTCGACGGTATCGTGTTGACAGGTGCTCGCGCCAATGTCCATCCGAGCCGCTTCAATGCCGAGCCGAGCCTCAAGCACGAGCCCTATGACATCCACCGCGATGAGGTCGCCTTGAGGCTTTCGGAAGCGTGTGTCGCGCGCGGCATCCCGCTGTTCGGCATCTGCCGCGGCCTGCAGGAGATGAACGTCGCCTTCGGCGGCTCCTTGCATCCGGAGATCCGCGAACTGCCCGGCCGGATGAATCATCGGATGCCGCGGCTGGAGAATGGCGAAATCCATCCCGACCCGACCGTGATCTTTGCCGACCGCCATGAGGTCAAGCTGACGCCGGGCGGCGCCTTTGCCGCGATCCTCGGCTGCGACGCGATCAAGGTCAATTCGCTGCACGGGCAGGGCATCCTGGAGCCCGGCGCACGGGTGGTGATCGAGGGCGTTGCCGAGGACGGCACGATCGAGGCTATCCGGATCGCGGATGCGCCGAGCTTTGCGCTCGGCGTGCAATGGCATGCCGAGTACGACCCGCAGAAGAACCCGATCAATCGCAAGCTGTTCGAGGCGTTCGGGCAGGCGCTGCGGGGGCATCGTCCGCGCGCAATCGGATAACGTGCCCTAGCCTGGTAGTTCTGAATGGACAGCGGGCCAGGTTCGAAGTTGGCGGCGGCAATTTGCGACTCGTCGTCGCTTTTCGTTCAGGCATCAGATCGCATTCTGATCAGAACCGGCACGCCCGCCCAGGTTGTCGACCTTCGCTCTTGATCTAAATCAACCCAGCAGGAACCAGCGATCCTAGCCTACATACGAGGGGGCCTTACCTTTTTTTGAGGAGGATATCCCATGCGATATCTGCCGTATTGTGCGGTCATTGCTCTCACGTCGTTGTCATCAGGAGTTGCTGCAGCTGAAGATACCCTGAAGGGGACCTACTCGTTTGTCGGCAGTCAGGTATGTCTGAGTTCACCGGCCGGGTTTAAGCGAGACACCAACGGAAACTTCACGATCCCTGTTGGTGAGACCAACGTCAGCCAGACGACCAGCGAGGGTGAGATCGTTTACAACGGCGATGGAACCGGCAAGGTCATGCAGACGTTTGTGACTACCGTTCCGCCACCCAATCCTTATGGAGCGGCAATAAGTGCGGGCACGGTCTCGTACTCCTTCACCTACGCTCATGAGTCGGATCGCTCATATCGCATGACTCTGAAACCCGACTCCTTTCAAGGAAGGCTCGACGCCGGGCCCAATGCCGGCCAGCAATTTTCCATCGATGTCGGCAGCAGGGTGCTGCGGGTTTCGGACGATCGCAGACAAATAACATTCGGGATTGCGAAGCCTTACGTCGAGAAGATCACCTTCTCGGGTTCGCCTGAATTTCCCGTTCCACGTATCTGTTCGTCGATCGGTACTCAGGTGCTGGCCGATAAATCGATCTCCACGGTAGGGCAGGGCAGATAACTGGATCGTCTTGCCGGCTGTGCCCGATCGGTACCGGCGACGGGAAGATATGATCCCCGCGCCGATCACCGTAGTCGCCATCGCTACGCTTGCGGCCCAGGCGTAGGCGATGGCAAGCTTTGCGCTCTCCAAGAGTAATGGCCCCGCTCGCGGAGACGGACAAGTCGTTCATCCGCTCTGCGAGCTGCGACCGATCACGGCTTCGCCAGGTGCCAGGCGCCGTTGAGGAAGCCGTCGCCGCTGACGTCGCCGGCCTTCTGGTCCTTGGCGAAGGTATAAAGCGGTTTGCCCTTGTAGGCCCACTGCTTGGAACCGTCGTCGCGGGTGATGATCGTGTAATCACCGCTGGGCTGATCGCTAGCGCTCGCCTTCAGGACCGGCCAGTTGGTGGCGCAGGGGCCGTTGCAGGCCGACTTGCCGCCACTATCCTTGTCGAAGGTGTAAAGCGACATGCCGCTGGCGTCGGTCAGGATCTGACCCTTTGCGCTGCTGCCGCTCTTGGTCGGAGGCGCCGCGTTGGCGCTGGAGATCACCGCGAGCGATATCGCGGCCACGAAAAGACTAGCTATCGAAATCCTGGTCATTTCAACTCCCCTCATGAGGTGGATCGCAGAGATAAGGACGCTTGGCGGGGGCTTCTATTCCGTAGCAGCCTTCTTCTTTCGCGCGCGAAACCGCGCAGCCGTCAGCCTGGGAACCGGCGCGATCGCCCGAAGGTGTGGGCAAATGAAAAAGGCGCCCCGCGAGGGGCGCCTTTGCAGTCGCGATGATCCGCCGATTTTGTTCGGGCGTTAGCCCGAGTAGTACATGTCGAACTCGACCGGGTGCGGGGTCATTTCGAACCGCTCGACCTCGGTCATCTTCAGCGCGATGTAGCTGTCGATGAAGTCGTCGTCGAACACGCCACCGGCCTTCAGGAAGGCGCGGTCCTTGTCGAGATTTTCCAGCGCCTCGCGGAGCGAGCCGCAGACGGTCGGGATCTGCTTCAGCTCTTCCTTCGGCAGGTCATAGAGGTCCTTGTCCATCGCCGGGCCCGGATCGAGCTTGTTCTTCACGCCGTCGAGACCGGCCATCAGCATCGCGGCAAAGCCGAGATACGGGTTGGCGAGCGGATCGGGGAAGCGCACCTCGACACGCTTGGCCTTCGGCGAAGCGGTGTAGGGGATGCGGCAGGACGCCGAACGGTTGCGCGCGGAATAGGCGAGCAGCACCGGCGCCTCATAGCCCGGGACCAGACGCTTGTAGGAGTTGGTCGACGGGTTGGTGAAGGCGTTGATCGCCTTGGCGTGCTTGATGATGCCGGCGATGTAGGACAGGCAGGTCTCCGACAGGTCGGAATACTTGTTGCCCGCGAACACCGGCTTGCCGTCCTTCCAGATCGACTGGTGGACGTGCATGCCCGAGCCGTTGTCGCCGTAGACCGGCTTCGGCATGAAGGTGGCGGTCTTGCCGTAGATGTGCGCGACCTGCTGGATGCAGTACTTGTAGATCTGCATCTGGTCGGCCATCAGCGTCAGCGTGTCGAACTTCATGCCGAGCTCGTGCTGGGCGGAAGCGACCTCGTGGTGATGCTTCTCGACCTTGACGCCCATCTTGGCCATGGCGCCGAGCATCTCCGAGCGCATGTCCTGCACCGAGTCCTGCGGCGGGACCGGGAAGTAGCCGGCCTTGGTGCGGATGCGGTGGCCGAGATTGCCGCCCTCATATTCGGTGTCGGAGTTGATCGGCAGCTCCGACGAATCGAGGCGGAAGCCGGTGTTGTAGGGGGTGGTCTGGTAGCGGACGTCGTCGAACACGAAGAACTCGGCCTCGGGGCCGACATAGACGGCGTCGCCGATGCCCATCGACTTCACCATGGCTTCCGCCTTCTTGGCGATGCCGCGGGGGTCGCGGTTGTAGGGCTCGCCGGTGGTCGGCTCGAGCACGTCGCAGGTGATGATCATGGTGGTTTCGGCAAAGAACGGGTCGATCGTGGCCGTGACCGGGTCGGGCATCAGGCACATGTCGGATTCGTTGATCGCCTTCCAGCCGGCGATCGAGGAGCCGTCGAACATGACGCCTTCAGCGAAAGTATCCTCTTCGATCATGCTGACGTCGAACGTCACGTGCTGCCATTTGCCGCGCGGATCGGTGAAGCGCAGGTCGACGTATTTGACGTCGTTGTCCTTGATCGATTTCAAGACGTCTTTGGCGGTCTTCATGAATACCCCTCTTGGCTAGAGCATGATCCGGACGAGTGCCGACGGCCTTCCGAAAAGGCCATGCCCAATCAAAAATCTAGAGCGCGACGGCGTTCTCCTGGCCGTATCGCGCCCTCAATCTCTTGTCACGGCCCGGCCGCGGGACGGCGACTGCGGGTCATGCTCCATAGCGTCGGGCGGGGCGCAAGACAATATCGTAAAACGCCAAAATAGCCGCCTGCGAGTGTCTTGCATGAGACACCCGAGCTGCCTGCAAGCTGCTTGCGCTGCAAATATTCTGTAAAGGGCTCGGACCGAGCTGAGTCCAAGCCCTGGCTTCCAGTGACGCTAGATTGCGTCGAGCCCGGATTCTCCGGTTCGGATGCGGATGGCTTCCTCGATGTTGGAGACGAAAATCTTGCCGTCGCCGATGCGGCCGGTCTGGGCCGCGCGGCGGATCGCCTCAATCGCGCGTTCGACCAGATCATCGCCGATCACGATCTCGATCTTCACCTTCGGCAGGAAGTCGACGATATATTCCGCGCCGCGATAGAGTTCGGCATGGCCCTTTTGACGGCCGAAGCCCTTGGCTTCCGTCACGGTAATACCCTGCAGTCCCACTTCCTGAAGCGCTTCCTTCACCTCGTCGAGCTTGAATGGCTTGATGATGGCTTCAATCTTCTTCACTGAGCGCCTCCCGGGCATTCCGACATAAAGAACAGCAAGGTCATCGTCAGGCTGCGCGACGCAGCGCAGATCGTGCAATCACTCGGGTACAGGGCCTGACATGCTTCGGTGGGAGCCCGGCTCGTCACTGCCCGTGTCGCCCGCGCCAAAGCTGCTCCACAAAAGCAGGGTCTATGCCAAACCGTTAACAGGCCCAAATCGAATGATAATCAGGCTCTTAGCACAAGCCCGACGATTCCCTTTTGGGAAAGTCAGAATACCGAAGCCTGCGGAATAGGCAAACAGATGAAATGATGTGCAGGGCGGGCGGCTGCGCGGGCGGTGCCGCCGAATTGCCTCAGGATAAGGCGACTGGATGGCCCGTTCGCCGCTATCTTGCGTGCAATGCCTGCTTGGAACTTCGCCGCGGCCACGGCAATAGAGGCATTGAGGACGGTCGGGCGCCTGAGCCCACGACCTCGCCGTTGGGGCGGCGAGAGGGGACGGGTAGCCTGGCCTAAGCGGGGACGTAAGCCGATGGAAGTTTTGACCACGAGTGAGATGGAGCGCGCCGATCGGCTCACCATCGCCGCCGGTACCCCCGGCTTCTCGCTGATGCTGAGCGCGGGCCAGGCCGTCGCGCAGGCCGCCATGGACCTCGTGGAGGAGGGGCCGATCCTCGTGGTCTGCGGTCCCGGCAACAATGGCGGTGACGGCTTCGTTGCGGCGGCCGAGCTGGCCGCCCAAGGCCGCGAGGTCTCGGTCATCCTAATGTGCGAGCGCGATGCGCTGCACGGCGATGCGGCCTCGGCCGCCAAGGGCTGGAAATACCCGGTGCTGCCGTTCACTCCGCAGGCGATCGGCAAGCCCGCGCTGATCATCGACGCGCTGTTCGGTGCGGGCTTGAGCCGTCCCGTGACCGGCGAGCCGCATGAGATGATCGAGGCGATCAACGCCAATGGTGCCAAGGTGCTTGCGGTCGATCTGCCGAGCGGCATCAATGGCACGACGGCCGCAGTGATGGGGATTGCGGTCCGCGCCACCGAGACCGTGACTTTTTTCCGCAAGAAGCCTGCGCATCTGCTCCTGCCCGGGCGGATGCATTGTGGGCGCGTCCGCGTCGCCGATATCGGCATCGACCCGCGGGTGCTGGCCGAGATCAAGCCGCAGGCTTTCGAGAACAGGCCGGAGATCTGGCAGGCGCAGTTTCCGGTCCCGCACATGGACGGACACAAATACGTGCGAGGGCATGTGCTCGCGGTCTCCGGCGACATGACGGCCACCGGTGCTGCCCGCATGGCAGCGCGCGGCGCGCTGCGGGCCGGCGCCGGGCTCGCCACGCTGGCGTCCCCGCGCGATGCGCTCGCCGTGAATGCGGCGGCGCTGACGGCGGTGATGGTGCGCGCCGTCGATACCCCGATCGAATTCGCCGAACTGCTCGGCGACAAGCGTTACAACACCTGCATCATCGGTCCGGGAGCCGGGATCGGCGAGCGTACCCGCGACCTCGTTCACACCGCGCTGTCGGCGCAGCGCCACCTCGTGCTGGATGCCGATGCCCTGACGAGCTTTGCCGATGCGCCGGAGCGGCTGTTCGAGCAGATCCGCGGCAGCTCGGCGCCGGAAGTGGTGCTGACGCCGCATGAAGGCGAGTTTCCACGCCTGTTCTCCGATCTCAGCAACAAGCATCCCGGCCGCTCCAAGCTCGAGCGCGTGCGCGACGCGGCCGCGCGCTGCGGCGCGGTGGTGCTGTTGAAGGGCGCCGACACCACGGTGGCCGCGCCCGACGGACGCGCCACCATCGCCGCCAATGCGCCGCCCTGGCTGGCCACCGCGGGCGCCGGGGACGTGCTGTCCGGCATCATCGCAGGGCTGCTCGCCCAGGGCGTGCCCGCATTCGAAGCCGCCAGCATCGGCGTGTGGATGCATGGGGAGGCCGGCACCGAGGCCGGGCCGGGCCTGATCGCCGAGGATCTCACCGAGACGCTGCCGGCCGTGTTCCGGCGCATCTATGATACGTTCGGGATCGAGTATTGAGCTTGCTTCCGCCGCGTCGGCTTGCGCTGTCCGACATGGACGCCGCCGCCCGTGTGCATCGCGCGGCCTTCGATGCGGCGCTACCCTGGCTTGCTGGCTTGCATACGCCAGACGAGGATCGCTGGTTCTATCGCGAGCGCATCTTTCCCACCTGCGAAGCTTGGGGAACATTCGCAGGTGATGAGCTGACCGGCATCATCGCCTTTCGCGAAGGTTGGATCGAGCAGCTCTATGTGCTTCCGCAGGCGCAGGGGCAGGGAAGCGGCACTGGGCTGCTGGACATTGCCAAGCATGCATTCGATCGGCTGCTGCTGTGGACCTTCCAGCGCAACAGCGTGGCACGCCGCTTCTACGAGCGACGCGGCTTTCAGCTTTCGCAGGAGACCGACGGCGCGCGCAACGAAGAGCGCGAGCCGGACGCCCTCTATCGCTGGACGCGTGATTGATCGATCACTGCACCTGATGTTTCGCTACCGCCGTCTCGTTCCAGGCCAGGCCCAATCCCGGACCGCGCGCGGTCACCGTGCCGTCCGTGACCTGAACCGGGTTCAGCAGGATCGCGCCCGCGATATCCAGCAGCTCCAGCCAATGCGCAGTCGGCGTCACCGCCAGAACATGCGCACTCGCCTCAGGCAGCAGATGGCTCGACATCGGGATCGAGGCGCCATCCGCCTGGCCGGCCACATTGAGCCAGCCGGTGATGCCGCCGACCTTCATCAGGTCGGGCATGATGAAGTCGGACGCACCGGCGGCGATCGCCTCGGCAAAGCCGCGCGGAAACCACCAGTTCTCGCCGGCCTGGATCGGGACGGTCGAACGCTCGCGCACCCTGGCGTGGCCGGAGAGGTTCTCCTGCGGCACCGGCTCCTCGATCCAGGTCAGATCGTAGGCTTCCAGCCGCGCGATCCGCCTGATCGCCTCGGTCGGATCGAGCGACTGGTTGAAGTCGAGCATCAGCGCGACGTCGGGGCCGAGCAGGGCGCGCAAGCCCTTGACCATCTGTTCGTCGACCGCGAGGTCGCCGTGGCCGCCCTTGGTCTTGACGCCGTGAAAGCCCTGCTCCGCAATCGATTGACGCAGCAGGCGCGCGTCGGCGACGGGATCGAGCACGCCATAACTGTCATAGGCGCGGATCGGCCGTGCCGTGCCGCCGAGCAGTTCGGCGACCGGCTTGCCCGCGACCTTGCCGCGCGCATCCCAGAACGCCATGTCGAGGCCGGACACGGCCATGCCGACCAAGCCCTGCCAGCCGAGCAGACGGAATTTGGCATCGAGCATGTGCTGCAGATCGAACGGTGCGACCGGCTTGCCGACAAGGTCACGGCCGATCTCCTCGACCAGCAGGACGAGGGGTTTCAACACCTGCCGGGTGTAGGCAAAAACATATGAGTGCCCGGTGACGCCCTGATCGGTCGCGACGTCGATCAGCACCAGGGGCCCCGCCTCGATCACACCGAAGGCATTGCGGACGGGACGCTTGAGCGGGGCGACGACGGCGCGGGCCGTGACGCCGGTAATGGCGGGGACGGTCATTGTTTTTGTCCTTGTTCCGGTCGTCGGGCCGGTTGCCTCAGCTGATCTCATACCAACGCACAAGTCGGGGCGCGGCCCAGTCGGCTCCCATGCTCTCGATCAGGAAGCGCCCGGCGGTGTCGGCGGCGAAGGCGATGCGCTGGGTCTGCGCGGGTTGGAACGCCAGCGTATCCAGCCAATAGGGCTTCCAGCCGTCGTCGAGCCGGTCGAGCAGCCGGAAATGGTGACCATGGAGATGAACCGTCGTCGCGATCGCGGCGCGGTTGGTCAGCGCCAGCACCACGGTTCGACCGGCTTTGGCGTGGAAAGCGGGGCTGCTGGCGGCCGTGAAATTGGCTGGCGCTAGCCATTCAGCCCCGTCGAGCGCGAACTCGGCCCTGACCGCATTCTTGAGGTCCAGCTTCTCGGGCAGGCCGTTGGACGGCAGCGCCGGCGCCGCTGGCAGCGGCGCGGTGCGCAACGGCGGCTCCTCGGATCGCACCAGGCGGCCGATCGGACGGGCGGTGCTGCCGTCGTGCAGCAGGATCGGCAGCGGCGCCGTGGTGGCGGCCGGCATGTCGATCAAGACATCGGTGCGGCCGCCCGGCGGCAGCACCACCGCGCCATTGCGGGCGAGGAACGGTTCGGCCGGCTGGCTGTCGATGGCCATGACGCGGACCTCGAGATCGGCGATTTTTACCGCGATCACAGCGCGTTGGCAGCCATTGATGAAGCGGAGCCTGATCCGGTCATGCGCCCGGGCGCGAAGCTCCGGCAGCGATTGACCGTTGACGGTGAAGGCCGTTTGCGCGTCGTGCGGGTCGCGGCCGGGGGCTAGCGCCGTCCCGTCGGGCGTCAGGCGCCAGTCTTCGATCAGGAAAATCTCGTCCCGATCGACCGTTAGCGGTTGCGCTTCATCGACGATGACAGGGAGGGCCCGCCCGGGCGCCCGAGCGCCATCCAACAGCAGACGGAGGTCCAGAATGCCGGTGCCGGCGCTCGGGCCCCCGATCTTGAAGTTCGCGCTGGCGGCCGGCGCCAGCGCCGGCTGTCCGAGCAGGGGCTCGAAATCCATGACCGGGCTCGGGCCGCGAAAGGTCAAAGTGGTGGGGACCGGCAAATCGTTGACCAAAGCCAGCGGCGTCACGCTGCCTTGCCGTGTCCGCAACTGGGGCTCGGAACTTGCCAGCCCCCAGGCCGATGCTGCGGGCTGACCGGACATTAGGGGCAAGGATTCGGCCCGGGCGCGCAGGCGAAGCGGAGGGGGGGGCGCCGCCGCAGCGCGAGCAAGGACGAGCGGCGGCATCAAGCCGATGCCAAGCCCTGTGCCAAATCCCGCCAGCAGGCTGCGCCGGCTCAGTGCGCCCAGACTAGCCTTCATCGCGAAAACATCGCACATTGAGGGGGATGCAAGCCATCTTTATCTCCCTATCTTTACTGCGCTGCTTCAACGTCCGGCCGGGGCCAAAGCGCTGTTGACGGTCCATTTTTTTGCTGCGGCGAGGTTCGCGCGTGGTATAAGCCGCGCCGCCCGCGGCATCGCGGCCGGGCTTACGACGCAGTTCACGCGGGCGTGGCGGAACTGGTAGACGCGCTGGATTTAGGTTCCAGTGACGAAAGTTGTGGGGGTTCGAGTCCCTCCGCCCGCACCAAGCGCTATCCTGGCGTTTGCCCTGAGATTTGCGGCCGAACTCGTTCTCTGGCCAAGGGAATCGGGTTCGCCATCCACCGGCGCAAGGCCATTCGGCCGCGCGTCGATCATAATTGAGAGTGCCCCGGCCGGACGAGCCGGAGCCGAAGCGGAAGAAGATTGACGCCATGCAGGTCACAGAAACCTTGTCGCAAGGGTTGAAGCACGAGTTCCAGGTCAGCGTTCCCGCCGCCGATCTCGACGCCAAGGCGGGCGCCAAGCTGTTCGATCTGAAGGACAAGGTGCGCCTCAATGGCTTCCGTCCCGGCAAGGTGCCGGTCGCGCACCTCAAGAAGATCTACGGCAAGTCGGTGATGGCCGAGACGGTCGACGAGACGATCCGCGACACCAACACGCAGATCTTCACCGAGCGCGGCTTTCGCCTCGCGACCGAGCCCAAGGTGACGATGCCGACCGAGGAGGCCGAGGTCGAGAACATCCTCTCCGGCAAATCGGACCTGACCTATACCGTCTCGGTCGAAGTGGTGCCCGCGATCACGCTGGCGGACTTCAAGAGCTTCTCGGTCGAAAAGCCGGTGGCCGAAGTTACCGATGCCGAGGTCGATGAGGCGGTCAAGCGCCTGGCCGACAGCAACCGCAGCTACACGCCCAAGGCGGAGGGCGCCAAGGCCGAGAACGGCGATCGGGTCACGGTCAATTTCAAGGGAACCATCGACGGGACGCCGTTCGAAGGCGGCACCGGCGAGGGCATTGACGTCGTCATCGGCTCCAACACCTTCATTCCCGGCTTCGAGGATCAGCTGACTGGCGTCGGCGCCGGCGAGACCCGCACCCTGAAGGTGACGTTCCCGGCGAACTATCTGAACGACAAGCTGGCCGGCAAGGCCGCGGAATTCGAGACCACCGCGACGGCGATCTCGGCTCCGCAGGAGACCGCCATCGACGACGAATTCGCCAAGACGCTCGGCGTCGAATCGCTCGAGAAGCTGAAGCAGATGATGCGCGACCGGCTCACGAGCGAGTTCAACGCGGCATCGCGCCAGCGCGTCAAGCGCGCGCTGCTCGACAAGCTCGACGAGGCGCACAAGTTCGAGGCGCCGCCGTCGCTGGTCGATGAAGAGTTCAACCTGATGTGGAACTCGATCAAGGCCGAGATGGAATCCTCCGGCAAGTCCTTCGCCGACGAAAACACGACCGAGGAGAAGGCGCGGGACGAATACCGCACCATCGCCGACCGCCGCGTGCGGCTCGGCCTCGTGCTGTCGGAGATCGGCGAGAAGAACAAGATCACCGTGACGGACGACGAGGTCGGCCGCGCCGTGATCGAGCGTGCACGCTCGATGCCGGGCCGTGAGAAGGAGGTCTGGGATTACTATCGCAGCAACGCCCAGGCGCTCGCCCAATTGCGTGCCCCGATCTATGAGGAGAAGGTCGTCGACTTCATCCTCGAGCTCGCCAACGTGGCCGAGAAGAAGGTCTCCAAGGACGAGCTGTTCAAGGAAGACGAGGACGAGAAGGCGGCCTGATCGGCCGCTCTCTCGCGACGATTGCGCATCAGCTTTCAATTAACGTTGACCGGCGAAACCGCCGGTCTTCGCCATTCCAGCCGCTAGGCGGGGCTGCGGGAATCGGCTTCAACGTTGTTCAACGTTCATCGGCCCTGGTCGCAGGGGACCTTTCGTTCCTGGTCTTGTCACCGGGAATTTGGTCTATATCTGTGAACGCGGTCTTTGAAGTTCTGCATCACGGGATGTCTGCCCGCCGCTCGCTCTCTCATCCATCGGTTCTCGGAGCAGGAGCACATTTTTCGCGGCGGCAGGGATCCCAAACGGCTGGTCCAACTTTTGGGTGAAACATGCGCGATCCCGTCGAAACCTACATGAACCTGGTGCCTATGGTGGTCGAACAGACCAACCGCGGTGAGCGCGCCTACGACATCTTCTCCCGCCTCCTGAAGGAGCGCATCATCTTCGTGACCGGTCCGGTCGAGGACGGCATGTCGACGCTGATCGTCGCGCAGCTGTTGTTCCTGGAAGCAGAGAACCCGAAGAAGGAAATCGCGATGTACATCAACTCGCCGGGCGGGGTGGTGACGTCGGGTCTGGCGATCTACGACACGATGCAGTTCATCCGGCCCGCCGTGTCGACGCTCTGCACCGGGCAGGCGGCCTCGATGGGCTCGCTGCTGCTGGCCGCCGGCCACAAGGACATGCGCTTTTCGCTGCCGAACTCGCGGATCATGGTGCATCAGCCCTCCGGCGGGTTCCAGGGGCAGGCGACCGACATCATGCTGCACGCCCAGGAGATCCTGAACCTGAAGAAGCGGCTGAACGAGATCTACGTCAGGCATACCGGCCAGACCTACAAAGCGATCGAGGATGCGTTGGAACGCGACAAATTCCTCACGGCGGAAGCGGCCATGGAATTCGGTCTGATCGACAAGGTTCTCGACAAGCGGCCGGAGGATCCGGCGCCGTTGGCCAAGGCGCTCTAAGCCGAGCCAGGCGAGAGCGGTATTATGGCACGGCGGCACATCTGCCGCCGGAGCCTTGCCCTTGATGCATGTCGCAGTGGCAAGGGCGCAACGATCGGCCGATTTCGTGCGTATTGACCCGTGTCAAGGCCGAAAATCACGGTAATGTCACGGTTTGAGGCGTGTCATCCAATTAGCGAATTCTTGATAGTCGGATGACAGCATGGTTGGCTAGAGTCAGCGTTTATGCATCGCGGGGGATTCGCGCAGGCCGTGAGTCACACGGCACGTAAATGGCAAGGGTTTAGTTTTGGTACGGAATTTGCTCTTTCACCATTCCGGTCCGGCGATTGCCGGATTGGTACGAACGAGCGGACAAGATCGAACCGCGGACGGAGACAGGAATGAGTAAGGTCGGCACGGGCGACTCCAAGAACACGCTATATTGCTCGTTCTGCGGCAAGAGCCAGCACGAAGTCCGCAAACTGATCGCGGGTCCCACCGTCTTCATCTGCGACGAATGCGTCGAGCTCTGCATGGACATCATTCGCGAGGAGAACAAGTCCTCGCTGGTGAAGTCGCGTGACGGCATTCCGACCCCGAAGGAGATCTGCAAGGTTCTCGACGATTACGTGATCGGCCAGAGCCATGCGAAGAAGGTGCTCTCGGTCGCCGTGCACAATCACTACAAGCGGCTGAACCACCAGACCAAGCACTCCGACGTCGAACTCGCGAAGTCGAACATCCTGCTGATCGGCCCCACCGGCTCGGGCAAGACGCTGCTCGCGCAGACGCTGGCGCGCATCCTCGACGTGCCGTTCACGATGGCGGATGCGACGACGCTGACCGAAGCCGGCTATGTCGGCGAGGACGTCGAGAACATCATCCTGAAGCTGCTGCAGGCGGCCGACTACAATGTCGAGCGCGCGCAGCGCGGCATCGTCTATATCGACGAGATCGACAAGATCAGCCGCAAGTCGGACAACCCCTCGATCACGCGCGACGTGTCGGGCGAGGGCGTCCAGCAGGCGCTGCTCAAGATCATGGAAGGCACGGTGGCCTCGGTGCCGCCGCAGGGCGGGCGCAAGCATCCGCAGCAGGAGTTCCTGCAGGTCGACACCACCAACATCCTGTTCATTTGCGGTGGTGCGTTCTCTGGACTCGAGAAGATCATTTCCGCGCGCGGTCGGGCGACCTCGATCGGCTTCGCGGCCCAGGTGCTGGCGCCGGAAGATCGCCGTACCGGCGAGATCTTCCGTCACGTCGAGCCGGAGGATCTCCTGAAGTACGGCCTGATCCCCGAATTCGTCGGCCGTCTGCCGGTCGTGGCGACGCTCGAGGATCTGGACGAGAACTCGCTGAAGAAGATCCTGACCGACCCGAAGAACGCGCTGGTGAAACAGTACCAGCGGCTGTTCGAGATGGAGAACATCGAGCTCACCTTCGCCGACGAGGCGCTGGGTGCGGTTGCCCGCAAGGCCATCGAACGCAAGACCGGTGCACGCGGTCTGCGGTCGATCCTCGAGAGCATCCTGCTGGAGACGATGTTCGACCTGCCCGGCCTGGAAGGCGTCGAGGAAGTGGTGATCTCGCGCGAGGTGGTCGAGGGCACCGCGCGTCCGCTCTACATCTACGCCGATCGGTCCGATCGCGCCGTGGAAAGCAGCGCCAGCGCGTGATGCGCGCTGGCTGCAAGACCTGACGTCGCGATTTTTTTCGGAATATGAGTCGCTGCGGACGATGTCCGCGGCGACATATTTGCTCAGCGTCCCGCCGCGTAAGCCTTAATTGGCGGGTGTTTTCCGACACTTGACTCCCCCTGGGTCGATAGCCACCTAATGTGCGTGGCGGAAAAATTCTCGATCCTGGGATTCGCCTCAACAACGATCCGAAACAAGCGGGCGACTCCAAAGCGTCAGTGAAGTCCGGATCAGATCGCACCTTGTGGCGGTTGCGCGAGCGAGCGGGCTGCGTGCAAGGGGGCAAAACAAAAGGAACAGGCCATGACCACCCCTAAACCCCGGCCAACCATCGTCTATGGCGAAAGCCACGCCTATCCGGTGCTTCCGCTCCGCGACATCGTCGTCTTCCCGCACAACATCGTGCCGCTGTTCGTTGGCCGCGAGAAATCGATTCGCGCGCTCGAAGAGGTGATGAAGAACGACGCGCTGGTCATGCTGGCGACGCAGAAGAATGCGTCCGATGACGATCCAGCTGCGGATGCGATCTACGAGACCGGTACGCTTGCAAGCGTTCTGCAGCTGCTGAAGCTGCCCGATGGCACCGTGAAGGTCCTGGTCGAAGGCCTGGAGCGCGCGCGCGTCGAGAAGTACACCGACCGGGCCGATTATTATGAAGCGACCGCCGTCGCGCTTGAGGATACCGACGCTAAGTCGGTGGAGGCCGAAGCGCTGGCGCGGTCCGTGGTCTCGGATTTCGAGAGCTATGTGAAGCTGAACAAGAAGATCTCGGCTGAGGTCGTCGGCGTCGTTCAGTCGATCACCGATTTCGGCAAGCTGGCCGATACCGTCGCTTCGCACCTCGCCGTCAAGATCGCCGATCGCCAGGGCATCCTGGAGACGCTGTCCGTCACCACGCGCCTGGAGAAGGTGCTGGGTCTGATGGAGAGCGAGATCTCGGTGCTGCAGGTCGAGAAGCGGATTCGTTCGCGCGTCAAGCGCCAGATGGAGAAGACCCAGCGCGAGTACTACCTGAATGAGCAGATGAAGGCCATTCAGAAGGAGCTGGGCGACGAGGACGGCCGCGACGAGCTCGCCGATCTGGAAGAGCGCATCAACAAGACCAAGCTCTCCAAGGAAGCGCGCGAGAAGGCGCAGCACGAATTGAAGAAGCTGCGTCAGATG
This sequence comes from Bradyrhizobium sp. SZCCHNGR1005, assembly GCF_032489995.1. Classification (NCBI taxonomy): domain Bacteria; kingdom Pseudomonadati; phylum Pseudomonadota; class Alphaproteobacteria; order Hyphomicrobiales; family Nitrobacteraceae; genus Bradyrhizobium; species Bradyrhizobium sp. SZCCHNGR1005. The sequence goes on from NZ_JAUEZC010000013.1 coordinate 42,694, forward strand.
TCGCCGATGTCCGCGGAAGCGACCGTCGTGCGCAACTACCTGGATTGGCTGTTGTCGATCCCGTGGAACAAGAAGTCCAAGGTGAAGAAGGATCTGGAGGCCGCCCAGGCGGTGCTGGATGCGGACCACTATGGGCTGGAGAAGGTCAAGGACCGCATCGTCGAGTACCTGGCGGTGCAGTCGCGCGCCAACAAGCTGACCGGCCCGATCCTGTGCCTGGTCGGCCCTCCCGGCGTCGGCAAGACCTCGCTCGGCAAATCGATCGCCAAGGCCACGGGGCGCGAGTTCGTGCGTGTCTCGCTGGGCGGCGTGCGTGACGAGGCCGAGATCCGCGGTCACCGCCGGACCTATATCGGTTCGATGCCCGGCAAGATCATCCAGTCGATGCGGAAGGCGAAGACCTCGAATCCGCTGTTCCTCTTGGACGAGATCGACAAGATGGGCTCAGATTTCCGGGGTGACCCGTCATCCGCGCTGCTGGAGGTCCTCGACCCCGAGCAGAACACGACCTTCAACGATCACTATCTCGAGGTCGACTACGATCTGTCCAACGTGATGTTCATCACGACCGCGAATACGCTGAATATTCCGGGGCCGCTGATGGACCGCATGGAGATCATCCGGATCGCGGGCTACACCGAGAATGAGAAGGTGGAGATCGCGCGCAAGCATCTGATCCCGAGCGCGCTGTCGAAGCATGGCCTGGACTCCAAGGAATGGTCGATCGACGACGACGCGTTGCTGCTGATGATCCGCCGCTACACCCGCGAAGCGGGCGTGCGCAACCTCGAGCGTGAGCTCTCGACACTGGCCCGCAAGGCGGTGAAGGAGCTGATGATCTCGAAGAAGAAGTCGGTGAAGGTCACCGAGAAGACCCTTGAGGACTTCCTGGGTGTTCCGAAATATCGCTTCGGCGAGATCGAACAGGACGATCAGGTCGGAATCGTTACAGGCCTGGCCTGGACCGATGTCGGCGGCGAACTGCTCACCATCGAAGGCGTCATGATGCCCGGCAAAGGCAAGATGACGGTGACGGGCAATTTGCGCGACGTCATGAAGGAGTCGATCTCGGCGGCGGCGTCTTACGTCCGGTCGCGTGCGATCAACTACGGCATCGAGCCGCCGATGTTCGATCGGCGTGACATCCACGTCCACGTGCCGGAGGGGGCGACCCCGAAGGACGGCCCCTCGGCCGGCGTGGCGATGGCCACCGCGATCATCTCGGTCATGACCGGCATCCCGGTCCGCCACGATGTCGCGATGACCGGTGAGATCACGCTGCGCGGACGGGTGCTGCCGATCGGCGGCCTGAAGGAGAAGCTGTTGGCTGCTGCCCGCGGCGGCATCAAGACGGTGCTGATCCCCGAAGACAACGCCAAGGATCTCACGGAGATTTCCGATGCGATCAAGGGCGGTATGGAGATCGTTCCGGTCGCCCGCCTCGACGACGTCGTCGCTCGCGCCCTGGTGCGCAAGCCGGTGCCGATCGTCTGGGAAGAGGATGCCAAGGTGCCGGTGAATGCCGCTGAGGGCGACGAAGCCGCCGGTGGCCTGACCGCACACTAAGATCGAACGAGATGAACGAAACGGCGCCTCCGGGCGCCGTTTTTGTTTCAGCGAGGGCGCCGCATCGACGAGATAAGGGGGCCGATCGTCGGGCCTGACGATTGATCGGGCCGCGGGCAGAGGGTAAAGAGGCGGTCGTTCGGGCGGTTAGCTCAGCTGGTTAGAGCATCTCGTTTACACCGAGAGGGTCGGGAGTTCGAATCTCTCACCGCCCACCACTGTCTCGGTTACACGGCGCAAAATCTCCGCAACGGACCAGAGCATCGGGGCAAGCGCTGGCCGGCCTGCCCGTCTAGGAACTAGTCGTCATCACCACCCTGGATCCGGAGACCCTGTCCATACGGGTTGGTCGGGCTGTCGGGAGAGTAAGGATTGCCGGAACCGAACTTGTTATTGATGCTGTCGGGAGAATACGGGCTCCCGTAACGACCATACGGATTTGAGACCGAGTCGGGGTCGTAAGGGTTGCTGCTCAGGCGTCCTCGGTAATTTCCATCGTTGTCGTAGAGTTTAGGGGCGTCGGTGGCGTAAGGATTATTTGCAGATCTGTTGCCATATGGACTGCCATACTGTCCGTACGGGTTGTTTATACTGTTGGGATTGTAAGGATTGCCTGCGCCAAAGCGGTTTCCCGTAGAGTTTGGGTCGTAGCGGTTCGCCGAATAATTGCCGAGATATTGAGCGCCTGCGTTGGACGTCAGGGCCAGCAAGACGGCAATTGCACCAATTCGAGCAAGGTCCCTCACTTTAATCCCCCTTCAAAATCAAAAAACGATTCCCCTCTACCGCAATCAGATACGTACCGCGATTCCATCGCGCATATTTTCGTTTCATCCAATCTCGCGGGAAGGTTTGCGAACTGGAACTTCCGTTACAGTTTTGCGTTTGCCCGGTCGTTTGGCTGGGGCTTTGTTTGCGTATGTCGTTCGTGTCAGAAGCCGTCGCGGGGGCGTTTCGGCCGCCGGCGCCAGTGCCGCCCGCGGCCCGGTTGGGGCTGTTCAGGCTCCTGGCCACGCTCAAGCGCAACCCGTTGGAATGCTGGAGTGCGGATTTCTTCGAGTAGCCGATCGTGCGGGTCAAGCTGCCCTTCGCGGATGCGTGGCTGGTGCACGATCCTGCCGCGATCAAGCATGTGCTGGTCGACAACCCCGCCAATTATCGCAAGGACCCGATCCAGCGCCGCATCCTTGCTGTCGGACTCGGCGACGGCCTCTTGAGCGTCGAAGGCGAGCGCTGGGACATCCAGCGCCGCACGCTAGCACCCTTATTTGCACGCCGCACCGTGATCGGCCTCACCGCCGCCATGCTGTCGGCGGGCAGGGGATTGGTGGAACGCTGGCGCGCTCTTGCGCCGGGCGAGGTCATCGATGTCGCGGCGGAGATGACGCTGCTCACCCTGAACGTGCTGGCGCTGACGATCTTCTCGGACGGTCTGTCCAGCGACATCGACGAATTCCGACTGGCGATGAACACCTATTTTGCAACGATCGGCCGGATCGGCGCGCTCGATCTGTTCGGTGTGCCGGATGTCGTGCCGCGGCCGGGGCGGAAGCGGCTCAAGCAGGCCATGGGCTATTTCGAGGGCGTCATCGACCAGATCATCGCGGCACGGCGGCGACGCCTCGGCTTTTCCCAACGGCCCGGACCGGCTGCCGACCTGCTGACGTTGTTGTTGCGCGCACTCGATCCATCGACCGGGCGGCCCATGAGCCGCGCCGAGGTACGCTCGAACATCCTGACCTTTCTGTCGGCGGGCCACGAAACCACCGCCAACACGTTGGCTTGGTCCCTGTTCCTGCTCCTGCTCTCCCAATCCCCCGAATGGAAGGGCAAGGTGCGCCGGGAGGCGGATCGTGAATTTGGCGGCCCCCATGAGGGGCTCGTCGACCGGCTGGTGGTGACCCGCGCGGTGATCGAGGAGGCCTTGCGGCTCTATCCGCCGATTGCCGCGCTCAGCCGGTCGGCGGAGCAGGCCGACCAGGTCGGACCAGATGTTTTGCCAAGGCGGGCACTGGCCGTGATCTCGCCCTACGTGCTGCATCGCCATCGTACATTATGGGAGAGGGCGGACGAGTTCGATCCGACGCGCTTCTTGCCCGAGGCGAAAGCAAGGATCACCCGCTACGCTTATCTGCCGTTCGGCGCCGGCCCGCGCACCTGCATCGGCGCATCCTTCGCGCTGCAGGAAGCCACGCTGGTTCTGGCGACCATCGTGCAGCATTTCGATCTGAAGCTGGCCCCCGGCGCCAAGGTGTGGCCGCAGCAGAAGATCACGTTACGCCCCGCGAACGGCCTGCCGATGCTGATTGCGCCGCGCTGATCGCGAGTTGTCGTCTGCCCGGCATGCGGCTTGACATGACCGGGCCGCACATGCGCGATTGGAGGGCCTTCGTCACAAGCGCGCGGATTATACGCCATGCAACTTCCCTCTGGTCACGAACGCAACGCCGATCAGATCGCCTATTGGAACGGTCCGGGCGGCCAGCGCTGGTCCGATCGCCAGGCCGCGCAGGACATCCTGCTCGCGCCGGTGTCGCAGATCCTGATCGAGCGCATCCGGGCCAAGTCGGGAGATCGCATCCTCGATATCGGTTGCGGCTGCGGCGGACTCGCGATCGCGCTCGCCAAGCAGGTTGTGCCGGATGGCCTCGTGCTCGGGATCGACATTTCGGCGCCGATGCTGGCCCGTGCGCAGGAGGCTGCGCCGGCCGGGCTGCCGGTGCAGTTCGAATTGGCGGATGCGACGGTCTACCCGTTTGCGCCTGAAAGCTTCGATCTCTTGGTGTCGCGTTTCGGCGTGATGTTCTTCGCCGAGCCCGTCGTCTCGTTCGCCAATCTGCGCCGGGCGCTCAAGCCCTCGGGCCGTATGGTCTTTGCGTGCTGGCGCGAGCCGAAGCAAAATCCCTGGATGATGGCGCCACTACACGCCGTCTACCGCCATGTGCCCAAAATGCCTGAGGTGGCGCCGGAGGATCCCGGTCCATTTGCGTTCGCGTCGGAAGAGCGCGTCAGGCGTATCCTTGGGGAAGCCGGCTTTGCCGACGTGACGATGGAGGCGTGTCCGCTCTCGCTGGATGTGGCAATCGGCCAGGGACTGGACGCCGCGGTGCAATCGGCGCTCGAGATCGGCCCGGCGAGCCGGGCCTTGCAGGGGCAGCCCGACGACTTGCGCGAGGCGGCGCGGCAGTCGGTTCGAGAGACGCTCGCGCCTCATCTGCGCGGCGCCAGCGTGATGCTGCCGGGCTCGATCTGGCTGGTCACGGCGCGGGCGTAAATGAGCTTGACGCCAGCGACGGCAGTTCTCGCCGCGTGGGCGGCTGGCGACCGGGCGCTCACCAGGAGACCGAAGGGATCAAGCGACTGGCCTGAGCGCTCGGACCCGCTCAAGCTCATCTTTGATGTGGCGGTCGGCTTCGGCGAGGCTGTCTCGCGTGATCTCGTCTGGCGACTTCGCCCCGGTCAGCGTCATCGTCACCCGCATGTCCGCAGCGAACAGTTCGAGCAGATTGGCGACCCCGCGCTGACCGTCTGCCGCCAGGGCATAGATGTAGGCGCGCCCGAGAAGCACACCTTTTGCTCCCAGCGCAAGCATGCGGACCACATCCAGGCCAGAGCGCACACCGGAATCGGCCAGCACGGCGAGCTCGCTCCCGACCGCTTGCGCCACGGCCGGCAGCGCACGCGCGCTCGGCATTGCACCGTCAAGCTGACGGCCGCCATGGTTCGAGACAACGATTGCGTCAGCGCCGAAACGCACCGCATCGCGCGCATCGTGGGGATCGAGTATGCCCTTGAGGATGAGCTTGCCCTTCCAGCTGTCGCGGATCCATTCAAGATCCTTCCAGCTGATTGCCGGGTCGAAATTCTGGCCCAGGAAGCCCATGTAATCGGCCATGCTCATGTGCCGGCCGGTATATGCTTCGATATTGCCGAACGAGAGCGGCCGGCCGAAGAGGCCGACACTCATTGCCCAGCGCGGATGTGCGGTCGCCTGGATATACTGCCGGAGCCGCGCGACGGGGCCCGACATTCCCGAGTGGCGGTCACGGTAGCGAGAGCCGGGGGTCGGCATGTCGACCGTGAATAGGAGTGTCTTCATTCCGGCGGCCCAGGACCGCTCCAGCGCGTTGCGCATATAGCCGCGATCTTTGAGAACGTAGAGCTGCGACCATAGCTCCCCATCGGCGCCGGTCGCGACCTCCTCGATCGGGCAGACCGATACGGTCGACAGGGCATAGGGGATGCCGAACGCTGCGGCGGAGCGCGCGGCCTGTACCTCGCCGCGCCGGGCATACATGCCGGTCGCGCCGACGGGGCCCAACCCGACAGGCATGGACCACTTGCTGCCGAGGATCTCCGTGGCGAGGGTAGGGGCGCCGGCGCCTTGCAGCACGCGCTGGCGTAGCGCGATCGACTGCAACGCCTCGACGTTGCTCGCCATCGTGCGCTCAGTGACCGCGCCGCCATCGATATAGTCGAACAGGAATCGCGGCAGTCGCCGGCGCGCGGCTTCTCGATAATCGGTTGGTGACGAGATGATCATCCGCCAATCCTCGCTGATTGCGAGCCCATGCCCGCGACGCGAAAGATAGGGGACTGGCGAACCCAATGAGAAATGAAACGTACGACTACGCTCTAGTCGCGTTCAGAATAGTCAGCCCGATGGACCGCCGACCGCAGCATCTCGAGCCACGCGCGCGCTGCGTGCGAGAGGAAGGCGCCTCGTCGCCAGATCATGGCCAGCCGCCATTCCGTGTTCGGCTCGGCCAGCAGCACCGCGCTCACGCGGCGCGCGTCGGCCTGCTCCGCCAGAAGGCGCGGCAGGAACGCGATGCCCAATCGGGCAGCGGCCAACTCGATCAGAAACTGTACCTCGCTGCTGCGCGCGGCGATCACGGGTTCGAACCCATGCCGCAGGCAGCCATCCATGATCATGCGGCTGATCGCGAATCCTTCGGCGAACAGGATGAAGGGCTCGTGCTTGAGCGCGCCGAGGTCGATCGCGCCGGCGCCGGCCAGCGGGTGGTCGCAGGCAAGGAGCGCGACCAGCGGCTCCCGCCGCACGTCCAGAAACTCGAACTCCGATTCCTCCGGATAAACGGTCGCCGCCAGCTCCAGCTCGCCGCCGCGAACAAGGTCGGCCAGACGGTCGCCGCCATGCTCCGCCAGTTGCACGTCGATGTCCGGATAGGCGCTCCGATAGCGCGCGAGGAGGGGAGCGAAGATGCGGCTGCTCCCAACCGGCGGAAGTCCGATGCGCAGAGTTCCGCGCTTGAGACCGCGCAATTCCTCCAGCTCGGCCAAAAGGTCGCTTCGCTCCGTCAGCAGCCGTACTGCGCGCGGATAAACGATCTCTCCGAACGCGGTAAGCCGGACCTTGTGGCCAATCCGGTCGAGCAGCGGAGCGCCGAGTTCCTCTTCCAGTTGTTTCACTGCTTTGCTGACGGTGGATTGAGTCGCGAACACCGTCTTGGCCGCATGGGAGAAGCCACCCTGGCGGACCACTTCGACAAAGGCTCGGAGGGTTCTGAACTCCATGAGCATTCCAATATAGAATAGAATCTAGTCATACAAGTCAGTTTGGCGTTGATGCCATCAAGGCTACATGGTCCACCGGAACCCGGATCGAGAACGACCATGGCCTCTCTTCAGACGTCGCTGACACGGCGAGCCAGCCGCCGGTCATGGCGCGGGCGCACACGCACTCGGACACGGCAAGCCGTGCGGTTCTTGCACCGGCGAGGCTTCTTGATCCGGCCCGGCGAGTTCGCGCTGCTCGACGGCGCGTCCGGCGGGCTTGCGGTGACGTTGATGGTCGTCCTGGCGCTCGTGTCGCCCGAGCCTCAAGCGGCTTGGGGAGCCTATGCCGCGTTCTGGACATGCCTGGCCGACAACCGCGCCGCGCCGAGATCGCGGCTGTGTGCCATGGCGATCTTCGCGCTCTCCGGCACATTCATAGCCGTGCTCGTCGCCGCCAGTGCCGTGCCGGGGTCGCTCGGCACCGGGATCATGATAGCTGCGCTTGTCTCGCTCTGCATCTATCTCGGCTCGCTGTGGCCCGGGATGGCGAATGTCGGCGTGCTGACCGCCGTCGTGGCGGTCGTTGCCGCCGAGCAACCGGCCCGAATTTCCGATGCTCCCGGCGTCGCGATGGCTTTTGTTTGTGGCGGCGGTCTCGCACTGCTGCTGCGAATGGCCAGCCTGCATGTGCTGGAAAAGGCCGACCTGACGACGAACTCACTGGCGACAAATTCAGCTCATCAGCGAAGTCACGGCTGGCGCAAGGGATCGATGGCCCATGCCGGCCTATCAGGGGCAACCGTCCTCATCACTTACATGGCCGCACATGGCGCCTCGTTGCTGTTTCCGCAATGGGCGACCATGGCTGCCGTTGTCGTCACCAACATGGATGCGCGGACTTCCTGGCCGCGCACGCTGGAACGTGTGCTCGGCAGCATCTTTGGCGGCGCTGTCGCCTTCCTGGTCAGCGCGAAGCTGAGCCAGCCGACGGCATTGATCTGGCTGGTGCTCCCGCTGGCGACGGCCACGATTGCCTTGCGCGCGGTCAATTACACGCTGTTCGTCGTGTTTCTGACGCCGCTCTTCGTCGTCGTGACGGAGCTTGTCTTCCCGGAGGCTGCGCGCTGGGCGGCCGGGGCGCGGACTGCGGACAACATTGTCGGCAGCCTTGTTGCGCTCGCGGCCTGCCTGTCTTTCCTGTTGGCGGCTGCAAGCCGGAAGCGGATCAGGACTGCGCGCCGACGCTGATCCGCTGATCGGGAACGGTCTCGACCCATCCCGTCACGACAAACGGCTCAGGTCCGGTCTGCTTTCTTCGACCCTTCCTGTTCGGGGACGTCGCTAGACCGCTCGGTCTTGCGTGGATCGGGCCGCTCCGTCGGTTTCGGCATGCCAGCCTGGCCGCCATGCTTGCCGCCCACGTCCTGCGGTCCCTCGAGGTCATTCTCCTTGGGCATGATGTCCTCCGCGTTGTTGAGGCAACAACGCGGAGGACGTGATAGTTCCGGCTTCGACTTCTGCCGCGGCGCGAGCTGGCGCCGGCTTCCGCTCAGGCCCGCTCTTCCCAGATCATCGCCAGATGGACGATGGTCTGGACCGCTTTCTCCATGTCTTGCACGCTGACCCATTCCTGGCGGGAGTGGAAGGCGTGCTCGCCGGCGAAGATGTTCGGGCAGGGCAGCCCCATGAAGGACAGCCGCGAACCGTCGGTGCCGCCGCGGATCGACGTCCGGACAGGTTCGAGCCCGGCGCGCCGGATCGCGTCTTCGGCATAGGTGACGATCTCGGGATGGCGATCGATCACCTGCTTCATGTTGCGATACTGCTCCTTGATCTCCATCCGGTAGCTGGAGCGCGGATAGTCCTTCATCACGCCTCTGACGATGTCCTCGAGCAGCGCCTCCTTCTGCTTGAGGCCCTCCGTGGTGAAGTCGCGCACGATGAAGTCCAGCCGCGCCTGTTCGAGAGCGCCGGAAATGGCGACCGGATGCAGGAAGCCCTCCTTGCCCTCGGTCGTCTCGGGCGAGCAGGTCTCTTTCGGCAGGCGCGCGACGATGTCGGCGGCGATCTTGATCGCGTGCTCCATCTTGCCCTTGGCGAAGCCGGGATGGGCGCTGACGCCGGTGATGGTGATGCTGGCCCCGTCGGCGGAGAAGGTCTCGTCCTCGACGGTGCCGGCGGTCTCGCCGTCCATGGTGTAGCCGAAATCGGCTCCGAGCTTCTTCAGGTCGACCTTGTCGACGCCGCGGCCGATTTCCTCGTCCGGCGTGAACAGGATCTTGATGGTGCCGTGCTTCACCTGCGGATTGTTCACCAGGAAATGGGCCGCATCCATGATCTCGGCGATCCCGGCCTTGTTGTCGGCGCCGAGCAGCGTGGTGCCGTCGGTGGTGATGATGTCATGGCCGATCTGGTCCTTGAGCGCTGGATGATCGGCGGCGCGGATCACCTGGCTCGGATCGCCCGGCAGCACGATATCGGCGCCCTGGTAGTTGCGCACGAGCTGCGGCCTGACGTTGGCGCCGGTGCAGTCCGGCGCGGTGTCCATATGTGAGCAGAAGCAGATGACCGGAACGCGCTTGTCGGTGTTGGCGGGGATCGTCGCATAAACATAGCCGTGCGCGTCGAGATGGGCATCGGCGAGCCCCATCGCCTGCAATTCGGCGGCGAGCACGCGCCCGAGATCCTTTTGCTTCGCCGTGGACGGGCAGGTCGGCGAGTTCGGGTCGGACTGAGTATCGATCACGACATAACGCAGCAGGCGTTCGGTGACGGTGTGGGTGAAGGCGAGGGAAGGGCTGGGCATGCTGAACCACGGCGGAGTGAAAGGGAGCGGGGCTGGCGGTATAGCAGTCTGCTGGCCGGTATGTCGCCGAGACACTTGGGTCTGGGTGGAATCGGGGCTCCGCCAGATCGGTCCGGCAGGCTCCCCGGGCGGCGCGGAAGGCGATCTTCTCGCTGCCGTGACCGGAACCGGTTCGCCTCAAGCAAGGGAGGCGGCGCGCGTTCCGGACGATTGGGGACCTGGCTGACCGGCTTACGGCGCGTGCGGGACGCCAGGTTGGGCAAGCTTCCCACAGGGCGTGTCATTGTCCTTGACTTCGATAGATCGCCCCTTTAAGTCCCGGCTCTCCGCGGGGTTTCGCGATCGCGCGGGAGTAGCTCAGTTGGTTAGAGCGCCGGCCTGTCACGCCGGAGGTCGCGGGTTCGAGCCCCGTCTCTCGCGCCATGTTTTCAATGGCTTAGCAATCCCATCCGTCCTGTCGTCTCGTTTGTGCGCGAACGCTGTTTGGCGCTGGCCTTTGCGCGTCCGCTGTGCCGCCTCGGCTTCAATGTTGGAAGCGGTCAGGCATGAAAAAGGCCGCCCGAGCGGCGGCCATTTTGCGAATCTCTTGTTGCGAATCTGATGCCGTGCGCCGGGCGCTTAGCGCATCATCGCGCTCTCCGAGCTGGTGATCACGACCGGCTTGCCGGCCTTGATGACGCGGGCGGCGGTCTGGCTGTTGTCGACGGTGGAACGGGCGGCGATGCCGAACGCCGTCACCGCGACGGCCGCCACCAGCGCCACTACCACGATCTTCAGGTGGGTCGCACGATCGGCGGAATGGATGGAGTGGTTCATCTCAGCCTCCCGGCGTCTTGCAGCGCCGATTTATTGGCTAGACACTTACCGCCCGCTTGTTTCGAACCGGTTTCTTCGCTCCCTCAAAATGATTTCATCTGCCTTTCCAATTCGTCACAGGCTGTCGCGGACAGCCACGCGCGGCGGCCGCAGGCCGCGGACAGAGGGGGCCGGTTTGTAATCCGCGCCGATCTTGATTACGCGTCCGTCGCTACCACGTTACTCCCTGTCGCGGACGGGCTGGCTTTTTGAGCGCCCCTCCGCGGGCCATCATTGATCCCCCCCGATCTGGCGCAATCCTCAGCCGATTGGAGTGCGTAGCATCCCGTCGCAACGTGGCCTCGGCACTTGTCAGCTCTTGGAGGACGGGGCACTCGCCCGCTCCAGTGTCGAGGGCCTTCCGGTTGCAGTTGGTGCTGCGTGCCGCGTTGCGCGAGACACGTGGCCGGGCCGTCTGTCGTAGCTGGATCGTGTGGGCGAGCCGCAATGTGGGGAAGGCATGACGGCGTCAAGATAGCTTGTCTTGCGCGGCTTGGTGCGCTGCGCTAAGGCTCAGAACAATTCCAATGCAGCGAGTCTGCGGTCCGGTCCCGAAAACCGCAGAGGAAAGTCACGCCGATGACCGGCATCCTCCAGAATTATCTTCCTCTTGTCGTGTTCATAGGTGTCGCGACCCTGATCGGGCTGGCGCTGTTGATCGCCCCGTTCCTGGTGGCCTTCCAGCAGCCGGATCCGGAAAAGCTGTCGGCCTATGAATGCGGTTTCAATGCATTCGATGACGCCCGGATGAAGTTCGACGTTCGCTTCTACCTGGTTGCCATCCTTTTCATCATCTTCGACCTCGAAGTGGCTTTTCTGTTCCCGTGGGCGGTGGCCTTCGGCAAGCTCGGCGCCACCGGCTTCTGGTCGATGCTGGTGTTCCTGGCCGTGCTGACGGTCGGGTTTGCCTACGAGTGGAAGAAAGGCGCGCTTGAATGGGATTGAGCCCGACCACGTCCGGAACCGGGCCGGTGATCGCTCCGGCCCCCAAGGGCATTCTCGATCCCGCGACCGGCAAGCCGATTGGTGCCAACGACCCGTATTTCCTCGAGGTCAACCACGAGCTGTCGGACAAGGGATTTTTCGTCGCCGCCGCTGACGATCTCATCACCTGGGCCCGCACCGGGTCGTTGATGTGGATGACGTTCGGCCTGGCCTGCTGCGCGGTCGAGATGATGCAGGTCTCGATGCCGCGCTACGATGTGGAGCGCTTCGGCTTTGCACCGCGCGCTTCGCCGCGCCAGTCCGACGTGATGATCGTCGCGGGCACCTTGACCAACAAGATGGCGCCGGCGCTGCGCAAGGTCTACGACCAGATGCCTGAGCCACGCTACGTCATCTCGATGGGCTCCTGCGCCAATGGCGGGGGCTACTATCACTATTCGTATTCGGTGGTCCGCGGCTGCGATCGCATCGTTCCCATCGACATCTACGTGCCCGGGTGCCCGCCGACCGCGGAAGCGCTGCTCTATGGTGTTCTGCTCCTGCAGAAGAAGATCCGGCGCACCGGCACGATCGAACGCTGAAGGTTTTTCGCATGGACGACGGCAAGCTCGACGCCCTTGGGCAGACGATCGTTAGCGCGCTCCCGGGCGCGGCGACGGGACATTCGATCGCGTTCAATCAGCTCACAATCGATGTGGAGCCGAGCCGGATCGTCGAGGTCGTGACCTATCTGCGCGACGATCCAGCCTGCCGCTTCGTCAACCTCACCGACGTCACCGCCGTCGACTATCCCGAGCGCGAGAAGCGTTTCGACGTGGTCTATCATCTGCTGTCGCCGACGCTGAACGCCCGCATCCGCCTCAAGGCGCAGGCCGATGAGACTACGCAGGTGCCTTCGATCATCGAAGTGTTCCCGGGTGCCGACTGGTTCGAGCGCGAGGCCTACGACCTCTACGGCGTGATCTTCATCGGCCATCCCGACATGCGCCGGCTGCTGACGGATTACGGCTTCGACGGCCATCCGCTGCGCAAGGACTTCCCGATGACCGGCTTCGTCGAGGTCCGCTACGACGACGCGGAGAAGCGGGTGATCTACGAGCCGGTGCGGCTCAATCAGGAATTCCGCAAGTTCGATTTCCTGTCGCCCTGGGAAGGTGCGGACTATCCGCTGCCGGGCGACGAGAAGGCAACGAAGTGAGTGGGAGTGCGAGCATGAATGAGCAGAGCCCCGCCCTTCGCAACTTCACCATCAATTTCGGGCCGCAGCATCCGGCCGCGCACGGCGTGCTGCGCTTGGTGCTCGAACTCGACGGCGAGGTGGTCGAGCGCGTCGATCCGCATATCGGCCTTCTGCACCGCGGCACCGAGAAGCTGATCGAGGCCAAGACCTACCTGCAGGCGATTCCCTATTTCGACCGGCTCGACTACGTCGCGCCGATGAATCAGGAGCATGCCTTCTGCCTTGCGGCGGAGAAGTTGCTCGGCATCGAGGTGCCGCGCCGCGGGCAATTGATCCGCGTGCTCTATTGCGAGATCGGCCGTATCCTGTCGCACCTGTTGAACGTCACGACCCAGGCGATGGACGTCGGCGCGCTGACCCCGCCGCTGTGGGGGTTCGAAGAGCGCGAGAAGCTGATGGTGTTCTATGAGCGCGCCTCCGGCTCGCGCATGCACGCGGCCTATTTCCGCATCGGCGGCGTGCATCAGGACCTGCCGCCGAAGCTGATCGACGACATCGATGCCTGGTGCGATCCGTTCCTCAAGGTGGTCGACGATCTCGACCGTCTGCTCACTGGCAACCGCATCTTCAAGCAGCGCAACGTCGATATCGGCGTGGTGAGCCTGAAGCAGGCCTGGGAATGGGGCTTCTCCGGCGTCATGGTGCGAGGTTCGGGCGCGGCCTGGGACCTGCGCAAGGCGCAGCCCTATGAATGCTATGCCGAGATGGATTTCGACATCCCGATCGGCAAGAACGGCGACTGCTACGACCGCTATCTGATCCGCATGGAAGAGATGCGGCAGTCCGTGCGCATCATGAAGCAGTGCATCGCGAAACTGCGCGCGCCGGACGGGCAGGGGCCGGTGCTGATCACCGACAACAAGATCTCGCCGCCGCGCCGCGGCGAGATGAAGCGCTCGATGGAAGCGCTGATCCATCATTTCAAGCTCTACACCGAGGGCGTGCACGTGCCGGCCGGCGAGGTCTATGTCGCGGTCGAAGCGCCGAAGGGCGAGTTCGGCGTGTTCCTGGTCTCGGACGGCAGCAACAAGCCCTACAAGTGCAAGATCCGCGCGCCGGGCTTTGCCCATCTGCAGGCGATGGATTTCATCTGCCGCGGGCATCTGCTCGCCGACGTCTCGGCCATTCTCGGCTCGCTCGACATCGTGTTCGGAGAGGTCGATCGGTGATGGGTCCTGCGCCGATCCAGTTCGATCGTGCCTCAGGAGCGCTCGATGGAGCGAACCTGTGGGAACGCACGGCTGCGCTGGCGCTGGCGACCGGCTCGAAGATCTCCTCGCATTTCTCGCATCGCGGCTACAATTCCTGCGCCAATCTCCTGCGCAAGACGCTGCCCGAGCGCAACATCGCCATCAAGCTCAACTCGGACGCGGTGTTCGAGTTTCCCTATGGCGATGGCTATTGGAGCAAGCTGCTCAACCGGTCCTACACTTACGAGGACGAGCTCGAACTGTTGTTTCTCGGCGCTGTCGACGTCGACTACACCTTCATCGATTGCGGCGCCAATTACGGCTACTGGTCGGTCCTGGTGTCGAGCGCGCCGTTCGGGTCTCATCGGGTGATCGCGATCGAGCCATCGTCTAAGAACTTCGCCAAGCTCGCCAACAATGCCCGCGTCAACGGCGACCGCTTCGAGGTGATGCCGTGTGCGATCGGAGCCGCGCGCGGCACTGCAAACCTCACCGGCACCAAGCACGAAGCGTTCAGCATCGCCGGCCATGCCGGCGGCGGCGAGCAGGTACCGGTGATCGCGCTCGATGATCTCATCGACGACGGCAAGATTGCAGCCTCGGGCAAGTACCTGATCAAGCTCGACGTCGAGGGCGTCGAGATCGAGGCGATCAAGGGCGGCGCGCGGCTGCTCGCCACCGACAGCATGATCCTGTGCGAGGAGCACGGCCAAGACCGCAACCACACGGTGTCGCGCTACATCCTCGATCAGACGCCGCTGCAGCTGATCGTCTATGATCCCGATAGCGGCCGGCTCGAGACGGTCAGGGAGCTCTCGATTCTCGACCGCATCAAGGTTTCCACCCACGTTGGCTACAACGTGTTCGGCACCGCGAGCGCCTTCTGGCAGGAGCGCATCGATGCGCTCAATGCCGGTGCTGCGCGCCGCATGCAATGAAAGACTGAAGCGCCATGTCCGTCCGCCGTCTTGCCCCCAAGGAATTGCAGCCCGAGAGCTTCACGTTCACGGACGAGAACCTTGCATTCGCCAAGGCCCAGATCGCGAAATATCCCGAAGGCCGGCAGGCTTCGGCTGCGATCGCGATCCTGTGGCGGGCGCAGGAGCAGAACGAGGGCTGGGTCTCGGAAGCGGCGATCCGCGCCGTCGCCGACATGCTCGACATGCCCTACATCCGCATGCTGGAGATCGCGACCTTCTACACGATGTTCCAGCTGCAGCCGGTCGGCAAGAAGGCGCACGTTCAGGTCTGCGGTACCACGCCGTGCCGGCTGCGCGGCGCCGAAGAGCTGATCGAAGTCTGCAAGCACCGCATCCATCACGATCCTTTCCACGTCTCCAAGGACGGCGACTTCAGCTGGGAGGAGGTCGAGTGCCTCGGTGCCTGCGTGAACGCGCCGATGGTGCAGATCTGGAAGGATACCTACGAGGATCTGACGCCCGAGAGCTTCGGCAAGGTGCTGGACGGCTTCGCGACCGGCAATCCGCCGCAGCCAGGACCGCAGAACGGGCGGCAGTTCTCGGCCCCGGCGGGCGGTCCGACCACGCTGAAGGAGACGACATGAGCCGTCTTCCGACATCACGCTCAGCCGAAGCGGGGAACGGCGCGATGAAGAGCTGGCGCACCATTGCCCTGCACACGGGGACCGCCGCCGTCTTCATGTTCGCGCTGCAGCGCTTCGTGCTCAACGCATCGCTTGAAACCAGCCTGCTGTGGGTTGTTGTGTTCGGCGGCTGCGCCGCCGGCCTCGCCTACATGCAATCCAACCGCTGATATTTGAGGAAGCTGTCTGATCATGCTCGCCGACAAGGACCGCATCTTCACCAACCTCTACGGCCTCCAGGACTGGGGGCTCGAAGGCGCACGCCGGCGCGGCAGCTGGGACGGCACCAAGGCGCTGATCGAGAAGGGCCGCGATTGGATCATCAACGAGATGAAAGCCTCCGGCCTGCGCGGACGCGGCGGCGCCGGCTTCCCGACCGGCTTGAAGTGGTCCTTCATGCCGAAGGAATCGAAGGATGGCCGGCCGAGCTATCTGGTGGTCAACGCCGACGAGTCCGAGCCGGGCACCTGCAAGGACCGCGAGATCATGCGGCACGATCCGCATCATCTGGTGGAGGGCTGCCTGATCGCGAGCTTCGCGATGGGCGCGCATGCCTGCTACATCTATGTGCGCGGCGAATTCATTCGCGAGCGCGAGCGGCTGCAGGCGGCGATCGACCAAGCCTATGAGGCCAACCTGATCGGCAAGAACAACATCCATGGCTGGCCGTTCGATCTCTACGTCGCGCACGGCGCCGGCGCCTATATCTGCGGCGAGGAGACGGCGCTGCTGGAAAGCCTGGAGGGTAAGAAGGGACAGCCGCGGCTGAAGCCGCCATTCCCGGCCAATGTCGGCCTCTATGGCTGCCCGACCACGGTGAATAATGTCGAGTCGATCGCGGTGGCGCCGACCATCCTGCGCCGCGGCGCAGCTTGGTTCGCCGGGATCGGCCGCCCGAACAATGTCGGCACCAAGCTGTTCTGCATCTCCGGCCATGTCGAGCGGCCCTGCAACGTCGAAGAGGCGATGGGCATTCCGTTCCGCGAGCTGATCGAGAAGCATTGCGGCGGCATCCGCGGCGGCTGGGACAATCTGAAGGCCGTCATTCCCGGCGGCTCGTCGGTGCGCATGGTGCCGGCCGAGCAGATCATCGACACGCCGATGGACTTCGACAGCCTCTCCAAGCTGCGCTCGGGCCTCGGCACTGCCGCCGTGATCGTGATGGACAAGTCGACCGACCTGATCCGCGCGATCGCGCGCATCTCCTATTTCTACAAGCATGAGAGCTGCGGCCAGTGCACGCCGTGCCGCGAAGGCACAGGCTGGATGTGGCGGGTGCTGACGCGCATGGCCGAGGGCCGCGCGCACAAGCGCGAGATCGACATGCTGCTGGAGGTCACCAAGCAGATCGAGGGCCACACCATCTGCGCGCTCGGCGATGCCGCGGCCTGGCCGATCCAGGGCCTGATCACGCATTTCCGGCACGAGATCGAAGCGCGGATCGACCAGTATTCGCATAAGGCTGATATCGACGACGTTGGCGTGCGCGATCCCGAGCAGATGGTCGCTGCGGAGTAGGCGATGCACGCGGAGCCGCAGCAGAACATTCGTACGTGCACCGCGCCGGACAGGCGCGCGGCCCGCGCGGACACGCATTGAGAGAGATGTGAGGCGATGACCAAGATCATCATCGACGGCAAAGAGATCGATGTTCCGCCGGAGTACACGCTGCTTCAGGCGTGCGAGGCGGCCGGCGCTGAAATCCCGCGCTTCTGCTATCACGAGCGGCTGTCGATCGCCGGCAATTGCCGCATGTGCCTGGTCGAGGTGAAGGGCGGCCCGAAGCCGGTCGCGAGCTGCGCCTGGGGCGTGCGCGACTGCCGTCCAGGGCCAAACGGCGAGCCGCCGGAGGTTTCCACCCGTTCGCCGATGGTGAAGAAGGCGCGCGAAGGCGTGATGGAGTTCCTTCTCATCAACCATCCGCTGGACTGTCCGATCTGCGACCAGGGCGGCGAGTGCGACCTGCAGGACCAAGCGATGGGCTATGGTGTCGACACCAGCCGCTTCGCCGAGAACAAGCGCGCAGTCGAGGACAAATATCTCGGCGCGCTGGTCAAGACCTCGATGAACCGCTGCATCCAGTGCACGCGCTGCGTCCGCTTCTCGGCGGAAGTGTGCGGCGTGCCGGAGATGGGCGCGATCGGCCGTGGCGAGGACATGGAGATCACGACCTATCTGGAGCAGGCGCTGAGCTCCGAGCTGCAGGGCAATCTGGTCGACATTTGCCCGGTCGGCGCGCTGACGTCGAAGCCCTATGCTTTTGCGGCGCGTCCCTGGGAGCTCGGCAAGACCCAGTCGATCGACGTGATGGACGGGCTCGGCTCGGCGATCCGCGTCGACACCCGCGGCCGCGAGGTGATGCGGATCCTGCCGCGTATCAACGATGCCGTGAACGAGGAGTGGATCTCCGACAAGGCGCGCCATGTCGTCGACGGGCTGCGCACCCAGCGTCTCGATCGGCCCTATGTCCGCGAGGGCGGCAAGCTGCGCGCGGCGACCTGGCCGGAGGCCTTCAACGCGATCGCCAGCAAGCTTGCGCGTATCGACGGCAAGCGGATCGGCGCCATCGCCGGCGATCTTGCCGCGGTCGAAGAGATGTTCGCGCTGAAGGAGCTGCTTGCCAAGCTCGGTTCGACCAACGTCGCCGTGCAGGGCGGCGACAGCTTCGATCCGAAAGCGGGCCGCGCGTCCTATATTTTCAATCCGACCATCGCCGGCATCGAGCAGGCCGATGCGATCCTGATCGTCGGCGCCAACCCGCGCAAGGAAGCCGCAGTGCTCAATGCGCGCATCCGCAAGCGCTGGCGTTCCGGCCAGCTCAAGGTCGGCCTGATCGGCCCGCAGGCCGGTCTCACCTATCCTTACGAGCATATCGGCGCCGGCACCGATTCCTTGAGCAGTGTCATCTCCGGCAAGCACTCCTTTGCCTCCGTCCTCAAGAACGCCAAGAACCCGATCGTGCTGGTCGGCGCCGGCGCTGCCGCGCGCCATGACGGCGCAGCGATTCTGGCGCAGGCGGCGAAGCTGGCGCTCGATGCCAATGCCGTGCGGGACGATTGGAATGGGTTCGCGGTGCTGCACGACACCGCTTCGCGCGTCGGCGCGCTCGACATCGGCTTCGTCGGCACCGGCCTGACGGTGGCCCAGATGACGACTTTCGGCACGATGGACGTGCTGTTCCTGCTCGGGGCCGATGAGGTCGATGTGCCCGAAGGCGTGTTCACGGTCTATGTCGGAACGCATGGCGACCGCGGGGCGCATCGCGCCGACGTCATCCTGCCTGGCGCGGCCTACACCGAGAAATCCGCCATCTACGTCAACACGGAAGGCCGGGTCCAGATGACGGGCCGGGCGTCATTTCCGCCGGGTGAGGCGCGCGAGGACTGGGCGATCATCCGCGCGCTGTCGGACGCGCTGGCCAAGAAGCTGCCTTACGACTCGCTGGCGGCGCTGCGCGCTGCGATCTTCAAGGCGGTGCCCCGTCTCGCTCGCATCGATCAGATCGAATCGGGCCTGATTGCTGATATCAAGACCCTGGCAGGCAAGGGCGGCAGCCTGGAAAAGGCGGCGTTCAAGCCTCTGGTCCAAGACTTCTATCTGACCAACCCGATCGCGCGGGCTTCGGCGGTGATGGCGGAATGCTCCCGTCTCGCCGCGGGGCGCGTGCTCGTGGCAGCGGAGTAAGTTCGTGAAGGTGATCGGCCTGATCGGCGGCATGAGCTGCGAATCGACTGCGCATTATTATGCGCGGTTGAACGCGCGCGTGCGTGCCGTGCTGGGCGGATTGCATTCGGCCGAGATCCTGATGTGGTCGGTCGATTTCGCCCCGATCGCCCAGATGCAGGCGGAGGGGCGCTGGGACGAGGCGGGCGCCCGCCTCGCCGGGGTCGCCAGGCGTCTCGAAGCGGCCGGCGCGGAGGTGCTGGTTCTCGCGACCAATACCATGCACAAGGTGGCGGACGCGATCGAGGCTGCGACCAACGTGCCGTTCCTGCACATCGCCGACGCGACGGGGCAGAAGATCCGCGAGATCGGCCTGCGCCGGCCTGCGATCATGGCGACGCGCTTCACGATGGAGCAGGATTTTTACACCGGCCGGCTGCGCGACAAGTTTGGTCTGGATAGCGTTATCCCCGATGAGGCCGATCGGGCGCAGGTCCATCGGATCATCTATGATGAACTGTGCGTCGGCCGAGTCTGCGAGACTTCGCGGCAGGCTTACGTTGACGTCGCCCGCCGGCTAAAGGACAAGGGCGCCGATTGCTTGATCCTTGGCTGCACGGAGGTCGGTATGCTGCTCGACGAGCGCAACACGCCGCTTCCGGTATTCGACACCACCCTGATCCATGCCGATGCCGCGGTCGACGTCGCACTCGGCGTCGTCCCCACCGCCCAAGCAGCGGAGTGAGCGTGACCTGATGGCTGATTTCTTTGCAAGCGCGTTCTGGACCGGCTTTCTCTGGCCCTTGATCATCATGGTCGCCGAGAGCGTGCTGCTGCTCGTCGTGCTCCTGATCGCGATCGCCTACATCCTGCTGGCCGACCGCAAGATCTGGGCGGCGGTGCAGATCCGGCGCGGTCCCAACGTGGTCGGGCCGTGGGGACTGCTGCAGTCTTTCGCCGACCTGCTCAAGTTCGTGCTGAAGGAGCCGATCATCCCGGCCGGCGCCAACAAGGGTGTTTTCCTGCTGGCGCCGCTGGTCTCCTGCGTGCTGGCGCTGGCCGCCTGGGCGGTGATCCCGACCAATCTCGGTTGGGCGATCGCCGACATCAATGTCGGCATTCTCTTCATCTTCGCGATCTCGTCGCTGTCGATCTACGGCATCATCATGGCCGGCTGGTCGTCGAACTCGAAATACCCGTTCCTGGCCGCGCTGCGCTCGGCGGCGCAGATGGTGTCCTATGAGGTCTCGATCGGCTTCGTCATCATCACCGTGCTGCTCTGCGCCGGCACCTTGAACCTCTCGGCCGTGGTCGAAGCGCAGAACACCCGCGGGCTCGCCAGCCTGATCGGCCTGCCGCAGCTGACCATCCTGAACTGGTATGTCTGGCCGCTGTTTCCGATGTTCGTGGTGTTCTATGTCTCGGCGCTGGCCGAGACCAACCGGCCGCCGTTCGATCTGGTCGAGGCGGAATCGGAACTGGTCGCCGGCTTCATGGTCGAATACGGCTCGACGCCGTATCTGCTGTTCATGCTCGGCGAGTATGTCGCGATCACAACGATGTGCGCGTTGGCGACGATCCTCTTCTTAGGGGGCTGGCTGCCGCCGGTGGCGCTGCCGCCCTTCACCTGGATTCCCGGCGTGATCTGGTTCGCGCTGAAACTCTTCTTCATGTTCTTCCTGTTCGCGATGGCGAAAGCGATCGTGCCGCGCTACCGCTACGACCAGTTGATGCGGCTTGGCTGGAAAGTGTTCCTGCCGCTCTCCCTGGCGATGGTGGTGCTGGTGGCGGGCGTGCTGCATTTCGCCGGCATCGCCCCACAATGAGGCTTTCATGAACATCAACGCCACCGCCCGCTCGCTGCTGCTGTCGGAGTTCGTTTCGGCGTTCTTCCTCGCCATGCGCTACTTCTTCCAGCCGAAGCCGACCATCAACTATCCGTTCGAGAAGAATCCGATCTCCCCGCGCTTCCGCGGCGAGCACGCGCTGCGCCGCTATCCGAACGGCGAGGAGCGCTGCATCGCCTGCAAGCTCTGCGAGGCGGTCTGTCCCGCACAGGCGATCACCATCGAGGCCGGTCCCCGCCGCAACGACGGCACCCGCCGCACCGTGCGCTACGACATCGACATGGTGAAGTGCATCTATTGCGGCCTGTGCCAGGAGGCCTGCCCGGTGGATGCGATCGTCGAAGGGCCGAACTTCGAATTCGCGACCGAGACCCGCGAGGAGCTCTATTATGACAAGGCCAAGCTGCTCGCCAATGGCGACCGCTGGGAGCGCGAAATCTCCAAAGCCATCGCGCTCGACGCGCCGTATCGCTGAGGTCGTTCGATGATCCTGCCAGCGCTTTTCTTCTACCTGTTCGCGGCGGTCTGCGTGGCGTCCGCCGTGATGGTGATCGTCTCGAAGAACCCCGTGCACTCGGTGCTCTACCTCATCCTTACCTTCGTCAACGCCTCCGGCCTGTTCGTGCTGATGGGGGCCGAGTTCCTGGCGATGATCCTGGTCGTGGTCTATGTCGGCGCGGTCGCGGTGTTGTTCCTGTTCGTGATCATGATGCTCGACGTCGACTTCACCGAACTGCGTGAGGGCTTCCTGCAGTACATGCCGATCGGGCTCGTGATCGGCGGCATCTTCCTGTTCGAACTGCTGCTGACCGTCTCGTACTGGGTGATCGATCCCGCCAAGCCCAGGGCCATCACGGCCGCGATCCCGACCAATGTGAGCAATACCGAGGCGCTCGGGCTCGTGCTCTATACGAAGTATATCCAGTACTTCCAGCTTGCGGGCATGGTGCTTCTGGTGGCGATGATCGGCGCGATCGTGCTGACGCTGCGCCACAAGGCGAACGTCAAGCGGCAGAGCATCGAGGCGCAGAATGCGCGCACGCCTGAGATGGCGATGGCGATACGCAAGGTCGCGGTCGGGCAGGGGCTGCAGGACGCTGACGCGGCGGAGTGGGTGAAATGACCATCGGGCTCGGACATTATCTCTCGGTCGCGGCGATGCTGTTCACGCTTGGCATCCTCGGCATCTTCCTGAACCGCAAGAACATCATCGTCATCCTGATGTCGATCGAGCTGATCCTGCTCGCGGTCAACATCAACCTGGTGGCGTTCTCGACCTTCCTCGGCGACATCGTCGGGCAGGTGTTCGCGTTGCTGGTGCTCACGGTCGCGGCGGCGGAGGCCGCGATCGGCCTTGCGGTGCTGGTGGTCTATTTCCGCAACCGCGGCTCGATCGCGGTCGAAGACGTCAATCTGATGAAGGGCTAAGCGCATGGTCCGCAAGAGTGGGGGCCGGCTTGCCGGCATGGTCATGCGTAAGGGAACGGGCGAATGATCCAGGCCATTGTCTTTCTGCCGCTGATCGGCGCGATCCTCGCCGGCCTGGTCGCGTTGTTCGGGGCGCATGCGCGTAATCCGAGCGGCGACACGGTCGAGCATCATGACGA
Source organism: Bradyrhizobium sp. SZCCHNGR1005 (assembly GCF_032489995.1). Lineage (NCBI taxonomy): Bacteria > Pseudomonadati > Pseudomonadota > Alphaproteobacteria > Hyphomicrobiales > Nitrobacteraceae > Bradyrhizobium > Bradyrhizobium sp. SZCCHNGR1005. Next base: position 65,536 of record NZ_JAUEZC010000013.1, read on the forward strand.
GGGCCACCACCACGGCGGAGCGGCCCATGTCCATGGCGATGCGGCCGTGGTGCATGTCAGCCACGACGAGCCGCTCGCGCATGATGACCATGGCCACGGCCATGACGACCATCACGTCACCGAGCCGCCGGCGGCGGGCTCGCGCGCCGCAGAGCTCATCACGACCGCGCTGCTGTTCGTGTCAGCGGCGCTGTCCTGGGCCACGCTGATCAATGTCGGCTTCATGCACCATGAGGGCGGCGTTCAGGAATTGCTGCCCTGGATCAATTCCGGCGAGCTGCAGCTGTCCTGGTCGCTGCGGGTGGATACGCTGACAGCGGTCATGCTGGTGGTGGTCACCAGCGTGTCCTCGCTCGTGCACCTCTATTCGATCGGCTACATGGACGAGGATCCGAACCAGCCGCGGTTCTTCGCCTATCTCAGCCTGTTCACCTTCGCGATGCTGATGCTGGTCACCGCCAACAATTTGGTCCAGCTGTTCTTCGGCTGGGAAGGCGTGGGTCTCGCCAGCTACCTGCTGATCGGCTTCTGGTTCCAGAAGCCATCGGCCAACGCCGCGGCGATCAAGGCGTTCGTGGTCAATCGCGTCGGCGATTTCGGGTTTTCGCTCGGCATCTTCGCGGTTTTCTGGCTGACCAAGTCAACGGATTTCGAAGCCGTCTTCCATGCCGCACCGAGCTTGACGGGCCAGACCATCAACCTGCTCGGCTGGCACGCCGACGCGCTGACGCTCACCTGCCTGCTGCTGTTCATGGGCGCGATGGGCAAGTCGGCACAGTTCCTGCTGCACACCTGGCTGCCGGATGCGATGGAAGGCCCGACCCCGGTCTCGGCGCTGATCCACGCCGCGACCATGGTGACCGCCGGCGTGTTCATGGTGGCGCGGCTGTCGCCGCTGTTCGAGCTGGCGCCGAATGCGCAGGCCGTGGTGATGTTCGTCGGCGCCACCACCGCCTTCTTCGCCGCCACCGTCGGCCTCGTGCAGAACGACATCAAGCGCATCGTGGCCTATTCGACCTGTTCGCAGCTCGGCTACATGTTCGTGGCGATGGGAGCAGGGGCCTATTCGGTCGGCATGTTCCACCTGTTCACCCACGCATTCTTCAAGGCGCTGCTGTTCTTGGGCGCGGGCTCGGTGATCTACGCGATGCACCACGAGCAGGACATCCGCAACATGGGTGGGCTGTGGCGCAAGATCCCCTACACCTTCGCGGTGATGTGCGTGGGCACGATGGCGCTGACCGGCGTTCCCGGCTTTGCCGGCTTCTTCTCCAAGGACGCCATCATCGAGTCGGCTTACGCCTCGCATAATCCGTTCGCGACCTACGCCTATTTCCTGACGGTCGTCGCAGCGGGCCTGACCTCGTTCTATTCCTGGCGCCTGATCTGGAAGACCTTCTTCGGTACGCCGCATGATCAGCACCATTATGAGGCTGCGCATGAGAGTCCGGTCTGGATGCTGATCCCGATCGGCGTCCTGGCGGCGGGCTCGATCCTGGCGGGCTTCCCGTTCAAGGAGCTGTTCGTCGGCGAGCACGGCGTCGAGGAGTTCTTCCGCGAGTCGCTGAAGATGAACCCGCACATCCTGGCGGACATGGAGCACATGCCGTTCTGGCTGGGTCAGCTGCCGCTGGTGATGATGATCGGGGGCTTCGCCGTGTCCTACGTCTTCTACATCAGCCGGCCGTATCTGCCGGAGGAGTTGGCCAGCCAGCAGCCGCTGCTCTACAACTTCCTGCTCAACAAGTGGTACTTCGACGAGCTCTATGACTTCATCTTCGTCCGTCCGGCGAAGTGGCTCGGCCGCTTCCTCTGGAAGAAGGGCGATGGTTTCGTCATCGACGGTTTCGGGCCGGACGGCGTCTCGGCGCGGGTGCTCGACATCACGCGCAACGTCGTCAAGATCCAGACCGGTTATCTCTATCATTATGCCTTTGCCATGCTGATCGGCGTTGCCGGCCTGATCACCTGGTTCATGTTCATGGGGGGCCAGCAATGACCACCTGGCCAATTCTGTCGGTCGTCACTTTCCTGCCCCTCGTCGGGGCGCTCATGATCTATCTCGTCCCGGGGGAGGACGAAGCCGCGCGCCGTAACGCGCGCTGGATCGCGCTGTGGACCACGCTGATCACCTTCGCGGTGTCGGTGATCCTGGTGCTGCGCTTCGATCCCGCGCAGACGGATTTCCAATTCGTCGAGAAGGCGAACTGGCTCGCGAGCGGAATCAGCTACCACATGGGCGTCGACGGCATCTCGCTTCCGTTCGTGATCCTGACCACGGCCCTGATGCCGTTCTGCATCATCGCCAGCTGGAAGTCGGTGACGGTCCGGGTCCGCGAATACATGATGGCCTTCCTGGTCCTGGAAACGCTGATGGTCGGCACCTTCTCCGCGCTCGACCTCGTGCTGTTCTACCTGTTCTTCGAGGGCGGCCTGATCCCGATGTTCCTGATCATCGGTGTCTGGGGCGGTCCGCGGCGGGTCTACGCCTCGTTCAAGTTCTTCCTCTACACGCTGCTCGGCTCGGTGCTGATGCTGCTCGCCATCATGGCGCTGTATTGGAACGGCGGCACCACCGACATCGCGACGTTGATGCACACCGCCGTGCCGCGCTCCTTGCAGACCTGGGCCTGGCTCGCCTTCTTCGCTTCCTTCGCGGTGAAGATGCCGATGTGGCCGGTGCATACCTGGCTGCCGGATGCTCACGTGGAGGCGCCCACAGCCGGTTCGGTGATCCTGGCGGCGATCCTGCTGAAGATGGGCGGCTACGGCTTCCTGCGCTTCTCGCTGCCGATGTTCCCGCTGGCCTCGCATGACTTCGCCCCCTTGGTCTGGACGCTGTCGGCGATCGCGATCATCTACACCTCGCTGGTCGCGCTGATGCAGGAGGACATGAAGAAGCTGATTGCGTACTCCTCGGTCGCGCATATGGGCTTCGTCACCATGGGCATCTTCGCCGGCACCCTGCAGGGTGTGGCCGGCGGCGTATTCCAGATGATCTCGCACGGCATCGTCTCGGGCGCGCTGTTCCTTTGCGTCGGCATCGTCTACGATCGCATGCACACCCGCGAGATCGCGGCCTATGGCGGTCTGGTCAATCGGATGCCGCTCTATGCCTTCGTGTTCATGGTGTTCACGATGGCCAATGTCGGTCTGCCCGGCACCTCCGGCTTCGTCGGCGAGTTCATGACGCTGCTCGGCACCTTCAAGGTGTCGACGTCGACGACCTTCTTCGCCACCTTCGGCGTGATTCTGTCGGCGGCCTATGCGCTGTGGTTGTACCGCAAGGTGGTGTTCGGTGCGCTGGTCAAGCCGTCGCTGATGACCATCAAGGATCTGACGGCGCGCGAGTGCCTGACGCTGTTTCCGCTGCTCGCGTTGACCATCCTGTTCGGTGTCTATCCGAAGCCGATCCTCGACATGTCGGCGGCCTCGGTGCAGCAGCTCGTCAACAACTACAACACAGCAGTGACGGCCGTGAAAGCGGCCGCGCTGCTGCCATGAAATGACCCTCAGGCGGTCGGGACAAAGACGATGATCGAGAATCTTGGGGCTCAGCTTGGGGTGGTGCTGCCGGAGCTGGTGCTGGCCTTGGGGGCGATGGCGCTGTTGATGCTGGGCGCATTCCGTGGGCAGGGGACGACGGCGATCGTCACCGGGCTGGCGGCGTGCCTGCTGGTCGTCGTCGGTCTGTTGGAGCTGCGCCAGCCGACCGGCCAGGCTTTCGGCGGCAGCTTCATTGTCGATGATTACGCCCGCTTTTTGAAGATCCTGGCGCTGATCGGCTCGCTCGCGACCCTGATCATGTCGGCGGAGTTCCTGTCTTCGCCCGACCGGCGGATCTTCGAATACGCTATTCTGGTCCTGCTCTCGACGCTTGGCATGATGGTGCTGATCTCGGCCGGCGACCTGATCTTGCTCTATCTCGGCCTCGAACTGATGTCGCTCGCGCTCTATGTCGTAGCGGCGAGCCATCGCGATAACGTCAAGTCGACCGAAGCCGGCCTGAAATATTTCGTTCTCGGTGCGCTGTCGTCGGGCATGCTGCTCTATGGCGCCTCGCTGATCTATGGCTTCACCGGCACGGTCGCCTTCGCCGGCATTGCGACGGCGACCAAGGCTGGCAGCGTCGGCGTGATCTTCGGCCTCGTGTTCCTGTTCGCCGGCCTCTGCTTTAAGATATCGGCGGTGCCGTTCCACATGTGGACGCCTGACGTCTATGAGGGCGCGCCGACGCCGGTGACCGCGTTCTTCGCCTCCGCGCCGAAGGTCGCCGCGCTTGCGGTGTTCACGCGCGTCGCGCTGACCGCGTTCCCCGGCATCACCTTCCAGTGGCAGCAGATCGTGGTGTTCGTGTCGATCGCCTCGATGGCGCTGGGTTCGTTCGCTGCGATCGGCCAGACCAACATCAAGCGCCTGATGGCCTATTCCTCGATCGGTCATATGGGCTTTGCGCTGGTCGGGCTCGCAGCCGGCACGGTCGAGGGCGCGCAGGGCGTGCTGATGTACATCGCGATCTATGTGGCGATGACGCTGGGCTCGTTCGCCGTGATCATAGCGATCAAGCGCAACGGCCAGCCGTTCGAGAAGATCAGCGATTTCGCCGGCCTGTCGCGCACCAACCCGCTGCTCGCCTTCTTCTTCGCGATGCTGCTGTTCTCGCTCGCCGGCGTTCCGCCGCTCGCCGGCTTCTTCGCCAAGTGGTACGTGTTCGTTGCCGCGATCAAGGCCGGGCTGTTCGCGCTGTCGGTGATCGGCGTGCTGACCAGCGTGGTCGGCGCCTATTATTATCTGCTGATCGTCAAGACGATGTATTTCGACGAGCCGCTGCCGGCGCTCGATCCCGTCAGGGTCGAGCTGCGCACCGTGCTCGCGGTGTCCGGCCTCTTCAACATCCTGTTCTTCGCCTATCCCGGCCCGCTGGTGAGCGCGGCCGCGGCTGCGGCGAAGTCGCTGTTCTAGATGACGTTTGCTCTCGGATCGCGCGCAGCACAGGCAGGTTACGGGCTCGTCGTATTCGAGCAGGTCGGCTCGACCAACGCGGAGGCACTCGCGTACGCCCGTCGAGGCGAGCGCCGACCGTGCTGGTTCGTCACATCCGAACAGACCGCCGGCCGCGGCCGCCGCAGCCGGCCATGGGTCGCACCTAAAGGCAATCTCGCCTCGAGCGTGATCGAGGTGATGGATGCGGCGCCGGCGGTCGCGGCGACGCTCGGTTTTGCCGCAGGGCTCGCGATCGAACATGCGCTCCGCCGGGTGAGCCTGGAGGCGGTACTTCGGTCTGGCGGCGGCCAGTTCAACTTCGCCTTGAAATGGCCCAATGACGTGCTGGCCAACGGCCAGAAGCTGTGCGGGATCCTGTTGGAGGCCGAGCAGGTGCCAGCCGGCCTTGCAGTCGTCGTGGGCATCGGCACCAATGTGATTGCGGCTCCCACGGGAACGCCGACCCCTGCAACCTCGCTCAGAGCGATGGGGATCGAGATCGCTGCGGAAGACCTGTTCACAGCGTTGTCGGATGGCTGGGTCGAATTCCGCGGCATCTGGAACAATGGCCGTGGTTTTGCCGAGATCCGCAAGCTCTGGCTCGAGCGGGCTGCCGGCCTCGGCCAAGCGGTCGCCATCAGGTCCGGACATGCTATGATCGAGGGAACTTTTGATACCATCGACGAGCAGGGGTGCATGGTAGTCCGGACCACGGAAGGGCAATTGGTGCCGATCACGGCGGGTGACGTTCATTTCGGCGCGACCGCCTCGGCGGGGGCGGTGTAGATGGCGCGCCCCGATGAACTGACCTTTGCGCCGCTCGGCGGCGTCGGCGAGATCGGCATGAACCTGTCGATCTATGGGCTCGGCAACCGGCACCAGCGCTCCTGGCTCGCGGTCGATCTCGGCGTCTCCTTCGGAGACGAGGAGCATCTGCCGGGCATCGATCTGATTATGCCGGATATCAGCTTCCTGGAGAAGGAACGCCACAATCTGGTCGGCCTGGTGCTGACCCATGCCCACGAAGACCACTTCGGGGCCATCATCGATCTGTGGCCGCGGCTCAAATGCCCGATCTACGCCACCAAGTTCAGCGCTGCACTGTTCGAAGCCAAATGCGAAGCCGAGCGCAACCCGCCGAAAATCCCGGTCACGGTGATCCCATCGGGCGGTCGCGTCGATATCGGACCGTTCAACGTCGAATTCATCCCGGTGGCGCATTCGATTCCGGAATCGCATGCGCTGGCCATCCACACCGAGGTCGGCACGGTCCTGCATACCGGCGACTGGAAGATCGACACCACCCCGATCCTCGGTGCGCCGACCGATGAGCGCCGCCTGCGTGAGCTCGGCGATGCCGGCCTGCTGGCGCTGATCGGCGATTCCACCAACGCAGTGCGCGAGGGGCGCTCGCCCTCCGAAGCCGAGGTCGCCAAGACCATCGCCGAACTGGTCAAGGGCGCGAGGGGCCGTGTCGCGGTGACAACCTTTGCCTCCAACGTCGCGCGCATTCGCGCAGTCGCGGACGCCGCGCGCGAGGCCGATCGCGAGGTGGTCGTCGTTGGCCGCGCGATGGACCGCGTGGTGCAGGTGGCGCGCGAGACCGGCTATCTCGACGGCGTGCAGAATTTTCGCGGCATGGACCTTTACGGCCATTTCCCGCCGGACAAGGTGCTGGCGCTGTGTACCGGCAGCCAGGGCGAGCAGCGCGCCGCGCTCGCGCGCATCGCCAATGATGACCATCCGCTGGTGACGTTGAACCGCGGTGACACCGTGATCTTTTCCTCCCGCACCATTCCGGGCAACGAAAAGGCGGTCGGCGCGATCATCAACGGGCTGGTCGACCAGGGCGTCGAGATCATCACCGACCGCACCCATCTCGTCCATGTCTCCGGCCACCCACGCCGCGACGAGCTGCGCGACATGATCGCGTGGACCCGGCCGCAGCTGTTGATTCCGGTCCATGGCGAGGCGCTGCACCTGCATGAGCATGCCAGGCTGGCGCGGGCCTGCGGCGTGCCGAAGGTGATCACCTGCCGCAATGGCGACCTCGTCAAGCTTGGGCCCGGCGAGCCCGGCATCATCGACGAGCTGCCTACGGGCCGCTTCTACAAGGACGGCACCATCATCGAGGAGGCCAAGTCGCGCGCGGTGGTGGAGCGGCGCAAGCTGGCCTTTGCGGGCTGTGTCTTCGTCGCGCTCGCGATGACCGAAAAAGGCGAGCTCGCCGACGATCCGGACGTCGAGATGGTCGGCATCCCCGAAAAGAATGCGGCCGGCGAGGAGATCGACGACATCGTGTTCGACACGGTGATGTCGACGTTCGAAAGCCTGCCGCGCGCGCGCCGGCGCGATCCGGATGCCGCGGCGGAGTCGGTGCGGCGCGCGGTGCGCGCTGTCGTTAACGAGCATTGGGGCAAGAAGCCGATCTGCATCGTGCACGTTCTGGAAGTGTAGAGCGCGGCCCGACGCGGTCGCGACGGAAGAGACAAGACAACGAATTAGATAAGTCGCGGCGATAGACGAGACGCCGTAATAGATAAGATCTGGAGGACGCAATGCTTGGCCGGCTCAATCACGTCGCCATCGCCGTCAAGGATGCTGAGAAGGCGGCCAAGATCTACGGTGCCGCCTTCGGTGCCGAGATCTCCTCCCCGGTGGCGCTGCCCGACCACGGCGTCATCACCGTGTTCGTCACCTTGCCGAACACCAAGATCGAGTTCATCCAGCCGATCGGCGACGCCTCGCCGATCGCCAAATTCCTCGATCGCAACGCCGACGGCGGCATCCATCACGTCTGCTATGAAGTGCCCGACATCATCGCCTCTCGCGACACCCTGATCAAGGAAGGCGCGCGCGTGCTTGGCGATGGCCAGCCCAAGATCGGCGCGCACGGCAAGCCGGTGCTGTTCCTGCATCCGAAGGATTTTTCGGGCGCGCTGGTCGAGATCGAGCAGGCGTAAGGGCGGGCAGGCGATGGCCTATATAATCTCGACCTGGCTTGCGATCTATTTCGTATTGTGGTGGGTCACGCTGTTCGTGACGCTTCCGTTCGGCGTGCGCAGCCAGCATGAAGACGGCGGCGGCCCGCCCGGCACCGATCCCGGTGCCCCCACCGTGAGCCTGATGGGGCGCCGGCTGCTCTGGAATACGCTGCTGTCGGCGGTGATCTTCGTGGCAGGGCTAGCCGCGTACCACGCCGGCTATTTCAGCATCGAGCGGCTGTCCAAGCTGATGGGCGTGCCGTTCTAGTTTGCGCTGCAGCGCTGACTTTCGAGCCGATGCGCGGACGTGCATCGGCTTTTTTGCTATGAGAGGATCATAAACAAAATCAGCAGGGGAGGTTGCGCATGACCGCGCTCCAGACGCCGCAGCAGGCGTCGTCAGGCTATCGCATCTTGAGGGAAGCCGATCTGCGCGATTATCTCGCCGGCGTACCTGCCGTTGCGGCCCGGCTCGGCGGTTCGCCGCAATCATGGACGATCGACGAGGTCGGCGACGGCAATCTCAACCTGGTCTTCATCGTGCGCGGCGCGACCGGTGGCCTCGCGGTGAAGCAGGCCCTGCCTTACGTGCGGCTGGTCGGCGAGAGCTGGCCGCTGCCGTTGTCGCGCGCCCATTACGAATATCTGGCGCTAACCCATCAGGCGCGCCTCGCGCCGGAGCTGGTGCCTGCGGTGCTGCATCACGACGAGCAGCTTGCGCTGACAGCGATGGATCTGCTCGAGCCGCATATCATCATGCGCAAGGGGCTGGTGGCCGGGACCATCTATCCCGGCTTCGTCGATCACATCACGACCTTCCTGGCGCGCACCCTGTTCTTCTCCTCCGACCTGGCGCTGACGGCCGCCGAGAAGAAGGAGCGGATTGCCGCATTCGCCGGCAATCATGCGCTCTGCAAGATCACCGAGGACCTGATCTTCACCGATCCCTATCGCGTTGCCGAGCAGAACCGTTGGACCACCCCATGGCTGGACCTGACAGCGGCCGACATCCGCGCCGATCTCGATTTGCATGTTGCGATCTCCAGGCTCAAGCTGGAGTTCCTGAGCAGCGCCGAGGCGCTGATCCATGGTGACCTGCATACCGGATCGATCATGGTGACTGCTGACGACACCAAGGTGATCGATCCCGAATTCGCCTTCTACGGTCCGATGGGGTTCGATATCGGCGCTGTCATCGCCAACCTCCTGATGGCCTACCTGGCGTCAGCCGGCCATGAACGGACGCCTGGCGAGCGGCGCGATTTCGAGGCCTGGGTGCTGGCGACCGTCGAGCAGGTGTGGACCGAGTTCGCGCGCAAGTTCGTAGATCTGTGGCGGGAGAACGCGACGGGCGATGCCTATCCGCTTTCGTTGTTCGAGGGGCAGGCGGGCGCGGCGCGACTGGAGGCGGAGCGCCAAGCCTACATGGCCCGGCTGTTTCAGGATACGATCGACTTTACGGCCGCGAAGATCATCCGCCGCATCCTCGGGCTCGCCCACAATATCGATTTCGAGCTGATCGAGGATTCCAGAGTGCGGGCGACCTGCGAGGCACGCAGCCTGCGGCTGGCGCGAGCAATGATGGTGGAGACAGAGTCGTTTCGGTCGATCGCCGCAGTCACGGAAGCTGCGCGGCGCTTCCGCGACTGGCAGCCGGAGTTTTGAAGCCGCTGCGACGAGCGTAGGGGGCAGAGGCGCGTCCAAGGCTGCTTCTGCGTTCACGCTGGCAGATGCGCCGTGCCCACCGATATGGACTGCGTCGACCATGGTGGGCACGCGCCGCCTGCGGCGGCGCTTTGCTTTCCCTACGGCGGCGGCCTCAATCCGCCGCCTTGGCGCGCAACCGCTGCGCGTAGACATTGATGACCAGCGCGGCGAGCAGGATCAGGCCGCGGATCAGGATCTTCAGGAAGCTGTCGATGTTGACGTGATCGAGGCCGTTGTTGAGGACGCCGAGCACGAACAGGCCGATGATGGTGTTGCCGATGCCGCCGCGGCCGCCGAACAGGCTGGTGCCGCCGACCACGACGGCGGCGATCGAGTCGAGCAGATAGGTATCGAACTCGTTCTGCTGCGCGCTGCCGAAATGCGCCACGCCGAGCATGCCGCCGATTCCCGAACATACGGCCGAGATCACCATGACGCTGCCGAGGATCAGCTTGACGTTCAGTCCGGAATATTCCGCCGCCTCGCGGTTGCCGCCGACCATATAGACGTAGCGGCCGAACCGCGTGTAGGTCAGCACCAGATGACCGGCGAGCAGCATCAGGGCGGCCACGATCACGATCCAGGGCACGCCAGCCACCGAATTCGAGCCGAGCGTCGCAATGAGGTCCGGCACCTTGTAGGCGATTTGGCCGCGCACCAGGAGCGCGGAGATGCCGGCCGCGATCTGCATCATCGCCAAGGTCATGATGAACGAGGGGATGCCGATCACCGTCAGGCCGAAGGCGTTGACCAGGCCGAGCAGCGCGCACAGCGCGAGCGCAAGCAGGATCGCCGCCCATCCCGGCAAGGGCAGATTGGCGATGTTGACGTAGGACTCCTGCATCGTGAAATAGGCGACCGCGATGCCCGTCACATTGGCGATGCTGGCGATCGACAGATCGATCTCGGCGCACAGGATCACGAAGGTCAGCCCGACCGCGATGATCCCGGTGACCGAGACCTGGGTCAGGATGTTGCCGAGATTGTCGACGGTCGCAAATGACGGGCTTGCGACGGCGAAGAAGACGGTGAGGAAGATCAGGGTCAGGAACGGTGCAATGTTGCGCATCTGTGAGCGCAGCAGCGCGACAGTGCCGCCGCCATGGCGCACATGGGTCTCGGACATCGGGACGCCTTTACTCGCCATCGCCGTCTCCTTAAGCCGCTTCGAGCAGGCGGTCCTTGCTGATGGTTTCACCGGCGAATTCGCGCACGACTTCGCCGCGCTTGAGCACGATGATGCGGTCGGCGAGCGACAGCACGGTTTCGGGCTCGGTCGAGAGCACGATCACGGCGATGCCGCGCTCGCGTAGCTGACGGACGATCTGGATCACGTCGCTCTTGGCGCCCACATCCATGCCGCGGGTCGGCTCGCACAGCACGAGCAGCCGGGGCGGATGGCTGAGCCATTTCGCCAGCGCCACCTTTTGCTGGTTGCCGCCGGATAAGAGACCGAGATCGATCTCGACGTCAGCGGGGCGAATCTGCAGCTGCTCGACCTGGCGCTGGGCCAGGACGCGTTCACGCGCGGGCTTCAAGAGCACGGCGCCGATGCGGTCGAGAATGCTGACCGAGACATTCTTGTAGACCGGCTCCTGGTGGAACAGCATGTCGCGGCGGCTCTCGGGCACGAAAGCGATGCCGGCCCGGCGAGCATCGGCGGTGTTGCCGAACGTCTTGCGATGTCCCGCCACGCGCAGTTCGCCGGCGTCGGGCGCGAGCTTGCCGAACAGGATCCGCGCCAGCTCCAATTGTCCGCAACCCATGAAGCCGTACACGCCGAGCACTTCGCCGGCGCGCACCGCGAACGACACGCGGGTCAGGCTGCGCGCCAGAGAGAGGCCATCGGCTTCGACCACGACCGGATTTTCCAGTGCCGGCGCCGGAAGGGTGATGTCGTGTATGTAGGTCTCTTCCAACGCCTCGCGTCCCTTGCCGAGTCCTTTTCCGATCATGGCCTCGATCAGCGCGGCCTTGTCGGTCTCGGCGGCACTCGTCTGCATGACCTTGCGGCCGTTGCGGAACACGGTGACCTCGTCGGAGATCAGGAGAATGTCCTCGATGAAATGCGAAATGAAGATGATGCCCGTGCCCTGGCTGCGGAGCCGGCGCAGGGTCGCAAACAGGCGCTCGACCTCGGGCGGCGACAGCGCCGAGGTCGGCTCGTCCAGGATGATGATGCGCGCCCCGGAGAACAGGACGCGGGCAATCTCGATCAGCTGCTGCAGGCCGATCGGCAGGTCCCCGAGCCGTGCCATCGGGTCGGCATGGATGCCGAGCTTCCTGAGTTGCTCGGCGGCATCGCGTGCCATCCGCCGCCATTGCACCAGGCCAAAGCGGTTGGTCGGCTGGGTGCCGAAGAACACGTTCTCCGCGACTGTGAGGTCCGGCGCGACACTGAGCTCCTGATGCACCATAGCGATGCCGGCGGCCCGTGCGTCACGCGCGGAGCGGAAGTGCACCTCGTGTCCGTCGAGCAGGAAACGGCCGGAGAACTCCGGGTGTACGCCGGCGATGATCTTCATCAGCGTGCTCTTGCCGGCGCCGTTCTCCCCGACGAGACCGTGGATCTCGCCGGGGAGAAGCGTGAAGTCGACGCCGCGCAGCGCGGTGACGCCGCCGAACGACTTAGTGATGTCCTGCAATTCGAGAAGGGGACGGCGGCTGTCCGACATTGGAGCAGACTCAGATCAGGAAGTGATCCTCCATCCACTGCATGCCCGCGGCATTATTCTTCGTCACGACAGGGCCGTCGGTCACAACGCTTTTTGGAATGCCCTTGCCGCTCTTCTCACCCGCGGTCACGGCGGCGACACCGGCCACGATGGCGCCGCCATGGATGCGGCAGGACGGATTGCGGACGGTGGCGAACATCCGCCCCTCGCTGACGGCCTGGATCGCCGGCGGCATCGCGTCGACCCCGCCGATCAGGATGTTGGTGCGGTTGCGCGCCTTCATGATGTTGTAGGCGGCGAGCGCCATATCGTCATTGTGGAAGAACGCCGCATCGATCTGCGGATATTTGGTGAGATAGGTCTCCCACAACCGTGCGGTCTTTGAGACGTCCCAGTCCGCGGGCTGGGTGTCGAGCACTTCGATGTTCGGATACTGCTTGATCACGGAGTTGAAGCCCTTGGCGCGGCCTTGCGCACCGGTATGGCCGAGCGCGCCCTGGGTCATGATGATCTTGCCCTTGCCGCCCAGCGCATTCACCAGCGCCTGCGTGACGGAGGCGCCCATGAACTCATTGTCGGGCGCAAGGAAGGAGTGCACGTTGATCTGATCGAGCGGCGCGATCAGCGTGTCCATGTCGATCACGGGGATGCCCGCGTCGATCATCTTCTGCACCGGCTGGGTCAAGGTGCCGATGCCGAACGCCTGGATCGCGACGAAGTCCCATTTTTGCGATGCCATGTTGTCGATGGCCGCGCGCTGTTTCACCGCATCGAGCTGACCATCGAACCAGGTGACTTCGACGTTGAACAGCTTGCCCCACCATTCCGCGGCCTGCTTGCCTTGCGCGCACCAGGTGGCCTGCAGGCCGGCATTGGAGAAGGCCGCTTTCAGCGGCTTCTCCGAACGTCCCATTTCCGCGGCCATGGCCGGGTCGATGCCGAAGCCGGCGAGCAACGCCGCCGCCGAGCCCGCAGCGGCTGCCGTCTGCAGGAGATCGCGTCTGGTCGTGGAGGATTTTGTAGTCCCGGACATCACTCACTCCCTGTCCCATTGTTTGCTCGGCAGCGTCATTGATCGCGCTGCCAGGATGGGGAGTGTTTCACAACCGAGAGCATCCCGCTACAGCCGGATGTTGTGCGGTGCATTCGTGAGTTCGCCGCAATGCACGTACGGCAATGCCGGCCGTGTCGAGGCGGTGTTCAATCAGCATGGTCGTCAAAAGCGAGATCGCGTTGAGACCCTCATCTCGATCATGCATCTCTATTCATGGCGCCAGAGCTGCCCGATGAGATCAAGATCAAGGATATGATCGAGATCAATGTTTCCTGGATGGACGGTGAGAGAATGATCGTAGTGGTGAAGGGCTAATCAGCGGCCTTGGCACCGACCTGAGAATGCAAGAGCGGGAACGAGAGGATAGCTCATTCAGACTGCGTTCATGCCGTGTGGCTTACGTCTGCTCAAAAAAATGAGCAGGGCACGGGCCCTGCTCGGAATTGTGTCGACCCTTTCGTATCCCGCAAACTCAGATTTGATCTTATTGGCGGGTTGACGCAGCTTGTTGCGCGCCAGGGCTCCTCCCGAGACTTGGACCACCAGACTTCCGTAACCGTCAGCCTGAGCCCAAATTCGTAGACGATCTTTGAGCCTTTGTCACCCTTTTCGGCAACGATTGTTCAAATTTCACGCACTTGGCGAAACGATTGAGAACTTCTGCATCTTCCTGCAGATGCAAGCATAAATTTCAATTGGTGGTATTTAGATGCCAGATTTGTGCTGGGCCGGATGGTGCATTCCCGGCCGGTCGAGACCGGGCGGGCCGTTTCGTCGCCAATGAAATGTGCGCTGTCGCGGCGCTGTGACCTCGACTTCCGGCCGCTGCTGCGGGATAGTCCCAGCGTTGATTTGGTGGGCTTTGATGCGGCAGCGGCTGCAGGCGTATGTTCCGATTCTGCTGATCGCATTGACGGTGCAGATCCTGGCACCCATTGGTGCGAGCTGGGCGGCCGCCATTGCCGCATCGGACCCGTTGCGTTCGGTCGAGATCTGCCACAGCGCCCCGGCGGGCTTCCCCTCCCAACAAGATGATTCGACCAGCCAGGGCGTTCACGACGCCTGTACACTCTGCTGCGTGGGGCAGGCCGCTGCGGCGCTCGATACGCCGCAGCCCATGCTGCTCGATCTGCCGTGTCGTCCAGCCGCGAGCGTGACGTGGCACCGGCCTGCGCTCGTCCTGGCCGTGCTGCGCGCAGGCTCGAACACGCAGGCCCGCGCGCCGCCGTCAGCAATCTGATTGCACCGGCGCAAGACGCCTTTGCAAATCTCCTGATCGAATTGCCGGATGGCCGACCGCTGCCGCCGCTTCATCTCGCGAACACGCCAGACCTGTTGCTGGCGCAACCATCATTGAAAGGAATCACTTATGACCGTTTTCAAGCAGGCGCTGCTTGCCGTCGTTGTCGCCATCAGTAGTGCATCGGGTTGCTTCGCCGCCGAGGTGAAGGCCGGCGATCTCGTGATCAGCCAGGCGTGGAGCCGGGCGACACCCGGCGGCGCCAAGATCGGCGGCGGCTATCTCACCATCGAGAACAAGGGCAGCGCGCCCGATCGGCTGGTCGCAGTCTCGGGCGATATCGCCGGCAAGGTCGAAATCCACGAGATGGCGGTCACCAACGGCGTCATGACGATGCGGCCGCTGGATCAGGGGCTCGCGATCGAGCCCGGCAAGACGGTGGCGCTGGCGCCCGGCGGCTATCACCTGATGCTGATGGATCTGAACAGCCCGCTGAAGCAGGGCGACAAGGTGCCGCTTACGCTGCAATTCGAGAAGGCCGGCAAGGTCTCGGTCACGCTCGACGTTCAGGGCGTGGGTGCGAAGGGCCCGGGCGGCGAGGGCGGCAGCATGATGAAGAAAATGCCGGACCATTCGGGAATGAAAATGTAGCTCGTCCGTTCTCTCCTCGAGAACCGAGGGCTCCATGAAACTCAACGTCGCCGCGCGTACTGCCGATGCTGCCCATGGCAGTCGTCGTCGCGTGGGCGGCGTTGCCACGATGCGCCGATATGCCGAGCGCCTGCTGCCGGTTGCGTTGCTTGCGCTGCTGCTGCAACTGCTCGCGCCCGTCGGGGCATCCTGGATGGCGGCAGCCGCCGCTGCCGATCCACTCGTCGGCGTGGAAATCTGCCATTCCGACGCTGGTCCTGTCGCGCCCGGTCAGGGTAGCGACCGTGATGCCTGCGGCATCAGTTGTTTGTTGTGTTGCGTGCTGCACGCCGGCAGCGCCATCGACATGCCGGGCACGGCTGCTGTCGCTGCACCGTGGCGGCAGACGATCCCTGTCTTATGGCATGACGCCGATCTCGGTCTCGTCCTTGGCAAGCCCGGCTCGGGTGCCCAGGCACGCGGGCCTCCAATCCCCTTCCTGATTTGATCGTTGTCGGCGGCGCAGGCTCGGCCCGCGCTGTCACTCTCATCAATCGTTGAACAGGAAGACCGGCCGTCGTGCCGGCATCGGGGAAGGTTCTATTATGTTTCGTCGTCATGCGCTCGGTGGCGCGAGCGTCATTGCCATGGAGCTCGTGCTCCTGCCGTCGGCCGCGGTGTTCGCTCAGGACAATAGGGAGCTGCCGGCGGTCACCGTCGATGCGCCGCGCGCGGCATCGCAGCGTGCCGCGCGCAAGCCGGCGCAACCGCGGCTGCAAGCAAGCGTCGGCCGCCGACCGGCACAGCCGGCCGTTGCCGCCTCCAATGCTGGGGCTTCGAGCCGTGGCGAGCCGGAAACGGCGAGTGCCGCGCGCGCCAGGCTCGATCAGGCTCCATCCGGCCAGACCGCAACCACGATCGACCGCAGCCGTTTCGAGGACAGGCCGGTGTTCTCGGTGAACGATATCCTGCGCGACAGCCCCGGCGTCTCGTTGAAGCAGGGCAATGGCCCGCGCGACTTCGGCATCTCGATCCGCGGCTCCAATGCGCGCAACGGATTTGCCATCCGCAACATCGTCGTGTTCGACGACGGCTTTCCTGTCACCCAGCCCGACGGCCTGTCGCGGACCGACCTGATCGACCCGCACGCTTATGGCGCGATCGACGTGATCAGGGGACCGTCCTCGGCGCTGTACGGCAACTATGCCACCGGGGGCGCGATCAATTTCCGCACCCGGCCGGGCGGCAGCATCGACGGTGTCGAGATCGGCAGCGAGGGCGGCAGCTTCGGCTATCTCACCAATTACCTCACAGCCGGCAAGAAGATCGGCAATTTCGAGGCCTCGCTGTTCGCCAGCGACGCCCGGGGCGACGGATTTCTCGGCAACAGCTGGTTCAACACCCAGACGGTCAATTTCCTCGGGACCTACAAGGCGACGCCGGACGACCGCTTCACCGTGAAGATCATCAACAATGATCTGGTCTCACGGTTGCCGCTCCGCGTGTCACTAAATCAATATTATCAGAATCCCTATCAGCAGGGCTGTACGACCGGAACGTCGCTCGCAGCCGGCTGCGGCACCGTCAAGCTGTTCAACAACGGATTCAACGCATCCGCCGGCACCGACACGGAGACCGCGCTGCAAGCGGGGCTTGGCCGCAACGATCGCCGCACCATCGTCGGCGGTCGCTGGGAGCATGATTTCGACAACAACACGACCTGGCGCAACCAGTTCGTATTCGACGATCGCAATATCAGTCAGCCCACTGGCCAAACCAGTGCGATCGGCGATTATCCATCCTACAACTACATGAGCGACGTTACCAAGCGCGGTGAGATCTTCG
Source organism: Bradyrhizobium sp. SZCCHNGR1005 (assembly GCF_032489995.1). NCBI lineage: Bacteria > Pseudomonadati > Pseudomonadota > Alphaproteobacteria > Hyphomicrobiales > Nitrobacteraceae > Bradyrhizobium > Bradyrhizobium sp. SZCCHNGR1005. The sequence goes on from NZ_JAUEZC010000013.1 coordinate 82,654, forward strand.
GCTTGGAGTCGACGGCGTTGTTCGGCGCCTTCTACAATACGCTGACGTCATCCGGCGACAACCGCAACGTGATGCCAGGCGGCAACGCTACGCTCGGGAGCCTGTCGAGCAACCTGTTCAGCGTGACCACGAATTACGGCCTGCGCGCCCGCGAGGAGCTCAAGCTGACGGAGGCGCTGACCGCCGTTGCAGGCATCGGCTGGGAAACCACGCATCTGCGCGGGACCAACACGGCCTACACCTACACCGGACTGGCTGGGATCACCACGACTGCGCTGACGTCGGCCGACCGCGAATTCCAGAACACCGCACCCGAGCTGGCGCTGCTCTACAAGGTGAACAGCGATTGGCTGTTGCATGCCCGCGTCGCCACCGGCTACGGCACGCCGCAGGTCTCCAACCTGTTCGTCCTGCCGACCGGCTTGTCGGGCAACAACACTCAGCTGCAGAGCCAGACCAACCTCGGCTACGACCTCGGAGTCGACTGGACTCCGAACCGCACGCTGACCCTGAGCGCCACCGGCTTCTACGAGTTCTTCCGTAATGAGCTGCTCACCCAGGCAACCCCGATCGCCGGCGTGACCTATTGGTTCAATGCTCCTCGCTCCGAGCATCGTGGTGTTGAATTGGCGGCGGATTGGAATTTCCTGCCCGGCTGGCGCTTCACGGCCGCCTACACCTATCTGGATGAGGTCTATACGGAATACACTGAGAGCCTTGGCAGCGGTGCGACGCTGTCCAACTTCAACCGCGCCGGCAACAAGATTCCCGGCATCTCGCCGAACGAGCTGACCGCACGTGCAGGTTATGATCAGGAGGGCGGTCCATTCGCCGGCCTCGGCGGCTTTGTCGAGGTTCAGTGGAAGGACGCCTTCTACATGGATAACGCGAATTTGCTGAAGGCACCGGGTTACGAACTGGTCAATCTCAATGTTCACTACAAGACCGAGCTCGCGTCCGACACGTTCAGGTCGCTCGACCTATTCTTCGAGGTCAGGAATTTGTTCGACCGCACCTACATCGCTTCAGCGAACAACATCACGGACTCCGTCGCCAAGGCCGGCGTGCAGAACTCCGCAAGCGTTCTCGCCTACACGACGGGGTCGATCTACGCAGGCTCGCCGCGCGCCTTCGTAGCGGGCATGAAGGTGGCATTCAGATGAGGACGCTTCCCATGATCCGAACGATCCTTGCTGCAGGATTCGCTGGCGCCATCACTGCCGCGACGTGGCCATCGCCGGCTTCGGCACAGATGAGCCACCAGCATGCCTCCGAAGCCGCCTGCGAGGGGACCGAGCTGCGATGCGCCACCAAGGTGACGCCGTTCTTCGCGGCCGACGGGACGCTGTGGCTGACCTGGATGGCGGGCGGGCTCGTCTCCGTCGCGAACTCCAAGGATGCCGGCCGCACGCTCTCTCCGCCGGTGCCGGTAACGACGCAGCAGCTCAACCTCGACTGGGGGCCGGATGCTCGCCCGGCGCTGGTCGTCGACCGCAAGGGCGGGATCGCAGTCGCGTTCGCGACTTTCCGCGACCAGGCCTTCAACGGCGAGGTGTTTTATACGCGCTCCGACGACGGCGGGAAGACATTTGCGCCGGTGAAGCCGATCACCTCCAACCAAGAGAGCCAGCGTTTCGAAGCGCTGGCGCTCGACCAGGACGGGACGGTGTTCGCGGCCTGGCTCGACAAGCGCAACCGCGTCCCCGCCAAGGAGGCCGGCAAGAGCTATGACGGGGCAGGGCTGTTCTTCGCATCCTCGCGCGACGGCGGTGCGAGCTACAGCGAAGCCAAGCTCGCCCAGGACAACACCTGCGAATGCTGCCGGCTCGGCCTCGCCTTTGCCGGCCCGGGCCGGCCGGTGGTGGTGTTCCGCAACATCTTCGATGGCGGCGTCCGCGACCATGCGATCGTGACCTTCAACGATCTTTCGACGCCCGGGGAGGTCTACCGCGTCAGCAACGACGACTGGCAGATCAAGGCCTGCCCGCATCACGGCCCGAGCCTGTCGGTCTCGCCGGCCGGCGCCTATCACGTCGCCTGGTACACGAACGGCAAGGCGCGCAAAGGATTGTTCTACGCCCATTCGCGCGATGGCGGCCGCACCTTCTCCGACCCGATGCCGGTCGGGCAGGCGGACAGAAGTCCGACGCGCCCCTACGTCCTGGCGACAAGGGCCGCGACGACGCTGGTCTGGAAGGAGTTCGACGGCGAGACCACGACGGTGATGGTCATGCAGTCCCGGGATGACGGTGAGACGTGGTCGAAGCCGAGCGCCATCGCCAGCACCAAGGATACGTCGGATCATCCGCTGCTCGTCGCCGACGGCGAGCACGTCTTTCTGTCCTGGATGACGAAGGCGGATGGCTATCGCTTTCAGGCGATCGGAGATCAGTCATGAAGCGCATCATTGTGGGACTTCTCGTGCTGGGCGGCACGCTGCTCGGCCTGTCCGCAATCATCGCCGCACCATCCCCGTTGAAGCCGTTCGAGCGCGGCAGCTGGCGGGAGATGTTGCGCGCACATGCCGGCCGCCCGACGCTGGTTCATTTCTGGGGCGTCACCTGCGGCCCCTGCAAGGTGGAGCTGCCGCAACTCGGCGAGTTCATGAAGGCGCATCCAGGGATCGACGTGGTGACGGTCAGCGCCGACCTTGTTCCCAACCTGCCGGCGGCAACGGAAGCCATGCTCGACAAAGCCGGCCTGGCGGCGGCCGAGAATTTCATCTTCAACGATGGCTATGCCGAGCGCCTGCGCTTCGAGATCGATCCCTCCTGGCAGGGCGACATTCCGCGCACGATGTTGATCGGCCGCGACGGCAAGATTTCCACGATCGAGGGGGCTGCGGACGTCACAGAATTGGACCAGTGGTCGGCGGAGCAATCGACGGCCGCCTCGCGCCATTAGCGTGAGCCGGGTGGCATTGCGGCAGCGCGGGGTCCTGAACGGGAGCTGAACCTTCGCCTCAGGCAAACCGGTAAAATGATTGAAAATCCGGTGTCTTAGCCGGATTTTCTCGGGTGTGGCCTTGTGTTTTGCCGCGTGATCCGGTTTGACTGCGCGGGCCCAAAGCGAATCTTCAAGGCTTGATCCCATGCGTCTGACGCGGTTCTTCCTGCCCATCCTGAAAGAGAATCCGAAGGAAGCGGAGATCGTCTCGCACCGGCTGATGCTGCGCGCCGGCATGTTGCGGCAGGAGGCGGCCGGCATCTATGCGTGGCTGCCGCTCGGTTTTCGTGTGCTGAAGAAGATCGAGCAGATCGTGCGCGAGGAGCAGAACCGCGCCGGTGCGCTGGAACTGTTGATGCCGACGCTGCAGCTTGCCGACCTCTGGCGCGAGAGCGGCCGCTACGATGCCTACGGCCCGGAGATGCTGCGCATCAGCGACCGGCACAAGCGCGAGCTCCTGTACGGGCCGACCAACGAGGAAATGATCACGGAGATCTTCCGTGCCTATGTGAAGTCTTACCGTAACCTGCCGCTCAATCTCTATCACATTCAGTGGAAATTCCGCGACGAGCAGCGTCCGCGCTTCGGCGTGATGCGCGGCCGCGAATTCTTGATGAAGGATGCCTATTCGTTCGATCTCGACGAGGCGGGGGCGCGGCGCGCTTACAACAAGATGTTCGTCGCCTATTTGCGCACCTTTGCGCGGATGGGTTTGAAGGGCATTCCGATGCGCGCTGAGACCGGGCCGATCGGCGGCGATCTCAGCCATGAGTTCATCGTGCTCGCCGAGACCGGGGAGTCCGGGGTCTATTGCGACCGCAACGTGCTCGACCTGCCGATCCCGCCCGAGGACGTGGACTACGAAGGCGACCTGACGCCGATCATCAAGGAGTGGACCTCGCTTTATGCGGCCACCGAAGACGTGCACGACGGGGCGCGGTTCGAGAGCGAGGTGCCGGCCGAGCGTCGCGTGCACACCCGCGGCATCGAGGTCGGCCAGATCTTCTATTTCGGCACCAAATATTCGGAAGCGATGCAGGCGCTCGTGGCCGGACCCGATGGCGCCGAGGTGCCGATCCATGGCGGCTCGTACGGGGTTGGCGTGTCGCGCCTCGTGGGTGCGATCATCGAGGCCTGCCATGACGAGGCCGGCATCAAATGGCCGGAGGCGGTGGCGCCGTTCCGGGCGGTGATCCTGAATCTGAAGCAGGGTGGCACCGATACCGATGCGGCCTGCGAGCAGCTCTATCGGGAACTTTCGGCCAAGGGGGTCGACGTGCTCTACGACGACACCGAGCAGCGCGCCGGCGCGAAATTCGCGACCGCCGATCTGATCGGCATTCCCTGGCAGATCATGGTTGGGCCGAAAAGCCTCGCCGAGGGCAAGGTCGAGGTCAAGAAGCGCAGCGACGGATCGCGCGAGATGATGTCGCCAGCCGAGCTGGTGGGGCGGTTGGCCGGCTGAGCGGGCTGGATCCGAGGCTTGGAGATATCCACCAGGGTGCCGCCAAACCTCAGGCCAATCCAGCCACAATTGGCCCGAATCATGGGATTATCGAGCGATGGATGAGACCATGACCCAACTCTCGCAAACGCCGCCCTTTGCGCCATTCGAATGGATGCTGTCGGGGCGATACTTGCGCGCGCGGCGGCGCGAAGGCTTCATCTCCGTGATCGCGGGCTTCTCGTTCCTCGGCATCATGCTGGGGGTCGCCACGCTGATCATCGTCATGGCGGTCATGAACGGCTTCCGCAAGGAGCTGCTGGACAAGATCCTCGGGCTCAACGGGCATCTTCTGGTGCAGCCCTTGGAGTCGCCGCTCACCGACTGGAAGGACGTGTCCGACCGCATCAGCCAGGTTCAGGGCGTGCGCCTCGCCGTGCCCGTGGTGGACGGGCAAGGGCTCGGCTCCTCGCCGTTCAACGCCGCCGGGGTGTTCATCCGGGGCATCCGCGCCCAGGACCTCGCCAATCTTCCTTCCATCGCCAAGAACATCAAGCAGGGCTCGCTGGAAGGTTTTGACGAGGGGCAGGGGGTTGCGATCGGCCGGCGCCTTGCCGACCAGCTCTCGTTGCATGCCGGCGACATGATCACGCTGGTGTCGCCGAAGGGCGCCGTGACCCCGATGGGGACGACGCCGCGCATCAAGCCCTACCGGATCGCGGCCGTGTTCGAGATCGGCATGTCCGAATACGACTCCGGTTTCGTGTTCATGCCGCTCACCGAAGCGCAGGCGTATTTCAACCGCAACAGCGACGTCACGGCGATCGAGGTGTTCACCAGCAACCCCGATCGCATCGAAGCGTTTCGCAAGACCGTCACCGAAGCCGCCGGCCGGCCGGTGTTCCTGGTCGACTGGCGGCAGCGTAATTCGACCTTCTTCAATGCGCTGCAGGTCGAACGCAATGTGATGTTTTTGATCCTCACCTTGATCGTGCTGGTCGCCGCGCTCAACATCGTCTCCGGCCTGATCATGCTGGTGAAGGACAAGGGCCAGGATATCGCCATCCTGCGTACGATGGGCGCCTCGCAAGGCGCGATCATGCGCATCTTCCTGATCACGGGCGCCTCGATCGGCGTGGTCGGTACCCTGACGGGGTTTGCGGTGGGATTGGTGATCTGCGCGAATATCGAGTCGATCCGGCAGTTCCTGTCCTGGATCACCGCCACCGAACTGTTCGATCCCACGCTCTATTTTCTTTCCAAGCTGCCGGCCGAGGTGGATTTCGGCGAGACCGCGGCCGTCGTCATCATGGCGCTGACCTTGTCTTTTCTGGCGACACTTTATCCCTCTTGGCGCGCCGCACGGTTAGACCCGGTCGAAGCGCTCCGCTACGAGTGAGGCGCCGATGGCTGAAGAGGGGGCGCAGGATGTTCCGGTCATCTATCTGCATGAGATCAAGCGTCGGTACATGCAGGGAGAGGTGCCGCTGACCATTCTCGACGGCGCCAAGCTCGCGCTCTGGGCCGGACAATCGGTGGCGCTGGTGGCGCCATCCGGCTCGGGCAAGTCGACGCTGCTCCACATCGCCGGCTTGCTCGAGAGTCCCGACGAAGGCGAGGTCTACGTCGCGGGCACGCCGACCTCGCAGCTCACCGACGTCGAGCGGACGCAGCTTCGCCGCACCGATATCGGCTTCGTCTATCAGTCGCATCGGCTGTTGCCGGAGTTCTCGGCGCTCGAGAACGTGATGCTGCCGCAGATGATCCGCGGCCTGAAGCGGGCCGAGACGGTGAAGCGCGCCACGGAAATTCTCGCTTATCTCGGGCTTGGCGATCGCATCAAGCATCGTCCGGCCGAGCTGTCGGGCGGTGAGCAGCAGCGCGTCGCGATCGCGCGTGCGGTTGCAAACGCGCCGCGCGTCCTGCTCGCGGACGAGCCGACCGGCAATCTCGATCCCGCCACCGCCGATCACGTCTTCAAAGCCCTGATGCAGCTGATCAAGGCGACCCGGGTCGCGATGCTGATCGCGACCCACAATATGGAGCTTGCCGGTCGGATGGACCGCCGCGTTTCGCTGGTCGGCGGCAAGGTGGTCGAGCTGGACTAGGTTCTGTACTCATAAAGGGATTCCGTTAGCTGGCGAACAGTGATTCACTCCCGCAGAGATTTGGGGGGTGGGA
>NZ_JAUEZC010000014.1:0-80151 GCF_032489995.1 Bradyrhizobium sp. SZCCHNGR1005
CACCGCAAACACCATGGTCAAAAACAACACCCGATATACCCAGCAATCGCTTGACAGCTAAGACAGTCGCCGGGCTCGTGCTGCGCACGCCCCGGAATGACACCGTGGTTGTGGTTACCGCTCAGTGCAGGCGGAACACGCCGTCGACGGCGCGCAGCTCGGCCGGCTTGATCAGCTTGGAATGCGCGACCGTGACGGAGAACAGCGGCCCTTCGAGCTTCTTCTGCCAGAAGCTGAGGAAATCCTGCAGCGCGGGGAATTTCGGAAACAGGTCGTAATTCTGCCAGACGTAGGTCTGGAGCAGCGAGGGATGATCCGGCATCCGATACAGGATCTGCGCCGTCGTCAGCCCGTAACCCAAGATCTGTTTCCGAAAATCCTCGGAAACGGCAACCTTCGACACCATGCCAACCTCCATTCTGTGGAAGCGCATTCCGGCGTGGCCACCGGGATCGAGCCACCCGGGTGAAGATGCGCTCACGTGAGAGAAATGTGACGCATGACCTCAATCCATCACAAGCCTAAATGTTTAACGGGTTGTTGAAATTTCCTGCATTAGCAGCGACTTAGCCCAGGTGCTAATACGGGGTTTCCCGATCTGTTCCGGCCCGGTTAACGATGCCGGGACCTTCTGGCAGACGCCGCGGTTGACTGCTAATTTTTCTGCTACAAGCCCTTGCCGGCCCCAGAACTCTCGCCTATGTCCTGCGCGGCAGGGCTGGCACTCGCTGGCATCGACTGCCAATCTCCAGAAACTGATAATTGCCTCAATAGCTTAGGAGGACTGTATGGCTTTCCGTCCGCTTCACGACCGCGTCGTGGTCAAGCGCATCGACGCCGAAGAGAAGACCGCTGGCGGCATCATCATCCCCGACTCGGCCAAGGAAAAGCCCTCGCAGGGCGAAGTCATCGCTGTGGGCCCCGGCGCCCGCGACGAGAGCGGCAAGCTGGTCCCGCTCGACGTTCAGGTCGGTGACCGCGTGCTGTTCGGCAAGTGGTCGGGCACCGAAGTCAAGATCGACGGCCAGGAGCTGCTGATCATGAAGGAAAGCGACATCATGGGTGTGCTGACCGACGCCGGCGCCAAGAAGAAGGCCGCCTAACCCCACGCTCGCACGCTCACCCCTGAGGAGCGCCCCGCGGGCGCCCCGCGAAAGGGTGAGACAGACATTTCAACTCAGGGAAATCCAATATGTCAGCCAAAGACGTGAAGTTCGGCGTCGATGCTCGCGACCGCATGCTGCGCGGCGTGGACATTCTCGCCAATGCCGTGAAGGTCACGCTCGGTCCGAAGGGCCGCAACGTCGTCCTCGACAAGTCGTTCGGCGCTCCCCGCATCACCAAGGACGGCGTCACCGTCGCCAAGGAGATCGAGCTCGACGACAAGTTCGAGAACATGGGCGCGCAGATGGTGCGCGAGGTCGCCTCGAAGTCCGCTGACGCGGCCGGCGACGGCACCACCACCGCGACCGTGCTGGCCCAGGCCATCGTGCGCGAAGGCGCCAAGGCCGTTGCCGCCGGCATGAACCCGATGGATCTGAAGCGCGGTATCGACCTCGCGGTCGAGGCCGTCGTTGCGGACCTCGTCAAGAACTCCAAGAAGGTCACGTCGAACGACGAGATCGCCCAGGTCGGCACCATCTCCGCCAACGGCGATGCCGAAATCGGCAAGTTCCTCGCCGACGCCATGAAGAAGGTCGGCAACGAGGGTGTCATCACCGTCGAGGAAGCCAAGTCGCTGGAGACCGAGCTCGACGTCGTCGAGGGCATGCAGTTCGACCGCGGCTACATCTCCCCCTACTTCGTCACCAACGCCGACAAGATGCGCGTCGAGATGGACGACGCCTACATCCTGATCAACGAGAAGAAGCTGTCGTCGCTGAACGAGCTGCTGCCGCTGCTCGAAGCCGTCGTGCAGACCGGCAAGCCGCTCGTGATCGTCGCCGAGGACGTCGAGGGCGAGGCGCTGGCCACCCTGGTCGTCAACCGCCTGCGCGGCGGCTTGAAGGTCGCGGCCGTCAAGGCTCCGGGCTTCGGCGATCGCCGCAAGGCCATGCTGCAGGACATCGCGATCCTGACCGGCGGCCAGGCGATCTCGGAAGACCTCGGCATCAAGCTCGAGAACGTCAACCTCTCCATGCTCGGCCGCGCCAAGAAGGTGATGATCGACAAGGAGAACACCACGATCGTCAACGGCGCCGGCAAGAAGGCCGACATCGAGGCGCGCGTGCAGCAGATCAAGGCGCAGATCGAGGAGACCACCTCGGACTACGACCGTGAGAAGCTGCAGGAGCGTCTGGCCAAGCTCGCAGGCGGCGTCGCGGTGATCCGCGTCGGCGGCGCGACCGAGGTCGAGGTCAAGGAGCGCAAGGATCGCGTGGATGACGCGATGCATGCGACCCGCGCTGCTGTCGAGGAAGGCATCCTGCCGGGCGGCGGCGTCGCCCTGCTCCGTGCTTCCGAGCAGCTCAAGGGCCTGCGCACCAAGAACGACGACCAGAAGACCGGCATCGAGATCGTCCGCAAGGCGCTCTCCGCCCCGGCCCGCCAGATCGCCATCAACGCGGGCGAGGACGGCTCGGTCATCGTCGGCAAGATCCTGGAGAAGGAGCAGTACGCCTATGGCTTCGACAGCCAGACCGGCGAGTACGTGAACATGGTGTCCAAGGGCATCATCGACCCGACCAAGGTGGTTCGCGCCGCGATCCAGAACGCGGCCTCCGTGGCTGCGCTGCTGATCACGACCGAAGCGATGGTCGCCGAGCTGCCGAAGAAGAACGCCGGCGGCCCCGCGATGCCTCCGGGCGGCGGCATGGGCGGCATGGACTTCTAAGGTCCGTTCCTCTCTCGAATACGAAGGGCGCGGTGCAAACCGCGCCCTTTCTGTTTGGATAGAAAATTCAGTTGAGCCATGCATCGCTGCTGGCGCGAATCCACAATTGAAACCTGTGTTATGGATTCCGGGCTCGCGCTACGCGCGCCCCGGAATGACGCTTGAGTTTGACGCAAGCTTCCGTCGACCACAACGGCGATCGATCTATGAGCGCATTTATCATAGTCAACTCACCGCCCCTGCTCTTCCTCTCCGTCATTCCGGGGCACGACGCAGTCGCGAGCCCGGAATCCATAACCACGGGACGGAGTGAGTGCGCACGATGCCCGCTCGGAAACGGCAGCAACAGCAGTCTCTCGCTACTACCTCACCATCGTCCCGATCCGCTCGAAGCGGATCCGGCCTGGCCTGCTCGTATCGGATCCGGCGAGCGAGAAGTAGATCGTCGCGGCGCGGCCGATCACGTTCTCGATGGGAACATAGCCAACGGCGCTGAGGACGCGGCTGTCGGTAGAGTTGTCGCGGTTGTCGCCCAGCATGAATAGATGGCCAGCCGGCACGACATAGACGTTGGTGTTGTCGAAGAAGCCGTTGTCGACACAATCCAGCGTCTGATAGCTCACGCCGTTCGGCAAGGTCTCCCGCCAACGCTTGACCCGTTCGTCCGCACTACCGCCGCAGGCGGCTTCACCGACCAGATCGTCGAGCCGCTCGCGCTGAACCGGCTGGTCGTTGATGTAGAGCAGGCCCTGCCTCATCTGGATGCGGTCGCCGGGCAGCCCGACGATACGCTTGATGTAGTCGGTCTTGCCGTCCTTGAGACGGAAAACCACGACGTCACCGCGCGCCGGATCGCGGCCCCAGATACGTCCCGCTGACGGCGGCGTGAACGGCCACGTATAACGACCCCATCCATAGGGGTATTTCGAAGCGAAGAGATAGTCGCCGACCAGAAGGGTAGGAATGTTTGACGCGGATGGAATGTTGAACGGCTGAAAGAGGAAGGTGCGGATCAGCAGCGGCGAGGCCAGCAGCAGGCACAGCAACACGAAGCCTGCGGTGAAGATGGCTGCAATCGCCCACCATGGCTCCCGCTGCGGACCGATCGCTCCAGCCTCGACGCTCGTCATGACATTCCCCAGCCTGTCCTGCCGCAAGGATGGCCGATGGCGGCACCACACGCAACCACGAAGTGCTTGCGCATGGTGCGCCATCCCTCACTGCTGGCGGCGATACATCACGTCGCTGCGCAGTACGTATTTGCGCCCCCTGGTGACGGGATCACCGCGATGCATGATCGGGTGATGAAACAATAGCGCCATGCCTTGCTCCGGCGTGATCACGTTCGAAGTGGAGGCCGATCCGCGCTGCAAAGGCGATCGCCTGCCCGCACTCTGCATTCGCAGCTCGTCCGTGCCTGGCGGGCAAATCAGTTGTCTCTTCCGACCCGTCTTACGCGCATCGAACAGCCCGACGGGTAGCTAAAATGAGCTGCGCGCAAGAACTAATTCCATCAGCTCGATCAATCGGATCACGCCACCCACCCGGCTCCCGCATAAAATTCCACTTTCGTTTTTTCAGAAATTATGCATATATAGCCGTCGTCCCGCCTCATCCGAGGGGCGTACGCGTCGTCGCGAACGTCGAGTGCGGGATGCGGTGGCCGCGACGATGTCAGGCGCTTTTGCGCAAGACGACTGATGTCGTTGCGGACGACGAAATCGTAGGGTCCTGGCGCCGCGACGCTGGCGCTAAATTCGTGATGATGCAACTCGACATCGCTTTGCGATGCGAGGGCATCAGGCGGGTGACGGTGGCATGAAAGCCCGTTCACCGGGGAGACTACGTATAAGCCGTTCACCCATCGCGCAGGGAAGGCCGGATGATCCGGCTCGTACCTGTGGTGACTGCCGCCTGCATTTTCTTCTGCAGGCGGGCCATGGGTGCGGACGGCACCCGGCCTTCCCCGCGTCCTCTTCTGATTGGAGGACGAAAGCTGCAGCAAAGCTCGGGCACGACGTGCTGCGAGATCGTAAAATTGTGTCTCGTTTAATGGCTCAACCGTCAACTTCGTCATTGCGAGCGAAGCGACGCAATCCAGAACTGTCGACGCGGACGGAGTCTGGATCGCTTCGTCGCGTTGCTCCTCGCAATGAGGTCGAACCCGCGCGATCTACGCGTCGCGCCTCACTGGATCCGTGCGACCACGGCGAGCTTGCGAATGCCCTTGTTCTTGTAGGCATCGAGGAAGGCGTAGTAGTCGCGGAACGACACGCAGCCGTTGGAATCGCCGTTCGGACCGAGCATGAACGTGTGCGCGAGCAGACCGTCGCGGCCGTGGATCGCCTCGCTGCCGCCGATCGGATTGAGGCGCAGCGCCGGCACGCCGTGGAACAGCGCCTCACGCGGCTTGAGCTCATAGATGTGCGGCGGGGTGACGCCGCGCATCCGGATGTTCTCCGAGCGCGGATTGTCGAGATTCTCGCCGAGACCGGAATGCGCCTCGAGCTTGGTGCCGTCAGGCAGATACACGGCCCTGGCCGAGATGTCGTAGACCGCCGTCGAGCGGTCATATGGCGCCTGGCCGCCCTTGGTCGGATCCTGGCTGATGCTCGCGGTGAAATTGGCGTCGGCCGAGGCGTAGGCCATCAGGCCGCCGTTCTGGTCAGGCTTGCCCCACAGCTTCTCCTGGATCGAATGACGCTCCCCGGTGATCGACAGCACCGCGGCCTTGGCACGCTCGGTCATCGCCCGCAGCGTGCCCATGCCGCCCTTGGGTTCGCTGCCATCAGCCGGCGATGGCGATGGCTGCGTCGGCTGTTTCGGATTGGCGAGCGCAAGCCGCATCGGCGGCCGCGGCTCCTTCTTGGGAGCTTCCGCGAGCTTTGCTGCCGTCTTGGGCGCATCGACCGGCTTGTCGCCGGCCTTCTCGGTGACGTCGGCCGCTTCCGCAAACTTGGGGAGCGGTGGCGCGCCATTGGCGGCGTTGGACGGCACGCCCTGCGGCACGGCGGCGGCAAAGCGTTCGCTGAACATCTGCGGCGTGATCGCGGGCGTGCTGGGCCCCTTGGCGATCATGGGCGTCGCGTCAGGCAGCGCTGCGAAGGCCTCGCTGACGGCGTCCGATGCATTGCGCGTGGCGATACGCGGCGCCATGCGCACGACGGGCTCGTCATAACCGTCCGTGCCGAGCGTCGGATAGGCATCGGCCGCGATGATCTTGGCATAGACCAGGACGCCGCACCCCACCACCAGGGAGACGATCGCCGCGCCGCCGAACAGTTTGTGAGACAAGGCCTTCAGGGAGGATTTCCTGCGGTTTCGTGCAGCCAACGCAGCTCGACTGTTACTCATTTACTGACGCCCGGAACGGAGACTTCGGTGACTCGAAACTCTCTGTCGATGCGTCGCGGTTCGCCTAACCGCTGTGCATCTCGCAGAGGCACGAAGCGTCATTAAGGCGACTTTTAGTTAAATGCGGATTAAGTTTTGGCAGATTAAAGGCGGGTTAACCATTTCGGCCTGTGTCGCCGACGAACGCGGCGGAAACAGGGCGCAAATGCGGCACGCGCCCGCGTCGAGGCGCCAAGCAGATCCGGCATGCGGCGGCGAGACGCTGCCGGGGTCCGTGCAACGAGGCAATCCCCACGCCGCCTCAGCGCTGCAATTCCGGCGCCGGGGAGCGGTCGATCACCTCTTGCTTCGGCTGGCTCACCGCATAGAGCGCGTAGGTCTCGATCACCAGCGGGCCGCGCTTGCGCGGGGCTTCCGCCACCTTCTCGATCTTGGCAAAGGTGAAGCTCGGATAGAAGCGAAGACCGATCTGCGCCTCGTCGACGAACAACAGCGTCCCCTGGAGCGCTGCCGGATCGGGCTCGGGAAAATTGACCCAGCGGATGCGCTCGATCGGCTGCAGTACGCAGGTGCCGCGCGGCAGGTAGAACGAGAGCCAGGCGGTGGTCCCGTAGTCCATCGCAAGCACGCAACGCGCGCCAACCCGGGCCCGCACCGCCTCGATTTCATCGGCCAGCGCACGCCAGCCGATGCCGACGCTGCGCACCGTGGAATCCCGAAGGTAGCCCGACAGCCATCCGGTGTCGGCCTGTACGACCAATGCTGCGAACATCACGATGCCGACAGGCGCGGCGAAGCGCCGACAGAACTCTACCGTTCGCTGCGCACGCGGCTTCCATGGCACGCAATGCGCGGCGAATGCAGCCGCCACCGCAAAGGCCGGATAGATCGGCGCGAACCAGTTGGCCTCGACCCGCGCATGCAGCGAATGCCAGATGAAATAGGCGACGATCACCCAGACCATCGCGCTGACAAGCACCCGCGAACTCGCCTCGCCCGCCTTGCGTGCCAGCAACGCATAGAGGCCCATGACGCCGAGAATGAAGATCAGCGGCGTCGCAAAGGCAAACTGGGTCGGGATCAGCTCGGCGATATAGCTGGGTCGGAAATCCTCGATCCTGGCGCGCCCGAGCTGCTTGATGAAGGACACCCATTGATGCTCGGCGTTCCAGATGATGACGGGGCTGAAGATCGCGAGCGCGACCAGCCCGCCGAGATAGGGCCAGGGCGAACGCAGCCAGTGCCGGAGCTCTGGCACGGCAACGAGCCAGATCAGGATCGCCACGCCGAAGAACATCGCGGTGTACTTTGCGGCGAGGGCGAGACCGGCCGCGACGCCGACGCCGAGCCACCACACGCCGCGCTCCGTCTCCTGCACCTTGGCGCAGCAGAACAGCACGAAGCTCGATGCGACCAGCAGCGGCGCATCCGGCGTCACGATCATGGTGCCGACCGCGGCCATCAGGGTGACGTTGAGCAGCAGCGCGGCGCTGGCGGCCACCCGCACGCTGCCGAACAGGATCTCGGCCGTGCGATAGACCGCGTAGCTCATCGGCAATGCGAGCAGGATCGAGACGATGCGCACACCGAGCTCGGTGTCGCCCGCGAGCATGGTGCCGAGCCGGATCACGAGCGCGACCAGCGGCGGATGGTCGTAATAGCCGAAGGCAAGATGCTTCGACCACATCCAGTAATAGGCTTCGTCGAAGGTGATCGGCGTCATCGCGGCCGCGACCAGCCGCAGCACGACGAGCGCGACGATGGTCAGCCAGGTGTTGCGGACGAGCCGAGCGTCGTCGGCCGCGACGACAGGCGTCATCGCTTGCGCCAGACGAACAGTCCGGAGATCGCGTAGTTCCAGACCACGCCCATCAGCGCGCCGGCGGCACCCGCCAGCCACCAGATCGGCTCCTGGTCATAGACCGAGAAGGCGACGCCGACATTGGCAAGCAGGCCGACCGAGCAGACGAGGTAGAACGCGAGAAGGCCGCGCAGGATGGCAAAGCCCTTCAGCCGCTGGTCCCGATAGGTGAGGAAATTGTTGAGAATGAAGTTCGAGGTCATCGCGACCAGAGCGCCGATCGCCTGAGATTCGGCGAATGGCAGATCGAATACCTGAAGGCAGAGGAAGAGCGTGCCGAGATGCACGAACAGACCCGTACCCCCGACCATGGCGAACAACAGGAAGCGCAACGAGACCGCGTCGTTGGTCAGCTTGGCCAGCACGAGACCGAGGAAGTCGAGCGCGACCATCGAATCGAGCTTGCTCTCGCCATGCAGGCGCGAGCCGAAGGTGTAGGGAATTTCCACCGTGCGAAGGCCGCCTTCGGCGCTGGCGATGATGTCGAGCAGGATCTTGAAGCCTTGCGTGGAGAGCTTCGGTGCGATCTGTTCGAAACGATCACGGCGGATCATGAAGAAGCCGCTCATCGGATCGGCGACCTCGACCTTGAGCAGCCGCCGCGCAATCTCGGTGGCAAAAGCGGAGGCCCCTGCCCGCTGCTTGTTGAAGCTCGCCGCACTTCCACCCTCGACATAACGGCTGCCGACCACCAGCTCGGCCGCACCGCTTTCGAGCAGCGACAGCATCTTCGGCAGCTGGGTCTCGTCGTGCTGCAAATCGGCATCGATCACCGCGGCATAGGGCGCGCTGGCGGCGAGAATGCCCTCGATGCAAGCGCCGGAAAGGCCACGACGGCCGATGCGGCGGATGCAGCGGACGCGGCTGTCGGCCTGAGACAGCCCACGCACCACCTGCCAGGTTCCGTCAGGCGAATTGTCATCGACGAACACGACCTCCCACGGCACGTCCTTGAAGGCCGCCTCCAGCCGCCTGTAGAGCGTCGTGACATTGTCGCGCTCGTTAAAGGTCGGAACAACGACCGTCACGATCGGAACGGCGACGGATTGCAGCGGCACGGGCGGGGCCGGTCGGATGGCTTCGTTCATGGCGGGGATGCGTATATCCGCCACATCCTGCCATGCCAAGGTCGGCGCCACCCTGGAGAGGCAAAAAGCGCAGGGTGTGACGGTTCAATCCCGTCCCCCAAAATGCCAACGACCACAAACAAAGGGCGCGCGTACATCCGGCGCAGCCGCTCTGTCGTGGTCGTCCCAATGAAGGAGCCGTACAAGGCTCAACGTCACCGTTATACCTTAAATGGGATCTCCCAGGCCTTTTGCAAGGACCCCTCCGAAGACCGGGCTAGTTCGGGACTTCCCGAACCACAGGCCCACGCACTGCAGGGGCTGCCGGTGCCGCCGGAACCGGCGCCTCAACCTTGGCCGGCATGGACCGCGGTCCGACCGGGACATAATAGAAGGCAGCGGCCAGCACGATTGCCCCGACAATGAAGCCAAGAACGCTACCAATGGATTCGGATGTCATGCGAATGCTTCCCTGTCGCCCCCGCAGAATGAATATCATGGAACCTCGGCCGGCCGAAAGAGCACCGCCGCCACAGAGCCGAACTGGTCAAGGCTGCCGGTATTGATTACTCTCTGCATCCAATCCCCGCCCGCTCCTCCTCCGAACGACGGACCCCATTCCGTGAGCAAGACCCCCGCGCGCGCTGCAAAGCAAAAGAGTCACATCTATATCGGAATCGGCGGCTGGACCTTCGCGCCCTGGCGCGGCGTGTTCTATCCGGAGAAGCTGCCGCAGTCGAAGGAGCTGGAATACGCCGCCTCAAAGCTGACATCGATCGAGATCAACGGCACCTATTACGGCTCGCAGAAACCGGAGAGTTTCCGCAAATGGGCGCGCGAGGTGCCCGACGGTTTCGTGTTCTCGCTCAAGGGCCCGCGCTTTGCGACCAACCGGCGCGTGCTGGCGGAGGCCGGCGACTCGGTCAAGCGATTCTACGACACCGGCGTGCTCGAACTCGGCGACCGCTTGGGCCCGGTGCTCTGGCAGTTCGCGCCGACCAAGAAGTTCGACGAAGCCGATTTCGGCAAGTTCCTGGAGCTCCTGCCGCGCGAGATCGACGGCCGCGCGCTGCGCCATGTCGTTGAAGTCAGGCACGACAGCTTCTGCGCACCCGGCTTCGTGGCGCTTCTGCGTGAGTTCGAAACCCCGGTGGTCTTTGCCGAACACGGCAAGTATCCGGCAATCGCCGACGTCACCGGCGATTTCGTCTATGCACGGCTGCAGAAGGGCAATGACGAGATCGCCACCTGCTACCCGCCGAAACAGCTCGACGCCTGGGCCGGGCGGCTCAAGACCTGGGCCGAGGGCGGCGAACCGGACGATCTGCCGCGCGTTGACGACGAGCCTGCCAAGAAGAGCCCGCGCGACGTGTTCGCCTATGTGATCCATGAGGGCAAGGTGCGCGCGCCTGCAGGGGCGATGGAGCTGATCGCGCGGCTGAGCTGAGGTTACGTCAGATGGCGAAAGCCAAGACATTGTTCACGATCGGCTACGAGCAGACGCCGGCCAAGGCGGTGCTCGACGAATTGCAGTCTGCCGGCGTGAAGCTCCTGGTCGATGTCCGCGCCATCGCCGCATCCCGCCGTCCCGGGTTGTCGAAGACCCAGCTTGCGGCCGGTCTCGACGAGCGCGGCATCGGTTACGTGCATCTGCGTGGGCTCGGCACGCCGAAGGAAGGCCGCGACGCTGCGCGCAGCGGCCATTACGATACATTACAGAAGGTCTATAGCGCGCATCTGAAGACGCCCCAGGCCAAGGAGCAGCTCGATGAATTATCCGCGCTCGTGAAGACTGCAGGCCCCATCTGCCTGCTCTGCTACGAGCGTGATCACACCCATTGCCACCGGCGCTGGATCGCGGAGATCATCGAGGAGCGCGACCACGTCAAGGTGGAGAACCTGGTCGCGCCGCAGGTGTGAGTGTGAACGCTAGCTCAGCTGCCAGACCTCGACGGCCCGGTCATAGCCGCGGATCGACACTTGCCCATGCGGCAAGGCGCCATCGCCATCCGCGCCGATCGCGGCGCGGACCTCCGACGAGATCAAGAGCTGGGAATCGAATTCCTTGTTCAGCGTCTCCAGCCGCGAGGCGAAATTCACGGTATCGCCGATCACGGTGTATTCCTTGCGGCGCGGCGAGCCGATGCTGCCGGCGATCACCTCGCCGAGATGAATGCCGATGCCGATGCGCAGCGGCCAGTCCGAGCCGGCGTTGACCTGCTCCATTGCGGCCACCATCTCGCGCGCCGCCGCCACCGCGTGCTGTGCCGCATCCGGCGTCTCGAACGGCGCGCCGAACAGCGCCAGGAAGCCGTCGCCGAGGAACTTGTTCACGATGCCGCCGTGGCGCTCGAGGATTTCGACCAGCACCGCGAACGCACCGTCGAGACGGTCCACCACCTCCTGCGGCGTGCGCGACCGCGCGGCCGCGGTGAAGCTGCGGAAGTCGACGAACATCACGGCGACCTGCCGGATGTCTCTCGCTTCCGTGGTGCCCTCCTTCATCAGACGCTCGACGACCTGGGGCGAGACGTGCTGGCCGAACAGGTCGGTGAGTCGGTCGCGCGCCGTCGCTGCCAGGATGCTGGCCACGAACTGGCGCCTCAGCTGCAGGCCGACCGCGCCTGCGATCATGCCGCAGAGCAGGATGATAAAGCTTCGCTCCGCATGGAAATAGATCTCTGGATTCTGGCTGACGTCGAGGACCGGCCGGTCGACGAGCGCGACGACCAGCAGCTCGGCAGCAGCGACGAATCCGGTGAAGCTCGACAGCCAGAAGTCGAGCCTCAGCGTCGACAGAATGATGAAGACGAAGTAGGTCAGCGGCATGCCGAAGGCGAGCGCCTTCTCCGGGCCGATGCTGTCGATCTGCATCACCAGCACCAATGTCGGCAACGAAGTCTCGATCACGGTGCCGATATAGCGCATGACGAGCGGAACGTCGCGGCCGCGCCCGATGTCCGCCAGTATCCGAGAATGGATCCAGGCCTCGAACAGAATGAAAAAGATCAGAATCGCATAGCTGTAGAGAGCCCTAGATCCGCCGTGCCAAATCCAAAGCATGATCTTCGGTTCGAAGATATCGACGAAGGCAGAGATCGCCAAAAACAGAGCTGCGGTGCCGATCAGCACCTTGACCCGAAGCAGTTCCGTGCTCAGGACTTGACGCGTAAAGGCTTGGCCGAATTCGGCCGACGCAGCAGCCCCAAGTGCTTCATTTCGGTCCGACCATGGTGCCAACATCGCGCGCCCCAAGCTCCTCGCCTGCCCCGGCCACATCCTGCCTCAATCGAGGGTGCGGCGGAAGCGCAGCACGGCGACCGTCATCGCAAACAGCATCAAGGCGAACAGGGCAATGGCGTCATATTGCAGGTTCTGCAGGGTCGAGCCCTTGAGCATGATCGCGCGGACGATGCGCAGGTAATGCGTGAGCGGCAGGCACTCGCCGACATATTGCGCCCATTGCGGCATGCCCAGGAACGGAAACATGAATCCGGACAGCAGGATGCTGGGCAGGAAGAACATCATCGACAGCTGCATCGCCTGCAGCTGGTTCTGCGCCAGGGTGGAGAACGTGTAGCCGATCGACAGATTGGCGCCGATGAACAGCGTCGACAGCAACGCCAGCAACGAAAGGCTGCCGAACACGGGCACGCCGAACAGCAGCACGCCGATGCCGATGATGATCGATGCCTGCAGGAATCCGACCAGCACATAAGGGATGATCTTGCCGAGCATCACTTCCACCGGCTTGATCGGCATCGACAACAGGCTCTCCATCGTGCCGCGCTCGATCTCGCGGGTCACCGACAGCGCGGTGAAGATCAGCATGGTCATGGTCAGGATGGTGCCGACCAGGCCGGGCACGATGTTGAGCCGCGATTCGGCGGCCGGATTGTAGCGGGCATGCGCCCGGATCTCGAACGGCAGCGAGACCGGATCACCGGTGTACAGGTCGTGCGCCAGAGCGGTCTGCACAATCATGCCGAGCGATGACAGCGCTGAGGAGGCAGCCACCGGATCGGTGGCATCCGCCGCGACCAGCAGCGCCGGACGGTCGCCGCGGCGGACTGCGCGCTCGAAGCCACGCGGAATCTCGACGCCGAACAGCACCTTGCCGGAGAGCAGCAGATCGTCGAATTCATTGACGTCGTGCACCTCGCGCGTGAAGCGGAAATAGGCCGTGTTCTCCAGCGCCTTCAGGATCGAGCGCCCGAGATCGCTGTCTTCCTGCAGCAGCACCGCGGCCGGCAGATGATGCGGCGTGGTGTTGATGGCATAGCCGAACAGCAGCAATTGCATCACCGGGATCATCACGATCATGGCGAACGAGACCCGGTCGCGGCGGAGCTGGATGAACTCCTTGACCAGCATCGCGTAGGTCCGGTGCAGGAAGCCGAAGCGCGGTTCGGCGGGGCTGCGTTCGTTGATGTCTATAGCGCTCATTGGAAATTGTCCTTCGAGCGGTTCATCAGATCGATGAAGACGTCCTCCAGCGAGGGCGCCGCCTGCTGCCAACGCAGGCCGGGCTTGTCACGCCACGGCGCGATCGAAGATTCCAGTGCGGCTCCATCGCGGCCGGACACGTGCAGGCTGGCGCCGAACGGCGCCACCATGTCGACACCGGGCTGCCCTGCCAGAGCGCTCGCCACCTCCTGCAGGCGATCGCCACCGACAGTGTAGGTGGTGAGCGCCGATTGCTTGATCACCTGCTCGACAGTGCCATGCGCCAGCAGATAGCCATAGGCGATATAAGCGATCTCGTGACAGCGCTCGGCCTCGTCCATGTAGTGGGTGGAGACCAGCACGGTCAGCCCCTCGGCCGCGAGCGCATGGATCTCGTTCCAGAAATCGCGCCGCGCCTTGGGATCGACGCCGGCGGTCGGCTCGTCGAGCAGCAGCAACTGCGGATTGGGCAGCGTGCAGGCGCCAAGCGCCAGCCGCTGCTTCCAGCCGCCCGACAGCTCGCCGGCGAGCTGTCCCTCCCGGCCCGACAGCCCAAGCCGCCTGACCATGTCGCGCGCAGCACCGCGCGGATCGCTCAGGCCATAGAGACGCGCCACGAATTCGAGATTCTCGCGCACCGACAGATCCTGATACAGGCTGAAGCGCTGAGTCATGTAGCCAACCCGCCGCTTGATGCGGTCGGCGTCGCGGCGGATATCGAACCCCAGACAGCGGCCCTCGCCACTATCGGGCGTCAACAGCCCGCATAACATTCGGATGGTCGTAGTCTTGCCGGAGCCGTTCGGACCGAGAAACCCGTAGATCGAGCCGCGCTTCACCCGCATCGACAGATCGTGCACGACCTCGCGGCCGCCGAACGATTTCGTCAGTCCATGAACGTCGATCGCGATCCCGTCGTCCGCCGCGCGCGTCATCGTCGATCGGCCACCGGCGTCTTGGCATTGAGATAGACGCTGACCGGCTGGCCGACGCGCAGCGCGTCGGGCCGCGAAGGCCGCGCCTGGATCAGATAGACGAGCTTGTTGCGCTCATCGAGGCTGTAGATCACTGGCGGGGTGTATTCGGCCGTGGTCGCGATGAAATAGATCCGCGCGGAGAGATCGGGCGCACAATTGTCGCAGGTGACGCGGACCTCATCGCCGATGGCGATCTTCGGCAGTTCCGTCTCGGAAACGTAAAAGCGCAGCTTCATGTTGCCGGGCGGCATGATCGAGAGGACCGGCCGCTGCGCCGCGACCATCTCACCCTCGCGGAAGTAGATCTGCTGCACGGTGCCGGCGACCGGGGCAAAGCCCCTGCGGCGGGCCAGCCGCGTCTGCGACGTGACCACACGGGCCTCGGCGACGCGCAACGCGGAGATCGCCGAATCAAGCGTAGCCTGCGTGCCTGCGCCGGTCTTGCTCAGTGCGGCCGCACGGTCATAGGTCTGCTGCGCATTGGCGAGCGTCGCCTTGTTCTGGTTGAGATCGGCCTGCTGCAGATCGTCGTCGACCGAATAGAGCAGATCGCCGACCTTGACCTCGTCGCCTTCGCGGACGTTGAGCTTGGTTACGCGCCCCGCCTCATCGGGGCTGACGAAGATCATATCGGCCTCGACCCAGCCCTGATAGCCGGGATCGCGCTTATCGTGACATCCGTTCAGCGTGAAAGCGGTGGCCAGAACGACGAGGCAATGCAAGAGGCTCGTCATGTTGCACTCCGTTCGCCAAAGATCAGGTCGAGATGCGTCCGCAGCATCGCTTCGGCATCGAGCGGCGCATGCCGCTCGAACAGGCTCTTCCACAGCACAGCAATCAGCACCGGCGCGATCATGATTTGCGGAAATTGCGCGAGCTTGGGCTCGCGGATCTCTCCCCGCTCGATCGCAAGCTCGATCAGGCCGCGCAGCGCGGCGAGTCCGCGAGATACCACCTCGCGATAGTAGAAATCGGCAATCGCCGGAAAGCGCGTGCCCTCGGCCACGATCAGCCGAACGATGTCGCCGCGGCGCGTAGTCGCGACCTCGTGGATGAACAGGCGCCCCAGTGTTTCGACCGCATCGCGCACCGATCCCGTGAATGACGGCGGTGCAGTCATGCGGCTGACGAACGGCACGATCGCGGTGCGGATCAATTCCTCAAACATCGATTCCTTGTCCTTGAAATGCAGATAGATCGTGCCCTTGGCGACGCCGGCCCGCTTGGCAATGTCGTCGAGCCGCGTCGCGGTGAAGCCGCGCGCGACGAACTCCTCCATCGCCGCCTCGACGATCGCCGCGCGGCGCTCGGCCGCGCGCTCCGCCCGGCTCGCGGACGCTTCGCCTGCCTTGTCCGCTGCGCGAACGACCTGCGATGCGGCCGGCCGGCCAGTAACCCTGCTTGCGACTTTTCGTGTTCTCATCACCATTCTTAAAATATGACTGACTGGTCAGTCAGTGTCAATACCATTGCGATCCGGCTACGGCGCTGGCCTCGGACGACCGGCGTCTGATGGAAGGATGCGCGCTACAAGCAACCATTTCACATCCGCGTGCGCCTTGATCAGGCTCATGCTGAGTTCCGTTCCGCCGAATATTCGCAGGGCACTGCGCAGCCCTAGGACTCATCATCGGGCAGCACTCATCAGGCAATCGCGATGGATGATTTCGAAATTCCCGCGGCTCCATTACCGGCGAACGCGCCGGCGCCCGCAACGGCCGATCAAGCATCGGTTTGGGATCGCGGCCTGACAGCCGCCGAAGCGGCCCGGCGCCTGCGGGAATTCGGCTCCAATGCGACGACGAGCACCGAGCGTCCGCTCTGGCACGTGCTGCTCGGCAAGTTTGTTGCGCCGGTCCCCTGCCTGCTGGAGGCGGCGATCCTGCTGCAACTCTCGCTCGGCGAATATTTCGAGGCAGGAATCATCGGCCTGCTGCTGGTGTTCAACGCCCTGCTTGGCACGTTCCAGGAAGGCCGCGCCAAGGCCACGCTGCAGGCCTTGAAGCAGCGGCTCGCGCTCAACGCCGCCGTCCTCCGCGACGGCATCTGGACCATCATTCCGGCGGCCGAACTCGTGCCCGGAGATATCATCAAGCTGACGCTCGGCGCCGTGGTGCCTGCCGACGTGCGGCTCGGTTCAGGCGCTGTGATGCTCGACCAATCAATGCTGACGGGCGAGTCGCTACCGATCGAGGTCGGTCCCGGCAGCGAGACCTTCGCCGGAGCCCTGATCCGGCGCGGCGAAGCGATGGCCGAGGTGCTCGCAACTGGTGCCCACACCCGGTTCGGACGGACAGCAGAGCTTATTCGGACGGCACATGTCACCAGTTCGCAGCAGAAGGCGGTGTTGCGCGTGGTGCTCGCGCTCGCGACCATCAATGGGACATTGGCGCTCGCGCTGATCGCCTATGCGATCTCCCGTCACCTGCCGATGACGGAAATCGTTCCGCTCGGCCTGATTGCTGTTCTTGCCTCCGTGCCGGTCGCGCTTCCGGCAGCCTTCACGCTCACCGCTGCCGTGGCGGCGCAGGCGCTCGGCCGACGCGGCGTGCTGCCGACGCGGCTCTCCGCGGTCGACGAGGCCGCCACCATGAACGTGCTGTGCGTCGACAAGACGGGCACTCTGACCCAAAACGAACTGCGCGTCGCAGCGACCGTTCCATTTGGAAACGCGAGCGCGCGGGATGTCCTGGTGTGGGCGCGTCTGTCGAGTTCCGACGGCGGGCTCGATCCGGTCGATGGCGCAGTGCGGATGGCGTCCGGGAATGGCCGATTGGACGGATTGCGGCGAGAAACATTCATTCCGTTCGATCCCGCCACCAAGATGGCGGAAGCGACCGTCATCACCGCAGATGACACGCGACGGCGCGTGGTGAAAGGCGCGTTCGCGGCTGTGCTGGCCATGTCGACCGCACCCAATGAGGCAAGGGCCGAAGCCTCAAGGCTGGAGGCCGAGGGTTATCGCGTACTCGGCGTCAGTGTGTCCGCCGCGGATTCGGATGTGATGCACATCGTCGGCTTGATCGCGCTGAGCGATCCTCCGCGGCCCGAAGCTGCCGATTGCCTCGCGAAATTGCAAGCAATGGGCGTGCGCGTCGTCATGGTGACCGGCGATGCCCCGGCCACGGCCTCGGCCGTGGCCAAAGCGATTGGACTGGACGGCAAGGTGTTTCCGCCCGGACCGATCCCCGAGAGGATCGACGCCACAGATTACGCGGTGTTCGCCGGCGTGCTGCCGGAAGACAAATTCGCTTTGGTCAAGGCGCTGCAGCGCTCGGGCTATTCCGTCGGCATGTGCGGTGACGGCGCCAACGATGCGCCGGCGCTGCGTCAGGCGCAGCTTGGCATTGCGGTCTCGACGTCGACCGACGTCGCGAAGTCCGCAGCCGGCCTCGTGCTCACCGAGCCCGGCCTCACCAGCATTCTCACCGCGGTGACGCAGGGACGCGTCGCATTCCAGCGTATCCTCACCTATGCGCTGCGCTCGATCGTGCACAAGGTCCGCCAGGTTTCCTATCTCGGCATCGGCTTCCTGATCGTCGGACATGCCATTCTGACACCGACGCTGATCGTGATCTCCATGATCACGGGCGATTTCCTGGCAATGTCGGCGGCGACCGACAACGTCCGGCCCTCGGCCGAGCCGAATGCGTGGCGCATCGGCGACCTGACGCTCGCCGGCGTGATCATGGGTATGGTCGATCTCGCATTCTGCGTCGGCGTGCTGCTGATCGGCAGGGATCTGCTACGCCTCGACCTCGAGACGCTGCGGACCATGACCCTGGTCAACCTGACCTTCAGCGGCCAATCGATCTATTACGTCGTGCGCGAACGCCGCCGCCTCTGGTCGTCGCGGCCAAGCCGGACCGTCGTCGTCTCCTCGATTACGGACATCCTGATCGTCACGGCGCTCGCCGCCACCGGATCGCTGATGGCTCCGCTGAGGCTGCCGATCATCGCCGGCCTGCTTGCGGTAGCCGTCGTGTTCGCCTTTCTGCTCGACGGCGCCAAAGCCGTGATCTTCCGGCAGCTGCGAATGGATCGATTTGTAGTGCGCGTCTCACGCACAAGGACGAATATAGGGCCGGTTGATCTCCCACAATTCGTCCAGGAGCTGCCGCGCTGATGTCGCCGAGTTCACCACGGGGTCGATCAGGAGCGCCTGCAGCGCGATCTCCTTGGAGGCCTGCATCGCCGCTTGGACCGAAAGCTGCTGCACCTGGACCTGAACGGTCATGAGCTTCGCGACCGGCTCCGGCAGTGGCCCGAGCGAGACTGGATGAATGCCGATACGGTCGGCGACGACCGGCACTTCCACCGCCGCGTCCGCCGGCAGGTTAGGAATGACGCGATCGTTATAGACGACCCCGGATTCGATCAGCTGCTTGCGGTCATGCAGTACGGAGGAGATCACGGAGACGGCGCGCTCACCCGATGGCTTCAGCCACCAATCCGGCATCTCCGTACGACCGGCCAGCACGTCCTCGATCAGCCGGTTCACCTTGGCGCGCTCGCCCTCGTCCCAATCGAAATTGTAACCGCCCTCCCCCGCTTCCCAGCCATAGGCGAAATATTCGCCGACATGGCCGTCACCACAGCCGAGCCAATAGCCGAAGCCGCGGAACAGCGCGCGGGTCAGCGGCGAAACCTCGGGGTCGTGGCTTGCCTCCTTCTCACGCAGGAGCGGATAGAGATCGGCCCCGGTCTCGCGATCGCGGATCTCTTTCAAGCATTGGAAGTGGTTGAGACCGGCGCCCCACACGTCCACCCGCGCCTCGGGCAAGCCGAGGATCGCGGCGACCTGGCTGCGTGCGAGGAAGATGCCGTGGCAGAGGCCAATATGCTTGATCCGGCTATGCTGCCCGAGCGCCAGGATGATGCGGCTCTCCGGATTCGAGAAGTTGATGAACAGCGCCTGCGGGCAGCGCGTTTCGATTTCGCGGACGAAGTCGAACACCACCGGCAGCGTGCGCAAGGTGAAGAACAACGCGCCGGGGCCGCCATTCTCGCCGAGCGTATGGCGGATGCCGTATTTGCGGGGAACCTCGAAGTCGTGCCGCCAGAGTCGGTTGCGGTCGATCGCGGTGGAATGGACCACAAAGCCCGCGCCATCCAGCGCAGCGCGCCAGTCCGTCGTCGCCTCGATCTTCAGCCCGGCACCGGACTTGTCGTTCAAGAGCTTCGTCAGGCGCTCGGCGCGGCCGAGCCGCTCGGCATTGCGACCGACCAGCACCAAGGTGCTGCCTGCGAGCTCATGCGTCGAGAACAGGTCCCGGAACATGCTGAGACCGAAGGACGCGCTGCTCGCGCCGAGAAAAACGATTTTGGTGACCGCTGCCATGGCCGCATCGTGCCAGCCCGATCCACCGAGACGCTGATCCATATCAAAAGGCCGCGGCGCATTTCCATGGCGCCGCGGCCTCCTTTAGAATGTGCGCCGATGGGCACTCAGGTGAAATCGAGCACGATGCGGCCGTCGATCTTGCCTGCCTTCATCTTGTCGAAGATGGTGTTGATCTCCGATAGCGGCGCGGTGGTGATCTCGGCCTTGACCTTGCCCTCTGCGGCGAAGGCGATGGCCTCGTCGAGATCTCGCCGCGTGCCGACAATCGAGCCGCGCACCGTAATGCGCTTCAGCACGACGTCGAAGATCGGTGTCGGAAACTCGCCCGGTGGCAGCCCGACCAGGCTGACCGTCCCCTTGCGACGGACCATGTGCAGCGCCTGGGCGAAGGCTGGCGTCGACACGGCCGTCACCAGTACGCCGTGGGCGCCGCCGCCGGTGATCTTGGCGACCCGGTCCACCGCGTCCTTGTCGAGCGCATTGACCGCGTGATTGGCGCCGGCTTCGCGCGCGAGCTTCAACTTGTCCTCGGTGATGTCGATCCCGATCACCTTCATCCCCATGGCCTTGGCATATTGGATGGCGACGTGGCCGAGGCCGCCGACGCCGAAGATGACCACCCACTCGCCCGGCCGGGTCTCGGTTTCCTTCAGGCCCTTGTAGGTCGTCACGCCCGCGCAGAGGATCGGGGCAATCGCAGCGAAGTCGACGTCAGCCGGCAGGCGTGCCGCGAAGGCCGCGGAGGCGATGACGTATTCAGCGAAACCGCCGTTGACGCTGTAGCCGGTGTTGTGCTGGTGCTCGCACAGGGTCTCCCAGCCTGTCTCGCAATATTCGCAGCGCAAACAGGCATCATGCAGCCACGCCACGCCGACGGCATCGCCGACCTTGAAATCGGTCACGCCAGGGCCGAGCGCCGCAACCAAACCGGCCGCCTCATGGCCCGGAATGAAAGGCGGTACTGGCTTGACCGGCCAGTCGCCCGAGGCGGCGTGCAGGTCGGTATGACAGACGCCGCAGGCCTTCAGCTTGACCAGGATCTCGCCAGGGCCCGGCACCGGGATCGGCACGTCCTCGATCACCAGCGGCTTGCCAAAGGCTTTGACGACGGCGGCCTTCATTGTCGACATGTGTCTGCTCCTCTCATTTCGAGGCGCAAACTAATAGAGGCCGGCAAGCTCGAGCTTGATCGGAGTCAATGGACGGCCGTCGCTTCGTCGCGGAGCATATGACAACTCCGTGACATCAACTGGCCGGCTTGTCGCGCCATCTTCAGTGGTGAAACTTCAAGCCGTCCACGACCTTGTCAACCACCTTGCGTTCTCCGCGGAAGGCCAGGCCGACCAGATTGAGGTCGGCGCGAGCGACCGCTTTCACCGCGGCGCGATTGGCCTCGTCATGGGTGGTCTTGAACATGTCTTCGCTATAGAGCGCGCATTTGACGTTGCGAGCCAAGGCCCGTTCGAGTGCCCGCGACAACGCCGCGCGATCGACTGCACCGTAGATCAAGATCGGCTGGCCGATCAGCGCATGGTATGGCGTGCCATCACCGTCCTCATAAGGCACACCGACACATTCGGGAAACGCAGCGGCAATGCCGCTCGCGAGAAAGGCTGCCACGTTCAGCTTCTGCCAGGCTTCAAGGTCGTTACGGATCACCAGCGCGATCTTGGTGTCGAACTGCATCGTTCCTCCGGCAAACGACGCCATTCTCGGGACGCCGATAAATTGACCGAAACCCGATCAATTCTACGCTGACAACGCCAAGACGCTGTCGTCGTCGCAGGAGTCCGGGTTCGCCGCTGCCCGAACAATGAAAAGCCCTGTCTGCGAAATCAACCCTTGCCGTCGCAGACCCAGGCGCGGATCACGCATTCCTTGCCGCCATATTTGTAGCATTCACGCGTCGCATCGTTGAGCGAGGTCGATATCTTCGGCCGGACCGCATAGCCATGCGGACCGCAGGGATTGGTCAAATCGACCGCGAAGGCCGCACACGCCTTCTTCAGGATCACTGCCGTGCAGTCGCCCTTGCACTGCTTGAGCGCGGCCGCTTTAGCCGAAGGCTCGGACGGGTAATCATAGGCCTGGCCATAGGCGGCGCATTGGCCCATGGCGAAGGCACCGGCTGCGTGCGCGACACTGATGAAATGATCGGTCGCAAGGCGCGCGCCCGCCACCAGAACGGTCATACCAAACGCAAATAGCGCGAAGCGTCGCGCGGCGGTCGAAACGATCACCGAGATCCTCCCCCGAGGCCCAATGTGGCGAAATCTAGGGGAAAGGATGTTTCAACTTGGTGAACAGAAGGTTGAAAGATAGCGCCTGGTGCAACGCCGGCCGTCGACGGACAACCGCCGTTGCGAGCGAAGTGAAGAAATCCTGCGTAATGATGGAAAGCCGTTTCACCCCCGCCGTGCGGCGTCCAGCGCTTGCGGCGTGTCGATGTCGAGGAAGGCGCCGTCTCCCTCGACCGGCACTTCGGCGACGGCCTCCGCATGCTTGGCGATCAGATGCCGCGCACCGACGTCGCCGTCCAGCGTCATCAGCTCCTGGAAGAAACGCCGCGACCATAAGACCGGATTGCCGCGGCGGCCGTCGGCGACCGGCACCACGATCAAATTGCCGCGATCCGGCTCGAACGTGCCGATCAGCCGATCGAGCATATCGCTCGAGACCATCGGCATGTCGCCGAGGCAGACTACCGCGCCATCGGCGTTCTCGGACACGGCCGCGATGCCGGCCTTCACGGAACTCGCAAGCCCGCCAGCGAAATCGGGATTGCGCACGAACCGGACACGCAGATCTGCCAGCGCCTGCTCGACCAGGTCGGCCTGATGGCCGATGACGACGATCACCTCGCAAGCCTTGGAGGCCAGCGCCTGCTCGACCACGATCCGCACCAGCTTCTTGCCCTCGAGTTCGGCCAAGAGCTTGTTGGGCCCGCCCATCCGGGTCGAGCGGCCGGCGGCGAGCACGATGGCCGCAACCTTGCGTTCGCCCTCCGTTTCCGGCTTGGCGCGGGGCTGCGGCCTGGTGACGATCTCCATCAGAAGGCCGCCGACGCCCATCGCCATCAGCTCGGCGCGGGTCACCTTGATGCCGGCGAGCAGCCGCATCAGGACCCAATCGAAACCGTTCTCGACCGGCGAACGGGCACAGCCAGGCGCACCGAGCACCGGCACGCCGGCCGCGTTACCGATCAGCAGGAGATTGCCGGGATCGACCGGCATGCCGAAATGCTCGACCGTCCCCCCAATGCCGGTGATCGCAGCCGGGATCACGTCGCGCCGGTCGGCAATGGCCGAGGCCCCGAACACGATGACTAGCTCGGCGCCGAGCCCGAGCAGTTCCTGGATGGCGGCCGACAGCGGCGCGCCTTCATGCGGCACGCGGCGTTCGGCAATGATGGCGGCGCCTGCAGGCGCCAGCCGTTCGGCGGTGACGCGCAAGGTCTTGTCGATGACCTTCGAGGAGAGGCCGGGCAGGATGGTGGAGACCACGCCGACGCGCTTGATGACATAGGGCGCGATCCGGAGCGCGCCCTTGCCCGCCGCCGCGACAGCCGCGTCGCGCAAGCGTCCTTCGACCCCAAACGGGATCAGCTTGACGGTGCCGACCATCTCGCCTTCGACCACCGGCTTGAACGCCGGCAAGGTCGCGAAGGTGATGGCTTCGTCGACCGCGTTGATGCGGTCGACCGCATCGCGATCGATCACCAGCACGCCGGCCTGGGCCGCGAACAAATTGGCGCGGCCGGTGAAGGCGCGATCGACATGAATGCCCTCGCCCGCGACCGCCTTGGCGATGCCGGCGGCAGCTTCATCCTCGGAAACGTCGCCCGGCTCCAGCCTGACGACGACGATCTCCTTGACGCCTTCCCTGGTCAGGGCCTCCACCTCGGCCGGACCGATCGTGGTGCCCTTCTTCAGCACCAGTCTGCCCTGGCGCAGGGTGTGCACCGTCACCCCGCCGACTGCCTCCGCCGGACTGGCCGGGCCGAATTTCATGCCGCTTCTTCTTTTTCCTTGGGCGGCAGCCGCAGCGCCGCGGTGATCTGGGCCATGATCGAGACGGCGATCTCCGATGGCGATACGGCGCCGATGGCCAGTCCAATGGGCGCGTGAATGCGGGAGATGTCGGCCTCGCTGGCCCCCTGCGCACGGAGCCGCTCGGCGCGCTTGCCATGCGTCTTCCGCGAGCCCAGCGCACCGATATAGAAGCAGTCACGCGAGAAGGCGTGCAGCAGCGCCGGATCGTCGATCTTGGGATCGTGGGTCAGCGCGACGAACGCCGTGTAGTGATCGATGTTGAGCGGCGGCAGCGCCACGTCGGGCCATTCCGCGATCAGCGGCACGTCGGGGAAGCGCTCGGGGCTGGCAAACGCCGTGCGCGGGTCGACGACCGTCACGTCGTAACCGAGCGAGCGCGCGATCGGCGCCAGCGCCTGGCTGATATGGACGGCGCCGATGATCACGAGCCGCGCGGTCGGCGCGTAGACATTGAGAAACAACCTCTTGCCGCCAGTCTCGATCATCCCGCTCTTGCCCATCCGCAACTGCGCGGCGAGCTCGGCGCGTAGTGGATCGGCGACAATGTCCTTGGCTTTCACGAGCCGCTGCTCGCCGGTGGCGACATCGGTGACCAGGATCACCGGGCGCCGCGCGGCGCGCTCCGCGTT
This sequence comes from Bradyrhizobium sp. SZCCHNGR1005, assembly GCF_032489995.1. Classification (NCBI taxonomy): domain Bacteria; kingdom Pseudomonadati; phylum Pseudomonadota; class Alphaproteobacteria; order Hyphomicrobiales; family Nitrobacteraceae; genus Bradyrhizobium; species Bradyrhizobium sp. SZCCHNGR1005. The sequence goes on from NZ_JAUEZC010000014.1 coordinate 24,564, forward strand.
CAGCTCGGAGAGGGTTGCAAGCTTCATCGTTACCCGACCTTCTCGACGAACACTCGAATGGTACCACCGCAGGACAGTCCGACATTCCAGGCGGTCTCGTCGGCGACGCCGAACTCCAGCATCTTGGGCTGGCCGCTTTCGATCACGTCCATTGCTTCGGTCACGACCGCGCCCTCGACGCAGCCGCCGGACACCGACCCCAGGAACGTGCCGTCATCATTGATGACCAGGCTGGAGCCGGCCGGACGCGGCGCCGAGCCCCAGGTCTCGACCACGGTGGCGAGCGCCACGCCATGGCCGGCCTTCTGCCAGTCCTCGGCAGCCTTCAGAATATCCTCGTCGCGGTTGAGCATGATGCCTCCTTGCGGAATTCAGGCTGCGGGACGGATCGCGCTGCGGTGATGGGCGGACAGCGGGGACGATAGCGCCGAGATCAGCGTCCCGATCGAGGTCAAGTTATGCACGGGCCGGAATTCGTCAACGTGGGGCAGCATCAATTTGATGCCCTGCGCCTTGGCCTCGAAGCCTGAGTAGCGGAGCAGCGGGTTCAGCCAGATCAGGCGTCGGCAGGAGCGGTGCAGCCGGTCCATCTCGAAGGCGAGCTTGTCATCGGCCTCGCGCTCCAGCCCGTCGGAAATCAGCAGCACGATGGCGCCCTGCCCGAGCACCCGCCGCGCCCACAGCTTGTTGAACGTATGCAGCGAGGTCGCAATGCGGGTGCCGCCAGCCCAATCCTCGACCGAGGCCGAGCAGCTCGCGAGCGCCTCGTCCGGATCGCGCTGCCGCAGCGCGCGACTCACATTGGTCAGCCTTGTGCCGAACAGGAACACCGAGACGCGCTTGCGGGCGTCGGTGATGGCGTGCAGGAAATGCAGGAACAGGCGGGTATATTCGCTCATGGAGCCGGAAATATCGAGCAGCGCCACGATCGGCGCCGGCTTCTCGATCCGTCCCAGCCGCTGGATGTTGATGATCTCGCCCTCGGTGCGCAGCGCCTCGCGCAAGGTCTTGCGCATGTCGATGCGCGCGCCCTTCGGATCCGGCTTGTGGCGGCGCGTCCTGAGCTCCGCCTGCGGCAGCCGCATCTTTTCGATCGCGCGCGTCACCTCGGCGATCTCGGCCGCGCTCATCTGCGCGAAATCCTTCTTCTGCAGCACCTCGCGGTCGGATACCGACAGCCGCAGGTCCTGCTCCAGCGTCTGCGGCTCCTCGTGCATCTGCGGCTGCGCCATCGCCTCCTGGACACGACGCGACGCCGGCTTCGGCTTCTTCTTGGCGTGATCCGGCAGCGGCACCGAATCCAGCATCGACTTCCACTCTTCGGCGGCGCGGAAGAACAGCTCGAAGGCCTGGGCGAAGATCAGCGCGTGCTCGTGGCGCTTGACGAAGATCGATTCCAGCGTGGTGAAGACGTCGGCGCGCTTGCCGATGTCGATCGCCTCCAGCGCCGTCATCGCATCGATCACCGCGCCCGGCCCGACCGGCAGGCCCGCGCCGCGCAAGGCCCGGGCAAAGCCCGCGATATTGTCGGCGATCGCGCCGGTGGGAGGGGCGAGATGGTTGATTGGCGTGGGCACAGCTCTATCCATTTCGTCGTTCCGGGGCGCGAGTGAAACGAGCGAACCCGGAACCTCGAGATTCCGGGTTCGATGCTGACGCATCGCCCCGGAATGACGGAGAACTAACTCTCGCTCGTCGCGTCCTTGATCACCTTTTGCAGCGCATCGCCCTGCATGCGCGCGATATCGTCCTGGTACTTCAACAGCGCCCCGATCGTGTCGCCGACCACCTCGGCCGTCAGCCCGCGGGCATCCAGCTCGGTCAGTGCGGTCGCCCAGTCGAGCGTCTCGGCCACCCCCGGCGACTTGTAGAAATCCTGGTTACGCAGCGCCTGCACGAAGCGCACGATCTGCTGCGACAGCCGCTGCGAGATGCCGGGCAGCCGCGTCTTGACGATCGCAAGCTCGCGCTCGGCCGAAGGATAGTCGACCCAGTGATAGAGGCAGCGGCGCTTCAGCGCGTCGTGGATCTCGCGGGTGCGGTTCGAGGTGATGATCACGATCGGCGGATGCGGCGCCTTGACGGTGCCGAACTCCGGGATCGTAACCTGGAAGTCGGACAGTATCTCCAGGAGATACGCCTCGAACGCTTCGTCGGCACGATCGAGCTCGTCGATCAGGAGCACCGGCGCGCCCGCCACATCCGGCTCCAGCGCCTGCAGCAACGGCCGCTTGATCAGATAGCGCTCGGCGAAAATGTCGGAAGAGAGCTGCTCGCGGTCGACATCGCCACCGGCTTCCGCCAGCCGGATCGCGATCATCTGCGCGGCGCTATTCCACTCATAGACGGCCGAGGCCACGTCGAGCCCCTCATAGCATTGCAGGCGAATCAGCTTGCGCCCGAGCGCGGCCGACAGGACCTTGGCGATCTCGGTCTTGCCGACCCCGGCCTCGCCCTCCAGAAACAGCGGCCGCCCCATGCGCAACGCCAGATAGGTCACCGTCGCCAGCGAGCGCTCGGCGAGATAGCCGCGCGAAGAGAGCAGCTCGAGCATCCCGTCGACAGATCCTGGCAATGCCGCTGCACTCATGCGCCCGCCCGCCTCTTGCTCGCTACAGCCGGTCTCACGAAGCCGGAGCCTCCGATTCTGCCGACGCTTTGGCCTCGGCATTGGCGGCTTCCACCGCACGCCGCGCCAACACGCCGATCAGATGCGCGCGATATTCGGCACTGCCATGGATGTCGCTGTTCAGGCCCTCATGCGACACCGGAATCCCTTCCAGCACCTTGGGCGAGAACCGCTTCTGCAAGGCTTCCTCGAACGCGGTGACCCGGAACACGCCATCGGCTCCGGCGCCGGTGACCGCCACCCGCACATCCGACGGACGCCGCGCCACGAACACGCCGACCAGCGCGTAGCGCGAGGCCTGATTGCGAAATTTCACATAGGCCGCCTTCTTCGGCAGCGGGAAGTTGACCTTGGTGATGATCTCGTCGCCCTCCAGCGCGGTCGTGAACAGGCCCTGGAAGTACTCTTCCGCCTTCAGCTTGCGCTTGTTGGTGACGATGGTGGCGCCGAGCGCGAGGCAGGCGGCGGGATAATCCGCCGTCGGATCGTTGTTGGCGAGCGAGCCGCCGATGGTGCCGCGGTGGCGCACGGCGGGATCGCCGATCAAGCCGGCGAGATGGGCCAGCGCCGGGATCGCCTCACCGACGGTCGGGGAATTGGCAACCTCGGCGTGACGGGCGGTGGCGCCGATCACCAGCGCGCGGCCTTTGATCTCGATCTCGTTGAGCCCCTCGATATGCGAGAGGTCGACCAGATGCGGCGGACTCGCCAGCCGCTGCTTCATCACGGGAAGCAGCGTGTGGCCGCCGGCGATCAGCTTGGCGTCTTCGTTCTTGACCAGAAGATTGGCCGCCTGCCGCACGGTGCCCGGACGGTGATATTTGAATTCGTACATGGGAAATGTCCTGACGCGCGAATGCGCGGGAATTATGCGAGATCGGATTTCGCCATGGCCTTGGCGCCGGCGGCGATCGATTGCACGATGTTCTGATAGCCGGTGCAGCGGCAGAGATTGCCTTCCAGCTCCTCCCGGATGGTTTCCTCGCTGAGATCGTGGCCCTTGCGGTGCACCATGTCGACGGCAGTCATGATCATGCCGGGCGTGCAGAAACCACATTGCAGGCCGTGATTTTCGCGGAATGCCTCCTGCATCGGATGCAGCGGCGCACCATCCGGCGCCAACCCCTCGATGGTCTTGACCTCATGGCCGTCGGCCATCACCGCGAGGGTCGTGCAGGACTTCACCGCCTTGCCGTCGAGATGCACGACGCAGGCGCCGCATTGCGACGTGTCGCAGCCGACATGGGTCCCGGTCAGGCGCAGATTCTCGCGCAGGAACTGCACGAGCAGCGTCCGCGGGTCGACATTCGCCGTGACGGGGTTACCGTTCACAATCAGGGAAATTTTGGCCATTCAGGACTCTCTATTATCGGCGCCACAGCATTGCACTGCAGCACAGCCCGGCAAAATCAGTCGAAAACCATCATATGGGCCGGATCGGCGGTGGGCAACCTCGCCGACCCCTCGCCCAACTGACGTGATTGGTCGAATTTATCCCTGCACGGCCTTGGCAAAATTGGCGAAAAACTCGTCGGCGAGTTTCTTCGCGGCGCCGTTGATCAGGCGCTGGCCGAGCTGGGCGAGCTTGCCGCCGATCTGCGCCTCGACGTTGTAGGAGAGCAGCGTACCGCCGTCCTTATCGGACAGCCCGACCGTGGCACCGCCCTTGGCGAAGCCGGCCACGCCGCCCTCTCCTTCGCCCGTGATCTTGTAGCCATTGGGCGGGTCGAGATCGCTCAACGTCACCTTGCCCTTGAAGCGCGCCGAGACCGGTCCGACCTTCATTTTGGCCGTGGCGCGGAAGCCGTTGTCCTCGGTCCTCTCCAATTCCTCGCAGCCGGGGATGCAAGCCTTGAGAACCTCGGGATCGTTGAGCTTGGCCCACACGGCCTCGCGCGGTGCCGGCAGTTGAACCTCGCCTGTCATCGTCATCGCCATGTGGAAGCTCCCCGGATGGTTTGGTTTAGGGTATTCACCTAATGCACGGCCGTCACAAAGGAAAGAGTGGCGGATGAACGCGGGCGATGCAGAATCGCCGATGCAGCGCGCTGAATTGGCTCCGAACGGGAGGGGCGAATTTGGGCGCCGGAACACCAGGACAAGGACCTTGCCTCATGCCGATGATCGATGCCGACGGTTGCCTCCTCAACGTCACGGTCGAGGGCCGCGACGGTGGGCCGACCCTGATGCTGTCGAACTCGCTCGGCTGTACCCTACAAATGTGGGAGCCACAGATGCGCGCCCTCACGCAGGTATTCCGCGTGATCCGCTATGACCGCCGCGGCCACGGCCGATCTAGCGTCCCGCCAAGCCCCTATTCGGTCGAGCGATTCGGCCGTGACGTGCTCGCGATCCTCGACGACCTCAACATCGAGAAGGTGCATTGGTGCGGGTTGTCGATGGGCGGCATGGTCGGGCAATGGCTCGGCGCCAACGCGCCGGAGCGGCTCGGCAAGATCGTGCTCGCCAACACCGCCTGCCATTATCCGGACCCGACCATCTGGGACACCCGCATCAAGGCCGTCAAGGAAGGCGGGCTGGCCGCGGTCGCCGACACCGTGATCGCGGGCTGGCTGACGGAGGAGTTCCGCGGCCGCAATCCCGAAATCGCCCAGCGGATGAAAGCGATGCTGCTGGCCACCCCGGTCGAGGGCTATCTTGCCTCCTGCGAGGCGCTGCGGACGCTCGACCTGCGCGAGGCGTTGCCGAAGATCAAGAGCCCGACGCTGGTGATTGCGGGCCGCTACGACCGCTCGACGCCGATCACGATGGCGGAAGCGATCCGCAGCCAGATCCCAGGTGCCAGCATGACCATCCTCGACGCGGCGCACATCTCGAACATCGAGGCGACGCTCGCCTTCAATGACGCGGTGCTGGGTTTCCTGACGCAACGCTGATCGATCTTTGCCGATCGATCTTCGTCGCGTCTGCCGCAGCCGCGCACGGCCAACGTGAAAGCCTCGCGGCTTCGCCGCCGATCATGGTGCCAGCGCGTGCCCTGACTCCATGCGATTTCGATTCGCCCCTCCAACCAGGGCTATCGCATATGGCGTCAAGCAGGCGCGGGGCCTCATGGTTCGAGACGCGCGGCTTTGCCGTGCCCTCACCATGAGGGTCTACGACTTCGCCGTGGAAAACGTCATCATCCTGAGGAGCCCGCCGCCGGCGGGCGTCTCGAAGGATGGCCGCAAAGAAGACTGCTCGAAGCTATTTCCAACCATATGCGATAGCCCTGCCCCTCCAACGACGGCACGCCGGGCTTGATCAAGGTCAACGGCCACAGCGGGCGGGACTGTTAAGTCTCCGCCGACCCGAGCAAGGCCGTTTGAGAAGGCCATCGAGGCCGCATGTCCGAAGATCGCCGGAATCGAGAGATCTCGCAGAGCGTCACCGAACCGGCGGCGACGGGCTCCGATCCGTCTGCCACGTCCGCACCGCTGGCCAAAGGAACAAAGGCGATCATGTCGCGCGATGCCCTGCAGGCGCTGATCGACGCGCTGGCCTCGGATCACTGCGTGCTGGGGCCGACCGTGCGTGATGGCGCGATCGCCTATGACGAGATCGCCAAGCTCTCACAACTTCCCGCCGGGTGGACCGACCGCCAGGACGCCGGCAAATATCGCCTGGAGCGGCGGACCGATGACGCGCTGTTCGGCTTTGCCGTCGGGCCGCAATCCTGGAAGCGGTTCCTCCATCCGCCGGTCGCGACGCTGTGGACCGCACACCGCGGCGAGGATGGATTTGCAATCGAACCGCCTCCTCCGGCTCCGCGCAAATTCGCCTTCGTCGGCGTCAGGGCCTGCGAAATTCACGCCATCGCCATCCAGGACAAGGTGTTTTCAACCGGCCCTTACGCAGACGTCGGCTATACGTCGCGGCGCCAGGACGCGTTCATCGTCGCGGTGAATTGTGCTGAGGCCGGAGGCACGTGCTTCTGCGCCTCGATGGGCACGGGACCGCAGGTGGAGAGCGGCTTCGATCTGGCGCTGACCGAGTTGCATGACGAACTGCGTCACGATTTCCTAGTCGAGGCCGGCAGCGACCAGGGGGCCGCGCTGCTCGGCCGCCTGCCCCATGGCGCTGCGGATGACGCAGATCTCGCGGCAGCGGCCGCGGTGGTGGCGCGTACGCGAAGCCAGATGGGCCGGACGCTCGACACCGATGGCATCAAGGATCTGCTGCAAGCCAGCCCGAACCATCCACGCTGGGACACGGTCGCCGAGCGATGTCTCACCTGCGGCAACTGCACCATGGTTTGTCCGACCTGCTTCTGCACGACGGTCGAAGACCATAGCGATCTCACCGGTGACACGGCCGAGCGCGTCCGCAAATGGGATTCCTGCTTCACGCTGGATTTCTCCTATCTGCACGGCGGCAGCGTGCGGCGGAGCGGCGGCGCGCGCTATCGGCAATGGATCACCCACAAGCTTGCGAGCTGGATCGACCAGTTCGGCACGTCCGGCTGCGTCGGCTGCGGACGCTGCATCACCTGGTGCCCGGTCGGCATCGACATCACCGAGGAAGCGGCCGCTATCCGCGCCAACCCGACCAGCGGAGAACAGCATGGTGGGACTTGAGCAGATCCTGAAGGAACATGCCTTCTTCGCCGGATGCCCTGCAGACCAGATCGCGCTGGTGTCCGGCTGCGCCCGCAATCATCGCTTCGACCCTGGCCAATATCTGTTCCACGAAGGCGATGCGGCAGACGAGTTTTTCCTGATCCGACACGGCAAGGTCGCGCTGGAAATTGCTGCGCCCGGCCAGCCGCCGATCGTCATGTCGACGCTCGGCGAAGGCGAGATCGTCGGCGCTTCGTGGCTGCTACCGCCCTATCGGTGGACCTTCGATGCCCGCGCTGTCGAGCTGGTGCGTGCAATCGGCATCGACGCAAAATGCCTGCGCGGCAAATGCGATGCCGACCATCATCTGGGCTATGAAATGATGAAGCGCTTTGCTCCCATCCTGGTGCAACGCCTCCACGACACGCGGCTGCAGATCCTCAACGTCTATGGAAAGCGCTGAGATGACCGTGCCGATCGCACCACCCCGGAGCGATCCCTTCGTGCCACAGCTTTATCGCGTCACGCATCTCCGCCGCGAATTGCCGGACGTCGTGACGCTACAGATCGCACCGTCCCAAGGGTCTCGGCCCAGCTACGCGCCGGGCCAGTTCAACATGCTCTATGCGTTTGCCGTCGGCGAAGCCGCGATCAGCATCAGCGGCGACTGCGCGGACACCACAGGCTTCATGCATACGGTGCGGGATGTCGGCGCCGTGAGCCAGGCGATCGCTGCGCTCGAGGTCGGCGCCACGCTTGGCGTTCGTGGCCCGTTCGGCACGGCGTGGCCGGTCACCGAGGCGGAAGGCTCCGACATCCTCATCGTGGCCGGCGGCCTTGGTCTCGCCCCGCTGCGTCCGGCCATCACCCATGTGCTCGCCAATCGCGCTCGTTATGGCCGCGTCGCGATCCTGGTCGGCTGCCGAAACCCTGCGGATATTCTGTTCCGAGACGAGCTCGCGTCATGGCGCCGGCAACTCGACATCAGCGTCGAGGTCACCGTCGATCATGCCGACAAGACCTGGCGCGGCCATGTCGGTGTAGTGCCTGCCCTGATCCCGCGCATTCCGTTCGACCCGCATAACGCCGTCGCGATGGTCTGCGGCCCGGAGATCATGATGCGGTTCACCGCCAATGCGCTGCGCGATGCCGGCGTCGCGTCGGACCGCATCTATCTGTCGATGGAGCGCAACATGAAGTGCGCCATCGGCCTTTGCGGCCACTGCCAGTTCGGACCGGCCTTCATCTGCAAGGACGGTCCCGTGATGCGATTCGACCGGATCGAACGCATCTTCGCTGTCCGGGAGATTTGAGATGGAGCAGGTGATCGACCGAGACAGGCGCCCGCGGCTCGCGGTCTGGAAATTCGCCTCCTGCGACGGTTGCCAGCTGTCGCTGCTGGATTGCGAGGACGAACTCCTGACACTGGCCGGCGCGGTCGAGATCGCCAATTTTCCGGAAGCTTCGAGCGCCGTTCTCGACGGCCCTTACGATCTCTCGCTGGTCGAAGGGTCGATCACCACCGCGCACGACGCGGAACGCATCATGATGGTGAGACAGCAATCCAGGCATCTGGTGACGATCGGCGCCTGTGCTACGGCCGGCGGCATCCAGGCGTTGCGCAATTTCGCCGACGTGAACGATTTCGTCGCCGCGGTCTATGCCTCCCCGCACTACATCTCCACGCTCGCCACTTCGACGCCGATCTCGGCGCATGTCACCGTCGACTACGAACTGCATGGCTGCCCGATCAACAAGCATCAGCTCATCGAGGTGATCTCGGCCTTCCTTGCCGGACGTAAGCCCGCGATCCCCTCCCATAGCGTCTGCATCGAGTGCAAGCAGCGCGGCACGGTCTGCGTGATGGTTCAAGGCCAGCCGTGCCTCGGACCGGTGACCCATGCGGGCTGTGGCGCGATCTGTCCGGCCTACCGGCGCGGCTGCTACGGCTGCTACGGCCCGATGGAGACACCCAACATGGCGGCCTTGGCGCGCGAGTGGCGCGCGCTGGGCGCCAGCGCACGCGATGTCAGCCGCGCCCTGCAGACCTTCAACGCCGCAGCCGAACCGTTCCGAAAGGAAAGCGAGGCCCATGCCGACTAAGTCAATCAAGGTCGACTATCTCGCCCGGGTCGAGGGCGAAGGCGCGCTGGACATCGCGATCGTTGACGGCAAAGTCGCCTCGGCGCAGCTACGCATCTTCGAGCCGCCGCGCTTCTTCGAGGCGTTCCTGCGCGGGCGCGGATACGCCGAGACGCCCGACATCGTCGCGCGGATCTGCGGCATCTGCCCGATCGCCTATCAGATGAGCGTGGTCCATGCGATCGAGAACGCGTTTGGGGCCAAGGTCGAGGGCCAGCTCCGCGCCTTGCGCCGGCTGATCTATTGCGGAGAATGGATCGAGAGCCATGCCCTGCATGTCGTGATGCTGCATGCGCCCGACTTCCTGGGCTTTCCCGACGCGATCCGGATGGCGCAGCAGCATGGCGAGGTGGTCCGCAATGCGCTCACGCTGAAGAAGGCCGGCAACGAGATCATGCGTGTGCTCGGCGGACGCGAGATCCATCCGGTCAATGTCAAGCCCGGCGGCTTCCATCGCGTGCCGAGCCGCGCCGAGTTGCAGCCGCTCGCCGCTCGGCTGGAGAACGCGCGCGACATCGCCGTTCAGCTGGTGCGCTGGGTCGCAACCTTCCCCTTTCCGGATTACGAGCAGGACTACGAATTCGTGGCGCTGCGCCACTCCGACGAATATCCCTTCAACGAAGGGCGGCTCGTCTCCAGCCGCGACATCGATATCGACATCGCCGATTACGAATCGGAGTTCGAGGAGCGGCACGTTCCGCACTCGACCGCGCTGCATGCGCTGTTGAAGCGACGTGGCGCCTATCTGGTCGGCCCGCTCGCCCGCTACGCGCTGAATTTCGACCGCCTGCCATCGGCGGTCCAGACGCTCGCCGAGGAGGTCGGCCTATCTCCGGTGTGCCGGAATCCTTATCAGAGCATTGTGGTGCGGGCGCTCGAAATCCTGTTCGCCTGTGAGGAAGCGCTTCGCATCATCGCAGCCTATGAGCAGCCGGCGGTCGCCGCCGTGCCCCTCGTCCCCCGCGCGGCCACCGGATTCGGCTGCACCGAAGCGCCGCGCGGCATCTGCTGGCATCGCTATGAGTTCGCATCGGACGGAAGCATCGAGCGGGCGCGCATCGTCCCGCCGACCTCGCAGAATCAGCCGAGCATCGAGGCCGATCTCGCCGCCGTTGCAGGTTCGATGCTCGACCAGCCGGACGAGATCATCCGCGCTCGCTGCGAGCAGACCATCCGCAACTACGATCCCTGCATTTCCTGCTCCACGCACTTTGTGAATCTGACGGTCCACCGATCGTGAACGCCTCTATACAGCGGCGGATCGCCGTCCTCGGCATCGGCAATATCGACCGCGGCGATGACGCCGTTGGCGTGCGTGTCGCGGAGCGATTGGCGGGACGCCTGCCGCCCGGCGTGGCGCTCGCCGTTTGCCGTGGCGATTTCCTCGGCCTTGTCGCGGATTGGGCGAGTTGCGACGCGCTGATCTGCGTTGACGCCGCCGCCCCGATGGGAGCACCCGGGCGCATCCATCGTGTCGATGCCGCCAAGGACGAGATGCCGCCCCGCCCACGTCTCGCCTCGAGTCATGCCTTCGGTCTGGCCGAGGCGATCGCCCTCGCCCGCCAGTTGGACGGCCTCCCGATATCCACGATCGTCTATGCGGTGGAGGGTCGCTGCTTCGATGCAGGCCGCACGATGACGCCGCAAGTGGCCGCGGCCGTCGAGACCGTCATAGAACGGGTCATGACGGAGATCGGCCGGTTGAATGACATCGAGGCAACAACCGACATCTGAAGCCGCAGCGAGCCCGACCAGCCGCGATCAGGCGGTAGGCGCAGCCGAGTGTCCGGCCCCGTGCGGCGCACCCGCGTCGCTTGCAGTTCGTGCCAGGAGTTGCGTCGGCTGCTCCACCAGCATCACGATCGCGGTGCCAAGCAGCAGCATCAATTCGGTCGCGTGCAGCCGCAGCGCCTCGGCCTCCCCGACCCGGGATGCCACGATCATGCTGAAGAAGCTGACGACGCTGCCGAGGCCGAGCGCAATCCCAAGCGTCTCGTCGGCGGCTCCGGTCCGGCGCGCGGCCGGCAAGCTGATCAGGATCAGGAAGATCGCAAAGAAGCCCGCGACCGTGAGCCGCGCCAGCGCCAGCAGCCAGGCTGCGCGCACCGTGCCGACACCGGCCAGATGCAGGTAGTCGCTGACGAACAGCGCAACCGAGATGTTGGGCCGCTCGAACAGGCCATGAACGGGCGCGACCATGATCCGGAACGCGATGATGCTCCATACTGGGATGAAGTAGGCCGCAAGCAGCGCGCCGCTGAAGGAACTGAGCCGCCAGTTCTTGAACATACTGTTCTCCCGCCGTCCCCCTGCCCGAAAGGCCGTGGTGCCGATCTGACGGAGTTAACGCGCTGAAATTACGGCGGGCAATTTAAACCCTTCGTTTACCTTAACTGCGGCGCCCGGTGCTTTGGTACCTGCCCCCCCCCCGGCGCGCGCAGGCTCCTGCCCAAGGCGTCCCCTCACAAGTCATCCTCAAGTCATGCTCAAGACCGCGGGCCAGGCGCCCCAGGGTAAAGGCGCCCCTCTGCCAAGGCAGAAGGCCCCACCGCTGGGCGGGGCCTTCTTGTGAATTCATCGACGCGAACTAGCGCTGCCGACCCGGGTCCTGCTGTTGCTGGCCGGGCTGTTGCCCGCCGCCCTGCTGCTGCTGGCCAGGCTTCTGATTGGGTTTCTGGCTGGGATTCTGGCTCTGTTGGCCGGGGTTCTGTTGACCGGGGTTCTGGTTCATCTGACTGCTCATCGCAGGATCTCCCTTTGTGAACGTCGCAGCTATCTAATCCAAAACTCCAACTAACGTTGCATGGAACAATCCGTTCCTCCGCGACTATTCACGGCAATTCTGCGGCGAGGCCGTTACAACCGTAGCGGCGCCGCCAAAGAAGGCGGGATAAGCCTGCATTTGCGGCAGCGCACTCTGTTGCCGCCCGCAGTTCCTTGCTGTTAGAACCTCAAGATGCGTCGCTTCGAGGCGCACGCTCCTCGCCGCGTTTGCGAACCACTCTCGGTAGTCAATGGATTACTTCGCGCAGCAGCTCATCAACGGCCTGGTTCTCGGCTCCATCTATGGCCTGATCGCCATCGGCTACACGATGGTCTATGGCATCGTCGGCATGATCAACTTCGCCCATGGCGACATTTTCATGATCGGCGGGTTCATCGCGCTGATCTCGTTCCTGGTCCTGGTCTCGATCGGAATGACCGCGGTTCCGGTGATCCTTCTGATCGTGCTCCTGGTTGCGATGGCAACCACCGCCCTCTACGGCTGGACCGTCGAGCGGATCGCCTACCGGCCGCTGCGACACTCGTTCCGGCTCGCGCCGATGCTGTCGGCGATCGGCATGTCGTTCGTGCTGACGAACTATTCGCAGGTCGCGCAAGGCGCGCGCGTCAAGCCGGTGCCGCCGATCGTCACCGGGGGCTACACCCTGCACGAGAGTTCCGATGGCTTTGTCGTGCAGCTCTCCAACATCCAGATCGTCGTGGTCGTCACGACAATCGTGCTGCTGGCGCTGTTCACCTGGCTGGTGTCGCGCACCCGGCTCGGGCGTGACATGCGCGCCTGCGAGCAGGATCAGACCATGGCCTCGCTGCTCGGCGTCGACGTCGACCGCACCATCTCCATGACCTTCGTGATCGGCGCGGCGCTCGCTGCGGTCGCCGGCATGATGTATCTGCTCTATTACGGCCTGGTCGATTTCTTCATGGGCTTCGTGGCCGGCATCAAGGCGTTCACGGCCGCGGTGCTCGGGGGCATCGGCTCGCTGCCCGGGGCAATGCTTGGCGGCCTTGCGATCGGCCTGATCGAGACCTTCTGGTCGGCTTATTTCTCGGTCGAGTACAAGGACGTCGCGGCGTTCTCGATCCTGATCGTGGTGCTGATCTTCCTGCCGACCGGCCTGCTCGGCCGGCCCGAAGTCGAAAAAGTCTGAACGGGTCCGGCGTGAGCGCACCACATCCCGCATCGTCGAAGACCGCCCAACCGATGGGGGCGGCCGCCATCTTCAAGAAAGCGTTCCTGAGTGCGCTGGTCGCGCTTGGCCTGTTCTCGCTGATGATCGGAGTCAGGACCGAAGCCGGCCCGACCGGGCAGCTCATCTATTGGACTCGTTTCGACGAACTCGCCGAACTCGTTGGCGCAGTCTTCATCGGATCGATCGCGGTCGAACTGTTCCGGCTCTGGCTGGGGCCCCGCGGCGGCGCGGCCGGACTGATCCCGCCCGTGGTCGGGCGCGGCATGGCGGCGGCAGGCCGGTTCGTCGCGCCGGCGCTGCTCGGCATCGCGTTCCTGGTTCCGGTCATCTTCTACAAGCAGCCCTATATTATCGACCAGGCGATCCTGGTCCTGACCTATGTGATGTTGGGCTGGGGGCTGAACATCGTGGTCGGCTTGGCGGGTCTGCTCGACCTCGGCTATGTCGCGTTCTACGCGGTCGGCGCTTACTCCTACGGCCTGCTCTCGACCAGCTTCGGGCTGTCGTTCTGGATCTGCCTGCCGCTGGCCGGCATCCTCGCCGCATTCTGGGGCGTGCTGCTCGGTTTCCCCGTGCTGCGGCTGCGCGGCGACTATCTCGCCATCGTGACGCTGGCCTTTGGCGAAATCATCAGGCTGGTCCTGATCAACTGGCAGGACCTGACCGGCGGCCCCAACGGCATCTCGGGAATCCCGCGCCCCAGCCTGTTCGGCTACACGCTGACCCCCGGTCCGAACGGCCTCGCCTCCGCCTTCGGGATCCCGTTTTCGCCGAGCCAGCGGCTTGGCTTCCTGTTCTACCTGATCCTGGCGCTGGCGCTGCTGACCAACTGGGCCACGATCCGGCTGCGCCGGCTGCCGATCGGACGGGCCTGGGAAGCGTTGCGCGAGGACGAGATCGCCTGCCGCGCGCTCGGCATCAACATCACGACGACCAAACTCACGGCGTTCGCAACCGGGGCGATGTTCGGCGGTTTCGCCGGCGCCTTCTTCGCCACGCGCCAAGGCTTCATCAGCCCCGAATCCTTCTCCTTCCAGGAATCAGCGTTGGTGCTGGCCATCGTAGTGCTCGGCGGCATGGGCTCGCAGCTCGGCGTCGCACTCGCGGCACTCGCGATGATCGGCGGGTTCGAGCTTTTCCGCAGCCTCGAGGTCTACCGCATGCTGGTGTTCGGCATGGCGATGGTGCTGCTGATGATCTGGCGGCCCCGCGGCATCATCGGCCACCGCGCGCCGACCGTCTATCTGCAGAAAGCGCAGGCGATCTCGTCCGACCTCGTGAAGGAGGGCCACGGATGAGGGCCGATGCTGCCGTACCGCCGATCCTCTCCGTCGAAAACCTGGCCATGCGGTTTGGCGGCATCGTTGCGGTCAATGACTTGTCGTTCGCGGCCGGGCCGCGGCAGATCACCGCGCTGATCGGCCCCAACGGGGCCGGCAAGACCACGGTCTTCAACTGCATCACCGGCTTCTACAGGCCGACCTCCGGCACGATCCGGCTCACCCATCCCGATGGCGCACAGTTCGAGTTGCAGAAGCTGAACGACTTCAGGATCTCGAAGCTCGCAAAGGTCGCACGCACCTTTCAGAACATCCGCCTGTTCCCCGGCATGACTTTGCTGGAGAACCTCATGGTGGCGCAGCACAACGCCTTGATGCGCGCCTCCGGCTTCACGCTCCTCGGTCTACTCGGCGTGCCGTCTTATCGCCACGCCGAGCAGCAAGCGATCGACAATGCGATCGTCTGGCTGAAGCGCGTCAACCTGCTCGACCGCGCCGATGACGCCGCCGGCAATCTCGCCTATGGCGACCAGCGCCGGCTCGAGATCGCGCGCGCCATGTGCACGCAGCCGGCGTTGCTCTGCCTGGACGAGCCGGCGGCCGGCCTGAACGCCCGCGAGAGCGGCGCACTGAGCGAATTGCTGCTTTCGATCCGCGCCGATTACGGCACCTCGATCCTGCTGATCGAGCACGACATGAGCGTCGTGATGGAAATCTCCGATCGAGTCATAGTGATGGACTATGGCGTCAAGATCGCGGAGGGCGCGCCAAGCGAGGTTCGCAACGATCCGAAGGTGATCGCGGCCTATCTCGGCAGCGACGAAGAAGAGGCCATTGCCGTGATGGAGGCTCAAGCGTGAGCGCCCCCCTCCTCGCGATCCGCAATCTCCGCGCGGCCTATGGCAAGATCGAAGCGCTCAAGGGCGTCGATCTCGACATCAAGGCGGGCGAGATCGTTGCGCTGATCGGCGCCAACGGCGCCGGCAAGTCGACCTTGATGATGACGATCTTCGGCCGGCCCCGCGCGAGTTCCGGCCACATCCTGTTTGACGGAGCCGACATCACGCAGGTGCCGACCCATCAGATCGCCCGGCTCAGAATCTCACAATCGCCGGAAGGGCGGCGCATCTTCCCGCGCATGAGCGTGGCGGAAAACCTTCAGATGGGCGCCGACGCCACCGAGACCAGCGAGGCCGAGCGCGCGAACAGTCTCGATCGCGTCTTCGCCCTGTTCCCGCGGCTGAAGGAGCGGATGGAGCAGCGCGGCGGCACCCTGTCCGGCGGCGAGCAGCAGATGCTCGCGATCGGGCGCGCCCTGATGAGCCGCCCGCGCCTGCTACTTTTGGATGAGCCCTCGCTTGGCCTCGCTCCCCTCATCGCGCGGCAGATTTTCGACGCCATCCGCACGCTCAACCGGCAGGACGGGCTGACCGTGCTGATCGTCGAACAGAACGCCAACCATGCGCTCAAACTCGCGCATCGCGGCTATGTGCTGGTCAACGGCCTGATCACATTGGCCGGCTCGGGCGCTGAGTTGCTGCAGCGGCCGGAGATCCGCGCCGCCTATCTCGAGGGCGGACGCCACGCCTAGCTGCCGGTTTTAGATTCGTTCCGAGCACCATCTGCCCGAATTTTGCCGGTGACTTCGCGATAAAATCAGCCACAATGCGGCCGGTCTTACCACCCGGCCGTCCCGGGACGTCCGTATTGATCATTCGAGGATTTCTCATGAAACCACTCAAACTCTTCGGCTTGGCTCTGGGCGCAACGCTCGCGCTCTCGACGGCAGCGCTAGCGGATGACCTCACCGTTGCGGTGGCCGGTCCCATGACCGGCGGCGAATCCGCCTTCGGACGGCAGATGAAGAACGGCGCGGAGATGGCGGTGGCCGACCTCAACGCCGCAGGCGGCCTGCTCGGCAAGAAGCTCACGCTCGACGTCGAGGACGATGCTTGCGATCCTAAGCAGGCGCGCTCGGTCGCCGAGAAGATTGCCGGTGCCGGCATTCCGTTCGTCGCGGGCCACTACTGTTCGTCGTCGTCGATCCCGGCGTCCGAGGCCTACGCCGATGGCAATGTGTTGCAGATCACGCCAGCCTCGACCAACCCGACCTTCACCGAGCGCAAGCTGTGGAACGTCGCTCGCGTCTGCGGCCGTGACGACCAGCAGGGTGCGGTCGCCGCCGCCTACATCGCGAAGACCTTCAAGGGCAAAAACATCGCGATCCTCAACGACAAGACCACCTACGGCAAGGGTCTGGCCGACGAGACCAAGAAGGCGCTCAACAAGGCAGGCGTGACCGAGAAGCTGTATGAGTCCTACAACAAGGGCGACAAGGACTTCAACGCGATCGTCTCGCGCCTGAAGCGCGAGAACATCGATCTCGTCTATGTCGGCGGCTACCATCAGGAGGCCGGCCTGATCCTGCGTCAGATGCGCGACCAGGGCCTGAAGACGATCCTGATGGCGGGCGATGCGATGGCCGACAAGGAATACGCTTCGATCACCGGCCCCGCGGCAGAAGGCACCCTCTTCACCTTCGGTCCGGACCCGCGCAAGAAGCCGACCGCGGCGGCCATCGTGGACAAGTTCAAGGCCAAGAACATCGATCCCGAAGGCTACACGCTCTACACCTACGCGGCGATGCAGGTGTGGTCGCAGGCGGCGAAGAAGGCCGGCACCACCGACCCCAAGAAGGTGATGGACGCCATCAAGGCCGGCTCGTGGGATACCGTGATCGGCAAGCTCGAATACGACTCCAAGGGCGACATCAAGCAGCTCGACTACGTCGTCTACAAGTGGGATGCGAACGGCAACTATGCCGAGATCAACCCGAAGGGGTCCTGATCGAAGTCCGACACGAATAGCGAACTACGAACGCCCCGGTTCGCCGGGGCGTTTTTCTTTTGCGGGTCAGGCCGAGGCGGCCACCGCCGTCCGTGCGGCGGCGACGGCGCGCATCAGCTCGGCCGGTCGAAACGGCTTTTGCAGATAGACGACGCGTCTCAGCTCGTCCGAAGGCGCAACCCCATCGAAGGCGGTCATGCCGGAGACCGCAACGACGGGCAGGTCCGGAATCGTCTCGCGCATCGCCGCGACCAAATCGAGGCCGTTGGAGTCGCCCAGAAAGACGTCGACGATCGCAGCATCGCACGGCGTATCCTTCAGCGCTTGAAGCCCGGCGGCCGCACTCGCGGCCTCTGCGACATCGAAATGATTGACGCGCAGCACCATGCAGATCATCGCGCGAACATCCTTCTGATCGTCGACAACGAGAATGCGCGGCATGAACGGCTCCAGCGTTTGTGGGTTCGACTAAGACCAGGAACGGAACCCAGATACAACCATGGGTATGTGTATGAGATCCGCGGTAAAGGTGCAGTTACCTCATCAATCGGCACTTACATATGACAAATTATCGATCGGTAAAATGTGACCTCAATCGATCCAGACCCGCTTACCTCGCCGTCCTCAACCTCACGGTGAAGGCACATGGCGAAGGGAAAATATCCCGATCGCAAGCGTGGGCTGGCATGGGGATCCAGGGCGCGCTCGAACGTTGAGGCGCAGCGCGTGTTGCGCTACGAGCTGGCTGACACGATGCAGCCGAGAGACCGTCACGTGAAGAACCTCCTCACCGATGTCAAAGGTGTGCATGTCGGCAATGCCGACGATCCCAAGCTCGCCTCCGGGGTGACCGTGATCCTGTTCGACACCCCGGCGGTCGCGGCGATCGACATTCGCGGCGGCGGTCCGGGTTTGCGCGACGACGCCCTGCTCGATCCCGTCAATACCGTCGACCGGATCGACGCGATCGCACTGTCCGGCGGCTCAGGCTTCGGCCTGGATGCCGGCGGCGGTGTACAAGCCTGGCTCGCGGAACAGGGCCGCGGCTTTGCGGTGCATGACGCGCTGATCCCGATCGTACCCGGGGCGGTCATCTTCGATCTGCTGAACGGCGGCGACAAGTCCTGGGGTCGCTTTGCACCCTATCGTGATCTCGGCTACGCGGCGGCCGCAGCTGCGGGCACCGATTTCAAGCTCGGCAGCGTCGGAGCAGGCCTGGGAGCCACCACCGCCAATTTCCAGGGCGGGCTCGGCTCGGCCTCGGCGATGACGTCAGGCGGAATCACGGTCGCCGCGCTTGCCGTGGTCAATGCGGTCGGCAGCGTCACGATCGGCAACGGGCCGTGGTTCTGGGCAGCCCCATTTGAAGTGAACGGCGAGTTCGGCGGACGCGGCCAGCCCGCCTCGTTCACGCCGGACATGCTCGCGATGCGCATCAAGGGAGGTCCGGCGGCAACGGCGGCAGAAAACACCACGGTCTCAGCGGTGGTAACGGACGCGATCCTGACCAAGGCGCAAGCGAAACGGCTCGCCATGATCGCGCAGACCGGCATGGCGCGAGCGATCTATCCGGTGCATCTGCCGCTCGACGGCGATGTGGTGTTCGCGGCCGCCACCTGCGAGAAGCCGATCGAACCGCTGGTCGAACTGAGCGAACTCGGCATGGTCGCCGCCAACGTGCTGGCGCGGGCGATCGCGCGTGGCGTCTATCACGCGACGGCCCTGCCCTTTGCCGGCGCGCTGCCGGCCTGGCAGGACCGGTACGGAAGCTAGGCGCTGACGGCGGAGGCGGACGAA
Organism: Bradyrhizobium sp. SZCCHNGR1005; assembly: GCF_032489995.1. Classification (NCBI taxonomy): domain Bacteria; kingdom Pseudomonadati; phylum Pseudomonadota; class Alphaproteobacteria; order Hyphomicrobiales; family Nitrobacteraceae; genus Bradyrhizobium; species Bradyrhizobium sp. SZCCHNGR1005. The sequence continues at coordinate 43,792 of NZ_JAUEZC010000014.1, forward strand.
GCCGAATTTGACAGCACGTTCGACTCGCGCTGGATCAGCTTCTCGATCAAATTGTAGGACGAACTCGCAGAGCTCGCGCTGGCCGACGCCGCCGGTGAGGTCATGGTCACCTTGGAGCCGTCCGCATAGGTGATGGTGGTCGTGGTCGAGCCGTCGCTATTGTTGCTCGAACTACTCGAGGCACCCGATAGCGCCTGCATCAGGGCATCGCTGCTCGCGTTCATCCCGTTCGAACCGCTGCCGTCGTTGGCGCTGGCGGCCTGATTATGGCGACCGGAATGCCCGCCCTTCAGCGCGGATTTCAGCTCATCGAAGCTGACATTGCCGTCGCCGTTGCTGTCGAGCTTGCCGAACACGCTGTCGGCATTGGCGACATTGGTGCCGCCGGCGCCGAGTGCGCTTTCGAATTCCGACTTGCTGATCTGGCCGTTGCCGTTGCCGTCGAGCTGCGAGAACAGGTCCTGCAGCGGGTCCTTGAACGAGGTGGAGCCCGATGACGCGCTCGTCCCCGACTGGCTCTGCGCCGCGATCAGGGCGCTCATGGTCTCCGAGGAGATCTGCGCCGAGCCGCCGCTCGTGCTCGGCTGCCAGGGCGTGAAGTTTGCCGACGAGTTCGTCGAGCCTGACCCGCCGAGAAAATCGAACAGACCCGAGCCGGAGCCGTTCGATTGGCTCGCGCCGGATCTTGATGACCCCAGCGACTGCAGGCCTTCCAGGATCGACGAGGCGGCCCCAAGCGCAAACCACATGGCAGGACTCCGAAAGAGCGCCCCGGCAAGCGAGGCGAAACCTTATGCGATGCCCTCCTCGCAAGCACCGTGCCAATCGCAACGCGCTGATATGTCCAGCTTTTTCCGATCGCTCCCGCGATGACCCAGGCATTTCATGCCGCAAGCAGGTCAATTTTGCCGGCCTTACGTTGCCGGAATTGCGTCTGCATGTTAGGGCGCTCTGAATGTCAGTCCGCCGGGAGACAACGCCATGACTCAAGCCTTCACGCCGCGTCCACTCGTCATCGCGCCCTCGATCCTGGCTTCCGATTTTTCCAGGCTCGGCGAGGAAGTTCGCGCAGTCGATAGTGCCGGCGCCGACTGGATCCATCTCGACGTGATGGATGGGCATTTCGTTCCGAACATTTCCTACGGCCCCGACGTCATCAAGGCGCTGCGCCCGCACACCAAGAAGGTATTCGATGCCCATCTGATGATCGCGCCCTGCGATCCCTATCTCGAGGCGTTCGCCAAGGCCGGCTGCGACCACATCACCATCCATGCCGAGGCCGGCCCGCATTTGCATCGCTCGCTGCAGGCGATCCGCGCGCTCGGCAAGAAGGCCGGCGTCTCGCTCAATCCCGCGACGCCGCTCAACGCGATCGAATATGTGCTCGACATGATCGACCTCGTGTTGATCATGTCGGTCAATCCGGGCTTCGGCGGCCAGGCCTTCATCCCCTCCGCGCTCGGCAAGATCCAGGACCTGCGCGCCATGGTCGCGGGCCGGCCCATCGATATCGAGGTCGATGGCGGCGTCGGGCCCGAGGTCGCCGGACAACTGGCTGCAGCCGGCGCCAACGCCTTTGTCGCGGGCTCTGCCGTATTCAAGGGCGGCACGATGGAATCCTATCGCGGCAACATCTCCGCCATCCGCAGCGCCGCTGCGCTCGCGCGTGGCGAAGCCATCTGAGCTCGGACCGCCGATGCTGCAGATCACGCCCCAGCCCTTGACCAAGGCGGGCTTTGCGCGCTTCGGCGATGTCGTCGAGATCGACGGCGCCGAACCGATCGAAATCAACCAGGGTTTTGCGCGGCGCTTCAATGGTCTTGCCGGTATCGACGTGACCAGCGGCGGCGCCTCGGTCAATATCAGCCTGTTCGAGGCAAGGCCGCGCCCGCTGCCGATCGAAATCAAGCTGATGGAGCGGCACCCGCTGGGCAGCCAATTGTTCATGCCGCTGCAGGACAGGCCCTGGCTGGTACTGGTCTGCGACGACCCGCGCGATCCCTCAAGCTATCGCGCCTTTACCGCGAGCGGTCGGCAAGGCGTGAACTACGCGCGAAATATCTGGCATCATCCACTTTTGGTGCTCGGGGAAGGAGAGCGCTTCCTGGTCGCCGACCGCCTCGGTGCTGACAATCTCGAGGAAGTATGGCTGGATCGGCCGCTGTCGCTGACGCCGGCATGACGGCGCGCGCAGACTGATACTGCCGGCCTTTATTGCCGGCTTGGAGCAAGACGATGGACGAACCCTATTTCATTCCCCGCGGCGGGCATCCGCCGCAGACTGACCTTCTGACGGGGCGTGCCGTCTTCACCGAGGCCTATGCGGTCATCCCCAAGGGCGTGATGCGCGACATCGTCACCTCGGCGCTGCCGTTCTGGGACAAGACCCGGGTCTGGGTGATCGCGCGTCCCCTCTCCGGCTTCGCCGAGACCTTCTCGCAATACATCGTGGAGGTCGCGCCCGGTGGCGGCAGCGAGAAGCCCGAGCCAGACCCGGAAGCCGAAGGCGTATTGTTCGTGGTCGGCGGCGAGGTCACGCTGACGCTGGCCGGCACCGAGCACCGGCTGCGCCACGGCGGCTACGCCTTCCTGCCCCCGGCGTGCCAATGGACACTCCGCAACGCCGGCACGGGACCTGCGACCTTCCACTGGATCCGCAAGGCCTATCAGGCGGTGCCAGGCATTCCCGCACCCGACGCTTTCGTCACCAACGAGGCCGAGATCTCACCCGCTCCGATGCCGGAAACACAGGGGCGCTGGGCGACGACGCGCTTCGTCGATCCGCTCGACGTGCGTTACGACATGCATGTCAACATCGTCACCTTCGAGCCGGGCGCAGTGATCCCGTTCCTGGAGACGCATGTGATGGAGCATGGACTCTACGTGCTCGAGGGCAAGGCGGTCTACAAGCTGAACCGCGACTGGGTCGAGGTCGAGGCCGGCGACTTCATGTGGCTGCGCGCCTTCTGCCCGCAGGCCTGCTACGCTGGCGGCCCCGGCCGCTTCCGCTACCTGCTCTACAAGGACGCCAACCGCCACATGCCGCTGCGGCCGTTCCGGTAAGCGGCAGGTCGTCCCGCAACGATCAAGTCACGTATCTCACGTGGCTTGATACTCGACCTCATCCGAGCTGCCGCGATCGAGCACCTTGACCGCCTTGGCGTGGTCGAGATCGTTTTCCCAGGCCGCAACCACGACCGTGGCGACGCAATTGCCGATCAGGTTGCCGACGGCGCGGGCGATGCCGACGAACCAGTCGACCGAGAGCACCAGCACAAGGCCGATCGCCGGGATCGCCGGCACCGCCCCCAAGGTCGCAGCCAGGATCACGATCGCCGAGCCCGGCACACCATGCGCGCCCTTCGAGGTGATCAGAGAGACTCCGAGCACCAGCAGGAGTTCGCTGACCGACAGCGGCGTGTTGGTGGCTTGCGCGATGAACACGACTGCAAGCGTCAGGTAGATCGAGAACGCATCGAGGTTGAAGGAATAGCCGGTCGGGATGACGAGGCCGACCACCTCTTCCTTGACGCCCATCGCCTCGAGCTTGCGCATGATCTGCGGCAGCACGGCATCGGACGAGGCCGTGGCCAGCACGATCATCAGCTCTTCCTTCAGATAGCGCAGGAGCTTGAACAGGCTCAGGCCGGCCAGCCGCATCACGATGCCGAGCGCGACGACGACGAACAGCGCGACCGAGACATAGAACAGCAGGACCAGCGTCAACAGCTGCTGCAGCGAGCCGATGCCGTATTTGCCGACCGTGAAACCGATCGCGCCGAGCACGCCGAGCGGCGCCACGCGCACGATCAGGCCCATGGCGCGAAACAGCACCTTGGCGGTGGCGTCGACGAAGGTCACGACCGGCTTGGCCGGCTCGCCGACCAGCGCCAGGCTGACGCCGAAGATCACCGCGAAGAACAGCACCTGCAGCACGTCATTGCGCGAGAAGGCGTCGAACGCAGTCGAGGGGATGATGTTGAGGATGAAGCCGCCGAGCCCGCCGCCCTGCAGCTTGTGCGCATTGTCCGCGAAGCTCGCGAGGGCCTTCGGATCGAGCTTGGCGACATCGATGTTCATGCCATGGCCGGGACCGAAGACCAGCGCGAGGATCAGGCCGAAGGCGAGCGCAACGGTGGTCATGCCCTCGAAATAAACCAGCGCCTTGATCCCGACCCGGCCGACTTTCCGCAAGTCCCCGGCGCTGGCAATACCGTGCACGACCACGCAGAACACGATCGGCGCCACCACCATCGAGATCAGCTTGAGGAAGGCGTCGCTGAAGAATTTCAGCGCCTGGCCCGTTTCCGGCGAGACGAAGCCGATCAGGATGCCCAGGATCAGCGCCACCACGACTTGGACGAACAGCGACCCGAACAGGCTGCCGCCGCCGCGCGATGTCCTGACTACCCCCGCATCCGTTGCCGTCATAAGAAGCTCCTATCCTACGCCGCCGCGCCGGTATTGACGACGACTGAGCCGGGCACTTTGGCGGGGGAACTCATGAAAATCAACGCAGCCGCGCCTCATTTTGCGGCCCTGCACCGGCAAATTCGTCCTCGATCGGCTAGGAGGCTTCGGCCTGGGTTACCGTTTGATCAGTTGACGGCTCGCCCCGCCCAGCGAGGCGCGGTGGGCGCACCACGGTGACCGTGCATCTGGCTTCCGCGGCGACCTTGGCGGAGACGCTGCCGAGCAGCGCGCGCAGCACCGAATCCTGCCGCGCGCCGATAATGATATGATCGACGTGGTTCACTTCAGCGAATTCAAGGATCGCGGTGGCCGGATCGATCGCCTCCAGCACATGCACGGTGAGCCGGCTCGCATCGAGCTTGAATGGTGAGGCCCAATGTTTCAGCGCCACCATGCGGTCGATATGTTTGTTGTTGCCCTGCTCATCGAGGGTACGGTCGATGCTGATGCGGCCGAGCTTCAGCACGTTGACGCAAGCGAGCCGCGCCGATGGCAGTGTCGCCAGGATGCGTTCGGTGGTGACCCGCAACGCGCCATTGAGCTCGTCCGTGCCTTCGGAGACGTCAATCGCAATCGCAACGATCGGACTGGTCGCGAGTTGCACCTGGACGTCGGATTTGGCTTCCGGTTGCATCAGCCCCTGATTGAACCTGCGCCGCCACACCGTGGTCAGTGGATCGCGTCTGGTCTTCTCCGAGCGTGTCGTCAGCTTCACCTGATCGGGATGGCCGAGATCGAAGGCAAGCTGCGAGGCGGTCGGATAGCGCCACACCGGCTCGATCTCCAGGCAGCGCAGCACGATTTCCTGCAGCCATGGCGGATAGTCACTTCTGAGCTGCCGCGGCGGGTGCGGGTCGCGCCACAGCCTGCGCCGCATGCCGCGAAGGGTCTCGGTCTCGCCGAACGGCCGCACGCCGGTGGTGAAGAAATAGAGCAGCACCCCGAGCGAGAACAGATCGCTGCGCGGATCGGAGCGCACCCCCATCAGCCGCTCCGGCGGCATGTAGGGCGCGGTGCCGTAAGGCAGCCGGAATTCCTCCTGCAGGAGGTCGGGCAGATGCCGGTGGCACGACAGGCCGTAATCGATCAGCACCGCTTCGCCCGAGGACCGGAACATGATGCTCGACGGCTTGATGTCGTGATGGATCACGTGCTGGCCGTGCAGGTCGGCGAGCGCGGTCGCGATCTTTGCGACCAGGACCCGCGCCTCCTCGTAAGGCAACGGCAGCTCCGGCAGCCGCTGGTAGAGCGTCTCGCCCGGAATGCGCTCGATCACGACATAGGCTTGGGCAGTGAAATCGCCGGTGCCGAAACAGGCCGGCACATGCGGTCCCGACAGCCGAGGCAGGATCATCTGCTCCATCTCGAAGCTGACGATCGCAGCGGGGTCTTCACCCTCCGCGACGCGTGGAACCTTCATCAGGAGCGGCCGGTCGATGCCGGGATGGCTCACGCTCCAGAGCGTCGCCATGCCACCGGAATGCACGCATTCGCCGATGGTGAAGCCATCGATGACTGCGCCGGGTTGGACTGCGGATTTCGGCATCGCGCTTACCGTCCGATCGCAAGCCGCTCGGCGAGCCAGGGCGGCAGCCCGTTGGCGCGGATGCGCTGCGCCGCTGTTTCGACATCATAAGGCACGCGGCAATAGGTGATCTCGCGCGTCCTGGTCTCGAAGGTCATGAACGCGGCCGCCGGATCGCCGTCGCGCGGCTGGCCGACCGAGCCGGCCACCGCCAGCCACTGCCGGCCGCGCAGGAGCTGCACCGGCACGTTCGCGGTCGGAGTGAAACTCGTCATCTTGGCGGTCACCGACATCGAATACAGCGCGGGACGATGGATGTGGCCGCAGAAGGTCACCTGGGCGTCGGTCGCGATCATGCAGCGCGCGGCGTCGGAGGTCGATTGCACGTAGCGCCAGCGCGACGGGCTCGAGGCTTCCGAATGCACGTAGAGCCGGTCGTCGTCCTGGGCCATCAGCGGCAGTTCGGCGAGAAAGCGGCGCTGCGCGGCGCTGAGCCGGCCGCGCGTCCATTCGATCGCCGCTTGCGCCTCGGCGTTCATGTTTTCGCTGCTGACGGCCACCGCATTGTCATGATTGCCGCGCACGGCGAGCCCACCCTGTTCGACCATCTCCATCACGGCGTCGACCGACCATTCGGGATCGGCGCCATAGCCGACGATGTCGCCGAGACAGATCAAGCGCTCGGCGCCGCGGGCGCGCGCCGCCTTCAGGCACGCATCGAATGCCTGCCGGTTGGCGTGGATGTCCGAGAAAAACGCCAAGAGCACCCGCTTCCTCCTCCTCCACTCTAACCGCGCCCTTCGCACGGGAGTTGAGCAACATCAAATAAGTTGAGCCGGAGCAAGGCGTTTTCGGAGGCATTGTTCCGATCCAAGACAGTGGCCGCATGTGCCGCCTCCGCACCGACGATGCGCTCCCTCCCCCGCTTGCGGGCAGGGCGACCGCATATGAAGATTTGGCCGATCGGCACCAATGCCTCCTGATCGTCATGGCCGGGCTTGACCCGGCCATCCACGACTTCGCTAGCCCCGAAGAAAGACGTGGATGCGCGGGACAAGCCCGCGCATGACGAGTAACCCAATTGGCACCTTTTTTTGCCGTTGAGAACCATCTTCGGACATATGCGATCGCCCTGCGCTTGCGAGGGACTGTTGGGGTGGCCACATGACCGCGCCTTCTCGCGGCGGATCACGCCCGAGCTCTGCGATCGTTGTGCCCTGTCGAAAAGCGAGAGGGCGCGGGGAATGCCGGGCGCTGGCCGCAACCCATGGCCCGCCTGCAGCAAAAAAAGCAGGCGGCAGTCACCACAGGTTCAGCCGAACATCCGGCATTCCCCGCGCGACGGTTTTAACGCTTATATCGTGCTCTCCTCGGTGCACCGGGCTTTTTGGCCACCGTCCCCCGTGTGACGCAAAGCATCATCACGAAGTTGACACCAGCATCGGGGTGCCAGGACCACACGACTTCACGTCCGCCTGATCGCGCTCGTCTGGCGCCACCAAAACGTCCATCGCATCCCCGCCTCACGTGTCGTGACGATCGCGCGCAACGCCCCTCTCAACGAGGCGGGATGGCGGCATACAATCACAATTTCTGAAAAAAAGAAAGCGATCTTTTTAGCGGGTGGGCTGGATGGTGCCGATCGCGTTGAAAGGATTTGCGAAATTAATCCACCGCCAGCGGCTTACTGCGCTCACACGGTAATCCAAATCTCGGGAAGTTCAGTCAAATCGATCGAAGAGGCTTCTTGATGTCGGCGACGCTCTGATAGAGACCGAGCTTGGGCCAAACCCCGCCATTGATGCACGCGAAACACGCAATCAAACACGACGGAGGTTGCTTTTCCGCTGCAGGATCTGAATCAGGCCGACGCCTACTACTACAGACCCTTCAACATTCCGTTCAGGCAAGACGCGAACTTCATCGGGTTTCAAGTCTGGATCGATGGTAGGGAGATCAAGCCGGATGAGGAGGTGCGCGCGTTCGCCGAGGGCGGCGAAATCACCGGCGAGCTTAGGCGTCTGGGCATTGATCTCATCGCCCCAGTCTATAGCAACAGCGATCGGCGAGTCGTTGACGCGCTCCGCCGCCTGAATGCGATTTCCGACGCCAATGATGACGAAGCCGTCGCGCCCCGACGGCGCGACTCTCCCAGCGGGCTGGTGTGAGCCGCAACTTTCCTTAAGCCTATGAGGCTGGAAGCCGGATCGAGAGTGCAATGTGCTCCCTCGCCTCTTGCGGGCTCCTGGGGGCGGGGCTATCGCATACAAGGAAAGCAGCTTGGGAACCAATTGCCTGACGACGAGCTTGGTCCGAGTTGGACTGGCCTCACGATCCGGCAACGCCGCACAGGAGTGCCCCGAATGAGCAAGCGCAAATCGACTAAGTCCCGCAAACCGGACGCTGGGACGAAGGGCGTCGCCAAGCCCGCATCGACGCCGAAGCGCGCCGTCCCGGCCCCCGACCTCACAGGCTCGGACGGCGAGGAACTCCGGGCGGCTCCCGACATCGCAACGAGGCTGCCGGAACTCCCAGGCCAGGAGATTGAAAAACTGCCGCCGGTCCCACCTGCCGAACTCGAATCCAAGCCGGCGCTCCCCCCTCATCTCGCCGAGCCGAAACCGGACGTCGTCCTTCCTGTCGAAGCTCTGGCGGAAGCCAAGGAATCGGTACACGCCGCCACAGGCGAAGCGAGGCCGGCCGGTCCAAAGGTGGACAGCCCCTTGAATGGACCCTTGGGAGCAATCGCGGGTATCGAGGCCTGCCAAGCGCTGTTCATGGAGATCACGCGGGACAATCTCAACTTCGCCGCCAGCCTCGCCGCGACGCGCTCGCCCCTCGATATCCTCGACGTCGCGACGAAGTTCGCCGGCAGGCAGATCGGTATGTACGGCAGGTTATCGAGGGCGGTCGTCAACATCGCCGCCGGACGGCAGGCCCCGACAATCTGACCAGTCCTGGGTTACCCGGCCGGCCCGCATAGCCGGGAATTACGGTAATGCTGTGTAAAACTCGCCTGAAGCAGCAGGCGTAGCCGCATGAGCGGAGCAATATGCGGGACCGAGACCCGGATATCGCTCCGCTCGTCCGGGCTACGCGCTTCGTGGCCTCATGGTTCGAGACGCGTCGCGAGCGCGACGCTCCTCACCATGAGGATTTGAGGTTTCACCGCGAAGAAGCTGATCCGCCTAAGCGAGCTTTGCTCGTCTCGCCCCTCGGTTCGCAGGGGATACGAATGCAGCCCCCTACTGCTCGTCCTTCGGCGGCATGCGCGGTGGCAAGAGCGGCGTGAACGAGACGCCGTCGCCGGCCTGCTGCGCCGCCTTGAACTCGCCGGTCGAGGGATCGCCGCCCGCGGTCTGGATGATGGTCTTGGGCAGGATGTATTCGCGTGCGGCATCGATGATGCCGCCCTCGCCGGTGCCGAAATCGGCGGCACGGCCGCCCTGCGGATGGCCGCTCGCGATCTGGTCGGAGGCATGCTGGGCCTTGCCGGCCAGCCCGTCGGTGTAGGGCAGCCGATAGGCCCGCGGCACCCCGCTCGGCCGGTTGTCCTCGTCGAGCCTCTCGACCCAGAGATAGATCGAGCCGGGATCGCCATCCAGGCTATGCGGCTCGACGATCCGCGCCTGCAACAGCTTGAAGCGCGCCGGCAGCGCGTCGATGCTGGCCCACCCGAGCAAGCCGCGCGCCCCGATGAAGCTGCCGACATAGAACGCGCTGGTCACGACCACGGCGATGGCCTTGGCCGGCCACGGCAGGCGGGCATAGACCAGGACGAGCAGCAGCAGCGCGCCGATCAGCGCATAGCACACCGACAGGATCAAGATCACGCTCTGCAGGTTCGTCACCGCAACATCCTCACGCCCGTTTTCGGATCGATGTCGGCGCCGTTGGCGCGGACATTGCGAAAGGTCTCGAGCAGCGATTTCGGCCGGCGCTGCACATCGACCACCTTGCCCTCCGCATCGAGCCGGAAGCGCAGCGCCGTCTTCTCGTCGCCGGTATGGTCGAGCGTCACCTTGTCGTCGAAGATGACCTGCGCCTTCGGATTGAGCTTCTGCACCTTCACCATCGCATCCACCGGCGTTCCCGCCACCGCCTGGAAGTGCGAGACGTTGACGGTGTATTCGCCGGCGACGATGCCGCGCACCGTCACGATCTCCTCGCGGATCGGCGACGGGATCTTCATGCCGTTGACCAGGATGAAATCGTTGGCGCCACCGCGATCGTCGCGGTCGAGGGTGAGGAAACCGGCCTCGCGATGCCGATACCAGGCGATGTTGCCCAGCGGGTCCTGCACGAACAGGTCGAGATCATCGGGATGATTGTCGGGCCAGTCCAGGGTGATGATGAATTCGGCCTTGGTGTCGATCTTGCCGTCCTTGGCGTCGGGCGAGATCGCGAGCACCGCGATGAAGAAAAAGAACGCGACGATCTGCAGCGCCTTGAACAGCATCACGCTGAACGGATCGAACTGCTCGTCGCGCGGATAGAGTCCGAAATCGTCCATCATCACGGACGCTCCAGCAGCGGCGTGACCCTGGTCTCGGTCAGCATCACGGCGTCGGAGAACACGCGCTGGGTCGCGGCATCCAGCATGTAGTATTGGATGCGGACCAGGATCGAGCCGACCAGCCCCGCGAGCGTCGTGTACATCGCGATCGCCATGCCGTCGCTCATCAGCCCCATCGACGATTTCATCGCCAGCTTGTCGGAGACGTCGAGACCTGCGATCGGCGCCAGCATGATGATGAATCCGATGATGGTGCCGAGCAGGCCGAGCTTCATCAGCGTATCGGAAGCGAAGCCGCCGAAGCCGTTGGAGCCGCGCAGCCGATCGGCCAGCGTGCGGAGCAGTAGCGTCTGATCGATGCGCCCGCCCGCTTGCGTGGCCGCCTTGGTGACGAGGCTTCTGATGTGATCGCTCACCAGGCCCGCGGGAAGCGCGCGTGCATTGCCGTCGAGCACCTTGGCGGCATCGCCCGTGGTGAGGATCGCGCGGCAGCGCCGGGCTGCGTCCGCTTCACGCGCGATCGCGCGGGTCCGCCAGAAGCAGTGGACGCAGGTGAGGCCGTAGAGAACGACGACCACGCTCGAAATATAGGTGCGGTCCGAGGACAGCATCTGATGGATCATGCCATAGCGCCAGAGCAGCACCGCGGCGAAGATGGAAAGCCCGGTGAAGATCATCCACAACAGGAGCGGCCCGCGCTCCGCGCTGTCGGTCACAGGGGGCGCAATCTCGGCGCTGCTGACCGCACTCATGCTCTCGGACTCCCTCCGCTACGATGTCCCGTTCGCATTCTTCCGCGCGAACCGTCGGCGCGAGTTAAGCAGAGCGGCCGGACGCCGTCCAAAGAGATATGCCCTGAAGCGGCTGGGCAAATTTCCCAAATTCGCCTTGCTGCGGCGCTTTCGCTTGGCGGGTGCCGCCGATGTGTTACGCTCGGCAGAACCAAGGTGGAGGGATCGCATGCGCCTCGTGCTCCAGCTCATCGCCCGCCTGGCCCTGATCGTCGTGCTGTGCCTAGCCACCGCGGCGGTGTGGGTCACGATCGATGCCTATCGCAGTGTCGACCGCGCCACCGCAGCCACTGCTGACCGAGTGTCGCAGGCGTTGGAAGCGCTGTATTGGCGCGAGCTGTTGCTGCGCAGCAGCAGGCGGAGCGAGCATCTGCTGCCCGTGCCGGAATGGCGCACCATCGAGACCATGAAGCTGATTGCGCCGGGCATCTGCGTTCAGTTCCAGCCGCAGGCCGCCTTCGAGAAGCCGCTTTGCGGCCAGAGCAAGGGATTGGGCCAGGCGCCGCCGCACTGGTTCGCCGCCACTGTGCAGACACTGCTTGGCGACCATGCCGCAGTCGCACAATCGATCAGCGCGCGCAGCACGACGGCCGGGACGGTATCGGCCATCGCCGATCCCGATGCGGCGGTCCAGCTCGCCTGGCAGCGGATCCAGGACAGTTTTGGCGTCGCGCTCGCCATGGCGCTTGCGATCGGCCTGCTCGCCTCGCTGGCGATTGCGCATGCGCTGGCGCCGGCGCGGGCGATCGTCGCGGCGCTGCAGCGCATGGCCGACGGCGAGCACCGCCCCGCCCTGCCGCGCTTCCGCTCCATGGAGCTTGCGATGATCGGCCAAGCCGTCACCGAGCTCGGCAACCGGCTGGCACAGGCGACCGAGCAGCGCGCCGCCCTAACCGAGCGGTTGCTCGATATCCGGGACGACGAACGGCGCGCCTTGGCGCGCGAGCTGCACGACGAGTTCGGACAGAACCTCACCGCGATCCTGGCCTTCGCCAGCACGATCGAGGCGGAAAGCGCGCCGCAACACAAGCGCGTCGCGCAGGATGCGCGCATGATCACGCAGGCCGTCACCCATCTGATGGCCTGCCTGCGCGGCACGCTGAGCCGGTTGCGCCGGCCGCTCGCCGAGGAGCTCGGCCTCGAAGCCGGGTTGATCGCGTTGACCGAGAATTGTCAGCACGCGGCGCGGCCGACCATCCGGCTCGACCTGCAAGGCGATCTCGCCGACATCCAGGGGCCCGTCGCCGTCACCGCCTATCGCGTGGCCCAGGAGTGCCTGACCAATGCGTTGCGCCACGCCACCGCCAGCGAGATCTCGCTCAAGGTCGAGCGGCGCAGCGGCCCGGATGGCGCGCTGCTGATCTGCATCGAGGATGATGGCGGCGGCGATGCGACGCCGCTCGCGCAATCCAGCGGCTTCGGCCTGACCGGCATCCGCGAGCGGATCGCGGCAGTCGGCGGCTCGCTCTCGATCGTCTCGGCCGCGCGCGGGCTTAGCGTGGCCGCGACCATCCCGCTCGCAGCCTGAGGCGGAGCACAGGCGCGATGGCGGAGCCCGCGGCCATCTCCATTCTGCTGGTGGACGACCATCCGGTGGTCCGCCAGGGCTATCGGCGGGTGCTCGAGAGTCAGGACGGCTTCAAGGTCACCGCCGAGGCCGACAGCGCGGCTGGCGCCTATGCCGCCTTCAAGGCGCACGCGCCCGACGTGGTCGTGATGGATATTTCGATGAAGGGCGCGAGCGGCATCGAGGCGATCCGTAACATCCGCGCGCGTGACGGCCATGCCCGCATCCTGGTGTTCAGCATGCATGGCGAAGCGCCGCTGGTGAAAGCGGCTTTCAACGCGGGCGCCAGCGGCTATGTCACCAAGAGCAGCGAGCCCGCGGCCCTGGTCCGGGCGATCCGCAGCGTCGTCAGCGGCGGACGAGCGCTGAGCGACGACGTCGCCCATGTGCTCGCGGCCGACAATCTCGACGGCGTGCAGACGACGCTGGAGCGGCTCGGCGATCGCGAGATCGAGATTCTGCGCCAGTTCGCCTCAGGCCTGACCACGGAGCAGATTGCCGCCAACCTGCATCTCAGCGTCAAGACGGTCCAGAACTACCACTATCTGGTCAAGGCCAAGACCGGCGCGCAGACGGATGCGCAACTGGTCCGGCTCGCCGTCGCCAGCGGATTGACCGAGCTGTAGCTTCGAGGTGGTCGGCGCATTCTTATGGTGTGAAGCCGTGCGCGACGTCACGCGGCTGGTTGGTCCAGATCCTAGGCCGGCCGAACATCAGGAAGATTTCCCGGTGCATTGCGGGCGAGGTTCGTTGGACTGCGTTAATCCTCTCTGTTCAAATCCGGCCGAACAGCTTTTCCGCCTGGCTGCGTGATGGGTTCGCTCTCAGCTCGCGAAAGAGCATCCACCTCGGGAACGGCGCCGTATCCAGGGGCGCTGTTCCGGCGATGAGAGCTGCGGCGATGCGTAAGGGCTTGCACACGAATGCTGCCAGAGCGGCAATCCTTGCTATCGGACTTCTCGTCACGCCCCCTTTGCTCGCAGGTGACCGCCAACATGGTCAAGGCGCAAGTGATGCTGAGATCAAGATCGGCCAGACGATGCCCTATAGCGGTCCACTTTCGGCAGCCTCGGTGATCGGCAAGGTGCAGGCAGCCTATTTCCGCATGATCAATGATCTCGGCGGAATCAATGGACGCAAGATCACGTTGATTTCCTACGACGATGCGGCGGCGCCTTCCAAGACCGTGGAGCAGGTCCGGAAACTCATAGAGAGCGACGAGGTGTTGTTCACATTCGAGACGCTCGGCAACGCCTCGAACATTGCGGTTCAGAAATATCTCAATGACCGCAAGATCCCTCAGCTCTTCGTGGCAGGCCGGTCGACGCGTTTCGAGGATCCGGTCAATTTCCCCTGGACGATGGGATTTGCTCCCAATCTGCGCACGGAGATTCGCGTCTACGCGCGATTCATCCTCGATAACTATCCGAATGCCAGGATCGGCCTGCTCTATCAGAACGATGAGAGCGGCAAGGACTATCTGACCGGGTTGAAGGACGCGCTCGGCGCAAGGGCAGCCGACCTCATCGTCAGTAGCGCTTCATACGATGTGACGGACCCGACCGTCGACTCACAGGTCGTGCGCCTCAAGGCGGCCGGTGTCGCCGTCCTCATCAACATGGCCGCCTCGAAATTCGCGGCCCAGGTCATCAGAAAGATGGCAGAGCTTGGCTGGAAACCCGTTCACCTCCTTGGCGTCGGCTCGTCCTCGATCGACGCGGTCCTAAGCCCCGCGGGCATCGAGAACGCAGAGGGCATCATCTCCGCGAGCTCGTTCAAGGAGGCCACAGATCCGACCTGGCGTGATGACGAAGGCATGAAGCGATGGAGCGCCTTCATGGACGGCTATTATCCGGGAGGCGACCGGAAAAGCGTCTTCACGGTCTACGGCTATAGCGCCGCCGAGCTGCTCGTGCAGGTCTTGAAGCAATGCGGCGACAATCTCTCGCGCGAGAATGTCATGGCGCAAGCGACGAGCCTGAAAAACGTGAAACTTGATCTGCTGCTCCCGGGGCTCTCCGTCAACACCAGCCCGACCGACTATCGTGTGGTCAAGGAGTTCCGGATGATGCGCTTCACGGGCGATCGATGGGAGGCCTTCGGACCGATTGTCACGGATTGATCCGTGCGGCTGTTAACGGCCGCGCCACATTGCCGGCTAGTGGCTATGTCACCGAGAGCGGCGGCTTGAGTCACCTACTTGGTTTCAGGTCTTTGCTGTATAAACAGCCGGCGCCTCTCCCTCATCGTAAAAATACGATATGCTGTCTTCTTCATTTTGGCGTCCCCAACGCCAACAGAAGCCAATGTCATGAGGGCGACCCATGACGTCTTCAAAGGTCAATCGACCGTAAAACCAGAGCACGACTTCCAGGGACCGAATCTCCCTGACTTGTTCGTCGGTGATCTCAAATCCGAAGTCCAGGTCAATTTCTCTATTCTCTCTCGGACCAATGACTGTGTTGGGATCGCACCTGACCGTCGTGGAATAGATCGGTGTTTCGGGGAGTAGGTTGGTGACTGCTGTGCCGCAGGAAATGCTGAGTGCAAAGGCTGGGGTTCGCCCGTAATTTCTAAATTCGATCTTATCGATTACAGAAAAGCGAGTTGGCCAACCGTCGTTGACTGCGCCTCCATAAGGCCTCCTTGGTCGCGGGTTTATTAGCTCGTCTACGGACATCAATTCGGGTCCCATCCAGCCGGTTCGAACTATCGGAAACTCAATCGCTGTGGCTGCTCTGGCGCTGAGATCGGCTGCCTGCGCAGCTAGTGTGGCATCCTTCATTCCCTGACTCATGTAGCGGAGTTGAATGAAGAACATGAAGACCTGCGCGGCTCCAACGACCACGAGTCCCATCGTAAAGAAGCCAGCCGCGTCCTTCGTTAGCCACGTTGCCCCGGTGAGTTCGGCATCAGGGCTCTGGGCTTTCTGAACCTCGGCGGAAGTTTCTTGCTTGGGTACAGTTTGTGCCGGGTAGGCGGCCTGTTTGCTCCGCTCAAAAAGCATGCCGATGCCAAAAATGGCCACGGCGAATAAGACACCCAAGAAGAACTCCGGCACCCGGAAACGCATCGGCCCCACCGCCCCGCCGATTTTATATCTCTTCGAAGACTACCTGTTCGGGTTCCAGAGCCGCAATACACGCGAGAAAGAATATTGCTGAAATCATCCGCGGATCGGATTGACGAATGGCACTCCAGTTTGTCCCCCCTGCGGCTCCTTGGAGCTTAGAGGGCCGGCGCCGCGTTTTGATTGGAGAGATGGCGGCGAAGCAATCTTATTTATTCTTGTGGTGCTCGCGCCGTAATGCCGCGATGTGCTAGTGTGGCGCAGCCTCCAGGCCACGGAGCACGAGCGTCAGCACGGCGTCCAACCGGCCCTTGATCGCCGGATCCTTCCATTCGTCGGCATGGGCCGGATGATGGAAACGGCTGGTGGCATCGAAGATCGCGCCGGCTGTAGCTTTGACGTCGTCGATCCGGAACGTGCCCTGCTCGACCCCCTCGGACAGGATCTGCTCGACCTGGGCGACCAGTTGCTCCTTATGCCCCTTCACGACTTTGCACGCCTCGCGCGCCAAGGTCAGGTAGGTCGTGAACATCTCGGGATCTTCAGACACTCGCCTGCATTTGGCGTCGACCAGCTCTCGCAGCCAGCGCTCCAGCTTCAGGGGCGCCGGCCCCGGCTCCGCAGTGATCTGCGCCAAGGGGGCGCTGACACGATCGAGCCAGCGCTTCGCGACCGCCTCGCGGAGCGAGGCCTTGCTGGGAAAGTGCCGGTAGACGCTGCCGTGGCTGACATCGAGCGCCCGCGCCACGTCCACCACGGTGGCCTTGGCGAGCCCATAGCGGCGCAGCACATCCTCGGTCACTTCGAGGATTCGCTCGGATGTCAGAACCACGGCCTCGTTCATGCGCGCACCATGTCCTCTTTTGCCGGATAGGCCTCGACCTGGCTCAAGTCCGGTATCAAGTCCGGTATTTCCTGGCGATGTGCCGGCCGGAACGTCGCGGCCTGAGCTTCCAGGTGACGAGCCACCTGCTCATTGAGCCAATGCTCGAATTGTGAATTGGGAAAAAGCTTTGCAATCTTCATCGAGGAGGTCCTTGCAGCTCCCTTCACCGCTGGTCGATGGCCAGCAGGCGCGGGTGACACCGGTGACGGCATCTTGGGAGACTGATATAGCATCTCGCGCTGACAGATTTCAATATCTGTTACTCAATTTTCGGCATAATGGTATTATGATACGAAGCGGTCTTTCCTCTCCTGTTTGGACCGCCGTATTTGTCTCGCCAAACCCGCTCTGCTAAAGCGCGGCGTAAAAACAATCCGGCGGGAGTGCCTGAAAGGCCCCGCTGGCCTCTCTGGAGTGCTTGCGATGATCCCCCGCTATACCCGTCCCGAAATGGCCGCGATCTGGGAGCCGCAGACCCGGTTCAAGATCTGGTTCGAGATCGAGGCACATGCGGCGGACGCGCTGGCGGAATTGGGTGTGATCCCCAAAGAGGCCGCCAAGACCATCTGGGCCAAGGCCAAGGACGCGACCTTCGACGTCGCACGGATCGACGAGATCGAGCGCGAGACCAAGCATGACGTCATCGCCTTCCTGACCCATCTCGCCGAGATCGTCGGCCCCGAGGCGCGCTTCGTGCACCAGGGCATGACGTCGTCGGACGTCCTCGACACCTGCCTCAACGTCCAGCTCACCCGTGCCGCCGACCTCCTGCTCGCCGACCTCGACCGCCTGCTGGCCGCGCTGAAAAAGCGCGCCTTCGAGCACAAGATGACGCCGAGCATCGGCCGCTCCCACGGCATCCACGCCGAGCCGGTCACGTTCGGGCTGAAGCTTGCTTACGCCTATGCCGAATTCTCCCGCGCCCGTGACCGGCTGGTCGCCGCGCGCAAGGAGATCGCGACCTGCGCGATCTCGGGCGCCGTCGGCACCTTCGCGCAGATCGATCCGCGGGTGGAAGAGCACGTCGCAAAGGCGATGGGCCTCACGCCTGAGCCGATCTCGACGCAAGTCATCCCGCGCGACCGCCACGCGATGTATTTTGCGACGCTCGGCGTGATCGCCTCCTCCGTCGAACGGCTCGCCACCGAGATCCGGCATCTGCAGCGCACCGAAGTGCTGGAAGCCGAGGAGTTCTTCTCCGAGGGGCAGAAGGGCTCCTCCGCGATGCCGCACAAGCGCAATCCGGTGCTGTCGGAGAACCTCACCGGGCTGTCGCGCATGGTGCGCGCCTACGTGACGCCCGCCCTCGAGGACGTCGTGCTCTGGCATGAGCGCGACATTTCGCACTCCTCGGTCGAAAGGATGATCGGCCCCGATGCGACCGTGACGCTCGATTTTGCGCTGGTGCGACTCGCCGGGCTGATCGAGAAGCTGCTGGTCTACCCCGCCAACATGGCGAAGAACCTCGACAGGCTCGGCGGCCTCGTCCATTCGCAACGCGTGCTGATCGCACTGACACAGAAGGGCGCCAGCCGGGAGGACGCCTACAGGCTCGTACAGCGCAACGCCATGCCGGTCTGGCGCGGCGAAGGCGACTTCAAGACGCTGCTGAAGAACGACGCCGACGTGAAGAAGTATCTTACCGACGCGGACATCGACGAGCAGTTCGACCTCGGCTATCACCTGAAGCACGTCGACACGATCTTCAGGCGCGTGTTCGGGGAAGCGTAAGGCCTCTTCCTCGCACAACGCCCTGTTTGGACGACGAATCGGACGCGGCCCAGCCCGCGTCCTCACAATTGTATTGCCTGACCTTGAACGGCCGCCGGCATTGCGCCTCCTGTGCGAGCCGGCGCGCATCGAGCTTAGCGTCGCCGTCGCGCAGGTCATCGTTCACGGCGCAATTGGCTCTCCGAAATTGATGACGTAGCGGACCAACGCAGCGGCACCAACTGCTGTTTGCGCTGCCGAAACTTCCTGCCTCAAGATCATCCCTCCGCAGTCGATCTGCACAGGCAATAAGGCATGCAAAACAGGAAGCCGGCATCCAGAGGGACTTGACACAAGTCAAGGCAGGCACTCAAAACCTGAAGTTGCATTCAGGATGTGATATTTTGCGACGAAAAATCGGGTTGAGATCATAGGATCGAGATTGCCGGCAGCGGCCTGACACTGGAACGGCGGAGGAGTTCATGCCCACCCTCGCTTTGCAGTCGACTGACTCACCGTCCGTGGTTATGGCGAATCCCGCAGACGATCTCGAAAAAGCGCCGATTGAAAACGTGTTGACGGCGCTCGGGGTTCAATCGAGCCGAGGACTTAGCAGCGCCGAGGCGCAGAAGCGGCTTGCCCAATATGGCCCCAATGCCATCGTCGACAAGGAACCCAGCCTAGCGCGCCGCGTCCTCAAATATTTCACGGGGCCGATCGCTTACATGATCGAGGCGGCAGCGATCGTCTCGGCCATCATCGGTCATTGGGACGACTTTACGATCATTGGCGGCCTGCTGATCTTCAACGCCGGATTGGAGTTCTGGCAGGATCACAAGGCTTCCAACGCGTTGGCCGCCCTCAAGAAAGGTCTTGCTCCGAAAGCCACGGCACTGCGCGATGGCAAGTGGCAGACGGTCCAAGCCGCCACGCTCGTTCCGGGCGATGTCGTCAATGTGCGGCTGGGCATCATCGTTCCCGCCGACCTTCGCCTCATCGGCGGAGACTATGCGTCGATCGATCAGGCGGCGCTGACCGGAGAATCCCTGCCGGTGACGAAGAAGGTCGGAGACGAGGCCTATTCCGGCAGCGTGGTCAAGCAGGGGGAGATGCAAGGGGTCGTCATAGCAACCGGCGCCAACACCTTCTTCGGCCGGACCGCGCAGTTGGTCGCTCGCGCGGGCGCAATCAGCCACGCGCAAAAGGCGATGTTTGAAATCGGGAACTTTCTCATCGTGGTCGCGGTGACCTTGGCGCTGATCATGATCTCGGTCAGGGTCTACCATGACATCGTGATCGCCGACGATTGGGGGCTGGCCGACGCGCTTCGGATCTTGCAGTTCGTACTGGTCTTGCTGGCGGCCTCGATTCCCGTCGCCATGCCCGCCGTGTTCTCCATTACGATGGCCCTCGGCGCGCTCGCCCTGTCGAAGGAAAAGGCGATCGTCTCCAAGCTCTCCGCGATCGAGGAAATGGCCGGGGTCGACATCTTGTGCTCCGACAAGACGGGAACCCTGACCAAGAACCAGCTCACCCTCGGCGAACCAATCCTGTTTTCCGCCAGCGATGGTCAGGACTGCATTTTAGCCGCAGCACTGGCCTCGAAGATCGAAGATGCCGACGCGATCGATACCGCAGTAATCGGCGCCCTGAGGGATCAGCGCCGTCTGAAATCCTGCAGGCAGGTGAAATTTGTTCCGTTCGACCCGGTGACCAAGCGAACCGAGGCGACGATCGTCGACGGCCAGGGGAAGACGCTCGTCGTAACAAAGGGAGCGCCGCAGGTCATCGTCGAGGTCGCGAGCCCCTCTGCTGACATCGTGCAGCAAGTTAAGAGAACCGTGGACGAACTCGCCGCAAAGGGGTCGCGGGCCCTCGGCGTGGCTCGATCCGAAGACGGAGGCAAGAGCTGGTCGCTGCTCGGCATTCTGCCGATGTTCGATCCGCCACGCGACGATTCAAAGGCTACGATCGACCTGGCGAACGCAAAAGGCGTGCGTGTCAAGATGGTGACGGGCGACGACACCGCGATTGCGATCGAGACCGCACGGCAGCTCGGCATGGGCACACACATCATCCCGGCGGCCGATGCGTTTCCGAAAAATATGGATCCGAACAACGTGCCGCCGGACATCGCCGCCGCGATTGAACGGGCCGACGGGTTCGCGCGCGTCTTCCCGGAACACAAATACGCGATCGTGAAGGCACTGCAGGCACGCGGCCACCTCGTCGCGATGACCGGAGACGGCGTCAATGACGCGCCCGCGCTGAAGCAAGCCGATTGCGGCACGGCCGTCTCCGGCGCGACCGACGCGGCGCGCGGCGCCGCCGCCCTGATCCTCACCGCCCCCGGCCTGTCGGTGATCAATAACGCGATCGACGAGGCGCGACGCATCTTCGGACGGATCACGAGCTATACGATCTACCGGGTCGCGTTGACGATGGACATCATGTTCCTGGTCGTGCTGTCCACCATCTTTCTCGACTTCGCGCCGCTGACCGCCGTCATGATCGTCATCATGTCGCTACTCGACGACGTGCCGATCATGACCATCGCCTACGACAACACGGCGGTGAGCGAAAAGCCGATCCGCTGGCAGATGCCTCGGCTGCTTGGGGTAGCGGCGGTGCTGGGATTGTTTTCCATCATCGAATCGTTTGGCCTGCTGTTGATCGGCACCAGGGTGCTTTCGCATCCTCACTTGCAGCCGTATTTTGGAGTGGCAACCGCGGGGCAGCTGCAGACCATCCTGTTCCTGCAGCTCGTCGTGGGCGGCCATTTGCTGCTGTTCGTGACCCGCACCGAGCGCTGGTTCTTTACGCCGCCATTCCCGGCGATGCCGCTGATCGGCGCGATCGTGGCGACCCAATTGCTGGCGATGCTGATGTGCCGCTTCGGCTGGCTCGTTCCCGCAATCAGCTGGTCCCTGATCGGGTGGGTGTGGGCGTACAGCCTCGCCTGGATGTTCGTGCTGGGCGGTGTCCGATTGATCACCGAGCGCTTCGCAAGCTACCGGACCTCCCGGCAGGTCAGCAGCGCCAGTATTGTGAACCAGCCGTTGCGGTCGCACGCGGCCGCGTAAATCTGGAGCAGCAACATGGATTATCGCAAGAAGTTTGCAGTCGAGCGCGGTGAGAAGCCGCGCCTGTCGAAAATCGATGCCTCCTACACCGGGAAACACGAGTCGCACGAGAAGGCGCTTCCCGAGATCCAGGCCCATGTCGAGAGCATGGATAAATTGCAATATCTGCTTTACGCCGATGGCAACAAATCCCTGCTGGTGGTGCTGCAGGCGCTGGATGCGGCGGGCAAGGATGGTGTCATTCGACACTTGTTCAGCGGAATGAATCCGCAAGGAACGTCCGTGTTCGGATTCAAGCAGCCGAGCAGAGACGAGGCCGCTCATGACTTCCTCTGGCGTGCCCACCTGCGAACGCCGGGCAAGGGCGAAGTGGTGGTGTTCAACCGGTCCTACTACGAGGATGTTCTCGTCGTACGGGTGCACAAGCTCGTCCCCGAATCGGTGTGGTCGAAGCGCTATGACCTCATCAACGACTTCGAGTCGATGCTGTCCCAGAACGGCACCACTATCCTGAAATTCTATCTCCATATCAGCCCGGAAGAGCAACTGGCCCGCTTCAAGCAGCGGCTCGACGATCCGTCCCGCAACTGGAAAATCAGTGAAAGCGACTACTCGGAACGCGAGCTGTGGCCGCAATACATCGAGGCTTATGAAGAAGCGATGGCGGCGACGGGCTCCAAGCACGCGCCCTGGTATGTCATTCCATCGAATCACAAATGGTTCCGCAATCTCGCGATCTCGCAGATCGTCAGCGATACCATCAACGAGATGGGGTTGAAGTTGCCGCCGGCGCGCGTCGACATCGCGGAGATCCGCCGGAAATACCATGCGGCGGCGGCCGAAGGAAAACCAGGCGAAGGGCATCGAGCGAAGAAGAACGCCAAAGTGGGCTAAGCCGATCGGCGGTGCAGTCATTCCAAGGCAGACCAAGGCAAGCGCATGGTGCAGTCCCTTGACCGGCTCACCTCGCGGCCCGACGTGATCACCCGAATGTGACGGCAAAACACCTGCGACAGGTTGTCCGACGACGCCTCGTCGACCTCTGACACTTCGACTTGTCGCTGCCGGCGCATTATGGCTCCGCGCAGACTCATTGATGTTGAGGATGCCATGACGTCGGAGACCGCCGCCTACGATCCGTTGCTGCGCTGGATACATTGGGCCACCGCGGCGCTGTTCATCGCGGCCATGCTGATCGGACTCTATTGCGGGCTGCAGCCGCCGGGCACTTCGCCCAGGCGCGAACTCCTGGAGCTGCACAAGTCGCTCGGCGTGACGCTGTTTGTCCTTGCCATCCTGAGGGTAATGGTGCGCGCGGCAACAACGGCGCCGCCCGAGCCGACATCGTTCGGGCCGCTGGTGCGGCTCGCCAGCCGCCTCAATCACTGGGCGCTCTATCTCATCCTGTTCGCGATGCCGGTCACCGGCTACATGTTCTCCTCCGCCGGCGGCTACTCGCTGAAATATTTCGGCACCTTCAGCTGGCCGCGCCTGTTCGCCGGCGACAAAGAGATCGCGCATGCCGGCGAGATCGCGCACGGTACCCTCGCCTACTTCGTCTATGCCGTGGTTGCCCTGCATGTTGCGGCGACGCTCTGGCATGCGCTGATCAAGCAGGACGAGACGCTGGCGCGGATGTGGCCCGGCGCACGCAGACGGCGCGCGCTGTGATGATTGGCCTCGTGCCGCCGATCATGATTGCGTGAGCTGGCACGAACACATTGATCGCCGTCGGCCGCACCGAAAAGCGCGCCGGCGTGAAGGTGACGAGTTGCCCGCATTCGGCCGATCGGTGACGCTCGCCTCCGCTCCACTCGTCATTCCCGACTCCGTGCGATCCGAGGACATGCACGTGAGATCCGGCGCATGCGTTCCGAGATGAAATCTCCGAAGGCGAGGTCGGGTTCCGTGCATGCGCAAGGCCCGAGCAAGGGCGAAGAGCCGGCTCGGCACAGGATTTTGATGGGCCTGCTGTGCATTGTGCCTGCACGCATTCGCGCCATTCGCTCGCAAGTGAGCCGCGGGCTCCAGCCTATCGCGCTGAAGCAGTTAGCAAAAAGCGCGCCACCTCGCGAGGATACACCCTGCATTGCAGCTGTCATCCGCTGCAAGGTTTTCTTCTGTTACTTTGCAGGCATATCGACTATAGCTATGGGCGATTGTCATCAAACTGTTACAGACTGAGCATGCCGGATTCTGATGCGACAGCATCGGTCCGCGACAGCCTGCGTGCTGCTCCCGGACCTGATAGTCCTCCGCGCCCAAACGGTGCTGCGGCCGACACGGATATCGCTGCGGTGAAACAGGACAACACGGCTACTGCAGCGGCGGCGACCGACACAACGACGCCGGATGCGGCAACATCTCCAACGTCCACCGATGTCGTGCGGCCGAATGTCGCTGCTCCCGGCAGCGAGATCGAGCTCAAGCTGCTGGTCGATGCGGATCAGCTGGCGGGCTTCAACAACGCGGCGATCATCGCGGCGCATGCGCGCAACAGGGGCGCGCGCAAGCATCTGAAATCGGTCTATTACGACACGCCGGAGCGCACGCTGTGGCGCAATGGCCTGAGCCTGCGGGTGCGCCAGAGTGGCGCGCGCTTCGTGCAAACGGTGAAGGCGCAGCGCACCGGCGATCCGCTGCGCCGCGCCGAATGGGAGGCCGCGGTGCCCTCGCTCGCGCCGGACCTCGCGCTGGCGACGCCGCTCATTCCGGAAGAGTTGCGGGAGGAACTGCAAGCCGCCCCGCTCGAGACCGTGTTCGTGACCGACGTCCATCGTCACCAGCGCATCATCGAGCTGCCGTCCGGCACGGTCGAGATCGCGTTCGATCATGGCGCGCTGATCGCAGGCGAGCGCAGCCTGCCGGTCAGCGAGATCGAGCTGGAGTTGAAGAGCGGCAGCACCGCGGCGATCTACGAGATCGCGCTCCGGCTCGCCGAGCACGACCGGCTGCGTCCATCGATCCGCAGCAAGTCGGCGCGCGGCTATGACCTTGCCGCGGACGAACCACCGGGCGCGGAGAAGCCGCGCAAGCTGCATTTCGATCCGGCGGTGTCGCTCGACGAGACCTTCGCCATCATCCTGCGCGGCTGCTTCCACCATCTGCTCCAGGCGGTGCCGGCGGCCGAAGACGGCCGCGATCCGGAAGGCGTGCACCAGCTGCGCGTGTCGCTGCGCCGGCTGCGCGCGGCGCTGCATCTGATGCATTCGGTCGGCGGCAACGGCAGGCTCGCCGGCCTGCTTGCGGATGCGAGATGGCTCGCGCAAAGTCTCTCCGCGGCGCGCGACTGGGACGTGTTCCTGACCTCCACCCTGCCCGCCATCGCCGAAAACTGCCCCACCGTGGCGGGGTTCGACAGCTTGCGCGAGCTCGCCGAGCGGCAGCGCAGTCTCGGCTATCGCAGGCTGCGCCACGCGCTGTCCGAGCGGCGCTGCGCGATCTTCCTGCTCGGCCTCGGCGAATGGATCGAGAGCCGCGGCTGGCGCAGCGACGTCTCGCCGGAGACGCTCGGGCAATTGGCCGAGCCCGCGATCGGCTTCGCCGGCCATATCCTGTCGGAGCGGCATCAGAAGTTGCTGAAGCGCGGACGGCATTTCAAATCGCTGCCGCCGGAGCAGCGCCACAGGGTGCGCCTCGCCTTGAAGAAGCTGCGCTACAGCGTCGATTTCCTGCTGCCCTTCTTCGCCGAGCGCAAAGCCACCAAGAAATATTCCGAGAAGCTCGCCGGCCTGCAGGAGCAACTCGGCCACTACAACGACATGGCCGTGACCGCGGGCCTCTTGTCCGGGCTCGGCATGGAATCGACCGACGGCGCAATCGCCGCCGCCGCGATCACCGGCTGGCAGGCCCATGCCATGCTCGGGGTCGAAGGGCCCCTGCGCAAGGCGTGGCGCAGCTTCAAACACGCCACGACGCCCTGGTCGGACGACGCGGCGTCCTGACCGCCGCAACGGCGCTGCCATCTGCTGCGGCTGAATCGCCAATTGTTCATCCGCACATTGATCGAGTTCAATGCGCGCGCGGCGAAGTTGAGGTTCCTATCAGCTGCCAGCCGCGCTTCAGCGGAACTTTCGAATTCGATGCCCCACGAGGATCAAATGATCTGTTCGTGCCGCTATGATTCCGAAGTTCGCAGAACGCAGATGCCGCGAGGTGGCGCGAACGTCGGAACCGGAGACGATGGCGATGAAAATCTTCAGCGTGAGCTGTCCGAATTGCGGAGCCTCTTACGAGGTCGCGGAATCGCTGTCGGCGGCGGCAACGCCGGAACGCGCCGAATGTGCGGTCTGCGGGGCCTTGATCATGGACTGGCGGGAGCCGCGGCTGCGAGCGCTGCGGCTGATCGTTCCGCCCGAGAACAAATATCCGCGGGTGACGCCGCCTTCACCCGCCTGAGGCCCCGCTTCCGGCACAGCCGCGCGGTCTGAAACTTGCATCGTCTGCGACGCCGGGTCATAGTTGGCCGTCGCATTCGAACGCGCGCTCTTGCGCGCTTCTCCGTCCAGACAGTGAGTTGTTTCTCTCGTGCCCATCATCAACAGCATCGCCGCGCTCGCCGACGACATGGCCGCCTGGCGCCACGATTTCCATGAACATCCCGAGTTGCTCTACGAGGTGCATCGCACCGCCAGCATCGTCGCCGACAAGCTGCGCGCCTTCGGCTGCGACGAGGTGGTGACCGGGATCGGCCGCACCGGCGTGGTCGGCGTGATCCGCGGCCGCAACACCGCCTCCGGCCGCACCATCGGCCTGCGTGCCGATATGGACGCGCTGCCGATCTTGGAGACCTCCGGCGTTCCCTATGCGTCGAAAACGCCCGGCGTGATGCATGCCTGCGGCCATGACGGCCACACCACGATGCTGCTCGGCGCCGCCAAGCATCTCGCCGAGACCCGCAATTTCGACGGCACCGTGATCGTGATCTTCCAGCCGGCCGAGGAAGGCGGCGCCGGCGGCAAGGCCATGATCGACGACGGGTTGATGACGCGCTGGGGCATCCAGGAAGTCTATGGCATGCACAACATGCCCGGCCTGCCGGCAGGCCATTTCACGCTCTCACCGGGCGCGATGCTCGCCTCCGCCGATGCGATCGAGATCAAGGTCACCGGCAAGGGCGGCCATGGCGGCGCCGGCCCGCACAAGGCGGTCGACAGCATCCTGATCGGTGCCCAGATCGTCGGCGCGCTGCAGTCGATCGTGGCGCGCAACGTCGATCCGCTGAAATCAGCCGTGATCTCGATCTGCGCCTTCCACGGCGGCACCACCTTCAACGTCATCCCCGAGACGGTGGAGATGAAGGGCACGGTGCGCACGCTCGATCCGGAGATCCGCGATCTCGTCGAGCGGCGCATCGCCGAAGTTGCCGATGCCACCGCGCGGGCCTATGGCGGCTCAGCCGAGACCATCTACACGCGGATGTATCCGGTGACGATGAACCATGCGCGGCAGGCGGCGTTCGCGGCCGATGTCGCCCGTGACATCGCCGGTCCCGAGCGCGTCAACGACCAGGCCCTGCCGCGGATGGGCGGCGAGGATTTCGCCTTCATGCTGGAGGAGCGCCCCGGCGCATTCGTCTTCCTCGGCATCGGCGAGGGCGCCGAACTGCATCACCCGGCCTACCGCTTCAACGACGACGTCCTGACCCACGGCGCCTCCTACTGGGTGCGGCTGGTCGAGAAGAGCATGCCGGCGGGTTAGTTGGACTGATCGCTCAGCAAAGTCACGGCGGCCGCTCTCAGCCCGTCATTGCGAGCGAAGCGAAGCAATCCAGCCCCTTCGAAGGAAGCCTGGATTGCTTCGTCGCCTTCGGCTCCTCGCAATGACGATGAACAAACAGTTTGGTAGGGTGGGCAAAGCGACTTGTCCGCCGAAGCTCGATGAGCGAAGGCGGAAGCGTGCTCACCGATAATATTCGATCGGCATCGAAGCGTTGCGACAGCACGGGCGGCTATTGCTCGGCCACCGCAGCCAACGATCGCCACGACCATGTCCGACCAATCCTCCCTTCCGCGCGAGCTCGCGCTCCTGCTTGCGCTCTCCGCGCTGTGGGGCGCGTCCTACACCTTCATCCGGATCGGGGTCGAGACCATCCCGCCGGTCACGTTGATCGCGGCGCGCACGCTGATCGCGGGCCTTGTGCTCGCAGGTCTCATCCGCGCCCGCGGCGTCGCCTGGCCACGCGATGCCGCGACGTGGCGGCGCTTCGCGGTCCAGGCCGGGCTCAACAGCGTGGTGCCGTTCACGCTGATCGCCTGGGCCGAACAGGTGACCGACGCCGGCCTTGCCACCATCCTGAACTCGACCTCGCCGATCTTCACCTTCCTCCTGACCGCTTGCGTGACGCATCATGAGCCGGTGAGCCCGCGCAAGCTCGTCGGCGTGGTGGCGGGGCTGATCGGCATCTGCCTGATCATCGGCGTGCAAGCG
The DNA here is from genome assembly GCF_032489995.1 of Bradyrhizobium sp. SZCCHNGR1005. Taxonomy (NCBI): domain Bacteria; kingdom Pseudomonadati; phylum Pseudomonadota; class Alphaproteobacteria; order Hyphomicrobiales; family Nitrobacteraceae; genus Bradyrhizobium; species Bradyrhizobium sp. SZCCHNGR1005. The sequence continues at coordinate 71,842 of NZ_JAUEZC010000014.1, forward strand.
CTTTCGGAGATCGGTCACGCGCTGCTGGCGCAGCTTGCGATCGTCGCCGCCACCGTCTGCTATGCGGGTGCCGCGATCGTCGGCAAAAGCTTCAAGGGCTTCGACCCGATGCTGCCCGCTGCCGGCTCGCTGCTATCCGGCAGCGCCGTGCTCATCCCGCTCGCCCTCCTCGTCGATCATCCCTGGACGCTCGCGCCTTCGCGGCAGTCGATCGTCGCGCTGCTCGCCCTGTCGGTGTTTTCAACCGCGCTCGCGCTGGTGATCTATTTCCGCCTCCTGCAGACGCTCGGCTCGGTCGGCGCCACCGCACAGTCCTACTTGCGGGTGCCGATTGGGGTCACAATCGGCATCGTCGCGCTGGGCGAGCAGCTGTCGCCGACGGCGTGGCTCGGGCTCGCCTTCGTGCTCATCGGCGTCATCGCGATGACCTTGCCGGCACGCCAGATCGTGCCGGCAGGGTGAGCCGTCACCGCACTATTCGGACTCGTGCAGCGCCTCCCGGATTGCGCGCTCGACCGGAGATGTCTCCTCATCCGGCCGGTCCAGCCGCAGCGGCTCGGCCGGATGCAACGGCGGCTGCGCCAGAAAGCGGGGCGCCCTGCCCCGATGCATCTGCGCCGCATGCACCAGGAACGGATGGCAGAGATAGACATCGCCCGCTTTGCCGGTGGCGAGCACCTCGGTCCGCCGCAGCCCCGCGCAGAACGGACCGAGCGTGCCGAGCGACAGCCCCCCGTCTCCGGCCGGTGCGAGACGTCGTGCGACGTCGCGATGCGATCCGGGCTTGATCCTCGTCGGGGCATCGTCCTCGCCGATGTCGGAGAACAGGAACAGCATCAACAGCGCCCGCCCTTTCGAGGTCACGTTGGCGCGCCAATCGGAGAAATCACGCCGTTCGTCCCAGCTGCTGCTCGGCCCGGGAAAGCTGACATCGATGTGCCAGCCCGCATCGCCGGGATCGTCAGCATGTGGAAACCGCACCGGGAAGGTGCCGAGGTTGTGGCGCGGCCGCCAGCGTCCGACGCCCACCAGCTGATCGAACGCCGCATGCAGCACGGGGCTGTTCACCGCGCAAGCGAACGGCTCGTCGCCATAATAGCCGAGCCGGATCACCGGACGCGTCCAGCTCGACGGATCATCCGGCGCGCAAGGCAGATCGCGCCATAGGATCGCCCTGCAAACAGCCGCAAGCTCGCTGGAAAAAGCGTTCTCGACGCGAATGAAGCCGTCGCGAACAAATTGCATGATCTGCGCAGACGATAGCGCACGCGTGGTCTCATCACTATTCATATGGAGAATCCTCATACCGCTCGAAGCCAAGCACCGTCGCTGTGCAGCGACCGGCGGGCCGGGTCTATGTGGTCTGACGCGAGGCACGCCGGTCGGCCCCGCGCCGCTGCACCGCCTGCGTCGCGCAGGCGCCGACGTCAGCGTCTCAGGAAGAAGACCGAGGCGATATGGGAGGTCGTCATCATGGAGTAAGATTAGCACCCGCGCATCTCGCGGGCAAAGGGATCACGCAGCGCCGATTGCGGCGCAAATCGTTCCCCTATAAACAGGCCCTTGCATGACATCCGCCGCAATCCGGAAGAAACCGATGGCACAGCGCAAGACGAGAGTCGCGATCCTGTTCGGCGGACGCTCCGCGGAGCACGATGTCTCCCGGGCGTCTGCCGCCAACATCTACCGTTCGCTCGACCCGGATCGCTACGAGATCACGCTGGTCGGGATCACCGGCGACGGCCGCTGGGTCATCGCCGATGCGGCCAATGACAAGGCGAGCCCGGCCCTGGTGATCCCACCCGACGGGCCCGATCTGGTGCTGCTGCCGGGTGGACGGGGCCGCGCGCTGGTGGTCGAAAAGGGGGCGGCCGGCATGCGCGAGCTTGCCGCGTTCGATGTCGTCTTTCCGGTGCTGCACGGCCCCAACGGCGAGGACGGCACCGTGCAGGGCGCGCTCGAACTCGCCGACGTCGCCTATGTCGGCGCGCGCGTGATGGGATCGGCGGCGTCGATGGACAAGGACGTCGCCAAGCGCCTGCTGCGGGATGCCGGCCTGCCGATCGTGCCGTACATCACGATGACCGCCGCGGCGCCAGTCACTTACGAAGATGCGGCTCGCGCGACCGGCGCGCGTGAGCTGTTCGTCAAGCCCGCCAATCTCGGCTCCTCCGTCGGCATCTCCAAAGCGGGGACCGCCGAGGAATTCGCGGCCAGCTGCAACCTTGCGTTCCGCTACGACGGCAAGATCCTGATCGAGCGCGGCATCGCGCCGGTGCGCGAGATCGAATGCGCGGTGCTGGAGGATGCCGACGGCAAGGTTAGCGCCTCCGAGCTCGGCGAGATCGTCCCGGCCGGGCAACACGGCTTCTATTCCTATGAGGCGAAGTACACCGACGCCGGCGGTGCCTCGCTGCACGTTCCGGCGCAGCTGGACCCCGCTTTGGCCGAACGCATCCGGAAGCTCGCGGTCGAGGTGTTCGGCGTGTTGTGCTGCGAGGGATTGGCGCGCGTCGATTTCTTCGTCAGCGGCGGCGACGTCTACGTCAACGAGGTCAACACGCTGCCGGGCTTCACCAATATCAGCATGTATCCGAAGATGTGGGAGGCCACCGGCCTGCCCCAACCCGAGCTGCTGAACAGGCTGATCGCGCATGCGCTGGCGCGCCATGCGCGGCTCGAGAAGCTGAGCTTCCAGCGCTGACAGCCCTGCATGTAAGACCTGCCCGGTCCGAATGGGAAATCGGCCGCATTCGGAACGACACATCAGACACATCAAAAGACTGATTCGACGTCTCAGGCGGGCCGCCATTGCCGCCCGCCGCGGAGCACTGCGCCAAATCGAGGGACCATCTTGTACGACCAATTGAAGCGCCTCGCTTGCGCCTTCGTCCTCGCCCTCCATGTGCTGCCGGCCCACGCGCGCGACCTGATCGGCCGCGATCTGATCGGCCAAGCCAGCGTGGTCGATGGCGACACGCTCGACATCCATGACGATCGCATCCGGCTGTGGGGCGTCGATGCGCCCGAGAGCACGCAACTCTGCCGCGGCCGCGACCGACGGCCCTATCGTTGCGGCCAGCAGGCCGCGCTTGCGCTTTACAATTTCACCAAGGCAAAGACCGTGCGCTGCACGCCCTTGGACGGCGATCGTTACGGCCGCATCGTCGCCCGCTGCATGGTCGGTCGCATCGATCTCGGCCAGATGCTGGTGTCGCGCGGGTTCGCCGTCGAGGAACCGCAATATTCGCACGGCGCCTACACCGCCGACCAGCTGGCGGCGCGCCGCGCCGGCCGCGGCATCTGGGCCGGCCGCTTCGTCGAGCCATCACTCTATCGCGCCTGCATGCATTCAGGTGGACGGGTGGCGGAGTGCGCGGACGGCGGCCGGAGCTGGCGGTGAAGATCATTCATTGATGAGACGCGGCTCTCCGCGTTATCAACCGCGCTATCATGAAACGCGGATCAGCTCCGGTGCGCCCTCCTGATCTCTCCGGGCGGGCGCCGATAGACCGCGGCGAACACCGCGTTGAAGCGTCGCAGGCTGCCGAAGCCGGCCTGCAACGCGATGGCCGTCATCGGCCAATCGGTCTCGTCGAGCAGGCGCTTGGCACGCTGCACGCGCGCGGTCTGCGCGACCTGCACCGGGCTTGCATCAAGGTGCCGCTGAAACAGCCGGTTGAGATGGCGGGCTCCAATGCCCAGACGCGCCGCCAGATCCTCGACACTCGCTTCGTCGAGCGCGCCGCGATCGATCAGGCGCAACGCGCGTGCGACCGTGGTCCGCGTGCCCTGCCACGCTGGTGAGAACGGTGCGGTTTCGGGCCGGCAGCGCAGGCAAGGACGGAAGCCGGCTGCCTCTGCCGCCGCAGCGGACGGATAGAAGCTGACATTGCCGGCTTTCGCCGGCCGCACCGGGCAAACCGGACGGCAATAGATCCTGGTGGTCCTGACGCCGATGAAGAAGCGGCCGTCGTAGTGCCGATCCCGCGCCACCCGCGCGCGTTCGCATTCCTTCGCATCGAGCATGATCGCTCTCCAGCATCGCGGCAGGACGGAGTCCGATTCCGGCGAGCCCCGATTGGACCGCGATGCTATCTCAAGCGCGATCCGCATCAGCTTGCAAGAGACCGTACAAGAGATGACGATGTCGAGTGGCGCCCCCTTCAGTCCGGCTTTGCAGCGCGCCTTCGCGCACGCGCTCGGTCACCTCTCGAAGGCCGAGGTGAGCCCCGTCAATGCGACGGCAGGCCTTGCCGAGCTTCGCGCCCGCTTCGCCCGGCCATTGCCGGAGCGCGGCACCGATGCGGCCGAGGTGATCGACGATCTCGTGCGCGATGCCGAAGGCGGCCTGCTCGGCTGCACCAGCGGACGCTTCTTCGGCTGGGTCATCGGCGGCACCCTGCCCGCCGCGCTCGCGGCCGATTGGCTGGTGTCGACCTGGGACCAGAACGCCGCCATCCATGCCTGTGCGCCGGCCGAAGCCGTGATCGAGGAGGTCGCGGGCATGTGGCTGAAGAGCCTGTTCGGCCTGCCGCCAACGGCGAGCTTTGCGTTCGTCACCGGCACCCAGATGGCCCACCTCACTTGCCTCGCCGCCGCCCGTCATCGGCTGCTCGAGCGTGCCGGCTGGGACGTCGAAGAGCAAGGGCTCACTGGGGCACCGCAACTCCGTATCCTCACCAGCAGCGAGCGGCATGGTTCGGTCGAGCGCGCGATCCGCATGCTGGGCCTGGGCAAGCGCGCAATCACCGCCCTGCCTTGCAATCCCAGCGGCCAGCTCGAACCCGATGTGCTCGCGCAAGCCCTGGAAGCGACGCCGCCGCAACCGACCATCGTCGTGCTGCACGCCGGCGACCTCAACATCGGTGCCTTCGATCCGTTTGCCGAACTGATCCCGCTCGCCCACCACCAAGGGGCCTGGGTGCACATCGACGGCGCGTTCGGCCTGTGGGCCGCGGCGAGCCCAAAGCATCGCCACCTCGTGCGCGGCGTGGAAGAAGCAGACTCCTGGACCAATGACGGCCACAAATGGCTGAACACGCCGTTCGACTGCGGCTATGCTTTCGTCGCCGATCCGGACGCTCATCGCAGCGCCTTCTCGCACCGGACCAGCTATACCCAGTTCGTCGACGATGCGCGCGACCAGATCGAATGGAATCCAGAATGGTCGCGGCGCGGCCGCGGCGTTCCGACCTACGCGGCACTGCGCCAGCTCGGCCGGACCGGCGTCGCCGACCTGATCGATCGCTGCTGCGCGCAGGCCCATGCGCTGGTGATGCGGATCGGCGGCCTGCCCGGCGCGCAGGTGATGTGGGAGCCCGTGATCAACCAGGGCCTCGTCCGCTTCTTCGATCCGCAGCCAGGCGCAACCGATGAGGACCATGATCGCCGCACCGACGCGATCACCGCACGCATCACCGCGTCAGGCGAAGCCTTCTTCGGCGGCACCACCTGGCGCGGCCAACGCTGCATGCGCGTCTCCGTCTGCAACTGGCAGACCAGCACCTCCGACGTCGACCGCGCCGTGGCCGCAGCGCAGCGCGCGCTGGCGTGCGGTTAGGATGTGGAATCCCTAACGCGAGGCCATAGCCTGATCGATGCAAGCCAAGGAAAAGCGAAGTCATTCGCTGCCAGCTTCTCGGAAGCGCCTCACAACCCCGACGGCATTCCTGGCCCGGCCCGGTTCGACGCTTACGGGCAAAAGCGGACGTCAATCAACCGACACCCCTCGCTGAAACCGTCGAAAAGGCCCCAAGGCGGACTTCGTGGTGATCGCTTGATTGCGCCGCGTTGATTGTGCAATGCTGTCGCCAGCGCCGATTTGATACTCAGCTTGCGGGCGCTTCTAAAAATGCAGCTAAAGAGGACCTCCATCCTGCATCGTTCCGCATTGCGTGAGTCGTCGGCCATCTCGAATGGGAGGGCCAAATGAAATTTGCTGCAATCGCTGATGTGCACGGGAATAGTGCGGCGCTTGAGGCCGTACTTGCCGACATTGCCGCGCTCGGCATCAACGAGGTCGTTAACCTCGGAGATCACGTCAGCGGTCCGTTGGAGGCGGCCCGAACAGCGGACCTACTGATTGAGCGAGACTTTCCGTCAGTGCGGGGCGATCAGGATCGAATCCTCGTCGAGCTCTTGCAGGCCGGCACATCGGCTCGCAGCGATTTCCGACAGCTTGAACGTCAGCACTTCGATTGGCTAGCGAGCATGCCGTCAACGCTGGTGTACAGGGACCATGTATTCTTATGCCACGCGTCGCCAAGGAACGACGCGGCCTTTTGGCTGGACTACATAACTTGCGATGGTGAGGTGCGTCCCAGTCCAATCGAGGCCATCGAGCCCGAAGCCCACGGGATCAACGCCGAGGTCATCCTGTGCGGACACACTCACATTCCTAGAGTTGTTCGCCTGAGAGATGGACGACTTGTCGTAAATCCCGGCAGCGTTGGATTGCCCGGTTACGACGCAAGGACGCCCGTTCCTTACGTCGTGGAGGTCGGCACGCCTCATGCTTGCTACGCAATTTTGGAGCGCTCCAGAAAAGGCTGGCTCGCGACCATCCGGCACGTGCCCTACGATAGCGCGCCCATGGCCGAACTCGCGCGCAGCAAGGGAATGCGCACTTGGGCGGACGCAATTGCAACTGGTTGGGTCCAACGGGAGAACTGGTAGCTCCGCTCGTGGCCCAAGGCGCCGCTCGACGATGTTCGTGCAAATGTCCGATATTATGGCGTAAACGCCACCGGGGTCCGAAATCCTAGGTGGCTCTTATCAGCGGCATTCGAGGGTTTTCGTTCCTAGGGTAATCTCCCTTGGGAAGGAATCGGAATGGATTGGCTTTCTCAGCGAATTGAGGTCGCGCGCAAGGTCTTGGACCGAAAGTGGGTCAAGATCGCCTTAGGCATTTGGCCGATTCTGGCATCTTACGACCTGTTTGTCTCTCAGCTCCTTCCTGAGCCTTGGGCCGATAGGGCTCCCAAAATGAGGGACGTGATAGCCGAGACAAGCGGATGGCTTCCGTGGTGGGGATGGGTTCTGACCCTCATGGGAATCTTGATGGCCGCGCTTTTTGAATATGCGGTATGGAGGGCCCAACCAAATAGATGGCCGACAGCACTCAATAGTGAGAGAGTGGACGATGATAGCCCTGTTCCCAAGCCAGTCGTTCCTCGCGATGTGAGCCTATTGGATGCCCTTTGGAGGGTAAACTTAGGAAAATGGGACGCTCTGACCTGCCACCGAAGTTTCATCCAGCCGCAGTTAGAGTCCTGTTGGGTTGTACGCCGACTGGCGCGGGTGGAGCAACGGGCGATCGGCGGAGCTGGTCGGGGTTGCGCAGCCGATCGCCCGTTGCGGTGAGGTTGGCGGCATAGGCCGCCGGCGTCTGGTATTTGAGCGAGGAGTGCGGCCGCTCGCCGTTGTAGTCGGCGACCCAAGAAGCGAGCTTGCGCCTTGCGTCGTCGAGGCCGAAGAACAGGGTCTCGTTCAGGAACTCGTCGCGCATGCGGCCGTTGATGGGGAAGACGGCCCCGCTCTTTCGCAGCCCGGGATATACTGTCGATGTACAGGACCCGCTAACAGGAGGAGTTCACCAATGGAAGTCGCGACGATTGGGTTGGACATTTCGAAGCACGTCTTCCACGTCCATGCGGTTGACAGAAAAGGCCAAGTGATCAATCGCCAACGCCTCCGGCGAGGCGAGATCGCGTCGTTCTTCTCGTCACTCGAGCCGTGCCTGGTCGGCATCGAGGCCTGCGCTACTGCTCACTACTGGGCACGCGAGATCCGGCGGTTCGGACACGAAGTGAGATTGATTCCGCCGGCCTATGTAAAACCTTACGTGCGGCGAGGAGCCAAGAACGACGCCGCTGATGCGGCCGCGATCTGCGAAGCGGTCACCCGCCCCAATATGAGGTTCGTCCCAATCAAGAGCGTCGAGAGCCAGGGCTTTTTGATGCTTCATCGCGCAAGAGGCTTGCTGGTCCGCCAGAGAACCATGACGGCTTGTGCCGTTCGAGCTCACTTCGCTGAGTTCGGAATCATTGTCGGGCAAGGCCGGCAACGGGTGGATAGTCTGGCGGACTTGTTGGATGACGAGGCCCTGGCGTTACCAGCCAATGCTCGTCTGGCACTGGCTGTTCTTGTGAGCCGACTGAAGGAATTGGACCAGCAGGTCGAGGCCATCGAGCGTGAACTGGCTCTCATCCAGCGAACCAATCCGATGGCAAAGTTGTTGTCCTCCATTCCCGGTATTGGTCCCATAACGGCCACGGCTCTCGCTGCGACCGTGCCGGACCCGACGAT
>NZ_JAUEZC010000015.1:0-79984 GCF_032489995.1 Bradyrhizobium sp. SZCCHNGR1005
TCGAGCTCGCCGTAGCTCAAGGTGGCGTCCGCAAAGCGCAGCGCGATTCTGTCAGGCGTGCGCGCCGCCTGGATCGCGAACGGCTCATGCAATAGCCCTTGCGGAGTACCCGCCGCCGTGGCGTTGAATGCGCTCACCACCTGCTGCTGCTCGGCATCGCTCAATAGCGGCAGCGCCGAGAGTGGCCGGTCCGCATCGGCCACGATCGTGCTCAGCAAGTGCTGCAAATGCCAGGCCAGACGCGCGATCGCATCGCCGTCAAATCGCCCGCCGTCGTACATGATCTTCATCGCCAGCGTCTCGCCGACAGCGACCTGCAGCGCGAGCGGATAGTTGATGCGGTTGACCGCGCGGATCATATCAACGCGGACCGCATGATCCGCACCTCCCGCAGACATCTCGTCCGGGTAATTCTCGAACACCACGATACTCTCGAACAGCGGCGTTGCCGCCGGCAGCTCGCTCCAGCGCTGCACCTCGGCAAGCGAACTATACTGATAGTCGGTCAGCTCGCTCTGCCGCGCCTGTACCTCCTCCAGAACGTCCAGCACGCGCGCCTCGCTCGGCAACGGCACGCGTAGCGGCAAGGTGTTGATGAACAGCCCGACCGTACGCTCCACCTCAGGCAACTCGGCCGGACGGCCCGACACCGTGACGCCGAACACCACGTCATTGCTGTCGCCGTAGCGGCCGAGCAGCAGCGCCCAGGCCCCCTGCACCAGCGTGTTGAGGGTCAGCCGGTGCCGGCGCGCGAAGCTCTCCAACACCTCCGGGGCGATCGGCAACTCTTCGTCGTACTCGGCATAACGATCCCCGTCGAACGCCACGCCTGCCGCATGCCCGAATCCAAGGGAGGTCGGCGCGTCGAAGCCGGCGAGGCGCTCGCGCCAATAGGCTTCTGCAGCCGGTATCTCCTGGCGCTGCAGCCAGGAGATGTAGTCGCGGAATGGAGGTGCAGGCGCCAGTTGCGCCTGCTCACCTCGGCGCAGCGCCCCATAGACGGCGAATACCTCGTTCAGCAGAATCGGGATCGACCAGCCGTCAAACAAGATATGATGGCAGCACCACACGAACCGATGGTCGCGACCGGCGAGCCTAACAAGACACAGGCGCATGAGCGGCGCGCGCACGAAATCGAAGCCGCGTGCACATTCGGCATGCTCCAATTCTGCCAGTCGCGCCGTCTGCTCGGCGGCCGAAAGACCTTCCCAATCATGAAACGTGAATGGCAGCGCGGTGTCGCGCAACACGGCCTGAAGCGGCACGGCAAGATCCTGTCCGACGAAGACACTGCGCAACACCGCGTGTCGTCCGATCGAGAGCTCCCAGGCAGCTCGGAATGCCTCGATGTCGAGGTCCCCGAGCAAGCGACAGCTCAACGTCGTGACATAGGCGCGGGATTGCGGCTCATAGACGCTGTGGAACAGCATGCCCTGCTGGGTCGGAGTCAGGGGATAGACATCTTCGACACGATCAGGGCCCCCTACAGCCGCGAGCGCGCGATCGAGATCTCCTTGGGAGACCTCCACAAGCCGAGAGACTCCATCCGGCAGCCCATCAGCGTTCCGGCTTTCGTGCAGCGAGTTCGGCTCGCGCTCGACAGCGTCATCGCGCGTCACAACCGCCCCGGCACCTGCCGCAGCGGCAAGCGCCTCAATGGTCTGGTGCTCGAAAATTTGCCGCGACGTGAGCTTCAGTCCCGCCCGGTTGGCGCGAGCCACCACCTGAATCGATTGGATCGAGTCGCCGCCGAGCTCGAAGAAATTATCCTCCACCCCGACCTGATCGAGCTTGAGGATCTCGCACCAGATCGACGCAAGTATCTGCTCGCTCGGCGTGCGCGGTGCGACGAACCGGCCGATCTCAGGCCGCCCTTCCGGCGCCGGCAGTGCATTGCGGTCAATCTTGCCGGCCGGCGTCAGTGGCAGCGCATCGAGCATCACGATCGCTGCCGGCACCATGTAATCCGGCAATCGTCGCTGTAACGACTGGCGCAGGCGCTGGCCGAGTTGATGCGTCAGCGTGGCCGCGCCGGGATCGTTGGCGTAGGCACGATCGGGGCGGCACGAGGGTTGCGGCAATTGGACCGGCCCATCACAACGGCTGCGGTCGACAAAGACGACGTCAAAGCAACCATCGGCCGAAGCGGAGGTCCAGCTCACGCGCACGTCATAGCCGTACCGCTCGCCGATGTCCCAGAAGGTTTCAGGATCCTCGCCGGTCGGCACGCCATCGGCAGCCATCAGTTCGCCAATCCTGGCGTTGGATTCGCTGGCTTCCAGCCACTGCGACGCCGTGAGATCCTGCGCCAGCCGTCGATTTGGCACGTGCAGCACCGCGACACTTGGGGGTCTCTGCTCGGCGAGGATAGCGGCGAGCTCGACCAGCGAACATCCAGTCCAGTCCATCGATTGCGCGGCCGCCTGCGGCTTCTTGCCTCCGATATGCAGGACCACGTCGTAGCGATAGCGAGTCAGCTCGTTGTCGAAATGGCCGCGCCTGAGCAGGATCTCGACAGCTGAGATCCGTGCAATCCCATCCTGGAGGGCCGAGAAGAACGCCGGATCGATCGCGAGCTCCGTCTCATGCTTGGCTGCAGTGGCGGCCCGGCTCTTGATCTCTTCGGCGCGCGATCCTGCGCGCGCACGCGCAACCTGAATTGAACCATGGAATACAGGCAACAGACCAAAATGCCTGACGTCGCCGACGAAGATCCGGCCGCCGTCAGCAACGAGCGCCGAGGCTCCCGCGAGCACGTCGCGCAGGTAGTCGGTATCCGGAAAATATTGCACGACCGAATTGATGACGACAGTATCGACGGATACCGGCGCCATGTCTGAGAGGGCCGTGGCCTCGCGCTGCGCGAGTTCGACATGGGCGAGCTCACTCCGCTCCCTCGCCCACGCCCGCAAGCCGTCAATCGCTGCTGACGAGATATCCGTGCCACGATAGAGGCGGCTGATCGGCGCGAGATGCTGAAGAAGAAGACCGACGCCGCAACCGATCTCCAGAACACGGTCAGGCCTAAACGCCGCGATGCGCTGCACCGTCGTCGTGAGCCATTCGATCATCTCCGGTTCGGGGATCGGCGCGCCGGTGTAGCTGTTGTTCCAGCCGATGAAACTTGGCGCCTTCGCCTCCGGGCTGAGACCGTATGTCTCGTCGAACAAGGTCTGCCATTGCGCAACGCTATCGTCGCCGTCGACGGTGACCTGCCGCCGCTCGGCCTTGAGCCGTCGAAGATCGGGCACGACATAGGCGACCAGCCGCTTGCTGCCTGGCACGTCCTCGCGGGCGATCACGGTGGCCTGCTCCACGCAAGGCTCCGACCGCAGCGCGGCCTCAATCTCGCCAAGTTCGATCCGGAAGCCGCGAATTTTGACCTGATGATCGAGCCGGCCGAGATATTCGAGCTCGCCGTCGGCGCGCCAGCGCACGAGATCCCCGGTGCGATACATCCGTTCGCCAGGCACAAACGGGTTCGGCACAAACCGCTCGGCCGTCAGGCCGGGCCGGAACAGATAGCCGCGAGCCAATCCAGCCCCGCCGATATAGAGCTCGCCGGGTACGCCAATCGGAACCGGCTCGAAATGTTGGTCGAGCACATAGGTCCGCGTATTAGCCAAAGGGCGGCCGATCGGTGGCGTGCGCCGATCGGCGAGGCAGCGGAAAACGGTGGTGCAGACGCTGGCTTCCGTCGGACCATATGCATTGAGCACGATACGCTCGCCGAGCCAGGGAGCAATCATCTCACTGGTGCACGCCTCGCCGCCCACGAGGAGCGTCTTCAGATCCGGCAGGGATTCACCTTTCAGAGCCGCCAGCGCGGAGGGCGGCAGCAGAACGACGGCGATCCTTTGCTGCTGCAAGAGCATGCGCAGCGGTTCGCCCGGCAGCATCTCACGACGGTCGGCAATGACCAGCGCGCTGCCGGTGCGCCAGGTCATCATCAATTCCCACACGGCGGCGTCGAAACTGAAGGAGGCAAACTGCAGGACGCGGCTTCCAGTGGCGATCTGCAGCGGCGCGAGCTGAGCTTCCGCCAGATTTGTCGCGCCGGCATGGGGGACCATGACACCCTTCGGCCACCCGGTGGAACCTGACGTGTAGATCACATAGGCCAGATCTGCAGAGTCGACGGGAACGGCGGGCGCATCGGACCGCAGGCAGGCGATCTCGGACCAGGCCTCGTCGAGGCGAATCACCATGGCATCGTTGAATGGTATCCGATCGACGAGCGTGCCGTGGGTGAGCACCAGCGGCGTCCGCGACTCTGCGATCATGTAGGCAAGCCGCTCGGTCGGATAGTTGGGGTCAAGCGGCAAATAGGCCCCACCCGCTTTCAGGATGCCGAGCACCCCGATCACCATGTCGAATGAGCGTTCGAGGCAAAGACCGACGACGATGTTGGGACCGACGCCACGCTTGCGCAGATAGTGCGCAAGCTGATTGGCGCGGGCGTCGAGCTCTGCATAGCTCAATTGTTCGCTGTGACGGATCAACGCCGGCGCGTCCGGTGCCAGCGCCGCCTGCGTGGAAAACAGCTCGTGCAACGTGCGATACGCGGACTGCACCGCCGGCGTCGCATGCCAGTCGCCCAGGACTTTCCCGCGATCCGTTTCCGACAACAGCGGCAATTGCGAGAGCCGCGTGTCGGGAGCGGCGACCGCCCCCTTGAGCAGCTGCACGAAATGAGACGCGAAGCGCTCCGCTGTCGTGACATCAAACAGATCCGTCGCGTAGACGAGCGAGCCGACCAGTTGCCCGCCGACTTCCGTCATCGCGAGCTCGAGATCGAACCTGGCCGCCGTCTGCTCATCATCGAAGCGTTCGATCTTGAGGCCTGGAAGCTTCATCTGCTCCAGCGAGACGTCCTGCAGGACAAACACGGTCTGAAAGATCGGATGTCGGCTGAGTTCGCGGACCGGCTGCAACGCATCGACCACTTGCTCGAACGGAAGGTCCTGATGTGCGTAGGCGCCAAGCGCCGTCTGCTTGACGCGCCGTACCAGAGCTCGGAACGATGGATCGTCCGCGACATCGCTGCGCAGCGCCAGCATGTTCACGAAGAATCCGATCAATTGCTCCGTCTCAGCGCCTGCGCGGCCTGCAATCGGGCTTCCCACGACGATGTCGGTTTGACCGCTCCACCGCGCCAGCACTGCTTTGAAGCCTGCCAATAGCACCATGAACAATGTCGCGCTCTCGCCGCGCGCCATTGCCGCCAGCGCACTGGACAGCTCACGATCGAGCACGAACCGATGCGTTGCGCCGTGGAAGCTCTGCGCGGCGGGACGCGGGCGATCGATCGGCAAATCCAGCCCCGCCGGCGCGTCCGCCAGCCGGTCGCGCCAATACGCCAGCTGTGGCTGGAGCACGCGCTTCAATACCCATTCGCGGTGCCACACCGCATAGTCCACGTAGTGAATCGGCAGATCCGGCAGGGGCGAGCGTCGGCCCGCGGAAAAGGCCGCATAAAGGGTCGCGAGTTCACGGAACAACACACCGACCGACCAGCCATCGGAAATGATGTGGTGCATCGAGAGCGCAAGGACGTAGTCTTGATCACCAAGCGCAAAAAGATCACAGCGCAACAATCGATCATGAGCGAGGTCAAACGGCTGCTCGATCAATCGGCGCGCCCGCGATATTGCATCGGCCAATGCGACCTGATCGGCAACAAGATCGATTCGCCAGGGCGGATCGATCAGCTGACAGGCAACGCCATCCCGCATCACGATGCGAGTCCGGATGCTATCGTGCCGCCGTACGATCTCAGTCAGCGCCGCCGAAAGCGCCGCGGAATTCAACGGCCCCTTCAGGCGAACCGTGAGGCCGATGTGATAGGCCGGCCCCAGCCGGCCCAGCCGGTCAAGGAACCACAGCCGCTCCTGTGCAAACGAAAGAGGTAGCAGATGGCCCCGCGGCGCCTTTGAAATTCCGCTGGATAGATGCTCAAGGCCGCGCTTGAGCTTCAGTCGCAACAACTCTCTTCTGCTACCTAACGTTGCTTTAATTGGCGAGGCTTGGGGCGAGGTCTCCGGCGTAGACAAATCCATTGGTCGTCTGCTCCTAAGCTCGAACACTTCGCCTGAAGCGCCGCGTCGTGCGGCATCAATTCAAGCATCGGCCATTAGATTGGATAATCGCGATCTCAGATCGTGATTACCGGTATGGGCTTGCGCTATCGACGCTCTGCGCGCCAGTTGGATGCGCGGTTCTTCGACGAATAGCGGACCTGCACAATGCGCCGGCTGGTCAGACCGCCTGCGAGCCCAACTCGCGCGCGACGTCCTCGTCGCCCATCTGGGCGACCTCATCGGCCAGGCGTTGCAGCACATCCGCATTTGCCCAAAGCGGAGACGTACGCAGCCGAGCGTGCAGCTGCTCCGCCATCTTGGCGCAGTTACTCTCATGCCACAGCATTGCTGAATCAATCTGCATCATGAAATCAGTCTCGAGCTTGCTCTTCACCCGCACCAACCCGAGCGAGGTCACGCCTAAGGCCATAAGGGATTCACGACGATCAAGATCATCGGCATTCAATCCGATCAGTTCGCCAAAGATATGGCCAAGGTAGTTCTCGATCGAGCGAATCTGATCGGCCTCATCCTGATCCCTCATTCTGAGAATCAATTCGATCGGGTCTATTCGATCACTGCCCGCCGATGAGAGATCATCCTCTGCGCACCACTCCATTCGCACGGGCAAGGTTCCGTCGAGCAGCATCTCGCGCGCTTTGGACCTTTGGATCTTGCCGCTCGAGGTCTTCGGGAGCGCGCGATGATGCGTCAACACGACGCGGTCGAGTTCAATGCCATTGGCGGCGGAAATTGCCGCACGCACCTGCTCGATAAGAGACCCAGCGTCGCCGATGGGGCGCCTGGCCTCCTCAATCACCAGCACCGCACGTTCGGTCGCCTCATCGGCGACAGTGAACGCGGCGGCATCCGCAATATCGGACGCCGTCTGCCGCGCCGCGGCTTCAAGATCCTGCGGATAGAGATTCTGGCCGCGGATGATCATGACATCCTTGATCCGGCCGCTGACGTAAAGTGTACCATCCTGCATGAAGCCGAGGTCGCCCGTTCGGAGGAACGGCCCCTCTCCGCTCGCAAGACGGGCGTTAAAAACACGCGCAGTCTCCTCTGGATTGCGCCAATAGCCCGCCCCCGTAGTCGAACCGTCGATCCAGATCTCACCAACCATCTCCGATGCACATCTCTGTTTCGTCTCGGGATCGACGATCAGAATACGATGTTCGGGAGATGGACGGCCGCTAGACGGAACGCTGTATTCGTCATGCAGACCTTGCGCGCACTTCAGACCCTTCCGGCGAATTGCTGCGGACGAGACGACGGTGGCCGTCTGCCCCAATCCGACCGGACCGCCGGACACCAGCAGCGTCGCCTCCGCGAGCCCGTAGAACGGGCACATCGCCTGGCGCTTCAATCCATAAGGCCCGAAACGCTCGGCAAAATCTTCCATGGTCTGCAGCTTGATGGGCTCGGCGCCGCATCCGGCGACAGTCCAATGACGCAAGTCGAGCTCGGCGCATTCCTGTTCCGTAATCTGACGCAGACAAAGATCGTAGGCGAAATTTGGTGCGATGCTGACCGTGCCGCCATATTGCGAGATCGCCTCCAGCCATCGTACCGGACGCGCCACGAACGCAGCCGGCGGCATCAGAACCGACGTGATACCATGATAGATTGGCGTGCAGATGCCGCCGAACAGGCCGAGATCGTGAAAGTGAGGTACCCAACTGACCCACACCGACTGACCGTGCAGCGCGGTCTGCTTGCCGAGCAACCAGGCGTTCCGCGCGGCATTCCCATGCGTCACCATGACGCCGCGAGGACTTCCGGTCGAGCCGGAAGTATACTGAAGTACGCAGATCTCGTCCGGGTCGGGCATCACGATATCGTCGTTCGCGGCTCCGTCCGGACGAAGCTGATCGGTCACGAGCGTTCCGACAGAGCACCCCAATTCGGACAGGATGCTGCTGATGCGCGGCGCCAGTTGCGATGACGTCAGAACCGCAGTCGGCTCCGCATTGTCGATCAAGCCTGCGATGACCCGACTACTTCCCGATCGCCGAGGTGGGCTCAAAGGCACAGCAACTGCGCCAGCGTAGAGCACTGCGAAGAACGCGATCACGAAATCGATCCCGGGGAGATAGAACATAAGGACGCGATCGCCACGACCTATACCATTCGTCCTCAGACTCCCTGCCAGTTGAGCCGCTGCGAGATCGAGTTCCGCAAAGCTCAGATCGATTCGCGCCGATGACGCTGGAAGGAAGCGCAACGCGAGCCGTTCAGGCATATGCTTGGCATTGCGTCGCAACGCTTCAACCATCGTGACTGCATTGCCCGCGACTGAATTGTCCGCGACTGCGTTGCTCGAACTCGTCATCGACATCTGCTCCCCGGCCGAACTCATCAACGACGCGCACCATGGCCTGAGGGCGCGCGCAGCGGCTCATCGCCTCGATCATCGGCAACCGGTGATCGGACGCTGAGCATAATCAATGGATCGCGCCGGAACTGGTGGCTCCCACAGACTTCCGACGCAGAGTGGAGGCTACATGGAGCCTCTTGGCGGATCCGCCATCGGCGAGATCCTCGATTCGGAAAGAGCGCGACGAGTCTCCACAAGCGCCAGCCGCCCGCGCCGAGCAACATGAGAGACCGCAACATGACCGGCAGGATATGTCACCGCCCCTTTAGTCCGGACGTTTGACCAACCAGCTGCACCCATGATTAGCGCTCCATCTTGACGGCACTATTACGCACCGCGAACGCGTATCTTTCCGGGAGTCGCAAACAACACAGACCCTGCGGACGGATTCCGATATTCGACCCTGGATCGCATCACGATTCCAAGCTGACCGAAATCTCGTCGCTCGTCATGCGCGCTCAGCCATCCGCTTTCGCAAACTAAGCGGCCTCATATCAGTCCAGACGGCTTCGATGTACTCCAGACACTCCGCCTTGGAACCACGCTTGCCCACCGCTCGCCAGCCGGCGGGAACCGGCTTCTCGGCAAGCCAGATCGAGTATTGCTCTTCGTCATTCATCACAACGAGAAAGATCTCTTCATTTGATTCGTTTGTCAGAGTCATTCGAAACGTCTCACTTCTATTGCCCGCCAGATCATCGTGCGCAAAGAACAGCGACGCGTGTAGTTAGCACCCGTCTCGTCATGCATGCCCCAACAAATGTACGAATTAGTGGCACGCATGATCATATCGTCGTGTTCGATGAACTAAATACGATTCTAATGATGCGACCTATGGTTGCTACGGCGTGATTATCGACAATACGGAATTGAAATATGCCATAGCGATCCCGCGAGTCCGGCGCGTCAGTACGACAGATCGATGACTATCGGCGCAACGTGACATTACAGTTGATGATACGATCAACGGCAGCACTGGAGAGTTGACACCGATGTTCAACGCAGCGCCTCTTGGGCGAACCCCATCAATGCCCATTCGACTTTTTTGTTTCGCTCATGCAGGTGGAACCGGAAAATTATTTCGCTCCTGGCAGAAGCTGTTGCAGCCCGGCATCGATGTTTGCACTTTTGAATATTCCGGCCACGGAACCCGGATCAACGAACCACTGCTCGACACGATC
The DNA here is from genome assembly GCF_032489995.1 of Bradyrhizobium sp. SZCCHNGR1005. NCBI lineage: Bacteria > Pseudomonadati > Pseudomonadota > Alphaproteobacteria > Hyphomicrobiales > Nitrobacteraceae > Bradyrhizobium > Bradyrhizobium sp. SZCCHNGR1005. Next base: position 9,645 of record NZ_JAUEZC010000015.1, read on the forward strand.
GAACAGATCGCCGACTCTGCAGTCGAAGAAATCAGTTGCTCAAAAGACGGTCCGTACGCGCTGATCGGTCATAGTATGGGCAGCCTTGTTGCCTTCGAGACATGTCACGCACTTGCAAAGCACGGTCTCAAGATGCCTACCCTTCTCATCGTGTGTGGACATCGCGCGCCGCGAGTTCCACCAGTGACTCCTCCGCTACACAATGCTCCCGACAGAGAGTTCCTCGCCCATCTTCACGGGCTCGGCGCAACGCCGCCGGAAATCTTTGACGTACCCGATCTTCTCGATCTGATGCTTCCGATTCTGCGCGCCGATTTTCGCGCCTGTGAGACCTACCGACCGGCCCATCGTCCGTATTTATCGGTTCCGATCGCAGCCTATGGCGGACTAACCGACAGCGACACGAGCAAGGACTCGCTTCTCGCCTGGCAAGCCGAGACAACCAGTCGATGCATGGTTCGCATGTTTCCGGGTGGTCATTTCTTTGTCAGTGATTGCGCGGACAGCGTTGTCGCGCACTTGAAGCGCGATCTGCTCCAGGCCTCGACCGTGGTGCAAGTTTGAGTCCCCCGAGCCGGTCGGCCCCGCCTCCCCCGGCCAGTGCAGGCCGCAAGTCTACAACGAATTCCAGCCCTGCGACTTAACAGCGCATTCGGGCTGAACAGTTGAGCGGAACATTTGCTCTCAGCCCGATCTCCGAACACTTCCGCGCTGGCCCGAGACCCGCCACGCTGTCCAACGAACGAGAGCGTCACTGCATCAATGTTGAACCCGACCGGGCGTATATCGTTATCGATCACGCAGCTCTAACCAGAAGTCGGGACCTTTACATCGATGTCTGAAAGCCGGCGACCGCCACGCGATAGCCTATCGGCTCGCCTGTGGCCCCTGCTCGCCGGCAACTTCTTCATGGCCGACATGCAATCGGGAATCGGTCCCTTCCTCGGCGTGTTTCTAGTCGAGCGCGGCTGGACCAGTGGGGTGATCGGAACGGCCATGAGTATCGGCAATGTCGCGGGCATGTTGATCACCACGCCCATCGGCGGATTTATCGATGCTTCGCACCACAAGCGCGCCTGGGTGATCGTCCCCGGAATAGCTGTCGTCCTGGGCTCCTCGTCATCCTGCTTTCGCAGAATTTCTGGGCCGTCGCCGCTTCGCAGATTGCGACCTCGATCGCCGGTGCCGCGATCGTTCCTGCCGTGACCGGGATCACGCTCGGCATGGTCGGACAGAAAGGCTTCAACCGGCAGAACGGTCGCAACCAGGCCTTCAACCGTTCCGGCAACATGATCGGCGCAGCAGCGTCCGGGCTCCTGGGCTGGAAGCTGGGTTACTTCTCGGTGTTCGCGTTGTCGGCGCTATTCGGCGCAATCACCGTCGCCTGCGTGCTGCTGATCCGGCCTGGGTCCATCAATGATCATGCCGCGCGCGGCAACAACGAAGATGACCCGAAAAGTCAGCCCAGCGGGCTTACGGTGCTGCTTCGGCATAAGCCGCTTCTGGTCCTCGGGCTCGCACTCGCGGTGTTTCAACTCGGCAACGCCGCCATCATTCCGTTCTACGGCATCTCAGCCGTATCGAATGGTAAGGCGAATGGCCCGAGCTTCGTCGCAACCACGATCGTGATCGCCCAGGGTGTGATGGTGGTTGCATCCATTGTGGCGATGCGCATCGCGGAGAAGCGAAATTATTGGCTGATCCTGCTGGTCTCGTTTCTCGTCCTGCGCTGCGGGGAATCCTTGCCTGGCTCCTCAATGGCTGGGGGGGGGTGTCGTTCCGGTCGAGGTGCTCGACGGCATCGGCACCGGCCTGCAGAGTGTCGCGGTGCCCGGCATGGCGACCCGCTCACTTTACGGAACGGGCCGCGTCAATCTCGCCCAAGGCGCCGTCATCACTGTTCAGGGCGTCGGCGCCGCGTTCAGTCCCGCGCTAGGCGGCTGGGTGGCGCATTGGATCGGCTATTCGTCCACCTTTCTTGTCCTGGGTGGCCTCGGCCTCCTCGCCACGCTCGTGTTGGTCGCGCTCGGCGCCGCGGTCAAGCAGTATTAGCCCAGGCTGCTCGCACCGGCGTTATCGCGTCGGCGGAACGAAGTGATCATGCGCAATGGCCGTAGTTCCGGTCGCGGGATCGGTGGCCCTGATCTCGATGTCGAGCGGCACCGGGGGGATGTCGGAGCTCGATGCTTGCACCGACATGCGGATCTCTCGGGTCTGGTCCTGACCGACCTCGACGATCATGCGGCCATCCGCCGCACGTTCGACGCCCGCGACAGAGATCTTCGCATTGGGCAGACCGTTGACCTCGAGCACAACGTTGCGCGCTGCACGCTTATTGAGCAAGCGCACCGTATAATCGTTGCGCACCCCGCCGTCCGAAAGCTGGACGAACAATGGATTGCGCTCGTGCAGGACATTGACGCCGAGCGTACCGCGCGTGGCCAACGTATAAAGCATGATGCCGCCGACAATGACCATGAAGCTCGCGTAGATGACGGTGCGCGGACGAATCAGACGATAGATCGCCGGCTTCCCCTCCATGCGCCGCTGCACATTGATGTCGGTGTCATAGCCGATCAACCCTGTCGGCCGTTCGATCTGCTTCATCACGGTATCGCAGGCGTCGATGCACAGGCTGCACTGGATGCAGCCGAGCTGAATGCCATTGCGGATATCGACGCCGGTCGGGCACACATTGACACATTGATGGCAGTCGATGCAGTCACCGGCGGGTTCGCCGTGCTCGCGCGCCGCCTCCGCCTTCTTCACCGACATACGCGGCTCGCCGCGGTCGCGCTTGTAGGTGACGTTGAGCGCCCATTCGTCCGTCAGGGCGGCTTGGATCCGGGGCCACGGGCACATATAGATGCAGACCTGCTCGCGGGCGTGACCGGCAAAGGTATACGTCGTGGCGGTGAGAATGCCGATCCAGAGGTAGGCCAGGAATGGCGCCTGGAAGGTCGCGAGTTCCTTCACCAGAGTCGGCGCATCGGCAAAATAGAGCACCCAAGCTCCGCCGGTCCACCAGCCGATCATCAGCCAGAGGAAATGCTTGGTCGCAACCTGACGCACATGGGTGACGGTCCAACCCCGCTTATCGCTCAGGATTCGCTCACGGCGGTCACCTTCGACCCAGCGCTCGACCGCGTAAAACAGATCGGTCCAGACCGTCTGCGGACACAGATAGCCGCACCACAATCGGCCCGCCACCGCATTCATCAGAAACAGCGCCACGGCAGCCAGGATGAGAAGACCGGTGAAGTAGTAGACCTCCTGCGGCCACAGCTCGATAAAGAAGAAGTAGAAGCGGCGGTGCGGAAAGTCGATCAGCACCGCCTGATTCGGCAAACCTGGGCCGCGATCCCAACGTACGAAAGGCAGGAGGTAGTAGATGCCGAGCGCAATGCAGAGGATCGTCCATTTGATGCGGCGAAAGCGGCCGTGTACGGCCTGCGGATAGACCTTCTCGCGCGCCTTGTAGAGCGGGCCGACGATATAGGTATCGCCTGAATCAACCATCTTGCTCCTCGTTATCGTCTCTGCGGCGCATCCACCTGCTGCTCGCGAGCTCAGGAGAATGCGTTACCGCTCTTCAGGCCGAGCTTCTTGAACACGATCGCCGCCGGACAGAAGCCGGTGAAGGACGCCTGAATCATGTTCACCCCCGCAAAGGCCGTCAGTAGGTACCAGTACGGATTGACGGTCCAGCCGAGCGCGAGCCCGAGCAGGACGACCAACCCTGCAAAGCTGAGAACTGCTTTATCGACGTTCATGGCATGCTCCTGTGTGATTTGGATTGAGCGTGATCAAGCCCGGCTGAGGCCGGACAGAGTCCAGGCGACAATTCGTTGCGAATCCATCGCACCTGAAACGCGTGCCAGCTCCCGGCCTCCCCTCAGGAGCAGGAGCGTTGGAATGCCCGAGATGCCGAAGCGCGCCGAGACGTCTGGCGCTGCGTCGGAATTGAGCTTGAGCAAGCGGGCGCGCGGCTCGAGTTCCTGCGCGGCCCGTTCGAACATCGGCGCCATCGCCCGGCAAGGACCGCACCAGGGCGCCCAAACGTCGACGAGCAGCGGCAGGTCGCTGTGCGCGAGATGCCGTTTGAACGCGGCCTCGTCGACCTCGATCGGATGGCCGCTGAAGATCGCCGTGTGACATTTTCCGCATTTCGCTGCCGCGGGTGTGTTGGGGGTCTTTCCGACACTTGAGGGCAGACGGTTGATCTGCCCACAATGGCCGCAGACGACCTGGAAGGTCTCACTCATGTGCCGGTTTTGACCTCCTTGACCTTCGCGATGTTGAGCCGATCGAGCAGGAAACGCTCGTAGAACGGCTCCGGGGTGCCGCGCCGCATCTTGCGCAAGAAGTATTTCTCGAACGCGACCTTTGCGAAATGCACCCACTCACCTTTCGACGACCAGTTGACGTTGCGGGGCGGGATCTGGGGCTGCGCCAGAAAGGCTACGCCGGAGTCGCCGAAATCCGCGAGGCAGATCGCATTCCAGGTCGGCTGCGCCGCCGGCTCCCGGCCGCGCAGCAACGCGCCGATGTTCAACGCGGTCGCAGTCACCATCGATTCGATCATGAAACCGGTCTTCGGCACGCCGACCGGGACCGGTGTCGGTCCGATCGGCGGGATCGCGACGCAAACGCCGACCGCGAACACGTTCCGGAATTCGGGATTGCGCTGGTGCTTGTCGACGACGATGAAGCCGCGCGGATTGGTCAGCTTCTCGATCCCGCGCACCGCGGCAACGCCACGGAACGCCGGCAACATCATCGAATACGCGAACGGCAGTTCGTGGGTCTTACGCACGGCACCGTCGTCGTTCAGCTCCTCGACGGTCATCCGCCCCGCCTCGACCCCGGTCACGCGCGCATTGGTGATCCACTTGACGTGCTTCTCGCGCAGCTCGCTCTCGAGCAGCCCCTTGGTGTCGCCAACGCCGTCGAGACCGAGATGGCCTATATAGGGCTCGGAGGTCACGAAGGTCATCGGCACACGATCGCGCAGCTTGCGGCGGCGTAGTTCAGTCTCCAGGATGAAGAGGAATTCGTAGGCCGGACCGAAGCAGGATGCTCCCTGTACGGCCCCGATCACCACCGGGCCCGGGTTTTCGGCCAGCTTGTCGAAGGCGGCTTTTGCGTGCGCCGCATGATCGACGTGGCACACCGACTGGGTATGGCCTTGCGGCCCCAGACCCGGAATTTCGTCGAAGGCGAGTTCCGGACCGGTCGCAATCACAAGATAGTCGTAGTCCACGATCGTGCCGTCGTTCAGCTCGACGCGATCGTCGGCCGCATGCACGCGCTTGGCGCCCTGCGTCAGCAGTCGAATGCCCTTGCGCTTCATAGTGTCGACCAGATCGATCTCGATCTCGTCGCGCTTGCGCCAGCCGACCGCAACCCAGGGATTGGACGGCACGAAGTGATAGACCGGCCCTTCGGAGATCACCGTCAGCCGGTCTTCCCGCCTCACATGCGCCAGTAATTCGTAGGCCATCAGCGTTCCGCTCAGCCCGGCTCCAATCACGACAACTTCCGCCATGGTATTCTCCTCGGTTTCCGTTCTTCCCGTTCGCGCCACGTGAGCCGCGGCTTGTGTGATCTGGTGATCTGCGCTTGATTATATATTCGAATATTCGTATATACGCAATCATGAAAATTGACACCGACATCATGGAAGCGGCGGCCGACCAGGCGAGCAACCTCCTCAAGGCGCTTTCGAACCGGCACCGGCTTCTGATCATCTGCCAATTGATCGACGGGGAACGCCCGGTCGGTGACCTCGCCGAACTGCTGTCCTTGCGCGATTCCACCGTGTCGCAACACCTTGCCTTGTTGCGCAAGGATGGACTCGTGTCCGCGCGGCGCGATGGGCAGACGATCTATTACTCGATTGCAAGCGATCCGGCGCGTGAGGTGCTGAAGACGCTTTACGAAGTCTACTGCGCGCCGGCTCCTGCCAAACCGGCACGGAAGGTAGAGCAACGGCGGATCGGCCCCTTGAGACATATCAAGGGTTGAGAACGGGCCTCATGGCATGCGTGCGCAAGCTTCGCTGCCCGGGCGTCCTCCGGAACTGGAAAAACAGGATTAGCTAATGCGAAGATTGACGCTCCTGAGCTTGATGGCCGTTGCGACATGGTCCGCAGTGCCGGCTCAAGCGGAAACCCTGACGGCGGCGACGCGTCAGGTCACGGACGAAAAGGCTGTATTCGCTACCGTCGAGAGCATCAGCGTAGTCCCGGCGCGTGCGCGCATCGGCGGCACCGTGGCTCAGCTTCACGTCAGGGAAGGCGATGCCGTGACGCGCGGCCAGGCGATTGCCGTGGTCGGCGACGAGAAGCTCGTGCTGCAGATGAAATCGCTGGATGCACAAATCCTAGGGCTGCAGGCGCAGACGGATCAGGCCCAGATCGACTTTGACCGGATCCAGGGATTGGTCGAGCGCGGGACGCTGCCGCGCACCAATCTGGATCAGGCCCGGACCGCGCTCAACGTCGCGCAGAATAATTTGCGGTCCAAGACCGCCGAACGCGCCGTCGTGCAGCAGCAGCAGACCGAAGGACAAGTGCTGGCGCCTGACGACGGGCGCGTGCTGAAGAAGCTCGTGACCGTAGGATCGGTGGTGCTGCCCGGCGATCCCATCGTGACGATCGCGCAACAGAATTTCAAGCTGCGGCTGCGTGTGCCGGAGCGGCACGCGCTGTTCCTGAAAGCCGGCGACAAGGTCCGCGTCGATGCCGCCGAGTTGGGTGAGCAAGGCACGAAATGGGGCGTGATCGATCTGGTTTATCCGCAGATCGAGGAAGGCCGCGTCGTTGCCGACGCCATCGTCTCGGGCCTCGGCCAATATTTCGTCGGCGACCGCCTGCGGGTGTGGATCTCCGGCGGCACGCGCAACGCCTTCGTGATTCCGGCGCGCTATGTGACGACCCGTTTCGGGATCGACTATGTTCAGCTACGGCAACAGGATCAGACCGTCGCTGTGCCGGTGCAGCGCGGCCGCGAGCTGCCGAGCCCCGACCTCCCCGACGGCCTTGAAATCCTGTCCGGTCTGCGCGCGGGCGACCAATTGGTGCTGCCGTGAAACTCGGATTGTCGGGCAAACTTACCCAGGCGACGATCGGCTCGCCGCTGACGCCGCTGTTCCTGCTGGCGGCATTGGTCGTCGGCCTGATCGCGGTCATCGTGATCCCCCGCGAGGAGGAGCCGCAGATCAGCGTTCCCATGGTCGACATCCGCGTCAATGCGGATGGATTGCGCGGGCCTGACGCCGTCGAGCTCGTTACCAAGCCGCTCGAGACCATCGTCAAGGCGATCGACGGCGTCGAGCACGTCTACAGCCAGACCGAGGACGACCGGGTGATGGTCACCGCGCGGTTTCTGGTCGGCACCAAGTTCGAAGACGCCATCCTGCGCGTCCACGAGAAGATTCGCGCCAATCTCGATCGGATTCCGGTCGGAATCCCGGAACCCTTGATCGTCGGGCGCGGCATCAACGACGTAGCTGTCAGTGTCCTGACCCTGTCGCCGAAGCCGGAAGCCGCCGACCGCTGGACCGACAAGGACCTCTATGAGCTCGCGGATAAGCTGCGCGCCGAGTTGACCAAGGTCGACAATGTCGGCCTCACCTACATCTCCGGCGGCGGCGCACAGCAGATCCGGGTCGAGCCAGATCCGGAAAAGCTGTCCCTGTTCGGTGTCACGCTGCAGCAGCTCGTCGCCAAGGTGAAGGATGCCAACCGCTCCTTCCTGGCCGGCGACATCAGAGACGGCGGCATCGTCCGCAACGTCGCGGCCGGCCAGACGCTCGCCGGGATTCCCGACATCGGCCTGCTTCTGATCACCACGCGTGACGGACGCCCGGTCTATGTCCGCGACGTCGCGACCGTCGTGATCGGACCGAATCTCGCCGAGCATCGGGTCTGGAACGATGCCCGCAGCGGCGAGAGCCAGTGGAACCGCGTGCCCGCGGTCAGTCTGGCGCTGGCCAAACGCGCCGGCGCCAACGCCGTGGTCGTGTCGCATGACATCGCTCAGCGGCTGGAAGGCCTCAAGACGCGCCTCATTCCCGATGACGTCACCGTCACGGTGACGCGGGATTATGGCGAAACCGCCAACGAAAAGGCCAACGAGCTCCTGTTCCACCTCGGGCTTGCAACGCTCTCGATCGTCGTCCTGATTGCGATCGCGATCGGCTGGCGTGAGGCGGTGGTCACCTTCGTCGTGATCCCGACCACGATCCTGCTGACGCTGTTTGCCGCCAATCTGATGGGCTACACCATCAATCGCGTCAGCCTGTTCGCGCTGATCTTCTCGATCGGCATCCTGGTCGACGACGCGATTGTCGTGGTCGAGAACATCGCCCGCCATTGGTCCATGCACGATGGCCGTCCGCGCCTGCAGGCGACGATCGAAGCGGTCGCCGAGGTCGGCAATCCGACCGTCGTCGCGACGCTTACCGTGGTGGCAGCCTTGTTGCCGATGCTGTTCGTGTCGGGACTGATGGGCCCCTACATGGCACCGATTCCGGCGAATGCGTCCGCCGCGATGCTGTTCTCGTTCTTCGTCGCCATGGTGGTCGCGCCTTGGCTGATGCTGCGGCTCGCGCCAAAAAAGGACCCTGCCAAAACCGATGGCAATAGCGCGGGACACGCTGCACATGACGAAGGCCGGCTCGGCCGGCTGTACCGCAAGGTCGCCCGCCCGATCGTTGCAAGCAAGCGCTCAGCCTGGATCTTCCTGCTCGGGGTCGGTATCGCAACTTTGCTCTCGATGACGTTGTTTGCGACCAAGTCGGTCACGGTGAAGCTGCTGCCGTTCGACAACAAATCAGAGATCGCCGTTGTCGCGGATCTACCCGAGGGCGCGAGCCTGGAGGAAACCGAACGGGTGCTGTTCGCAGCGGCCGACATCGCCCATCAGCTGCCGGAGATCACGTCGGTCCAGGCCTACGCCGGAACGCCAGCGCCGTTCAACTTCAATGGACTGGTGCGGCATTATTACCTGCGCGAGCGTCCTGAACTTGGCGAATTGCAGGTCAACCTCACCGCGCGCGGCGAGCGCAAGCGAGCCAGCCACGACGTCGCGCTCGACCTGCGCCAACGGCTCAAGGCGGTGCAGATGCCGGCAGGCACCAGCATCAAGGTGGTCGAGGTGCCGCCGGGACCACCCGTTCTGGCGACGTTGCTCGCCGAAATCTATGGTCCCGATGCAGCAACGCGGCGGGAGGTTGCGCGCGAGGTGAAGAAGATCTTTGCCGAGGTGCCGTTCATCGTCGACATCGACGATTCCATCGGCGAGAAGCGGCCGCGCCTGCGGCTCTCGATCGATCAGGACAGTCTCGAATATTTCGGGGTCGAACAGCGCGACGTCTACGACACGATCCAGACCCTGTTCGGAGGCGTGTCCGTCGGCTACTCGCATCGCGGCGAAGAGCGCAATCCGATCGAGATCGCGGTCAAATTGCCGAAGCGCGACAAGGATTGGACCGCCGCACTGGCATCCACCCCGGTGCCCGCCAACACCGTGCCCGGCAGCAAGACCGTCGTCGAGCTCGGCCAAGTGGTCAAGGCAACGCAGGAAGAAGGCTCCCCTGTGATCTTCCGACGCGACGGCCGTTTCGCCGACATGGTGACGGCCGAGCTGGCCGGCCGTTTCGAGGCGCCGCTCTATGGCATGCTAGCGGTTGCCGACCGCATCGATGCGCATGACTGGGGCAAACTGCCGAAGCCGGTCATCGCATTCCACGGCCAGCCCGCGGACGAGTCGCATCCGACGCTGCTGTGGGACGGCGAATGGGAGATCACCTATGTGACCTTCCGCGACATGGGCGCGGCCTTTGGCGCAGCGATCCTCGGCATCTACGTGCTGGTCGTTGCGCAATTCGGCAGCTTCCGCCTGCCGCTGGTGATCCTGACGCCGATCCCGCTCACCCTGATCGGCATCCTGCTCGGCCACTGGTTGCTAGGGGCGCCCTTCACCGCAACCTCGATGATCGGCTTCATCGCGCTGGCCGGCATCATCGTGCGCAACTCAATCCTGCTGGTCGATTTCATCCGCCACAGTGGCGGCGAAGGCAAGAGCTTGCGCGACGTCGTCCTCGAAGCCGGTGCGGTGCGCTTCAAGCCGATCCTGCTGACCGCGCTTGCCGCCATGATCGGCGCCGCCACCATCCTGCTCGACCCGATCTTCCAGGGGCTCGCGATTTCGCTGCTGTTCGGCCTGGCCTCATCGACGCTTTTGACCGTGCTCGTGATCCCCGCGATCTACATCGCGCTGCGCTCGCCGGCGAAAACCGATCTCAAGCCGACCTCAAGGGGATAATCATGGACAAGAACTATACCGAGCTTTGCAGCGGGCTGTCCGGCAATATGAAGAAGCTGCGCAAGGGCATTCCTGACGTGATGCAGGGCTTCTCCGCGATGGCGCAGGCCGCTACCCGCGATGGCGCGCTGGACAAGAAGACCAAAGAGCTGATCGCACTCGCGATCGGAGTCGCGGCCCGCTGCGACGGTTGCATCGGTTTTCACACCGAGGCGCTGGTTCGGCTCGGCGCAACGCGCCAGGAGGTGGAGGAAACGCTCGGCATGGCGATCTATATGGGCGGCGGTCCGTCGCTGATGTATGCCGCTGATGCGATTGCCGCGTTCGAGGAATTCCAGCAACGGGCGACGGCTGCCGCCTGAGATTGGCCAAGGCTGCCGCGGGAAGACCCGGCTTTCATCCGCCTTCGTGCTGCCGTTTAGGGAGCGGTCTTCATACCACGAGTTCGGATACCGCGCCGGCGGCGTCGATCAGGTGAACCCGTTCGATACCGGCCGGCTGCATCAGCGACCTGATCTGAACCACCGGCATCAGACTGAAGGCGGTCGACATCGCGTCCGCGGCAGTCGCCGTCGCGGCGATGGTTGTGACGCTGCTGTAGAGATGTCCGCAGCCGCCGTTCGTCGGATCAAACAGATGATTGAAGCGTCCTTGCGGACCGAACCGGAAGCCGTATCCTCCGGACGTGGAGACGGCGCGGTCCTCGATAGACAGCACCGTTTGCGTCCGTCCGGGCGTGTCCGGATCGGCGATGCCGACCTCCCAAGGCAGCCCATCCGGACGCGCACCGACGGCCCGGCTTTCCCCCATATCGACGAGCGTGTGCGCAATCCCCTGGGCACGCAGCAGGTCTACCACCTTGTCCGTGACGTAGCCTTGCGCGATTCCGTTCAGCGTCACGGCCGTCCCCTTCGGCGCGACGACCCGATCGCGGCTGACCGACAAGCGGCGATAGCCGACGTGGGCAAGCACCGCGTCCATGGACGCCTTGTCAGGCCCCGACGGGTCCGCGTCCGGTCTTGAGAAATGCCTTGCGTAGAGATCCCAGAGCGGCTGCACAGTCGGGTCGAACAGACCGCCGGTCAGCTCCGAATGTCGCAACGAGGTCTCCATCAGTTCGACGAACTCGACCGCAGGATCCACGAGTATCCCCGTGCGGTTCAACCGTACCAAGGCGGAGTCCTCGACATAAAGGCTGAACAGCCGCTCCAGCCGTCGCGCCTCGGCACAGGCCGCAGAGATCAAACGCTCAGCCTCGTTCCGATCGGGATGATAGATCTTCATCGTTGCGACGGCGCCCAGCATCGTGCCGCGCCAGACGGCAAGATCGGCCTTCGCAGTCGCCTTCCGTCCAAGACCTGCAACACCAAGACCTGCAACAGCGCCGCTGATGCTGATGAAACGCCGCCGCGACATTGCACGCGCCATGTGATCCTCCTCAATCGAGCGAAGCACGATCCTTCTGCCCCGGACTCGCTCCGCCGCCCTCCTCGTCCGGCCCGAGCACATAGGTCTTCGGGACATCCGCAAAGGACACGATGCGGCCGCCGTTTTCATTCACGAATGTCTCCGCCGCGCTGCGATCCGAGAATGGGACAACCTCTTCGCTCCCCATGCCACCCTTGATCCTGCTGCCGATCACGAACAGCGCCTTACGCGCCTCCACCCAGTTATCCGCGCCAGGCTTGTCCCAACTTCCTGCTTTGCCCATGTCGGAGACATAGATCGCCTGGATGTCCTTCGGCTCGTCCGGAAGCACGGTGAAAGCAATCGTATCCCGCACGGACGAAAACCAGACCGGCTCGATCAGGCTCGCCACCAGGATCTGTCCTTTCGGACCCGGATGCTCCAGGACATTCATGCCGCAATAGTGCCCGATCGCCTCTTCTGTCATGCGATGGGGCGGCGGCATCCGCGCCGCTTGCTTCTCGCCGCAGCCAAGCAGCGCGATCGGAAGCAGGATGGCAAAGGCGAAGGAAAGACCCTTCATAGCTCTCTCCGGGAAAACGCAAACGCGGCAAGTCCGAGCGGAACCAGCGTCCAAAACAGCAGCGCGATCAGAAGCACGCCGGCCGACAAGGTCGTGCTCTGGGCAAGACCAGCCATACCAGCGAAGGTGCTGACATTGGCGAAGCCGGTCAGGTTGAACAGGCGATAGGCGTCCGTCGGGTTGATCAGCAGCATTGCATCGACTGCCGAGGCCGAGATGCTGCGCCCCTGGTCCAGGGCGAGAATTCCGAGCAAGCCCATGTCGTAGATCAACACCAGGAGAAGCCATAGACCGATGCATAAGCCGGCTGCGGTGCCGCGATCTCGCACCAGCGCACTCACCAGATAGCCCATCGCGACAAACACGGCCCCGAGCAGCACGGACGATCCGATCATGGCGCCGAAGGCTGCGAGGCTGTCGGGATCGATCTGGTTTCCCGCAACGATCAACGCGGCAGCTGCAATTCCATATCCGAGACAGGTCGCAAACGCGAGCACAGCCAGATGGCCGAGGAACTTGCCGACCAACACTTGCCAGCGTGCCACCGGGTAGCTCAGCAGCAGGAGCATCGTCCCCCGCTCCATATCGCCAACGATCGCGTCATGCGAGATCAGCAATGCGATCAGCGGAATCAGGAAGATGGTGAGGCTGGACAGGCTGACGATCACGACATCGAGCGCGCGCACGCCGACCGTACCGGTCGGCGCACTGCCGAGAAACGTGAGCGAAAGCGCGAGCCCGGCAAGCAGCAGGGTCGCGGCCAGCACCCAGCGGTTCCGAACCGCCTGATGGATCTCCTTCCGTGCGATGACCAGCGCGTTCATCCGGCCTGCTCCGCTTGCCGCAGGAAGTGCGCGTAGAGTTCATCGAGCGACGGAGGGACCACATCGAGATCGTCGACCGGCGTCCCCGCCGCGGTCGCGCGATGCAAGAGTCCGAGTTTCTGCTCCGGCGCAGCGTCGATCTCGACGATTTGGCCGTTGAGGCGACGACAGACGGCATCGACCGGCAACCAGGAGAGCGGCCCTGCAGGCGCTGAGTCCGAAACCTTGAGCCTGATGCGGGTCGGCAGCTGGGCAAGGCGCCGCAGATGGTCGATTGACCCGTCGGCGACCTTGACGCCCCGGTTCATGATGATGACACGGCCGGCCCGCTCCTCGAGCTCGGTGAGTGCATGCGAGGACAACAACACGGTCGCGCCGCCTGCGGACAGGTGCTGGATCACTTCGTAGAAGGTCTGGCGCAGCTCCGGATCGAGGCCGGTCGTCGGCTCGTCCAGCAGCAAAACGCGAGGATGCCCGATCAGCGCCTGCGCGAGGCCCAGGCGCTGGCGCATGCCCTTGGAGTAGGTGCCGACCCGCCGCCTCGCTGCATCGCCGAGCCCCACCGTGTCGAGCAGCTTCAGCGCCTCCGCGACCGGCTCGCGCTTCAATCGCGCGTAGAAGGCCTGTGTCTCCCGCCCGGTCAGCGCGGAATCGAAGGAGACGTTTTCTGGCAGATACCCGAGTTGCCGCCGGCCAGCGAATTGTCCTAGAGCGGGATTGTCGCCGAGCACCTCCACCGCTCCGCTGGTCGGTCGGATCAGCCCGAGCATCAGCTTCATCAGCGTTGTCTTGCCCGCGCCGTTATGGCCGATCAGCGCCACGAGTTCGCCCTGCTCGAGTTCGAACGAAACCCCACACACGGCTTTGATGCGCCCATACGCCTTAGTCACATCGGTCAATCGAACCGTGCTGCTCATCGCGCGCCCTCGGCCAGGCGATGCGCTGGTGGCGACATCAAGGGATGACTGTCGATGACCCCGCCCGGCAACAGTGCCGGGAACTGCGCCTGGGCCCAGCGGATCACCTGCACAGCGGGACTGTTGATCAGAAGCTTCGCGGCCGGCGCGGTCCAGAGCACGCGATCGATCATGTCGTTTGGACGATACGCCGTATCAGCAACGCCGTCGCCGTTCAGGTCAAAAGCCGGGTTGTCGCTCCAGTAATTGCCGCGTCCGTTCTCCGACCAGTCGAGATGGCGCGTACCGACATATTTCACCTGGTTGGAATTGTTGACGAAGGCGTTACCCGTGATCTCGTTACGCTCCGAGCCGGCGGTGAAATGGACGCCGATCTCGCAACCCTCGAACCAGTTGCGCGCAATCCTGTTCTTGTTGGTGTTGTAGATGAACACGCACTTCTCGGGTCCGATGCGTTCAGCCTTGCTTGCCGCCGGAGCGCTCGCGACCGATTGGGGGACTCCCTCCTCTGCCGCGCGATTATCCGAGGTCGCCCAGCGCTCCGCCGATTGCAGCCCGCCGATCACCGTGTTGTCTGTAATCTCCGAGTCGTTTGCCGCATTGAACAGGATGCCGCGATCCCGGTCGTGATCAGAGATATTGTTCCTGACGATCAGGTGGTTGGAAAACATGAAGGCGTAACCGATGATGTTTCCCTTCGAGACGTTGTTCGTGATCTCGCCCTCGTTCGCATACATGTAGTGCACGCCGAAGCGCAAATCCCGGAAGCGGTTGCCGCTGAACACGTTGTTGCGACTGGTGATTGCGAAGATGCCGTCGCGTCCGTAGCGGAAGTCGTTGTCGATGACCTTGGCGCCGGGCGCGTTCCAGACCGTGATCCCGTTGCCGGCTTCGCTCGTGCGCGCCTGACGCAAGCCGACGACGACGTTGCGACGCACGACCGCATCGGGCGCTCCGTGAAGATACATTCCGAAGAGATTGTCCTCGAGCCGATTGTCCTCCACCACAGCACCGCGTGCCGACTGCTCGATGAAGATTCCCGAATCCATGCCCTCCAGCGAGCGCCCGGAGCCGCGCACCTCGAGCCCGCGCACGATAGCCCCTGGCGCCGAGACCGTAATGACGCTGCCCTGTCCCGTGCCGCGCACAACGACACCGGGCGCACCCGACAGCGTGATCCGGCGCGTCAAATGCAGTGGCCCGCGATAGGTTCCGGCGGCAAGCCGCACCTCGTCACCTTCTGAGGCGGACTCGAGCACCGCCTGGAGGTCGCTGACATCAGGCGTTACTGAAAGCTCTGTTGCCAGGCTAGCGCGCGGGCCGGCGCCGGCGGCAAACGCAGCCAGCGCCAAGATCGCGATGTAGCGCACCCAACGCATCGTCAGACGTTCTGCGGCGAGACCAGCATTCGCCCCCTCATCTCCATGTGCATGGCATGGCAGAACCAGGTACAGAAGTACCAGTACACGCCGGGCTTGTCGGCAATGAACGTCACCGATGAGGTCTGTTGCGGGCCGATCTCCATGTTGACGCCGTAGTTGACGATGCAGAAGCCGTGGGTCAGATCCTCCACATCGTCGATGTTGGTGATGTAGACCGTGACCTCGTCGCCCTGTTTGACCTCGAACTTCTCAAGGCCGTAGGCCGGCGCGCTGGAGAACGAGTAGACCCGGACCTTATTGCCATCCCGGATCACCTTGGCGTCGCTCTCGAGCGTGACGCCGTCGGCCTTGGCCTGCTTGACCGCATCCGCGAAGAACGGATCGTCGCGCTTGTAGATGCTTGTGACCTTTCCCTCCAGCTTGGATCGATGCACGATGACGGCGTCATGCGGCTCGGCGAAGCTCGGGCCGTCATGCACCAGCTTCATCTGGTCGCCCGAGATGTCGATCAACTGGTCGTTCTCCGGCTTGAGCGGACCGACGTTGAGGAAGCGATCCTTGGAGAACTTGTTCAGCGAGATCAGCCACTTGCCATCGGCCTCCTTGGTCTCGCCCATCGAGGAGTGGTTGTGGCCGGGCTGATAATGGACGTCGATCTTCTGGATGATCGGATTGACCTTCTCGCCCTTGAAGGCGCGCTTGGCGAGATCGATGCTCCACTTGCAGACCTGGCTGTCGAGGAACAGCGTCGTATAACCATTGCCCTTGCCATCGAAGGCGGTGTGCAGCGGACCGAGGCCCAGTTCAGGCTCGGCGACCACCGTGGCACGCGGCTGGATTTTGTCGTCGAATAGCTGATCGAACAGACGCACATCGAACACCGAGACGGTCGGCGATAACTTCCCGTTGGCGACGACGTGAATGCCATCGGGCGCGGTGTTGATACCATGCGGGCTGTTGGGAATCGGAACATAGCGGGTGTACGGCGAGCCATGCCGACCATCGAGCACAGGAACGCCGTTCATTTCCTTGAAGTCGCCCTTCTTGACGCCCTCCTCGATGCGCTTGAGGTTGAAGATGACGATCCAATCCGTCTCGCTCGCGGTCATTTCCGCGAGTGTGACGCCCTTTTCCGAATTGTAGCAGGTCGAGAAGACGTACTTGCCCTGGTAGTCGGCGTCGGTGTTGTCGAGGTTGCCGTCGACGATAACCTGCCAAGCGACCTTCATTGTGTCGCCATCGACGGCTGAGAACATCGACCAGTACTTGGTCTTGTCGTCGAGGATCTTGCCGTCATTGGGCAGCGGCACTTCGTACTCGCCATTGCAGAACACGTAGCCGGTGCGCGGATATTTTTGCGGCCGCATGCCGTGGATCGTGTACTGGTTCGGCAGCTCGATCATCTTGTCGCACTTCATGATGTCGGTGCGGATACGGGCAAGCCGGGTGTTGGCCTTGTCATTGATGAAGATGTAGCGCCCGTCATAGGTGCCATCGGTGAAGGACATGTGCGGATGGTGGCAATCGCCGTTCTGCCACACTCCATTTAGGCGGCCCTTCAGTCGATCGCGGGTCTCCTGCGTGAGGCCCTCGTTCAGGATCTTCAGCGACTCGTTGGTCAGGCCCCAGCCGGTCGCGCTATCGCGATTGAAGACCGGAATGCGCATCAGCTCGCGCATCGACGGCATGCCGACGATCCGCACCTCACCCGTCTGGCCGCTCGAGAAGAACACATAATATTCGTCGAGTTCGCCGGGCGCGACCTCGGTCTTCTGGCCTCCAGGGCGCGCCGCAGGTTGCGCGGCAGCCGAGTTCGGAGCGACCGACTTGCCGAGGCCCAGCCCGCCCGCAAGGCCTGCCGCGCCGATCGCGGCGGTGCCAACGACTTGCCGCCGGCTGATGTTATTGTCGTCGTCTTCCTCGCGCGCCATGATGGTCTCCTGTGTGGCTATGGAGAAGGGGATGGATTGGTACCGGCGCCCGTCACCACGGGCTTTCCGGCATGGGTGAACACCGTCCCTGCTCCCTTGCCGCCCGTGCGCATGGACGGTGAGGACATGGCGGCGAACTTCTCTCGCTTGAGCCGCACCTGGATCATGTGCGGGCAGCGATGATCGTCGTAATAGAGTTCCTGACAGTGCATGCAGTAGATGCACTCGTTGACGTTGATGTGCCCCTCCGGATGGATCGACTGCACCGGGCATTCCTTGGCGCAGCGCTGGCAGGGCGAACCGCATTCCTGCCAGCGGCGAAGCCACTCGAAAGTCCGGATGCGTCCGGGGATCGCGAGCGCGGCCCCCAGCGGGCAGAGATAGCGGCAGAAGAAGCGCTCGATGAACAAGCCGATGACCAGCAGACCGACCGCGTAGGCGACGAACGGCCAGCTTCGCGCAAATTTCAGGATGATCGCGGTCTTGAACGGCTCGACCTCGGCCATTCGCTCCGCGAGATCGACCGAGTAGAGCGACAGTCCGAACAGGCCGAGGAAGATGATATATTTGACCGGCCACAGGCGCTCGTGCAGTCCCCAGGGCACGGTGATCTGCGGCACTTTGAACCATTTTGCGATCGTGTTGGTCAGTTCCTGTAGTGCGCCGAACGGACAGAGCCAGCCGCAGAACGGCCCGCGTCCCCAGAACAGAAGCGCCGCCGCGGTGGCCGACCACAGGATGAAAATCAGCGGCGCGGCGAGGAAAAATTCCCACTTGAAACCTGTCACCAGCGCGTTGCTGAACGTCACGACATTGACGACCGAGAGCTGCGCGTTGGCGTACCAACCGAGCCAGACCAGGACGAAGGCGAGGAAGCCGCGCCGAACCCAGGTGTAGAACACGGGCCGGCGCACCAGCACATTCTGGAAGAAGAAGATCACGGTGAGCGCGCACAGCATCAACGCGGTGATGCCGATCGAGACCGGCTGCGAGCGCCAGATACGCATCCATAGCGGTTCTTCGTTCTCGGCGGTCGATGCGGCCTGTTGCTCAACTGGAGCGCCCCCCTGTGCCTGCGCCGCAGGTGCCGGAGCGGTGGCTAGAACGGTGACCGCCTGCTGCTCGCGGCGGACATATTGGTCAGGCAAGACGTAATCGAGATCGAAGGTGAGAAACGCCTTGTCCCGCGCGCCGACACTGCGCTGGACGAGAAGCTGAAGCTGCCAGGGCTGCGTCGGATCGAGCGTGAACTCCGGCGGAGTGACGAACAGGCCGATCTCCTGGAAGTCGGGAGAGCCGGCTGCGGCGAGCGCTCCGAGCCGCGTATGATTGCGGTCGCGGAAGCGCGTGCTGGAGCCCTCCTGCAACACTTCGATGCGGTCGAAGATGCCGCCGCGGACATAGGCCGAGCCCTTGAAGGAATAGATTCCGTTCGCGGCGATCACGATGGCCTGCTGGCCCGGCTTCAGCCGTTCCTTCAGCCGTTGATACCCGTCGTCGCCGAGCAGACTTCGGCCGATCGTAGGTGCGGAAGCGAGCGCAACGTAGAGATCAATGAAGGTGTCATCCGGCGCACCCGGCTCGGCGTTTTGCGCCGCGACCGCATTGCCCGACTTGGCAAATGCATCGTTGACGTCATTGATGGTCAGATGCAGCCGCCGCACTGAACCGTCACCGATGAGGCTCTGCCAATCGCGCACCTCGCTATGCGAGAGATCGAGCGTCTTGGTCACCGGTGGAAGAGCCGATTTCGCGGCAGAAGCGTCCCCGCCGCCGACCCGACCGGTGCGGATCAGCTTGACGGCCGAGCGGACGATGCTGTCGCTCATGACCAGCACCGTGACCGTCGCGCCACTGACGATGTCCACCTGTGGGGGGCGTTCGGCGCCTTGCGCGACCGGCTTGATGTCCTTGCCGATCAGCGAGTTCAAGGCTCCGACGATGCGGGCCTCGGGAATACCAATCAGGACGATCGGCTCCTTGTGGTCGACCAGCTTCAGTCCGGTAATGATGCCCTTCGGATCGATACCGACGAGAATGTGAATCGGCTTGCCGGAATAGCCGACGGAGTTCGCGAAATCTGAATTGAGGTAGACGAAGCCCTGCAGCTGATCGCCGCGATACACGGGCACGACCGGTGGATCGCCCTGCGGAGGGCCAAATCGATCCGCACCCTTGAAGAAATCACCGGGCTGCACCTTGGACAGGTAGGTGCCGAGCTCGGTCGCAGCCGAAGCGGTCCCGATCGAAAGCCATGCGAAGGCCGCGAGCGCGATGGTCAAAGCAAGACCGACGCGACAACAGCGCGACGGGGCTAGCAGACTCCGAGACATGCAGCACCTCAGCGCGGAATAACGCGTCCGACGTGGACGCGTGTTCCATTCTTCTTGAATGTGGTTTGAGTGGGCGTCGGCGCTGACGGCCCGGAGAGGATCGATGATCCCGCCAACCCAATTTGACTCCTGTTTGCGACGGATGTCTAGTCGCACCAGCGAGGATGAAGTTTGTTGCAGGACAAACTTGCTTACAAAGGTGCCTCATGCTGCTCACACAAACTCTGCTCTTGAAGTCGGAGCCGGCAGGAACTTTGCATTCCCTCGATGAGCTGTTTGCGCTCGCCCATGCGATGGAGCAGGAGGCGGCAGACAGATATGGCGAGCTTGCCGAGCATATGCGCTGTCAAGACAAAGATGAATTGGCCGCGGTGTTCACGCGCCTCGCTGCTGCCGAGCGCGAACATGTCGACAGTGTCGCGCGGTGGTCGCAATCCCGGACGGGACATGCGCCTGATCCGGCAACGATCCGGTGGCAGGCGCCCGAGACGTTCGACTCCGAGACTGCGGCCGAGATGCAATCTTCCCGCCTGATGACTCCCTATCGTGCGCTCGCGATAGCCGTGCGCAACGAGGAGCGGGCGTTTGCCTTCTGGTCCTATGTCGCGGCGTACGCCAAGACACCCGATATCAAGTCTGCAGCCGAGGCGATGGCGCGCGAGGAACTCGGACATGTCGCCACGCTGCGAAGGCAGCGACGTCACGCTTTTCACGCAGAGCGCGACGCAAGGCAGGCGTCCGGAGCGGCAATATCACCTGGTGACGCCGTCGACGCACAGGTGGATGCCGGCGCGATCGAGCATCGGTTGACGCTCCTGCTTGGCCAGATCGACAGCGGCCTGACCGGAGCGGCGGCGGATCGCGTCCGTGAGCTCCAGCGGGAAACCGCCGCTATGGCAGTTGAGGCCGAAGGCGCTGTTCTGGTCACCGTCCCCCTCGCTACGGCCGATGCACCGGCTCTCGCCGAGGCGCTTGCGGACGCTTACCTCGACGGCGCCGAACGCGCCACCGACCCTGAACAGCTTGACCGCTTGCAGCGGCTTGCAGGGAAAGCTGTCGCTCGCCTCGCTTGGCTGCATTCGCTGACGTCAAGCCAGTAGCCGCTGTAGTGGGGTCATGACCAGCGGCTCGCCGCGCGCTCTTTTTCCACCCGTTCGGTGACATCTCGCACCACCGCGACGGAGCCGATTACTTCATCATTGCCGACGGTTTTGACGATCGCGAACGTCATTTCCGTGTAAAGTTTCCGCCCACTCTTGTGCAAGGCGCGGGTCAACGTCGGCCGGCCCTGCAGCTTCATGGCGCCGCTGGTCATGGCGGCCTCGAACCCACGCCAGTGCGCGTCCCTGAGATGCTCCGGAATGATCAGGTCGAGGCTGCGACCCAGAGCCTCTTCGGCCGAACAGCCGAACAAAGCGCTCGCGGCCGGATTCCAGCGGAGAATCGTGCCGGTGCGGTCTGCGTAGATCACGGCATCGGCGGTCTGATCGAGAATCCGCTCCGCAAGTTGAGACCGTTCTTCCATCGATTTACTCTTTGCTTCGGTCACCAAACTCCATCCTACGCGAGTTGGGCGGCAATGTCTCAGCGGTCGAAGAACTTGTCCTTGGCGGAAAGAACGTTGGAACCGGTCTCGTCCCTTGCCGTGAACACCACGTCGGTTTGCCCGGACTGCTCCGTCGTCAGCGTGATCCGCAGGGCTTCCGACTCGTCCGGCGGCACCTCGACCGGAGCAAGGGTCTCGTGACCGATGATGGTCATCCTGGCATCCATGCCGCTGACCGACAGGGTATAGACATGCGCGACCGAGGATTTGTTCAACAGCTTGACCGTGTAGGCGTTGCGCACCGATCCGTCGGACAGCCGGACTGCAACGGGGTCGCGGTCGTGCTGGACCGAAAGCGTGGCGGTCGTCTTGGTCGCGAACGCAACGCCGATCGTGGCGGCGAGTGCAGCGCAGGCCGCAGTCAGGCCGATCGTCTTCTGGCGCACCAGGCGATTGACGGGCGCCTCCCTTCGTCGGCCCCGCTCGATGTTCCTCCAGCTCTCATAATCGATCAGCCCGCGCGGGCGGCCGAGCTTGGACATGACCCCGTCGCAGGCGTCCACGCAGAGCCCGCAATTGATGCAGGCGAAGTTCGGTCCTTGGCGGATGTCTATTCCGATCGGACAGACCGCGACGCAGTGGCCGCAATCGACGCAATCGCCGGCCGGCCTGCCCTGCAGGCGCAGTTCGGTCGCCTTTTTCGCCGACGTGCGCTGCTCGCCGCGATAGTCACGGTAATTGACCGTAAAGGCCTCCGGATCCCAGATCGCGCCCTGCAGCCGCGGCCACGGACACATGAAGGTGCAGACCTGCTCGCGCGCGAATCCGGCCAGGCCATAGGTGGTGCCGGTGAAGACCAGGATCCAGGTGAGCGCGTTGACCGACATCTCGCCGGAAGCTGTATTCCGCACCAGGCTCGGCGCGTCGGTAAAGTAGAAGATCAGCGTGCCACCGGTCGCCATCGCGATCAGCAGCCAGGCCGAATGCTTGGCAACGATCTGCGCCATCCGCTTTGCGGAGAGCGGAGCACCGATGTTCTTCAGGCGCTGACGGCGGTCACCCTCGATCCATCTTTCGACCAGCAGGAAGAGATCAGTCCAGACCGTCTGCGGACAGGCGAAGCCGCACCAGAGCCGCCCCGCCACCGCATTGGTCAGGATCAGGACGGTCGAGGCAAGCACCAAAAGTCCCGTGACCAAATACAGATCCTGCGGCCAAATTTCGAGGAAGAAGGCGTAGAGGCGTCCGTTCGCGAAATCGAGCAACACCGCTTGGTCCGGCGCATTGGGACCGCGGTTCCAACGGATGAATGGGGTGACGTAGTAGATCGCGAGCGTCAGCAGCAGGATGCCCCATTTGATCCGGCGGATCGGGCCTTTGACGGCCTGCGGCACCACTGGCTGGCCGGCTGCAGCCGTGGCCCTCGCGCGCGTCTTCGCGTGATCGATCTCGATCGTGATCGTCATCTTGGCGCCTCAGCTGACCGCCGCGAAGCCGAGCGATGCGCGGATGGCCGGGGCGATCCGGGCCGGCGTCCACGGGGGATCGAAGGTCATCGTCACGTCGACCGAGCCGATACCGGGCAGGCCGGCAACACTGTTCGTCACCCCCTCTTTGAGGAAGCTGGTCGCCGGACATCCCGGCGTGGTCGCGGTCATCGTCACATGAACGGCGTCGCCAGCGATTGAGATGTCGTAGACGAAGCCGAGATCGACCACGTTCTCGCCAAGCTCCGGATCGATCACAACACGCATGGCATCGCGGATGAGACCTTCGCGTTCGTCGGTCATCACGGAGCCCTCACCGTTAGTTCATACGTCGCGCCGTCAGGTGTGAACCCGCCGAGCCAGCGGAAGCCGCGCTTTTCGAGTTGCGGGAACAGGAACACCGGTTCGCGCCGCAGCAGCGCCGACAAGGTCTCGCCGGGTCCGAGTTGGTCGGCCGCCGCAAGAATCCGGACCATCGGTTCCGGCGGCTCGAGGTCGCGGTTGTCCAGCTTAACGGCGGGTTCAGGCCAATCGTCGAAACCGGCGCCGGCCGTTGCACTCGACGCCTGCTCCAGTTCCGTCTCCACCGGCGTGAACAGAACTTCCCACTCGCCGTGCTCGAGCGGGCGATCCGCATAGGCATAGCCTTTGTCCGCCATGACGGCGAACAGCGGAACAGGCTTGAAGGTCGCGTAGAGGCGAAGGCCCTGCCCCGGCGCAAGCCGCTGCAGCGCGGCCATGATGACCGAGAAGGGTTCGCCTCCAGCGCGCAGGATCGGACGGACGTCGACATCGATATAATCGGTCATGGGTTTCCTCTCTCAATTCCTGGCGAATAACAAGTGTGGCGCGATCGCGCCGCCCGGAAGCCGCAGCGGACTTGCGACATCCGCCAGCCGCCGGATCCGGATCACTTCGTGCGCAATGCCGGCTGCTCCAATGGCCATCACCGCGACAGTGATCCGGAACGAAGCGGCGGGCGCGCCCATCAGCAGCGTCAGGGTTCCGGCCCAGACCGCGGCGTAGTAGATGACGAACCATTTCGTCGCCCTGCCCTCCGCGACGAGATCCTGGACGCGCGGCGTGGGAGCGCGTCCCATCACCGGGCCGTAGGTCTCGAGCCAGGTCAGGAAGGCGACGATCTTGTAGAGCTTGGCGAGCACCAGGCCCGACAGCCAACCGAAAACGGCGAGGAAGGCGAAGGCGCCGACGTGCGCGGTGAAGGCGCCAGCCATCGCAAGTGCAATGCCGAGCACCGCGGTCCCAGCCAGGCTGGCGAAGGACAACGTCGCCATCCGCATGTTGAGCTCGAGCTGCCGCCGCTTGCGGGCACGGTAAATGCCGGCGATGTCGCGCCCGTACAAGGCGCCGGAGGCGAGCGCAAGCATGGCGGCGGTCGCAAGCACGATGCGCAATCCAGACCCGAATCCGATCGCGAGGAGCCCGCCGGCGACGGCGACGACGACGGCGACGGCACCGGCGGTCAGCGTGGTCATGCTCTGCCGTTCATCGATGTCCGGCGCCAGCATGAACATGGCCAGCAGCCGGTAGCTCACGCCCATGGCCGTCAAGGTCAGCCAGCCCCCGAGACCGGCGATCGCATGCAGCGGAATGCCGGACGCCAGAAGCACATCGCCCACCGAGCCTGCCCGGCCGGCAAGGGCGAATGCGAAGACCGAGCCGAATGCTGCTGTCGCGCTGAGCGAGGCGAGGCCGACGAGAACGAAGCGGGCCGGCCCCGTCGGACGCAAGCACGCCGTGAGGCCCAGATCGACCACGACCAAAGCGAAGCCCGCCACGAGCAGGACCGCGCCGAGCGGAAGCAGCCACAATGCGGGTGGAAGTCGGCCGCCCAAGGCCAGGAACCCCGCGAGCAGCAAGACGAGGCCGGCGGTCAGCAAGCCCAGGGCCGGCAAGGCCCAGTTGTCCGCGAACAGGGGCTTGGCGACCAGCACGGGCACGAACTGGAACAGCGCGCCGCACATCGCAAGGCTCAGCCAACCGATGCCGACCGCATGCACCAGAACCAGCGTATCCGGGGCTGCGAGATCCACGGCCGGATAGCCGATACCGAGCACCATCAGGAGCAAGGCGACGAACAGCCACGCGAGCGCCATTGCGAAATAGCTCATTGTCCATCGTGATATGCTGGCGCCGACCATGTTGGCCTCGGAGTTCGTGCGCGGCACGAATGTAGAGCGTAGATAAGCGACCGTAAGCCGTGGCGACCGGCATCTCTTTGTCGGAGCACAAATTACCGAGCCGTTGACCACTCCGCCAATCCAGGCGCGTCGCGCACGCCGAACGTTGCGCCAGCGCAAGCTTCCTGCAAGTTCCGCGAGGTAAGAGCCGGCGGGGGCATTGAGGCCTGCGCC
Source organism: Bradyrhizobium sp. SZCCHNGR1005 (assembly GCF_032489995.1). Classification (NCBI taxonomy): domain Bacteria; kingdom Pseudomonadati; phylum Pseudomonadota; class Alphaproteobacteria; order Hyphomicrobiales; family Nitrobacteraceae; genus Bradyrhizobium; species Bradyrhizobium sp. SZCCHNGR1005. The sequence goes on from NZ_JAUEZC010000015.1 coordinate 34,762, forward strand.
CGGTCCGGCTACTCTCCACCGCAATTTGAAACGAGGCTACCGATGGCTGCTGTCGACCGTTCGCTGGTCGCGAACCTCCCGATGTTCGCGGGGCTCTCGCCCGCCGAGCAGGATGAGTTGCTGGGCGAAGCGCGTTCGATCCGCTACGCCAAGGGCACGGCCGTCTTCGACCAGGGGACGGAGGCCTCGCGCTTCTTCCTGCTGCTGCACGGGCATCTTCGGGTCGAGAAGACGACCTCGCAAGGACAGCAATCCGTGGTGCGTTACGTCTCCGCCGGCGAGTTGTTCGGCGTCGCCCAGGCGATGAGTCTCTTGCGCTATCCTGCGACGGCGGTCGCCGCCGTGGACAGCATCGCGCTCGCCTGGCCATCGGCCTCATGGGCAAGGCTGATCGCCAAATATCCGAGCCTTGCCTCGAGCGCGCTGCAGACAGTCGGCAACCGCCTGCAGGACACCCAGGCGCGGGTGATGGAGATCTCGAACGAGCAGGTCGAGCAACGCGTGGCGCACGCCCTGCTCCGTCTCGCCAAGCAGGCCGGACGAAAGGTCGAGAACGGGATCGAGGTCGACTTTCCGATCAGCCGTCAGGACATCGCCGAGATGACCGGGACGACGCTGCACACCGTCAGCCGCATCCTCAGCGCCTGGGAAGGCGAAGGCCTGGTCGAGGGTGGCCGGCAGCGGATCGTGCTGTGCGACATCCAAAGGCTTCGCGGCTTCGCCGAGGGCGAAGAAGCCATGCAGGTCCGCAAGCGCGGGCCCTAGGCTGCGTTCGTCCGAGGCGTATCGTCGCGATTGCGACAAGTGTTGTTCGCTTGACGTGTCAAACAGCGTGGCAGGCATGGGCTCGCGATCTCGCGGCGGCTTGCGCCCGAGCTTTGATCGGCTGTCCCCTCTTCTGCCGAAGAAGAGGACGCAGGGAAGGCCGGGAGCTTGCCGCCCCCATGGCCCCCGTGCAGTAAAGAATGCACGGGGTAGGAACCACAGGTTCGGCCAAGACATCCCGGCCTTCCCTGCGCGATAGTTTGAGCGGCTTATACGTGATCTCCCCGGGGACCGGCTTGATTGTCCCCGTGTCGCGACAACGCGCTACGCGCGTTGCGCTGGGCATCAGCTCCGGGATGCCAGGACCACACGACTTCGCCGTCGCATCGATTTGTTCGTCCGCATGAGAAAGATCACGCTGCAAATCGACGCGCCCATCGCATCTCAGGCCCAACGTTCGTGACGATCGCGAAGCGCCCCTCTTGCGGGCCGAGACGCCGGAGAATGTGAACTTGATTTGCCCGACGACACAAGCCGAGCGGCGTGCGGCAAACTGGCACGACGGGCCGTTCGGGTATGGAGCATATACGCGGATTGCCCGTCGTGCAGACGACCGGTCTTCGTATTCGTCCTCTGCGAGCTATTCACGTCAATGGCAAGGCCGCAAACCTTCGTCTCGAAGGGATGGAGGTCCGCCCTCGTGCTCTCGGTCGAGGTCACTGCGCGCAGGCAGCCACGTATCGAGGTGGCCGCAGGCCGACGGGCCAGACACGCGCGATTGCGCGCGAGCCTAGGCTCGGACAAATGTCCCCCTATTCCGATTCAATCGTCCCCGCTAGCTTTGATGTCACGCCCATGGCCCTGACCGGCAAGGGCGCAGCAATCGCTGGCCCATTCTTCTAACCGTCTCCAGCGTCCCTGCCCTATCGTCATCGACCTGACGGCGCCACCATTGGCGCCATCGTCATCGCTCAGCGCTGCGCCTTTTCGACATAGGTCGCCACCGCCTTCTTGTTGTGCGCGTCGATCAATCGGCTTCCGTCGGCGACGAGATCGGCGAGGGTTTGCCGGTGCAAGGCACCCCGCCACGCCTCCTCGGCCGCGATCATCCGGGTCTTGATGAAGCAGTCCGCCTTGTAGACGCAGGGGTCCTTCGCCTTGCCGGGACCGCGTCGCCGGATCTCCCGACAGACGAAGGCAGGCTCGCGCCCATCGATCGCTTCGACGATGTCGAGCAAGGTGATGCGCTTGGGATCGCGCGCCAGCCGATAGCCGCCGCGCGGGCCCGGCAGGGCATCGATGACCGCGGCGGCGGTGAGCGCCCGCAAGTGCTTGAGAAGATAGGTTTCCGAAACACCGTGCAACTCGGCGAGGCTCTTGCCCGGTAGCACCTTCCCTTCCGGCAATCCGGCCAGCACCAGGGCACAGTGCAGCGCCGCCTCCACGCCGTCGCTCATGCGCCGCATCGCCACCTCCCAAAACGCGCTTGGATCGCGCTCTAATCATGGATATATATTATCTATGATTCATCGCCAACCCCTTCCCGCGCCGGAGGCTTCCATGCATCCCAGAATGAACATCGCAGCATTGACACCCGATCTCTATCAGGCCGTCCGCGCGCTCGACGGCGCCGTGAGCAAGTCCGGGCTCGACAAGCGCGCTTTGCACCTTCTCAAGCTCCGCGCCTCCCAGATCAACGGCTGCGCCTATTGCGTCGATCTTCATGTAAAGGACGCCCTGGCCGACGGGATGGATTCGCAACTGTTGCATCTGGTCGCCGTCTGGCGCGAGTCGCCGTTCTTCGACACGCGCGACCGGGCGGTTCTCGAATGGACCGAGAGCGTGACCCTGGCCGCACAGTCGGGCATTCCCGACGCCGCCTATGAAGCCGTTCGCGCGGTCTTCCCGGAAACCGACATTGCCAAGCTGACGATCGCCATCGGAACCATCAATGTCTGGAACCGCATTGCCGTCAGCTCCCGGACGCAGCATCCGGTTGGCACTGGGGCCCGAGCAGGTTCACATTGATCGGACGGCCTTCCCCCCCTGACATCGATGTCAGAGGGTAGAATTCATGCTCGCGCCGACGTGACGCCATTGACGTCGACCTTCGGCGCAACGCCCGCGCCCGAGCCTTCAGGCGTCAAGTATCGATGTGCCATATGAGTTGTCTACGGCACACAGCCACCCGCCAGTCTCCGACTTGCGGAAGATATAAGTTGCGCGCCGAACGATCGGCTCATTCCCGTCTCCCGTATCGAGGAGAGTCTCCATGATGACGAGGGCGGTATCCGCGCCTTCGATGACCTCCATCCGGCCCTGCCTGACCTTCAATTGGTTCTTGAAATGGGCAGCAATGGCCACGAATGCTTTCCGTATCTGATCCTTGCCTGAAGCATTCAGGCCGGGCTTCACGACCAGCGTCGCATCATCGGCATAGAACTCCATCAAGCTGTCGAAGTCCTTTGCCGTGATAGCCTTGTCGGCGGCCTTGATCAGTTGCTTCAGTGGATGATCTGACATCGTCGTCTCCTTAATTGCCCGGAGACGGAATACAGAAAACCCGCCTCTAGGGCGGGTTGCTTGCAAAGGACAAATGAAGCGCGCACCCACCAATCAGTGATTGGTGGGAATAATCGACAGATAGGGTGCACAACGGCTGTCCATTTTCTCCCACTAACATGACAACGCCGGCAACTCAATCCTCTGCCCGCGTCAGATTCCAAGGCGGATACGGATTCGGGCGCTTCGATTCCGAAATTCGCGAACGAATGCGCCGCGACATGATGCAACTTCGAAACCGGGTGATGCGCTGGTCATTCGACCGGCGCAATACGAGCTTCCCGCGCGATCGCTTCCCGGACGGATGCCCGCGCGCCGATCCGCTGCATGTAGCCTGCGATCGCCGGCCAAGACGCGAGATCGATCGAAAAGCCCTGCATCCAGCCAAGCACCGTGAAGAGATAGGCATCGGCGACCGTGAAGCGCTCCCCCATCAGATAGTCTCGTGACGCGAGGTCCGCCTCGATCAAATCGAAGCGACGGAACAGCCGCTGCCGGAAGATCGCCTGCACCTCCTCGGGCAACACCCGGTTGAACAACGGGCTCGATCCGGCGTGGATTTCGCTGGTGATGAAGTTGAGCCATTCCTGGAGCCGAACCCGCGCCAGCGTGCCGGCAGCCGGCGCAAGTCCCGCCTTTGGCTTCAAATCCGCCAGATATTGGACGATCGCCGGTCCTTCGGTCAGCACCTCGCCGGTATCGAGTTCGAGCGCCGCGACATAGCCCTTCGGATTGATGGCGAGGAAGTCCCCTCCTTCCGAGGTGCGTTTTGTCCGGTTGTTCACGCGCACGAGATCGTAAGGCAAGCCGAGCTCCTGGAGCACGATGTGCGGCGAGAGCGAGCAGGTGTCGGGCGCGAAATAGAGCTTCATCGTGTGGGCCTCGTTGAGCGGATGCATCGGCCCCCTTTTGGCAGCCACTATGGAATAATGAAAATTACTCGGATATTTTTCTGGTATAAGCAGAGCTACTATGAATCTGACCCAGCTCCAGAGCCTGATCGCCGTCGCCGAAGCCGGCAGCTTCACAGCGGCCGCCGACAGGCTGGGCGTCACCCAATCGGGGATGAGCCAGGCGCTTGCCGCGCTGGAAGAAAGTCTCGGCGTCAAACTCCTCGTCCGCCGGCCGCGGGGCGTTGAATTGACCGCCTTCGGAGAGCGCACACTCGAGCACGCGCGCGCCGCGCTCAGCCATCTGGAAGCGATCGAAAAGGAGGCGATGGCCCTGACCGATGAGGACAGCGGCGCCATACGCCTGGCCGGATTTCCCAGCGTCTTCGCGACTGTGCTTCCGCCGCTGCTTCGGCGCTTCCGCGCGCTCCATCCCGGCATCGAATTGGTATCGCTCGAAACCGATGATACCGAAGTGGAAAGCTGGTTGGCGACGGGGGCGGTCGATCTCGGCGTCGTTCTCAATCCGTCTCCAGACAGGAATGCCGTTCCGCTCGGGCGGGACGCATGGATCCCGATTCTGCCGGCGGCCCATCCCTTGGCGCGACGATCGTCGTTGTCGCTCGCCGAGCTGGCCGCCGCGCCGTTCGTCCTCGCCACCGGCGGGTGCCATACCAACGCCCGCTCGCTCGCCGCGGCGGCCGGCCTGTCGCTCAAGGATGTGCGGATCGAGGTGCGCGACTGGGCGAGTGCGATTGCGCTGGTGCGCGAGGGCGCCGGCGTCAGCCTGGTGCCGGAATCGACCCTGCCGGAACGACGGCAAGGCCTGCGGATCGGCAAGCTCGTTCCAGCCCTGCACCGCGATTTCGATCTCGTCGCATCGCCGGCCCGGCCGCTGTCGCGGGCAAGCAGCTTGTTCGTCGAAGTCTGTCGTCGCATGAGTGAGACGGCACGCGCATAGTAGAAGCCGGATTGCCGGGCCCTTGTATGGTCTCCAGCTTCATACCGGATCATAGACCTCCCTCCTCCTTCCGAAGGTCAGGAAGCTGAGTGCGGCCAGCACCCAGACGCCGATGGCGCCGTAGAGCATCACATCGCCGAAGCCCGCAGCCATCGCGGTACGGCTGATCGCATCCGGCAAACCCGGGACTGCATCGTGAAAACCGGCCGCAGTCCCGGCGGCAATCTGTTCGGCAAGGTGCCGGAGCTGTGCTGCCTCGAACGAGCCCGATGCGGCGCCTTTCAGGCTGTAAAGGACACCATCGACCAGCACGAAGCCCATCAGCGCGATGTTGATGGCGAGCGAGATCATCCGCGCGCTCATATCGATCCCTGAGGCCATGCCGGCCCTGTCGCTCGACACCGATCCGGTGGTCGTGTTGGTGACGGGCGTGTTGGTCGCGCCGAGACCGATTCCGGCCGCCAGCGCGCCGATCAGCGTGATCGGCAAGGCCGCCACACCACCACCTGTTCCGATCCGCATGATGAGAAAGCCGAGCCCGATCGCGAACAGCCCTGCGGGGATGACGATGCCCGGGCCGTGACGAAGCGAAAGGCGTTCGGCAAAGGGCGGCACCACCAGCGTCGGCAAGGTGTAGGCGAGCAGCGCAAGGCCGGCCGTCAGGCCATCCAGTCCGAGCCCCGCCTGAAACCAGATCGGCAGATAGATCATGAACGGCCAGAAGCTGAAGTTCATGCCCATCGATCCGAACAGGGCTCCGGAAAAGGGCCGGACCCGGAATACCGAGAAATCGAACATCGGATGCGGCGTGATGCGCTCGGCGACGATGAATGCGATCAGGCTCACGCCGGCGGTGCCGATGATTGCGAGTGCCATCGGGCTGGTGAAACCGAGTTCTCCTCCCTCGGTGATGAAGTAAGCCAGGCAGAAGACGGCGACTGACAGGGTCACGATGCCGGCGAGATCGAGGCGCTGGGCGTCCGGATCCTTCGATTCCCGAACTCCGGCCAGCGCCAGAGCGGCCGTCAGCGCGGCGAGCAGGCCGTGAAGCAGGAACACCCAGGCCCAGCCCATCAGCGCCGCAATCCCGCTTCCGATCACCGGTCCGAAGCCGAGACCCGAGCCGAACACGATGCCCCACCATCCAAAAGCCCAGGCGCGCTCCTTGGCCCCATTGAACTGCTCCGACAGCACCGCGACCTGGCAGATCAGCATTGCGCCGCCGCTCGCCCCCTGCAGCGCCCGGCCGACGATGAGAACCGTCATGTCGGGCGCAACGCCACAGAGCAGCGAGGTCGCGCCGAAGACAACAATGGTCAGGACGAGCAGACGCTTGCGGCCGTATCGATCGGCCAGAGTACCGGCCGCCATCAGCACCGTCGCCACGGCGATGGTGTAGGCGTTCATCGTCCATTGGAGCTGCGGAAAATCGGCGCGGAAGACTTTCTCCAGCGTCGGCAGGATGGCCGGAACGCTCGATATCTCGAGCCCGAACATCATGGACGAGAGGCAAACGGCGGCCAAGGCAAGGTTATCTCGCCGAGACGAGGCATAGGTCATCGATCAGGCCTTTCAGCGCCGCGACTATTCGGCGCGCCATGAACTGCCGATCACGCGCGGCGACAGAGGCCGGAGTGTCGGGGCAGTCCTGCGAGTGAACTGTTGTTGATGGGCCTGATCGTAGGCGAAGCTTGACGATATAAAAATGATATGGCTGGATATTTCAGAGACAACAAAATCGGATGATGGAGATGACCTCCCTCGATGTCGATTCCGTCCAGGCCTTCGTGGCGATTGCCGACCTTCAGAGCTTCACGCGAGCGGCGGAATCCCTGGGCACCACGCAGGGCGCGATCAGCGTCAAATTGCGGCGTCTGGAAGAGCGCATCGGCCAACGGCTGATCGAGCGCACCCCGCGCCACGTCCGCCTATCGGCACAAGGCGCCGCATTCCTCGCTCGGGCTCGCGACTTCCTTGCCGCGCATGAAGCCGCGCTGTCGGCGCTGTCGGCCACGTCTCCGCGCCGTTTCGGGCTCGGCATTGCCGCGCATGTCGCAGGTCCCGAGCTTCCGACGCTGCTGGCGCACCTCAACGCGCATGATCCAGGGCTGCGCATCGAGGTCCGTCTCGAAAATTCGCGCACGCTTCTCGATGCCTTCGACCGCGGAGAGCTGGACGCCTGCATCATCCGGCGCGAAGACGACCGGCGTGACGGCAAGGTGCTCGGGCCGGAGCATTTCGGCTGGTTCGCCACGCCGAATTTCGAGCATCGGCAGGGCGAGCCGCTGCGGCTTGCGGCGCTGTCGCCGTCGTGTGGCGTGCGCGATGTCGCGACCCGCGCCCTGGACGAAGCCGGCATCGCCTGGACCGAAGTGTTTCTCGGCGGCGGCTCCTCGGCGGTCACGGCGGCCGTCTCCGCCGGGCTCGCCATGGCTGTCTTCTCCTGGCGCCTTGCCCCGCCCGGTACCGTCGAAGTCGGCGAGCGCTTGAAGCTGCCGCGCCTTCCTTCGTCCGAGATCGTGCTGCACTCGACGCTTACCGACCCCAAATCGCGCGCCGCACTGCGTACGCTGGCCGCCGCGTTCGACGCAGGCCGCGCATAGCAGAAGCCGGATTGCAGCGCCGGTGCGGTGTGAATTCGGCAGGCGAACACTCAACGCTCGATCGTGCCGGCACGCCGAATCTTTTTCTGGAGCAGCATCACCCCATAGAGCAGCGCTTCCGCCGTCGGCGGACAACCGGGCACGTAGATGTCGATGGGCACAATACGGTCGCAGCCCCGCACCACGGAGTACGAATAATGATAGTAGCCGCCGCCATTGGCGCATGAGCCCATCGAGATCACATAGCGCGGTTCGGGCATCTGGTCGTAGACCTTGCGCAGTGCTGGCGCCATCTTGTTCGTAAGCGTGCCGGCGACGATCATCAGATCGCTTTGCCGGGGCGAAGCGCGCGGGAAACAACCGAACCGCTCAAGATCGTAGCGCGGCATCATGACCTGCATCATCTCGATTGCACAGCAAGCAAGCCCGAAGGTCACCCAATAGATCGAACCAGTTCGTGATCGCTTTGGATGGCCGATTGCGCCGCGGGATTGTCCAAGGGGATGGTTTGCACATAGCGCCGGATGCCGAGCACACCCTGATATTGGCGGATGAGCGCCGCGTGGTTCACGCGCCAGTGGCGATCGAACTCCTCGCGGCTCAGTTCCGGGCGACGCTTCACACAGCCGATCAGTTTCAACATCGGACACCTTCCTCTCTGGTGACCGGCACGCTACACCTTGACAGTACTGTCAGAGTCAAGGAGGAGTCATGAAGATCGGGCAACTCGCATCCAGAGCCGACGTGAGCGAGCGAATGCTGCGCTACTACGAGAGCGAAGGTCTGCTGCGCCCAGGACGGACGGCAGCCGGCTATCGCGACTATTCGGAGAACGATGTTTCGAAGGTCAGGCGGATCGTTGTGCTGAATGGCGCAGGTTTCAAGCTCAAGACAATCGGCCAGCTATTGCCTTGCGCCTTGCCCGAAGAAGGCAGAGAACCTTGCCAAACTCTCAGGGACAAAATCGCCGAGAAAATTGGCGAACTGGACCGCCAGATCGTAGAATTGAGCGAGAGCCGGAAGCTGCTCGCATCGATGATTGCGCCACGTCAACGTTCCGTCACAGATCTCACTTGATGCGTCCGTCGATCATGCGCGAGGGAGCAAGGCTCAACAGACCCAACAGGGCGAGCGCAAGGCCGACCCATAGCGGCGCGGTGAGGCCATAGCCTGCATCGATCCCGACGCCCCCCGCCCATGCGCCGAAGGCGAGGCCGGCGGTGATGGCCGAAGTATGGACTGTGTTCACCAGTGGACCCGGATGCGCGATCCGCATCACACGAGCGACCATCGCAGGATTCATCGGCACCCCGGCAACGCCAACAGCCAGAAACGCCAGGACAGCGACGTAGCTGTTGGTGGCAAAGACGGCGAAGACAAGAAGGGCCAGCGCGAGCGCAATCAATCCACCGAACAGGATCGGGATCGTATACCGGTCAGCGAAACGCCCAACGACAAGATTGCCGAAGACGTTCGCTCCGCCGTAGGCTGCCAGCAGCACCGGCATGGTTGCCGGTGAGAGTCTCGCTTTGTCGATGAAGAGCGGTACGGCGTAGCTGAAAGCGGCGAAGGTCGCGCCGATGATCAGGCCGCTCGTCGTATAGGCCGCCCATAGGCGTGTCTTCCTCAACGCGTCGAGCTCCACGCTGAGACCAACTTCCGCGCGGCTCTTCAAGTCCGGCACGAAGGCGGCGACAAGGACGGTCGACAACATGGCGAGGACCGCGATGCTCCAAAAGCTCGCCCGCCATCCGAGCCCCTGCTCGATCGCCGTAGTCGCGGGCAGACCGAGCACGGGCGCGAGCATGAGCCCGCCCAGCACGATGGATGCAGCGCGGCCTCGCGCCTGAGGGGCGACCAACTCCGCGGCAATCGCCAGTGCCACGCCGAAGCAGGCGGAACTGGCCGCACCGGTCACGATCCGCGCGATTGCCATGACGCCGTAATCCGGTGCGAGCGCCGCGACGACCCCGCCCGCGACATAGAGACCGAGCAGAAGCAGAAGTGCCGGCTTGTTCGGCGCCTTGAGGCGGAGCAGCAACGCTATCACGAGCGGACCGCCGATTGCCATACTGAGCGCATAGAGCGAGACCAGATAGCCGATCTCGGCCACAGAAGCGGCAAAAGCCGCCGACAGGGCCGGCGACATACCTGCAACCATGAACTCCGAGGTAGTGAGCGCGAAGATCGTCAGCCCGAGGAGATAGACGACCAGTGGCATTCCCGCAGGTTCCGGCAAACGATCCCGGCTCGAATCTGGATTACGATCTCTCACCCCGTTCACGGCTCGGCATCCATTTCTATAGTCATAATTATGGAAATGGCTATCGTGCTTGCCCGAGAGGGTCAATTGATTTATATAAATGTCACTACAGAAAGGATTTTGATGGCACCGCGTGGCCGTCCCCGCAGCTTCGATCGCGATCTCGCCCTCGAAAGGGCGATGGAGGTGTTTTGGATCAAGGGCTACGATGGGGCACAACTCACGGACCTGACCGCCGCGATCGGCATAACGCCGCCAAGCTTCTATGCAGCCTTCGGCACCAAGGAGATGGCGTTTCGAGAAGCCGTTGATCTCTACGTCGCAACAGTGGGTTCGGTGCCCATGCGAGCGCTCGAAGACGCAGCCACCGTCCGCAACGGTATTCGATCCATGCTGGCGCGCAGCATCGACGTCGCCCTATCCACCAAGCCAGGAGGATGTCTGCTGATCCTCGGTGTCGTCAATTGCCTTCCGGACAACCGGGCGGCGCGCAAGCATCTGTTCCGCGCTCGCCGCAAGACGGTCAAGTTGATCGCGACCCGCCTCGAACGGGGTCTGCGCGAAGGAGAGCTGCCGGTGGATACGGATGTCGCGCAGCTCGCAGCATTCTATCACGGCATTCTGCAGGCCATCTCCTTCCAGGCGCGGGATGGCGCGACGCGGGCGGAGCTACAAGCCCTGATCGAGCCGGCGCTCGCCGTTTTGAAATGACCTGAACCGGCGCTTTGCCTGCAAGACGAGGCATGATCGTGATCCCGCTACGGCGTCCATACAGAGCCGAATGCGCCCGGCTCGTCGGCCCGAAACTCCAGGATGCGATCGATGAGGCCCCACGCCAGGGCTTCTTCGGCCGTCATGAAGCAGTCGCGATCCATCGCACGCTCGAACTCTTCGTAGGAGCGCTTGCAGTGCTCCGAATAGAGCCGTGTCATGCGGCGCTTCGTCTTTTCGGTTTCTTCGGCATGGATGAGGATGTCCGACGCCTGTCCCTGGAAGCCGCCCGACGGCTGGTGGATCAGGATGCTGGCGTTGGGCAGGGCCGCTCGCTCGCCGGGCTCGCCGGCCATCAGGAGAAATGATCCCATCGAACGGGCCGTCCCCATGCAGAGCGTGTGCACGGGCGCGCGGATGTAACGCATGGTGTCATACATCGCGAAGCCGCTGGTCACGACGCCGCCCGGCGAATTGATATAGAGGTTGATCGGCCTCTTGGGATTTTCGGCTTCCAGGAACAACAACTGGGCGCAGACCAGAGCGGAGACGGTGTCATTCACCTCCCCATTCAGGAAGATGATCCGTTCGCGCAGCAGACGCGAATAGATGTCGAACGACCGCTCCCCTCTGCTGGACTGCTCGACGACCATGGGGACGAGTTGCATCGCTTCGCGCATCGGCGAACTCCGCTTTTTGGAATGTGTCGGGAATCTCGCCGGTTCAGGCGGCGAGCATGAGCATCGGGCTGTTGTTGTTTGCTGCCGCCCTTGTCATCCGCTCGCGCCGGGCGTGATCGAGTTCATGGATGATGCGCAGGCACGTTCCGCCGTTCCCGTTCGGGGCGATCCGAAATGTCACCGTGCTTTCCAGAAACGGCGGCGCGTCGTCGCGCATCCGATAACTGACTTCCTCGCCTGGCGTCACCGAGGTTGCCTCGGGATCGGCGAGTGCCTCTCGGGGCAACCAGTTGTCGCGAAATTCCGCGAGGCTGATCGCGCGCCACACCTTTTCCGTTGGCGCGTCGAGCTGATATTCGAACTCGAAGCCATTCGTCTGCTCGTCAGCCTTTCCGTCGGTCATTGGTCCATATCCTTCAGCAAGACCTTGAGAGCTTCGATGCGTGCGGGCCAGTAGGCGCGATATTTCGCCAGCCATTGCGCGATGAGAGACAGTCCATCGGGATCGACTTCATAGTTCACGAAACGCCCCTGGCGCTGTTCCCTGACGAGCCTGGCATTGCGAAGGACCGAGAGATGCTGAGACATCGCCGGTTGGCTGATCTCCATCCCTTCGCGCAAGGCGCTGGCGTTCATACTTCCGGCAGCCAGCTTCTCGAAGATCGCGCGGCGGGTCGGATCGGCCAGAGCTCGGAAGATGTCATTCTCGATCATGCCAATACATAAGCATATACTTATGTAATTAGCAAGTGATGATCTGCAGGCCCGAAGAGCGTCCGCGATTGCGTGACCCGACAAGAGCCGATCTACGAGACCCTGCCCCGCTCCGCGAGGAAATCGAGCAGCGCCCGGACGCGCGAGGGCAGCGGCCCACCCTGGCCGATATGGATGGCGTGGAAGATTTCGCGGTCGCCGGGGTTGAGATGCTCCAGCACGGGCACGAGCCGGCCGGCCGCGATGTCGTCGCGCACGGTGAAAGCGGCAAGACGGGCCAGCCCGCTGCCGCCGAGGACCAACCGATGCAAGGCTTCACCATCGCTGGCCTGCACGCGCCCCACAACGGGCACGACGATCGTTTCGCCGTTCTTCCGCAACGGCCAGCCGTCGACGCTGCGGACATAGCCGAAGCCAAGACGGTTGTGTGCGTCGAGATCCTCGATCGTCTTCGGCTCGCCGAAACGCCCGAGATAGGTGGGAGTGCCGACGATCATCATCGCGGTGTCGCCGAGCTTGCGGGCGACCAGGCGCGAGCTCTTCAGCGGACCGGCGCGGACCGCCACGTCCGTCCGCTCCGCCAGGAGGTCGACAACCAGATCGGTCTCGACGAGATCGAGCGTGACGTCCGGATAGCGCTCCAGGAATGCCGGCAGGATGGGCGCGAGGATGTAGGCGGCATAGGACGCACTGGTGTTGAGACGGATGCGGCCGACCGGCTGCTCGCCCGCGCCCGCGCTCCGCTCGGCGTCCTCAATATCAGCCAGAATACGGCTCGCCCGCTCATAGAAGGCGCAGCCTTCCGGCGTGAGCTGGAAGGCGCGCGTGGAGCGGTTGACGAGGCGAGCGCCGAGCCGCGTCTCCAACCGGGCGACAAGCTTGCTCACCGCCGATGGCGTCATGCGGCAGGCACGCGCGGCGGCCGAGAAGCCGCCCTGTTCGACCACCCGGACGAACACCTCCATTTCACCGGAGCGATTGACTTCTGAGCGCGCCACTGGTCGTTCAATTCACAAATGATATGCCTTTCGGCATTCTATATCATGACGCGTCCAACATCTATGTCCTGCTTCGACATTCACCATCGCAGGACAGATCATGCCGTTGGCTCTTTATGCCCTCACGGCCGGAGCCTTCGGCATCGGCGTCACCGAATTCGTCATCATGGGACTGCTGTTGGAGGTCAGCGCCGATTTCGGCGTCACGATCGCCGCGGCCGGCCTGCTCATCTCCGGCTATGCGCTCGGTGTCGTCGTCGGCGCCCCGGTGCTGACCGTTGTCACGGCTCGCTGGCCGCGCAAGACCGTGCTGCTCGCCCTGATGGCGATCTTCGTTGTCGGCAACGCGGCTTGCGCCCTCGCGCCGAGCTACGGTGTCCTCATGGCGGCGCGCGTCCTGACCGCATTCGCGCACGGCACGTTCTTCGGCGTCGGATCGGTCGTGGCGACCGGGCTCGTGTCAGAAGATCGCAAGGCCTCCGCCATAGCAGTGATGTTCACCGGCCTGACCATCGCCACCATCCTCGGCGTGCCGCTCGGCACCTGGATCGGCCAGCATCTCGGTTGGCGCGCGACGTTCTGGGCCGTGGCCCTGGTCGGGCTGGTGGCCTTCGCGATCATCGCCCTGCTCGTGCCCAAGGATGAGCGGCCTGCGGATGCGGGCGACTGGCGCGCGGATCTCGCCGCGATCCTGCGCCTGCCCGTGGTCCTCGGGCTTGCGACGACCGTTCTCGGTTACGCCGGCGTCTTCGCGGTCTTCACCTATATCGCGCCGATGCTGACGCGGATCAGCGGATTCTCCGAAAACGCGGTGTCGCCGATCCTCCTGGTGTTCGGCGGTGGGCTCGTCATCGGCAACCTTGCCGGCGGCCGGCTGGCGGACCGCAGCCTCGTTCCGACTGTCTTCGCGACTCTCGCGGCACTCGCTGCCGTGCTGGTGCTGATGGCGCCAGGCCTGCGTTCGCCCGCGGCCGCCGTTGCCCTCACCGGCCTGTTGGGCGCCGCTGCATTCGCAACCGTCGCGCCGTTGCAGATGTGGGTGTTGTCGAAGGCCAAAGGCGCGGGCCAGAGCCTCGCCTCCTCGTTCAACATCGCCGCCTTCAATCTCGGCAATGCCGTGGGCGCCTGGGCGGGTGGTGTCGTCATCGACCAAGGCAATCTTTCTGCCGTGCCGCTGTGGGCGTCGCTGTTTCCGCTCGTCGCAATCGTCATCGCCTGGGTCGCGGTGAGCGGCGAACGCTCCGCCAAGCGCGTGACCTGCTGAAATCGCGCACATCCCCAATCCATGAAAGGAATCGCCATGGACTATCGCGTCCTCGGTCACTCCGGGCTCAAGGTCCCGGTTCTGAGCTTCGGCACGGGCACGTTTGCGGGCACCGGACCATTGTTCAGCAATTGGGGCACGAGCGATGCCGCAGAAGCGCGCCGCCTCGTCGATATCTGCCTCGAGGCCGGCGTCAATCTGTTCGACACGGCTGATGTCTATTCCAATGGCGCGTCCGAAGAAGTGCTCGGGGCCGCGATCAAGGGACGGCGCAACGCGGTCCTGATCTCCACCAAGACCGGGTTGCCGATGTGCGACGGGCCCAACGATGCCGGTACGTCGCGGCTCCGTCTGGTTCGTTCGGTCGACGATGCGCTGAAGCGGCTCGGCACCGACTATATCGACCTGCTGCAACTCCATGCCTTCGACGCCGCCACGCCGCCGGCGGAGGTGCTGGCAACGCTCGACGCGCTCGTTCGCGCGGGCAAGGTCCGCTATGTCGGCGTCTCGAATTTCCCGGGCTGGCAAATCATGAAGTCGCTGGCCCTCGCCGAGGCCCAAGGCTGGCCGCGTTATGTCGCCCATCAGGTCTATTACTCGCTGGTCGGCCGCGATTACGAATGGGACCTGATGCCGCTCGGCGCCGATCAGGGACTGGGTGCGCTGGTCTGGAGTCCGCTCGGCTGGGGTCGGCTTACGGGCAAGATCAGGCGCGGCACACCACTGCCGCCGGAAAGCCGGTTGCACGAAACGGCTCGCTTCGGGCCGCCGGTCGATGACGAGCGCCTCTATCGCGTCATTGAAGTTCTCGATGAACTGGCCGGAGAGACCGGCAAAGCCGTGCCGCAGATTGCACTCAATTGGCTGATCCAGCGCCCGACGGTTTCGTCGATCGTCATCGGCGCACGCAACGAAGCCCAGCTCCGACAGAATCTAGGCGCGGTCGGCTGGAAGCTGTCGCCCGACCAAATCGCCCGGCTCGATGCGGCGAGCGCGGTCATGCCGCCGTATCCCTATTTCCCTTATCGGACGCAGGAGGGCTTCGCCCGCCTCAATCCGCCCATCGTCGGCTGACGGAGGCAAAATCAGTTTGATTATCCAACGACTTCAAGGTGCATTGGAAGAATCGCAGAAAACACCGCCTAGGTCGATTCAAGAATGCGCATCACAAGCGCACGTTTCCGCTGGCTAGACGAATTATCTTGGTTTCGATCGCCAAACTCGGCCGCACGCCACCTCTCATCTCAAGATTTGCTCAAGGCTCTGAATCTCTTTGTCTGGATCGATTCCGGCGAGGCTCTCAAGCTTCGTCGGGACACCAGCGGCTTCAGCCATTTCGAACACGATGTGCCCTCCTTGCGTATCGGCAAATGAAGAGGCGTCATAGAGGAATTCCTTCTCTTCGGATTCGCTTGAGGCAACGAGGTCGCGCTTGTATTCGATCGTCTTGCTTTCAGCGGCCCTGTCTTCGATTAGCTGAAACAGGTCGCATTCACTAATCTGGACAAGCGATTTTTGGAAAGCGTTATTGTCTACCGTTCTTCAAGCATGCTTGGATTGGAAATAAGGATCAACGAGAGTATTTCACCGTCGCCACTGCGAATAGTCTGCTCGTGGACTACATACCGATCGGCCTCGCTTCGATCGAACCAGGCATCAGCGCCAATTTTGTGGGGCACGGAATCGTCCGCGGCTCTGCCGAACAGAACACCAAAAGCAAAACTTTCAGCATCAAGCTCATCGCGCGGAAACCAGCGGCTTGGGACGTCGGGCCCACGAACGAACCATTTGCGCCCTTTCAGGCCGTGACAAACGAGGAGAGCGGGCGAGTGGCCGCCCTCCACGAGCCGGATGGCGGTCGCATGGCGACTGGTTTCAAAGAGATCGGCAAGATCGATGATTGTCTTGAAATTGAGTTTGCCGAACGACCGTGCGGCAGGATCGAAGAGGTAGCGCGGCATCAGAAGATCTGCCGCAAAACTGTTAGCGACCCGTTCCGGCGACATCTTGGACTGTGGTGTTGTGTCCTCAACGCGGCAGACTAGGGTCTGTCCTCTATGATGGGTCCAGTGACCGAGCTCATGGGCCAGGGAGAACCTCTTGCGCCTGTCAGAGCAATCCTTCCCGATCGTGATGATGGCGCTGTCGGAGCATCCGATAATGCGTGCTTCACAACCATCAAGCTTGCGATAACGAACACGAGCCCCGGCGTGAAAGGCGATCGCTTCAAGATCGATCTCGCGCGGCTCGGTAATGCCAAGCTCCTTGAGCAGACGTTCGGCCGCGGTGAGACGCATCACGATGATTTACCGTCGCGGTCCTCGGGACCAAATATCCCAAGCTCTTCCAGGTCCTGCAGCATGCCCAGCATATCAGCATCGGACAATTCATTCTCATTGCGCGCCGCGAGCGTGAGCTTCACCTCCGGCGGACAAGCGGCAAGGGTCCGCCTGAACCTCTGACGGATATCTGTCAGATCGCTAAGGGGCGCAGCACTGCGGCTCGTGCGACTGGCGGCTGCGCCAGCCTTGGCTGCCTTGAGCCGTTCCTTGTTGGCCTTGAGAACGCTCCCTCCGAAGAGCGCACGCATTTCCTCAGCATTCTTGGCCGCGCCACCTGGTACGTCGGTGAATTCTGAGAGCAATTCCTGATCCGGCGTGGCGAACAGGTCTTCCACAAGCTCGTCCACCAGACGAGAAAGCGTCTCGCGCTTCTTGTTATCCGGGCTGTTCATTTTTTCTTTCCGCCCGATATGTGCCTGTCGATTGTCCGGCGCATATATCTCCTCTTGCTCGCGTAACCGGTTTCATCGAGGTCAGTGAGCTGGCGTAGCTCCTGCCCTTCATATCCGGCAAGAATCCCGTCAGCGATGTCTCGAGCCTGCCCATCATCTGGAAAAAGATCCAGAATCGACTTCCGTATGGCCTCCTCGCCCTCGGCCGCAATCATGCTATCATCTTGCAGCGGCAGTCCATCCTGAAGCGTATCAAGCGTTTCTGGATCGTCGATCGGGACGCTGTCGACCGAGTTCTCGACCTTCTCGACCTCTCCATTGGCAATACTGCGCATCGCTTGAACCAAGAACTTTACAATGTCGACATGGCTTGGGCATTTTCGGCTTCCGGCAAGCAAGCGGCAGAAGGCCTCCTGAAGCAGATCGTCCGCCCCAAGCCCATACGCCCAGCCAAAATATCGTGACGCTTTGCGCAGCCGAATCCATTCGGCATCGGACAGCAATGGGATTGCCGCCTCGATTTCGGCCCTTGAGCGAACGGAAACGTCTGCCTTCAATCCTCTCTCCCGCCTCCTCCAAGACTAATGCGGCGGCGACGGCCCGTCTCGGACATTTCCGCGAGAATTTTTTGGTGCCCAGAAATGTCCGCATCGGGACCTGTCTTCCGCATAGGATATCAGGCACGCCTTCGTGCCGGCCTTGGAAAGGAGCCATCATGGCCGACGTACAGGTAACTTGCATCACCAAACCGCATCCCGACAGCCCTCATGAGCACATCACCCACCTCGGAAATCCAAAGGCAGGGTGGACGTGGCCGCGCGAGAAGGTCATCCAGAGCATTGACGAGAAGACCAATACCTTCTTCGTGATCGATCCGCGGACTGGCAAGCGCGCGAATGTCGGGGTCGTGCGAGCGACCGGGCGCGTGCCGTATCTGCGCACCTATGCCGACGGGATCTGGACCGACAATCTGCTGTCGCTCAATCAGTGCCCCTTGTAGCCGAGGGCCGAGCATAAGGCTCGGCCCAACCATTGGAGATCATGATGTCGAAGAAGTGCCAGTCGGGGCTTGATAACCGATGCCGGGACAACAACGGCGAGATCCGCCACAAGAACGGCTCAACGCTGGTCGGAACATTACGAGATACCTACGGCGAGAACTTCGCCGCCGGCATGCGCAGCGACATGAAGCTCGACACGTTGCTTGATCGGACGGGCTTTGAATCTTTGAGCCAGTATCTGAAGAACCGCTAGCTTTTCCGCTCGTGAGAGACTGCGAGACTGGTCGTTGCTGCGGCCGGATTGCAGCGTGAGGTGTCCCTTCTCATGTCGCCTCCATGTCGCGCGGAATCGCCGGGACGGATTTGTAGCCATTGAAGAAGGGGAATTTCTGGAAGATCGCATCACGCCAAAATTGGCGCAGCGGATCGTACTAGATGCAACAGATACAGAGTCTTTTGGATTGATCAGCTGCGATTGAAGCGACATAAATGTTCGCCTTCAGCGGAAGCAAAATCCGCCATTTTTCGAACTGCGATGCCATCTGGGAACTCAGCGGCGATCCCAGGGCGGCTCCGGCAGGAAGCGCTCTACCAGTTCATCGACGACGACGCGGACTTTCGGGCTCATCTGGCGTGTGTGCGGCCAAAGCGCATGAATCGGAAAGCCGCGTGTCGCGATCTCCGGAAGCACGTGGACCAGTCGGCCATCCCGGAGATGGTCGGCAATCAGCCAGGTCGAAAGCAGCGCGATGCCCTGGCCCGCCAGAGCGGCATCGCAGATCGCATCGCTATGATTGAAGGAGAGCCGTCCGGCGACCGTCTTCGCCAAGGGCTCGCCCCGTCCGTTCAGAAACCACCACGGCAAGGTCTGCCCGCCGCGGCCGAAGACGATGCAGGAATGCGCATCGAGATCGTCGAGCGACGCCGGATATCCGTGCGCCTCGAGATAGACAGGGCTCGCGCAGAGCACGGATTGCTGGACGCCGAGCCGCCTCGCGACGAGCGTCGCGCTGTCTTCGAGATCGCCGATCCGGATCACCAGATCGATGCCCTCCTCAAACGGATCGATCCTGCGATCGGTGAGTGAGACTTCGAGTGAAAGTTCAGGATAGCGCGCCCCGATGTCGATGAGAACGGGCACGACCCAGCGCCCACCGAACACGACCGGCAGATCGACACGCAGGCGCCCGCGCGGTCGCAGGCGATGGGCGGTCATGGCCGCCTGCGCGTCGTCCAGCTCGGCCAGCACGCGTACACAGGTCTCGTAGAAGGCCTGGCCTTCGACCGTCAGGGCGAAACGTCGCGTGGTCCGGTTGAACAACCGGACACCAAGCCGCTCCTCGAGCCGCGCCACGCTCTTGGCAATCCCGGATTTGGAAAGGCCGAGCCTTTCGGCCGCCAGCGTGAAGCCGCCGGCGTCGGCGGCCTGCACGAATGCCGTGATGCCCTTGAAATGCTCGGTCGAGATCATCGCAGCTCAATTGACGAAATCTGGTCAACTGAGATTGCCATATCGCCCAGTTTTTCTCCATCCGGATCGTCAATAGAGCTGTCCCGGACGCGACTGACCGCCCGGAGAGAGAGCGTTATTGCCATGCCAGAGCCGGCCCGAAGCGAAAGACGCAAGGAGCCAGGGCAAACAATCACGCCCGCTCTCATCTGGCTGATGGCCATCGGCGCCGGCGTCGGGGTTGCCAATGTCTACTTCATCCAGCCGATCGTCCCGGAGGTTCAGGCTGCGTTCGGCCTTGCGCCCGAACAGGCAAGTCTCATCCCGGCAATATCTCAGGCAGGCTATGCGGCGGGAATGGCGCTGTTGGCCCCGCTCGGCGATCTGGTCGATCGCAAGCGGCTCATCCTCGCCAAATCCGTCCTGCTCGTGCTGGCGCTGTTGACGACCGCTGCGGCTTCGCACCTTGCCGTTCTCATTGCCGCGAGCGTCGCGCTTGGCGTGCTCGGCAGCGTCGGCCAGGACTTCATCCCCGTGTCAGCACATCTTGCCAGTGCGGAGACACGCGGACGCACGATCGGCCTCGTGACCACTGGCCTGCTCTGCGGCATCCTGCTGTCGCGCACCGTCGGCGGTGCCATCGGCGATCTCCTCGGTTGGCAGGCGATCTACGAGATCGCAGCCGTCCTGGTCGCGCTGGTCGGCCTCGCCGTCTGGCGCGTCCTGCCGCACCAACCGGCGATGGTCAGCGGGACGTATGGCAGCCTGCTCGCCAGCCTGCTGACGCTGGTCGTCCGCCAGAGCGTCTTGCGCAAGGCGCTTGCGACCCAGGCGCTGCTGGCATCCACGCTCGGCGCGTTCTGGTCGACGCTTGCGCTGATGCTGGCCGAGCCGCCCTTCAGCCTCGGCGCGAGCGTGGCCGGCGCCTTTGGACTGGCCGGCGCGGCCGGGGCTTTCGGCGCGCCGCTGTTCGGTGGCCTCGCCGATCGTCGGGGCCCGATGGCCGCGATCCGCGCCGGATGCCTGCTGGTCGCCGCGGCTTTTGCACTGATGCTCATCGAGCCACGGTCGATGGCCGTGTTGATCGCCGGCGCCGTGCTGTTCGATCTCGGTGTCATGGCGGGGCTGGTCTCGCATCAGACCATCGTCACCTCGATCGATCCCGCCGCGCGCAGCCGGCTGAATGGCCTCCTGATGACCGCCGCCATGATCGGCATGTCCCTCGGCGCGGCCGCCGGCGGATGGGCCTGGAGCATCGCCGGCTGGAGCGGCGTCTGCCTCACCGGCGTGGCGGCCGGCCTCCTGGCGCTGCTGCGCTCGTTGCTTCCGCCCGCCATTCCCCTTCTCTCCAAGGAGACTGCCCCATGACCGCCCCGCCATTGACGGTGTTGTTCTCGTTTCTCTCGCGCGCCGATTCTACGCCGCCCGATCAGCGCAGCCGTGCGGACGGCCATGCCGTCGACGCCGACGCCTTCGAGCCTGATCCGAACCTCAATTTCGAGAGCTGGGGCGAGTATTGGCGCAAGGTGCATGGCGTGCGCTTCCTGCACCCCGACGTGCCTGCGGACCAGCCGACCATCGAGCGGCTGTTGCGCTACGATCAGATCCACCGTCTGGCGCCGGGGCCGACCAGCTTGAGCCCGCCGCCATACCGGCCGCCGCTCGATGACAATGGCCAACTCTTCGATACCATCATCGGCCATGTCGAACCCTATCGCCGCCCGCCATGGGACGGCGTCGCCTATCTCACCTTTGCGAACCTCGATGATCTCGGCGCAATGCTCGGCTCGGAGCGCGTCCGGCGCAAAATTCTCCCGGAGGATCGAGCGATCTTCCGCGACCTCGCCCCCCTCCTTGCACGCCAGCACGTGATCCTTCCCGACGCGACCGGCGATGACGCCATCGTTTTGGTGAAGACGCATCGCCGCCGCGATGAGCTCGACCGCGAAACATTCCAGCGCCGCTGGCTCGATGAACTTGCGCCGGCGGTGATCGCGCAATCCGACACCCGTCGTCTGGTCAAGCGCTACGTCCAGCTCCACGCCATCGGCCCTGAGACGGCGGGCCTGCCCTTCTTCCATCCGGCCACCAGCCGCATCGACGGCGTGACGGTGCTGGCCTTCGCCTCGCTGAAGGATGTGGAGAGCTTCCTTCTGTCCGGCGGCCACGCCGCGATCGTCGCGGCCGAACGCTCCATCTCCGACGTCGCAGCCGGTGAATACTGGACCGGCGCGGTCTTCACCGTGGTCGATCAACTCGCGGCCGAACAAGCGACCGGCAGGTGACGACGCGCACGCGGCGCCGCAGGGGATCATCTTTTTGAAGCGAACAGTGAAAGGCAACGAACCGATCGATCAAGCAAGTGAAAGACACGAACGCCGTCACGCAGGATGCTGCACGGCAGGCTCAGAAACGCGTCCGTTCGGCGGACGCATACCGATATCATCCAAATCTCGGCTGTGGCTGATCGGGTTTGACGCGTGCCTCAAATGCTGCGGAGTGCCAGTCGGCGCCTATACTCTCTGAATGAATCGGACAACTTACAAGGCTGACGACGAGACGGTTGGGCCGAATTCCTTCTCCATCAGGATGGCCCGCGAGGTATTGGCTTCGCCGCTGAAAGGCTTGACCTCTCCGGTTGGATGGAAGCCCATCTTCGTCCAGAAGCCGATGACCGGGTTGGTTTCGACCACCGCGAGCCGCATGTTTCGGGCCCCGAGATTATCGCGGGCGAACCGCTCCGCCTCTCGATACAGGGCTCGGCCGATCCCTGAGCCCTGCGCGCTTTCTCGGACAGCAAGGAGGCCGATGAACACCGTTCCAGATGACGGGTAGCCATCGATCATATCCAGAAGCCCGAGCGCCGCGCCTCCACGCTTTGCCACGAATGCATGCTTGTCCTTGAGCGCATGCCCCGCCGGAACCGCCGTCATGAATGTGTCGGCCGCATCATTGCGTCTCGCAACGCCATCGACACGTTGAGAATAAGCAGTAAGCTCATCGAATATGGCGTTCACCTCGTGTAGATTTCCCGAAGTGACGGGAACAAGCGATACGACGCCCTCGGCTCGCGCAGAAGCTTCCATTGCCTACCTCCAGGAAATTATGCTCCGTCGCCTATGACGGCAGGCTTGCTCTGTCCATGCTTGAAATGGGGCCGTTTCGTTTTTCGCCAGTCGTCGCCGCGATGAAGCGCAACAAGGAGATCTATTTGAACAATCGCCTCGTTTTGATCTCCGGCTGTTCGGGTGGTGGAAAATCGAGCCTGTTGGCTGAACTGAGCGCGCGCGGTCATGCCGTGGTCGAGGAGCCGGGTCGTCGCATCATAGCCGAGGAAATGGCGAGCGAGGGAAAGAGTCTCCCTTGGGTGGATCTGGCCGCGTTTCTGCGACGCGCGATCGACATAGCGTTGGCCGACAGGATCGCGATGAGCTCTCATGACGGATGGGTGTTTTTCGATCGCGGTCTTGTGGATGCAGCTTCTGCGCTGGAGGCGCTGAACGGCGAGCCGACCCTGCGTCCCCTTTGCATGCAGCATCGTTATCACCATCGCGTGTTCATGGCTCCGCCCTGGCCGGAAATCTATACGACCGACGCCGACCGTAAGCACGGCCTCGATGCAGCGAGAGCGGAGTATCATCGCCTGGTGGAGGTCGTTCCGGCTTTGGGATACGACGTGATCGAGCTGCCGAAGATGTCGACGTCAGAGCGCGCTGACTTCGTGCTGGCGTCACTCAGCGGTGATCTCATCAATCCGGATCGATAACGAGCGGGTGGCATCCAAAGTGGACAAGCCAAGCCCCTGGGCGCGCTCAGCCGGGCCGACCGAGTCGACCGAGATGGGTGTCGGAAAAGCTGCTCGGATATTTCAGCCCGAAGCCGAGCGCCCGGTCGACGCCGATATGGGCGCACCAGATCAGCGCGACCTCCAGCCACAGTGTGTGATCCGTCATCCGCCCCAGGGCGGAGGCCAAGGCAGTCACCACGGCGGCAAGCAAGGCAGGCGCGACATAGGTGTGGACGAGATTATAGCAGCGTGCGCCCATCGATGATCCCGCGAGATAGCCGAGCATGGCGAGATCGGGCAGCAGGAACAGAACGGCAAACAGTCCCCATCCTCCGCCGAGCGCGCGAAAAGCCAGCACGGCCGAAATCGCCAGCGCGAGATTCTCAAGACGCAGCAGCACCAGGACGCTCCCGGTCGGCGTCCGCACCGCGACGTCGGGGTGAGCGGAGCCGACCATATCGGGGGACGGGTTGGTCAGAGTCTGTCGGGACATTGGAGCGCCTTTGGTGGTGATGGCCGCACCATCCCCCGTCCCCCTCTTGAACGAAATTGATTGATTTGGTTCATTAGCTGTACGAAATTTTATCAGGCTGACATGGACTGGGGCCTTTACCGTACCTTCCTGGAGATTGCCCGGAGCGGCAGCCTGTCGGCGGCGGCGCGGACGCTCGGCATCACGCATCCGACGGCGCGCCGCCATCTGGAAGAACTCGAGCAACAACTCGGCAGCCGGCTGTTCACGCGCTCGACCCGCGGTCTGATCCTGACCGGGCTTGCCGAACGGATGGTGCCGGAAGTCAGCCGGATCGAAGCCTCGATCGGCGCCATTGCGCGCCTCGCGAGCGAGCGCGCGGGCAGCGCGGACGGCACGGTGCGCATATCCGCGAGCGAGGTCATGGGCACCGAGGTACTGCCGTCGATGCTGGCGCGCATCCGCGCCCTTCACCCGGGTCTGACGTTCGAACTGATCCTGTCGGACAGCGAAACGGATATCCTTCGGCGGGACGCCGACCTCGCCGTGCGCATGGTGCGGCCCCGGCAGGGCAGCCTCGTCGCCCGGCGTGTCGGCACGATCAAGGTGGGCCTCTATGCCCATCGAAACTGGCTCGCCGAGCACGGCGCGCCCTCCTCATTCGAGCAACTGCTCGCTGCGCCGAACTTCATCGGTCAGGACCGTCGCCGCACCTTGGCGGATGCGCTGAAGATCGACCAGACGCGCCTGCACCAGAGCCTCGTTCTGGCGACCGACAGCGATGTGGCGCAGATCGCAGCCCTGCGCGCTGGCTTGGGCGTCGGCGTCATGCAGGTGCCGCTCGCCGCGCGAGAGCCCACGCTCGTCCGCGTGCTTCCCAAGCTCGACCACAGAATGGAGGTCTGGCTGGTCACGCACCCCGACCTCAGATCCTCGACCCGCGTGCAGAGCGCCATAGCGGCGCTGCACGCCGAGCTAAAGGGCTATATCCGGTCGGCATGAGCGTCATGCACGACCTGGCCAATTAGGACATCAGTGCGTCAGCCAGCAATTGCGCGTGCGTGATCATCGCATCATGGCTCGCGTCAAGCTCGAGATAGCGCCAGCCGTCCCTTTCCCGTACCCGAGATACAGATTTTTCAAGAAGATCGCCGTTCGCCTGAGTGCAGCGGATATAGGTCTTGCGGGCTATGGGAAGCGTTCCGCGCATCATGGCGGGCTCGAAATAGCTGCCGACCGGTTGCGGCGTCAGGAGGCTATCGACCCACGGCTGATCCTCTTTCCTGATCCCGAAGACGGCTGCCGGCAAGGGTGGAATATGCCAGCCAGGATCTGCCATGGCGGAAGCGCGATAGGACTCGATCAGATGCGGTGCATGGTCGAGCAGGATTTCTCCATCGTCCGGCAAGAAGGCATCGAGCAGCACAAGATGGGAGACGAGGTCGCTCAGGCGATACGCGGCAGCTGTCGCCGGAAAGCCACCGTAGGAATGGCCGACCAGCGTGACGTTCGTGCGTCCGAGATTGAGAACATGGTCGACGATCTCGGCGACATGCGTTTCGAGGGTGATGTCGCGTGAGAGTAGCGGCGCCCGCTCGGCGAGCCCAGCCAGCGTCGGCGCCGAGACCACATGCCCCGCCCGCTCGAGCAGAAGCACGACGCGCTGCCAGCACCATCCGCCGTGCCAGGCACCGTGAACCAGAACAAAGGTCCTCATTCTCCGCTCTCCTGTGCCTTAGCACCTGTTCAGCTCGGTCTTGGCGAATGCGTCGGTTGGTGCCGAACAGGCTGGCCTTTACGCCGCCGCCTTTGTCCGCGCCATGCTCGACAACCTCGCGACGGCCGTTCTCACCGCAATCCTGCTGATGCGCATGACCAAACCTCGTGCGGATAATCGTTGAGGGCTCCGCCCGACGGCCGCCGCGTTCTGGCCGATCGCATATTGGAAGTCTTCTCCAAATTCCGGGCGGAAGCGTCACGTCGACCGCCGGGCATCGATACTGTATGGATTTCCGACAGGCATGGCGCTTGGTACGCTCTCGGCGGGACAATCGACAAGGAAGCAGAAACAATGGATTCTGCGCCACCTCCTCACGCACACCGCTGGCCTTGGCTACGGTTTCCTGGAGCCAGAGAACGGCCCGCTGCATCGGGCTGGCGTCTCGGATGGCATGGATCGGGCCGGCATGACACTTGCGGAAAATCTGCGCCGGCTCACCGATGTGCCGCTCCTGTTTCGTCCGGGAACGCGCCGCTCCTATTCGCTCGGCCTCGACGTCACGGGCGCGCTGATCGAAGCCGCGACGGCATTGGCTCTTCCGCAAGCCGTGCGCCGGCTCGTGACCGACCCGCTCGCGCTCAAGGACACCGGCTTTTCGGTTGCCGATACCGCCCGGCTCGCCACAGCTTATGCCGACGATTGCCCGCGCCCGCGTCGCATGCGCGAACCGGACTTGGTGCCGTTCCTTCCTGGTCTTCCCGGCATCCGAATGGACCCGTCGCGCGCCTTCGACGCAACGGCTTTTCCGTCCGGCGGCGCCGGCAAGGTCGGGAGTGCGCGGGATACGATGGACCTCCTTGAAACCCTGCGCCAGGGCAGCGGAGCGCTGATGCCAGCCGAATGTGCGGCGGAAATGGCGCACGACCACATCACGGAGCTCGAAATCGAAGGCTCGCCGGGCTGGGGCTACGGCCTCGGATTCTCGGTGCTGCGCGAGCCGCGAGCGGCGGGCGTGGCCGAGACGCCCGGCACATGGCGTTGGGGCGGCGCCTATGGCCACAGCTGGTTCGTCGATCCCGCCAAACGCCTGACACTTGTCGCCTTCACCAACACCGCGCTCGAGGGTATGTCGAACGGTGGCCGCTTCTCCGCCGATCTCAGCCGCGCAATCTACGCGGCGGACTGTCGTTAGCGCGGCGTTGGTGACGATCTCGAAGCGCCCCGCTTGCGAACCGAGACGCCGAGACATGTGAACCATCCTGCGACGGAGTGGCGCCACAGGCGATTTGGACGCGATGGATATGGGCAATTGCCCTCCGTTCCGGTCCGAGTCAGCATCCGCCCCAGGGACAAGGGCGGGCCCCCTTGCGAAACGGAGCGCGGCGGCCGATGCTTCGCTCGCATCGCGATTCACAAGGAATTCCTCATGTCCGTCGACACCCAGGCCGCCACCGACCGTCTCATGCGTTTCCTCAGTGTCGAGGGTGTGAGCGGAAAGGAGGCGGCGATCGGGCGCGAACTCGCCGCGGCGCTGAAGGAGAGCGGCGTGCCAGCCAAGGCGATCCGGTTCGACGACGCCAACAGCCGCATTCCCCTGCCGACCGAGACCGGCAACCTCATCGTCGACCTGCCGGGACGCGGCACCATGCACAACCAGCCGCGCATCATGTTCATGACCCACATGGACACGGTGCCGCTGTGCGCCGGCGCCAAACCGAAGATCGCCGGCCGCAAGATCGTCAACGAGGCTAAGACCGCGCTCGGCGGCGACAACCGTTGCGGCTGCGGCATCCTCGTGACGCTGGCGGCTGAGCTTGCCAAGCAGAAGCTCGATCATCCGCCGATCACGCTGTTGTTCTGCGTGCGCGAGGAGACCGGGCTGTGGGGCGCGCGCCACGTCAAGACCGACGACCTCGGCGCTCCGGTGATGGCCTTCAACTTCGACGGCAGCTCCGCCTCCGGCGTCACCATCGGCGCCGTCGGCGCGGACCGCTGGCAGGTCGAGATCTTCGGCCGCGCCTCGCATGCCGGCGTCGCGCCGGAGCGCGGCATCAGCGCGACCATGATCCTGGCGCTCGCGCTGGCCGAGGTGAAGGCTGGCGGCTGGTTCGGCAAGGTGGTGAAGGGCAAGGGGCAAAGCGCGAAGGCCGGCACCAGCAATGTCGGCCCCGTCACCGGCGGCGAAGGCCGCCCTGCAGGCGACGCCACCAACGTCGTCACCGACTACATCCATGTGCGCGGCGAGAGCCGCAGCCACGATGCGAAGTTCTGCAAGGAGATCACCAAGGCCTACAAGACCGCGTTCGAGAACGCCGCCAAGCGCGTCACCAACAGCGACGGCAAGTCGGGCCGTGTCAAGTTCAAAGCCGAGACCGACTACTATCCGTTCCGCATGAAGGAGAGCCTGCCCGTCGTCAAGCGCGCCGTCGCGGCGGTGTCCGACGTCGGCGGCACCCCGGCCATCCGCGCCGGCAATGGCGGGCTGGATGCGAACTGGATGGTCCGCCACGGCGTTCCCACCGTGACCTTCGGCACCGGGCAGAACGAGCCGCACACAACGGACGAATGGATCGATCGCAACGAATACGAGCGGGCCTGCGCGCTGGCGCTGCGGCTTGCGACGATGCGATGAGCTCAGCTGTTCATGGCGGCCGATCCCCTCTCCATCCTCAAGACCGTCTTCGGCTATGACAGCTTCCGCGGGCGGCAGCGGGACATCATCGACCATGTGACAGCGGGCCGTCACGCCTTCGTCCTGATGCCGACCGGCGGCGGCAAGTCGCTGTGCTACCAGATCCCGGCGCTGGCGCGTCCGGGCATCGGGCTCGTCATCTCTCCTCTCATCGCGCTGATGGAAGACCAGGTGACGGCGCTCCGGCAGGCCGGCGTGAAGGCGGCGGCGCTCAATTCCCGGCTCTGGGGCGCGGAGAAGGATCTGCTCTGGCAGGACATCGAGCGGGGCGAACTGGACCTGCTCTACATGGCCCCGGAAACGCTGCTGAAGCCGGAGAACCTGAACCGGCTGACATCCGCGCAGCTGTCTCTGATCGCCATCGACGAGGCCCATTGCGTCTCGCAATGGGGCCATGATTTCCGGCCCGAATACCGCGCGCTGAGCTGTCTCGCCGAGCGCTTCCCCGCTGTGCCGCGCATCGCGCTCACCGCGACGGCGGACGCGCCGACCCGGGCGGAGATCGTCGAGCACCTGAACATCGGCGTCGAGAACAGCTTCGTCTCCGGCTTCGACCGGCCGAACATCCGCTATGGCGCGGCCGAGAAGACCAGCACGATGCAGCAGACGCTGCGCTTCCTGGAGTCCCGCAAAGGCGAGAGCGGCATCGTCTATTGCCTGTCCAAGCGCAAGACGGAGGACGTCGCCGCCGCCCTCACCGACCATGGCTTCACCGCGCTACCCTATCACGCCGGCATGGAGATGAAGGCGCGGGAAGCCAACCAGCGCCGCTTCCAGCTCGAGCAAGGGCTGATCATGGTCGCCACCATCGCCTTCGGCATGGGCATCGACAAGCCCGACGTCCGCTTCGTGCTGCATGTCGACCTGCCTTCCAGCATCGAAGCCTACTATCAGGAGACCGGCCGCGCCGGCCGCGACGGCCTGCCCTCCGAGACCCTGATGCTCTACGGCGCCGACGACATCGCGCTGCGCCGCCGCTTCATCGACGAGTCGGAGGCATCAGATGCGCGCAAGCGCACCGAGCGCCGCAAGCTCGATGCGCTGCTCGGCTTCGCCGAATCCTGCCAATGCCGCCGGCAGGTTCTGCTGCGCTATTTCGGCGACGACTGCGAGCCCTGCGGCAATTGCGATGTCTGTCTCGATCCGCCCGCGACCTTCGACGGCACCATCGCCGCGCAGAAGCTGCTCTCCTGCGTCCACCGCACCGGCGAGCGCTTCGGGCAGGCCCATGTCGTCGCGGTCCTGCTCGGCGAGACCGACGAGCGCATCGAGCGGCTGGGCCATGACCAGCTCTCCACGTTCGGGATCGGCAAGGAGCACGACCGCAACGCCTGGCGCTCCATCGTCCGCCAGCTCGTCGCGCATGGGCTGATCGCGGTCGATGTCGCCGGCCATGGCGGCCTGTCGATTTCGCCCGAAGGCCGTCAGTTCCTGCGGGACAAGCCGCCCCTGAGCTTGCGTATCCTCAAGAAAGCCAAGCGCGACCGGGCATCGCGAGATCGCCAGACGGCACAAACGTTTCCTGCCGCCGACCGCGACCTGTTCGAGAAGCTGCGCGTCAAACGGATGGAGTTGGCCAAGGCGCAGAACGTGCCGCCCTATGTCATCTTCCATGACAAGACACTGGCCGAGATGGCCGCGCGGCGGCCGCGATCGGTCGCCGAGTTTGCCGCGATCCCCGGCGCCGGCGCCGTCAAGCTCGCGCGTTATGGCGAGGCCTTTTTGACGGTCATCAATGACCATGCTGCGAGCGCCTGAGACGGCCTGCGCTTGGTCGACTGATCCAACTTGTCTGACAGCCAATTGACCAAATAGCCCAGGCGCGACCTCGCGATCTCGCGGCGGCTTGCGCCCGAGCTTTGCTCGATGGTCCCCTCTTCTCCTTGAAGAAGAGGCGCAGGGAAGACCGGGTATCGGCTGATACCCGCGGTCCGCGTGCAGCAAAAAAAGCACGCGGCAGAACCACAGGTCAGCCCAACAACCGGCCTTCCCTGCGCAATGGTTTGAACAGATTATACGCGATCTCCTCGGGGACCGGCTTGTTTGCCCCCGTCGCCGGCGCGATGCGAAGCATCGTCGCCGACTTGGTCTCAGCACCGGGAGACCAGGACCACGCGATTTCACTGTCGCATCGATCCGTTCGTCCGCATGAAAAGATCATGCTGCAAACCGACGCGCCCACCGCATCCCAGGCTCGACGTTCGTGACGATCGCGAAACGTCCCTCTTCTCGAGCCGAGACGCGGGAGAATGTGAACTTGATTTGCCCGACGACACAAGCAGAGCGACATGCGACAAACTGGCACGACGGGCAATTCACGCATGACGCATGTGCGGATATCTGCCGTCAGGGCAAGAGCGCGGACGATACCGCTCAAGCGCAACGACATGCCGCGCTGGCCAAGCACGTGTGCCCAGGTCGCTCGGCTCTCGCTAGTTCTTGAAGACATCTCCTGTGACGACGACCAGATCACAGCGGAACTCGTCAGAGGTTTTGCCGCCGGCATCTTCAACCCGGCGATAGCAGGCGTTATTGCCGAAGGGTCTGTTCTCAAATTTTCCGTTCTTGTCCTGCACGACCTCGGATTGGATCTTCCCGCCGAGCATATTGAACAGGACGCGTGCCTTATCGCCTTTGCAGGCTAGAATGATGGCGTCACCGCCGTCTTCCAGGCCCCCCGCGCTCACGGATTCTTTCAGGCAGTCGTTGACGCCTGCGAAAATCAACTCCTTCCGTCCGACTTCGGCGGCGGACGCACTCGGCAGAGCGAGACAGATGAACAATATGAACTTCTTCATGACGACGGCTCTCCAGGCCGGGTTGAACGATCGATCGCCTCATCCAAACCATTTGGGACGATGAGGAATGCCTGCTTTGACTATCAGCCGAAAAACTCGGCGCAAGTCAGGCAGACAACGCAAGAGCCCTTCCAAATCTCGGCGCCGGACGAACGCGCGTGCCGGTGCCGGTCTTGCCTCTCTCCCCATTGTCACGGCCATGGAGTCCCGATTCATCCGCGCGCCGTCCGGCTGGATCACGCCGCCGAGCGCGCTACGTCGCTGCGACCCCATTTTTGGTCGTGATGCGCCCCGAGCGCTTCGATCCGAAATGGCGCGGCGTAATCGGCCTCACGTCAGGCGCCTGTTCACTCACGATAGCCTCGCGTTCAGCCACGCATCGCTTCGCTGTCGCGCATCGAGAGCCTGAGCTGGTTATGCTCCTCATTGTCGCTCCCCCGCGTCCTGTACGCTGGCCAGCACGAAATCCGTTGCGCTTCGCCCCTGCGAGGCAGCTGAACGCCTGATCAGGCTCTGGTGCGCGGCACTCTCCCGCGCGTCCAGGCGCTCCGCCCGAACAGGCCCCTCTGTTCGCGCGAGATGCGGTTGATTGGACCGTGACACAAGGCGAACACTGGTCGACAGGCTGCAGCGCGGAGACGGACTTGGTGCCGTCGATCCGGTTGCGCTCGCGCGAACTTTGAGCGATTGAATTGAGCCGCTCCACCCAGGGAATCGCGAACATGATCACCGTCTTCGGCGAAGGGAGAGGGTTCCGGGTCGTCTGGCTGCTGGAGGAAATGCGGCTCGCCTACCGACTGAGGCCGGTGGACCTTGCCGGCGTCGAGAACGACGCGGAGTTCCTGGCCGTCAACCCCGCCGGATTCATCCCGGCCATCCAGGACGGCGATGTCACCATGGTCGAGTCGATTGCGATCATGGAGTACCTGATGACCCGCCACGGGCCGACGTCGCTCGCCCCGGACCCGCACGATCCCACCTTCCCCACCTATCAGCAGTTCCTGCACCTGGGAGAAGCCGGCCTCGCGATGGGCGCTTACTTCGTCGGCGGCGCCCGCAATTTCGCCCCCGAGGCCGAGCGGAACAACTGGAGCGCCGGCCAAGCGCTGGAGATGTTCGAGAGCCGGCTGCGGCTGGTGAGGCGGCAGCTTGCGCGCTCGCCCTATCTCGCCGGCGAGGCGTTTACGGCGGCCGACATTTCGGTGACCTACGCCCTGGAGCTGGCCCGAAGATTTGGGGGCATCGCCCTCGGCGAGGCGGAGCAGGCCTATATGGCCCGCACCAGCGCACGCGACGCCTACGAGCGGGCCATGGAAACATGTAAGGGCAGAAGGGCATGGCTCGCTGCCGCGGCCGGTCAATGACCGCTCTCGGCGCTCAACCGCTTACGGAGCGCAAGCCAGTCCCGTAGGCCGCCATAAGCGTAGCGACATGCGCGCTGGCCTCGCCTCCGGGGTCGCTCCCGCCGACGCCCGTTGGGCCTCGGCGGGCGCTCGCCCGGGCTATGCCAAGAGAACACGACGCGCATCACCCATGTGCAGCGCGGCCAGAAGTATGCTCACGACGCGTCCGGCGCGATGACGCCCTTGCTGAAAATGAAGCAGCCGTAGAACCGGCGCTCGCCGGTCGCGATCACGCAATAGGCGGCCTTCGCCTTCTCATAGAACGCGTGGCGCTCGACGCCGACCAGCGGCCAGGATTTTCCTTCGGCGCGATCGATCACGGCCTGGACCTCCTGCTGCACCGGCGGCACCTCATGCGGCTGGCCGACGACCTCCATCCTGACCGCGGCATCGTCGACGAAGGTGTCGAGCGGCAGCACCGACAGCACCGCCTGGACGGCCCGGGCCGCGCTGACATTGTCGATGCGCAGCAGCTCGCCGAACACGGTCTGCCGCGCGATCGCGTCGGCCGGGAAATTGGTGTCGCAGATCACCAGCCGGTCGCCATGCCCCATCGCGCGCAGCGCATAGAGCACGTCGGCATTGAGCAACGGATCGATGGTCTTGAGCATGGTTTCTCCCTGCATCACGGTTTGCATTGTCATTCTGCCTGCCCTCACACTTTCGGCCGCGTCGGGCGAGGCGTTCAGTTGGATGGTGCGCTCTTCTCCAATGGGGTTCCAGACATTCTTCAGCTCCACCAAATGGCGCATGATGGGTGCGGGCCGACGGGGATGATCTGCAATGTTCGTGGACGACATTGCAGGGCGCCCCTATAGCAAGGCCGAGCACAACCGTTCCCTGCAGGCAGTGACCGGCTGACCGCCGTCAGCGAAACACATCCTGACCGAACCAATCAGTCGATGGGTTTCGCCGCCGGCTCAACCCATCCTGCCTACGACCGCAACCGCGCGCGGCTGGCCGTGCGCTGCATCGGTCGGTAGACCTTCAAAATCATCCCGACGGCAGCGCGGCCGAAGGCTGCGCATAGTGGCCCACCATTTGCTTGGACGTCTATTGCACCATAGGCGACGGGCTGGCGCATCCCGAGTATCTGATCCCGTCGGCTCCCTGACACAACGCCTCGCACGAATGTCGGATTGGCCCCAACCTGAACGTCGTCTGGCCGGTTTGCCACAAGGGCAGAAAACACAACCGACAGCCTGAACCAGGATGGGAGGCAATTTGACGAGATATTCAGGCCGCAGCCAAGACATGTGCGAGTGGGACGAGTTCGATCAGTCCCGGTCGCAGATGCGAGCCGTGCTGGCGCGAGATCAAGGGGGTGAGGTGCCGCCGTTCCTGCTCCTCTCCCTTCCAGGAATAAGCGCGCACGAGCAGCGCGTGTGTTCAGATCTTTGGGTGCGCGATCGGATCGCTGCACGTCGTCCTGAGCGCGACAGGCTTGCTTTCCGGTTTCCCATCGCTCCTCGCGATAAGATACGCATCGCCTATCTCTCCAACGACTTCCACGACCATGCCACATCGCGGCTGCTCATCGAGACGCTCGAGGCGCATGACCACAACCGCTTCGAGGTGCATGCCTATTCATTCGGCGTCGACGATGGCGGAGGAATGCGTCAACGCCTCTGCAGCAGTTTCGACGCCTTTCATGACGTGACGGCGATGAGCGACACCGACGCCGCGCGCACCATACACAGCGCAGGAATCGATATCCTTGTCGACCTGAAGGGATACACGCGGGGCGCTCGGACAGGCATCATGATGCTGCATCCTGCACCTGTTCAGGTGAACTATCTCGGATATCCCGGGACGATGGGCGGGGACACGTGCGACTACATCATCACCGACCCGTTCATGACGCCGATGGAGATTGCCTCTGCCTATTCGGAAGCCTTCGCCTACATGCCACACTCATATCAGCCGCATGGCCGAAAAAGCACCATCGGCCGTCGGCCTGAGCGCGCAGAGCTTGGCTTGCCGAAGACGGGTTTTGTGTTCTGCTGCTTCAATCAGGCCTACAAGATCACACCGGCGCGCTTTGACTTGTGGTGCCGGTTGCTCAATGCAGCCCCCGACAGCGTGTTGTGGCTCCTTGCCGACGAGCGCGCGCAAGGCAATCTTCGGGGAGAAGCCTTGCGACGCGGGATCATCCCTGATCGTCTCGTCTTTGCTCCCCACATGACTCAGAACGATCACCTGAGCCGTCTGCAAAATGCCGACCTCGTTCTCGATACCTCACCGTTTGGCGCTCATACGACGGCAAGTGATGCATTGTGGTGCGGCGTCCCGATCATCACATGCGCCGGCGAGACCTTTCCGTCCCGAGTGGCCGGAAGCCTCTTGCATGCGATCGGGATGCCGGAGCTGATAGCCCGAAACGAGGACGAGTATTTTTCAGCCGCCTTGGCGTTCGCGACACAGCCGGGCCTGCTGCATGCGTGCAAAGCCAAGCTCCGACGCAACCGCATGACGACACCGCTTTTCGACGTGGCCGCCTATACAGCGGCTCTCGAAAGTCTTTATGGCGCCATGTGGGAGCGCCACCGCTGCGGCGTCGCGCACACAACAATTGACGCGGTTGCGATCTGACAAGAGCGCAAGGTTGCTGTTCCCTGCGCCGATCCCGACGGGATCAACCTGCAAACGGCGTGACGAACATGCCGCGAGCGCCTGAAACGGCATGCGTCTTGGACGACTGATCCAACTTGTCAAACAGCCAATGACCAAACAGCCAAGGCACGACGCCGCGATCTCGCGGCGGCTTGCGCCCGAGTTTTGCTCGATTGTCCCCTCTTCTTCCT
The DNA here is from genome assembly GCF_032489995.1 of Bradyrhizobium sp. SZCCHNGR1005. Lineage (NCBI taxonomy): Bacteria > Pseudomonadati > Pseudomonadota > Alphaproteobacteria > Hyphomicrobiales > Nitrobacteraceae > Bradyrhizobium > Bradyrhizobium sp. SZCCHNGR1005. The sequence continues at coordinate 70,034 of NZ_JAUEZC010000015.1, forward strand.
GAAGAAGAGGCGCAGGAAAGACCGGGTATCGGCTGATACCCGCGGTCCGCGTGCAGCAAAAAAGCACGCGGCAGAACCACAGGTCAGCCCAATCACCGGCCTTCCCTGCGCAATGGTTTGAACGGGTTATACGCGATCTCCCCGGGGACCGGCTTGTTTGCCCCCGTCGCCAGCGGATCATCCCCACCAACTTGGTCTCAGCACCGGGAGACCAGGACCACGCGATTTCACCGTCGCATCCGTTTGTTCGTCCGCCTGACGAGATCAAGCTGCAAACCGACGCGCCCACCGCATCCCAAGCTCAACGTTTGTGACGATCGCGAAACGTCCCTCTTGCGAGCCGAGACGCGGGAGAATGTGAACCTGATTTGCCCGACGGTGCAACTGATCAGTCCGCGACAAACTGGCACGACAGGCAGTTGGCGCATGAAGGGCATGCGCGCATTGCCCGTCGTGCAGACGGCGACTATGCGCATCCGTCTCCTCGAATATTCTCACGAGCAGCGTCGCGGCGACATCCCCCGAGTTAAGTGCACTCCAGCACTGTCACTGTAACTCTCAGTGACATTCCGCTGCTTCGTGCTTGGTCCATCCATCCTGATCTGGGGCGCTTCGCGATAAAGGCTATCAGGGAGATTGAAGAAGCGCCTCGTCAAATGAAGCGGCGCGCCAGGGGCTAGATTTGTCACCGCAAGATTCAGATCAAGAGTTCATGTAACACCGACGTGAAATACGCGGGGTATTGGTCTACGACTTGGCGGGCCTGTGCTTGGCCATTGCGTAGCGCGAGACGCGCGGATTGCCGGTTGGAAACGTTTGGAAACGCAAGTGCCAGAGCCTGAGCAACGACGCGGTCGGCGAAGCCTGCTTCAAAGAAGCCAAGAGCTGCGAGGGACGTGAGGCCCGATTTCATTTGCCGTTGAAGGAGCGCAAGCGCCTCCGGGAGGTCGCCTTCGTCACCCGCGGCGAGATCTGCAATGGTGGCCAGGATCATGGCGCCCTCGTACCCGAGCCCGCTTTCACAGATCGCAACGGCATCCTCCACCGTCGGATAGCGGTTGTTGCCGCCGATGCGTATGTTTCTGTCGGAGAGAAGCTGAAGTATTACCTCAAAGTTTGCTCCCCGGATCCAGCTCTCAACGATTTGCGGCATCACAGTTTGGTCCGACAAGGAAGTTATGGTGCCGCTCTTGTTGTACTGGAGCACAACAGCCGCCACTGACGCTAAAAGCGTCCCTGCGTTGAGCGCCCCGATGAGGGCCTCCCGGTTGTCATCCAGCCAGACCTTCAAGGTATTTACCGTAGTGGGAGCCAGCGGCGAGCGCCGCAGCGTCGCGCGCATCTCATCGGTTGTTGCGCCTTCAAGCAAGCGCTGTGCAACCGTGCGGAACACCGTTTCGATCTGACCTCTTTGCGTTTCGTCGGCAAGATAGTGGGCGAGTGTATTTCCCGCAAGATGAACGGCTCGATCGGCGAGCCCTTCTTGCGCGAAGTCCAGATGAGCCAAGAGGAAGGATGCAATTCCGTGCACGATCTGCATGCGCTCCTGCAAGTACCGTCGAAACCGCCGGGCGTCCACGCCGGGGTTCGCATTGACAACCTGCGCGACGGTGGCTTCAATGGTTGTTTCGTGGTCAAACACCAACGTATGGAGCAAGTCGACGCTTAGGGAGATTTGGCGCGTGGGCTGGCCGTATTCGAACGGCTCGAATATCTCCGAGATGCTACTGCTTGACGGCTCTGAATTGGATACATCGAGTAATTCTTTTGCGGTCTGCCATCGCCATCGTTCCCGCACCTGACGCCGTTTGTCGAAAACCTTCGTATCGGCGAAAATGATGCTGCCTTCCGTATGCATGCCGGCTCGGCCGGCGCGCCCAATTAGATTGTGAAAGTCGCGCACGAGTATCCGCTCTCCACCCTGGTAGACCCCGGTCACAATCAGGTATCGGATGGGCAGATTCACGCCCTGAGCGAGCGTTGACGTGCAGACGACGAAATTTATATCGCCTGTCTTCATGCCGTGCTCGATCGACAGGCGCAAGCCGTTTGGCACACTAGCATGATGCGGGAATATGCCGAGCTCTGACGCCTTTGTTGACGGGACATCCTGACCGACGTGTTGTGCGAAGAGCGAGGCAAGCCTTTCGACTTCGCCAGGATCCGCTTCATCGGCGGGTTTGGTAAAGCCACCGCTTCGCTGAAACAGGTCGACGGCCATCTCGCAGACACCGACGGCGGTGTCTTTGCGACCGCAAAAGACGGCGACGCTTCCCTTGGCAACGAGCTTGAGGCCAAGATAGAGGCCCGTTGAGGACCCGTCCTCCGGTTTTGGGAAGTACCGATCCGTTCGTTCCCGGCCTAAACGCCGAAGCTGTACGCGCTCGATAACGCGCGGAACGAAGAACTCCGTATCGTCTGGGTCCAGCGGACTGACGTATTCAAGTCGGCCGAGCTGGGTCTGCCAACTTGCAAACGCGACCCGCCTTGCCGTTGGCATCAAACCCGCCCCGTCGACGATGGCTTCTTCGTCGTCAATCAGCCATCCCGCTATGTTACGAGAGTTCGCAATCACGGCCGAGATCAATACGATTTGTGTGCCTTCAGCCAATGACAGCTTGAGGGATGTCAACAAAAGCTCATACGTAACTCCGCGCGCCCCGCTATCGAATTGGTGGCCTTCGTCGTAAATGACAAGGCCGATATGTTGGGCCAGCTCCGGCGTCCTGCGAATGAGGTAGAGAAGCTTTTCCGGAGTGACGATAAGAATCGTCTTTTGTTCCCACAGGCCTTCAACCGAAATATCTTGCTGGAAGCTGTCTGTCGCTTCATTCAAGGCGACATTCTCGCCGGCAAACGCACGCGCCATGTCCCCCCGGATATCGTGGCATAGCGACCGAAACGGACAGACGATGACGGCTAGCGACGCGCGGTCGCTGAGAAAGGCGCTGCGCAAGATCAACTCGGTAGCGCGGGTCTTCCCGGCGCTGGTGGGCATCTGGATGACCGCCGAGGTGCCTTGAAGGACGCCAGCCGCACAAATGCGTTGCTGCGACGGCCACAACTCACGCGGAAACGCGGGTCGCTGCAACGCTGGCAGCCAGGACTGAAGCGGCATGCCCGATGCAACCGGAAGAATAGTACGTGCCGCATTCGCGATCTTCTTGCGGACAAGGGCGGCGGCGATGTCCGCGTAAAGCAGCTCCCGGCCGTCACCGGTATGATAAGCTTCTTCTCGAATCCCGACGATTTCATTCACGGCATCTTCGGCATTGCCGCTGCCCGTCATGTACGCAGCGACAGCGTTGAGTACGGCATCGGGATAAGCGCCGTAGGCGGTGTGGCCGATAGGAGAGTAATCGGAAAGCAGCAGACGGTAGACCAGCAGCGCCAGGCCGGAGCCCAGCGCGACCGGTGGCGCCTCAGTGCCTCTGGCAACCACCATCGCGCTTCCGGGATTGTTAGCCAGGTAGTAAGCCGCGGCGCCAAGTAGGTGAAAGTCGACATTGACAGTCTCATCCAAACGGCTGTCGACATAGGCTTCAAAATAAGTCGCTGCGAATCCTAACGCTTCGTCGGTGGTCTGTTCACGCCCCGCAACTGTATCACCAAGAGCAATGGCCGCTGCGGCATCTCCCAACAACCCGACCGCCAGCGAAAACAGCAACTCGGGGCGCTGCGGCATCGCGATATGATGCTCGCCCGGCACATCAAATTCGTACATTTTGGCTTTGGATCGGGTAACCGAAAGCACCCGCCGCGCCGTTGCTTCAGGCCTCATTGGCAGCCCTTTCGTAAAGCGCATGAACAAGGGTCATCAGGGTATCCCCGCGTATGACGATGAGCTTCAAGTTCGCCGAATTGGGGTGCCCCGCCGTGATTGTTTGCGCGATCAGGGTCTCATCATATAACGACGCATTTAGCACGGCTGCCGCGCCACTTATCCGCGTGAACGGGTGATCCGCCATGTTCTGGAAACGCTGCACTTTTAGCGCTGGCGCTTCTTCGCCACGTTCAAAGAAGCGCTGCTTAAGGGCATTTAACGTCGTCGCTTCTCGCAAGGGATCTTTCCCGGAGTCGGTGACGGCATCCTGTAACCGATTTTTTGGTGTGTTTCCGGACAAGGACGCCTTGGCCTCAAAGACAAACAACTCATCGTTCGGATCGATGCCACCGTCATTTACGAATTGAAAGCCCAAGACATCGCAGCCCTTGGTCGATTCATTCCGACTCCACTTTTGATCATACCGGAGCTGGCGCGGACACCAGTAGCCAAGCTTGTATTCGATATAGTCCGCGACAAGAATCTCAGCGAAGTCTCCGGAACGAATGCTCGGACCTGGCTTTTCAGTAGCGTCGGGAAATTTAGTCTCAAGCAGATACTCGCCGTTGGTCTTGCCCGTCCCAGCAACAAGTTTCTTCAGCATATCGTCGTCGCAATAGTGTTCACGAAAATGCTTAGCCCATGCCGAAAGCACAGCGGGATCGTCGCCGTGCTGAAGCTCCCATACTTCAATTTCAATGCCGTCGGCTGTTGTCAGCCGCTCTCCGGTATCAACAAGCCAATCAAGATGAGCAGGTGTCGGCATCGTAAGAAGCAATCCTTTCAAAAAACGCTTTCAATACGTAACGTTCCTTCAGGAAAGATTTCGCTCAAGCCGGTGCTTGCGGCTCAGCCAGTCCGGCATCAACGTTTCCAACAGTTCGTAAAAGGTGGCACCGTGATGCGGATGGATGAGATGAACAAGCTCTTGCGTAATCAAGCAGTCGATGCAACCCGTGGGTGCACGAATGAAATCGCATTAGGATGACAGTGCACAAAACTACAGCGCCATCAGATCAGCACCTTGAACGACGCCATGAACTTCCGGTCAGCAGCATCCCTGCCGTCCAGCGGTTTGCGCTTCATGACCCGCACGAGGAAGGTGTGCCTTGTTTCCGTCCTTGGCCAGCTACGTCGTGGACGAAAGTCCCTGCAGGCCGGTCGACGTTTCCTCCAGGGGCGACGGAAACTCGACCGAGAAGAAATGCTCGGCCGGAGCGAACGCGGGGCCGGCGAAGGCCGGCGTCGGGATGACGGCACCACAAGGATGGCCAACAGATCGCGTCGCGATATCCCCCTCATGTCGACCCTACCTCACTCCCACTCGATCGTCCCCGGCGGCTTGCTGGTCACGTCGTACACCACCCGGTTCACGCCCTTGACCTCGTTGATGATGCGCGTCGCCGTGTTGCCCAAGAACTTCATGTCGAACGGATAGAAATCCGCGGTCATGCCGTCGGTGGAGGTGACCGCGCGGAGGCCGACGACGTAGTCGTAGGTGCGGCCGTCGCCCATGACGCCGACGGTTTTGACCGGCAGCAGCACAGCGAACGCCTGCCAGATGGTGTCGTAGAGGCCGGCCTTCCTGATCTCGTCGATATAGACAGCATCCGCCTTGCGCAGGATCTCAAGCTTGTCCCGGGTGATCTCGCCGGGACAGCGGATGGCAAGGCCCGGGCCCGGGAACGGGTGGCGGCCGACGAAGATCTCGGGCAGGCCGAGTTCGCGCCCCAACGCGCGGACCTCGTCCTTGAACAATTCGCGCAGCGGCTCGACGAGCTTCATGTGCATGCGCTCGGGCAGGCCGCCGACATTGTGGTGCGACTTGATGGTGACGGAGGGCCCGCCGGTGAAGGAGACGCTCTCGATCACATCAGGGTAGAGCGTGCCCTGCGCCAGGAAATCGGCGCCGCCGATCTTCTTGGCTTCGGCGTCGAACACGTCGATGAAGAGCTTGCCGATGGTCTTGCGCTTCGCTTCGGGATCGGTGACGCCGGCGAGTTCGCCGAGGAAAAGCTTCGACGCATCAACATGCACGAGCGGGATGTTGTAGTGATGCCGGAACAGGTCGACGACAGTCTGCGCCTCGTTGAGCCGCAGCAGCCCGTGATCGACGAACACGCAGGTGAGCTGATCGCCGATCGCCTCGTGGATCAGCACGGCGGCCACGGCCGAGTCGACGCCACCGGAGAGGCCGCAGATCACCCTGCCCTTGCCGACCTGCGCGCGGATCTTCTCGATCGCCTCCTCGCGGAAGGCGCGCATGGTCCAGTCGCCGGAAAGGCCGGCGACCTTGCGCACGAAGTTGCGCAAGAGCTTGGCGCCATCGGGCGTGTGCACCACCTCGGGGTGGAACATCAGGCCGTAATATTTGCGCGTCTCGTCCTGGATCACCGCGAACGGCGCGTTGGCCGACACGCCGGCGACGGAGAAGCCCGGCGGCATCCTGGTGATGCGGTCGCCATGGCTCATCCACACTTCGTGCTGCTCGCCCGTTTTCCAGACGCCGTCGAACAGGAGGCTATCGGTCTTGACCTCGACGTCGGCGCGGCCGAACTCGCGGTGGTGGCCGCCTTCGACCTCGCCGCCGAGCTGGGCCGCCAGGGTCATCTGGCCATAGCAGATGCCGAGCACCGGGACGCCGGATTCGAAGATCAGCTGCGGCGCGCGCGGCGAGCCTTCCTCATGGACCGACTCCGGCCCGCCGGACAGGATCACGGCCTTCGGCTTCATCTCGCGGAAGGCGGCCTCCGCCTTCTGGAACGGCACGATCTCGCAATAGACGCCGTCTTCGCGCACCCGCCGGGCGATCAGCTGGGTGACCTGGCTGCCGAAATCGACGATCAGAACCTTGTCATGCGCCGAGGCGACATGGAGCGTCGGGTCGGCGGCATCGGGGGATTTTTGTGGGGCTGTCATGGCAAGGAATTACGCCGCCGGGGCGAGTCCTGCAAGGCTTGAGGGTATCGCCCTCCCCGTCATTCCGGGGCGCCCGCAGGGCGAGCCCGGAATCGATGACCACGACCGGGCGTATGGATTCCGGGCCCGCGCCAAGCGGCGCGTCCCGGAATGACGCCGAGGGTGGGGTCAGGCCTTCCGCAACACCGAAACGAAGAACCCGCGCGGCCAGGGTCATCGCCAGTCCCGTAGGGTGGGCAAAGCGCAGCGTGCCCACCAATCGCGCCCGTCGATGGTCGGTGGGCACGGCGCGTTGCGCCTTTGCCCACCCTACTTCTTTTTCAAAATGGAGACGAAAAACCCGTCCGTGCCGGTGCGGCGCGGGGTCATCAGCCAGCCTTCGGGCGAGGCCAAGGCGGCCTCGCTGAAGGCCTCGGCCTTGTCCCACAAGACGCTCGCCGTCTGCTCCGGGGGCTGGACCGAGAATTCCGGATGCCGGGCGACGAAGCCGCGGACCTGCTCGCCATTCTCGGGATTCAGCACCGAGCAGGTGATATAGGCGATGCGGCCGCCCGGCTTGACCATTCCGGCCGCGCGCTCAAGCACTTCTGCCTGGTCCTTCAAGCGGATTTCGAGCGCGCCGGGACGCATGCGCCATTTGGCGTCGGGGTTGCGGCGCCAGGTGCCGGTGCCCGTGCAGGGCGCGTCGATCACGACCAGATCGGCCGAGGCCTTGATGTCGGCGAGCGGCTCCTCCTCGCCCTTCGGCGAGCGCACCTCGGCATTGTGGACCCCGGCCCGCGACAGCCGCTCATGGATCGGCGCGAGCTGGCGCTTGTCCTGGTCGGTGGCGATCAGCCGGCCCTTGCCCTGCATCAGCGCGGCGAGCGCCAGCGTCTTGCCGCCGGCGCCGGCGCAGAGATCGATCACCTGCTCGCCGGGCTTGGCCGCGGTGAACAGTGCCGCGAGCTGCGAGCCTTCGTCCTGCACCTCGATGTGGCCCTTGATGAAGTCCTCCTCGGCATGGATGCCGGGATTGCGGGCGTCGGCGCCGAGCTCGATGCGGAGGCCGATCGGCGACCACGGCGTCGGCGTGGGCTTCAGATGGCTCAGCGACTTCATCACCTTCTCGCGGCCGGCCTTCAGCGTGTTGACGCGCAGGTCCAGCGGCGCCCGGCTCGCCATCGCGGCGGCCTCGAGCGCACGGTCCGCGCCGAACACGGCGGCGAGATACGGATCGAGCCATTCCGGATAATCGCCCGCGACATGCGGCGGCGCGCCGTCGGCGGTGCACGAGGCCAGCGCGCTGCGCTCGGCGTCGGTCAACGGCGCGGGCGCAAAGCGGCCACCGTCGCACAAGGCCTCAATGGTCGGCACGTCGAGCCCGCGCTCGACCTTGAGCATGCCGAGCACGCGGGCGCGCGGGCTGTCGTCGTCCATCACGTAGGCGCTCGAGGCGCGCCGGCGCAGCACATCCCACACCAGCCCCGCGATCGCGGCGCGGTCGCCGGACCCGGCGAAGCGATGGCTGGTGCCCCAATCCTTCAACGCCTTGGCGGCGGGCGCACGCTGGGCCTCGATGGTGTCGATCAGTTCAATGGCGGCGGACAGCCGGGCGGCGGGGGTCATTTCAAACTTTCAGAACAAACTAAATCAGGATCAGGATCTTGAGCGCGAAATACAGCCACATCGCCAGCAGCACCAGCGCGCCGGCGAGCCACGCCATCGAACGCTGCCGCGCCTCGGCGGCGCCCACCAGCACCCCGGCATGGACGAAGCGCGTCACCACGAACACCCACGACAGCATCACGATGACGAGATCGGCGTGGCGGATCGGCAGCGTCAGTGCGATCAGCACGTAGAACAGCACGGGCAGGTCGAATTGATCGACCAGACCGTCACCGTTCGTGCGCGACCGCGATAGCCACAACAGCAGTGCGAAGGTCAACCCGACCTGCACGAACACCGGCAGCAAGACCATCTGTAGCGACATCGTGACGTCCTTTCGTTTGCTGCCGGAACTCGCGCAGGCCTGATCTCAGAGCTTGTCCGGCCCGACGCGGACCAGCTGCTTGCCGAAATTAGCACCCTTCAACAGGCCCATGAAGGCGTCCGGCGCATTCTCCAGGCCCTCGGTGACGAACTCCTTGTACTTGACCTTGCCCTCGCGCACCCAGCCTGACATGTCGCGCAGGAAATCGCCATGGCGCGCGGCGAAGTCGGAGACGATGAAGCCGCGGATCGTCAGCCGCTTCGTCAGCACATTGCGCATCAAGGCGCCGGCCCATTTCGGCGCCACCGACTGGGTGTCGTTGTAATGCGCGATCAGGCCGCACACCGGCATGCGGGCGAAATTGTTGAGCAGCGGGAACACCGCCTCGAACACCGGGCCGCCGACATTCTCGAAATAGACGTCGATGCCCTTCGGGCAAGCCTCTTTCAGCTTCGCCGCGAGATCGGGATCGCGATGGTCGATGCAGTCGTCGAAGCCGAACTCGGATCGGACGTAGTCGCATTTGTCCTTGCCGCCGGCGATGCCGATGGCGCGGGCGCCCTTGATCTTGGCGATCTGGCCGACGGCCGAGCCGACCGCGCCCGAGGCCGCAGCGACCACCACGGTCTCGCCCGGCTTGGGCTGGCCGATCTCGAGCAGGCCGGTATAGGCGGTCATGCCGGGCATGCCGAGCACGCCGACGGCGGTCGAGATCGGGGCAATCGCCGGATCGATCTTGCGCAAGCCTGCGCCGTCGGACAGCGCATGGGTCTGCCAGCCGGCGCGCGCGAGCACGATGTCGCCCTTGGCGAAATTCGGATTGTTGGAGGCGATGACCTCGCTGACCGTGCCCGCTTCCATCACGCCACCGACCGGCACCGGCTGGGCATAGGACGGACCGTCGCTCATGCGCCCGCGCATATAGGGATCGAGCGACAGCCAGATCGTGCGCAGCAGCACCTCGCCCTGTCCGGGCGTGGGCACGACGAAGGTCTCCAGCCGGAAATCGCTGGGCTTGGGCTCGCCGACCGGGCGCGATGCGAGAACGATGCGTTGGCCTTGGGACATCGGTGTTTCCTCTTTGTTGTTGGCTTCGTCATTCCGGGACATCGCGCAGCGATGGACCCGGAATCCAGAGGTGAGGGGCAAGACAATTTCGAGATTCCTGTATCTGACCGGGTGTCACTGTCATAGTGGCGGCGGGTAGAGACAGCTCGTTGGATTCCCGGTTGCCTCG
>NZ_JAUEZC010000016.1:0-70853 GCF_032489995.1 Bradyrhizobium sp. SZCCHNGR1005
AAAGACCTATGTCCACTAAGGAATCAGTCCTCAACGAGCCGCGCAACCCAAAAAAGATGTGTGCATTCAATAGCCCCTTGCGGGAGAGGGCAGCACCGGCGCCAACGTCATGTTCGCTTGGGTGAGGGGTTCGTCTCCACGAGTTCGACCGTCTCTGCAGAGGCAGACCCCTCACCCGGCATGATCGCGCTTCGCCTGATCATGCCACCCTGCCCACAAGGCAGAGCGATCGCATATGGGGAAAAAACTTGGCCGGCGATCTCTCTCGCGGCCGTCCTTCGAGACGCTCGCCTCCGGCGAGTTCCTCAGGACGAGGGCTTGTTTTGCGGCAAAATGACAGACCTCCATGGTGAGGAGCGCCGCTTGCGGCGCGTCTCTAACCATGAGGCCCCGTCCGGTTTGGGGCCATATGCGGTCGCCCTCTCCCACAGGCAGAGAGGGTGCACCGCTGTCATGGCAAGCGACTCGATGCTTCACGAGAGACGCAATCACATGTTCTCTTCGCCAAACGAAAACGGCCGGGATCGCTCCCGGCCGTTGTCTGTTCGAAACTCAGAGAACCTCAACCGAGGTTGAGCTCCTTGAAGAAGTCGTTGCCCTTGTCATCGATGATGATGAAGGCCGGGAAGTCGACGACCTCGATGCGCCAGATCGCTTCCATGCCGAGCTCGGGATATTCGACCACCTCGACTTTCTTGATGCAGTGCTCGGCGAGGTTCGCCGCCGCACCGCCGATCGAGCCGAGATAGAAGCCGCCATACTTCTTGCACGCCTCGCGAACCGCCGGCGCGCGGTTGCCCTTGGCGACCATCACCATCGAGCCGCCAGCCGCCTGAAACTGATCGACGAAGGAGTCCATGCGGCCCGCAGTGGTCGGGCCGAACGCGCCCGAGGCGTAACCTTCCGGCGTCTTGGCCGGACCGGCGTAATACACCGGGTGGTTCTTGAAGTAGTCCGGCAGCGGCTCGCCTTTGTCGAGCCGCTCGCGCAGCTTGGCATGCGCGGCGTCGCGCGCGACGATCATGGTGCCGGTCAGCGACAGCCTGGTCTTGATCGGATGCTTCGACAAGGTCGCGAGGATATCCTTCATCGGCTGATTGAGGTCGATCTTGACCACCTCGCCGCCGAGCGCCTGCTCGACCTCGGGGAGATATTGCGCCGGATGATGCTCGAGTTCTTCCAGATAGACGCCGTCCTTGGTGATCTTGCCGAGCACCTGTCGGTCGGCCGAGCACGACACGCCGAGACCGATCGGCAAGCTCGCGCCGTGACGCGGCATGCGGATCACGCGCACGTCGTGGCAGAAATACTTGCCGCCGAACTGTGCGCCGACGCCGAGGCTTTGCGTCATCTTGTGGATTTCCCGCTCCATCTCGAGATCGCGGAAGGCGTTGCCGTCAGCCGAGCCGTGGGTCGGCAACGCGTCGAGATAGCGTGCCGAAGCAAGCTTCACCGTCTTCATGCAGAGCTCGGCCGAGGTGCCGCCAATCACGATGGCGAGGTGATAAGGCGGGCACGCCGCGGTGCCGAGGGTGAGGATCTTCTCCTTCAGGAAGGCGAGCAGACGGTCCTTGGTCAGCACCGACGGGGTCGCCTGGAACAGGAAGCTCTTGTTGGCCGAGCCGCCGCCCTTGGCCATGAACATGAACTTGTAGGCGTCGTCGCCTTCGGCGTAGATCTCGGTCTGCGCCGGCATGTTGTTGGCGGTGTTCTTCTCTTCATACATCGACAGCGGCGCGACCTGCGAATAGCGCAGGTTCCGGCGCAAATAAGCGTCGCGCGCCCCCTCCGACAGCGCCGCCTCGTCGTCACCGTCGGTGATGACGTTGCAGCCCTTCTTGCCCATGATGATCGCCGTGCCGGTATCCTGGCACATCGGTAGGACGCCACCGGCGGCGATGTTGGCGTTCTTCAGGAAATCGAGCGCGACGAACTTGTCGTTGGAGCTGGCCTCGGGATCGTCGAGGATCGCGCGCAGCTGCTTCAGATGTCCGGGGCGCAGGTAATGATTGATCTCGCCGAAGGCCGCTTCCGACAGCGTTCGCAACGCCTCGCGCGACACGACCAGCATGTCGCGGCCGAGCACCTTCTCGACCCGCACGCCTTCGCTGGTGATCTTCTTGTAGGGCGTGGTGTCGGCCCCGAGCGGAAACAGCGGCGTATGCTTGTAGGGCGGGACGGGCTTGGACGGGTCGGGGAAAGCGGTGGGCGCGTTCATGGGAAGCTCGTGGGGTTCTAAAGATGGCCGCCCAAAGCGGTCTTGACAGGCCTGATAGACTACCCCCTCGAGCAAGCGCAATACATCTCTCCGCATGGCCGGTCAGGAGGATCGCAATGGCCACTTTCGTCCTCATTCCCGGCGGTTGGCGCGGCGGCTGGTGGTATGCGCCGCTGGCCGCGCGGCTTCGCGCCGCCGGCCATGCCGCCTATGCGGTCACCTTGAGCGGGCTGGAGGAGACGCCCGCCTCCCCCTCCCCCATCAATCTGGAGACCCATATCGCCGACGTAGTGGCGCTATTGTCGGTCGAAGACCTTTCCGAGGTCGTTCTCTGCGCGCACAGCTATGGCGGCATGGTCGCGACGGGAGTCGCGGACCGCGCGCCCGAGCGACTCGCAGCCCTGATCTATCTCGATGCATTCGCTCCCGAGCATGGTCAGGCCTGGTGGGATCTCGCCGGCGACGGCTATCGCGAATTGGCGATCGCGGGCGCCGGCCACGACGGGCTGACCGTCATGCCGCGCGACGGGGTCGATCCTCGTTGCCGGCCGCATCCGCTCGGCACTTTTGTGCAGAGGCTGCGCCTCACCCGCCAACCGCCGGAGCTTCCTCGCGTCTTCGTTTATGCCTCCGGCTGGAGGGCCACACCGTTTGCTGCACAATATGAGCGCCTGCGCAACGATCCCGCCTGGGAGGTGCGCGTCATCCATTGTGCCCATGATCTTGTGCAGCACGCCCCGGATGAGACGTTCAAAATTCTGAGCGACACGGCCCGCGAGGTGACCACGGCAGGATGAGGTCAGCTTGCCTCCCGCCCGCAGGCCGCAAGCGCCGCATCACCTGCATGCTCGCGGATCCTGTCTGCCACACTCGCCGCCATCCTTCGCTCACAGCGGCCGCGATGCTTGCATGATCCGCACGTGCGCGCTTCAATGCGCGGGGGTATTCATAATGATGTTGAAGACGATTTTGCGTGCGACCGTATGTTGCGTTCTTTCGGTATTTGCAGCCGTGCTCGCGGCCTCGCCCGCGCGCGCCGACCGTTGTGACGATCTCGCCAAGGAGCTGAAGAATCAGATCGACGGCTTGCGGATCGGCCAGACCGTCGCCGGCACCGTTTACCTCGCCCATCCCAAAGCCCGCGAGATCACGCTCGGCTGTTCGGCCAAGAATTTCAGTGGCCAGCTGTTCGCAAAGTCAGACCGCAAACCGCCGCCGGCTTTCATCGACTTGACTGCGGGCGCCGCCGCGATCGTCTTCACACTGCCGAAGGACGACATGCAACGCGGGATCAGGCGCTGCTTCGGCCGCCTGGGGCTGTTCCGCGGCGATGACGTCACCAGCCGCTATCGCCGGCTCGACATGCGCTGCGTCAGGACGAAGACCGAGTCGACGATCACGATCACGCGCAGCAAGGATCAATAGCCGCGCCGGGTTTTCCCCCCATGGTAAACGGTGTGTTTACCGGCCCTGCTACATGGTGACGCAGGAAGACGGCCAACGGCGGCCGCTCTGGGGGACAATCCATGGACATTTCGGGAATTGGCGCCGCGAACGGCTTGCATGCGATGTCGGGCGCCAGCAGCAGCGGCCCGCCGCGGGAGAAGATGGCGAGCCTGTTCGACTCGATCGACACCTCCGGCTCCGGCAGCATTACCCAGAGCCAATTCGATCAGGCCTTCCAGACCAAGAATCCACCAGCCGTGTTCCAGAACCAGGGCGCGGATGCGATCTTTGCGACGCTGGATCCCAGCGGCTCCGGCAGCGTGTCGCGGCAAGACTTCGTTAGCGGCATGTCGCAGTTGATGTCCTCGCTGCGGGCCGACAACGCCGGGCAGTCGGGCACGGCAAGCTCGTCGCAGGCCTCGCTGGCCGCGAGCCTGCAGTCGCTCAGCCAGATCGATCCGTCCTCGGTGCCTACCAACGCCGCGCCCGGCACGCTGGTCGATCAGATCGCGTGAGATCGCAGTTCACTGAGCCAGCAACGGCTCGGTCCCACTGCAGCGGCCCTCGGCGTCCACCACGATGTGACGCACGCCGAGGCCCTGCAACCACGCGATGCCATCACGCCCCTTGAGCATCGCCATGGTCGCCAGGCTTCCAGCCACCAGGCAGCGCGGCGCGAGGACGGTCACGGACGACAATCCCTGCGCCGGCCAGCCGGAACGGGGGTCGAGGATGTGGCAGTAGCGCATGCCGTCGACCTCGACGAAGCGCTCGTAATCGCCGCTGGTCGCCAGCGCTCCCTCAGCCAACGGAATCTCGGCCAAGACTGCGGCAGCGTCGCGCGGATGACGCACGCCGATCCGCCACGCATCGCCGCTCCTCTGCGGGCCGATCACGCGGATGTCGCCGCCGAGATCAACGAACCCACCCGCCGCTCCCATCTCGCTGCAGATCTCGGCGGCACGGTCGCAGGCATATTCCTTGCCGAGACCACCGAAATCCAACTCGAGGCCCTCCTGCGCAAAGGACAGGCGGCCATCGCCCAAGGTGACCTTGTCCAGGCCGATCAACGGCAGCAACGCTGCAACGGCGCTCGCCTCCGGCAAGCGGCCTTGCGTAAAATCCCAGGCACGCCGGAGCACGCCCGAGGTGATGTCGAAGGCGCCTGCGCTGGCGCGATGGCAGCCCTGGGCGAAGGCGATCAGGCCGGCGGTCTCAACATTGACATCGACCGTATCGCCGACGGCCGCGGCCTGATTGATCCGGGCAAGCTCGCTATCCGCGCGGTAGCGCGAATAGCGCGCTTCGATCCTGCGGATTTCCGCCTCCGCGGCGAGCGCGATCGCAGCAGCCCCGGTATCGGCCTCGATGTGAATGGCGCAGGCGGATGCCATCGCCTGAAATCGGTGAACCACAGGGGTCATCGGCTCGCATGGATCGACAGAGTGAGTCGCTGCATTATACCGGCCGGGCCGGCTGCGCAGTCATGCGTGCGCGACGAACTGCCCTGACGCGAGCTTCGGCAGGGCAGCGGGCCGCAACGGCGCCTGGATCTTTCTGTGACCGGGTCAGGCACCCGTTCACCATTGCGGCTGCCACCGCCAGTTGCAGACAATTCGACCGATCGGATTGACGAAACGTTCGTTTGACGCTGGCCACGCTTGGCGCGAGCAAGCGAGGATCTGGACCATGTCCGTATCGACCCTATCACCATCCTCGTCGCCACCGCAGTCGTCGGTGTCGGCCGAGGCGAACAAGCCGCAGACCCAACAGACGGAGGGGACGCAGACTGCGGCCTCGCGGGCGGAGAAGACCGGCGACCAACACGAAGCTGAGAAGCAGGCCTCCCGCCCACCACTGCCGCCGGGACAGGGCACCCGGGTCGACATCCTCGCCTGATCCGCAGCGCCGGACCAGGGACGAGGCTGGCGCTCATGTGTCAGCCGCAGCACGCGCGATGGCGTCCATGACCCGGCCCCAGCCCGGGCTCATCATCTCAAAGGCGAATTTGTTGCCGGGGAATTCGAAGCCATCGTGGACCAGGCGCAGATGCGTGCCGCCCTCGACCGGCGTCAGGGTCCAGGTCACCTCGCTGTCCAGCCGCGAACCATAAGCCGGATTCGAATCCGAGCCGCCCTGCCACGCGTAGCGCAACAATCGCGGCGGCTCGCAGGCGAGCACCTCGCATTGCACAACACCATCCCAATCACCCATCGGCTTGGTGCGAAAAGTGAAGCGGTGGCCGACCACGGCAGCGAAATCGTTCGGCATCAGCCATTTTGCGATCAGTTCGCTGGTCGTCAACACGCGCCAGATCCTATCTGGCGCATACGGCAGCACCTTCTCGACCACGATCGCCTGGGTTTGCCGCATCACTCGCCTTCCTTCAGCAGTTTCTCAAGCTTTTCAAAGCGTTCGCGCCAGAACGTGCGGTAGTGATCGAGCCAGCCGACAAGCGGATCAAGCCCATGCGGCGCGACCCGATAGTGAACGTGGCGACCTTCGCGGCGCTCCGTCACCAGTCCGGCGTCGCGCAGCGCCTTCAGATGGTGCGAGATTGCCGGCTGCGAGACCTCTGATCCCTCCACCAGCCCCGTGGCCGCCACCTCGCCCTCGCGCGCGATCCGCTCGAACACGGCCCGCCGCGTGGGGTCGGCAAGACTCTTCATCACCATCGTGAGTTCGGCTGCTGCGGTCATGATGAATATATAAATGATTGTTTATATATTGTCAAAGACGCTGCATCCCCCGCTCCGCTTGCGCTATCGTTGCGCCGTTCCATCAGGAGGAGCGGCAATGACCGAAAGGACCTTCACCGGAGGCTGTCACTGCGGACAGGTGCGGTTCGAATGCACGACCGATCTTGCGATGGTCACGGCTTGCAACTGCTCGATCTGCACCAAGAAGGGCCTGCACTTCGCCTTCCTGCCGCCGGCCAAATTCCAACTCCGCGCCGGTGAGGAAAACCTGCGCGAATATCTGTTCAACAGACATCTGATCCGGCATCAGCTCTGCATCGACTGCGGCGTCGACGTGTTCGCACGCGGCCGCAAGCCTGACGGCAGCGAGGTCGTCGCGCTGAATGTGAGCTGCATCGACGGCATCGAGCTCTCAAAGCTTGCAATGACGCCGATCGACGGCCGCAACATGTAGCGCGCGATTCCTCTGCGACGGCGTTCGAACCAGACCGGGGCCGGGCAACCTCAGGCGTCGAGCGCCTTGTAGTGGCGGAAGATGCCGTCCTCGTTGAACGGAATGCGGCGCTCGCTCGCGAGATAGGCCGCGATGTTGGGCCGGGCGGCGACGCGGTCGTGCAGTCCGACCAGGCCGGGGATCTTGCGCTCGAACGCTTTCATCCGCTGCGGAAAGGCATAGCGCAGGCCGTCCACGATCTGAAACAGCGACAGATCGATATAGGCGAGCCGGCGGCCGGTGACGTAAGGCCCCTTGTCCTTCAGGATGTCCTCGAAATAGCCGAGGAATTTCGGCACCCGCTCGTTCCAGAATTCCATGGTGCGCTTCTTGGCCGCCGGGCGCTGATCTTCGTAGTAGAGCGTCGGTCCGAGCGGATGATGGGTGTCGTGAATCTCGACGACGAGATCGGTGATCGTGAGCTGGAGCTGATGCACCCACAGCTGCCCGGCCTCCGCCTTGGGCGCGAGATCAAGCCGGCCGCCCAGATAGAACAGGATGTTGGCGACCTGCCCGATCACGAGCTTGCCGGCTTTCAGAAACGGCGGCGCGAAGGGCGGCGTACCGCTCTTGGCGTCGAGCATCTTGGTCATCGCGGCCATGCCGCCGGGTTCGCGGGCGACGTCGCGATAGTCGGCACCTGCCTCTTCGAGCGCGAGCCGCACATATTCACCGCGGCCCTGGATCATGGGCCAGTAATAGAGCTCGTAGCGCATGGATGAATCCTCGCGGGCGGGACAGGCGCAATAGATTTAGCAGGGGTATTCGTTTTCCCAAAGCAAAGGCGCCGCGGATGGTTCCGCGGCGCCCTGCCATACAGTCTATTCGTAGGATCAGTTGGCCTGCTGGATCGCCGAGAGCTGCCAGCTGCTGCCGGGATGGCGCGAGAAGGTCCAGATCTCCGTCACCTGCTGCGGCTGATCGCCGCCTTCCACGAGCCGTCCGGTCGCGCGCTCCACCGTCTTGTCGACCAGCGAGAAGCGCAGCGCCACGGTGGCGTAATCGGTGTCGCCCTCGCGCCAAGCCTCCGCCAGGTCGCCCTGCAGCAGCTTGGTCGCGCTGACCTTGTTGACCACGCCGCGCGCCTGATTCTGCTCGAGGTCGCGCTCGAAATAGGAGGCCATCTCAGGCGTCGTCAGCAGCCGCAGACGGCCGACATCCTCGTTCGACCACGCGGCTTGGATGTCGCCAAGCAGCCGTTCGAAAGCCTCATAGTCGGCCGGCAGGATCTCCAACGGGGGCGTGTTCGCGCCGCCAAAACCGCCGAAACCCATGCCCGACCGGAAGGTCTGGCCGTCGGGCGCCTGGGTTGCGCCGGCATAGGCCGGTTGGTTGCGCCGCTGCCACCAGGCCATCGCCATCCGCGCCAGGAACACGATCAGCAGGATCTGCAGGACGAGACCCAGGATCGAGCCGAAACCGCTGAGGCCGGAGAACAGGCCGCCACCGAACAGCATCCCGAGCAGGCCGGCGCCGAGGAAGCCCGCGGCGAGACCGCCCAGCATGCCGCCGCCACGGTTGAAGAAGCCGCCTCGCGCCGGCGAATTAAAGCCGCTGCTGCCATTGTAGCCCGGCTGCGTGAGCGTGCGGTTGAAGGGGCTCGCAGTCGATGGCGCCGTCGAGGTCGACGGCGGTGCGGAGAAGGTTCGCGAGCCGCGGGAGCCCGAGCTGAAGCCGCCGCCGACGCGGGCGTCGGCCGCCGAAACGACGAGCACCGTCGGCAGCGCGAGCGAAAGGACCAGGGCCATCGCCTTGAGGAGGCCGCTTTTGCGCTGCATGAGACTCATTTGCATTTTCCTAAATCCCCAGGATGGGGATGCCTGTAACATGGGCAAAGCGGCCGAAAAAAGAAGGCGGCACGACGCCGCGCGGCTGCGGCGTGGGGTCGCGGGGAACCGCCGCTTTCGATTGCGGTATCCTATTGTGGCGGCGCCATGGTTTCCTTCACGGCCGCAACCAGCTGGCTGAGCGTAAACGGCTTTGGCAGGAAGGCGAATTGCTGGTTCTCCGGCAGGCTCTTCTCGAAGGCGTCCTCGGCATAGCCGGAGACGAAGATGATCCTCACCTCGGGATTGCGGTCGCGCATCGCCTTCAGCAAGGTCGGTCCGTCCATCTCCGGCATGACGACGTCGGAGACCACCAGATCGACGTTGCCGTCGCGCTCCTCCAGCGCTTCCATCGCCTCGATGCCGTTGGAGGCTTCGATCACGCTGTAGCCGCGTGAGCGCAGGCCCCGTGCATTGAGCGCGCGCAATCCCTCTTCGTCCTCCACCAAGAGAATCGTCCCCTGGCCGGTGAGGTCGGTCCGCGGCTTGGCCTCAGGCTTGGCATCGGTGGCAGGCGCGTCCTTGCCTGCCGCGCCGTTCGTCGCATGCTGCGGCTCGGCATGCACCTCCTGCTCGGCATGATGGCGCGGCAGGAAGATGTGGAACGAGGTCCCCTTGCCGATCTCGCTATCGACATAGATGAAGCCGCCGGTCTGCTTGATGATCCCATACACCGTGGAGAGGCCGAGCCCGGTGCCCTTGCCGACCTCCTTGGTGGAGAAGAACGGCTCGAAGATCTTCTCCCGAATCTCGGCCGGAATGCCGGTGCCGGTATCGGTGATGTCGATCCGCACATAGTCGGCGACCGGCATGCCCTTATAGTTCGCCTGTGCCGCCTCCTCCGCCGCGACATTGGCGGTGCGCACCGTGAGCTTGCCGCCCTCGGGCATCGCGTCGCGCGCATTGACCGCCAGATTGACGATCACCTGCTCGAACTGGGACACGTCGACCTTGACCGGCCAGAGGTCGCGGCCATGGATCAGGTCGAGCTTCACCTTCTCGCCGATCAGCCGGCGCAGCAGCATGGTGAGGTCGGACAGCGCGTCGCCGAGATCGAGCACCTGCGGACGCAGCGTCTGCCGCCGCGAGAACGCGAGCAGCTGCCGCACCAAGGTGGCGGCGCGCGTTGCGTTCTGCTTGATCTGCATGATGTCCTGGAACGACGGATCGGTCGGCTTGTGCGCGTTCAGCAGGAAGTCGTTGGCCATCATGATGGCCGAGAGCACGTTGTTGAAGTCGTGCGCGATGCCGCCGGCGAGCTGGCCGACCATCTCCATCTTCTGCGACTGGTTGATCTGGTTTTCCAGCGCGCGCCGCTCGGTGGTCTCGAGCATGTAGACAATCGCAGCTTCGGTCTCGCGCTCGGGCTCGTCGACGGCGGTGACGAAGAATTGTCCGAACCGCTCCTTCGGACCGTCAAGCATGACCTCCACCGGAGGAATGTCCGCCTGCCCTTCCGCGGCCTGGTTGATCGCGGCGATCAGCAGATGGCGATCGCGCGGGCTGACGGCCCGGAAGATCGACCGCGCCGCGGCGGCATCGGTGCTCAGGCCCTGCGCCAGCTTGGCGTAGCGGGCATTGGCGCGCACCACGGCGCCGCCGCGATCGACGGTGGCGATCGCCATCGGCGTATGGTCGAAGAACCGCATGAAGCGCACTTCGGCCGCGCGCTCGGGGTCGGAACGCTCGTCGCGGGCGCGGCTGATGACCAGCGTCCGCGACGGTCCCGGAGCGCCGTCGGCGCCGAAAGCGAGCTTGTGATAGAGCCGCGCCGGCACGGTCTTGCCGCCGCGCATCTTCAGGTCGATGTCGAACACCTCGGTCCTGACCTCGCCGGGCACGGCCACGATCGAGGTCAGGAGCGAGGCACCGTCGCCGGAGACGACATCCGAAAGCTTCAGCCCGCCAGAGGCGATCTCGGCGAGATCGTAGTCGAGCCAGTTCGCCAGCGTCGCGTTGACGTAGACCAGGCTTCCTTCCGCATTCACCGAGAAGAAGCCGCACGGCGCATGATCGAGATATTCGATCGCGTGCTGCAGCTCCTGGAACACATCCTCCTGCCGCTCGCGGTCGCGGGTGATGTCGGCGATCGCCCACACCGCATATTTCGATTCGCGCTTGCCGCGGCTGAGCGGGCGCACGCGCATCCGCAGCCAGCGGCCCTGGCCGCCTTCGCCGGAGGCGATGCGAACTTCCTCCTGCTGCCGCTTGCCTTCGCGCGCAGCCTTGAGCAGGCGGAAGACGGCCTCGGACACGTCGGGATTGCCGATGAAGACGCGTTCGACCGGCCGCGCCTCCTGCGCGCTGGTGGCGCCGGTCATGGCGAGATAGGCGGCGTTGGCATAGACGACGTGCCCGCGCGGATCGGTCACCGCGAGCCCGTCCGGGGCGAGGTCGGGGACGCGTCCCATCACGGGATCGTCGGTGGTGCGGTCGGCGAAGCGGACGATGCCGGCCGCGAAGGCGAACAGGTTGAACAGCCCGACCGTGGCGAGCAGCGCCAACAGGCCGAGGATATAAGGCTGCGCCTGGGCCCGACCGATCGTCATCAGCACCAGCGCGACCGCGACCAGGCCGCCTGCGACCAGCAGCACCAAAAGGATGCTGCCGCTGCGGCGTGGCCGGTCCGGCAGGTTCACCTGATCCTGTGACGGATCGTTGTCGGGTTGGGCGCTCATGGCAATAGGACGCGACCTGTCGGCAGGGACGTCACGCGCATTGGCGCGGCTCCCGTCCCCACCTGCCTGAATCGGACGCTCAAGCGCAAGCCCGTCAAGCCGATATTCCATGATTTATCCGTATTTTACGTGTTGGGCCGATTCGAAACGCGATGAACTGCTACAGTCGCCCGGACAGGTTGCGCCTGAGACCCATGACGTAGCCGATGATCTCCGCCACCGCGTGATAATGTTCCACAGGAATTTCGTCATCGATCTCCACGGTGGCGTAGAGCGCGCGGGCCAGCGGCACGTTCTCGACGATCGGGATGTCGTGGGCGCGCGCGACCTCGCGGATCTTGAAGGCGATGTTGTCGACGCCCTTGGCGACGCAGATCGGCGCCGACATGCCGCGCTCATAGGCCAGCGCCACCGAATAGTGGGTCGGGTTGGTGATGATCACCGACGCCTTCGGCACCGCCGCCATCATGCGCTTCTTCATGCGCTGCTGGCGCAACTGCCTGATCCGGCCCTTGATGTGAGGATCGCCTTCCGACTGCTTGAACTCCTCCTTCACCTCCTGCACCGACATCTTCTGCCGCTCGTACCATTGCCGGTACTGGAACAGGTAGTCGCCGATCGCGACCAGCGCGAGCAGTGCGACCACCGAGCCCATCAGATGCTTGGTCAGGGAGAGCGTGACGCCGAGCACCGCGCCGGGGTCGAGATGCAGCATGGATTCGAGCCGCATCCGCTCGGGCCAGAGAATCATCACCATCACGCTGCCGAGCAGCACGAGCTTGAAGATGCCCTTGGCGAAGTTGACCGCGGCCTGCTTGCCGAACAGGCGCTTGGCGCCGGAGAACGGCGAGATCTTGCTCAAGGCAGGCTTCAGCGGCTCGCCGGACCAGACCATCCGGTGCTGCAGCATGTTGCCGGCGAGCGCGGCCAGCATGAGCATGAAGATCGGCAGGCCGATCGCAACCACCACCGCATAGGCCAGGCTGCGCCCCAGCGCGAGCAGGCCCGCTCCATCGGTGTGGATCATCCAGGAATTGGCGATCAGGTTGCGCAGCGGCACCATGACGCCGGTGCCGATCGAATCGGAGAAGGTCGTCAGCACGAGCGTCGCCGCCGCGATCACGAACCAGGTGTTGAGCTCCTGGCTCTTGACGACGTCGCCGCGCTCGAGCGCCTGGTCCAGGCGTTTTTGGGTCGGGTCTTCTGTCTTGTCGGAGGTATCGTCCTCGCCGGCCATGCATCAGGCCCTCATCTTGGGGTGAGGTCGTGCATGACGCCCTCGAAATAGCCGAGGAAGGTCCCCATCATCGCCGCGAGCACCAGCGCGAAGATCAGGAAGCCGATCATGATCGAGAGCGGAGCACCGACGAAATAGACCTGCATCTGCGGCATCAGCCGCGCCAGCACCGCAAGCCCCATATTGAAGACGAGCCCGAAGACCAGAAACGGCGCCGAGAGCTGCAGGCCCAGCTTGAAAGCGGCGGCAAAGGCCCGCGTCGCCAACGAGGCGACGTCGCCGCTCGGCACCAATTCGCCCGGGGCAAAGATGTTGTAGCTGTCGTTCAGCGCCGCGATCACCAGGTGATGGCTGTCGGTCGCGAACAGCAAGGTCACGCCCAGCATGGTGAGGAAATTGCCGACCAGCACGCCCTGCTGGCCCTGGGTCGGATCGATCTCGGTGACGAAGCCGAGCCCCATCTGCTGGGCGATGACGGCGCCCGCGACCTGCAGGGCGGCCAAGGTCACGCGCGCGGTGGCGCCGAGCACGATGCCGATGATGATCTCGTGCAGCATCATCACCAATAGCGGCGTCAGCGCCTGCATATCGACCTGATAGGCCTGCCGGTGCAGCGGCAGGATGATCATCGTGAGCAGCAGCGCAATGGCGAGCTTGATGCGAACGGGAATGTTGCTCTCGCCGAGCCCCGGCAGCAGCATCACCATGGCGCCGATCCGGGCAAAGGCCAGCATGAAGGCTGCGGCCAGCGCCGGCAGGAATGAAATATCGATGCGCATCGCGCGCTGCGTCCGGGCCCCTGACGGCGCAAAGAGACAGTCGCGCCGCGGCGCACATTGCCCTATCCGCCGATGATTCGCGACGAGATCCGCATCATGTGGGAATGCAGCGCGTCGGCCATGAACGGCAATGCCAACAGCAACGTGACGAAGATCGCGATGATCTTCGGCACGAACACCAGGGTCTGCTCCTGGATCTGGGTCAGCGCCTGAAACAGCGAGACGATGACGCCGACGACGAGGCCGACCACCATCAAGGGCGACGAGACCACGACGATGGTCCAGATCGCATCGCGCGCGACATCCAGCGTTTCAGCTCCGGTCATTGGCAACGCCTTCCCCAGTGCATGTCCCGCGCCTCTCGACGGCGATCAGGAGGCCCAATAAACGAGTCTTCACCGATGGCTCGCGCAGCAACCGCACAAGCCCGTCCGATGTCCGAATTCGATGATCCGATGCGGCGTCAGATCGTCATCTTCATGATGTCTTCGTAGGACTGGATCACGCGATCGCGCACCGAGACCAGGGTCGACACCGCAACATCGGTCTCCGCCACCGCGGTCACCACGTCCATGACATTGGCCTTGCCTGAAGCCATCGCCACCGTCTGCGCATCGGACTTGCGGCCGGTCTCGACCACGCTCCCGATCGCGTCCTTCAACAGGGCGCTGAACGACGGACCAGAGTTCTCCTGCCCGTTCGCCGACCCGAGAAAGTCGCGCACGCGGGCGAGGCTGCCGAATGTATTGCCCGATCCGGCGGTGTCGAGCACGCGGGCGGAATTCGCATAAGCGTTCGCAGCGGAAATGGGGGAAGCCATGGCTAACGTTCCTATCCTAGGTCTTGAGAATGTCGAGCGTACGTTGGATCATGCGGCGGGTGGCGCCGATGACGTTCAGGTTCGCCTCGTAAGATCGCTGCGCATCGCGCATGTCGGTCATTTCGATCAGCGGGTTGACGTTCGGGTACTTGACATTGCCGGTCGCATCCGCGGCCGGGTTGCTGGGATCGTATTTGACGCGGAACGAAGACTGGTCCGGCACGACCTTGCCGAGGCCGACCACCTTTGCGTCGAGCGCACGGTCGAGCGCCGAGGTGAAGGTCGGGACCTTGCGGCGATAGGGATCGCCGCCGGCGGTCGCAGCCGTGGAGTCGGCATTGGCGATATTTTCCGAGATGACCCGCATCCGCCCCGCCTGCGCGCGCAGGCCCGAGGTCGCGATGCTCATCGATCGCAGAAAATCGCTTGTATCGTTCGACATGCTGGTCGTTCTCCGTGTCTAGCCGCGCGCCTCGACCCTTGCCCTCAGCCCTTGCCGATCGCTGTCTTCAAGAGGTGCAGGCTCTTGCCGTAGAGCGAGGTGACGGCGGCAAAGTCCATCTGGTTCGCCGAGACCTTCAGCATCTCGTCCTCGAGGCTGACGGCGTTGCCGGCCGGCCGGGTCTGGAAGCCCGCCTTGCGATTCTGATCGAAGCCCGTATTCTGGCCGGATGACGGTGCGATATGAGCGGTGCTGGTCAGGCTCAGCGGCAGCGGCGCGAAGGCGTTCGCCGGCGCGCCGGTTGAATCAAACTTCGGCTCAACCAGGTCGCGCGGCTTGAACTTCGGAGTATCCGAATTCGCGACATTTTCGGACAGGACGCGCTGCCGCTCCTGGTGCCATTGCATCTTGGTCCGCAACGCCGACAACACTGGAAGATCGTTGATGGACATTGCGCCGCTCCGCGTCCTGGGGCGTCTTCACCACCCGTTAAACTAGGCACAACTTGCCGTGCGTATGGTTAATGCGAAGTTAACGCGATGTGCGCCGCACCCCGGGAAAGTTCCGGGGCTTTACGATTTTTTTAGGCCTGTGGCAGGAACCGGGGCCCGCTGCACCAAATTGGGACGCGTGACCCCGCCAAGAAGTCGTTTTGGCCCGGCCGATTCATGGGTTATTAAGACCCCGGGCGGCAGTTCCTGCCGTGGGTCGTTAACACGTAGTTCCGCGCCTTCAGGCCCGTTCGCTGCGACCACCCTGCGCTCGAGCGGCGAAATGCGTTGATGGAAGCGGATTTGTAGGGGACCGACATGCCGGCACCACTCACATTTTTCTTTGCGTTCCTGGCCGTGCTGGCGCTGATCGGCCTTGCCGCGTGGCTGGTGCGTCGATTCGCAGGCAGCCGCCTGGGCACCAACACCAGTCGCGGGCGAATGCCGCGCCTCGCGGTGATCGATGCCGCCGCCATCGACGGCCGCCGCAGGCTCGTGCTGGTACGCCGGGACAACATGGAGCACCTGTTGATGATCGGTGGCCCGACCGACATCGTGGTCGAGTCCAATATCGTGCGCGCCATGCCCATGCGCGAGCAGCTGCCGCGGGCCGGCGTCGCGGCCGAATCGCCGCCCCCGCCACGAATCGCTCCGCTGCCGGACGCACCGGTCTGGCCGGAGAGCGAAGCGGCAAAGGCTGAGACGCCGGAGGCCCATGAGCCGCAGATGCCCGAATTGCCGCCGCGTCCGCTGCGGCCGGCCTTCGCCGACGAGCACCGCCGCCCGGCCCCGATCTTGAGCGAGCGGCGCGGTGAGCCTCGCAGCGAGGGGCGCGGCGATCTGGCCGATCGCCGTGAGCCGCTGACGGGGTTTGCGCCCGAGCCAATACCTGGACGTCCGGAGCAGCGACCCGAGCCCCGCCATGAATTGCGCGGCGAGCCGAGGATGGAACCTCGCCCCGAGCGAATGATGCCGCGCAGCGAGCCGGCCGCGCCGCGTCCATTGCGGCCGGCAGAACCTTCGCGTTTGCCGGAACTGCCGAAGGAGCCCGCCAAGGAAGCGCAAAGGGAATTCTCGAGGGAATTGCCGCGGGAACCTTCCAGGGAGTTGCCAAGGGAATTGACGAGGGAGGTGCCGCTGACGAGGGAGGTGCCGCGCCCGGCGCCGCTCCGCGCGGCCGAACGTGCGCCTGAGCGCCCCGCCGTGGCCCCGCCGCCCCCACCACCGTCGCCGCCAACGCCCGCTGCGCCGCCTCAACAGAGCGCCGAGGCCAATCTGGCCGAAATGGCGCAGCGTCTGGAGGCTGCTTTGCGCCGTCCCGCGGGCGAGCCGCCCGCACCGACCGCCGCGGCTCAGGAGCCGCCGGCGAGGCCCGCTGCGCGCAACGAGCCCCCGCCGCCCGCGGCGCCGCCCAAGAGCAGTTTCGAGAACCTCGAGGATGAGATGGCATCCCTGCTCGGCCGTCCGAAATCCAATCAGTGAGGGGCCTGCTCTCCCCGCGTAGAGTTCTGTTCCTTTTCGCCCTGATTGCCGCCGGTTCGCTGGCGGGGAGCGCGGCTGCCCAGGACATCAGCATCAATCTTGGGCCAGGCAATGGGGGCGTCACCGAGCGCGCGATCCAACTGATCGCGCTGCTGACGGTGCTGTCGATCGCACCGTCGATCCTGATCATGATGACGTCGTTCACGCGCATCGTCGTGGTGCTCTCATTGCTGCGCACGGCGATGGGCACCGCGACGGCGCCGCCGAACGCGGTCATCATCGCGCTGGCGATGTTCCTGACCGCCTTCGTGATGGGGCCGGTTCTGCAGAAGTCCTACGACGAGGGCGTCCGTCCGCTGATCGAGAACCAGATCAGCGTGGAGGACGCGCTGCAGCGCGCGGCGGTGCCGCTGCGCGGCTTCATGCAGAAGAACGTGCGCGAGAAGGACCTCAAGCTGTTTATGGATCTCTCAGGCGAGCCGCCGCCGGCGACGCCCGACGAGATGTCGCTGCGCATTCTCGTGCCCGCATTCATGATTTCCGAACTGAAGCGCGCCTTCGAGATCGGCTTCCTGCTGTTCCTGCCGTTCCTGATCATCGACCTCGTGGTCGCATCGGTCCTGATGTCGATGGGCATGATGATGCTGCCCCCCTCGACCATCTCGCTGCCGTTCAAGCTGATCTTCTTCGTGCTCGTCGACGGCTGGTCTCTGGTCGCGGGAAGCCTGGTGCAGAGCTACGGCGGATGAGCGTCGGCAGGCACCAAAGATGCGGCCTTTGTCCGACGCCGCGTTGGCAGCGCTTGAGGCTCAAGCGCTTGAGGCCGAGATCATGTTCCGAAGCCGGTTTCCAGTTTTCCGGATCATGCTCTAGCGAACAAAACTGAGATACGACGCGAGCGCCTCGATTTCATTCGGACCCAGCGCGCGCGCCACAATGGGCATCGGGGTGCTCATCCCCGAATGGTAGCCTTGGCCCCATTGCTCAAGTCGCGCCTTGAGGTAGAAATAGGCGAGCCCGCCAAGGCGTGGAATCTCGCGGATGCCTTCGGCATTCGGTCCGTGACAGGCATAGCATGAGGCGATGTTGGCCTCCGGGATTCCGTCCATGTAGATCGTCTTGCCCTTGGCGATCAGGCTCGGATCGCCGTCGTTGGCGGGCTTGGCCGGAATGGTGGCGAAATAGGCGGCCAGATCCCGTACGGAATCTGGATCGAGCGCGGCCACTGCGCCCCACATGTACTGCTTAGAAAAGGGATTGTCCCGCGAGTGATCGCGAAAGCTTCTGATCTGGCTTTCGAGATAGGCCGGCCGTTGTCCCGCCAATCTCGGCGCCACCATATAGCCTTGCGCGGACGTTCCATGACACCAGGTGCAATTGCGGACATTGGCGTCCCCTGCCGCCGCAGGGCCGATGCAGGACAGGACGAAGAGCAGAGCTACCGTCAATCCGGTGCGCTTCATGACCGCTCACTCTCGTGCATTCTGGTTGATCGGCTCGGCATTGGTCGACTTATGCCCCTTACTGCAAGTAGCTGACATAGGCGGCCACCGCTTCAACCTGCGATCTCGTCAGATTGTGTGCCGTCGGCGCCATCACCGCCGAGGTGTCCACTCCCGATCCCAGCCCCCGCACCTTGGACCAGCCGCTCAACTGGCCGACGGTGTATTCATAGAGTTGGCCCGCCAGCCGCGGGATTTCGTTCTGTCCCTTGCCATCGGGGCCGTGACAGGCCGAACACGCCGGCACATTGGACTCGGGAAGTCCTTCCTCATAGATTCGCTTGCCGACGCCTACGGCTCCTCGGGGCGCACCACCGATCGGCTTCGAATCAAGATTCTTCAGGTGCGTCGCCAGCGCCGAAATCATCGAGGGGCTGAGGGCGTGGGACACATTGGCCATGATGGGATTGGTGCGCCGGCGCTCGCTGAAGGCGCGCAACTGATTCTCGATATATTGCGGCTGCTGTCCCGCCAGCCGCGGCATCGGAAACCACCCCCGATAGCCTTGCGCCGACAGTCCATGGCAGGTCTTGCAGTACTCGAGCTTGGCTTCGAGGCCGCCTGTTGCAACGACTCCCCGCTCCGCGGCGTGCCCGGCGATCGGGAGGCCTACTGCCAGCGTCGAAGCCAGCAAGGTTCGGCGGAGGCCAGCCACGTGCCCTAGAACAACGAGCCATGATGCCGAGGTCGGGGCCATTACAGACCAGCCCCCCACATGTGGAAGTTCAGCCCGACCTTCACCACCTGGATGCTCTGCCCGATGGTCACCGGACCCGAGAAGCCGGTAAGCGGGTCGGTCATGTTCACGGTGCCGTGGCCGAACCCGTAATAGTCATATTCGAAATTGGCGGACCAATGCTGCGCGAAGGCCCAATCCACGCCTGCCCCCGCGGTCCAGCCGAACCTGTTCTCAAGTCCCCGGAAGTCATAGGGCACGCCGCCGAACGTACCGCTGACCTCGTATTTGTCGCCGGCGAGAGCGCCGCCAGCTTTTGCGTATACAAGCACGTTGTCGAAGGCGTATCCGACGCGCGCGGTCACGCTGGACAGAAAGTCCGTATTCGCCTGCACAGTGGCGACGTCGGGAATGCTGAGCGGAAGCGCGACTGTCTTGTTGGCCTTCATCGTCGAGCCAGAGGCCGCGCCCTCGATACCCACAACGACCGACGAGCCGGAAAACTGATAGTCGCAACCGATCTGGCCTCCGATGACCACCCCGCTCGGCCCCGGATTCACCGTGGTGACGCCGACGGTGCTGCCGGGAGCAATGAACGAGTCCTGGACGAGTTGCACGGGGTCGGTGACGTTCTTGGTCGCGAAGCCGCCGCCGAGGTGGAGGCCGCCATAGCAACTTGTCCAGTTGAAGCGCGCGGCGAAGGACGCTGGAGGAGCGACCGCCAGATCGGCCGCCGCAGCTGAACCTGCAGTGGCCATCGCCAGCGCTGCGACATTTGCGAAAAGCAATCTTCTCATCGGACCTCTCCCATGCGACGGAGCTACATCGCAAACCAAGCGTGGAGGAACAGCGAATTGTTGTCTTGGGCCCCGACCGCGGTGCCGTTGAACTTGTTGTAGTAGGTGTATTGCAGCCCGATGCGGGCGTTGAACCACGGCCAGCCAAAGGACTTGCTGGCGCCGAACGGGATGTAGGCAATCTCGGCCTGCCAGCCGTTGCTATTCGGGGTCATCGCCAGTCCGCTGACCGGATCGAGGCCGTAGAGATTGGCGTCGGCGGTGCCGCTGATATCAAAATACTGCCCGGTCAGGACGACACGATTATCGCTCCCGAGAGCGACCGAGCCTTGCAGCTTCAGGCTGTTGACCACGTTGGTCGGATTGGCTGCAGCCAGCATGGCGAAGCTTGCATCGAGCCGTTGGAATTCGCGGATGTAGCTGCCGCGCAGAGTCACCCAGAAATTGTCACCCTGATACTGGTATTGCGCATCGACGCCGACGTCCGTGAACTTGTTCGACAGCGGAAAGACATCCGTCGACCAGCTTGCAAAGCTCGTATCGATCCACGGATGCACGTCGAGATACATTCCGAAGGTGCCGAACATCAGCGAGTGCCGGCCCCAATGCGGCTCGACCGCTGCGCGCCAGTAAGGCGCTACGCCGCCGAGCTGGCCGGGCGCGCCAAATGGATCGGTGCCGAGTGCATTTTGCTGGCTGAAGCCGAGCGTCTTGTAGCCGGTGACCTCGAGATAGAGCAGATCATTGATCATCGCGTAGGCGCCGACGCCGCCGACATGCGCGGAAAACGCGCCTTCGATCATCGTCTTGGTGGCCGGCGTCGATGCAAGCGTCGATGCGGCGTAGGGGAAAGACCAGGCCGGCGTGGTGTTCCACAAGTCCTGCACCGTCGGATTGTTGTTGGCGGTGATGCCGTAGATGACGTCCAATGGACCGAGGCTGGCCTGTCCTGCAAAGCGGACGTCGGTGTTGTCCCACGTCCAGGTGTGTCCGAACGGATCGCCGAAGCCGCCCGCAGGCACCGCGTTGTACGTCACCTGCGCAAAGGCACCGACATTGCTGGTGATCGCCCCGCCCCAGAACATGCTGAACGGCGACAACACCGTGTTGTTGTTCGGACTGTAGGGATCGGTCGGCGGAGGCAGATCCGCTTGCGTGTGAGTGAAGCCGACGATCGCCATCATCGAAACCGGCGGCACCCAGACCTTGCTGTCATCACTTGCGGGCGGCGCATTGTTCGCGGGCGGCGCGCCGTTCACCCCGTTCGCATAGCCACGCAGCTTGTCGTATTCGGCCCGCACATTGATGGCGTCGTTCGAAGAAAACGGCGTCGTGCGAAACTGACCGCCCCCGGCGGTGTAGCCCAACAGCTTGAACCGCCGGCCATATGGAGTAAGCGCGGGAAAGTCGGTGTGACAGGTGCCGCAAGGCTGCCCGGTTTGGCGCGCGAAGCTCGGCAGCGCATTCGCCGGAGAGGTCGATCCGACCATGAGCGCGGCTGTGGCAATGATGGTGAGCCAGAGTGCGACAAAAAGACACCTGCCGCCCCCTGCGCTTGCCATGTATCTTGGTCCAAGCATCGCGTCCGCCCCCGCGGCGCTTTGACAGCGCTTCGGCCATCAGTAGGCCAAGGTTTTGACACTTCGCCAAGCAGTGTTGACTACTGCTCGGCTCTATTTCCGTGTGTCGCGACAATTCTGCCACTCCAGCTGCTTGTGCGACTAAGAAGCATATTCATGTCGCAACTTATCGTGCGTGCGAAGGGTTTGGCTCCTCACCTTCCGTGCACTCGCCGGCAAGACATACCGTCTCAGGTATCCCGCTCCGTGATCGGGGAGCGCGGCTAGAATCAACTGGACCGCGCCGACTTGCTGCGCGTAGCTTGCGCGTGTCAAACGCGGGGGCGTTCATGAACTTGCAATCGGCAAAGCGAGCAGCGGCTATTGTTATCCTCGTGTCCACCTGCACGATGGCACATGCGGAAGACAAAGCCGGTCAGGTGTCGAAGCAGGAACTCAAGGCGAAGACGGACTACTGCAAGACTTGCCACGGGATTGATGGACAAGGGTTTCGCGGGTCATTCCCGATGCCGCGACTGGCCGGTCAGCAGCCGGAATACATTGAAAATCAGCTGAAGGCCTTCATTGAACACCGTCGCAACAACCCGGTGATGTTCAACGTCGCGCACACGCTGAGTCCGGCAATGCTGGAGGCGCTCACGGGCGATTTCAAGGATCTGAATCCAAAGCCGCTCGGTGGCGCGCCGAAAGCACTCGTTTCCGAAGGCAAGAAGATCTACGAAGAGGGCGTTGCGAGCGCAAACGTCCCCCCTTGCGCATCATGTCATGGTCCTGAGGCGAAGGGAGATGGCCAGTTTCCGCGCCTTGCAGGTCAGCTCTACGACTACGTCACGAAGAAGCTGACCAACTGGGACAAGGAGCGCGGGCAGGACAAGGCCAATCCCGACAGCTCGGCCATCATGCAGCCTATCGCCCACGATCTGACCGAATCGCAGATCAAGGCCGTGGCCGCCTATGTCAGCCAATTGGATTAGCTCGGCTGCTGACTGCCCGCCATTTACGAGTGGACCTCACTCGGACAGCGCCGTCCAGACACCGATCCGAATTAGAACATCTGACAGGTTTTCAGGCCAGACCTGTTCGGACGTCGAGAGCAACTCTTCGGCCGACCACCAGTGATGAGTTGCCATCACCTCACGTTCCAGATCGGTCCAGCGTTCGGTTGAAGGCATCTGCGCAGCTTCGACCCTGATGAGGAAGAACCGCTCGTCGGCACGGACCATCTCGCCGTCCGGCATTTGGAAGGTCACGATGCGCTGATCGACGACCGGCCCTGGATCGTCGATGACGAGCCCGGTCTCCTCCAATAGTTCGCGGCGTGCGGCCTCCGTATAACTCTCACCTAGGTCAAGCCCACCGCCGGGCGTTGCCCAGAAGCTATGTCCGGCGAGCGCGCCTTTCGTGTGCTCAAACCTGAACAGGAGAATGCGATCCAACGGATCAAGGACCAGCAGCCGAGATGACGGGCGTTCGCGCATGATGCCGTCATTGTACGAGGTCCGGTGCGCCAAGCCCAGCGCCGGCGATCAACGGCCGGCCACCGCCTGTTTCACGCCCTTGATCTGCGGCAGGCTCCCGGTCGTGTCGGGCTCGGCACGGGCCGAATCCTTGCCGTCAGGCGATTTGCCGGTCGCGTCGGGAAAGCGCGCCCTCATATCGCGCAGGAAGCCGTCGAGCGTATCGACGCCTGCCGCCATCTTGGCGATCTGGGCGAATTCGGCGCTGGAGCCGCTCGCAGGCTTGCTCGCGACGTCGAAGGCC
Organism: Bradyrhizobium sp. SZCCHNGR1005; assembly: GCF_032489995.1. Lineage (NCBI taxonomy): Bacteria > Pseudomonadati > Pseudomonadota > Alphaproteobacteria > Hyphomicrobiales > Nitrobacteraceae > Bradyrhizobium > Bradyrhizobium sp. SZCCHNGR1005. The sequence continues at coordinate 22,928 of NZ_JAUEZC010000016.1, forward strand.
AGCTTGTCCGCCTCGCCGGTCATCAGCGGCGCGTATTTCTCACGGAAGCGCGCCAGGCCGATCGCGTCCTCCGCCAGCGCATAGCCGATCACCGCGCGGAGGATGTCGCCGCGCTCGGCCGGATTGAGTGGCCGGAAGTCGTGCCAGCGATCGCCGTAATAGAGCTCGATCTGTTCGGAGGCCTCGCGCCAGCGCCGCGACGCCCAATAGATGTCGGAGCGCAGCCTGATCGCCTCCCGCCCCGCGATATTGCTGATGATGTCGAGCGCGAGGTCGTGACGGCCGATATCGCTGTTCGCCCTCGCCTCGAGCAGAAGGCGTTGCTGCCGCAACTCGCCGGAGAGATCGGCGATGCGGGTGGTGCGCAGCGCCTCGAGAGCGCGGTCGGGCTTGCGGTTGGTCAGATACACCATCGCAAGCCGGGCCGCGACCTGGGCGCGTGCGGCGCCTTCGAGCCGATGGTCGATCTGATACTGCAACAGCTCGGCCGCCTGATCCAGGAGGTCGATACCGACCAGCCGATCGGCGAGCTTGCGGATCATCTCGTCGCCACGCCGGCCGATCGGGGTGAGCTCGCGGAATTCGTAGAAGATGCTGAGCGCATCGACCGGCGGCAATTCGTCGGCCTTGCCGGCGAGGAACAGCTGCGAGAACAGCGCGGACGCTGCGTCCTGCGCATTGCGCGCAACTTCTGAATTCGGCATCAGCCGCGTCGCCATGCGTGCGGCGCCAAGCGAATCGGCGTAGCGCCCGGCGTCGTTGTAGAGCTGCGCCATCATCTGCAAGGCCTGCACTTCGATCGCGTCGCCCCGCCAGACCGCCTGCAACCCTTCCAGCTCGTTCAGCGCGTCGGCCGGCTTGATCTCGCCGCGCTTCTGCAACAGCTTGATCTCGAGCAGCTTGGCTTCCGCGGCGGAGGCCCGGTCGTTGGATGCGACCGCGAAGCGATATTCGTCCAGCGCGTCCTTCTCCTGCGCCATCGCCTCCGCGAGCCGGCCGCGCAGCACCGCGATGGCGGGCTTCATGTCGGCGGGAACGCCGATCACCTCGAGCTCCGCGCGCCGCTTGGCCGCGCCGGCGTAGTCCTTGATCTCGATCGACGATTTCATCGCATCCGAGGTCACCACGCGCTGCAGTTCGAGCGGCAGCGAGGCGATGGCGAATTCGACATTCTTGAACTTCTCGCGGGCATCGGCAAACTTGCCCTGGCGTGCATAAGCGAGCCCCTTCCACATCTGGGAGTCGAAATTGTTGCCGATCGTCGGGCTCGCCAGATCCTTCAGGCCCTGCTCCGGCCGCCCCATCAGGATGCTCGCCACGGCGTGGATCATCAGCATCCCGGTCTCGTCGGTGCGCGGGTCGGCGTCGGAAATCATCAGATTGGTGATGCCCCTCGCCTCCGGATACATCTCACGCGCCATGTAGAAGCGCGCGAGCGCCAGCCGCGCCTGCGCCCGCTGCTCCGGCTCAGCCGCGGCCGACGCCTTGACGAGCGCATCCAGCCGCGTGTTGAAGGGCTGAGTGCGGTTCTGCCGCCATTCCTCGACGTCGAACAGCGGCCGCATCGCGGTCGCCGCGCGCTCGGGCGCATAGCCGATCGAGGACAGGGTCAGCCCGCCCGGCCGTCCGAGAATGACCTTGTCGGGCGCGATTTCGACCGCGACGTCATCCGAGTTCGGCCGCACGGCAATGCCGTGGATCGAGTCGAGCAGCGACAGGTCGACAAAGTCCTGCCGCTTGATGAAGCCGCGGATCGGCGGCGGCGCGGTGACGACGAGCAGCGTGTCGCCGGCATCCGGATCGGTCAGGCGGTGCAAGAGGCCGGGACCGGGATTTGCGAGCGGCACCATCACATTGGCCAGCGCGGGATCGGTGACGTTGCGCATCACCATCAAGGGCTGCTGCGTAGTCTGTCCCTTGTCGGCAAAGGTGAGCGTCCAGCTCTGGCCCTTGCCATCGTCGCTGCTCAAGGAATGCATCTGCGGCCGGTTAAGGCGAATGCGGATCGCCTGGCCCTTGTCGAGCGGCACCCGGTTCACCTCCCCGATCACGGCACCGCCCTTGGCCCGGATCGGCTCGACATCAAGCGGCTTGGTCGAATCGAATACCATCCACACCGTGTCACCCCGACGGAACAGCGCCGCCGGCGTCACCTGACCGAAATCGAAGGTCACGCGCAGCCCCTCGCTATCGCGCGTGGCCGTGACCGTCGCCGCGCCGGCGCGATCAGCGGGTTGCGCAGTCGTGGCAACCGGCTTGGCGGCCGCTTGCGTCATCGCTTCCGGCTTGGCCGGCTCCGCTTTTGCCGCGTCAAGCTTCGGCGGATTCGTCTTCTGAGCCTCCGCGCTCGCAAGCTCCGCTTTCGCCGGCTCGGGCTTTGCGACTTCGGTTTTGGCCGGCTCCGGCCTGGTCGCCTCCGCCTGCACGCTCGCCGCGGGCGGCGTCGGCGCCGCGGCGCTTTGCGCAGCCGGTGCGGCGGCCGCAGCGACCGGCATGGCCACCGGTGTCCTTGCTTGCGCGCTCATCTCGCGCGCGATCGTCTCCGAGGTCGGCGGCACGATCTCCGCATGCGGCTCGGCCTTGGGCTTCTCCGCGGGCGCGGCATTCGCTGCCGCGGGTTTGGCGGCCGGCAAGGTCTCGGGCAGCACCGTCGCGGTCTTCGGCTTGTCCGGCTGCACATAGGAGACGTCGATATTGTAGGTCTTGTCATCGCGGAATGCGCGGAGGTCGACATCGCCGATCAGGCCCATCTCCACCGTGGTCTTGGCGATCTCCGTCTTCTGGGTGATCGCCGCGATATTTGGCGGGGCCGCGATCTTGGCGTCGGCCAGGTCGAAGGTCAGCGGCGCGCCGAAGAACAGCAACAGCTTCTGCTCGTTCATCACCGAGGAGACGCCGACGCCATCCGGGATCTCGAACACGAAACGGACGAAGGTCGGCTGCACCAGGGCGCGGACACGGATCGGCGGCCGCTTCTTGGCTTCCAGTTCGGCGCGCTGCAGCCGCAGCGCCCGCTCGGCCGTGCGGGCCCGCTCCGCCAGTTCACGCACCACTTCGGCCGGCAGCGGCGGCGGCGGTCCGGTCCAGCTGTCCGGCAGCAGGTCGATGAACACGCGCTCGCCGGCGGTCATCGTGTTGACCTGAACCTTGCGCGACAGCGACAGGCGGAGCGCCGAACCATCGGGATCGCCGCGCGCCCCGGAGATGTAGTCAGGCGCGGCATCCACCCAGCGGTCGATCGGGATGTCGGCGGGCCGGTCGAACCGGACCAACAGGATCGAGCCGGCCGTAGTCACCTCGGTGCCGACATCCTCGGCGAATTTGAGCACCAGCCGGGCATAACCGTTGGCCACCGAGAGGCTCGCCTGGCCGGGCACCGGTTCGGCACGGCAGGCCGTCGACAGTGCAAGACCGATGACGAGCGCTAAAACCCAGCCAACTCCGGACCGCGCGCCAACGCGAGCCTGCGACCACAATCCGATGGAAGCCGTGCGCACCATGGTCAACTACTTTCAGTTCGACATCCGTCACGCGACGGACGAGCCCGGCCGTTGCGCCATATGAGACTAGCGACCGGCGTTTAAGGGCTCATTAAGCATCCAGTTCAATTGGTCTTCGCCGGCAGCACCTTGCCTTCGATCTTCGGCAGCTCGGCACTCACCTCGGCCGGCTTGTCGGCGCCGGCCCGCCGCGCCAGCTCGACCGTCAGCCGCTCGGCGGCTTCAGGCATCATCAATCCCAGAATGTCCGACATCTTGCGCGGCTGGATCTGCGATGCGATCTCGATCAGGACCGACATTTCGAGCCGGTCGAACACCTTGGCGGCATCCTTCGGCTTCATGCCTTCGTACATCGTCACGATGCTCTTGAAGCGCGCGCTGTCCGCCTCGCTCTTCTGGCTGCTCACCGCGGAGATGCGCTGCTCGATCGCCTTCATCTCATCGGTCTTGGTTTGGATGCGCTGCTCGGCCGCGCGCAACAGGCTCTCACGGATGTCGATCTCGCGCGCCCGCGCATCGAGCTCCTGGCGGCGTGACTGCAGCCGCTCGAGGATCGCCTTCTCGGCCGCCGACACGTTCTGCGGATTGTCCTCGGGATGCAGCACCACCCCCTCGGGCTTGGTCTCCGGCGCGGCCGGCTTCGGCGCCTCCTCCTTCTTGGCCTCCTTCGCGCCGTGCGTGGAGCCGGTGATGTCGGTCTCCACACCGCCCGGGAAGTTCAGGTTCTCCTGCGCCCATGACCGTCTGGTCGACTGCGGATCGTAGTCGAACACATAGGCGCCATCGAGCACGAGGCCGGCGACCTTGAGGACCGCGAGGCTTGCGATTGCGATCAGCGCGACGGGAATGACGCGGATATTACGGAACGATTTCATGCGGCAAGGCCACCGGACCTTCGACGTTCAGAGAAAGCCTGCGCCGCGGCAGCAACCGCCCTGGCGCCGGAGACCCTGGCGGGCTCGACTGCGGGCGCAGGCGCGGGCTGGGGCGCGACAACCGGCGCCGGCTCGGGTTCGGCCGATGTGGCCGGCCGCGCGGCGCTCGCGATTCGCGACAGCCTTCGGACCACCGCGTCGCTTTCCGCAAGCTGCCTTCTCAGCTGGTCCGACATCTGCGTCGCCGCTGTGAGCTGGTTGCCGAGATTTTCGTTCACGTCGCGCACCGCAAGCTTGAGGCCGCCGATCGCCCGCTCGGCGATTTCGGTCGCGGTGATCAGTTCCGCGATCACGGCCTTCAACGAGTGCTCATCGGCCTTCAGGCGCTTCAGCCTTGCATTCAACAGCATGCAGTAGCCGATGGTCAGCACCAGGAGAACCGCGACCAGGCTCTCGATGATCAATCCGAGGGAGTGGTTCATTGTGCCTCCATCAACTTGTTCTGTCCTTCCGCCCCTTCGAACATGGCGAGCGTGGTATTCGGCTTGCGCAAATTCTTCGTGACACGGATCGCGACGCGGTCGCCGACCCGGCCCATCCGCCCTTCCGTCAAGGTCGTGCTGCCGCAGCGGATCGCGACCAGCGCATCCGGGCGCATGTCGAGCGGCAAGGTGTCGCCGACCTTCAGCCGCATCAATTGCTTCAGCGGCACGTCGGCCTCGTAGAGCACGGCATCGACGGCGATCTCAGCCTGCGCGATCTCAGTGGCGAAGTGGCCTTCCCAGACCGGGTCACGGCCGAACTTTTCGCCCATGAACATCTGCAACAGCACCGGGCGGATCGGCTCGATGGTCGCATAAGGCAGCAGCAGCTCGACATTGCCGCCACGATCTTCCATGTCGATGCGCAGCTTCACCAGGATCGCTGCGTTGGCCGGACGGCTGATCGCGGCAAAACGCGGATTGGTTTCGAGCCGGTCGATGGTGAAGGTGACCGGTGACAGCGGCCGGAACGCCTGTTCGGCGTCCGCGAGCACCACCTCGATCAGGCGCTTGACGAGGTTGGTCTCGATTGTCGTGTAGGGTCGTCCCTCGACGCGCATCTGGCTGGTGCCGCGCCGGCCGCCCAGGAGCACGTCGATGATCGAATAGATCAGGGTGGAGTCGACGGTGGCGAGCCCGAAATTCTCCCACTCCTCGGCCTTGAAGACCGAGAGCACCGCAGGCAGCGGGATCGAGTTCATGTAGTCGCCGAACCGCACCGAGGTGATGCGGTCGAGCGTGACCTCGACATTGTCGGAGGTGAAATTGCGCAAGCTTGTCGTCATCAGCCGCACCAGGCGGTCGAAGACGATTTCGAGCATCGGCAGACGCTCGTAGGACACCATCGCCGAATCGATGATGGCGCGGATACCGGAATGGTCGTCGAGACTGACCTCGCCGGCGGTGAAGCCGAGCAGATTGTCGATCTCCTCCTGCGACAGCACCCGCTCGCCGCCGCCATTCTTGGTGGCGCCGAACTCGCGGCCGCCGTCCTCGACCATTTTGGCCCATTGCAGGGCCATCGACTCCGTGAGTTCATTGGCTGCTGCGGCTTCCGCGGCCTCGGTGGGATCCTCCGAATCGAGCGAGGCTTCCCATTGCGCGGCTATCGCATCTTGGTCGACTGGATCGTTGCCCGCCATGGCTGCAATTCCGTGCCTTACTGAACCACGATTTCCTTGAACAACACCGCGTTGACCTGGTTGGGTGCCAGCGCGACGTTGACCCGCTTGGTGAGCTCTTCCTTGAGCCGGAACAGGCCGGCGGAGCCGTTGAGGTCGCTCGGCCGCAATTCGCGCAAGTAGGTCTGGAAGATGTCGCTGACGCGCGGCAGGGTCGGCTTGATCGCCTCGACCTGCTTCTCCTCCTTCACTTCCAGCACGACCTTGACCTTGAGATATTGGACGCGGTCGCCGGGATTGCCGACCAGGTTGACCAGGAGATCAGGAACCTCGACGAAGGCCGGCGGCTTCGGCGGCGGCGCCGCTTCCGCATGCTGCTCTTCGCTCTTATGGCCGAAGAAGAAGAAATAGCCGGCACCGCCCATCGCCAGCAGCGCCAGCACGCCGACCGCCATGATGATCAGCTTTAACTTGCTCTTCGGGGCGCCTGCGCCTTGTTCGGCCTCGCCGGCACCGCCTTCATTCTCAGCCATGGCTTTCGGGTCCCCTTACGGAAATCGATCCGATGCCGCCAGAAAGCCCTATGACGCGATACCAACACGCTCCCAGCGCATCTGCGCTTGTTGGCTGAACGCTACGGTAACAATGGTTAATGGAAGCTTTCTTTTACGCGACCGGTGGGAAAAAGTTGCCGGGCAAACATGGTTGATGAGCGGTTATTGCCGGGTGTTTTGATCTGTCTCAAAATGACAATCGTTTGATTTTTCTTATCTTTTTGACTTGGCACGGTCTTCGCTATCCCCACTGCGACCCCCGTAAGGCTTGGGAGAGCCGAACGGGGTTCGATGACCACCCGTTAACGATCGCCTTGGGAGAGGCGCCGCTTGCGGGGTTCGTAAATCAGGGGAGCTTGACCGATGGAGAATTCGCTTCTCGTCGGATTGTCACGGCAGATGGTGCTGGAGCGACAACTCGACGTCGTTGCCAACAACGTCGCCAACGTCAACACCAACGGCTTCAAGGCCGATCAGCAGCTGTTCGAGGAATATCTCACCTCGGGCGCGCATGAAGACAATTTCCGCGGCAACGACCGCCGGGTCTCCTATGTGCAGGACCGCGGCACCTATCGCGACTTTTCGCAGGGCTCGTTTCAGCGCACCGGCAACCCGCTCGACATTGCCGTCCAGGGCGACGGCTTCCTGGTGGTGCAGACTGCCGGCGGCGAGCGCTACACCCGCGACGGCAGCCTGCATGTGAGCAACACCGGCCAGCTCGTCACGGCGGCAGGCGATCTGGTGCTCGGCACCGGCGGACCGATCACGCTGCAGCAGACCGACCACGACATCAACATCTCGCCGGATGGCACGGTCACGGTGGTCGAAGGCACCAATCCCACCGATTCGATCCGCGCCAAGCTGCGCCTGGTCAACTTCGCCGATCCGCAGGCCGCGCAGAAGCAGGGCAACAATCTCTACGCCGCCCAGAACGGCGTCGTGCCGCAGCAGGATACGAAGTCGACCATCCAGCAGGGCTACGTCGAGAAGTCGAACGTGAATGCGGTCGGCGAGATGAGCCGCATGGTCGAAGTGATGCGGTCCTACCAACAGGTCGCCACCATGCTGCAAGGCCAGAGCGACCTGCGCAAGAACGCGATCGAGAAACTCGCCGACGTTCCGGCCTGAACCTCGCAGAACACGAAGGAGACTTGACATGCAGGCGCTTCACACCGCTGCGACCGGAATGGCGGCACAGGAACTGAACGTTCAGGTGATCTCCAACAACATCGCCAACCTGCGCACCACCGGCTTCAAGAAGCAGACGGCGGCGTTCCAGGACCTGATCTACGAGCATGTACGCCGCGTCGGCGCTCAGTCCTCCGACCAGGGCACGATCCTCCCGGTCGGCATCGATCTCGGCGGCGGCGTCAAGACCGTCGGCACGCCGCGCTCGATGACGCAGGGCACGCTGTCGCAGACCGGCAACGACCTCGACCTCGCCGTCTCGGGCGAAGGCTTCTTCAAGATCCTGATGCCGGATGGCACCAACCAGTACACCCGCGACGGCACGTTCCAGATGGACAATCAGGGCCGCATCGTCACCGCGCAGGGCAATCCGGTGCAGCCGACCATCACCATCCCGCAAAACGCCTCCGGCATCACCGTGAACTCGCAAGGCCAGGTCTCGGTGACGCTGCCGGGCTCGAGCACGTCGCAGATCATCGGCCAGATCCAGCTCACGCGCTTCATCAACAAGGCCGGTCTGCAGCCGGTCGGCAACAACCAGTTCATCGAGACGCCTTCCTCCGGCGCGCCGCAGGACGGCATCGCCAACCAGCAGGGCTACGGCAGCATCACGCAAGGCAGCCTGGAGCAGGCCAATGTCGACGTGGTCAGCGAGATGAGCGAACTGATCGCGGCGCAGCGCGCCTACGAGATGAACGCCAAGGTCATCTCCGCTGCCGACCAGATGATGCAATCCACCACCGCGCTGTTCCGCTGAGGCAATAGGAGCCTGCCATGAAGATCCGCACCGCGCGTCCGCTTCTCATCGCTGCAGCCCTGCTGGTCTCGACCGCGCTTCCCGCCCTGGCCGGCGGCGCCGACGAGCAAATCGCCGCTCCCGTGCTGCGCGCCACCGTCAACGTCACCGGCGATATCGTCCGCGTCGGCGACCTCATCGACAATGCCGGCGCCGCAGCGCAGGTCGCGGTCTACCGAGCACCCGATCTCGGCACCACCGGCATGCTGCCGACCGCCCAGGTGATCTCGGTGCTGCGCGCGCACCAGGTGATCGGGGTCGACACCCGTGACATCAAGGAAGTCGCGGTGACGCGGCTCGCACGCAGCCTCGCGACCAAGGACATCGAGCAAGCGGTGGCGCAGGCGCTCGACCACCGCTCCGGCCTTGGCGATGCCGCCAATATCAGCCTGAGCTTCGACCAGGCGGTGCAAGACCTGAAGTTCGACGCGGCAACCAGCGGCGCGCTGATCCCGACCTCCGTCCGTTTCGATCCGCGCTCCAGCCGCTTCGATGTGGCGTTCGAGATCGGGGCGAACAGCGGTACCGCGCCGGTGCGGCTGCGTTACACCGGTGTCGCGATCGAGACCGCCGAGGTCGCGGTGCTCACCCGCAATGTCGACCGCAACGAGCTGTTGCGCTCGGGCGATCTCGTGATGGAGCGGCGGCCTCGCGCCGAACTCGGCGGGGCAGAACCCGCCTCGCGCGAGTTCGCGGTCGGCATGCAGATGCGTCGTCCGGCGCGCGCCGGCCAGGCGCTGAAGAGCACCGATCTCGCCAAGCCCGACCTGGTGCAGCGCGACCAGAACGTCACGATCGTCTTCCAGACCGCCGGCATCTATCTGACCACGCGCGGCAAGGCGCTGGACAACGGCACGGAGGGCGACGTCGTCAGCGTGCTCAACCTGCAATCCAAACGCACCGTGACCGGTCGCGTCAGCGGCCGCGGCCAGGTTTCGGTCGAGATCGTCGTGCCCAAGCCCGCGCAGACCGCCGAAGCCGAGATTCCTGCTCCTGTATCCGTCGCCGCGCGACTTCCCGCGTCCGCCACCCCGAAAGCCGAGTAAGTTCCATGTCGAAGTTCACGTCTGATGCTCCGTCCTACAACGGCTTGCGGCGGCTCGCGCTGGTGTCGGCCTCGCTCGCGGTCCTGTCGGTGGCAAGCGGCTGCTCCTCGATCGATCGCCTGTCGCAGGTCGGCGAAAGGCCGAAGCTGACGGAGATCGACAATCCGACCACCCAGCCCGGCTACAAGCCGGTGCAGATGCCGATGCCGAAGCCCGAGACGGTGTCCTATGCGCCGAACTCGTTGTGGCGCAACGGCTCGCGCGCTTTTTTCAAGGACCAGCGCGCGCACCAGGTCGGCGACCTCCTCACGGTGACCGTCAACATCACCGATCAGGCGAACTTCGCCAACGAGACCCAGCGCAGCCGCACCGGCAAGGAAGACTCGGGGATCACCGACTTCATCGGCTCGAAGACCATCACGCAGGCCAACAAGATCCTGCCCGGCCGTATCCTCACCGAGGACTCCTCGTCGACCTCGGACGGCAAGGGCTCGATCCAGCGCTCGGAATCGTTGACCACCAGCGTCGCCGCAGTCGTCACCCAGGTATTGCCGAACGGCAATCTCGTGGTCGAGGGCAAGCAGGAGATCCGGGTGAACTACGAGATCCGCGAACTGATCGTGGCCGGCATCGTGCGTCCCGAGGACATCCAGAGCGACAACACCATCGACTCCACCAAGATCGCCCAGGCCCGCATCTCCTATGGCGGCCGCGGCCAGATCACGGACATCCAGCAGCCAAGATACGGCCAGCAGGTGATGGATATATTGCTACCGTTCTAGCGAGAGCCTGAGGCTGGACGCGTGATGTTGCACGACACGACTGCACCCACGGCACGATCCAAGTGATGCGATGAAAGTCCCCTCCCCCTTGTGGGGGAGGGCTAGGGAGGGGGTAACCCCAAGCGCGACGTTGGTTCTCAGCGAAGAACGACAGCAACGCGCGGCTCCTCTCCCCGACAACGAGCTCCCACATCGCTCGCCTGCGAACCTAGGCGCAGAAGAGTGATGGTATACACGGCCTCCGGTAGCTCCCCTGCCGGGGGCCGTGTTTGTTTGTGGGAGCCAAGAACGCCGTTCTACCCAAAGCCGCCCTATCCTCTCGATTCCCATTGGGTGAGTGCCTAGCATTCGTTAAATGCACTGGGAGAACATTGTCCTTGACGCATCGCTCAACCTCCTTTATGTTCTTGTTTTGTTCTAACCTCTAATCGAGGGACGTATCGCGATCGTCACGAACGTTGAGGTTGGAATGCGATGGCTGCGGGCGCGCCGAACAGACGAGCGGCGCGGACGCGGACGGTGAAATCGTGTGGTCCTGGCGTCCCGGTGCTGGCGCCAAGGTCGCGACGAGGGCCTTGGTCCTCGCGCGGGTGACGGGGGCAAGACAGCCGATCCCCGGGGAGATCACGTATAAGCCGTAAGCCCATCGCGCAGGGAAGGCCGGTTGTTCGGCTCGTACCTGTGGTGACTGCCGCCTGCTTTTTTGATGCAGGCGGGCCATGGGTGCGGCCTGCACCCGGCCTTCCCTGCGCCCTCGTGTTGCCGAGGGTGATGACCAGCAAAACCTCGGGCGGATCGGCGCCGCGGGAACGTCGTTGCTTTCGGTCGTTCTCGCGACGGAGGCTTTGCGCCTGTAAAGCAATACTTGACTGTGTAAAGCGTTACTTTACATTCGAATGGCTTAGAGCAGTGATCGAGAGTTTTCGGCACAAGGGCCTGCGACAGCTGTTCGAGGACGACAATGCGCGAGGCGTCCGTCCGGAACATGTCCGCAAGATCAGGCAGGTTCTCGCCGTTCTGGACGTGGCGGAAACGATCGACGCGCTCGATCTGCCAACGTTTCATCTTCATCCCCTGAAGGGCGATCTCAAAAGCTTCTGGGCAGTGACCGTTCGAGCCAACTGGCGGATTGTTTTTCGATTCGAAGACGGGGTGGCCTGGGACGTCGATCTCGTCGACTATCACTGAGGATTCTCCATGGCGATGAAAAGCCCTCCCCACCCCGGCGAACTGCTTGGCGATACGCTGGAGGAGATCGGCGTCTCCATCAGCGCGGCGGCCAAGGGCCTCGGGGTCACGCGCCAGCAACTACATAATGTCATTGCCGGGCGAAGCGGCGTCAGCGCCGAGATGGCGGTGAGGCTGGAGAAAGCAATCGGCAGCACTGCCGATGCCTGGCTCAAGATGCAGATGGCCTATGACCTCGCAGAGGCCCGCAAACGCCCGATCGACGTCAAGCGATTGGCGCCGGCGTGAGCGAGCGAAGGCGAATTTGTAAAGCGCAGCGTGCCCCTCCTACACTCACTCGAACCTCGCCTCCACCGTACCCAGCCCGTCCAGTTCCATCCGCACGCGGTCGCCGGGCTTGAGCCACACCGTCTTGATCAGGCTGCCGGTCAGCACCAGCTGACCGGCCTCGAGCCCGTCGCCGCGAGCGGCAAGATGATTGGCAAGCCAGGCCAACGCGTGCAGCGGATGTCCCAGCACGTCGGATCCGGCCCCCGCGCCGGCCAGCGCATCGTTGATGAAGGCGCGGCCCTGCACTGCGGCGAGGTCCGGCACGGCACCGCGCGCCACCGCCGGACCGAGCACGCAACCGGCGGCAAAGAAATCGTCGGCGATGAGCGTCGGCGCGCCCAGCGTCTCCCACTGCACATAGCGGTCGTCGACGATCTCGATCGCCGCATGGCAGTCGCCGATCGCCTCCGCGACATGCGCGATGGTGAAGGGCGCATCCAGCGGCAGCAGGTCTTGCGCGAGCCGTACCGCGATCTCGCATTCGACGCCGACGCGGACGAAGTCGGCCGCGCGCAACACGGCACCGGACTCGTGAACGCCGCGCGCAAATACGCCACCGGCGCAGGGATGCGGAATGCGAATGTAATCCTGCATCACCTTGCTGGTGCAGCCGATCTTGTAGCCGGCGAAATCGCCGGCGTGCTCGGCAAGCAGCCAGTGAACCTCATGCTGGATCTCATAGCCCGCCGCTTCATCCTGCGGCTGAAGCTGAGCCGGCAGCGCGGCCAACGGCCTCCTCTCCTGGCGGGCGCGCATGATCAGTTGCGCGGCAGCCAAGACCTCGTCTGCTCCCATTGTCGTTCAACTCCCGTTGTCAGCCGCCCCAAGCGGCCGTTCAGGATTGCTGGCGAACGGATTGTTTATAAACGACTTTCATCAGCTCGTCTCATCCTGCATTGCGGCAGCTTCGGACCACGTTCAAAACGCCTGCCGGGCTGTTCAGATGGAGCTTTAGCGCGCTCACGGCTGCACCAGCCCGAGCTTCAGCAGGCTCTCGGCGGTGGCCATAATGATCTCCTCGTTCGGCCGCGGGTTCCAGCCGAGCACATTGCGGGCCTTGTCGCCGCTGGCGGCGCGGCGGAGCCCAAGCAGCGGCTTGACGTCACGCAGTTGCGGCACGGCGAGCGCGACGACGCGCGCCAGCCAGTTCGGCATTTCGAACCGAGGTGCGCGCCGGCCGGCCCGGCCCATCCGTTCCCGCAGTACCGACGCAATGTCGAGGATCGACACCGGCGGGCCGGCCACCGCAAGGAACCGTTCCCTGTTGGCGGCCGGATCGGTCATCGCGCGCAGGTGCAGGTCGGCGACATCGCGAACATCCACCAGGCCGAAATAGATCTTGGGCGCGGCCGGCGCCCTGCCCTGCATCAGCGCCTGCACCACCGCGATCGAGGGCGAGAAGTCCGGACCCAGCACGGGGCCGAGCACGGCGACCGGGTTCACCGCCGCAAGCTCGAGCCCGCCCCCTTCGCGCGCCATGAAATCCCACGCCGCACGCTCCGCCAAGGTCTTGGACTTCGGGTAAGGCTGCACGTCGGGGCCGTTAAGATCGGTCCAATCGGTCTCGTCGAAGGGCTTTTCGCGTGGAGAATGCCCATAGGCGATCGCGGCAAAGGAGGAGGTCAGGACGACGCGCTTCACGCCGGCATCGCGCGCCGCACGCAGCACCCGGAGCGTTCCCTCCCGTGCCGGCACGACCAGTTCGCTCTCGTCCTTCGGCACGTAAGGCGGCAGGGGCGAGGCGACATGCAGGACATAGTCGCACCCCTTCACGGCGTCGGCCCAGCCGGTATCAGCGGTGAGATCGGCGGCAAAAAAGGACGGATTATCGATCGAAGCAGCGCCGCCCGCCCGCAGCATCGCCAAGGCGTCGTCCTTGCGATCGGGATTGCGGACGGTGGTGCGGACCGTGTGGCCGGCGGCCAAGAGCTGCAGGATGCAATGCGCGGCGATGAATCCCGAGCCGCCCGTCACCAGAACCTCGCTCATCGCACACCTCAGTTCGGCAGGCCATTGCCGCCGCAGGGATCATGCGGCGCGCGCCTGCGTTTTGTGGGCGCAGCTTGTGACAAGGAGAAGACGACCGAATACGGCAGGCGGAGGCCCGCAACAGCGAACCAGCCAGAAACGACGGCGCCCCGCATTGGTACGGGGCGTCGGACAAAACAAACCGCGAATTATTCGTCGCGGTACACCTTCTCGCGCTTCTCGTGACGTTCCTGCGCTTCCACCGACAGCGTTGCGATCGGGCGGGCTTCGAGCCGTTTCAACGAAATCGGCTCCCCGGTCTCCTCGCAATAGCCGTAGGTGTTGTCCTCGATGCGCTGGAGCGCGGCGTCGATCTTGGAGATCAGCTTGCGCTGGCGGTCGCGGGCCCGAAGCTCGATCGCGCGATCGGTCTCCGACGACGCGCGGTCGGCGAGGTCCGGATGGTTCACGTTCTCCTCCTGCAGAGCCTGCAGGGTGAGCTTCGATTCGCGAAGTATCTCCTCCTTCCATGCCAGCAGCTTGGCGCGGAAATACTCGCGCTGGCGTTCGTTCATGAAAGGCTCTTTTTCGGAAGGCTTGTAGTTTTTCAACTTTTCCAAGGTCGGCCCATCTGTACGTGCTGGCGCCGGTCGTCGCGGCACCGGCGGACGGAATACGCCCGTTCGCGGCCGCCTTATATAGCGACGCCCGGTGCCAGACAACATTCCCGTGGGCGGGGACGGCCCGCCCCCAAACCCTTGCACAGGCAAATCTATCGGGACCGTGCGGGGCGCCCTCGGGAATCCTTAATAGCCGACCGTGAAGCGCTGCCGCAGATGGGCCGGCTGCTCGATCTCGTCGGCCAGCGCGACCGCATAATCCTCAAAGGAGATCCAGCTTTTACCGTCGCTGGCGGTCAGCAGCTGATCCGTTCCGAGCCGGAACTTTCCGGTCCGCTCCCCCGGAACAAACATCGCCGACGGCGACAGGAAGGTCCAGTTCAGCTCCTTTTCCTGCCTCAGGCGATCAAGAAAGGCGGCTCCCTTCTCCGCTTCGGCCTTGTATTGCGGCGGGAACGAGGGGGTCGTGACCAGGCGCACGCCGGGCGCCACCTCCAGCGAGCCGGCGCCGCCGACCACGAGATAACGGCCGACACGTGCATCCTTGGCGGCACCGATCAGCGCCTCGGGATCGCTGACCAGGAAATGGATCGAACTGATCGCGACATCGTGGCCGGTCCACAGTCTGGCCAGCTCGCCGCGATCGTTGGCATCGCCCCTGACCGGGGTGACATTGGGCAGCTCGGCGATCTTCTCCGGATTCCGGGCGATCGCGGTGATCTGGTGGCCGCGGCGGGCCAGTTCGGCGGTAATCCGCGACCCGGCATTTCCGGACGCGCCGGTGACGGCGATCTTCATTGACAAGCTCCTGTCTGGCATCTGTGACGTGGTAACCAACGGGAACTAGATAGCGGATAGAATGCTGGTGTTAAGAACGCACTTTAAGATCACCTGGTCACGCCGGAGTAACCCATGAGAGCCGCCGACGCCTATTCGGCCGATTGTCCGACCCGGAAGATCCTCGATCGCGTGGGCGACAAATGGGCCGTGCTGATCCTGCTGCTGCTTCGCGACGAGCCTTTGCGCTTCAATCAGTTGCGCCGCGCCATTGAAGGCATCTCGCAGAAGATGTTGTCGCAGGTCTTGAAGAGCCTGGAGCGCGACGGGCTGGTCCGCCGCCGCGCCATCGCGACCGTGCCGGTGACGGTGGAATATTCGATGACGCCGCTGGGACTGACGCTGGCCGCCGCCGTCGATCCTCTGAGGGACTGGGCGGAGAACAATTTGAAGGATGTGCTCGCAGCCCAGCGCCGTTACGACGCACAGCACCGGCCCAAAGCCAGCATCAAGTCGCGGGTCAAGGCCGCGTAAGCGGTGGTGCGCTCAACCCTGCCCCGCTTTGGCGAGCTCGACCTCAACGCGCAGCTCAATTTCTGACAGCACGGCATCGAGCCCGGGATCGCCAGACGACTGCTTCAGCGCGGCAGCGGCATCGCGCAGACGGCTGGCCATGCCGGCGTCGAGCTTGCCGGAGAGCAGCGAGAGCTTGAGTTCGTCGAGTGCATCGAGCGCGCGCCGGCCGCGCTGGACTGAGCGCTTGCGGCGCTCCCGCGGCTCCTCCTCGATTCCCTGCAGCGCCAGCAGCGCGTCGATATTGGCGGTCTGCTTCGGCGCCAGCGTCGCACGCGTCTCCTGCGTCGTTCCGATATCCGGCAGCATGAAGCCGCCGGACGATGTCTTTCGCGTCGAACTGGTGGATGTCGTCGGCGTGGTGCCGTTCGGTCCGATGATGCGCATGGGTCTTTCCCGCGGCTTCGTGTGCAAGGCGAGCTTGGCCGCTGCATGGTTAATGACGCGTAAACGGCCCGGCAAAATCTGCCGGGGCGGCATTTTCGATCGCGCAGAAGACGCGATCCGGAGAAAGGAGCATCGATCAACTTCGTATGATTTCAATCAGTTAAGCCACGGCGTCGAGGTGGCACGGTGCTCGCATAGTTAATGGTGATCATGCGGTCATGGGAGTGGCGGCAGCGATCGCTCAGATTTTGAGAGTTCGAGGGGAGCATAGGATGCGACGCATCCGTTCGACGCGCCTGTTTCAGGTGGCCTGCGCAGCATTGCTTGCGCTGGCGTCATCGACCATATCGGCCACCGCAACGTCGCGGATCAAGGATCTCGCCAATATCGAAGGCGTGCGCCAGAACCAGTTGATCGGTTACGGCCTCGTGGTCGGCCTCAACGGCACCGGCGATACGCTGAACAACATCCCCTTCACCAAGCAGTCGCTGCAGGCGATGCTGGAGCGCATGGGCGTCAACATCCGCGGCGCCACGATCCGCACCGGCAACGTCGCCGCCGTGATGGTGACCGGCAATCTGCCGCCATTCGCCACCCAGGGCACGCGGATGGACGTGACCGTCTCCGCGCTCGGCGACGCCAAGAACCTGCAGGGCGGCACCCTGCTCGTCACCCCGCTGTTAGGCGCCGACGGCAACGTCTACGCAGTGGCGCAAGGCTCGCTCGCCATCTCGGGCTTCCAGGCCGAGGGCGAAGCGGCGAAGATCGTACGCGGTGTGCCGACGGTCGGCCGCATCGCCAACGGCGCCATCATCGAGCGCGAGATCGAGTTCGCACTGAACCGGCTGCCGAATGTGCGGCTGGCGCTGCGCAATGCCGACTTCACCACGGCGAAGCGGATCGCCGCGGCCGTCAACGATTTCCTCGGGGTCAAGTCCGCCGAGCCGATCGACCCGTCGACCGTGCAGCTGACGATCCCGCCCGAATTCAAGGGCAACGTGGTCGCCTTCCTGACCGAGATCGAGCAGTTGCAGGTCGATCCTGACCTCGCCGCCAAGATCGTCATCGACGAGCGCTCCGGCATCATCGTCATGGGCCGCGACGTCCGGGTTGCGACCGTTGCTGTCGCGCAGGGCAATCTCACGGTCACGATCTCCGAAAGCCCGCAGGTGAGCCAGCCCAATCCGCTGTCGCGCGGCCGCACCGTGGTCACACCACGAACCAGCGTCGGCGTAACCGAGGACGGCAAGAAATTCGCGGTCGTCAAGGACGGCGTTTCCCTGCAGCAGCTCGTGGACGGCCTCAACGGGCTTGGCATCGGGCCGCGCGATCTCATCAGCATCCTGCAGGCGATCAAGGCCGCGGGCGCGATCGAAGCCGACATCGAGGTGATGTGATGTCGGCCTATATCGACACCTATAGCGGCCGCGTTCCGCTCAGCCTGCCGAGCCCGGTCGGCCCGACCGAGCCGCGCACCGATCTGGACCTCGCTGAAGCGCTGACCAAGGTCTCGCCGAAAGCGCAGGCCAAGGCGAGGTCAACGGCCACCGATTTCGAGGCGATGTTTCTGAACTCGATGTTTTCGCAGATGACGAGCGGCGTCAAAGGCGAAGGCCCGTTCGGCGATACGCCCGGGACAGGCGTCTGGCGGTCGATGCTGACCGAGCAATACTCCAAGAACTTCGCCAAGGCCGGCGGCGTCGGCATCTCGGACGAGGTGTTTCGTACATTGATCCTGCAGCAGGCGAAAACAACGGGCCAAAGCGCGGCCTGATCAGTTCAGTTGAGTGGCGCGCAAGCGCGCGCAATCGAGGAGTAAAGACATGACGGCACAGGTGCAGGCCAAGCAGACTACCTATCAGGCAGCGACCAACGCCACCGAGGCGCGAGCGCTCGCCGATCAGCTCATGACGGCGATGAGCGATCTGCTGGGAGTCATCGAGCAGGAGACCGAGCTGGTGCGCGCCGGCAAGCTGCGCGAGGCGATGGCCTTCGGCCCCAGGAAGACCGAGCTGTCGCGCCATTACGTCGCCGGCGTTGGCCGCCTGAAAGCCAGCCAGACCTTCATGCAGGCGCAGGCTCCCGAGCTCCTGGCCGCCCTGCACCGCCATCACGACGCGTTCCGCGCCATGCTGAAGGTCAATCTGACCGTACTCGCCACCGCACACTCGATCTCCGAGAAGATCGTGCGTGGCGTCAATGCCGAGGTCCAGCGCCGCAACATTCCCGATACCTACACGGCGAATGGCCGGCGCGCCGCCCCGACTTCGCGCCAGCTGACCCCGCTCACCATCAGCCGCTCGCTCTGACGGACTAACTCCCATTGCCCGCAGGCGCCGCGCCTTGGGCGCCGCCTTAATCTATCTTAAATGCCAGGAATGGTTGAAACGCGCCATTTATTCTATTTCCTAACGTAACTTTGAAACATGACGGACATGGTTGCATCGCGGATTGGTTGAGATTTGACTCGACTGGCACGAGGAGGCTGCCATGAGTACCGACTTCAGCGTCAGGCCGGTGGGGGCTGCATCACCCGCCCCTGTTGTCGCGCCGTCGAGCCCGGCGGTGAGCAATGCTGTTCAGACGGAGCTACCGCCGAGCCAGAGCGTCACCGCGGCCGACCCCAGCGTCATGATCCGCAACGACACGCAGTCTCAGGTCCAAGGCGAGGTGTTCCTGTCGCATCAGGCCTATTACGACCGCGCCGCAGCTGCCATGGTGTTTCAGGTGGTCAACCGCCGAACGGACCAGGTCGTCGACCAATATCCCGACGAGGCAGTGCTGCGCCGGCGCGCCTATTTCCACAGCCTCGATCTGCAGAAGGACTTGCAGAAAGAAGAAGCCCCGCGCGTGCCGCCGACCGACCGGACCGCATGAGCGGCCGCCGAGCGTAGTACGGGCAGCAGGCCCATCCGCCGCCCTCGATCCTACAGGTGCAAAGCGTTTATCTCACGGCCTGCTTAGCCGCTCTGCGTCGCATAGGCCGTATCGAGATAGGTCTGGCCGGAGGCCGGATCGGTCACCACGTTCTTGATCAGCGCCTTGCCCTTGCCGGTCAATGTGAACTTGGTGTCGCCGATCCGAAACGCATTGTCCTTGATCAGGACGTCCTGGTACTTCGACGTCCCCTCGCTCTGATAGCGTACCCTGGCGCGAAAGCCCTGGACGTTCGAGACCGTCACCGTGAACGATTTGTTGTTGGCGTAATTGCCGGTCCAAGTGCCCTGATAGAGGGTCGGATCCACCGCAACATATTTGCTGCTGCTCTGTGCAGTGGTCAGGACGTTGGATTTGTAGGCGGACGACAGGATGCTCATCACATCGGCCATGACGTTCCCTCCTTCGACCGGCAAATGGCCGATCAGCCTCGTCCTGAGAGGCCGGCGGCGATATGGCAGTTGATGTCGATCAGCGATTTGAGTTTTGCCGGGTCGGGATTCAACTGCATCTCGATGGTCTGCTTCATCACGAACACGCCGATATTGGCGATGTTCTGACGGATCTCGAGCGGATTCGGATTGTCATCCATCTCCATGGCGCTCATGAAAATCGTCCAAAGCCGACGATTGAACAGCAGCGCCTTATGCATGTTGCGGTCCGGACCGCTCCAATTGGCCTGCACTTCCTGCAGTTGCCGCGCCGCCTTCAACAGGGCCTGTGCTTCGATCTCCCGGGGTGATGCTGTCGTTTGGGACGTGCGTGCATAGGCTTGAGCGGCATGTGACATCAACTACTCCGGGACTGACGCGAAGGACACGACCAATTGCACAGGTTTTGTACGTTGGGTGCCTTTAAAATATGGTTAGCGGGTATTATCCTATTTGTTCGAGGTTGCCTGACTGGTGCCTCAAAAACGACATCCCCCACCGCGCGCCTTAACGCCAAACAAAGATCGCAAATCAAACTGCAGAAATTTTTCTGCAACTAATAGCGATCCGCCCCGAAGGTCCCGCTCGGGTCACATGAATTGAAAAACTGCCAAAACGGCGCCGCCCAGTCTCGTCCGAAGACACCGATCTTTCAAACGAAAAGCGGCGGGTTTTGCCCGCCGCTTTCGTCGTATCAAAGATGCAGTGATCGCTTAGCGGAGAAGCTGCAGCACGCTTGCCTGCGACTGGTTGGCCAGCGCGAGCGCCGAGACTGCGATCGACTGACGGGTCGACAGCGCCTGGCTGTTGGCCGCTTCCTGGTTGGTGTCGGCCAGCGTCAGGTTGGACGAGCCGGTCTGCAGCACGTTGATCAGGTTCTTGTTGAATTCCTGGCGGACCTGCACGATCGAAAGGTTCGAACCGAGCGCGGACGCTTCCGAACGCAACGTGGTGGATGCGCCCTGCAGCGAGTTCAGGATCTTGTTGGCAGAGCTGGAGTCGAGGAAGTCGACGCCGGATGCCAGCGGGCTCAGTCCGAGTCCGGTGATGTTGAAGGTCACGCCCGTGATCGAGAGCGTCGACTTGCCGGTCTCGTCGAACACCAGCTTCAACGTATCGCCGTTCAACAGGTTGATGCCGTTGAACGAGGCGTCGACCGCAGTGGTGTTGATCTGCGAGAGGATGTTGTTGTACTGCGTGACCAGGTTCGAGCGGATCGCCTGCGAGTTGGTGTCGATCACCGGCGTGGAGCCCGTCAGGCCATTGAACGCCGCACCGGCGGCTGCCGCCGTACCACCGATCGCGCCGATCGTCGAGGACGCCGCATCGTTGATGGTGGTGATCGCGATCTTGCCGGTCGTATCGACAGAGGCCTGCAGGTTGTTGGCTGCGAGCGCCGCGTTCAGGTCGTTCAGCGAGTTGACCTTGCCCGTCCCTATCCCGAACGTGACGCTGGTCGGGGTTCCACCGCCTGTCGCAGCGATCGTGAGCGTCTGGCCGGCCAGACCATCGCCGACTTGGCTGAGGCCGAGCTTTGCCAGAGTGCCGGTCGTGCCTGACAGCGTGAGCCCTGTCGGCGGTGGCGTCAGGGTGATGGCGCCCGAAGCGCTGATGGAGCCGCTGATGCCGGTCGCCGTCTGGATCGCCGACAGCAGGCTGCCGACCGTGTCGCCGATGCCGATCGAGGTGCCCGACGAGGTCGATCCGGCGATGAACGTGAACGTCGTGCCATTCACGGTCAGCGTGTCTGTGGTGGTGAAGCCGGTGGCGAGGTCATTCGAGGTGCTGCTGCCGGTGCCCGACAGCTTGGTCGAGCTGGTGATCGCGGCCGGTGTCGTATTGTCGTTAAGAAGGGCGGTGCCGGTGGTGGGGGTGATGGAGGCCCCGAGCAGGCTGGTCGCGTTGGCGCCGGTCAGCGCAGCCGAGGTGACGGTGGATTTCGTCGCGTAGCCCACCGCTGTCTGCAGCACCTGGTTGGCGATCGACTTGGCGCTGTCGACCAGCTTCTGGAGCGAGGTGATGCCGGTGTTGGCCGCCTGCAGCACCTGAACGCCATTGCCGATACCATCGAGCAGGTTTGCGATATCGCTGGCGCGGTTGTTGAGGCCTTGCGCGGTGAAAAATTCGGTAGGGTTGTCGAGCGCTGTATTGACCTTGTTGCCGGTGGCCAGGTTGTTTTGAGTCGTGGCCAGCAGCTGCGCCGTGTTTTGCAGCGCGAGCAGGTTTTGGCGAGCTGAAGCCGAGAGGACGATACCGGACATTCGTGTGAAACCTTCCTAGTTATTCACTAGCCGGTTTTATGCATTCCCCTTTAAAACATGGTTAATCGCCGTTTAAATTCTTTGATTAACGAATGGTTACCTCCTCCCTGCCTGGGATACCGGTCATCGCATAGCGGCCCGGCAAGCGCGGCCCGAACGCAAAAACGGCGGGGTTTCCCCCGCCGTTTCGCAACGTCGTTTCGCTCGGGTCGAGATCAGCGCAGCAGCTGCAGCACGCTCGCCTGCGACTGGTTGGCGAGCGAGAGCGCGGACACCGCGATCGACTGGCGGGTCGACAGCGCCTGGCTGTTGGCCGCTTCCTGGTTGGTGTCGGCCAGCGTCAGGTTGGACGAGCCGGTCTGCAGCACGTTGATCAGGTTCTTGTTGAAGTCCTGACGGATCTGCACGACTGACAGGTTCGAACCCAGCGTCGAGGCCTCGGACCGCAGGTTGGAGCTGGCGGAGTTGAGGACGTTGAGCACCTTGTTCGCCGACGAGTTGTCGAGGAAGTCAACGCCCGAGGCGAGGTTGGTCAGGCCGAGGCCGGTGGTGTTGAAGTTCACGCCGGTGATCGACAGCGAGGATTTGCCGGTCTCGTTGAAGGTCAGCTTCAGCGTGTCGCCGTTCAACAGGTTGACACCGTTGAAGGAGGCGTCGGCAGCGGTCGTGTTGATCTGCGCGAGCACGTTGTTGTACTGCGCAACCAGGCTGGCCCGGGTGGCCTGCGAGGTCGGATCGGCCACCGGAGCCCCAGCCACCAGACCGTTGAAGGCCTGGCTGGCTGCCGCCGCCGTGCCGCCGACCGCGCCGATCGTGAACGACGCCGCATCGTTGGTCGTGGTGATCGAGATCTTGCCCGTCGAGTCGACCGAGGCCTGCAGGTTGTTGGCGGCAAGGGCTGTGTTGAGGTCGTTCAACGAGTTGACCTTGCCCGTCCCGATACCGAAGGTGATACTCGTCTGAGTACCTCCGCCTGTCGCACCGATCGTCAACGTCTGGCCGGCGAGACCATCGCCGACCTGGGTGAGGCCGAGCTTCGCCAGAGCGCCGGTCGAACCTGACAGCGTGAGACCGGAGGCCGGAGGCGTCAGGGTGACGGCGCCCGTTGCGCTGATCGAGGCGGAGACGCCGGTCGCCGTCTGGATTGCCGACAGCAGGTTGCCGACGGTGTCGCCAACACCGATCGAGGTGCCGGACGAGGTCGAGCCCGCGATGAACGTGAAGGTGGTGCCGTTCACGGTCAGCGTGTCGGCGGTGGTGAAGCCGGTGCCGAGGTCGTTCGAGGACGTACCGGCGGTGCCCGACAGCTTGGTGGAGCTGGTGATCGCGACCGCGCTCGACGTGTTGTCGTTGAGGACGTTCGTGCCGGTGACGGCGCTGGTGGAAGCCCCGAGCAGGGTGCTGGCAGTCGCGCCGGTCAGCGCGGCCGTGGTCACGGTCGACTTGGTGGAGTAGCCGACCGAGGTCTGCAGCACCTGGTTGGCGATCGACTTGGCGCTATCGACCAGCTTCTGCAGCGAGGTGATGCCGGTGTTGGCGGCCTGCAGCACCTGCACGCCGTTGCCGATACCATCGAGCAGATTGGAGATGTCGCTGGCCCGGTTGTTGAGGCCCTGCGCGGTGAAGAAGTTGGTCGGATTGTCGAGAGCCGAGTTGACCTTGTTACCGGTAGCAAGGTTGTTCTGGGTGGTGGCGAGAAGCTGAGCCGTCGACTGCAGCGAGAGCAGGTTCTGGCGCACCGACGCCGAGAGAACGATACCTGACATTATTCATACCCTTCTGGTGTGAAATGAGATCCTGATCCCTTCGAGACCAGGTGAAGCCTTCGATCGACTTCGCGATCAGGCGACACGGGCAAAGTGAACGGGAGTGGCTAACAAAACCTGAAGCGCCGCGGGTGCCGGATCGATTCCCGTTGCCTCCACAAGGGTTCGATAGGCGCGACTGCGAGTCACGGCCCGGCAAAAGCCCTTTGATAAGTCAGCGTATTTACCATCCGGCCAGCCCGTTTACCGGTCATTAACCTTGTTCGGAAAGGATTTGCCTCGTGCGCCGGCCGACCTTTGCGCGCGCAAAGCGCGAGCGATCTACTTCGCCCCGGACCGCCACCATTGATGACAGGCCTCTCGGAGCCGGCTCATGGACCGGACACGACGCGGCAACGGAGAACAAGGATGGCCCTGAAAGTCGAACTCAAGCCGCACGAGCGGATCATCATCGGCTCATGCGTGATCACCAACACCGATCAACGCGCGCGGCTTCTCATCGACGGGGACAACGTCCCGATCCTGCGCGAGAAAGACATCCTCACTCCGGAAACGGCCGATACGCCCGCGAAGCTCGTCTATCTTGCGGTGCAGCTAATGTACATCTCGCCCGCAGCCGACACCAGTCACGGCACCTACTTCAACCTGCTGCGCGACATCATCACGACGGTGCCGAGTGCCTGGCCGCTGATCGAGGCCATCAACGCCCACATCCTCAATGGCGACCTCTACCAGGCTCTGAAGGAAGCCAAGAAGCTGGTCGCTTATGAAAAGAAGCTCCTGGAGCAGGTCGAGGCCGAACAGGCGAAGTGCGTCAGCAGCGCGGCCTGATCATATGGACCCGGCCAAGCAAGCCGGGCTCCCTCTCCTACGCGCAAACGTAACGCCGCTGCCCTGCGTCACAGCGCCAGCGGCGGCGCTTCGATCTCCATCAGGGGCAGCTGGCCCGCGGCGCGCTGCCGGCCGAACATCAACACCGCATCAATCAGCGCATCGACGTCGCATGCTTGGGTGCGATGATTGACGATGGCTGCGCGGATCGCCAGCCTGCCGTCGAGCATCGTGCTGGACGGTGCGGCGATCCCCGCCTCCTGGATGTCGGCTACGATATCGCCGTTGAGCGCATTGGCATCCGTGGCACGATAGCGGAAGCAGACGATGTTGAGATTGACGGGCGCCAGCAGCTCGAGCTCCGGCTCGGCGCGCACCCGACCTTCGAGATATTTGGCGAGCTCACAGCTGCGCGCGATCATGGCGCCCAGCCTATCTGCACCGAATGTCTTGATCGTGAACCAGGTCTTCAGCGCGCGAAAGCCGCGCGACAGATCTGGACCGAGATCGCACGGCCACTGCGCGCCTGCGGCAAGCCCGCGCGTCTCCCGCCGCAAATAGGCCGCCGGCGCTGCGAAAGCAGCGCTGTGGCGCTCGCCGTCGCGGACCAGCAGGAAGCCCGCGTCGTAAGGCACCTGCCCCCATTTATGGAAGTCGAGCGCGATCGAATCCGCCTGCTCGATCCCGGCCAACAGCGGCGCCAGCGCCGGCGACAGGATCGCCAACGCACCGAACGCGCCGTCGACGTGAAACCACAGCTTCTCTTCGCGGCAGAGCGCGGCCACCGCGGCAAGATCGTCGATGGCGCCGATGTCGACGGTGCCGACCGACGCCACCACCAGGAACGGACGCAAGCCCGCCTTGCGATCAGCAGCAATGGCGCTGCGTAGCGCCGAAACGTCGATCCGATGGTCGCGGTCGACACCGATACAGCGCAAGGCATCGCTGCCGAAGCCAGCGATATCCATCGCTTTGCTGATGCAACCATGCGCGGCCTTCGACGTGTAGGCCTGCAGCAGCCCTCCCGTCTCTCCGATCCCATATTGCCGCACCCAGGGGCCGAGCGCAGCGCGGCGCGCCACCAGGACCGCCATCAAATTCGCCATCGAGGTGCCGGTCACGAAAAGCCCGCTCGCGCCGGGCGGGAAGCCGAACATCTCGCGCGTCCATGCAACGATCTGCCGTTCGACCTCGATCGGCATGTGGTCGCGTCCGCCGAGATTGGCATTCAGGCCCGCCGCCAGCATCTCCGCCAGCATGCCGACCGCGGATCCGCCGCCATGCACCCAGCCCATGAAGCCCGGATGCACATTGCCCGTCGCATAAGGAACGACGTAATCGGCAAATTCGCGGTAGACCTCGCCGAGCTCACACGGCGCGTGCGGGAGAGCTTCGCGAAACCGCTCACGCGCCTCCGATGGAATCGGCTGCCAGACCGGCCGCATGCGAATATTGGCGATGTAGTCGATCATGTCATCGAGCATGCGATGACCTTGCGCGCGGATCTCGTCCCAATCCTGCGGGTCCAGCGTCCGACCCTGCTGCTGCTGATGGTCCGTGTCCGGCAACGCGGTGGTCATGCAGCCTGCTCCCGCGAGGCCGCCACCCGGCGTTCGATCATGTCGAGGAAGGCTGCAAAGATCTTCCGCATCTGCGGTTCTTTGTAAGGATACACGTCAGGCTGATCCATATTGTGCACCACCGCGGTGTTGTCGGCCTCGAACACCAGGAACGAACCATCCTTGGTCTCGGCGCAATCGATGATGAAATAGTCGAGCCCAATGCGCTCGGCGATCGCCGCCAGTGCGGCGCGATGGCGCCGGCCGAAGCCGATGTCGAATGTCTGCATGAAGGTCGCCTCTTCGAGGCGCTTGGCTTCGCTCGTCGCCATGCCGGCGTTGAGATACCAGATGTCCCAGCGGCGCGCGATCGCCATGTGGCACGCATAAGGCCGACCGTCGACGAAGACGACGCGATATTTGCGGAACAGCCCGTCTTCACTTGCGTAGTCGACGAAACGCGCCACGAAGAACTCCTCCTCCGCGTGCTCGTCGAGATAGAGCGAAAGCTCGATGGGCTCATCGACCTTGGCGAGACCGACACCGGCATGCGAACCGCGCGGACGGATGATGATTGGAAAAGCGAGATCTACGGCGATCGCCGTCAGCCATTCCCGCTCTTCGGAGATCTCGATCAGTCGTTCGCGGCCGACGGCCACGGTTTCGGGAATCATGAGCCCGTCAATATCGGCGAGCAGCCGGTGCAGCTTGTCGCGATCGAGATTTGAGATCAGGCGCGGCGGATTGAGCAGCGGCCGCGGCCAACGCGCCGCGACCTGGTCGATCTGTTGCAGCGTATGCTGGCAATCCTCCGAATCCGAGGCGATAACGATAGCGAGATCATGCTCCGGCAGCGGCGACGGCAGCTCTGCCCCGGGGATGACATAGAGCGTCATCAGCTCGACGTCGGCGTCCTCGAGCAGGAATTCGATCGGCGTGTTGCTACCCATGTCGGTCGCGGCGGCGAGCGCAAGCACGCGCAGCCGCGGCGCCGTGCTCCGACACGGTACGCGATACAATTGCTGCGAGAGCAAGATATCCTGCTGGATCGCAAGTCCGGCGGATTTGTCGCCCAGCAGCTGCGCGATCAGCGCGACATCGAGTCCCTCCCCGGCCGTCGCGCTACCATCGAGCAGCTTGGCGATCAGTTCGCTCCACAGCGGCTTGAGATCCTTGCCGTCGAACGCCGCCTTGGCGAGCCTGGCGAGGCCGATGCGGTCGGCGATCTGCGAATGCGCCGATACCGCGAGCACGTCAGATACCATCACACATATCCCTGAGATCCTGGCCGCTCACGTCGGTGACGAGCAGCTCTATTTTGGCAATCACATCGGCGATACGGCCGATTTCCGCATCGATATTGACGCGGGCGGTCGTGAGATCATCGCTCCAGGTTTCAGTCACCTGCCGCGCGCCGAGGCACAGCCGCAGCAGCGCGATCGAGCCGCGCTCGGGCGTGTCCACCCGAACCGGCTGGCCGATCAGACATTGGCGGGCGGCGACATCGGCCGCGCGGCCGCTGAAGTGAGCGCTGAGATCGCGCTGGAGCGCGCGGTGGATCAGTTGAACCTCGCCGGCGCCGACCAGGCTGCCGTCGCGCTGCAGGGCAAACGGAAAGATGGTCGGCTGTCCGAACTCTTCGTCGTCGGCATCGGTCTCGGCGACTGCGAGCGGCCGCAGCATCGGCGACAGCATCAGGAGACTCTCGGTGATCATGCCGAGCTCGCGCAGCACCATGCGACGGTAGCGATCCGGCACCTGGTAATAGGCCGAGATCTCCTCAAGTGCGGCTTCCCAGCGCAGCCACTGACCGATATTCGCCCGCTCCGGAGATGCGGCGCGCAGCGCCGTCCAGCTCATCGGCCAATCGCTGCGGCTGACGTAGTCAGACAACCCCGCTGCAAGCGGACCGCGACCTTCGACCACGCATGCAAGCTGCGGCGGAACCAACATGGCGCCGCTGAAAGCAGGCCCACCGAAAAATTTGGAGCCGGTGACGAGCACAAGATAGCCGCGATCGAGATAGTGGCGGATCCGCCGGCGGCCGAGCCGCATCTGGCAGGCGTCCACCACGACCTGCACCTGCCCCGGCCAGCGCCGCACGATCTCGTCGAGGCAGGACTGATCCGGCGCACGCCAGCCGAGCTTCGATGCGTCCATGACCTGCAACAGCACGGCATGGCCGAACGCGATCGCTGTCTCCACAGCGGCGACAACCGCCGGGCCATAATCCCCGTCTGGCGCGAGGGTTGCACCGTCGAGCAGTGGCACAGCGACGCTGTCGACGGCGAGCCCCTCGATCGGCCCACCCTTCTGAACGGGCGCGCCCTGCGCCGTGGTCACGCAGAAGTGGCGGCCGCGGGCGGTGAACTGCGTTCCACTGCCCGTCTGATCCGACGCCACCACAATGGTGGTCAGCGCATCGCCGCGCAACGCCTGCGACAAGGCCAGCGCATGCAGCTGCGCATCCGTTCCCGACGGCGAGAACACGATGCCCGTCCCGACGTCGAGGCCGAGCAGCGTCTTCAATTCGCCGCGCATCTCCTCGGTACGCCGGTCGAGCGCCTCGCCGACCCCATGATGGATGGCCGCATGCATCAATCGCTCGCGCGCAAGCTCGGCGCGCGCATAGGCGCGTTCCGAGATCGAAGACGCAGTGCTCGAGGCGAAGTTCAGGATATCAGGCGAAGGTGCCGGACCGCAGCCATAGGCATTGCGGCCCCAGGGACGGTCGAGCGCGAGCCGCGCATCACCGCCGTCGATGAGCAGGTCGCCCAACAGCGCGAACAGATCGCGCAGGCTGCCTTGGCGACCGCGATCGGACCTGAATGGAGAGATTTCGGATGAAGACGCGACCGGCGCCATGATGCACGCGTCAGGCCGCATCGGCTGCGGCTGCCACTGCAG
Organism: Bradyrhizobium sp. SZCCHNGR1005; assembly: GCF_032489995.1. Lineage (NCBI taxonomy): Bacteria > Pseudomonadati > Pseudomonadota > Alphaproteobacteria > Hyphomicrobiales > Nitrobacteraceae > Bradyrhizobium > Bradyrhizobium sp. SZCCHNGR1005. The sequence goes on from NZ_JAUEZC010000016.1 coordinate 51,867, forward strand.
CCGGCGCAAATTGAGAGGCTACGTTGCCATGAAACACCGAAGGACCGACGTGATCGAGGCGGCTGTCGAGATCGGCCCAGATCTGGCCGCCGAGATCGGTCCAGCGCTTGCAGAAGGCGAAATCCTCGGACAGATAGGTCCCGGTGTCCGGGTCGATCATGCATTCGAACAGAGCGAACCGGTTCGGACTGCCTGCCAGCGCATCGTGAGAATGCTCGCGGAAGAACTGCAATGGCGCGTAGCCGGGATACCCGCACATCTGCTCCAGCACCTGGCGGCGGATCATCAGAAAACCGGTTCCCGCAAATCGCACGCGGGCAAAGCCGTTCACCACCACGACGTGATCGGGATTTTCAATCTCCAGCACGTAGTCGAGTGCGGCCGAGGGGACGTCGGGCCGACCGACGTCGAGCGCCCGCTTCGCCTTGTTCCAGTTCACGCGCTTGATCGGGTAGACGCCGGCGACGACGTCACCGCCCGATTCGATCAACCGAAACACCTGCTGCGGCGTGAATCCGATATCGGCATCCACGAACAGAAGATGGGTCGCAGTGGGATCGTTCAAAAACAACGTGACCAGATTGGCCCGTGCCCGCGTGATCAGCGCATCGCCGTCGCGCATGTGGACGGTCAGACTCACATTGGATGTCGCCCGCAGCTCACGCTGAAGCGCGAAGATCGAGCTGGCGTAGATGCTCGACACCTGCCCGCCGAAACAGGGGGTCGCAATCACCAGATGGATCCGCTCGCTCACGTCGGTCACGACTGCCTCCAAACGCAAAGAGACGCACTGCGACGGTTCGCCCCACGCCTGAACAAAGGCTAAACAGACGTGGTTAACGAAACCTGAATGACCGGTCTCAAAGGTACTTGACGAGCGACAGCTGCGACAACATCGAGGTCGTCTGGTAGGACGCCTGCAGATTGGTCTGCAGCTGCAGGATCTGGCTCGCCACCTCGTTCTGCGAGATGCCCTCGGTGCCGTCGATCAGGCTTTGCAGCGCCGCCTTCGACTGTGTCTGCCGGGCGCCGGCATCCTTCATCGCGGTCTGCGCATTGGCGAAGTCGGTCTGGATGTCCGAGATCGTCTGCTGCCCCGGCTGCGAACTCAGATTGGCGGCGATACGCTGCGAGAGCGCCGCGATCTGGGCGCCGGAATTGGGCGCGGTCGGCGACGCCGTGACAGCGGAATAGACTGCAGTTTGCTGGAGCGCCTGGCGGATCGCCTGCTCGTTGGCCTGGGCGCCGAATTGCACCTTCTGGGAGCCGTCGATGCGGACCGTCGAGGTCGAGCGTGCCGCACCGGGCGCATTGTTGCCGGTGTACCAGGCGACGGTGTTCGCGGCGCCTGGGGCCAGGCTGGTGGCAGTCCCAAGCGGGGAGCCCGAGACGCGCAACGGGGACGTCGCGGTCACAGTGCCGCTGAAGCCCAGCGCCTGGAATGCCGCCGCGTTCGAGCTCGATATGCTGAGATCGGGGGCGTCATTGGTGTTGATCCTGATCGCGCCGCCGCTCACGGTCGAAGCCGTCTTGGTGCCCGTGATCTGATCGACCTTGGACAGCAGAGTCTGAACGCTGTCGGTCACGTTGAGCTGATTGCCGGTGGCTCCCGACGCGACGAACGTCAGGGTGGTCCCGTTCACGGTGATGGTGTCGCCGGGCACGAAGTTGGTCGCGATCGAATCCGTCGCCGCAGCGCCGGACAGCAGGGTTGCGCCCGTGATCGGCGCCGCAGCCTTGTTGTTGACCGCGCTGCCGGTCGCCACCCCGTCGGAGAAGAAATTGTTGCCGGCCGCGACCGCCGAGGCCGCCACCAGCGACGTATTGGCGAGCGTACCGATCGCGCTGTTCATGGCCGCGTTCAGGTTCGCCGAGGTGGTGGCCGGGGTCGCGCCGATCGCAAACGTGTTGGGCTGCGCCGGCGTCGTGTTCGACGCGGTCAGCTTGATCGATTCGGTGGTGCCATCCGGCAGGTTGAACACGAAGCTGATCTGGTCACCGGGATTTGGATTGCCGGCGGTGAGATCGACCGACACCGATGGCGGCGACCCCGACGGACCGGTGACGGTGGCGTTGGTCAACGACGAGGTGACGGAGTTCAGTTTCAGCCCGAAGGGCGAGCCTGCGACATCCTCTGACAGCGTGATCGGCATCGTCGCCGGGGCCGACAGCACCAGGCGACCCATGCCGGAGGTGCCGACATCGGCCTGCAGCCGTTCGGCGATCACCTGTTTCAAGCCGGCCTGGGTGGCGGTTCCGTTCAGGATGTCGGCGGCGGATGCCACCGCCGGCTTGTCGATGGCCGAACCCGAGAAGATGTAGCGATCGCCGACCTGGGTGTTGAGCATGCCGACCATCGCCGACAGGTTCGACTGCGCGTTCTGCTGCCCGATGCTCTGGCCGGTGCTGGTCAGATTTTGCGGTGTCGCAGCCGCCGCACTTTGAATCTGTCCCGCTGTCTTCGACAGCGACTGCAGGACAGTGTTTGCCGCCTGCACGATGGTGTTGACGTGCGTTATCGTGTCGGTGAAGGCCTGGATGTTCGAAAGCTGCGACCGCGCCGCGACCGCAAATCCCTCGTCCGTACCCATTCCAGCGTAGTTGCTCGACTTCACGCCCGTCGAGAGCTGGGTCGAGAGATTGGCGAGCTGATCATTGATATTCCGCACGGAAAGCCCGAGCAGAGACGAACCGTAATTGATACTGCTGATCGACATGTGACGCGCCTTACTTGGCCTGGAGCAGGGTTTGCATCATGCTTTGCACGACCGACATGATGTGGGCGTTGGCCGCGTAGGTGTTCTGAACCTGGATCAGGTTCGACATCTCGCTGTCCATGTTGACGCCGGCCGTCGAATTGAATTTCTGCTGCAGGGTGCTGACGATCACGCTCTGCCCCTGCTTCAGCTGGGTCGCCAGCGTGGAAGCATTGCCCTGCTGGCTGATGAACTGCTGCAGATAGCTCGAGACTGTTCCCTGGAACGGCTGGGCCGCCGAACCAAGTCCGGTGGTCGGCGAATAGCTGAACTTGGCGGAGGTCAGCTGCGCGAACAGGAAATCGGGCCGGGTGGAGTCGCCGGCCGGCGTGGCCGGCGATGTTGAATAGGTCGAGAGCTTGGTCGGGTCGTTGACCAGCGCCGGATTGACGGAGATGCGCCCGGCCAACCCGGTCATCTGCGAGCCGGTCCCGGTGATCGCCCCGGTATAGAGCGCGGTGCCGCCGTCCGTGAACACCGGCAGCTGCGCATTGCCCGATGCGAGCGTCTGCACCGTCGTCGTCGCCGACGCAGCATTGACGGTCGCCTGACTGGTTCCGTCGTCGGTGACGCGCAAGGTCGAGCCGGAAGGGTTGGCAAACTGCAAATGCGCGCCGCCGAGCGCGCTGTTGAGCTGGGTCACCACCGAGGCCATGCCAAGCGAGAAGTTCACGCCCACATAGGTCGGATTGGCGCCGACCGCATTCTGCAGCGGCAAGGCGGTCGGATCGGCCACATTGACGATCTTGACCTGACGCTGGACGTTGCTGGAATCCGTGTAGGTCAGATTGATCGTGTTGCCGGGCAACACGCCCGAAGTGGGGACGTCGAAGCCCGAGGGCGGCCCGGCAACTGCGGTGCCAGCCGTGGTCTTATCCGACAACGCCGAAGACATGGTGGCCGCGAGCTGATCGACCTGGGTCTGCGCTTGAACCAACGTCTGGTCGCGCAGTTTCAGGTCGGCCGCGATCTGGCCCGAGCCGAGCAGATTGTTGGCGACGACATCGAGCGAGACGCCGTTGGAAAGCCTGAGGTTGAGCTGGCCGACACCATTCTTGGTCGGATCCGTGTTGTACAGCGAGGTCGCGTCGAGAGAACCCGGCGAAGAAAAGGTGAATTGGGAGGCGAGACCGGCGCCGACGAGCTGGATGCCCGAATTCGTGAACACGCTCACCCCGTTCGTCGAGTCGTTGACGACGCGGATGTCGACATATTTAGCCAGCGTGTTGATGGCGTTGTCCCGCTGGTCCTGCAGCGTCGCCGCAAGCGGGTCGGACGGATCGGTCCCCTGCAGCCGGCTGTTGAGGTCCGCAATCTGCGAGATTGCTGCATTGGCCTGGGTCGCCGAATTGCCGATGTCCTGATTAACATTGCTCCGCAGGGTCTGGATGCCCTTGGTGGTCGTGTTCAGGCTCTGGGCCAGCGTCTGTGCCGCCGATAGCGCCACCGACTGGGCGGACTGGCTGTTCGGGCTGTTCGACAGCGACTGCAGCGCGGTCGTAAAATTGTTCAGCGCCGTCTCCAGCGTGCCGCTGCCGCCCGGCGTGCCGTAGACGCTCTGCAACTGAGTGAGGATGTTGGCGACTTGGTTGGCATAGCCTCCGGCCGAGGTCTCGGTGCGGAGCTGGTTCTGCACGAACAGGTCGAGCTGGCGGCTGACGCCGACGGTCTGCACCGTCGAGCCGTAGCCGCCGCTGGCGACCTCGATCTGGTTGGGGGTCTGCGCGACATAGCCCGGCGTCTGCGCGTTGGCGACGTTCGACGAGATGATCGAGAGCGCCGCTTGCGTCGACCGCAGACCCGACATTGCGGTGGCGAGCGCTGAACTCAAACCCATGATGTTACCTGCCTCAAATCATGTCAGAACGCGAAAGCCCGGGGAGCGATCAGCGCAGCGTGTTCAGAAGATCCTGAACCATGCTGTTGGCCGTCGTGATCACCTTGGTGTTGGCGGAATAGGCTTGCTGGGTCACGATCAGCTTGGTGAACTGATCGGCGATGTCCGTGTTGGAGCCCTCCAGCGACGATCCTGCGATCTTGCCGGAGGCGCCGATGATCGCCTGCCCCGACTGGTCCGTCACCTCATAGGCGCCGCCGTCCAGCGCCTTCAGATAGTTGGTGCCGTTGAAATGCGAGAGCGTCACCTGGGCGAGGCTGATGGTCTGTCCGTTGGAGAAGGTGCCGACCACGATCCCGTTGTTGTTGACGGCGACCGACTGCAGCTGACCGGCGGCGTAGCCGTTCTGCTGGATCTGGTTGATGGTCGCAGCGCCCGAGGTGCTTGCATATTGGGTCAAGGCGCCCGACGAGATGTTCAGGCTGACCGTGCCGAGCGAAATGCCGTCGACCGTGATATTCGGGATGGAGATCGAGGACGTCGTCGGCGATTTCAGCGAGCCGTCGGCGGCAAAGGTGAAATTGGTGCCGGTGTTGACCCAGGCCACCGCCGAACCCGTAGCCGTGGAGTTGGTCTGGTAGAACAGATTCCAGACGTCCTTGTGTCCGGTGCCGAGCGTTGCGCTGTCGGTCTTGGCCCAGCGCAGTTGCACGTTCACCGGCGTGCCCGCCGAGTTGTAGGTGGTGACCGCGCCGCCGCTGATGGTCTCGTTGGTGAAGTTGGTGATGTCGTTGCCCACCACGATGCCGGTGCCGGGACTGGAGTTGCGGGTCAGCGTCACGGGCGAGGTGAGGCCGAGGGCCGTGAAGCCGCCAGAAGTGCTCGCGATGCTCCAATCCTCGCCGCTGCCGGAATGCAAGGTGATGGCGCCGCCCGCGACCGTCGGCTGCACGCCGGTGACGGCGCCGATCTTGGAGAGCAAGGTGCCTACGGAGTCGGTGACGTTGATCTGATTGCCGCTCGCGCCGGAGGCCACGAAGGTGAAGGTGACGACATCGCCGGCGCTGCCGGTCATGGTGATGGTGTCGCCGGGCGCGAAGTTGGTGCCGATGGAGTCAGTGGCGGCAGCGCCCGACAGCAAGGTATTTGCGGTGATCGCGGTCGCGTTCTTGTTGTTCGCCACGGTGCCGGTGACGGTTTTGTCGCTATAGAAATTGGTGCCGACCGGAAGCGGCACGTTGGACAGATCGGCCGAGTTGAGGCCGCCGGCCGCGGTCAAGGTGCCGGCGGCGGCGTTGGCGCTGGCCTGCGTCTTCGGCTGGGTCGGCAGGTTGGCGCCGTATTGAATGGCCGTCGACGCCTGGGCCGGCACGAAGTTGTTGGCGAATTTGAGAACCTGGGGCACGTTGCCGGTGGGATTGCCAGTCTTGGGATCGACGGTCATGCCCATCAGATAGTAGCCGGCGCCGTTGACTAGGTTGCCGTTGGCGTTGAGCTGGAAGTCGCCGCGACGGGTGTAGTTGGTGACGCCGGAGAACACCGGCGCGTTGTCGACCATCGAGGTCGCCTTCTGCACGGAGAAGAAGCCATCGCCGTTGATCGCCATGTTGGTGGCGACCGTGGAGGTCGAGACCGTGCCCTGGGTGGTGATCGTCGCCTGCGCATAGGCCGTGACGCCGCCGGCGTTCTGCCGGCTCGGGTTGGTCGCGTTGGGGATGAGATCTTCGAAGCTCGTGCCGATGCCCTTGTAGCCGACCGTCGAGGCATTCGCGATGTTGCCCGAGATGTTCTGCAGCGCGAAGGATTGAGACGAGAGGCCGCTGACAGCAGTGTTCAGCGCATCGAAGATACCCATACCATTGGCTCCACGTTGACCAGCGGCGGGCTCACTCCCCGACCGCATTTCGCGGGAAGCGTCGCAATCGCTGTGCCAAATATGAAACCGGCGAACTATCAGTCACTTAGCAAATCGGAACGTTAAAAAAGCAGCGCCAAAAGTGGTGAACAATTGCCGAGCCGGCAAGTCTTGCCGAGCCGGGGCGCGCCGCATCGCGCTCCGGACAGGGCTGTTTTCACAGATGCCGACGCGTCGTTCAGGTCGCAGATGGTCCTTGAACGAACGAGCCCGCAAATTCCGTCACGTTGCGGACGGGCTTGCCGGATGAAAAGTGAGCGCAAGCCCGTCCATGCAGTAGCGCAGGCCGGTCGGCTTCGGGCCGTCGTCAAAGACGTGGCCGAGATGGCCGCCGCAGCGGCGGCAATGCACTTCGCTGCGCAACATGCCGAAGGTCCGATCCTCGCGGGTCGCCACCGCGTTATCCAGCGGCTTGTAGAAGCTCGGCCATCCGGTGCCGCTCTCGAACTTGGTTTCGGACGAGAACAGCGGCAGGTCACAACCGGCGCAGGCAAAGGTGCCCTTACGATGCTCCTTCAGAAGCGGGCTGGTCCAGGGGCGCTCGGTGCCCTCCTGCCGCAGGATCTCATATTGCTCTGGCGAAAGCTGCGCGCGCCATTCGGCATCGGTCTTCTCGATCTCGAATTTCTCGGCCGCGCGCGCCGGCGTGCTGCCGCCGAACCAGCGCAGAGCAGCAAAGCCGAACAGGCCGGCGAGCGAGGTCAGCATCAGGCGACGATCGATCATTGGCGGTCTCCGTAGCGAAGAATGGCTGCCGAAGTTACGGCCGAGGTCGCCGGACGTTACATCGGGGCAAGCTCCGCCCGCTCACTTTATTGCGAGTGAGAGGACCTCACATGTCCTCGCCTTCCCCGCCCCCCATCAGGTCGGACGGCTTCGGGCGAATCGGCAAGCGCCGCGGTGCGGCGGCCCGGCGTCGCGCTTCGGCCGCTCGCGCCGCGCGTGCCCGCTCCTTGACCCGCAAGCGCTCGCGATGCCGGGCGAGACCGCCGGCGAGTGCCGAGCTGCCACGCACCCACAGGCTCACGGCGTAGCCGGCGACGCGTCCGCTGACCCCGCCGGCCCAGACCAGTTCGAATGGCGAGAACAGCCGCCAGCGGTCGTCGCCGGCCAGGATGCCGCCGGCGATCAGTTGTCCGGCCATCGCGGAGGTATTGAGGCCCTGGCGGCCGAAGCCGCTCGCCACCCACAGGCCTTTGCGCAGTTGGCCGACCTGCGGCATGCCGTGCACGGTCTGGCCCGTCGCCCCGCCAAAGGTCTCCGTGATCTCGCAGCGGCCGAGCTGCGGAAACACGCTGCGAATCCGACGCCCCACGGCCCCGGCGAAGGCGCCCGGCCGCGCCGACCAAGTGGTTTCGGGGCTGACCCACATCAGCCGGTCGCCGTCGACGATGCGGAACTGATCGATGCCGTCGAGATCGTTCACCGAGCCGCCAAAGGCGATCGCCTCGGCTAGGCCTGCGCCGAGCGGCGCCGTGATCCCGCCGTAACGCCAGACCGGCAGCAACGTATCCGACAACCGCCGCAGGGGCGCGCCGAGATGGATGTTGCCGGCCAGCACGATATGGGCGGCACGCAGCCGTGCCGATGGCGTGACGATGCGCTTGCGCACGCCAGTGGCATCGATGCTGACCACCGGCGTGTCCTCGAATATCCGCGCGCCCGCGCGCCGCGCGAGCCGCGCCAGTGCATGGACATAGCTGCGCCCGTCGAGCTGGAACGCCTTCGGATAGTGGATGCCGTGAAAATAACGGTCGGTCTTGAGCACGGAGCGAACGCGCTCGACCTGCCAGCCCTCGGCCTCGGTGGCAAAATCCTCGTTCAGCATCTGCAGGCGGCGCAGCAGAGTGTCACCGGCATCGACATTGGAGACTTCGAGCGCCCCCTCACTCAACGCAATCCCGGGCATCATGTCTTCGCTGGCATTGGCGCGGATGAACTCGGCGCCCTCCCAGGACAACGCCCAGAGCTGCCGCGCATGCTCGACACCGACGCGCTCGATCAGATCCGGCAATGGCAGTGCAAAACCGGGCATGACCGCGCCCATCAACTGGCCAGAAGCGTTCCAGCCGACATGACGGCCCTCGAGCACCACCACGCTGGCGCCCTGCCGGGCGGCGCACAAGGCGACCATCAGCCCGGCAATCCCGCCACCGACCACGCAGATGTCGGCATCGAGATCGAAGGCGAGCCGGGTCCGCCCGATGGCCCGCTCCTCGCTGATCGCGCTTGTGGAAGTCTCACTCATGGCGTTTTCTTAACCAAGCCTGCCGGCGCTTGTCACCTTGCGTCATCATCCTTTTAGTGCCGAGCAGTAGGTGAAGCATAGCCAGACCGAATAGAGACCACAGTTCATGCGCCGATTGATGCTGTTCCGCCACGCCAAGACCGAAAGGGACGCGCCATCCGGCCGCGATCAGGATCGCCGACTCGACGAGCGCGGGCATCAGGATGCCGCGAGACTCGGCGATTTCCTTGCTCGCCATCCCCCCTTCCCCGATCTGGTTCTGGTCTCGACGGCCGTGCGGGCGCGGCAGACCTGGGAGCTCGCCTGGGAAGCCATGCGGGACCGGGTCCCCGAGCCGGTCGTCGAATTGGTGCCGGAACTCTATGCCGCCGAGGTGGTGCAGCTCCTGCACAACATCCGGCTGGCCGAGGCCAGCGATCCCAAACGGCTGATGCTGGTCGGCCACAATCCCGGCATGCATGAGCTGGCGCTCGCCCTGACCGGCGGCGGCGACAAGGCGGCGCGCGAGGAGCTCGCGCACAATCTGCCGACGTCAGGACTTGCCGTCCTCGACTTCGACATCGACGACTGGACCGATGTGTCCTTCGGCCGCGGCAAACTGGTGCAATTCGTCACCCCGAAGCTCCTGAAGCAAGCGTGAGCCAATTGACAGCGCAACACCGGAGGGCGCCTAATCGATCAGCTCCTCATTGAGCATGGGAAGCAGGGAGGCGTGTGATGTTCAAATCCATCCTGGTCCCGATCGATCTCGCCGACACCGACCTTGCCAAGCCCGCGATTGCGACGGCGGCGACGCTCGCCAACACCTGGGACGGCACCGTGCGCCTGCTCAACGTGCTGCCGATGACGCCGGTGATGCTCGCCGAATATGTTCCGGCCGATTTCGACGCGCAGCAGCGCGAGGCGGCGGAAGAAGCCTTGTCGATCGTCGCGCGCGAATCCGGGCTTCCCGAAAACCGCATCTCCTACGCGGTACGTCAGGGGGGCATCTATCACGAAATCCTGGAGGAAGCGGCCGCCGTGAAGGCCGACCTCATCGTGATGACGTCACATCGCCCGGCGATGCGCACCTATTTCCTCGGCTCCAATGCCGGCCACGTCGTGCGCTACGCCAAATGCTCGGTGCTGGTGGTCAGGCATTAGAGCATGATCCGGAAAAGTGGAAAGCGGTTTTCCAAGGAGATCATGCTCAATCAAAGAGATGAGATCGTGATGCGATTCCTTCTAATCACATCACGATCTGGAACCGGTCGGGCCCTTACGGCCATTCGGCAATGAAGCCCTTGGCCTTGTACGGCGCGATCTTGTCCCATTCGGCGAGCACGCGGCGGCGGAATTCGGGATGGGTATGCCAGCGCTCGCGCGGCACGCCGAAACTGTCGATCGTGACCAGCATCTTCGTCACCTCCGGCCAGTAGCGGTGCAACGTCATCGGATAGCGCCGCGCGGTCCAGCTGTTGCCGAGACAGATCACGCTGCCGATGTTTGCGAGCCCGAGCGCGGCCTCGATCACCGGCAGCGAGAGGATCACGTTTTCGCCGGTGTTGGTGGCGCGGTGTTCCTCCAGGATCAGGTCGGCCGGAATGCCGCCGTCGACCATCGCCCGCTTGATCACGGCGCATTCGGATTCATCGCCGCCCGGCGTGACGCCGCCGCTGACGATGGCATGACGGAAATAGCCGTCGCGCCACAGCCGGCAGGCTGCCTGTGCCCGCAGGCTTTCCTCGACGCGCGTGCCGAACACGAACAGCAGATCCGCCGGCTGCAAGGGCGCTTCGATGAAATGCTGCGCGTTGATCGCGGCGATCTCGGCGGCGTCCGGCAGCCTCAGCGATCGGTCCTGCATAGATCCTGTCCTCACCTATCGCGCACAGCATGCCTCTGTTCCCTAGCCGTAGAAGTCACATTTGATTGCGTCCGATGACGTCTCGCCGGGATCACGGCAACAGCCCGGACGGAATGTCCGCGAACGTGTAGCTGCGCGGCTTGTTGCGGACGATGAAGCCGCCGACCTGCCAGGCGAACAGCGCAACGAAGCCGACAAGAAATAGCGCGCCCGACCATTCGCCTGCCAGCAAGGCGCGAACGAACAGTGCGGCGATGGCAAGCCCGAGCAATGCGACAAGCGCCAGCGCTGCAGCATACGTCGTTTGCCCGAGCCCGGCGGTCAGCACCGCCTGGCTGTGATGCGCAGCGAGTTGCGCATGCAGCGCCGTGACGAAACGGCGGTAGCCCTCGCTCTGCGGCGCGACCAGCGTCGCGGTCTGCCAGGAGGTCGAAACCAGGCTGAGCCGCGCGCCGCTGCGATGGGTGATGTCGGCGCGAAAGCGCCGTGCCTGCATCGACACCGGCCGATAGGAGAGCCGCACGGCGGCGATCTCGGCATAGGGCCAGAGCCCGGCACGTGCGCCGATGCGCCACGACACCCCCTCGTCGGTCAGCTCGAACCGATGCGCGGTCCCGATCAGCGACGCCTTGAAGGCATAACTGACCGTGGCGTCATCGTCTGCGGACGTCATTTCCTGTGCGTGAATGGATCAGCCTCACTGCTTGCACGAAGCCTGCCGCTTATCCTACACATCGCTCATGACCGAGACGACCCATTTCCCCCGACTGTTGATCCTGGCCGGCGCCATGGCTGCAGGCGTGCTGCTCGCGCTCGCCGTGCACATGATGGGCGCGCGCTATGGGCTGGATCTCGGCGGGCTGTGGCGGACGGACACCGGGGCGTTCATGCCGGCCGGCTCGGCCATCGCCTGGTGGCTGATCGCAACCGTTGCGTTCGCCGGCGGCTATTTCATCGCGAGCCTGATGCATAGTGCCGTTTCCGGAGATATCCCGAAACGAATGCAGCACTTCCTGATCGGCATCGGCGTCCTGCTCCTGATTGGCGCCGGCCAGACGCTGTCTGGACCAAGCCCGACACCTTCGATCGCGGGCGTGCTGGCCGGCATTGCCGCGCTCGGCCTCGGCGCATTGATGGCGTTTTGCGGGGCCAATTTCGCGTTACGGAAGGCGTGATCGCCTCTCCTTCGTCGCGCCTCATCGCCCATGCTGCGCCGACGCGCCCCAGCGGATCACTCCCGCGGCCGTCAAAAGCACCGCGGCAGAAATGACGAGCGACCATCGGAGCCCCGAGATGAAGGCATCCGGCTGCCCGATCAGCGCTCCGAACAAGGCCACTCCGATCACGCTGCCGGTCTGCCGCGTCGCATTCAACACGCCGGCCGCCACGCCGGACCGGGACTTCTCGACACTGCCAAGCAGGGTCGAGGTCAACGGCGGCACGAGCAGACCGAGCCCGCTGCTCACACCGATCAGCTGCAGACCGACCACCCAATAAGGCGTTCCCGGCGCAGTCCGCAGCAGCGCCAGGCAAGACAGCGCCGACAGCGTTGCACCGAGCGCGATGGTGGCGCGTGGACCGATCCGCTCGGCCAGGCGCGGCGCGGCCAGATTGACCGGGAACACGACGCCGAGCATGGGCACAAAGGCAAGCCCGGTCGCGAACGCCGACAGGTGATTGATCTCCTGGAAATACAGGCTGAACACGAAGATCAGGCCGTAGATCGAGACGTTGGCCAACAGGCCGACCAGCGCGCACAGCGCAAACAGACGGTTGCGAAACAAGATCAAGGGCAGCATCGGCTGCCGGGTGCGTGCCTCCTGCCAGACGAAGACGACGCCTGCGGCGATCGCGATGGCGAAACCCAGCAGGACGGCGCGATCGGTCCAGCCCCGTGCGCCGGCTTCGATCACGGCCGCTGCGAGCGCCCCGAGCGAAGTGATCGCCGCAACCTGCCCGGCCAGGTCGACCGAGCGGTCGGCATGGAGCGGCGTCTCCTGCGCATAGATCTTCGCGAGCCAAAGTCCCGCAAGACCAATGGGCACGTTGACAAAGAAGATGGCGCGCCAGCCGACCAGCGCGATCAAGGTGCCGCCTACGAAGGGGCCGGCAGTCAAAGCGAGGCTCGCGCCGGCGGCCCAGACTCCCACCGCACGCCCTCGTTGCTTGGCATCGGCATAAGTATGGTTCAGCAACGCAAGCGAGTTCGGAACGAGGACGGCTGCCCCCAGGCCCTGGATGCCGCGGAGCGCGATCAGGCTGATGGCGTCGGGCGCGAGGCCGCAGCCGATGGATGCGAGCGTGAACAGCGCAAATCCGCCCATGAAGATACGTCGGGCGCCGAGCCGATCGCCGAGCGCCCCCGCGGTCAGGATGAAGGCGGCAAACGCGATCGTATAGGCGTTCACCACCCATTGCAGCTCAGCCACGCCGCCCCCGAGGGCAGATCGGATGCTGGCGAGCGCGGTGTTGACGATGGTGACGTCGAGCTGGACGACGCCGAAGCCGAGACTCATGGCGGTCAATGTGAGCGCGCTCGCCAGCCGGGATGGCGGAGCTTGCCGCGCCGCGGCTAGCCGTGAGGTATCTGTTGCGAGCGATAAGCGAGTCATGCCGGCACCTCTCATCTTGAGGACGGCCTGTTAATTAGCCCTGGCGCGCACCACGATGCTTCGATATCGGTCGAACCATCGATCACATGCGCCATGGCGGCTGAAGCATGAGGACTGCCTGGCGCCAAAACGCCGCGCGGGGCGCGGCGTTTTGCCTCAGCTGAACCATTTTCGGGCGAGAGATCAGCTCGCCGCGCGCAGGTTCACCGCACCTTCGGCCAGGCTGGTCAGCTTCTTATCCGTCGCCTTCTCCTCGTCGAGCGTCTTCTGCAGGATGGTCGCGCAATCCTTGCGGCCGAGCTGCTTGGCCCAGGCGATCAGGCTGCCGTAACGGACGATTTCGTAATGCTCGGCGGCCTGCGCGGCGTTGATCAAAGCCGCGTCCAGCACGGCCTTGTCGGCAACCTCGCCGGCCACCTCCTCGGCCTCCTCAATGATCCCGTCGATGGCCGGGCAGTCGACAGCGTTGGCTTGGATGCCCTGCATCTTGAACACCTGCTCAAGCCGCTGCACGTGCGTTTTGGTTTCATCCAGGTGGGTCAGGAATCCCTGTTTCAGCCGCTGATCGCTGGCCTTGCTGGCCATCTTCGGCAGCGCTTTGACCAGCTGGTTCTCGGCGTAATAGATGTCCTGCAGCTGGTGAACGAACAGGTCGTTCATGGTTTTGATGTCTTTGGTAAACAGTCCCATTGTCTCGCCTCCTTGCGCTCGGAACGCCGTTGGCTCCCGGCCATCGTTTTCGCGCGTTCATCTGGTGGTCTGCGCTCGGCTAACCGGTGGCTTGGCCCGTTGTTCCGGCACAGCACAAACATCGGAGCGTGCCCCATTTGCGGAACTGCGCGGCGCAATCGGACGTTGGCGGCGACGTGATTGTGACAAATCCAGGGCGTCAACATTATGTGACCGACGTATGACGGGTCAGCACGTTCGAAAGCTGAAGCCGGCCTTGTCAAGGACTGCACAAGAGGCGTGTTTTGCCGTAAGGAACTCTCCGTAATGGAATTCCCGCCCGCCATCGAGTAATGGTTTCGCCCCTCTTCACATCTGTGGTGCCGCCCCGCCGGGAGGATGAATGCAGCGTCTGCTGACTGCGCTCGGGCGCGGTTTCAAGAAATGGATCGGCTGGAAGCGGCTTGGAATCGCAGCAAGCTTCGCCATCATCGCCTTCGCGGTGACCACCCTGGTGCGCACGCTCCGGGGGGTCGACGGCGGCGTGATCCTGACCGCCTTGGCCGACATCCCTCCCGGACACATCGCGCTCGCCGCACTCTGCGTCGTCGGTGCGTTTTGTACCCTGACCTTCTACGATTTCTTCGCCCTGCGGACGATCGGCAAGAAGCACGTGCCCTACCGGATCGCAGCGCTGTCATCCTTCACGAGCTATTCGATCGGCCACAATATCGGCGCGACCGTCTTCACCGGTGGCGCCATTCGCTTCCGGATCTACTCCGACTATGGACTGAGCGCGATCGACGTCGCCAAGATCTGCTTTCTGTCCGGGCTGACCTTCTGGCTCGGTAATATCTTCGTGCTCGGCATCGGCATGATCTTGCACCCGTCCGCCGCCTCCACGATGGACCAGTTGCCGGAGGCGGTGAACCGACTGATCGGCGTCGGGCTCGTTCTGGCGATTTTCGCCTATCTCGGCTGGCTCGCGACCGGCAAGGACCGCCGCAAGCTCGGCCAGAACGGCTGGAAAGTCGTGCTGCCCTCGACCCGGCTGACCTTTGTGCAGATCCTGATCGGCGTGGTCGATCTCGGCTTCTGTGCGCTGGCCATGTATCTGTTGGTGCCCTCCGACCCGCCGATCGATTTCATGTCGCTCTCGGTGGTTTTCATCCTGGCCACCTTGCTGGGTTTCGCCAGCCATGCGCCGGGCAGCATCGGCGTGTTCGACGCGGCGATGCTGGTGGCGCTGCCGCAGTTCGGGCGCGAGCAGCTGCTCGCCACGCTGCTGGTGTTCCGCGTCCTCTATTTCGTCATCCCGTTCGCCACGGCAATCTCGATCATGGGGTTCCGGGAACTCTGGATGAATGTCGTGCAGCCCTGGCAGGAACGGCGCAAGCTCAACGACGTATCCCGCCGCCATGTCACGCCGCCTCAAGCCACGGCAACTCCTGCGCCGGCCCCGCTGCCGCAGCGGCTGAAACAGCACTCGCGGCGCTGATCCGACGCGATGTCGGCGCAGCACCGAGCTGAGGCATGGCTGACTTGTCCCAGGCAATCGGCTTGATCTGACAGGCGGCCCTCTTATTTCCGCCGCATCTTTGCCGTGAAACGTCGCGCCATGATCCCAGATTCCCTTCGCCTGCTGCTGGCGGCCGCATTGCTCGCGCCCGCGCTCTCCGTGATTCCGACCTCGCCGGTCGGCGCCCAGATCACCGCCACCCCGATGCAGATCAGCTGGGAGGTGCGCAACCGTTTCCGCCTGTTCCGCGAGGAGCGCGACTTCCTGCTTCACGTGGACGCTGCGCGCGACCGCAGCATCCTCGCCGCCGAGCAAGGCCTCGAACTGCAGAGCGACGGCCGCGGCTGGGCTCGCAACATCGTCAACCGGCTCTGCATCGATCTGCAGGGCCGCGTCAACGAGCCCTGCACCCGCGACAATGTGAAGGAGAGCTATCTCACCCCGATCGATCACCCGATCACGGTGCGGCTCACCGGCGCGGTCCCGGTCGGCGCCACCTGCGCCTGGTCGTTCGACGATGGTGACGGCCCGCAAAGCTCGACCTTCGACTGTGCCGAGCCGGTCAACCTGCGTGTCCGCTATGGCCGTCAGACCGTCGCCACGGTCGACGTCTCCAGCGCGGACGGCAGCCAGCGGGTATCCGCCGGCATCCAGGTGCGCGACATCTTCATCGCCGGTCTCGGCGACAGCATCGCCTCGGGAGAGGGCAATCCCGACCGCGCGATCGCGCTGGCCGACGAAGGCTTCTGCTTCCGCTCCTATCTCGGCGGCGCGACCGGGCAATATTACCGGCCGAGCCGCGCCGGCTTCAAAGGCGGCCGTGCCTGCGAAGCGCCGGATACGCTGCAGAACTGGCAGCGCCACAGCGCCGTCTGGTTCAATGCAGCCTGCCATCGCTCGCTCTACAGCTATCAGACCCGCACGGCGCTCGCGCTCGCGGTGCGCTATCCGCACATCGCGGTCACTTATCTGCCGCTCGCCTGCACTGGTGCCACCATTGCCGACGGCCTGTTCGGCAGCCAGCGGGCGCGCGAATGCCCGCCCGGCCGCTCGATCGCGACGTGCCAGAGCAGCGTCAACGGCCAGCTTTCCGAATTGCGCGAGGCACTCACGGCGGCCAAGCGGCGCCAGCCGGATCGCCGGCTCGACCTCGTGCTGCTGTCGATCGGCGCCAACGACATCAACTTCTCCGGTCTCGTGTCCGACGTCATCGTGGACACGCCGACCGAGCGCACCCTGTTCAAGCGCATCGGCCTGATCGGCTCGGTGGAGGATTCCCGCGCCGAGCTTGCGCGCGACCTGCCGCAGGGCTTCGCCAAGTTGCGCGAGGCCCTCAAGCCCTTGGTCAGCGACCTCTCGCATGTGATCTACACGTCCTATGGCAATCCGGCGCTCGCCAGTGGCGGTGCGCCCTGCCCTGGCGGGCGGGCGGGGTTCGACATCCACCCCGCTTTCTCCGCCGATCCGCAGCGGCTCGCCAATGTCACCGCCTTTGTCGAGAACGAGTTCCTGCCGACCCTGAAGGCACTGGCGCAGTGCCAGGGCGGCGTGCTGTGCCGCGATCCGCGCAGCGACCGCATGACCTTTGTCGATGCGCATCAGGCTGCGTTCGCCGACCACGGTTTTTGCGCGCGCGCCGCGAGCGATCCCGTATTCGACCGCGACTGCTTCTCTGCCAAGGGCGACAGCTTCGATCCCGACATCGTCAATGCCGCCAATGACCCCTTGCGCTGCGGCCGCGGCGCCAGCGAGTACCGGGCCTATCTGCCGCGGGCACGCTGGATCCGCGATGCCAATGACAGCTATTTTGCCGCGATGACCTATCCGCAAGGCTTGCCGGCAGCGATGCAGCCCTCCGATATCCACGATGCGACCTGGGGTGTGCTGTCGGCGGTCTATGGCGGCGCGGTACACCCGTCCGCCGAAGGGCACGCGGCGATGGCGGATGCGGCCTTTCCGGCCGCAGCCCAGGTGCTCAGCCTGGACGCCGCCGAGCCCGACATCAGCGGCGAGCCGCTGCCGCCCGCAAGCGCAGTGCAGCAATAGGCCAAGATCGATCCGAACGCGCTTTCCAAGCCGCGTGAGCGCGGCTTACACTTGACATGCGCGCGACCTATACGCGCGCGGCACAACTAACAAGTTGGCCCAACAAGATCGTCAAGGGAGAAACGCATGCTTCGGTTCGATGCCTGTTCGCCGCCGCTTGCCATGTTGGCCGCGGCCACGACCCTCTGCCTGACCGCGCCTGTATACGCGCAGTCCGGCGATCCTATCAAGATCGGCGTGATCGCCGAAGTGCAGGCGATCGCCGGTGCCGCCACGCCCGGCGGCGCGCAGATCGCGGCCGATGAGATCAACGCCAAAGGCGGCGTGCTCGGGCGCAAGATCGAGATCGTCACCTACGACGACCACTCATCGTCGGCAGATGCCGTGCGCGCCTTCCAGCGCGCCGCCAATGAGGACAAGGTGTCGGCCGTAATCGCCAGCTACATCAGCGAGGTGGTGCTGGCCTTGGAGCCCTGGGCCGCGCGGCTGAAGCTGCCCCTGATCACCCCGGGCGCGGCCTCCAACGAGATCACCAAGGCGATCCACAACGACTATGAGAAAAACAAATACACCTTTCACGGCTACCTGACCTCGGCGGCGCAGGCCCAGCTGGTCTGCGATGCGGCCAAGGACCTGCTGGCCGATCAGCTCAAGTTCAAGACCGCCGCGATCATGAGCGAGGACGCGGCCTGGACCAAGCCGCTGGACGTCGGCTACGAGGCGTGCCTGCCCAAGGCCGGGCTGAAGGTGGTCGAGCACATCCGCTTCTCGCCCGACACCACCGACTTCACGCCGATCTTCAACAATATGGAGGCCAAGAAGCCGGACGTGATCGTCACCGGCATCTCCCACGTCGGCGTACAGCCCACCGTGCAGTGGAAGAACCAACAGGTGCCGGTGCCGATGTTCGGCATCAGCGCGCAGGCGCTCAGCCCGACCTTCTGGAACGATACCAACGGCGCGGCCGAAGGTATTCCGTCGCTGGCCGTCGCGACGCCGGAGGTCGCGGTGACGCCGAAGACCAAGCCGTTCGCGCAGGCCTTCAAGGCCAAGTTCGGCACGCCGCCCGCCTATACCGGCTACACCGGATACGACGACGTTTACATCATCGCGGAAGCGATTAAGCGCGCTGGCTCGACCGATCCGGACAAGATGGTCGCCGAGCTCGAGAAGACGAACTACGAAGGCACGATCGGCCGCCTCGCCTTCTACGGCAAGGACGACGAGTTCACCCACGGGCTCAAGTCGGGTCCCGGCTACATCACCGGTCTCGTCTTCCAATGGCAGAGCGGCAAGCAGGTCACCGTGTGGCCGCCGGCGATCGCGGAAGGGAAACTGAAGTTTCCGGACTTCGTGAAGCTGTCGCAGTAGGGCCGGAGTTGGATCCGCTCTCGGATCTGTATTTGGCTATCTTTACTGCGTCACAAGTACCGTCATTCCGGGACAGCCCGTCAAGGCTGAACCCGGCGACTGTCTTAGCTGTCAAGCGATTGCTGGGTATATCGGGTGTTGTTTTTGACCATGGTGTTTGCGGTGACC
>NZ_JAUEZC010000017.1:0-31713 GCF_032489995.1 Bradyrhizobium sp. SZCCHNGR1005
TCGGCGCCAATCCGGGGACCCCACGGGGTTCAACGCGGCGCCCCCCGCAACAAAACGTTTTCACGCGGCCAAGACCCACAACGGACCTCGGGCCACTTGTCATCCGCTCATCTTTTGGGGTACTGCCCCCGGCAGTCACAGGCTCGGCAATTGTGCTGCCTCAGTGGCGCTCCGAATGAATGCCGAGATTAGCTTCGATTGTTACTATCCGGAAGATTGCGACCATATTGAGGGCTGCTATCGTCTCCCCGGCGAGGAGTGGCGAGTTTTCTACTTTACCCGCCGGTGGCAGGGAAAGCCAGAAGTTCGACCAGACGCGGTCTGGAGGAGCGGAATCAGGGGAGTCCAAGTGAATCACGCCAAAGATGCTGTCCTCAACAACTCCGTCGTAATGCAAGTGCTATCGAGTGCACTCGGCGTCACACACTGGACTGAGGTTCGCGGTCCCGACTCTCTCCAGCTCAAATAGCTTGGCGTTAGCCCACCTCTAAGGATGCACACAGAAACAGCGCGCCGCTCGGCACGCCATAGCCAGTGTAGGGTGGGCAAAGGCGCGTTCGTGGTGTGTCCACGTTCAAGCTCTCAATGGCGCCGTGCCCACGAGTTGCCTATCAATACAACCATGATGGTGGGCACGCGCCGCTGATGGCGGCGCTTTGCCCACCCTACGCTTGCTGAAAAGCCGCCCTCGACCCGTTGCAGACTTTTCGAAGACTTGGCATCGTGGTGCGATGATTGGCGGTCGGCGTGCAAATATGCGTAAATGGAAGACGACATGGCTTTGTGCGCTTTGCTTGATTGTTGGTTGTATTGTATTCGACCGGGCAGATGCCTGCGCGGTGGCGAGCGTACAAACTGGTGTGCTCTTTGACCATATCCCCGAGGGAATCGATGCGCCAGTCGTCGTCGAGGTGACAATCGTCAGCAGAGAAGCCGATATTAGCTCCCCGTACTATGGTCGATTGGCTGTGATGAATGCTCGGGTCGAAAGGGTCGTCAGGGGAACACTCGATAGCGACTCGGTAAGAATCGTTACCGGTCACACGACTTGTACCCGAATTGGCCTCGGACATGGTTTCGTAGCCGGTACGCTCGAACATGATGCTCAGCTTGGGCTCAAGCTGATTTCGATACAGCGATCCTATGAAACGCTCATACAGAGAAGATAGTTTTGGATTGTCTTATCGAATTCTAGTTAGCGAGCATCGGGTGGACAAAGGCGCAAGCGTGTGTGTCCACGTTCAAGCTCTCAAAGGCGCCGTGTCCACGAGTTGCTTATCAATACAAACCGTGATGGTGGGCACGCGCCGCTGATGGCGGCGCTTTTGCCCACCCTACGCTTGCTAAACTGTGTCATTCATAAAATGCTCCTGCGACTACGATCATCGCCGCGCGACGCCAAACATCAGATACGTCTGGCCGAGAGTCAGCGGTGGGCAGCGTGTCCTCGGCCCAAGCTGCTGCAGACTCCAAAAATTGTCCGATGGAGCCGCTTTCCCAGCCGTTTGCTCCCGCCGAGTATGGTGACGATGGGTTCACTAACTCCTTTTCCCGCTGATCTTCCCAATCCAGCGCCATCGTCTGCAAGAGCTGAATGAATGCCCGTTCGTCATCAACTTTCTCGGCTGCTGCGATCAGATCGTGGACCACTATGACCTCCAAAACGTGAGTGTATTGCAGCGTGATTACTTGCTTATTGTAGCAGCGTAGGTTTCTCCAATCATCTTCTGCTTGTGGCCCGTCCCGGACCTTCCGGTCTGCGTCCGCGATGTCAGCTTCCGGGCCTCGACCGGAAGTCGGGGGCCGATAGGCCGCTTGTGACTCATACCAGAAGTCTTCCCGACATCGCTGCTGTCGCCTTCCGCTGCCGCGGAAATCCGGCATCGCAGAAGTCGGGCAGCTGTCAGGGGGAAACCGATCGAAGCGGCTGTTGATCCAGGAAAGCAGCAAGTGACCCGAAGCTAACGTCACGCACCTGCTTCTGCTACGATAGGTCGGACGAAATGCAGGGACGCGTTACGTGACCGATACAAGATCCACGTTTCACATCGAAGGACTAAGTTTTTCTACCTTGGAGGAATTCTTCGATCATTTCGGCCGCAGCGTGGGGACGTGGCCGTGGGGCAAGAATTTGGACGCATTCAACGACATCCTGCGAGGTGGCTTCGGGACCCCGGATGGAGGCTTCATACTTTGTTGGCATAACCACGGAATATCCAAGCAGCGTCTCGGATACGAAGAGACCGTCCGACAGTTACAGCTACGACTGGGGCGATGTCATCCCGCCAACAGGGACCACGTCACAAGAGAATTGAATGCCGCACTCTTGCGCAAGGGGCCAACGGTGTTTGATTGGCTTATTGAAATCATTTCGGCTCACGGCCCCGGCGGTGACGAGCAAGAGGACAAAATTGAACTGAGATTGCAGTGACCAAAGCAGCCAGCGTAGGGTGGCAAGGGCGCGTTCGTGGTGTGTCCACGTTCAAGCTCTCAATGGCGCCGTGCCCACGAGTTGCCTACAATAGAAGGCGCTCAGTCATGCGCGTGAGCCTGTCTCGCAGCCTCCCTGTCAAGGAAAGGCCGGGCAGCGGAGGCATGGAAAGTCTTGGGTCATGTCTCATCGACTTGGCTTACGGCTGGGCTCATTGGCTTACGGCTGGGCTCAGAATCGCCCGCATATCCGGCGTCGCCAGAACCCGCCGATACTCGCTCGCCGACATCGCGTTGATGAGCAGGCGACCGCTGACATCGGCTTTGATGTATTCGACCGCAAGAAGGATCGTCACCGGGTTGGTCGTCAAAACAGCCTGATCGGGCGTGCGGTCGCCGAATTCGGCGACGACAGTCTGGCTGTCATCTGCCACGACAACGGCCAGCCGGCGTCCGGAAAGGCGCAAGCGCGCGCTCGCCCCGCATTCGGAGAGATCGTATGTGTGCGGTCCGACAAGCGTCCGTTTGCCATAGATTGCCACCTGAGTATCGACCCCACGCGCTGTCGCTTGCTCGAGCAGCGGACCGATCTCGTCCATCTCCTCGTCCCAGATGCCCGCAAAGATGTGGCGCTCGGCTCCGGCCGTGACACGCGCGAAAGCCTGAACGATCGTCTGACGGCTGCGCAGTGACCAGACAAGGCCGAGTTCCTCCTGAACGGGCAAGTGATCGAGCTTTTCTTTGGCGGCAAAGACATCAGCTTCGAAACGAGACCGGGCGACGGCCAGCAGGTCGGCATGCGGAACGGCAGAGTAGCGCACTGGTTCAGAACGGTTGACCAGAACCGCTCCTTTGCTCTCCAGCCGTCCGAGCGTTTCGTAAATTTTGGACGGCGGTACGCCCGCGCCTCGGCTGACCTCGGCACCCGTCAGGGCACCTTGGCCGACCAGCGCGATGTAAGCCTGTGCCTCATATTGTGAAAAGCCAAGACGTATCAGTGTGTTGATCAGTTCAGGGTCGGTGGCCATGGCACTCAGGCCGACTGCGTCTGCGCGCAGGCGGCTCCTCAAAGAAGCGGATTTGAATCTATTGACTACTATGGTAGTAAGTGACAATAGTATCAACTACTACCTCAGTGGTTATATAGGGAACGTCATGCGCACGCTCGTCAGCACTGGCTCCTCGTGGGAGCCGAAGGTCGGCTATTCGCGGGCCGTTATCGTGAACGACACGATCTACATTTCGGGGACGGCAGGTCAGGGTGCCGATGTCTACGCCCAGACCCGGGACGCTCTCGGCACGATCGAAAAGGTTCTGACGGAGAACGGCTTCGCTCTGGCCGATGTCGTGCAAAGCCGGCTGGTCGTCGCCGATTTCGAGCATTGGCAGGACGCAGCGCGTGCCCATGGCGAGGTCTATAATGCGATCCGACCGGCGTTTTCGCTGGTGCATGCGTTGCCTTTCGTCGAGGACACAATCCTCGTCGAGGTCGAGGCTATCGCCGTGCGGGGGGCCGCGTGACCACTCTGGCCGACCCGCGAGAGACGCCGCTTTCCGCCGGCTTGATCGTCCTTTTGGCCGTCACGGCCGGTGGAGCGATCGCCAACAATTACGCAATCCAGCCGAGCCTCGATGCAATCGCGCAGGATATCGGCACCACGCCGAGCGCGATCAGCATGACGGTTTCTGGCGTCATGCTCGGCTATCTTGCGGGGCTGGCGCTGCTCGTGCCGCTGGCCGACCATGTGAACCCGCGGCGATTGATCCCCGGTCAACTCCTTGCGCTGGCCGCAGCGCTGATTGCTGCCTCGATGGCGCCGAGCGTGGGCCTTCTCCTCGTCTGTTTCGTTCTTGTCGGAGCGATGACCACGGTCGCCGCGCAGACGAGCGCGATCGTCGGAAAGCTCGCAGCGCCTGCACACCGGGGCAGGCAGATGGGCCTTATCTCCGCCGGCATCTCGGCCGGCATTCTGCTGTCGCGCTTCGTCGGCGGTCTGCTGTCGACATGGGTCGGATGGCGGGCAATGCTGCTTTGCTTCGCTGGCGCCTGTTGCGTTGCCGCGCTGGCGACGGCTCTGAGGCTGCCGGCTAGTCGACCGCAGCCCACAAAGGGGTACTTCTTCACACTGCGTTCGGTGCCGGCGCTGTTGATTCTGTTTCCGCAACTGCGCCTGTCCGCAGCGGCGGGCATGCTCTGGTTCTTTGCGTTCAGCACCATATGGGTAGGGCTCGCGATCTCACTGGCACAGCCGCCGTGGTCGCTGAACGCTGATGCGATCGGTCTCTACAGCCTTGTCGGGCTGCTCGGTCTCTTCGTCACACCAGTGGCCGGACGCTTTGCGGACCGGTATGGCGCGCGTCGAGTCAAGCTTGCCGGCCTTACGGCTGCAGCCGCTTCGGCGCTCATCCTCCTATCGTCGCTCGGTCAGCCACTCGCGTCAGCTCCGGCCCTTGCAGTATTCGATGCCGGTTGTTTTGCCGCGCAGGTCGCAAACCAAGCCGATATCGTCCGGCTCGATCCCGCTCGCTCAGGCGTGCTGAACTCGGCCTATTTGCTGCTCTACTACGTTGCCGGAGCTATCGGTACGGCCGCCGCAGGAGCGCTTGTGACAGCCGGCGGATGGACCCTCGTTGCCAGCGCCGCCGGCGCAGCCATCGTTGGCGCGATCGTGGCTTCTTGCTTTGATTTCAAACCGGAGACGCGGAGGAGTTGAACTTTAGCGGGGTGAACTCGGTACGAAATTCTCTGCTTTTTCTGGGCATTGGCGGCCGGTACGATGCCAAGGCCTACAAACGACGCAATCTCATCGAGCGCATGTTTTGCCGCCTCAACGACTTCAGGGCGTGGATGACCGGACCTTCGCCGCGCCGAAGCGGCTTCGACCGCGCCGTCGGGACGAGCCCGGCTATGACCGGTATCCAATTGGCAGGCCTATCGTTGCGAAGTCGATCGTCGCCATATGCGATAGCCCTGCCAAGAGGGGGGCGAGATCGGCCGATCAAGCCTCCGGCATGCCGGCGCTAACCCAGGCGCTGACGTCCTCGAGCGTCGCGGCGAAGCGCTTCAGCAGTTCGTCGATCTGGTCCCGGGTGATGATCATGGGGGGACAGATTGCGATGCTGTCGCCGATGTTGCGGATGATCAGGCCGTGATCATGGGCGCGGTCGAAGAACTTCATGCCGACCTTGCCGATCGGCTCGAAGCGCGCCTTGGTCGCTTTGTCGGCGACCAGTTCGACCGCCGCGATCAGGCCGCGGCCGCGGACTTCGCCAACCAGCGGATGATCGGCAAAGCGCGCCAGCTTTTCGCGTAAGTAAGCGCCGACCTCGGCAGCGTGCGCGACCAACCCGCGCTCCTCGATGATCGCGAGGTTCTCCAGCGCAACCGCGGTCGCGACCGGATGCGCGCTGGTGGTATAGCCATGCCCGAAGGTGCCGAGCCGGTCGGATTGATCGGCCATCGCCTGATACATGGTGTCGCTGATGAGTACGGCGGCAAGCGGCTGGTAGGACGACGTCAGCTGCTTGGAGCAGACCAGGATGTCCGGCTTGATGCCGAAAGTGTCGCAGCCGAACGTGGTGCCGAGACGACCGAACCCGTTGATCACCTCGTCGGCGATGACGAGCACGTCGTATTTGCGGCATACTTCCTGGACGCGCTGCCAGTAGTTCACGGGCGGCACGATCACGCCACCGGCGCCCATCAGCGGTTCGCCGATGAAGGCGGCCACCGTGTCCGGTCCCTCGCTGAGGATCAGCTCTTCGAGCTCGGTCGCGAGCCGTTCAGTGAACGCTTCCTCGCTCTCGCCGGGCAGCCCGAAGCGATAGTAATGCGGGCAAGTCACGTGCTTGGCGAAGGGCAGGGGCAGGTCGAAGCCGCGCTGGTTGGCCTGCAGCCCGGTCAAGCTGCCGGCGCCGATCGTGATACCGTGATAGGCGCCCTGGCGGGCGATGAACTTCTTCTTCTCGGTGCGACCGAGCGCGTTGTTGTAGTACCAGACGAACTTGATCGCGCTGTCGTTGGCTTCCCCACCGGAATTCGTGAAGAACACATGCTTCAGTCCGGGAGGGGCCAGGGAGACGAGCTTCTCGGCCAGGAGCGTCGAGGGCTCGTGGGACTTGTGGGTGAAGATGTGGTAATAGGGCAGCTTGGCCATCTGCCGCGTCGCCGCCTCGACCAGCCGCTTCTCGCCGAAACCGAGCCCCACGCTCCACAGGCCCGCAAGGCCTTCGATATATTCGCGCCCCTCGTCGTCATAGACATAGATACCGGAGCCGCGGCTGATCACGATCGGACCGACGCGCTCATGCCGCCTCATATTGGTCGCGGGATGGATCTGGTGGGCGATATCTTTGCTCTGCAGGGAATTCGTTCGCATGGACAAGGTGGCTTTCTGAGGACGGAAGCGTAAGCTTTATCGCGATCCAGACGGTGGCGATAGCGATTTTCAGGCATCGCAGGCGCGGTATGCAGCGCGCGCTTCGCTCGGCGTGCGACCGAAACGACTGCGATAATGGCGACTGAACTGCGCCTGGTCGCCATACCCCCAATGATAGGCAATTTCAGCCAGGCTCTTCCGGCACGCCGGATCGCGCAGCATGGCGTCGCACATCGCGAGCCTCTGGTTGCGGATGTAGCTGCACACGGTGATGCCCTCGGCCTCGAAGATCTGGTGCAAATATCGCAGCGAGATACCGCATCGATCGGCCACCACCTGGGGGACGAGCCGCATGTCGTCGAGATGGGTCCGGATGAAATGTTCGCAGCGATGCAGGTGCGCGTTGCGCACCGAGGAGGACTGGCCGACGAGCTCGCTCCGATCGGATTCGACCGCCATCACCAGGAGGTCGATCAGATGTCTGCCGGTCAGCGCGCGCGCCGGTTCATCGATCTCCTCGATCCGTGCGCCGGTCAGGCGGAGCGTATCGACGAAGAGGGCGCCGGCGCCGCGTGCGGCATCGATCTGCCGGGTGGCAAGACGTTCCGGGCAGCCGATGCGCGCGCGCAGCGCGGCGCCCGGAATCTTCAGCACCCAGAGCGCGGCGGGATCGCGATGACTGAACTCATATGGCGAGTGGCTCCGCTCGATCAGGAACGCTCCGGGTCCGCAGCGGACGTCCTTGCCGTCCTGCGCGAAGCGGATCTCGCCATGGTCGGGTACCGTGATCAGGTAGCTCTCTTCGCGTTCGGCGAGGAGATGGTGCGCATGGCGCTTGTAGAGCAGGCCATCCGAGACATTGCGGGAGACGGACACCGGGCCCAGCGACCACGCCGCCAGGCTGCCCTGAAAGTCGCGACGTCCCGGGAAGGACAGATCCAGCGGAAAATAGATCCTGGATACGACGTCCTGCCAGAACTGTCGGCGGCTGTGGCGGGGGATGTCGGCGGTCGCGTAACTGGCCTGCATATCACGCACTCCGAGGATGGGACGCAATTCTACGCAGCAATTGCCGTGCCCGATCGCTCGACATGCGACGATCGGGCCGGGGTCTTGTCGTCAGCCTCTTGAGCCAGCTGTCCCGTGCGGAGGCAGAAGGGGGACTCCAGTTCCGGCGATTAGGCCGCGAGCGAGGAGCGGAGCCCAGCCAGCAGTTCGGCTTTGTCTTTGCGGGCCGACAGCGCCGTCTCCATGTCCACCTTGACGAACTTCACCGGCGTGTTCGGCTGCAACTGGCCGATCAGATCCATGTCGGCGGAGATCACGGTGCCGACCATGAAGTAGCCGCCACCCGACACCGCGTCTCGATGCAGCACGATCGGTTCGGTGCCGCCGGGCACCTGGATCGAACCATAGGGATAACAGGCATCGGTGATGTTGGAGGGATCCGAGCCGGCCCCGAAGGGCGGCTCGCGCGGCACGAATTCGAGCGGCTTGCCGCCCCTGAAACGGTAGCCGATCCGATCGGCCTCCGGTGCGACCTTCCAAGTATCATCGAAGAAGCCGATGCCTGCGGCCTCGGTGATGCGGTGCCAGTAGAGGCCGGGCATCACGCGCAGCTCGGTCGGCATGCCCGGGGGCAGGCCACGCAGGGAGGCGGGGACGGTGCGTCCTTCCGCAACGGCTGTCGCCACACCGACCGGCAGCTCGTCGCCGGCCTCCAGCTTGCGACCCTTGAAGCCGCCGAGCGCGCCGAGCGCATAGGTCGAGCGCGAGCCGAGCACCACCGGCACGTCGATGCCGCCGGCCACCGCGATATAAGCCCGCGCGCCTTTCTTCAGGAAGTCGAACGACAGCTTCTGGCCGGCCTTCACCTTGAAGGATGACCAGGTCTGCTGCGGCTGGCCGTCCAGTTTCGGCGGCAGCTCGGCCCCGGTCACGGCGACCATGGCGTCGTCGGTGAATTCCAGCTCCGGCCCCATGAAGACGGCCTCGAGCACCGCAGCGCCTTCGGGATTGCCGACCAGCAAATTTGCGGCCACGAGCGCGTGCCGGTCCATGCCGCCCGAGAGCGGGATGCCGATGTGATAATAGCCCGGACGTCCGAGGTCTTGCACAGTGGTCGCCAGACCCGGCTTCAACACCTTAATGGCCATGGAGAACGCCCTCCAGCTTGCGATTGTAGCCGTCGATGTCGCGGTTGAATTCGGCGAGCGAGAACGAGACGTCGCGGATCACGGGAGCGAAGCGGCCGGCGTCGACATCGGCGACCGCCGCATCGTAGGCAGCGCGGTCGATCGGCTTCCACTTCACGATGTCACCGGGCTTGAACAGGCACATGAAGTCCTTGAGATAGCTGATGGTCTGGTTGGGATCGTAGATCGGCATCGGCGTGACGCCGTACATCTGGTAGCCGCCGGCGCCGCGCACCGAATAGATGCAGCTGAAACAGCCGCCGTGCCCGATCGTCAGCTTTGGGGTGTCGGTGCGCGGGCGCAGATATTTCGGGGCCTGGATCTGCCGCTGGCGTTCGACCATCTGGTACAGGAACGGCAGGCCGGCAACGAAGCCGACCATCGAGACAAACCAGGGCGCGCTGGAATGCGCCTCGATGAAGGCATCGACGCCGTCGAGATTGTTGATGCGTGCGGAATATTCGAGATCGGTGCTGGCCGGGTCCTGATGGCGTTCGCGGAAGCGCATCAGGGTCTCATGCGTCCAGGGATCGTTGTAGAGCACAGGAATCTCGATGATCCGTGTCGCGATCACGGGCTCGGACTTGTCGGCCGCCGCATCCATCCGTTTCAGCTCGGCGAGCAGATCGTCCGGCTTGATCACGTCGGGATCGAACTTCACCTGATATGACGCGTTGGCCGGGCAGATCTCGGTCACGCCCTTGATCTTGGCGTCGCGCACGGCGTTGGTGATGAAGAGACTCTTGAAGAATGCCTCAAGCGACATCGCTTCGTCGACCTCGGCGAAGATGTGCTCATCGCCGCCGAAGGAAAATCTGGTTTGCATCGGGATCACTGGCCTCCTGTTGCGGACGGGGCGGGTTCTGAGATGACGGCACGGGCTGGCGCGGCAGGTGCGACGAGCCGCGCGGCATTGGCTTCCAGCCATGGCTCCAGCCAGGCGGTATGAAACCGCGCCGCCTGCACCTCGGAATCCTGTGCGAGCGCCTGATGGAGAGACTTGGTCGTCACCAGGCCTTCGATGTTCAACTCGGTCAGCGCACGCGCGAGTCGCCGGATCGCAGCGGCCCTGTCCTCATCATGCACGATCAGCTTGCCGAGCAGGCTGTCGTAGAACGGCGGCACCGTATAGCCGGGATAGAGCATGCTATCGAAACGGACGCCGTTGCCGCCGGGGACGTCGAGGGCAGTCACGGTGCCCGGGTTGGGCATGAAGCCCTTTGCGGGGTCTTCGGCATTGATCCGGACTTCGATCGAATGACCGTGCAGGCGCACCTGATCCTGGCTGATGCGCAGGCGCTCGCCGCCCGCGATCCGGATCATCTCGCGCACGAGGTCGATGCCGGTGACCATCTCGGTGACGGGATGCTCGACCTGAATACGGGTGTTCATCTCCAGGAAATAGAACGCGCCGCTGCTGCTGTCATAGAGATATTCCAGCGTGCCGGCGCCGCGGTAATGCACCGCCTTGGCGAGCGCAACGGCGGAGGCGCACAGCTGCTCCCGAACGGCGGACGGCAGCGATGGCGAGGGCGCTTCCTCCCAGACCTTCTGCCGGCGCCGCTGCAGCGAACATTCGCGCTCGTAGCAATGGATGACGTCGTGCCCGTCGCCGAGCACCTGCACCTCGATGTGCCGCGCGCCTTCGATCAGCTTCTCGACGTAGAGGCCTCCGTCGCCGAAGGCGGCGAGCGCCTCCGCTTGTGCCTGCGGCATCAGATGATGAAATTCCTCGGCCGAGCGCGCGATGCGAATGCCGCGACCGCCACCACCGGCCGCCGCCTTGATCACCACCGGGAAGCCCGTCGTCTCCACCAGGGCGAACGCCTCTTCCGCCGACTCCAGCCGGCCGCGGCTGCCGGGCACTGTGGGCACATCAGCTGCGGCAGCCGCCGCGCGTGCGGCGACCTTGTCGCCCATCAGGCGGATCGATTGCGCCGTCGGTCCGACGAAGACCAGCCCGGCTTCCTCCACTGCCGCCGCGAATTCGGCGTTCTCGGCAAGGAAGCCGTAGCCGGGATGGATCGCGTCGGCGGAGGTCTCGTTGGCTGCGGCCAGGATCGCATCACGCCTGAGATAGGATTTCGACGCCTGCGCCGGCCCGATCTCGACGCTCTCGTCGGCGAGCCGGACCGCAAGCGACTCCTTGTCCGCCTTGCTGTAGACCTGCACGGTGGCGATGCCGAGCTCGCGCGCAGCGCGGATGATGCGCACGGCGATCTCGCCGCGATTGGCGATCAGAAGTTTTTGGATGGTCATGGATCGATCGGGCGCCCTCAAACCTCGACCTCGGCGATCGGCTGACCGGCCATCACGGCGTCTTCATTCTCGGCGAGGAATCGCACGAGCTTGCCCGTGATGCCGGCCTTGACCTCGTTGAACGACTTCATGACCTCGATCAGGCCGATCGTGTCGTTGTCGGTGATGGCGTCGCCGTCGCTCTTGTAGGCCGGCTGGTCGGGCGCGGGCTTGCGGTAGAAAATGCCGGGCAGGGGAGAAAAGATCTGCTGGATAGCCATGGTGTCCTCGTGATTGTCGCGGGTCGATCGGATTAGCGCGCCGGCAAATAGGAGCGGAGGGCCTCGCGCACGGCCTTGGTGATCGCGACCGCGTTCGGCGTGTCAGAATGGACGCAAATGGAGTCGGATCCCACGGCGACGTCGTTTCCGGCCACCGTTTTCGTCTGGCCGTCGGTGATGGCGCGCAGGCAGCGCGAGGCCGCCTCGGTCGGGTCCTTGGCGTCGTGCTCGCGGGTCACGATCAGCGAGCCGTCCTGATTGTAATCGAGATCGGCGTAATATTCGGCGACAAAGCTGTGGCCGCGACGCGGGTAGACCGTCTCGTGCAGCGTGCCTTTCATCCCGAACAGCGGCACCTTGTAGACGTCGGCCACATCGCAGACCGCATCTGCGATCTCTTCCATCCGCGAAGCCATGCCATAGAGCGAACCGTGCGGCTTGATGTGATTGAGGGCCATGCCCTCCGCATCCAGGAAGGCCTTGAGCGCGCCGACCTGATAGAGGATGCAATTGGTCATCTCCTCGCGGCCGAGCTTCATCTCGCGCCGTCCAAACCCCTGCAGATCGGGCAGCGAGGGATGCGCCCCGACCTTGACGCCGTATTTCTTGGCCAGACGCACGGTCCTGCGCATGTGGTTGAAGTCGGAGCCGTGGAACCCGCAGGCGACGTTGGCAACGTCGATCAGGGGCATGAGGCTGTCGTCATCGCCGAGTTTGTAAATACTGAAAGCCTCGCCCATGTCGCAATTGATGGTGACCATTTCCCGTCGTTCTCCCGGCGTCTGCGCTCTTTAGATCATCAGAGTGAGGGGCGCCGCAGACTATTTATGAGCTGCGGCGCCTTTCAAGGGTCTATTTCGACACGAGATAGTCGACCGGAATCTTTTCCGAGATCGTCCACTCGTCGATCACCTTCGGCTTGCCCTGCTCGGTATCGACGATCAGGTACCGGCCCTGGTTCTGGTGGTGCAGCTCCTTGCTGAAGGTGCGCGGTCCGAACAGGGTCGGCTCGTTGTTCATCTTCTCGAGCTCGGCGACCACGGCTTCGGCGTCGGTCGTCTTGGCCCGCTCGACCGCCTTGGCCCAGACGTCGATCAGGACGTAGCCCGGATAGACATACTGGCTCGACGGATCGCCGCCCGTCACTTCCTTGTATTTCTTGTTGAACTCGCCGACCTTCGGATTGGGATCGTCGCCGTAGATCGAGCCCTGCACCGGCACATAGAAGTTCGAGAGGTCCGGGACGGCATTCAGCCAATAGCTGCCATCCATGCTCGATCCGTTGAGGATCATCGACTTGATGCCGGCGGCCCGGATCTGTTTCACCGCGGAAACTGCGCCCGGCATCATCGTGCACAGCATGATGGCGTCCGGTTCCTTGGGCAGGCTCTTGATGCGGGTGATCTGCGAGGCGATCGAGGCGTCGTCATTCTTGAAGGTATCGCTGCCGGCGAGCGTGGCGTCCTTGAGATGCGGCATCATCCAGTCGAAGCCGTCGCAGATGCCCTTGTTGTAGACGGTCCAGCTGTCGAGCAGCCGGTAGAAGCTGCGGGCGTTCTTCTTCTTGTACGCCCATTCGGCCATGGTTGCGCCCTGCACGGCCGCCAGCACGGACGCCGAGAAGGAGTAGGGGCCGACGCCGGGGATTCCGGCCTTGATCGATTCGGCGCACAGGAAGAACGAGACCTTGTTGGCGGCCTGCGCCTGCAAGGCGGCTGGCGCACCGAAATCATAGTCGCAGGAGACGATGACGAGGTCCGCACCCTGGTCGAGCACGGCCAGGCCCGCTTTGGCGCCTTCGGCCTGGTCGGTCTTGGTGTCGGCGAAGACCGCCTTGATCTTCTTGCCGAGCAGCCCGCCGGCCTTGTTGATCTCCTCGATGCGGATCATCGCTGCATCCTGGGCCGGCTTATCGTAGGCCTGCATGAAGCCGGATGCCGCGGTGGCAAAACCGACGACAATCTCGTCTGCTGCCTGGGACGGTGCACACCACAACGCCACCAGCACGGCGAGCCCCCCCGCCAACTTCGTCAAACGCATCAGTAACTCTCCTCCGTTGTCTCGACCAAAGTATCAGTTAGACTCTTCAAGCGCGGGCTGGACCGGGCGCGGCACCACTTGCCGCCGCCGCCATCCACTCCAGGACAATTCGCGATTGCGGGTCAGGCCGGTCGGCAGATACATCAGGATGACGATGGTGATGACGCCGATCGCGACCTCCTGAACGCCATTGGGGAGGGCAACCGTCAGCCCGCCCAGGTTGACGCCCTTTTCGAGGTTGCGGAACAACTCGATCAATGTGGACATCGCGACGACGCCGATCACGGCGCCGCTGAGGCTGTACATGCCGCCGACGACAAGCATCGACAGGGTGATGAAGGTGGTGCGCAGATAGAACGCGCCGGGATTGACGATGCTGAGGAAGTGCGCGTAGAGCGCCCCCGCAAGGCCGATGATGAAGGCGCTGACGACGAAGGCGATCAGCCGTTCCCGGACGATGTCGATGCCGGAAGCACTGGCGGCGACGGCTTCATCGCGGGTGGCGCGCAGGGCCAGGCCCGAGCGGGAGATCGCAAACAGATACGCGATCGCGATGGCGACGGTGGCGCCGAGCCAGCCGTTCCAGACGTTCATGGTCGGCGGGATGCCGATGATCGAGCCTTGCCCGCCGGTGACCGAGTCCCAGTTCGAATAGACGTTGTTGACGACGCCGAGCAGGCCGAAGGTGGCAATCGATGCGGCGATTCCCGATAGCCGCATGATGACGCGCCCGACGACCAGGGCGAACAGCGCCACGAACAGGCCGGAGATCGGGGTCGCCAGCCACATCGATAGCTTGGCGTGCAGCAGCCATGTCGGCAGGCCCTTGAGCGTGATCGATTTCATCACCGGCGGGATGGTCAGCCACGCCGTCATATAGGCGCCGAGGCACATGAAGCTGATATGGCCGAACGACAAGAGGCCGGAATTGCCGATGAAGACATAGAGGCCGACGACCACCATGATGTTGATGAACATCTCGACGATGGTGCGGTTGAAGGCGCGGCTGCCGAACTGATAGCTGAGAGCCGCAATCACGAGCAGCAGCACGGCGAGGATGACCGGCGTCGCGATGGTCCGCCATAGGACTGAAGGCCGCTGCGACATGGTTCAGACCCTCTGCTTGGCGGATTTCGGTGCGAACAGCCCTTGCGGGCGCACCAGCAGAACCACGATGACCGCGCCATAGACGAAGGCGTCGCGGAAGACGCGGGCGTCGTGCGGCAGCGTAGCCTGGAACACGACGCTGGCCGCGCCGATCAGGAAGCCGGCAGCGACCGCGCCCGGCACGCTGCCCAGACCGCCGATGACGGTGGCGATGAAGGCGATCAGCATGACATTGGCGCCCATATTGATATCGGCCGTCCCGGAATTGGTCGCCAGGATCAGCCCGATCGCAGCCGCAAGCATGCCGCTGATGGCGAAGGCGAACAGGATGACCGCGTTGGCGCGGACACCGAGCATCCGGGCCATGGTGAAGTTCTCGGCTGCGGCGCGCATTTCGAGGCCATAGCGCGTTCGCTTCAGGAACAGCGTCAAGGCGGCGAGAACGGTCAGCGTGACGACGATCGTGACCACCTGAAGCATCGGAATGCGGGCACCGAGCACCTCGACCGGCAGGCCGAGCGTCGGCCACAGCGTGATCGACTTCGGGCGGCTGGAATACAGCATCAGCAGGAAGTTGCGGATGGCGAAGCCGAGCGCGAAGGACGCGATCATCATCGTGGCCGGATTGGCGTTGCGGAAGCGACGGAATACGATCACTTCCGACAATACCGACAAGCCGGCGCCGATGATGAGGAGCAGCGGCACCAGCAGATAAAAGGGCAGGTTACCGGCAAACACGATAGCGGCTGCACTGGTCGATGGCCACAGCATTGCGAACACGCAAGAAGCGATGAAATCGCCATGAGCGAAGTTGACCAGCCGCATCACGCCGAAGATGAGCGCGATCCCCAGCGCACCGAGCGCGTAGAGGCTGCCGAGGCTCAGCGCATCGAACACGATCTGCAGCAGCTCCGTCATGCTCAATGGTCTCCGAACCCGAAATAGGCCTGCTTCAGGCGCTCATCCTTGACCATCTCGCTGGCCGGCCCTTCGAGGACGATGCGGCCGCCGCGCATCAGGATCATCCGTCCGCCGGTCATCATGGCGCGGGTCGAGCTCTGCTCGACGATCAGCAGCGTGAGCCTCCGTTGCGCGCGCAGCCGCGCCAGGATTTCGTAGACCTGATCGATGATCTTGGGCGCGAGGCCAAGCGACGGCTCGTCGATGGCGATCAGGCGGGGCGACGTCATCAGCGCGCGGCCGATGACGAGCATCTGCTGCTGGCCGCCGGACAGCATGCCGGCAACGGCATGGCGGCGGTCCGCCAGAATTGGGAATTCGCTGTAGACGGCCTCCAGGTCGGCGGCGATCTTGTGCTTGTCGGACCGCATGCCGGCGCCGACTTTCAGATTTTCCTCAATCGTCAACGCGCCGAAGACATTGCGTCCCTCCGGCACCATGGAGAAGCCGCGCCGCGCGATCTGCTCCGGCGGCGCAGCTGTGATGGTCGCGCCGTCGAACGTGATGCTGCCCGAGGCGGGCGGCACGACGCCGGCGATCGCGTTCAGCAGTGTCGACTTGCCGGCGCCGTTGGGCCCGGTCACGAACAGGATCTCGCCTTCCTCGATGGCAAGGCTGACGCCGCGCAGCGCGGTCAGGCGGCCATAGCGCACCGTGAGATTGTCGACCGTGAGCAGCGTCATCAGACGGTTGCCCCATCGACGGCAAGGGCGGGGATCACCTCATCGTGCTGAGTGCCCATATAGGCGTGCCGGACCGCGTCGCTCGAACGAATCTGGGCGGGGGGGCCGACCTCAATGATCTCGCCGGAGTCCAGAACGAAGATGCGTTCGCACAGTTCGAGCACCAAGCCGATATTGTGCTCGATCAGTAGCACTCCTATGCCGAATTCTGAGGCAATGCGCCGAATGATCGACGCCAGCTCATGGCTCTCGTGCTCCGACATGCCTGCCGCCGGCTCATCCAGCAGCAGATAGCGAGGCTTGCACATGATGGCACGGCCAATCGCGACGCGCCGCTCGTCGGTGTAGGGCAGTGCTCCCGCGAGGGTGTTGGCGAGATGCGCAATGCCCAGCCAATCCATGACGTGCTCGGCTTCCGCGAGCGCCTCGCGGCGGCTGAGGCCGAGACCGACGCCGGTGACCTCCAGATTATCGACGACCGGCAGCTCACGAAATAGTCGGCCTGACTGAAAGGTACGCGCCACACCCTTATGGCGAAGCTTGTGAGCTGAAATACCTTTGATCGTTTCGCCTTCGAGCGCGATCGTGCCGTGACCTGCCTGCTGGAAGCCCGTCAAAACGTTGATCAACGTCGTCTTTCCAGCGCCGTTCGGGCCGATCAGTCCGGTGATGCTGCCGCGCGGTATCGCCAACGAGACGTTCGACAAAGCTTTCAGTCCCTCGAATTGGACGCTGATATTTTGAGCAATCAGGTCCAATTGAACTGAAGCCATCTTGACGCCTCTCAGGAACCGCGAGCGAACGGCTTGATTTTCGGCGTCGCACCAAGCAATTGTAAAACTCGAAAAATTGTTCGCTGATATCGGATTTTTTGATGGCTCTGACCTTCCGTCAGGTCCGCCACTTCATCGCGACGGCCGAAACCGGCAAGGTGTCGGCGGCTGCTGCTACGCTCAATGTCACGCAGTCGGCCATTACTGCGTCGATCAAGCTGCTGGAGGCCGACCTCGGAAAGAAGCTGTTCGACCGGCACTCGAACGGCGTGACCCTGACATTCGACGGGCAGCTGTTCCTGCAACGCGCCCGGGCGATCGAAGCCTGTGTTGCGGACGCG
This sequence comes from Bradyrhizobium sp. SZCCHNGR1005, assembly GCF_032489995.1. Taxonomy (NCBI): domain Bacteria; kingdom Pseudomonadati; phylum Pseudomonadota; class Alphaproteobacteria; order Hyphomicrobiales; family Nitrobacteraceae; genus Bradyrhizobium; species Bradyrhizobium sp. SZCCHNGR1005. The sequence goes on from NZ_JAUEZC010000017.1 coordinate 17,428, forward strand.
GTGCGAAGCCCTCATCGCTGGGGGCGGCAGGTCGATGGTACCGTCGATGTCGCCGTTAGTTACACCGTCGCCGGATATTTCATGCCCTCGCTTCTGTCGCGCTTCTGGCGCGCATTTCCAAGCATCACCGTCCGCCTTCACGAAAATGAACGCGACGCGATCGAGTTCGGCCTCGTCAACGGTCGCGTCGATGTTGCGGTCATGCTGGTTTCGAACCTGCATGACCGGGGGGCGATCCGCTCACGTCTTCTGCTCCGCTCGCCGCGGCGGATGTGGGCGCCTGCCGGTCATCCGCTGCTCCAGAAGGAGCGGGTTCGTCTTGCTGACCTTGCCGCGGAGCCATATTTGATGCTGACGGTCGACGAGGCCGAACGCTCGGCCATGCGTTACTGGCGGCCTACGCCGCACGTTCCCAACGTCATCTTCCGGACCATGTCGATGGAGGCCGTGCGCAGCATGGTCGCGGCCGGCATGGGCATCACCATCCTCTCGGACATGGTGTATCGCCCATGGTCGCTGGAAGGCCATCGGATCGATCTCAAAACGCTTGATGATGATATTCATACGATGGATGTCGGCCTCGCCTGGAAGAGTGATGCCGACTTGTCTCCTGCCGCGCAGGCCTTCTGCGAGTTCGTCGCCATGGCCTATCCCGCAGCAGAGCCGGTGCATTTCGAGTGAGAATGGCACGAGTTGCGCGCGGGCGGGCGGCGCGACGCCCGTATTTTCAGCCCAACGAGCTTAGCTCAGAGCGCTTTCTTCTTGAGAACCAGCTTCATGGCAGCACCGCCATGACGCGACTCGTCGATCCACAATTGGCCGTCATAGAGAGCGGCCAGATCTCGGGCGATTGCAAGCCCGAGCCCCGTGCCGGGCTTCTGTTCGTCCAGCCTCACGCCGACGTCGAAGATGCGCGTTCGGTGCTCTTTGGGGATGCCGGGGCCATCGTCCTCCACCGAGATCAGAACAGTGCTCCCGAGGTCGGAGACTGAAACGACGACGTGCTGCCGCGCCCATTTCGCGGCGTTGTCGAGCAAGTTCCCGATCAGCTCGATCAGGTCATTCGGATCGCAGCCCACCACGATGTCGGCACGCCCTTCGACCTGAAACCGCTTGTCGCGCCCTGAACCAAATCGCGAATAGGTGCAGATCAGCGTCTGCAGGATATCGGACAGAACCGCGCTGGCGCCGGCATTGGTCGATGCTGACGCGCGTGCGCGCGCCGTCTGGTAGTCGATCAGCAGGGCCATCCGCGAGCATTGCTCCAACAGGATCTTTGCCATCTGCTCGTTGCCGGATGCCTTGAGATCCTTCGCCTCTTCGTTGAGAATGGCCAGTGGCGTCTTCAACGCATGAGCAAAATTCCCCGCCAGGACACGGGCGCGTTCGACCATGCTGAGATTTGCAGTGATCATTCCGTTCAGCTCGGTGACCAGCGGCATGATTTCGTCCGGCAGGTCCTCGGGCAGCCGGCTGATCTTACCGGTCCTGACCGCGGCGAGGTCGCTGCGTATGCGCGCGAGCGGCCGCAGGCCATAAGCAACCTGGGCGTAAGCGGTACCAACCATTGCGAACGCCATGAGGCCCAGCGCGGTGGCGAGAGTGAGGTTCAATTGCTTCATCTCGTCGCTGATCAGCCGCTCGTCAGCACCGACACGAATGTCGATCGCTTGGTCCAGATGGGGCGGGCGGGTGATGTTCCGAACCATGCGCATCGGCCCGGTCGGTCCCGCGACGCTGATCGGAGGAGCCACCGATCGCGGGCGGTCCTCTTCAGGACCGGACGGAAGAGACAGCGTATCCTGCAATGACGGCGAACGGATCGTGGCGCCATTCGGCAGGAGGACCTGCCAATAGAGGCCAGACTGGGGAGGCGAGAATCTGGGGTCGCTGAGGTCGCGTGCGATAAAGGGCTTCAGCTCGGAATCGATGCCCACGAGGCCGATGAGTTCGCGGGCATGATCCAGAAGGTCGTGATCGAACTGTGCTTCGACGACGCGGCGGAAGACTGCCGAGAGGCCGAGCCCACTGACGAACAAGACGAGCGAAATCCAGATCGCCGCACCAGCGATCATGCGAGCACGGAAGTTGCGGCCGAACATTGGTCTATCCGATGCGATATCCCATGCCTCTGATCGTGCGAATGCAGTCGCGCCCGAGTTTCTTCCTGAGCCGGGCGATATAGACTTCGAGTGTATTCGAGTCGCGAGAATTGTTCCCCGAATAAATATGCTCCAACAGCTCGGGCTGGGACACGATGCGGTCGGGGCGGCGCATCAGGAATTCAAGAATACGTAGTTCGAGCGGACTCAGGCTGACTGTCTCGCCGCCCTTGCTGACGAGGCCGGCAGCAGCATTCACCTCGATCTGGCGCTGACGGAGCACCGCATCGGGCTTGCTGGACGCGCGACGGAGCAGCGAGTTGATCCGGGCGACAAGCTCCTGGGCCTTGAACGGCTTTTCCAGATAGTCATCCGCGCCGGCATTGAGGCCGTTGACGCGCTCCATCCAGCCGCTGCGGGCGGAGAGGATCAGGACAGGCAGTGTCCGCCCCGCGTGCCGCCAGCGCTGCAGCACGTCGAGACCGGAGATGCGGGGCAAGCCAATATCCAGGACGGCGGCATCATAGCTCTGAGTGTTGCCGAGCATCCACCCCTCGTTACCGTCTGTCGCGAGATCTGCTTCGAATCCGGCTTCACTCAGGCTTTCCCTGATCCGGTCGGCGTAAACAGCCTCGTCCTCTATCAGCAAGATACGAATGGTAGCCACCCCGATCGCCCACTATGGATCTGCCTCGTCACGCTGCGTGATTACGCCCTTCGTACTCGCTACGGGTCGACGCCGAGCTGCTTCGCAGCGTCCGCAATACGGGTTCGTTCCTCGCTATCGTCGGCAAAGACGGATAGCGCCCGCTGCAGCGACTGGCGGGCAAGTTCAGTCTCACCCAGCACGACCCGCGAGCGGATCAGCTTGATCCAGCCTTCCGCATCGCGCGGTGATTGTTCGAGCCGGCTGGCAAGATTGTCGACCATGCCCCGGATCATCGCACTGCGATCCTGCGGCGACATGCCTTGCGCGGCGCGGACGTCGTCCTGGGTCGGCCCTCTTGGAGCCGCGGTCTCGGTCGAGGACTTGGCCTTGTCGGAACGGAGCAACTCCTGCATGCGTTCGGAGGAGAGGTTCGGGCCGCTTGAGGCTGGAGCTTGCTCGCCTCCGAGTTCGGCCAGCCGCCGCTTGAGGTCCGGCAGCCACGGCTCGTTCGGATCGGCATCCAATATGATCGCCTTCCAATCGGCGATCGCCCCTTCCTTGTTGCCGTCCTGTTCTTTGGCAAGGCCGTTGAAGAAGCGCGCGCGTGAGTCCTTGGGATCAAGCCTCAGCGCTTCGTCCAGCTCCTTCTTGGCCTCGGCCTTGACGGTGCCGTCGGCCGCTCGCACCAGTGCTTCTCCACGCGCACTGTGGTACTCGGCGGAGTCGGGGCGCAGCTCGATTGCGCGAGAGTAGGCCTGAGCCGCATCCGCAAAGCGTTCGATATTGAAGAGAGACCAGCCGAGCAGCCGCCACCCCTCGACATCCTTCGGATTGCGATCGAGCCGCGTCTGCACACGCTGGATCATCTCCTCCACCGGAGGCAATCCGGCTTGCTGTGACGTGCGGCCTTGCGAATCCTGGGCGGCCGAAGGTTGCGACGACGCCACGCCTTGGGTGGTCGCGATGGGGCGGGCGTCAGCCGTCGCTCCTGGAGCCGGTACGTTGCTCGCTTGTCCCGGCGATGCGGAGGGGACGTCCGGACTTCCGATCACCGCATAGAGCAGAATGGAGCCGAAGACCACGATGCCGGTGACGACCGTGAGCGCAAACTTCCGTTCGGAGGAACTGAGTGGAGTTGCCTCTGCCTCGTCAACACGATCGGCCGTGAGGATACGCCGTTTGATCTCGAGCGTCGCACCCTCTGCCTCGGTCTTGTCGATCAGACCGCGTGCCGCTTCACCCTCGATTTCCTTGAGCTGGTCGCGGTACACGGCGAGCCCCTGAGCCGAGGCCAACTGCGCCCGCTCAAATCGGCGGATGAATGGGGTCGATATCAGGACGGCAGCGGCAGCAATCATTGCCGTCAACATCAGCCACAGAATCATACGGAGCTCCGTCGGTCGAGGATTGCGTCGATCGTTTTGAGTTCGTCAGCATTGAGTGGAGGAGCCTGCACTGCATCGCGCGCATTGGCCGCAGCACGGCGGACATAGCGGCCAAAGCCGATGACAGCCACGAGCAGGGCCAAGAACGGTCCGAGCCAAAGCAAGATCGTGTTCCACTGCAGAGGTGGCTTGAGCAGGACGAAATTGCCATAGCGGGCGACAATGAAGTCCACGGCCTGCCGATCGTTGTCCCCGGCCTGCAGGCGGTCTCGCAGTAGCACGCGAAGGTCGTGCGCCAAGGGCGCATTCGAATCGTCGATGCTCTGGTTCTGGCACACGACGCAACGCAGCTCCTGGCTAAGGACGCGTGCGCGGCCTTCCAGCTTTTCGTCTTTGAGCATCTCGTCAGGCAACACCGCACGGGACGGCGGCACCACGACGGTCGACACGAGCAGGGCGACGAACAATGCCAGTCGGCTGAGCCTTGGCTGGGTCATGACTCGCTCCGCAATGCTTTGAGCAACGGCTCGAATTCGTCGTGCCAGACCTCCTCGGTCAAAGGACCGGGATAGCGAAAGCGGATCCGGCCGGTGCGGTCGATCACGAAAGTCTCGGGAACCCCGGTGACGCCGAAATCGATGCCGATCCGGCCAGACTCGTCCGTGCCGACGCGGGCATAGGGGCTCCCGTGTCGCGCGAGCCAGCGCGCGCCGTCGCTGCGCATATCTTTCCAGTTCAGTCCATAGATCGGAATTCCCGAAGTCTCGGCCAGCTTCAGCAGCATGGGGTGCTCGACGCGGCATCCAGGGCACCAGGACGCGAACACGTTGAGCAACATGACGCCGCCCTTCAGATCCGTGCTGGAAAACCCGCCGTCCTTGCCGTCCAGCGAAGCCATGCTGAAGGCGGGTGTCGGCTTGTCGATCAGCGTCGACGGCATCCTGCGGGGATCGTTGGACAGGCTGAAGGCAAGTCCGGCGGCGAGCCCCAGGAAGGCGAGCAGGGGAGCGAGATAGGAAAGGCGCAGCATCGGTTGTCCTACTCGGCGGGGATAGCAGCTGGTATGGCCTGTGCGGCACGTCGCGGCGCGCCGACGCGAAACCGGCGGTCGGCGAGTGAAACAAAGCCGCCACACGCCATCATCAGCGCTCCGATCCAGACCAGCGGCATCAAGGGGTGATAGTAGAAACGGACTGCCCAGGAGCCTTTGTCGTCGGGATCGCCGAGGGTCACATAGACGTTCCAAAGCAGATTGGTGCGGATGCCGGCGGCGGTCGTAAGCTGTTGGCGAACCGGATAGAAGCGACGCTCGCTGAACAGCTGCGTGAACGGCTTGCCATTGCGCGTGATCTCGAAGACCCCGCGTTCGGCCTCGTAGTTGGGGCCCGGTACCTTTCCGACCGAACGTAGCCGGACATCATAGCCGGCAAGCTGCAGGCTTTGGCCGGGCCTTAGCATTTCGATCTTCTCACCGGCCCATGCCGTCATTCCGGTGATGCCCGCAACCGTCACACCCATGCCGGCATGGGCAAGCACCAGGCCATAGACGGCGAGCGGCGTCGTCGCCGCAAGGTTGAGTGTCCTTGCCAGCGGCGTCGACGTGCCGAGGCGTATGCGGTGAGCCAGCACCATCAACGAGCCGACGATGAGCCACGCGGACACGCCCAGGAAGAACGCAACCAGGAAGTGGCGCCCGAACGTCGCGACGAGAACCCCGAGGAAGACCAGCGCAGCCAGGCCCGCAGCGGTCTTGAGCCGCCGAAGCGCATCAACGAGGGCGTCACGCTTCCATCGCAGGACAGGACCAACCGTCATGGCCAGCAGAAGCGGCACCATGATGGGAACGAAGGTCATGTTGTAATAGGGCGGTCCAACGGAAATCTTGTCTTTTCCGATCATGTCGACCACGAGCGGATAGAAGGTGCCGAGAAAGACCGTCGCTGCAGCGGTGGTGAGCACCACATTGTTGAGCACGAGTCCGCTCTCGCGGCTTACCGCGCCAAATAGCGCGCCATGCTTCAGCGTGGGCGCCCGGATCGCAAACAGGGTCAATGCGCCGCCCGTTGCAACCAGGATCATGGCAAGGATGAATGCACCGCGGGCGGGATCCTGCGCGAAGGCATGAACACTGGTGAGCACACCGGAGCGGACCAGGAACGTGCCGATCAGGCTGAGCGAAAATGTCAGGATCCCGAGCAGGATCGTCCAGCTCAGAAGCGCATTCCGACGCTCGACCACCAAGGCGGAATGGAGCAGCGCAGTGCCGGCGAGCCACGGCATGAAGGAGGCGTTCTCCACCGGGTCCCAGAACCACCAGCCGCCCCAGCCCAGCGTGTAGTAGGCCCAGGCGCTGCCGAGCGTGATCCCGATCGTCAGGAAACACCATGCAGCGAGCACCCAGGGGCGGACCCACCGCGCCCAGCTCGCATCGACCTTGCCCTCGATCAGCGCTGCGACCGAGAACGAGAACGCCATCGAGAAGCCGACGTAGCCGAGATAAAGAAACGGCGGATGGATCGCGAGGCCGGGATCTTGAAGGATTGGATTTAATCCATTGCCTTCGAGCGGAGGATCGACGAGCCGGGTGAACGGGTTCGAAGTCCAGACAACGAAGCTCAGGAATCCGAGGCCGATCATCCCGTGAACGCCCAGCACCTTGCTTTGCAGTCCATCGGGAAGATTCGTGCCGAACAACGCGACCGCAGCGCCAAACAACGAGAGAATGAGGACCCACAACAGCATGGAGCCCTCGTGATTCCCCCAGACGCCGGAGACCTTGTAGAGAAGCGGCTTGAGCGTATGCGAGTTGGCGGCCACGACCTGGACTGAGAAGTCCGAATGCACAAACAGCGAGGTGAGGCACGCAAACGCGATAGCGATGAACAGAAACTGGCCGAGGGCTGCTTGGCGGATGAAGGCGGCAATCGTCGGCTCCTGGCGCCTCAGTGCGACGAATGGCACGACCGACTGCACGAGCGAGATGAGGAGCGCCAGAATGAGAGCAAAGGATCCGGCTTCAGCTGTCATCTTGTCCCCCGTTGGACGCGTCTATTCCTGCGACGGACTATCAAGTGTCCGTGATGCGGCGCACTCAATGCGCCGAATGGGGCATCAATCGTACGGAAACATGATGTTCGTCAGATTGCGGTTGGTCGCTATTTGCAACTCATTCTCAGCGAGGAGAACGGCGCGACGCTCACACCGTATTTCACTGACGAATGCTCGCTTGCGTGCGGACGACAGAATAAGTGGCAGCTGCAGCTGCGTCGTTGCGTCGCAGTTGCAGGAAGCGATCTCGTCGTGTGTCCGAGATGAAGTGAGCGTGGCCGCTATTCGAGCAGCTTGGCGATTTCGCCGTGGCCGCCGATCGTGGCGATGTCGCTCGCTCGTTCTCGCCGTTTGTTTTTCAAGGACTTGTCGGCGCCGGCGGCAAGCAGGTTTTGCGCGATCTCGCCGTGACCTTCATGGGCCGCCATCATCAGCGCGCTCATCCCTTGTGCGTTGCGAGTGTTGATATCGACCTTGCGCTGCAAGAGTGTCCGGACGACATCGGTCAGTCCGGCACGCGCCGCCAGGATCAGGGGGGTGTTGCCGCTCTTGGTCGGAGCCTTCGGATCGGCGCCGCCCTCGAGTAGAACAAGGGCGGCCGCAGCTCCGCCGTTCTCCAGAGCTTTCAGCAGTGGTGTCATTCCGTCGGCATCGGCTCGGCCAACCTCAGCGCCGGCGCGGATCAGCTGGTCGAGCGCTCGGACGTTGCCATGATCCGCCGCGTACCAGAGCGCGGTCCGGCCCTGCTTGTCGGTCGTATCAACCGCAGACCGCTGGACGAGCTGTGGCGCGATCGCCTCGTTGGCGCAAGACGCAACGGCGACCATCAGCGGCGTCCGGCCGTCTTCGAGGACCGGCAGGCCACCCGCATGTTCAAGAAGCGGAGCGATCGTCTCGGCCTTGCAGCGGCTGACGGCTATTGCGAGCGCGGTCGAGCCGTCTGCCCTGGTCGCGGATGCGTCGGCTGATTTAGTCAATAGCAATTTGACCATATCGGCGTAGCCCTTGTCTGCCGCCAGCATCAGCGGCGTATCGCCGTGCCGGTTACGGACGTTGGGGTTGGCGCCTGACGAGAGCAGGAGTTCGGCGAGTTTGACCTGGCCGGCGGCTGCGGCAATCGCCAACGGCGTGTCGCCTTCGTCGTTCGTTGCGTTGACGTCGGCCTTCGCTGCGATCAGCTGACGCATTGGCGCGATCTGGCCGCGCAGGGCTGCATCGATGATATCGGGCTGACCATTTCTCGACGCGGCTTGGGCGTCGAGTTTCGGATTGGCTGCCACGCGTTCGACAGTGCGAACGGTGGCATCGGGACGCTTCTGGGCAGCCGCAGGGTTGCGGCTTGCGACCTCGGTCAGCAGCCGCCCGGCAGGTTCGTAGCCGGCCGCCGCGGACCGGCGCAGCCACTCGCGGGCCTTCTCGACATCGGTCGACGTTCCTCGTCCGGCGAGATACATCGACGCAAGGTTATATTGCGCCTTGGTGTGTCCCTTCTCGGCGCTGAGCTTCATCCATTTGAACGCCAGGCCGTCATCAGGTCTGGTCCCGAGCCCGGACCGATAGAGCGAGGCAAGGCGATATTGCGCGTCGCGATCCCCGCTTAGAGCGGCCGGCTCGAGCAGCTTCAGCGCTTCGGCGGGACGTCCGGCCCGGATCGCCGTATCGGCAGCCCGGCTCGCGGCAGAGGACGCGTCCGTCGTGACGGTCGCGCCGTCGCGCAGCTCCGATGGACTGGCCGCTCGCGCGAGGGGCGGGATGGCTTCGTAGCCGAAAAGACAGATCAGGATGGTAGCGACATGAGCGGGCCTAGGCTGTGCCATACTTGGTCTCGACTTCGATTCCCATGCTTTTGAGAAATGCGGTCGGCAGGATGCCGCCGACACAGACGATGATCGCGTCGTTGGGTATCGTGCTCAGCTTGCCTTTGGCGTCGATTTCGACATCGTGCTCGCCGATCCGCTTCACCGATGAGTTCAGGACGACATTGAGTCGTCCGGCGCGTTCTGTAGCTTCGACCCGTTCGCGATTCTTCGGCTTGGCGCGATTGAACGATTCACTGCGGTGCGACAAAGTGACCGTGGTGCCGGGTTCGTCGGCCACCGAACAGGCCGCCTCGAGCGCCGCATCGCCACCGCCGACGACCAGCACGTGCCGCCCCTTATATTGTTCCGGATCGATCAGGCGATAGACCACCTTGGACTGCTCTTCGCCCGGAACGTCGAGCTTGCGGGGCGTTCCTCGCCGACCGATCGCCAGGAGAATCGCGCGCGTCTTGTAGCTGTTGCGGTCGGTCTTCACCTCAAAGCCGTTGTTGAGCTGGATGACGGCATCGACCCGTTCGCCGATATTCACCTTGAGCTTCGTTTTGTTCACAATGCTCATGAAGAAGCTGATCAGTTGCTCCTTGCTCAGCTCTCGGAAGTTGAACTTGCCGGCCAGCGGCAGTGTGAAGGGGGCGGTCATCACGAGCTTGCCGCGCGGGAAATGAGCGACCGTACCTCCGAGCGAGTCCTGTTCCAGCGTGACGAAGCGGAGCTTGTGATGCATTGCCGCGAGACTCGCCGATAGTCCGGCCGGACCGCACCCGACGATCACCACGTCGAGCATGTCGGGCTTGCCGAGATCCTTCATCTTGCGAACGGAATCGATCGCTTGACGTCCTTGCTCAATGGCATTGCGGACCAGCCCCATCCCGCCAAGCTCTCCGGCAATGAAGATGCCCGGCACGTTGGTCTGGAACTGCTCATTGACATTGGGGATGTCGATGCCGCGCGTTTCCGTGCCAAAGACAAGGGTGATGGCGTTCACCGGACATACCGCCTTGCAGGCACCATGCCCGATACAATGCGAAGGCTCCACCAGCGAGGCCTTGCCGCCGATCAGGCCGAGAATATCGCCTTCGGGACAGGCTCTGACGCACGAACCGCAACCGATGCACAATGCCGGATCGATGATCGGATGAAGCGATGCCGGTTCGAGCAGTCCAGCCTCCTTGGCGGCTGAGAGCTTTGCCACGCTCTTGAATTCGCGATGTTTGCGCGCTGCGACGTAAGCGGCCCAGACGCCGACCATCGGAGCGGCGTAGACGACGAGCAGATCCAGCGCCATGTCCTCTCTCGCACTCACATTGTTGTTCTGCGGGTCATCGCGCGTCAGCAGATATCCGGACTGACAGGAGCAGAGGAAGTCATTGCCGCGCACGGATGCCGAACGTTGCTTCTCGGCACAGGCGCTAGATGCAAGTTCTTCTCAACAGCTCCCGACACAGAAATTCCAGAATGATCACTACACGTGCGCGCATGACCAGCCGCGATCGTTAATCAGTAGCGGCTGGCGGAAATAAGGCTCAGCTCAATGACAACGGCGTCACCTAATAGAGCAATCATCAGTGCACAATCGGCTGGCTTCGTCGGCCCGGTAGAACCTCGATTAGCAGGCGACGAATTGTCGCATGTCGTGAGCAGTGCATTCGACCTGGCGCGGGGCTTCGCAGGATGAGCGGGGCGACGAGGGCGCGTACGGGCGGCAACCCGCTTCGACAAATAGTGCCGATTCTGCTGACCGTGATCGTCTGTTGTGCGGTGGGCGTTGGATGGTTGCAGAGGGATGAGGAATATGTGACGCCCGATTCCGGTACCGGGTACTGGCTCGGCATCTACGGCAGCTTGGCGATGTTATCGCTGCTGGTCTACTCGCTGCGCAAGCGGTTCAAGTCGATGCGCCTGATCGGGTCGATCCCATTTTGGTTCCGAACCCACATGCTGCTCGGCATCTTCGGGCCCGTCCTGATTCTATTTCATGCAAATTTCAAACTCGGGGCGCTCAACAGCAACGTGGCATTTTTCGCGATGCTGATCGTCGCCATCAGCGGCGTCATCGGCAGATACATCTACGGCAAGATCCATTTGGGGCTTCACGGCAGGAAGGCGCATGTGAAGGAGCTGTTGGCGGAAGCCGAGGCGATGAGAGCGGACCTCGGCCAGGACATGAAGGCTGCGGCCTTTGTGTCGCAGCAGCTAAGCGCGTTCAGCAAGGGCCTCGAGAACAAGGTACCGCGAACTGCGCTCGGCAGCCTGCGCACAGGCGCGATCATTACCGCGCGCACCAGGCGATTTCGGCACGACGTGGTGACGGAAGCACGACGGCTCGTTCGCGCCGAAGCCAAAGGAGCGCGCTGGTCATGGTCGGAGCGGCGAAGGCGCCAGAAGCGGATTGAAAATGTGGTGCGGCGTTATGCTGCAGCGGTTCGAAAAGCGGCGGAGCTGACGTTCTTCGAGCGGCTGTTTTCGCTCTGGCACATCTTTCATCTGCCGTTGTTTTTCCTGATGTTGCTTGCCGGCATCGTGCATGTGTGGGCGGTCCATCATTATTGACGGAGTTGCGTGATGAGATGGCGCCTTGCAGCACTTGCGATCGTCGCAATCGGTCTTGCGGCCGCCGGGGCCCGAGCCCAGACGGTCCTGGAAAAGTTGGTTATGCCGGGACCGCTGGCCGGCAAGCACGCCAAGTTCGAAACCGAGTGCGGCAAGTGTCACGAAGCGTTCACGCGCAAGGCGCAGACCGGCCTCTGCCTTGATTGCCATAAGGAAATCGCCGCCGATCGCAAGGACCACGTGCGGCTGCATGGACGCGAGCAGGGGGCGCTCAGCCAGGAGTGCCGGCAGTGTCACACCGACCACAAGGGGCGCGACACCGACATCGTTCAGCTCGACAAGGAAACCTTCAACCACGATTTTACCAATTACCGGCTGGTCGATGCACACAAGAACGTTCCGTGCGCCGGATGTCATGTCGCGAAAGTCAAGTTTCGCGACACGCCCTCGACCTGCTTTGACTGCCACAAGACGATCGACCCTCATCACGGGCGGCTTGGCGAGCGTTGCGAGAATTGCCATGTCGTCGTGAAATGGCGCGACACCAAGACCTTCGATCACGCAAAAACGAAGTTCCCGCTTGTCGGTGCCCACAAGTCGGTCGCTTGCGCCACCTGTCATTCGAGCCAGCAATACAAGGATCTGCCGACGTCTTGCGTATCCTGTCATCGGCTCCAGGATGTCCATGCCGGCCGCTTTGGCGAGAAATGCGAGACCTGTCACGACCAGGACAAGTGGAAAACCACCCACTTCAATCACGACAAGACCAAGTTTCCGCTGCGCAACGCACATGCCAAGGTGAAGTGCGAGAGCTGCCATACGGGCGATCTCTACCGCGACAAGCTCGCCACCTCCTGCGTCTCATGTCATCGGAAGCAGGACCCGCACCAGGGGAAGCTGGGGGAGCGCTGTGAGAGGTGCCACAACGACACGGGCTGGCGGAAGAATCTTTCGTTCGACCACGAGCTCACCCGGTTTCCCTTGATCGGCCTGCACAAATCGGTCCCGTGCGAGGAGTGCCACCGCTCCCAGACTTACAAGAACACGCCCACCGCTTGCGAAAGCTGTCACAAGGATTTCCACCAGGGGCGGCTCGGAGGGCGATGCGCGAGCTGCCACAACCCGAACGGCTGGTCCTTGTGGCGATTCGATCATGCGCAACAGACGCGCTTTCCGCTCGTAGGGCAGCATCAGAAGATCACATGCGAGTCCTGCCACAAGGCGAAAGCTCCACCGAATCTGAAGCTGCCGATGGACTGCTACAGCTGTCACCGCGGCTCAGACGTGCACAATGGTACCTTTGGACAGAGCTGCGAGCGCTGTCATGTCGCGACCGGGTGGCGCAACGTTCAGATCAGAAACTGAGTCGGATCGAACGCCGCTGCGGATCAGTCCGGTTCGTCTGTAACGCGATCACTCTGTAAGGCGATCGCCTTGTGAGGCGATCGTGAAAGCGTGCGCTCAGGCGCACGCTTGTCCTGGCTTTTCATGAGCAAAATCAGGCCCGTTCCGGACGCCTCGCCATGCGCGAGCAGGCGTCTCGCGAGCAGTGCGCGGAAGTTCGCGTGGCCGTTCAGTTTGAATTCAGCTTGGTCAATTTTTGGGCCAGCTTGAAGCCTCTTTCTCAAGCTGCGGTTCGGTGTATTCGCACCGTAACGACTACTACGGCTGACGACCGCGCATGGGGTCGCGTGCGTTGCCGCAGAGATGAAGCGAAGGAGTGCGTGGCTATCTGAAGGGCGAGTGGATGGGGATCTGAAACCATCTCGCCAAATCGGACATGCGTGACAGCTTTGATGGAATTCCGAGAGGCGACCGCCGGGCGGTTTTGCCTGATGGATCCGCTTTGCCTGACGGTCAGACGACCGCATCGCGCAGCTCCGAATCTTGTGGTCGGGAAGTTTGGAGACTGGGGTGGAGTGCACGTACCGCATTGTTAGGCCGCTCGCGCGTCAATCGCGCACCGCACTGTGGTGCGCGATCGCTGCGATCCTGTTCGCGTTCGCAGCACTCGACCCGGCCGTGGGGCAGGGATCGTTCGACCATTTCTCCACTGGATTTCCGCTGACCGGCAGTCACCGCGCGGTGGAATGCTCATCGTGCCATGTCGGTGGGCGGTTCAAAGGCACGCCGACGCAGTGCGCGAGCTGTCACAACGGCGCGCAGACCGCGGGCATGTCGGTGAATCATCCCAAGACCACCACGCGCTGCGAAAGCTGCCACCAGACCTCGACCTGGAAGGACATACGAGTCATCGATCACACACAGGCGAAGGCGCCGTGCGCCGCCTGTCACAACGGTCTGATGGCCCGTGGTAAGCCGAAAAATCACATCACGACCACGGCCCCCTGCGACACGTGCCACCGGACCACCGCCAGCTTCCGCGTTGCGATGAGGATGGATCACACCGGCATCGTCGCCGGTTGCGCCAATTGTCACAACGGTACGGTTGCCCGCGGCAAGTCGAGCGGACACGTGCCGACAGCGCTTCCCTGCGAATCCTGTCATACGAACACGTCCAGCTTTGCCGGTGCCACATTCCAGCACAGGGCGACCGACACCAACTGCGCGACCTGCCACAACGGTTCGACGGCGATGGGCATGACGACGCCACCGCACATCCCGGTGACGGGCGTGCAGTGCTCGAACTGCCACACGAACACCGCGGCGAGCTTCGCCACCTACACGATGAACCATGCGTCGGTGTCGACGGCGCGCTGCGACAGCTGCCA
>NZ_JAUEZC010000018.1:0-28193 GCF_032489995.1 Bradyrhizobium sp. SZCCHNGR1005
GCAAACACCATGGTCAAAAACAACACCCGATATACCCAGCAATCGCTTGACAGCTAAGACAGTCGCCGGGTTCAGCCCTACGGGCTGCCCCGGAATGATAATTGAGATCGTAGGGGCGCGCAAAGCGCAGCGTGCGCACCCTTCAATGACGATGGCGAGAGTTTCGCCCTACCGCAACTTCCCGCGCGCCGCGACCGGCAGCGTGCCCAGGATCTCCTCGCCCCGCACCATCACCACCTCGTCCATCATGTTGACGACCACGCAAACATGGTTGGGCACGATGCGCACGACGTCGCCGACATTCGGCCTGGTGTTGCTGCGGGACAGATCGAGGAAGCCGTGCTCCTCGGCGAAGCGGGCGATCTTCGCTTCCGGGTGCTCCAGGATCAGGCCGTGGCCGTCTAGCCCCCCGGTATCCGTGGTCAGCGTCTTGGAGCCGGCATCGAGGATGCCGCGCTCCGGCGCGGCGCGGCTGACCACGGTGGAATAGATATGCAGCGCGCAGTCATCCCAGCTCGCGACGCCGGCTGCGACCTGCATGCGATCGTTGTAGATGTAGGTGCCGGGCCGGTGCTCGGTCGCGCCGTTCAGCTTGCCGAGATTCTTTAGGTTGGGCGAGCCGCCGGTCGAGACGATCGCAGCATCCAGGCCTTCGGCGCGCACGCCGGCGAGCGCCTCGTTGTAGAATTTTTGCGCCTCGTCCCAGCCGCTTTCGGTCGGATACAGCATGAAGCCGGCGAAGCGCAGGCCTTCCGAGGCGGCGATCTGCCTGGCAAGTGCAATCGCTTCGGCGGGCGTCTCGACGCCGGCGCGCTTGCGGCCGGTGTCGCATTCGACCACGACCGAGAGCGTGCGTCCCGATTGCTTCGCGGCCTGCGGCAGGCCTTCGATCACGGTCGCATTGTCGGCGGCGACGGTCATGTCGGCTTTGGCCTGCAACGCCGCCAGCCGCGCCATTTTCTCCTCGCCGATCAGGTTGTAGCTGATCAGGATGTTGTCGATACCGGCGCCTGCCATGATCTCGGCCTCGCCGATCTTCTGGCAGGTAATGCCTTGCGCGCCGGCCGCGATCTGCAGCTTCGCCAGCACAGGACTCTTGTGCGTCTTGATGTGCGGGCGATTGGCAACTCCGGCCGCCTCGCATTGCGCCTGCACGCGGGCGATGTTGCGCTCGACCCTGTCCATGTCGATGACGGCGCAGGGGGTGCCGTATTCACGTGCGATCTTGGCGGCGAGCGGCGTAGTCATGTGTTTACTCCGTTGTTATTTGTTCGTCATTGCGAGGAGCGATAGCGACGAAGCAGTCCAGAGTGTTGGGGGTAGCTCTGGATTGCTTCCGCCGTCGCCCTTTGGGCTATGGCGGACAAGGAGCTTCGCTCGCAAATGACGGCTAAGAGTGGCACTGTCGCCCTCACGCGCCCTCGATCTCCTCGCGCAGCATTTCCAGCTCAAGCCAGCGGTCTTCGGCGGCGGTGAGCTCGGCCTGGGCGGCGGCGGCGGCGACAGACGCTGCTTCAAATTTCTTGCGGTCCTTGGTGTAGAGTTCGGGGTCGGCAAGGATCGTCTGCTGCTTCGCGATCTCGGCTTGCAGCTTGGCGATCGTCTTCGGCAGTGTCTCCAGCGCGTGCTTCTCGTTGAAGGAGAGCTTGCGTTTCGGTGCGCTGGACGGCGCCGTGGAAGCTTTGGCTTCCTTCTTGTCGTCCTGCACTGCGGCCTTCGGCGTCTCCCGCTTCAGATCGGCGCCGCGCTGCGCCAGCATGTCGCTGTAGCCGCCGGCATATTCGATCCATTTGCCGTCGCCCTCCGGCACGATCACCGAGGTGACGACGCGATCGAGGAAATCGCGGTCATGGCTGATCAGGATCACCGTGCCTTCGTAATCGCCGAGCATGTCCTCGAGCACGTCGAGGGTTTCGAGATCGAGATCGTTGGTCGGCTCGTCCAGCACCAGCAGGTTCGAGGGTTTGGCCAGCGCGCGCGCCAGCATCAGCCGGCCGCGCTCGCCGCCCGAGAGCACCTCCAGCGGGGTGCGCATCTGCTCGCGCGCGAACAGGAAGTCTTCCATGTAGCCGACGACATGCTTGGGCTTGCCGCCGACCATGACATGGTCGCCGCGTCCGCCGGTCAACGCCTCCGCAAGGGTGGTTTTCGGATCGAGACTTTCGCGATGCTGATCGAGCGTCGCCGTTTCGAGATTGACGCCGAGCCGGACGCTGCCGCTGTCCGGCGTGTCGCCGCCGGTCAGCAGATTGACCAGCGTGGTCTTGCCGGCGCCGTTCGGGCCGATGATGCCGACGCGATCGCCGCGCTGGATGCGGATGGAGAAATTGTCGACGATCTTGCGCTCGCCAAAGGCCTTGCTGACGCCTTTGGCTTCGATCACCAGCTTGCCGGACTTGTCGGCTTCCGCTGCCGCGAGGTTGGCGGCTCCAGCGGTGCCGCGATAGTCGCGGCGCTGCTGGCGCAGCGCATGCAGATTGGCGAGCCGCTTGACGTTGCGCTTGCGCCGGCCGGAGACACCATGGCGCAGCCAGTGCTCCTCGTTGACGATCTTGCGGTCGAGCTTGTGCTGTTCGCGCTCTTCCTCGGCCAGCACCTCGTCGCGCCAGGCTTCGAACGCGGCGAAGCCTCGGTCGATCTGCTTGATCTGGCCGCGGTCGAGCCAGGCGGTCGCGCGCGACAGGTTGGTCAGGAACCGGCGGTCGTGGCTGATCAGGACCAGCGCGCAGCGCCGGCCGTCGAGCTCGTTCTCCAGCCATTCGATGACCGGCAGATCGAGATGGTTGGTCGGCTCGTCCAGCAGCAGGATGTCGGGCGAGGGCGCCAGCACCCGTGCGATCGCCGCGCGCCGCGCCTCGCCGCCCGACAGATGCGCCGGATCTTCCTGCCCGGTCAGCCCGAGCTGTTCGACCAGATAGCGCGCCTGGTAGGAATCGTCGCCGGGCCCGAGGCCGGCTTCGACATAGGCGAGCGTGGTGGCATGGCCGGAAAAATCCGGCTCCTGGGGCAGGTAGCGCACCGTGGCTCCCGGTTGAACAAAACGCGTGCCGCTGTCCGCCTCGACCAGGCCGGCCGCAATCTTCAGCAAGGTCGACTTGCCGGAGCCGTTGCGGCCGATCAGGCAGACGCGCTCGCCAGGCGAGACCGAGAGCTCGACACCCGAGAGCAGCGGCGTGCCGCCGAAGGTCAGCTTGATGTCCTTGAGTTGAATTAGTGGGGGCGCCATGAACGTCGCTCTAAAATTCTACTTCTGCTGCAGTGTGGACTGCTCTGCGCGCTGGCGCTGGAGACGGCGGATGGTCTGATCGAGCGCCGACAGGAACGCGGAGCGATCGCGCGGCGTGAACGATTTCGGGCCGCCGGTCACCTCGCCCGACGAGCGCAGATCGGTCATCAGGTTGCGCATGGCGAGTGCCATGCCGATCGAGTCCTCGCTGAACGGCTTGCCGTTCGGCGCAATCACCTCGGCTCCGGTCTTGACGCAGCGGCTTGCCAACGGAATGTCCCAGGTGACGACGATGTCGCCTCGGCCCGACCGTTCCGCAATCCAATCGTCGGCCGCATCCATCCCGGAACCCGCGGCGACGCGCTCGATCAGGGAGTCTTGCGGCACCCGGATGAAGCCGCCGGCCACCACGCTGACGGGTACGCCATGCCTGATCGCGACGCGATAGATTTCGTCCTTCACAGGGCAGGCGTCAGCGTCGACATAGATGCGGGTCGGGTTCAATTTGGCCGTCTTCCGGTGGCGAGGGGCGCCACGGGTGGTACCCCATCGCATGGGGAATTGCGAGCCAAAGGAGCGGCTTGGCCGGCGCATTTCGAGCCGCTACGATCGCGCGCAGACAACGACAAAACAGGGGAAACGCGGATGGGGAGCCGGCTCGAGACCTATCGTGTTGAGGCCTACAACACGGCCAAGCAGTCCGAGAACAAGATGCATGACGATACCGTGGCGCGGCGCTTCGGCTTCACCGGCGGACTGGTCCCGGGCGTCGAGGTGATGGCCTATATGGTGCACATGCCGGTTGCGCGATGGGGACGCGAGTTTCTGGAGCGGGGGCTGATCGAGGCGCGCTTCGTCAAGCCGGTCTATGACGGCGAAATCGCCGAGGTCCGGGCGAGCGAGAGCGATGGTGCGCTCGCGCTCGAGGTTCGCAGCCGTGGCGAGGTTTGCGCCACCGGCGCGGCCTCGCTGCCGTCCACGGCGCCCCTGGTGGCCCTGGCCGACTACAAAGATGTCGGTGCGGTGGCCAGGCGCAAGCCGGTCGGCGCTGATACTTTCGCGGAAGGAAGCTGGCTCGGCACGGCGGCGCGGGCGTGGCCCGGGCCGGCGGCCGCGGCTTATCTTCGCGAGATCCGTGAGCGTGAGCCGATCTATGCCGAAAGCCGTCTCGGCCATCCCGGCATGCTGCAGCGGGTGATGAATCGCCTATTGGTCGACAATGTGATCCTCGGTCCCTGGATTCACGTCGGCAGCCGCATGCAGCTGCTCTCGGCCTTCTTCGAAGACGATGAGATCACGGTGCGCGCGAAAGTGACCGCGAATTACGAGAAGAAGGGCCACCGCTTTGTCGAGCTCGATGCGCTGGTGATCGCGAACGGCACGACGCCGCTCGCGCATTGCCACCATGTCGCGATCTACCAGCCGCGCGAGCAGGCCGCGGCGTAATTGAAGCGGCTACGCACGCCGGCACTACACAAAAATTCGTCATGCCCGCGTAGGCGGGCATCCAGTACGCCGTGGCTTCTCGGTGAATCACGATCGTCTCTGGAATACTGGATCGCCCGCCTTCGCGGGCGATGACACTTGATGATGGGCGGCCGCGGCGCGCCTTTCATCTCGCGCCGAACAGTCAAGCCGCTTTGCTTGCCTTGCCGTCCTGGATCGCGCGCCAGACCTTCTCGGCCGTCAAGGGCATGTCGAGATGCTTGACGCCACGCTCGGACAGCGCATCGATCACGGCATTGACCACGGTCGAGAGTGAGCCGGCGCAGCCGGCTTCGCCGCACCCCTTGGTGCCCAGCGGGTTGGTCTTGGCCGGCACCGGATGATCGCCGACGGCCATCATCGGAATGTCGGAGGCGCGCGGCAGGGCGTAGTCCATCAGCGAGCCCGTGATCGGCTGGCCGCTCTCGTCATAGCGCACATGCTCCATCAGCGCCTGGCCGATGCCTTGCGCGACCCCGCCATGGAGCTGGCCGGCGACGATCATCGGATTCACGACCGTGCCGAAGTCGTTGACGCCGGCATAGGCGACCACCTGCACCACGCCGGTGTCAGGATCGACCTCAACCTCGGCGACATGACAGCCGTTCGGGAACGCCGATTCCGTGCTGGTGGTGGCGTGATCGACGTCGAGCGAGGCCGGCACGCCCTCCGGCAGCTTGCCTTCGCGCATCCGCTGCGCCAGCTCCATGATGTCGATGGTACGGTCGGTGCCGGCGATGGTGAAGCGGCCGTCGGCGAACTCGATGTCGGCCTCGGACGCCTCGAGCAGATGCGCGGCCGCCTGCTTGCCCTTGGCGATCACGAGCTGCGAAGCCTCGACGATCGCCTGTCCGGTGGCGGTGATCGAGCGTGAGCCGCCAGTGCCGTTGCCGAAGCGGACCAGATCGGAGTCGCTCTGCTCCAGCCGGATCTTCTCGAAGGGGACGCCGAGCTGGGCCGAGAGCACCTGGGCGAAGGGCGTCGCATGGCCCTGGCCGTAATCCAGCGTGCCGGTGGTGAGCGTCACGCCACCATCGGCATCGAAGGTGATCTTGCCGAGCTCGCCGGATGGCGGCGCGGTGACCTCGAGATAAGAGCCGACGGCGATGCCGCGCAGCTTGCCGTTCTTGCGGCTCTCGCGCTTGCGCTTGTTGAAGTTGTCGAAATCGGACAGCTGGATCGCCTTCTGGAACACCGCGGCGAAATCGCCGGAGTCGTAGGTCACGCCGGAAGCGGCCGGAAACGGCATCTGGTTCGGCTTGATGAAGTTGCGCTTGCGCAGGGCCAGCCGGTCGATGCCCATCTCGTCCGCGGCAGTATCGATCAGCCGCTCCATGAAATAGTTCGCCTCGGGCCGGCCGGCGCCGCGATAGGCGCCCATCAGGGTCATGTTGGTCAGCACGGTCTTGATGTCGACCGACAACAGCGGCGTGCGATAGACGCTGGCGAGGTTCTTGCCGGTGTTCAGCGACAGCGGGCTCGGGGCGACCCCCATGATATAGGCGCCGAGATTGCCGTAGCCGGACAGCCGCACCGCCAGGAAATGGCCCTCGGCGTCGAGCGCGAGCTCGCCATGGATGATCTGGTCGCGGCCGTGGCTGTCGGACAGGAAGCTGCCGGAGCGCTCGTCGCGCCATTTCACGGGACGGCCGAGTTCCTTGGCCGCATGCAGGATGCAGACATATTCGGGATAGCCGACGTTCTTCATCCCGAAGGAGCCGCCGACATTGCCGGTGAGAATGCGCACCTTCTCCGGGGCGACATTCAGGATCTTGGCCAGCATCAGTTTGTTGCCGGAGACGCCCTGCGTCGGGACCTGGAGCGTGTAACGCTCGTTTTCCTTGTCGAACGAGGCGAGTGCAACCCGCGGCTCCATCGGCACCACCGCGACGCGGGTGTTGACGATGTCGAGCTTGGTGACATGGGCGGCCTTGGCGAAGGCCTCCTCGATCTTGGCGGTGTCGCCATAATGATAATCCAACGCCACATTGTTCGGGATGTGGTCGTAGAGTTGGGGCGCGCCGGGTCGGGTTGCCTCCTCGGCATTGGTGACCGCGGGCAGGGGCTCGATGTCGACCTCGACCGCCTCGGCGGCATCGCGGGCCTGGTTCATGGTCTCGGCGACCACGAAAGCCACGGGATCGCCGACGAAGCGCACCTTGTCGGTCGGCAGCGCCGTGCGGTTGGTCTGCTTGAGCGGGGTGCCGTCCCGGTTTTTGAGCGGCAGGCCGCAGGTGAAGGGCCCGTAATTGGCGGCCGCAAGGTCAGCGCCGGTCCAGATCCCGAGCACGCCCGGCATGGCCCTGGCCGTCGTGGTGTCGATCCCCTTGATCAGGCCATGGGCGTGGCTCGAACGGACGATCCAGGCGTAGACTTGGCCGGGCAGGTTGACATCGTCGGTATATTTGCCCTGGCCGCGAACCAGTGTGTCGTCCTCTTTGCGGCGCACCGGCTGCCCGACGCCGAATTTCTGCAGCGCCATGGCGTTCTCGAGGGCGGCCGGGGAGGTGAAATCTTGCATGGAATTGAACCCAAAAGGCTGGACGATCGCGAAGACTGCGTGCTGTCCCAGATAGTCCGCCCCCTTTCCCCCGACAACGCCCGATTAGGAATGGTTCGTAACGTCCAGGCGATGGGCTCGTTCGGGACTGTTGCACAGGGGCTATGCACTGCTAATGTTTCAGGAAAGCGAAATTCCATGTCGGCCGTCTGGCCGGCGGAAAGACAATGAATGATCAATGACACGCGGCTGCAGGAAAGCCTCGCGCCGCGCGGGAACATCGAGCCTGAGTTTGCTCCGGGACTGGACCCGGCCGCGGTAGGTTGCGCCTCCACCCATGGTGCGGGAAGCGTCTACGCGGCCCTGGATCTCGGAACCAACAATTGCAGGCTCCTGATCGCCTGCCCGTCGGGCGATAGTTTTCGCGTGGTCGACTCGTTTTCACGCATTGTCCGGTTGGGCGAGGGAATCTCGACCACCGGCTGTATCAGCGAACCGGCGATGGAGCGCGCCATCGCTGCGCTCAGCATCTGTCGGGACAAGATCCAGTCGCGCAAGGCGAGGCGCCTGCGGCTGATCGCGACCGAAGCCTGCCGCGCGGCCGCCAACGCCGACCGGTTCCGCGACCGGGTTGCGGCCGAGACGGGTATCCAGCTCGAGGTGATCGACCGGCAGACCGAGGCGGCCCTGGCCGTGAAAGGCTGCGCACCGCTGCTGGACCCGACCGGGCGTGGCGCCATCCTGTTCGACATCGGCGGCGGTTCCAGCGAGCTGGTGCGGATCCAGCGTGATCCGGCGGACCGGGATGCGGAACCCGAGATCAAGGCCTGGATGTCGATCCCGCTCGGCGTTGTGACCCTGGCCGAGCGGTTCGGCGGCAAGGACGTGACACCCGAGATCTACGCGGCGATGGTGGAGGCGGTCGAGCAGCACATCGCGCCCTTTGCCGCCGAGCACGGTTCAGATCTCGCCGGCATGCATCTGCTCGGCACCTCCGGCACCGTGACCACGCTTGCCGGCATCCACCTCAATCTGCCGCGCTACGACCGCCGACGTGTCGATGGCATCTGGATCAACGACGCCGAGATCACGACGACGATCGCGCGGCTGCTATCCATGACCTACCAGCAGCGCGCCGACAACAACTGCATCAGCGTCGACCGCGCCGATCTCGTGCTCGCGGGCTGTGCGATCCTGGACGCGATCCGGCAGGCGTTCCCGCTGCCGCGGCTGCGGGTCGCCGATCGCGGTCTGCGCGAGGGCATGCTGGTCGAAATGATGCGCGAGGACGGCGCGTTGCGGACGGCGTAGGCGTCATTCCGGGGCGCATGCGCCTCGGCAAATTGCGAACCGATTTGCGCGTGAGCCAGCGGAAGCTCTGTTCGTTGTGCGAGCTCTCCGCTGCCGACCTATCTAGATGTATCGTTTCACGGTGCTTCTCAGGATAAGGGCTGAACGCGCGGCAGGATTTTTTGACCCTCATGGTGAGGGCGCGGCAAGGCCGCGCGTCTCGAACCATGAGGCCCATACATCGGACTTTTGGACCATGGCAAAAGACACCACCGGCCGCATGCATGTGCAGGTCAAGACCGGGGGCAAGCGCAAGCTGTCCTCAAAGCTCTGGCTGGAACGCCAGCTCAACGATCCCTATGTCGCACAGGCCAAGCGCGAGGGGTATCGCTCACGCGCGGCCTATAAGCTGATCGAGATTGACGACAAATATCATCTGCTCAAGTCCGGCATGACCGTGGTCGACCTCGGCGCGGCGCCCGGTGGCTGGAGCCAGATCGCAGCAAAGCGTGTCGGCGCCGACGCAGGCAAGGGCAGGGTGATCGCCATCGATCTGTTGGAGATGGGCGAAATCCCCGGCGTCACCTTCACCCAGCTCGACTTCCACGCCAACGATGCGCCGGAGAAGCTCGTCGCGATGCTCGGGGGCCGCGCCGATGTCGTGATGTCGGACATGGCCGCCAATACCACCGGCCATCGCAAGACCGATCAGCTCCGCATCGTTGGTCTCGTCGAACTCGCGGCGCATTTCGCCGGCGAGGTGCTGAAGCCCGGCGGTACCTTCCTCGCCAAGACTTTCCAGAGTGGCGCCGATGCCGACCTTCTCGCGCAGCTCAAGCGCGATTTTTCAAATGTGCGCCACATCAAGCCGGCGGCGAGCCGCCAGGATTCCTCCGAGCGCTACGTGCTGGCGATGGGCTTCAGGGGCGATCGGACCGCGGACGCCGAATAGCAGTGCGATTGCGACCACGTCGGCCATGCAATCGGACCGGCAAAGTCCGCAAGGGATGCTCCGGAGCATGCAGCGACAGCAGGAGAAGTCCCATCAGCACCATCATCAATACAATCTTCGGTTCGATCATGGCGACAATCCTGATTTGATCACGATTGATTAGATTCTGCCTTCCTGCTCTCGCCGCGTATTGATACAGCTCAACAATCGCTTCGGCGGTTCTCAGGCAAGAACACCGAGCGTTTCATGATATTTCTTGATTCAAAGCAAAGTGCCGAGCCGATCTTGCCGGCTTATCCGGCGACGACCGCTAATTCGGAGAATCCAATGCGTGTTCTGGTTTGGAGCCTTCTCGTGTGTGCCGCCGCCCTGTCCATTCCGGCCAAAGCCCAGACCTACGATCCTCGCGTGCCCGTGTGCATGAAGGTCTATGACGGGCCGTTCGGCGGCGGCGAATGGATCGATTGCAGCTACGCCTCGCTGCCGCAGTGCCAGGCTTCGGCGTCCGGACGGGCGGCGATGTGCGTGCTCAATCCCTATTTCACCCCGCCTCCGGTCAGGCCGCTGCGGGCTCACCGGCGCCACCGGCACGCCTACTGAACAATTCTCCTGCTTGCGTAGCTCTTGCTTGTCTGGGCGGACACATAGCGACAACTTGGCAACAACTTCCGTCGTCGCTGCCAATTTCATTTCGATTTGTTTCTCCGGTCGAAGCGCTTTTCGATTTGAATCGCTTTCGAGCCGCTGCCTGTCTATGATGCGCGCATGTCGCGCATCCTGTCGGTCTCCACTGGACTCCTCGTTCTCTTGCTGCCGGCGCTTGCCTTCGCCGCGCCTGCGCATAAGCGCGCGCAACGCTGGCACGGCTATGGCTTCCTGCCTGGCTACCATCAGCCGGTGAACAACAGCCTTCCGCTCTATGCGCAAAAGGAGGCGATGCGCCAGCCGCCTAATTCCAAACGCCGCCATTGGTACATCGACCCGACGCCGCGCTATTACCTCTATAATGGCGAGTGGCACTATTTCGGTCGCCCTGGCTTCTACCGCGGGCACTACAACGGCGGCAGTTTCGGCCCTTGCTGGACACGTACGCCGATCGGCGCCGTCTGGACCTGCGGCTGACGGCCGGACCGTCGCCGCAAACGGCAACGGCGTCTGCCGATAACTGTTCCGGCGCGGCGCTTTGCAAGCTCAGGCCTCGATGGCCGCCCGGATGCGCTGCCGGGTCAGCGGCAGATCGCGCGAACGCTTGCCGATGGCGTTGGCAATGCCATTCGCGATCGAGGCGGCCGCGGGACCTTGTGCGGTTTCGCCGGCGCCGAGGAACGGCAGACCCGGCCTGTCGATGAGATGAACCTCGATGCTCTCAGGCACCGCGTTGAAGCGCAGAATGGGATAGGTCTGCCAATCGATGCTGGTGATCCTGGTCTCGTCGAAGGTGACACTCTCATACAGGGTCCAGCTCGAGGATTGCACGATCGCGCCTTCGATCTGGTTGATCAGCCCGTTGGGATTGACGATCTGGCCGGCATCGACGGCGGCAACCGCGCGCACCAGGCGCGCGCGGCCCGTGTCCCGATTGACCTCGACCTCGGAGGCGATCGCGCAATAGGCGGCGACGTTCTTGTAGCGGGCGAAGGCAAAGCCATAGCCGCGGCCGGACGGTGTTTTTTGATCTTTGGCCCAGCCGAATCCCTCCGCGGCCTTCTGCACCACGTCGCGTGCCCGCTGATCCTGCAAATGCGCCAGCCGAAATTCGATCGGATCCTTGTCCGTAATGACAGCCAGCTCGTCCATGAAGCTCTCGATCGAGAAGACGTTGTGATAGGCCCCGAGCGAGCGCATCGCCGAGATCCGCAGCGGCATCTGGCTGATGAAGTGGTGCACCACCTTGGCATTCGGAAACGCATAGATCGGGATCGCGTTGCGATCGCCGCCGCCCTCCGGCAAGGGCAGGGGCTTTGGCGCGGGCTCTGCGAACGGGTGCTCCTTGTGGCGCGCGGCGAGGAGCGTGCCGGCGGTGCCCGGACGCGTCGAATGCGTGTTGCTCCACACCTCGAAATGCCAGTCCGCAACACGTCCGTCGGCATCGAGCGATGCCTTCACCTGTGTGAGCATGGCTGGTCCGAACGGCTCCCACGCATGCTCCTGTTCGCGCATCCATTGTACCCGGATCGGGCGTCCCGGCAGCAGGCTCGCGATCAGAGCGGCGTCAGCCGCAGCATCATCCGCGCCATTATGGCCGTAACAGCCGGAGCCCTCGACATGGATCACGCGAAGGCTGTCGGGTCCGAGGTTCAGCATCTCCGCGATGGCCCGGCGGTCGGGATAGACCCCTTGCGTATGGGTCCATATCGTCATCGCGCCGTCGCTGAATTGCGCCACCGCGCATGACGGGCCGATCGATCCATGGGATTGGTACGGCCGTGTGTAGCTCGCTTCGATCGAGCGCCGGCCGATGGCCTGGGGATCGCTGACATCGAGGATGGTCGAATCCTGCGACGGCAGGCTGGTCAGCAACTCCCGCACGCCGCGGTCGGTCGGCAGTTGCGCGTGCTCCTGCCATTTGGCCGCGGCGGCGAGCGCCAGCATCGCCTTGATCGCCTGGAATTCCTTCTCTGCGATCACGGCCAGGAAATTGCCGTTGCGGATCACCGTGACGACGCCGGCCAGTTTCTCGACCGACGCCGTGTCCACGTCCCTCAGCTCTGCGCCGTAGCTCGGCGGCCGCACGATGCGCGCATGCAGCATCCCGGGCAGTCGCATGTCCTGCACATAGGCCGCGCCACCGGTCACCTTGGCGGGGATGTCCACGCGCGGGACCGGCTGACCCATCACTTTGAAGCTTGCGGGGTCCTTGAGTTTCGAAGTCGTCTGCGCCTCGACGTGCAGCATCTCGGGCGCGACCAGTTCGCCATAGCCGAGCCGCGTGCCGTCGGTGGCGACCACGGCGCCGTTCTCGGCGCGCAGACCGTCGGCCGGCCGGTTCAGACGTTCTGCCGCCTGCGCGATCAGGAGTTCGCGGACTTGTGCTGCCGCATTGCGAATGGCGGTGCCGCTATCCTGCATCGAATGGCTGCCCGCGGTGTAACCCTCGTTGGCAGTCAGCTTGGTATCGGCGGTGACGAGATTGATGCTTTCGAACGGCACATCCAGCTCTTCGGCCGCGATCTGTTGCAGCGCGGTCTTGATGCCCTGGCCGAGTTCGGCCTTGCCGGTGAATACGGTGATGTGGCCGTCAGCATCGATCCTGATCCAGGAATCGAGATAGGGGGCGGTCGCGAGGCTGCCCGGGCGCTTCGGCGTCGCGGCTCCTTCCTGCGCTGCGGCGCCGCGCAGCGAGAAGCTGACGAGCAGCGCGCCGCCGCCCAGCAGCACTTGCCGGCGATCGACGGTGAAGGCGGCGGTCATAGCGTGCCTCCATGATCCGTGGTTTCGGCCCGGGTCATCATCTCCGCGGCGCGAAGCACTGCGCGCAGGATCCGCATGTGGGTGCCGCAGCGGCACAGAGGCGGGGCCAGCTCGGCGCGGATCTCCTGATCGCTCGGATTTGGATGACGCTGCAGCAGCGCCTGCGCCCGCATCATCATGCCGGCGATGCAGTAGCCGCATTGTGCCGCCTGCTCCTCCATGAAGGCGCGCTGGATCGGCGACGGCTTTTCGACCGTGCCCAATCCTTCCAGCGTGGTCACCTCTTTGTCTTTCAGGAGCAGGATCGGGGTGACGCAGGAGAACACCGCGTTGCCGTCGACCATCACGGTGCAGGCGCCGCATTGGCCGAGCCCGCAGCCATATTTGGCGGCGTTGAGCTCGAGGTCGTCGCGCAAGACGTAGAGCAGCGGCGTGTCCGGCTCGGCGTCGATCCGGTGATCCCGGCCGTTGATCTTCAATGTCATCATGGCTGGCCTCGCGGCGGCACGTGGATTGTGATGTTCGGCGGCTCTGCCGCAGTTTGCAGAAATGCGGCCTGCGCCTGCCGCGCCACGGCAATGGTTTGATCGACATTGCTCCAGGCGGGCTGCTGGCTGAAGCGTGCGCGCAGATAGGCGAGCAGTGAGCCGACCTGTGTATCGGTCATGCTCGCTGCGAAGCCGGGCATGATCGGACTGCGTTCGCCGTCCCGCGCCGGCAAGCCATAGAGGATGGTGTTGGCGACGTTGCGCGGATCGGGGGCGCTGATCCCGGTCGACAGGTGCAGGTCGAGGCCGGCGTAGGGCAGGGCGCGGGCGGTCTCGTGGCAACTCGCACAGGCCGCAGCGTAAATGGCAGCGCCATCCTTATCGTCCGGGGTGGTCGCATTCGGCGCGGAGGTCGAGCTTGATGCTTGCGCGTTGCCGGATCGCGGCTGCACGGCTTCCGTGCGCGGGACCTCGGCATTTTGGATGCGCGAGGGCGAAGGCGGTCCGAAGACCCCGGCCATGTAGATCGCAATGGCCCGGACATCGTCGGCGTCGACCGAGGACAGATTGTTGATGACCTGTGCCATCGGTCCGCGCGCAACGCCGTGGTCTTTCTGCCAGCCGTTGCGCAGGTAGTCGAACAGCGCGTCCGCGGTCCAGGGCACCGGCGCAGGCGACTGCGCATTGAGGGCATAGGCGACCCAGTTCTCGGCTTCGCCCCCGGCAAACGTGGCGGCGGTGCGCTCGGCGCCGAGCGCATTGCGCGGGGTATGGCAGGCGCCACAATGGGCCAATCCTTCGACCAGGTAGGCGCCGCGGTTCCAGGTCGCGCTTCTGCGCTCGGGTCCACTGCTCGGGCACGGTTACAACTTCACCCAGCGCTGGCAATTCCTCCACGGCGTGCTCAACTGGTTCTGCAAGCCGTTCATGGTGCTGCTGCTGATCGCGCCGCCGATCTATTGGTTCGCCGGCCTGCCGGCGTTCGAGGCGGACTATCTGTCGTTCCTGCGCTACGGCGTGCCGGCGCTGCTGGCGCAGATCATCTATATGGGCTGGGTATTCCGGTCGCGGACACTGCCGCTGTTCATGGAGGCGACCCATGCCGTCACCTGCTTTGCGATCACCGCGACCTTGCTCAGCTCGATCGTCAAGCAGTTCGGCCGGCCGTTCAAGATCACTGACAAAGGCGGCGACCGCTCCAGGCCGCGCGTGCACGGCAGGCTCGCCGCGACCTTCGGGCTGATCGCGGCGAGCTCTGCGGCCAGCATCGTCTGGGCCTTCGTCTCGCCCTATGCGGCGAGCGAGGTTTCGGCGATCGATTTCTTCAACCTGCCGTGGGCCGCCATCGCCATGCTCGTCGCCTTCGTCGCGTTTCTGGTCTGCTTCGAGCTGCCGCGTGGCGAGGAGATGTTTCCGGCCGGCGATGACGGCTGGCTCGCGGCCGATGACGAACTGCGCCCATGCCGCGTTGCGGCGCTGTCGCTGTCCTCGGCGCAACTCGTCTGTTCGCGCGGCTATCCGACCGACCGGCCGGGGTCGCGAGTCCACCTCCATCTGGAGTGGCTGGGGTGGACCAGCGTCACGATCGTCTCGCGTGCGGACGCGCTGCTGCTCGTGCGCCTGGAGCCGGATTTCGAACAGCGCCGCCGACTGGTGGTGCAGCTGTTCAGCTCCTCCTGCGGTGCCATCACGAGCGAGGCGAGCCTTCGCGGCGCCCTGGCCGGCCTGGCGCGACGCGGGCTTGTCGGGCGGTGAGTTGCCGCACCGTCACGCCCTTCGATCTGACTCAGCCGAGACCATCCCTTCAAGGGGGCCGGCCGTCCTGGCCCGGCGCACGTTTTTACGGGATCTTGACTGCTCCGCAATCGCTTCTGCGAAGCGCTTACCACCTTTGCTTGTACGAGGCGGTCTGGGTAGAATTGTTCCGGACAGCTTGAAGTGCCGTGATTGAAGCGGCGCGCGCAAGAGGGCAAGCCATGATCGCTTCCAGGCACCATGTCGTCGCAGCAGCTGCGGCCATCGTCCTCGCCGCCAACCTCCTTGCCGTTGCCGCAGATGCGTGCACGCGGCTGGTCTATCTCGGAGCTGACGATCAGGTGATTACCGCGCGCTCCATGGACTGGAAGCGCGATATCGGGACTAATCTGTGGATCTTTCCGCGCGGCATGAAGCGCTCGGGCGAAGCGGGACCCAATTCGCTGCAATGGACCTCGCGCTATGGAAGCGTCATCGCCTCGGCCTACGACATTTCGACCACTGACGGGATGAACGAGGCCGGCCTGGTCGCCAACGTACTCTGGCTGGTGGAGTCGTCCTATCCGAAATACGATGGCGCGAAGCCGGGGCTCTCGATCGCCGCGTGGACACAATATGTCCTCGACAATTTTGCGACGGTCGAAGAAGCGGTGGACGCGCTCGCAAAGGAGCCGTTCACCATCGTGACCGACATGGTCCCGGGTGAGGACCGGCTGGCGACGCTGCATCTGTCGATGTCGGACGCCCGCGGCGACAGCGCCATCGTCGAATATATCGGCGGCCGCCAGGTCATCCATCACGGCCGTCAATATCAGGTGATGACCAACTCGCCGACCTTCGACGAGCAGCTCGCGCTCAATGAATATTGGAAGCAGATCGGCGGGACGGTCATGCTGCCGGGCACGAACCGGGCTGCCGATCGCTTCGCGCGGGCCTCGTTCTATGTGAACGCCATTCCCAAGACGGAGAATCCCGTCGAGGCGATCGCCAGCGTCTTCAGCGTGATCCGAAACGCATCGGTGCCGTACGGCATCACCACCCCTAACGAGCCCAACATCTCGTCGACCCGCTGGCGCACGGTGGCCGATCACAAGCGCAAGCTCTATTTCTTCGAATCCGCCCTGACGCCGAATGTCTTCTGGGTCGATCTGAGCAGGATCGATTTCTCGGAAGCCTCCGGCAAGGTGAAGATGCTCGACCTCGGGCCCAATCAGACCAATACGTTTTCCGGCGTCGCAAACGATCAGTTCAAGGAGAGCAAGCCTTTCAAGTTTCTGGGGTTGTGATCCCCAGGCGCGTCAGCTCTCCTGGACCCGCTCCCTGCGATAGCCGAGGCCGATCAGGCGCGCCGGAATTCGGGCGAGCACCGGAAAATGCGCGACCAGGCGCAGCAGCAACGGCGGCTCGGGTTGCTTGGCGCTGCCAAGCACGCCGGAGATGACGCGCTTCTGGATCTGCACCTGCAGCGCCTGCACGAGCTGTGTCGGGCGCAGCCGCCGTGCCTGCACGGCGGCAAGATCGGCCTCGCTCACCTGCCTCTCCCGGAGCGGTCGCGCCAGCAGGTTGGCCGCCGCCACCGCGTCCTGGATCGCGAGATTGATGCCGACGCCGCCGACCGGCGACATCGTATGCGCGGAGTCGCCGATGCAGAGCACACCGGGACGATGCCATGTCGTCAAGCGGTCGACGCCGACCGTCAGCAGGCGGAAATCGTCGAAGCTCGTGATCTCATGGGTGCGATCGGCCAGGAACGGCACGAGGTTGGTGATGGCGCGGCGGATGGTGTCGAGCCCGCGCGTCTTGATCTGCTCGAGCGTGCCCTTGGCGATGACCAGGCCGCATTGCCAATATTCGGTGCGGTTGATGCCCACCAGGATATGGCCGGCGCCGAAGCTGCCGACCAGATCGGCCGGATCGCCGGGCTTGCGCGACAGCCGGAACCACAGCACGTCCATCAGCGCGCCGATATCCTTGACCGGCAATCGGGTTTCCCGCCGCACCATGGAATGACGCCCATCGCAGCCGAGCACGAGATCGCTCGTGACCTGCAGCGGTCCCGCTGCCGTCTTTGCCTCGACCCCGATCACCTTGCCGTCGGCGCTGCGCAGCGCGGTCGCCTCCGCCTGCATCAGCAGCTCGAAGCCTGGGTACTTCCGCGCATGCGCGGCGAGGAAATCGAGGAAATCCCATTGCGGCATCAGCGCGACGAATTTGGCGCGCGTCGGCAGATGGGTGAAGTCGGCGAAGGTTGCCTCGATATCGCCGAAGCGGCCGCGCAGCCGCGTCACCTCGGTATGCGGCCGCTGGCGGAATGCGTCGTAGAGGCCGAGCTGGTCGAGGATCTCCAAGGTCGACGGGTGCACCGTGTCGCCGCGAAAATCGCGCAGGAAATCGGCATGCTTCTCCAACACCAGCGTGGAGACGCCGGCGCGCGCGAGCAGCAGCCCGGCCATCATGCCGGCCGGACCTCCGCCGACGATGCAACATGCGACGCGGCGTTCAGTCATCAGGGCTCTCCTCGCAGGGGGCTGATTGATCGGTCCTGTAAGCGATTTGGAACGTTGCGGTTCCAAGTTGCGCGCAAGGAGTCCTGAAACGAGGGCGTCCCTCAGGTCTCCCGGAGGCGGGTTCCTAACAGGCTAATATCATCAATTTGTCGCCGCATTGCGCCAAAAGACGATATGGTTCGGGCCGGATGCAGCCGGCTCGCCGGAGGAAAATCGTCATGGTCAGTCTCGATCGCCGTCGTCTTCTGATCGCGCTTGGTGGCGGCCTCATCGCAGCGCGTTCCGTCCACGCACAACCAGTATCGGCGGATATCGCGCAACGCCTTGCCGATGCTGAGCAAGGTGGCCGCGTGTTCGGCCTGCATGCGTTGCTGGTGAACCAGGGCGGCAAGCTCGTCTTCGCGCATTATGAAAAGGGCAATGACGAAGCCCGCGGCCGGCCGCTTGGTGAGGTCGCCTTTGCGCCCGACGTGCTGCACGACCTTCGCTCGGTGTCCAAGAGCATCGTCGGCCTCGCCTATGGGATCGCGCTCGCGGACGGCAAGGTGCCGCCGCCGGAGGCCAAGCTCTATGAGCAGTTCCCGGAATATGCCGATCTCGCCGGTCAGCCGGGCCGCGACCGGCTGACGATCCACAACGTGCTCAGCATGACGCTCGGGCTGCAATGGGACGAGCTCTCAATTCCCTATGGCACACCGGGCAACAGCGAGGATGCGATGGATGCGGCGCCCGATCGCTTCCGCTACATCCTCGAGCAGCCGATCGTCACCGAGCCCGGGACGAAATGGACCTATTGCGGCGGCGCAACTGCATTGCTGGGGCGACTGATCGCCAAGGGCACCGGCGATGATCTGCCAACCTATTGCCGGCGCGTCCTGTTCGATCCGCTGCAATTCGGCGCGTTCGAGTGGCATCGCGACCGGCATGGCGATCCCATCGCCGCCTCGGGATTGCGCTTGCTGCCACCGGATCTTTTGAAGATCGGGCAACTGATGCTCGCGAGCGGCGAATGGAACGGGCGCCGGGTCGTGCCGGCAGACTGGATCAAGCGCGTGACGACGCCTGTGGTGAAAATCGATGCCGGGCGTTCCTACGGCTATCAGTGGTACATGGGCGATATGAGCGTCGGCACACCGCCGCAACCGGATCATTGGTTCGGTGGGATTGGCTGGGGTGGCCAGCGCCTCTATGTGGTTCCGGCGCGTGACGTCGTCACCGTGATCCACTGCGGCAACTACAACCGGCCCGGTATGGAGCAGGCGCGCGTCATCAGGACGATCATGTCCGAGGCTGTGCTGCCGAATCTGGCTTCGCGTACATAGGCGCGGCGCGTCGTAGCGGCGGATTAGGCGCCGGTCGGTTGTTGTTCCGCGACGATGGTCGGCGGCGCGCCGGCCGTCTGATCGATCGGGCAGGCCATGGCGACCAGCATCCAGAACAGTGCCGAGATCTCGCCCGATGCGACGCCGCTCAGCGGCATCTGGATCAGCAGCGCGCTGAGGGCGAGCGCGCCGAGAACAACGCCCTCGCGCGTCGGCATCCGCCAGGCCGCGCCAGTGCCCCAGAGCGCAACCCAGGCATAGGCCGCGAGACAGATCAGGCCGACCGGGATGCCCATCGTGATCCAACTCGCGATGATCTGTCCATCGATCGGCATCGCGCCGGCGACCCCGACGTCGGTGATCGTGAAGCCCGCGCCCAGCACCATGCTGTAGGGCGCATTCCACAAGGTGATGAACTCGTCCAGCCGTTCGTTGCCGCTCGAATCCTGCGACACGCTCCCCAGCGTTTCCAGGCGCGTGGTGATGACCTCGCCGAACGGCGTCAGCACGACGGCCGCGACGACCGCGCCAACCAGCACCACCGTGATCGACAGCGCGCGGCTTCGCGTCGCCGGGAAAATCATGCAGAACAGCACGCTTACGGCCAGCGTGACCCAGCTCGTCCGATAGAGCGACAGCAGCAGGCCAAGGGCTGCGGGCGCCATCACGGCGATCGACTGCCAGCCCGGTCGCAGGAAGCCCACCAGCAAGAGGCCTGTTGCGGTGAAGGTGGCGTAACTCGCGGGCCCGTTCATGGTGCTGAACACGCGCACCATATAGGGCAGGGGATAGCCGGCCGAGGTGATGGTGGCATTTTCCATCCAGTACCGATCCCACGCTTGCGGATCGACATATTGCCAGACGCCGTAGAGGCCTGTGAGCGGCAGAACCAGCAGGAAGATCTGTGTCGTGGCCTCCAGCAGCGCGCCGTCGGAGCGCGCGCGCTGCTGGAGCGCCACCGCGTAGAGCACGGGGGCGCTCCATTTGATCGCGCCGTAGGCCGCGTTGAACCAGTCGTTCTGGAACATCGAGAGCGCCGCGCCATAGACGATGCAGCCGAGGATGATCATCGGCGGCACGAGCCATGGGTTGCTCGGCCGGTCCTTGTCCGACAGCGAGGAGATGAGGCTCGGCGCGGGGGCCAGGATGAACAGCAGCGGGCCGCTCAGCAGGATGCCCGAGGTGTCAAAGCCTGCAGCCAGATCGACGAGACGGCGCACCAACGGGGCGAAAGCGAACAGCAGGATCGCCGATTGGACGTGAGCCTCGGCGCTGCGCTGCCATGCGAACCAGCCGGCAGCTGCGCAGCCAAGTATGAAAACCGGTCTGACCAGGCCGCCCAGCGCCGCGGCCGCCAGCGCCGTTGCCACCAGCAGCAGCGCCGTCGGCCAACAGTTCAATGCCATGGATGTCAAAGCCTTGGACGCCAAAGCCTTGGACGCCAAAGCCTTGGAGGTCAAAGCCGAGGCGGCGGGCGGCGGGGCTTCGATTCGGTCCTGTTCCATACGGCGCGACTATAACGGAAGTCGTCCGCTGCGAGCCGGCCTTGAGCGGAGAAGCGATCAGCCGAGCCGCTGGTCCCGCGCGTCCTGCGTCGTCTCGGACGCCGATTTGGTCGCGGCTTTCTCCGCGCCCTTTTCGAACCAGTTCGCAGGCGGCCGGCGCTTTCGCGTCCTCAATATATCTTATCGCTCTGCTTTCATGCGACCAGCGTGCTCTGCAGATTGTCTGCGCACGGAACGCCCGGCTACGCGAAAGATGGTCGGCGGGATTGCACGATTGACGATCTCCCGCAATGCGAAATTTGACTGGATGCGTGAAACACCTGGCAGGCGTGACAGTTCAGTCCGGTGGATTCGTTCAAAGTCTTCAATATCGCGAGCCAGGACGATGAGAAGATAGTCATCGGTCCCCGACATCAGAAAGCAGCGGATCACTGATGGGCATTTGACGACCCCAGTTTCAAATAGATTCAGCGCCTCGTCACTTTGACCGTCGAGCGTGACCCTGACCAGCACCGTGGTGCTGAGACCAAATCGAGTCAGGTCAAGTATCGCCTGATATCCAGTGATGTATCCTTCCTCCTCCAGCGCGCGCTGTCGACGCGCGATCGCAGTGCTGGACAATCCCATTCGGTTCGAGAGTTCAGTCTGACTGATCCGCGCATTGGTGCTTAGTTCGGCTAGGATTGTCATATCAATCTTATCGGTGTCCATCTGTTTGGAATCCTGCGCGTCGCTGTCGGAATCATTGAAATTCTGCACCAATTGACCTTCGGTGCGCAAGTTTGCAGG
Organism: Bradyrhizobium sp. SZCCHNGR1005; assembly: GCF_032489995.1. Lineage (NCBI taxonomy): Bacteria > Pseudomonadati > Pseudomonadota > Alphaproteobacteria > Hyphomicrobiales > Nitrobacteraceae > Bradyrhizobium > Bradyrhizobium sp. SZCCHNGR1005. The sequence goes on from NZ_JAUEZC010000018.1 coordinate 21,231, forward strand.
AAAACGAACCGCTCTTTCGACTACAAACGGTTTGCCAATTAGGGAGATGCAAATGAAGGTCGGTGTTCCCAAGGAAATCAAGACACACGAATATCGCGTGGGCCTTACGCCCGGAGCAGTCCGCGAATACGTGTCGGCCGGCCACGACGTGGCAGTCGAAACCAATGCCGGCGCCGGCATTGGCGCAACGGACGACAATTATCGGAAGGCCGGTGCAACGATTCTGGGGTCGGGTCGCGAGGTATTTGCATCGAGCGAAATGATCGTAAAGGTCAAGGAACCCCAGCCGTCCGAATGGGAGCAGTTGCGAGAGAGCCAGATCCTCTTCACTTATCTGCATCTGGCGCCGGACCCGGAGCAGGCTAAGGGGCTCTTAAGGTCGGGGTGCACCGCAATCGCTTACGAGACCGTAACTGATGCGCAGGGCGGACTTCCGTTGCTTGCGCCGATGAGCGAGGTCGCGGGCAGGCTTGCGATCGAGGCGGCAGGTGCGGCCCTGAAGCGGGATGCTGGCGGGCGGGGAATATTGATTGGCGGGGTGCCCGGTGTTCCGCCTGCCCAAATTGTTGTGATTGGAGGCGGCGTTGTCGGTACGCATGCGGCACGCATGGCGGTCGGTCTGGGGGCTTCGGTCACAATCGTTGATCGCTCGATACCGAGGCTGCGCGAGCTGGATGAACTGTTTGGCGGGCGCGTTCATACCAGGTTCTCGACGATCGACACAGTTGAGGAAGAGGTATTTGCCGCAGACGTCGTAGTCGGGGCGGTCCTTGTTCCCGGAGCAGGCGCGCCGAAACTCGTCAGCCGTGGCATGTTGAGCGGGATGCGCAAAGGCTCGGTAATTGTTGACGTCGCCATTGATCAAGGTGGCTGCTTTGAGACCTCGCACGCGACCACCCATGCTGATCCAACTTATGAAGTGGACGGCGTCATTCATTATTGTGTGGCCAATATGCCGGGAGCTGTCCCACTGACTTCAAGCCATGCACTCAATAACGCCACGCTGCCATTTGGTTTGGCTCTCGCCAAAAAGGGATTTTCAGCTGTGCTTGAAAATCCGCATCTGCGCGCCGGCCTCAATGTCTATCGGGGCCGGCTCACTCATAGGGCGGTGGCCGAGAGTCTCGGCCTGCCATTCTCAGCGATCGAACAGGCCGGGCTCTGATCCCTGAGGTCGCCGGTGACCCGTCCCTCGACCGTCCTGATGGGCGAGGTTGCGGGGAGCACCGCAGCAATGTTTGGCAATCATCGACATGAGCCGGGATTGACCCCGACTCCTTTCATTCGCGCATTCGTAGATCGTCCAGCGACTGGCGTGCGGCAATCAGGATGGAAGGGCCGGCAGCTCGGATGAAAATTGCCGTTCTGCCGAACTCTCTCGTCTTAGAGCAGGCAGACGCAGGAATCCTGCGCCAGCAGACGATCCTCGATTGAAGTTTGCTGAGAAATAAACCGCAGGTCGATGGTAGATCCCTGAGGAAATCAAGAACCAGGATTATCCAATGAACCCTTACGCCCGCCATTCGAGAATACGTCAAGGCAGGACCAAGCGTCATTGTCGGAACAGGGAGGGGAAGGCATTGGAGCCTCTGATGAAACATGTTGTCAGATCGGCACGACCGTCATCGACCCTGCGGGAGGGGTGTTTGCAGCTGCACAGATGATTGAGAAAGCGGTAGCTGCCCAGCCAAGCGAACGGCGGCGGCTGCGCAATAATCAAGCGGCTTCGTCACTGTTAAAGGGGCGCGGGAAGTAAGGCTGATTGGGCTGACGACCTCGCGCGGGATCACATCTACGTCAATGTTGCTGCGGTCAGAGCTTTCGGGCGGTTCACGTGCTCAGCCGTCGCGCAACCAAACATCCAAACATAAAGGGAGGCGACAAATGTCTGGGAGGAAAGAGGGATTGCAACGCGACTTGGGTCAGCGTCAGATGCGACTCATGGCGCTTGGCGCAGCCATCGGCGTCGGCCTATTTCTTGGTTCGGCCAATGCGATCAAGATGGCAGGTCCGGGCATCATTCTGTCCTACATCATCGGCGGCGCCGTCATCTTCATCATCATGCGGGCACTGGGCGAGATGGCGGTGCATAATCCCGTCGCAGGGTCGTTTAGTCGTTATGCAAGAGACCTTCTGGGGCCGCTCGCAGGCTACTTGACCGGCTGGAACTACTGGTTCCTGTGGGTCGTGACGTGCATTGCGGAAATTACCGCGGTCGGCATCTATATGGAGATGTGGTTTCCGGAAGCGCCACGCTGGATCTGGGCGCTAGCTGCACTGAGCGCGATGGGGGCAGTCAACCTCGTGACAGTCAAAGCCTACGGTGAATTCGAGTTCTGGTTTGCCTTGATCAAGGTCGTGACCATTGTACTCATGATCTGCGCCGGGTTGACCATGATGGTATTCGGGCTGGGAAACAACGGCGTTGCCACCGGCATTTCCAATTTATGGACGCAGGGTGGGTTTCTTCCGAATGGTGCACTCGGCCTGCTCATGTCACTGCAAATGGTGATGTTTGCTTATCTCGGCGTGGAAATGATCGGTCTGACTGCCGGTGAGGCAGTAGATCCAACGAACTCGATTCCGAAGGCCATCAACTCTGTCTTTTGGCGCATTGTGGTTTTCTACGGCGGCGCGCTGTTCGTGATCCTGTCGATCTACCCATGGAACGAAATCGGCACGCAGGGCAGCCCATTCGTCATGATCTTCGAACGGCTGGGCATCAAGACGGCGGCCGGTATCATCAACTTTGTGGTCCTCACTGCCGCACTTTCGTCATGCAACACCGGTCTCTTCAGTACAGGCCGCATGCTCTATGATCTGGCGCAACAGGGGCAGGCGCCGCGCACGTTTGCAACAACGACATCCAGAGGCGTGCCTGTCCCGGCCATCGTGGTCTCGGCGATAGCCCTGCTTCTTGGCGTGCTGCTCAACTACTCTGTCCCGGAGAAGATATTCATCTGGGTAACCGCAATCTCGACCTTCGGAGCGATCTGGACGTGGGGAATAATTCTTCTGACGCAGTTGAAGTTCCGTTCGACGCTGTCTGCTATCGAGCGCCAGAACCTGACATTCCGTATGCCGCTTTGGCCGTACGGGTCGTGGTTCGCTCTGGCCTTTCTGGCGTTGGTGATCGGCGTGATGGCCTATTTCCCCGACACCCGCGTCGCGCTGGTTGTCGGTCCTGTCTGGCTGGGAATGCTGACGGTGCTCTACTACATGCGCCGCCCGCGCTCGCTCAAGCCGGGCACGGAGAGGTCGCGATCGACCAGGAGCCCGGTTGAAAGGAGGCGTTGAACTGGCGCGTTCCTAGCGGTGGCCCGGCCCGACAGCGAGGCTGTTTCGCGGGGCCACAGGGTAGGCTCGTGCCTTGATCGTCTCAGATCGCATCTTTTCGAGAGCGGGCGATACTTTCCTTAGTTGTGGTAGCGGAGCTTATCCCAGCCTTTGGTCCCGCGCGTCCTGTGTGGTCTCGGATGCTGATTTGGTCGCGGCTTTCTCCGCGCCCTTTTCGGCGCCCTTGCGGCTCGCGATCGCAGTGACCTTGCGGCCGGAGATTTCGCTGCCGGCGTCATCGGGCATCTGCCAGAACAGGATGGATGACAGCGCGGAGGTGATGGCGACCACGATGAAGGCCGGCGCAAAGGAGTCGGCGCTGAGCTCGGCGGCGTGATGCAGCCACATCGTGGTTTCCACCGAGAAGGCGCCGACGGCGACGCCGGCCGAAATCGCAAGCTGCTGGCCGACGCTGGTCAGCGTGGTGGCGCGGCTCATCTGCGCGGTCTCGACCTCGGCATAGGCCACAGTGTTGATGGCGGTGAACTGCAGCGAGCGGAAGAAGCCGCCGACCGCCAGGATGATCAGGATCAGAAGCAGCGGCGTATGCGGGGTGAACAGCGCGCACGCCGCCAGGAAGACCGAACTGACGAGCGCATTGATCGTCATCAGGTAGCGGAAGCCGAAGGTCCGGATGATGCGCGCTGCCAGCGTCTTCATCCCCATCGCGCCGGCCGAGGAGCCGAAGGTGACGAGGCCCGACTGGAACGGCGACAGGCCGAAGCCGATCTGCATCAGGAGCGGCAGCAGGAACGGCATCGCGCCGATGCCGAGCCGGAACAGGAAGCCGCCGATCAGGCTGGCGCGCAGCGTGTTCAGCCGCAGCATCGAGAAGTCGAGCACCGGCGAGTTGGTGCGGCGGGAGTGGATGACATAGAGCGTCATCGACACGGCGCCGATGCCGATCAGCGCGATCACGATCGACCACGGCAACAGGTTGAGACCCGCCACGGAGAGCCCGAACGCCATGCCGGCGAGCCCGATGCCCGCCAGCACCATGCCGGTGAGATCGAACGGCTCGGGATTGTCGCTCTTGATCGGAGCGATCACGCGCAGCGCCAGCACGATCCCGGCAAGGCCGATCGGGATGTTGATCAGGAAGATCCAATGCCAGGAAAAATAGGTGGTGATGAAACCGCCGAGCGGCGGTCCAATCACGGGGCCGACCAGCGCCGGGACCGTGACCCAGGCCATGGCGCCGACCAGCGCACTCTTGTCGACCGAGCGCAGCAGCACCAAGCGCCCGACCGGCGTCATCATCGCGCCGCCGATGCCTTGCAGGATGCGGGCGAACACGAAATGGGCCACCGATTGCGACAGTGCACAGCCGATAGAGCCGAGGATGAACACGACGACCGCCAGGCTGAACACCTTGCGCGCCCCGAAGCGGTCGGCGGTCCAGCCGCTCGCCGGAATGAAGACGGCAAGCGAGAGCAGATAGGAGGTGATGGCGAGTTTCAGCGTCAGTGGGCTGGTGCCGATATCGGCCGCGATCGCCGGCAGCGACGTCGCGATCACGGTGGAGTCCATGTTTTCCATGAACAGGGCGGCAGCGACGATCAGCGGAATGACGCGTTGTTTGTTCATCGAAAGTCGGGCTTGACGGGAAGGAAGGAGGGCCGGGCGGCTTTATCATCCTGCCATCGCCGGAACCATTGTCCGGGCCGCATGGCCCCCTGGACCCAGCGGGACTCGGGTCAGATTTCGGGGATCGGACAGGCGCGATGACGAGCCTGTGAGGCGAGCGCCAGGCTGGATGGCGACCGGCGGGGCCGGGCGGGGAACTTTCCGTTCCGGAATCCCGCGCTGCGCGATCTTTTATTCCGTCGCATATCCCGCTGATGTCGACCACGTCGTTCGCATTTGCGGGATTTCCCGCCGCTGGCCCTTTGATTCGTCACAGGGCCATGCTATCGACCCGCGTCAACCCCACCGATGGGCATCGATTCGACTGCGGATCACGAGGTCTGCTGACGGCGCCGCTCATCCGTAACCGCATCGCGGCCGCACCGCCGCAGACAAGGAGTTGACGATGGCGACCGTGCAGGGACTTCGCGAAGCTTTTACGTTCGATGACGTGCTGCTGAAGCCGGGTCTATCGGACGTCCTTCCCTCCGATGTGGATATCCGCTCGCAGGTGACGCGGGCGATCCCACTCAATATCCCGATCATGGCCTCCGCCATGGACACCGTCACCGAGGCCAAGATGGCGATCGCCATGGCGCAGGCCGGCGGTATCGGCGTCATCCACCGCAATTTCGATCCCGAAGGCCAGGCCGCCCAGGTGCGGCAGGTGAAGAAGTTCGAATCCGGCATGGTGGTGAACCCGCTCACCATCGGTCCTGACGCGACGCTCGCCGATGCGCTGGCGCTGATGAACGATCACGGCTTCTCCGGCATTCCGGTCGTGGTCGGCGGCGGCAAGGGCATTCCGGGCAAGCTGGTCGGCATCCTCACCAACCGCGACGTGCGCTTCGCCACCGATCCGCGGCAGAAGATCTCCGAACTGATGACGCATCAGAACCTCGTCACGGTGCGCGAGGGCGTCGGCCAGGACGAAGCCAAGAAGATCCTGCACCAGCATCGCATTGAAAAGCTGCTCGTGGTCGACGATCAGTATCGCTGCGTCGGCCTGATCACCGTGAAGGACATGGAGAAGGCAGTCGCACATCCACTCGCTTGCAAGGATGCGCAGGGCCGCCTCCGCGTGGCCGCGGCGACGACGGTGGGCGAGGGCGGTTTCGAGCGCACCGAGCGGCTGATCGACGCCGGCGTGGATCTGATCGTGGTCGACACCGCTCACGGCCATTCCTCGCGCGTGCTCGATGCGGTCAACCGCATCAAGCGGCTGTCGAACGGGGTGCAGGTGATTGCCGGCAACATCGCGACCCGTGACGGCGCGCAGGCGCTGATCGACGCCGGCGCCGATGCGGTCAAGGTCGGCATCGGCCCGGGCTCGATCTGCACCACCCGCATCGTGGCCGGCGTCGGCGTGCCGCAGCTCACCGCGATCATGGACGCGGTGGAGGCGACCAAGAAGGCCGGCGTCTCCGTGATCGCCGACGGCGGCATCAAATATTCCGGCGACCTCGCCAAGGCGCTCGCCGCCGGCGCCGACGTCGCCATGGTCGGCTCGCTGCTCGCCGGCACCGACGAGACCCCCGGCGAAGTGTTCCTGTGGCAGGGCCGCTCCTACAAGGCCTATCGCGGCATGGGTTCGGTCGGCGCGATGGCGCGCGGCTCGGCCGACCGCTATTTCCAGCAGGACATCAAGGATACGCTCAAGCTGGTGCCGGAGGGCATCGAGGGCCAGGTGCCGTACAAGGGCCCGGTCGGCAACGTCATGCACCAGCTCGCTGGCGGCCTGCGCGCCGCGATGGGCTATGTCGGCGCCAAGGACCTCGCCGAGTTCCACGACAAGGCCCAGTTCGTCCGCATCACCGGCGCGGGCCTGCGCGAAAGCCACGTCCACGATGTGACCATCACCCGCGAGAGCCCGAACTATCCGGGCGGGGTGTGACCTTGCTGTCATTCCGGGGCACGCGAAGCGTGAACCCGGCGACTGTCTTAGCTGTCAAGCGATTGCTGGGTATATCGGGTGTTGTTTTTGACCATGGTGTTTGCGGT
>NZ_JAUEZC010000019.1:0-22226 GCF_032489995.1 Bradyrhizobium sp. SZCCHNGR1005
GGCAACCGGGAATCCAACGAGCTGTCTCTACCCGCCGCCACTATGACAGTGACACCCGGTCAGATACAGGAATCTCGCAATTGCGCACCATAGTTCGATGCTGGCGCATCGCCCCAGAATGAGCGTGAAGCAGGCCATGTCTCGCGCTTGTGACGCAGCAATACTCTTTCCCTTGTATTTGGGGAACTTTCGACATATGTCATCAGCATATGCCGGAAGTTTTCGAGGGCTACCGAGTATGTCCGACGCTAGGCAGGTCAAACTTTTTCGAAACGGCCGCAACCAGGCAGTACGGATTCCGATGGAATTTGAACTCCCTGGGACCGACGCCATCATGCATCGGGAGGGAGACCGGCTCATCATCGAACCCCTACGCAAGCGAGGGCTCCTCGCGCTTCTTAAGACCATGGAGCCGATCCCCGAGGAGCTACCTGAGATCGATGATCCCGCTCCAGCTCCGGAGCGCCTGCTTTGACGCGTTACATGCTGGATACAAATATCATTTCCGACCTACTCAAGAATCCTCGTGGAAAAGCTTACAAGCGATTGAGTATGGTCGGCGATCGGAACGTCTGCACGAGCATCATCGTTGCGGCCGAACTTCGCTACGGATGCGCCAAGAGCGGCTCTGATCGGCTGCGCAAAGCTGTTGAAGAACTATTGAACGAGATTCCTGTGCTCTCCTTCGACGCTCCAGCCGACCGGCATTACGGATCCGCTCGCGCAGAGTTGGAAGCCTCAGGCACTCCGATCGGCGGCAATGATCTATTGATCGCCGCCCATGCTCTTACCACGGACGCCACGATCGTCACTGCGAATGATCGGGAGTTCAAACGTGTTCGAGGTCTCAAAGTTGAGAATTGGCTTATCTAAAGGCGTGGCGACAAGGTCCTTGAGATCCTAGCGGTTCAGTGCTCCCTAAAGGCTAGGTGCGACGCCCCTGTCCGATGTATGCCGCGAGCATGCTTGCAAAGGGCGGCGGACTTCTCCGCAGCCCCTTGTATCGGACCTCTTCCTCGACCTCAGTAGCGATCGGTGCCGATGCCGACGCTCACGCCGGGCGCGTCGATACCGACCCCGCCCCGGTCGCGATAGCTGCGGCGCTCGTAATAGCGCTCGCGAGGCGCGTAATCGAGGCATCGCGACCTTCTCGGACGATGACGCGCCGCTCAGTGCGCTGACGCCAGCAACGTCCGTCTTCATTGCAGACCATGCGAACATTTTGGATGTAGCTCGCTGCCGCGGGGGGACACCGCTGACAGCGGGGCAGCGGACACAGAGGTCACCACAAACGTACTTGCAGCGGCTGCCAATGCGATTGCGAAAGCCCTCATAGCATTTTCTTCAGTTAATGATGGTGCCGGTGAGCAATGGGCTTGCGACAGAATGGTTCCGGGCGACGCAAAATTTTGCGCCGCGTGGCAGCTCCGCTGATGACCGTAGGAGAGACCCGATTTGCTAGCTGGCCCTATGCGGCCGGTTCCTGCGGCTTCTGCTAATCCGACGGACGCCAATCGCGCGCTGAGAAGCTGACGTTCTGAAACCTTGCACGGCAGGAGTTCAGCTCGAGCATCACCGTCTCAGGAATACCACGTCGCCCGGACGAGCCGGGCGGCAACAGGGAGATTGATATGTCGGACGTGACGTCTCGCAGCTGACTACTTCGCCGGCGCGATCTTCTTGCCCGTCGTCGCCGGCTGCTTCGCCGCTGCGGCCTGGGCCGGCAGGTACTTCGCGATCACGGCCGGATCGATCTGCGCCATGGCGCTGTCCGGCAGGCGCACCCAGGTCTCGTCGCGGCCAAGAAACGAGATGCCGATATAGCCGCGCAGCGTCAGCGTCTGTCCATCCGGACTGAGCGTCATCTTGGCGTTGTAGATCTTGCCATCGCGCGGATCGAGCACGTTGCCGTCCTCATAGACCAGCCCGTCGCGCTTCATGTCGCGAAGCTTCATGTCACGAATGAAGGAGATACCGAGCCATGGCGCGTTCTTGCGGTCGTCGGTGCATTTGGAGCAGATCGGATTCGGCGAATCGGTAGGTCTCGGGAACAGCTTCGCCATCACGCCCTCGTAGACACCGTTGTGATCGACGACAAGAACGTAGAGCTTCGGCTCCCCGTTCTCGACCTTCTGCCACAGGCCGGCGGCGGACGGTTCGGCGGCTAGCGCAGGCCGAGCAACCAGCGACCCAGCAAGCAGGACGGCGAGGGTGGCAAATGTCGCGACACGTGGCATCAGCCGAAGCCGGGGAAACGTTATCAGCATCATCATCTCACCTTGACCAATCCATAAAGCGCATGGACGCAGAGTACGGCCATTTCGAGGACCGTGCCAGCACATAGCAGGTCTTGCGCGGCTGTGGAATCGCAGCCGCCCAGAAACATCCAGTCACATTCCGGTTGGAGCCGGTTCCCTCCAATCCACCGCTTAGTTGACGCCGAGCTTCTTCTGCAGGCTCGATGACGATGTCGTGTATTGGAACACCAGCCGCTTCTCCGGGTAGACGTAGCGGTGCGCCTTCTGCGCCATCAGCGCGCCCTCGTGGAAGCCGCACAGGATCAGTTTGATCTTGCCGGGATAGGTGTTGATGTCGCCGATCGCGAAGATACCGGGCACGCTGGTTTCGAACGCCGAGGTCTCCACCGGAACCAGATTGTTCTCCAGCGCGATGCCCCACTCGGCGACGGGACCGAGCTTCATCGTGAGGCCGAAGAACGGCAGCATCCTATCGCAGGCGATCGTCTCCACCGTGTTGTCGTTGCCCTTGAGGGTGGCTGCCGTGAGCACGCCGCCTCCGCCTTCGAGGCCGGTGACCTGGCCGATCCTCAAGTCCATCTTGCCGGAGGCGACGAGCGCGCGCATCTGCTCGACGCTATGGGGAGCGGCGCGAAAATCGTCGCGCCGGTGCACCAGCGTGATGCGCTTGGCGATCGGATGCAAATTGAGAGTCCAGTCGAGCGCGGAATCGCCGCCGCCGACGATGACGATGTTCTTGTCGCGGAACTCCTCCATCTTGCGCACCGCATAGAACACCGAGGTGCCTTCATAGGCTTCGATGCCCGGAACCGGCGGCCGCTTGGGCTGGAACGAGCCGCCGCCGGCAGCGATCACTACGACCTTGCATTCGAACACCTTGCCTGCATCCGTGGTGATGCGGAAACCGGGATCGCCGATCTTCTCGACCCTCTCCACCATCTCACCGAGATGGAAGGTTGGATTGAATGGCTTGATCTGCTCCATCAACTGATCGGTCAGGCCCTGCCCCGTGACCATCGGCACGCCGGGAATGTCGTAGATCGGCTTCTCCGGATAGAGTTCGGCGCATTGGCCACCGACCTTGTCGAGGATGTCGATCAGATGTGCCCTGATATCGAGCAGCCCCAGTTCGAATACGGCAAACAGTCCGCAGGGGCCCGCGCCAATGATCAGCACATCGGTCTTGATCGTTTCGCTCATGTCGCTCTTCTCGTTGGGAGGCCGCAGGCAAGATGTCGCGGCAAGTGGCGGTGTCCAAATGTGTAGCCAAGGCGGCTCACCCAGGGAAGCCTCAAAACCGGCTGGCGCCGGGCGGGGCGCATGCTCGTCGGATAGGTCTCAATTCGCATCCGCCGGCCTGGGGTCGACGGCACCTGAAAGTGGTGCACATCAAATATAACGACTCTTGCGCGAACGTGAAATCCGATCGATGATGCCGCCCCATTCATTCAAGACATGCTCTCAAATCATACGTCCATGGAGATGGTCTCGTGAATGTCTCCCCCTCGCATGAGGACGCGCTTCGTCTGGAGGATTTTCCGTACCGGCTCGGCGACAACGTTCGGTTCGGCGATCTCGATCCGAACTGGCACGTCAACAACGCGGTGTTTGCGACTTATTTCGAAAGCGCCCGCGTGATGCTGATGAAGGACCCTAACAACGATCTGATGCCGAAGGGATTGACCTGGATCATGGTGCGGCTCGACATTCAATTTCGCGCCGAACTGCGCTGGCCAGGAACGATCGAAATCGGGCTTGGCATTGCCAAGCTTGGACGCACCTCGGTGACGTTCGACCAGGTGATCTTCGCGCAAAACACCTGCGTGGCTTCGGCGCAGGCCGTGAACGTGCTGATCGACGAAGCGACACGCATGCCGACACCGCTGACGCCGGAGCTAGTCAGCAATTTCCAGCCCTGGCTGCGGCGCGGAACGGCCGCGTCGGCCTGAGCGTGTCGACACGCGGAAAGGTCGCGAAAGCAAGGCGGCGCGCGCAGGACCGCGCGCGCGGGAGGCGCTTAGGCCTGACGTTCCGGCGTCGAGACGACGAGGCCGTCGAGTTCGTCGGAGACCTTGATCTGGCACGACAGGCGCGAGTTCGGCCGCACGTCGTAACCGAAGTCGAGCATGTCCTCTTCCATCGGCGTGGGCGGCCCGACCTTCTCGCGCCAGGCTTCGTCGACATAGACATGGCAGGTCGCGCAGGCGCAGGCGCCGCCGCATTCGGCCTCGATCCCGGGAATGGCGTTGCGGATGGCCGCTTCCATCACGGTCGCGCCGTTCTCGATCTCCACGGTTCGGGATTCGCCGGTGTGGTCGACAAAGGTTATCTTGGCCATGTTCGCTCGATGCTGCGGGGGAATGAAGTCGGGCTGTCCTATAACGGGTCGACCCGCCCGGCGCTAGTGCCGCCCGGTGCGCCGTGTTCGGGGCGGTTCGCGTCTCCGGACGAGAGTATCAGGACGCCGCCAGCATCTCCGCAATCGCCATGCGCGCCTCGCCAACGGCCGTGCCGAGTTCGGCCAAGGTAAGGGTCAGGATATGGGCCTGGTCGCGGTCGCGGAGCGCCATCTCCAGCGCTTCGGCGGCTTCTGCGACCCCCAGCGCCCCGATCGCCCGGGCGGAGCCCTTCAGCGTATGCGCAAGCGCCGCGGCATCGCCCGGCAGTCCCATCAGCTGGCCAAGGATACGGCCGGACTGGCTCGCAAACATCCCCAGCACCTCGCGCTCGAGATCGAGGTCGCCAAGCGTCATCCGCCTGAGCTGGTCCAGGCAGATCGGCCCGTCATCGGGAACAAGCGGGGGCGAAGGCATCCATTCGATCCGGTGGAGGTCTGGCGTCATGGCGTACGTCTCGGGGAGTCCATTTCCGCGAACTCTCATCCCGAGGGCCACGGTTGCGCCAGCCAAGCATGGGAATGGTTAATACCTCCTTACCTGTATATTGCCGCGGCTCTGCCTTGTTTCAGGCGCGGGACCGCCCCAATTGCGGCCGAAATCGAATTTTCGGGACTTTCAAATGCGTTACCGGTGGGTCCTGTTAACGATGATTAAGAATCTCTTAACCGCGACCATTTCTTTCACCTCGCCCAGCCAATAGGATGCGCTTTGGATGGAGCGGGCTAGCCGGCAAGTGCCGCGCCTGGGCGCCCGCGGTGGATGAATCCGGTTCCGAGCCCGGCGATGGGGCATTCGTGCGCGGCTCACCGGATCAAAAAAATACGACGAGGCTCGGACTGAACATGGCAAACACCCCAAAAAAGGTCAAAGACCCGACTGAAGTTGCGCTGTCTGCCATTCAGGAGGCTTTGAACATCAGCGATACGGCCGCGCCGGAAGAGGCGCAGGCGCCGAATCGTGCTGACGAGGCGTCGCCGATCATGCCGATCGGCCCTGCCTTTGGGGAAACCACATTCGACGTGCGTCAAGGCGCGGAGCGCCCGGCCTTCGACGACAATGATGCGCCGCCGTTGATCGCCCGTCGCCCCGCCAACGACGATCGCGAGACCATCGGCCAGCTCCTGCAGGCCATTCAGAAGGGCCGCCCCTCGCGCGGCGTCTACACGATCGCGACCGCCTTTGCCGGCGTGTGGATCGTCGGCTGCGGCCTGCTGACGGTCGGCTTCCTGCCCTCGCTGCAATCGGCGATCGGGCAGAGCGGCGGCGTCCTGGTGCTGGCAGGATTGGCAGCGCTGTTTTTCGCCCCCGTGCTGTTGTTCTATTTCCTCGCAAGCCTCACCTGGCGCGGCCAGGAACTGCGCATGATCGCGCAGTCGATGGCCCAGGTTGCGATCCGCTTCTCGGAGCCGGAAGGCGCAGTCAGCGATTCGATCGTCACCGTCGGCCAGGCGATCCGGCGCGAGGTCGCAGCGATGGGCGACGGCGTCGAGCGCGCGATTGCCCGCGCCGGCGAATTGGAGACCCTGGTCGCCAACGAGGTCGCCGCGCTGGAGCGCGCGTATAGCGACAACGAAGTGCGGATCCGGGCGCTTCTGCAGGACATCGCCCATCAGCGCGACAATCTCGTCGGTCAGGCCGAGCAGGTTCGCAGCGCCATTTCCGGAGTGCAGATCGATCTGCGCCACGACATCGCGCTCATCTCGGACGCGATCGCCTCGCGCGTCGACGAAGTCGCCAAGAGCATCACCAGCGCGCTGGAAGAGCGCGGCGCCCACATCACGGCTGCGCTCGGCAATGCCGGCGACAACATGATCCTGGCGCTCGGCGAGCGCGGCGGCGACCTGCTCGATCGGCTCGAGGAGGCCAGTTCCGAGACCACGCGTGCCGTGCTCGACGCCTCCGAGCGCCTGACCACAAGCCTCAACTTCAAGACCGGACACGTCCACGACGAGTTCGCCGATCTCTCCGATCGCGTCCATGAGATGCTCAACGAGCGGATCGACCGCATCACCGCCGAGTTCGAGCAGCGGGCCGCGGTCATCGTCGACGGCATCTCGGTGCGCACCGAGCAGGTCCACGATTCGCTCAAGGCTTCCGGCGACTCGCTCCTGCTCGAGCTCGAGCTGCGCAGCGGCGAACTCGTGCGCAAGATCGACGATGCGAGCCAGCGAATGTCGGGCCATATCGCCTCGAGCGGCGAGAAAGCCAGTGAATCCCTCGATGCGACCGTCAGCTCGCTGGTCGAAAAGGTGGTGAGCCAGACCGAGGCCGCGCACGACACGCTGTCGATGCAGATGAGCGCGTTCGATGAGCTCGTGAAGAACCAGGGCACCGAACTCGCCGAGCGCTTCGCCCGCGACTCGAGCACCCTGGGTGCGCTGATCACCCGGCATATCAGCGAATTCGATCGCACCGTGAAGACGTTCGGCGGCGATATCGTCGAGCGCATGGGCCAGCGGACCCAGGACATCACCGATAATCTGAAGACCTATGTCGACACCTTCGATAGCCGTCTGTCCTCGAACGGCGGGCAGATCACGGCCACGCTGGATCACCGCCTTTCGCAGTTCGAGACCACGCTCGAAGCGCGCATCACCAATCTCGATGCCGCGCTGGAAAACAAGATCAACGCCTTCCACCAGAACCTCGACGGCCGGCTGAAGTCGCTCGAAGAAAACTTCGACTCGCGCGCGACCTCGGTCACGACGACGGTCGAAGGCCGTCTCAACGCCCTCTCCTCGTCGCTGACCGACGGTGCGGCCCAGGTGCTGCATACGATCGACTCCCGCCTCACCGTGCTCACGTCCTCGCTGACCGACGGCGCGGCCCAGGCGATCCATTCGATCGATTCCCGCCTGACCCTTCTCACCTCCTCTCTCAGTGACGGCACGGCGGAGGCGCTCGAAGCCATCGACCAGCGCGTCGCCACCGTCTCGCAGACGATCGACGGCCGCACCACGCAACTGGCCGATACCGTCACGGCGCGTTTCCAACAGATCCACCAGAGCATCGAGACCAGGGTCGGCGGCATCGCCGGCGACATCGACCAGCGCGTCGCCCAATTCGAAGATCTGTTGGGGACCCGCATCGAAGCCGTGGCCGGCCGCATCGAGAGCAGCGGGCGCCAGGCCAGCGACGAACTGATGACGCGCGCGGAGCTGTTGTCCGCCAGCATCAAGTCGCATGTGGAAGACGCCGAGCGTTCCCTGACCAATCTCGTGGTCAACACCAGCGAGACCATCCAGACCGGCGCGCGCGCAGCGCAGCAGGCGCTGCTCACCGTATCGACCGATGTCGGTGCGCAGCTGAAGACCACCTCGACCGAAGTCGAGCGGGCCCTCACCGGCGCCGGCAGCGGGGCGGCCAATGCCATCCTGTCGAGCGCGCGCGACGCGCAGCTCACCTTGGTGACGGCTTCCGGCGATACCGTCGCCCAGATCAAGTCGCTATCCGCCGATGTCGAGCGCACGCTGGCGGCGGCGGGCTCCGCAACGGCGGCCTCGATCATGGCCGGTGCACGCGAAGCACAAAACACCCTGGTCGCGGCGTCATCGGAAGCAGTCGGCCAGGTCAAGTCGCTCACCATCGACGTCGAGCGCTCGCTGTCGAGCGCCGGTGTTTCGACCGCGGAAGCGATCACCGGTAGCGCAAGAGAGGCACAGGCCACCCTGCTTGCCGCCTCCTCCGAAGTGGCCGACGAGGTCAAATCGCTGACCGCCGACGTGCAACGCTCGCTGTCGCTCGCCGGCACCACCACGGCGGAAGCAATCACCAGCGGTGCGCGCGAAGCGCAGACCACACTGATCAGCGCCTCATCGGAAGCCGCCAATCACGTCAAGACGCTCGCCGTCGACGTGGAACGGACCATGTCGGCGGTCGGCACCAGCACGGCAACCACGATCGTGAACAGCGTCCGCGACGTGCAGAGCAAGCTGATCGCCGCTTCCGCCGAAGCCGCCGATCACGTCAAATCGCTGGCATCCGACGTCGAGCGCACCCTCGCCGCAGTCGGCACCAGCACAGCGGCCTCGATCGTGAGCAGTGCACGCGACGTGCAGTCGACCCTGATGGTCACTTCCACCGAGGCGACGGACCACATCAAGTCGCTGGCCTCCGACCTCGAGCGTACGTTGTCGACCGTCGGCGCGGACACGGCGAGCGCCATCCTCAATAGCGCGCGTCAGGCCCAGACCTCGCTGACGGCGACCTCTGCCGACACGGCGGCCGCGGTGGTGGGCAGCGCGCGTGAGGCCCAGGCCCTGCTGACCGCAACATCGACCGACACCGCCGGCCAGCTCAAGACGATCTCCTCGGAGATCGAGCAGGCGATCAATGCGGTTGCCGCGAACACCACGGAGAACATCCAGACCAGCGCCGCGAACGCGCAGAATATGCTGCTGGCAGCGGTGAACGAAGTCAGCTCGCGAGTGAAGTCGACCTCCACCGACATCGAGCGCACCGTGCTCGCGGCCGGCAATTCGTTCGGCTCGGCCATGACCGGCAAGACCGACGAGATCGTGACCTATGTTCAGCAGCACACCGAGCGACTGTCGCAAATGCTCGATGGCCGGCGCGGCCAGCTGGTCGAGGCACTCGGCTCCAAGGCGAACCAGCTCACGATCGAGATCGATCGCGTCACTTCGGATGCGTTGAAATCGATCGAATCGCGCGGCCAGGCCTTCGCCAAGACCATGATGGGCAACGGCACCGAGGTCGCGCGCACGATCACCTCGGCCGGCGAGCTCGCGACCACTGCCATCGGCAAATCGCTGAAGGAGCTGGAGCAGGCTTCCCGCGCCGCGATCGAGCAGTCGCGCCAGGTGTCGGTCGCCGCAGTCACCGAGATGCAGGAAACCAGCAAGATCCTCCGCACCGACACGGTCGCCCTGTTCGAGCGGCTGCGCGAAGGCAACATCCTCCTGCAGGAGGTGCTCACCGGCGCCCACGACAACCTCAATTCGCTCGAACGTGCTCTGGTCACGCGCGTGGCCGACTTCGTCACGGCGATGAGCGATTTGACGACGCGCAACGGCGCGGCCACGGAGACGCTGGAGGAGCAGCTCAGCGTCTTCAACGTCAAGACCACGAAGGCGCTGGAAGACCTCGGCTCGCTCGCGGGTCAGTTCGACGCCCATGGCAAGGCGCTGATGGAAGCAGCAGCCGTTGTCGATCAGAGCAACCGCGAGGCCAGCGTCTCGATCGGCGAGCGCAAGGCGACGCTGGAATCGCTGATCACCACGATCGACCTTCGCACGGCCGATCTCGACCAGCGGCTGTCGCGCTTCACCACGCTGCTCGACGAGTCGCTCGCCGCGGCCGAAGAGCGCGCACGCGACATCGCGCGCGTGGTCGCGGAAACCGCGGGCGCCGGCTCGACCGCGATCAGCCGCCAGTTCGAGGCGATCCGGGCCACCGCCGAGGAAGAGCGGCGGGTGACCACAGAATCCATGCACGCGATCTACGAGCAGAGCACGCAGGAAGCGGATGCGATGTTCAAGCAGTCGGCGGAGAAGTTCGCCAGCCTGGTCACGAACATGAAGCAGATGACCGCGGAGATGCAGCGCGAGCTCGAGGCCACGCGCAACGAGCTGCGCCGCGGCGTGCTGGAAATGCCGCAGGAGGCCGCCGAGAGCACTGCACAGATGCGCAAGGTGATCGTCGACCAGATCGAGGCGCTCGCCGAGCTGAACCGGATCGTTGCCCATCACGGCCGCGGCCTCGACGTGGTGAACACGACGAGGACGGCGACCGTGACCACCACGGTCCGCCAGGAGGAACCGGTGGCTGCTGCTGCCGCCGTCGCGGCGGGCGGACGGGGCGACATCCGTATGCGCGAGCCCTCGCCCACGAGCGCCGCCAATCTGCCGCCCCCGGACCTCGGCGTTCAGCCGCCGTCCCGGCGCGTCGAGGCCCCGCCGATGGGACCGGCCGCCGATCCAGGCCGCGACACCTGGCTGTCCGACCTCCTCAACCGTGCCGACAATAGTGCCGCCGGTCGCGAAGCGCCGCGTGGTCGCGGGCCCGTGCCGCAGTCCGGCAATCCGCTGGAGTCGCTATCGCTCGATATCGCTCGCCTGATGGATCGCGCGCTCGCCGCCGAGATGTGGGATCGCTATCAGCGCGGCGAAACCAAGGCCTTCACCAAACGGCTCTACACGCCGGCCGGCCAGAAGGCGTTCGACGAGGTGGCACGCAAGTATCGCGCGGATCGCACCTTCAAGCAGACCGTCGATCGCTACATCACCGAGTTCGAGCGGCTGCTCGACGAGGTGGCGCGCGACGACCGCAATCCGCAGGCGCTGCGCAACCAGCTGACCTCGGAAACCGGGCTCGTCTACACGCTGCTCGCACATGCCGCCGGACGGCTGGCGTGAGAACAGTGAATGGCTGATCGCAAACGGAAAACGGAGGCCTCACGGCCTCCGTTTTGCTTTCCGAGATACTTCGTAGGATGTCGACTAACGACCAGATCAGCGGTGGGCCTCACATAATCGACCGCGCTTCGTAGCTTACCTCGCGCGCGCCCCCCCTACTCGCTTTATTCCCTATTCGCGACTTGCCTTCTCACCGCCGTCGTTCGCTGGCGACGGGCGCCGGCTGCGAGGCCTGGGCGTTGCTGGGACTGGAACTCGAGCTGCTGGCGCCGAACAGCACCCGGGTCGGGTTGCGGTCGAAATTGTTGACGGCCCGGCTGATGTCGCCGAGCGTCCGCCGGCCGTCCACCATGAGCGCACCCGACCGCTTGTCGAAATCCTCCGCCAATTCACGGATCGATTTGACCGTCAGGAGCAACTCGCCGCCGTCCTTGCCGCCGGCGAGCGTGTTGAGCCCGAGCATCAGGCTGTCCGCCTTGCCCATGATGCCGTCGACCCGTGCCATCACGCCGTCGATCCGCTCGGAATTGCGGGCCAGCGATTGGGTGAAGACTTCGAGGTTCTTCAGCGAATTGCGGACAGCTTCCTGGTTGTCGGCGACGACCCGGTTGATATTCTGCAAGGTGGCGCGGATCGCCTCGGTCACGTCCTGCAGCCGGTTCGGATCGGCGCGCAGCACCGGCACGCCGTCTTCATCGAGCGGCGGCGGCGGCGCGGCTTCCTCACCGCCCTTGAGCGAAATGGCGGCAACGCCAGTCAGGCCCTGGAACTCGAGTCCTACCAGGGTGTCTCGGCGGATCGGCGCGCTGTTCTCGACCATGGCGAGCGCGACAACGCGGCGGGGGTTGTCGAGCTTGACCGAAATGACCTCGCCGACCCTGATACCGTTGAAATTCACGCTACCGCCATTGCGCAGTCCTGCGGCTGGACCTTCGAAGATCACCCGCAATGGGCCACGCTGCTTGGTCGTGTGCAGGCTCTGAAACCAAAGGACGAAGCCGACCGCCGCTGCGATCACCGCCAGCGTGAACGACCCGATCAGCACGTAATTCGCCCGCGTTTCCATCAAAAACTCCGGTGCTTGCGTGCAAGCATCGCGCTACGCCATTACGGCGCGGGCGCGTTTGCCGTGGAAATACTGCCGCAGCCAGGGATGCTCCGAGGCCTGCATATCGGCCATCGATCCTGCGGCAATGACCTTACCGTCGCCTAAAACGGCGATGCGATCACAGGCCGTATGCAGGCTATCCAGGTCGTGGGTTACCATGAAAACCGTCAGGCCTAAAGTGCGCTGCAGGGTACGGACCAGTTCGTCGAAGTCGCCTGCGCCGATCGGATCCAGGCCGGACGTCGGCTCATCCAGAAACACCAATTCCGGATCGAGCGCGAGTGCGCGCGCCAGCGCCACGCGCTTGATCATACCGCCCGAAAGCTCGCTGGGGAACCGATCCGCGACCTCCGGCTTCAGCCCGACCATCACCAACTTGGCCACCATGATCTCGTCGAGCAGGCGCTGGGAGACCTTGAGGTACTCGCGCATCGGAAACTGAATGTTCTGGCGCACCGTCAGCGAGGAAAACAAGGCGCCCTGCTGGAACAAAACCCCCCAACGCCGTTCGACGGAACGGCGCATCCCGGAATCGGCAGCGTCCAGGTCGACCCCGAACACCTCGATATGGCCGGAGAGCTTGGGCACGAGCCCGATAATGGTACGAGTGAGCACGGATTTTCCGGCGCCGGACGGACCTACGAAGCCCAAGATTTCACCGCGCTCGACGTCGAGATCGAGCCTGTCGAGCACGCGCGTCTTGCCGAACTGAACGGTCACGTCGCGCACCCGGATGATGGCACCGGACGATTGCTGCACCGTCATGGTCACATTCCGATCGCCGCGAAGAAGATCGCGAACACGCCATCCATCACGATGACGAAGAAGATGCCTTTGACCACCGACGCGGTGGTGTGCCGGCCGAGCGACTCCGCGCTGCCCTGCACCGAGAGCCCCTCGACACAGGCGACGATGCCGATCACCGCCGCCATGACCGGCGCCTTGAGCAGCCCGACCTTGAAGTGATCGATCGAGATCGCGTCGCGAAGGCGCAGCAGGAACGCTTCCGGCTGAACGCCTCCATAAAGCCAGGCCACGAGCCCGCCGCCGTAGAGCGCAGCAATGTCGCCGAGAAACGCCAGGATCGGGAGCGCAATGACCAGGGCCAGCATCCGCGGCAGGATCAGAACCTCGATCGGATCGAATCCCATCGTGCGCAACGCGTCGATCTCCTCGCGCATCTTCATCGAGCCGAGCTCGGCCGTGTAGGCGCTGCCCGAACGACCTGCGATCATGATCGCGACCAGCAGCACGCCGATTTCGCGCAGGACCAGAACGCCGAGCATGTCGACGACGAAGATGTCGGCGCCGAACCGACGAAAATGGAAGATGCCCTGCTGCGCGATGATGCAGCCGATCAGGAAGGTGATCAGCACGATGATCGGGACCGCCCGCCAGCACACTTGTTCCAGATGATGGACGGTCGAGGTCAAGCGGAAGCTGCGCGGGTGGAGAAACACGCGTGCGCTGGCGACGATGACGGCCCCCAGCATATCGACCAACGCGGCGATGGTGCCGAAGATACCGGCGACGGTGCGGCCGATCTGATCCAGCATGCCCACCACGGTCACCGCTCCGGTCTCATCGTCAGGCGCGGGCGTCACGCGACGGACCTCATCAACGAGGCTGGCATAAGTGACGGACAAACCATCCACCTTCGCCTCGATGGCGCCCTGTGTGAAACTGCGCCGCAGCCGCTCGATCAGCCAAGCTCCGAACGTATCGAGCTTGGAGATTTGGGAGACGTCGATCGCGACATCAGGCTTGGTGCCCGCGAGTTTCTCCGCCTCGGCGACCAGTTTTTCGAGAAGCGGCGCGAAGGATGCCGTCCATGTGCCAGCTGCGCGGAGCAGCAACACATCGCCTTGAGCGCTCCGCTCCAGAGTCGGACCGTTGATCATGATGGCCGCCCTGAGCCCAGCCGGCCGCTTTTCGGCAAGAATAGTCTGCGCACGCTGCTATCACCTTGTCGAACCCCGGCCCAACCAGCCATAGTCGGTCGCGCCCCGCAAGCCCACGATTCGAAAATCGCGAACTTTTTAAATGACTTCCACCAATTCTCCAAACCTGATCGGAAACATCGAGCAATGGCCGATCGCCGGCAGCTTCACGATCAGCCGCGGCGCCAAGACCGAAGCGGTGGTCGTGGTGGCCGAACTACGGCAGGACGGCTTCGTCGGACGCGGCGAATGTGTGCCCTACCCTCGCTACGGTGAAACTCCCGATGCGGCCCTCAGCGCTCTGCTGGCAATGCGCGACGCGGTCGCCAATGGCCTCGATCGGACGGCTCTGCAGGCGGCGATGCCGCCTGGCGCAGCGCGCAACGCATTGGATTGTGCGTTGCTGGACCTGGAGGCCAAGCGAAGCGGCCGGCGCATCTGGGACCTGCTCGGCCGACGTGCACCCGAGCCATGTGTCACTGCTTATACGATTTCGCTGGGCTCTCCGCAGGCGATGGCCGGCGCAGCGGCCAAGGTGGCGCATCGGCCGCTGCTGAAGGTCAAGCTCGGCGGTGACGGCGACGGCGAGCGCATCGTCGCGGTGCGCCAAGCGGCGCCGCAATCGCAACTGATCGTCGACGCGAACGAAGCGTGGACGGAGAAAAATCTGGAAACAAATCTCGCAGCCTGTGCAGCCGTCGGCGTGACTCTGGTGGAGCAGCCCCTGCCCGCTGGCAACGACCGCGCCTTGGCACGGATCGATCGGCCGCTGAAGGTCTGCGCCGACGAGAGCGTGCACGATCGCGCATCGCTGGAGGGTCTCCGCGATCGCTATGACGCCGTCAACATCAAGCTCGACAAAACGGGCGGCCTGACCGAAGCGCTTGCGGCGGCGGATGCCGCCCGCGACCTTGGCTTCGACATCATGGTCGGCTGTATGGTCGCAACCTCGCTGTCCATGGCGCCGGCCATGCTGCTGACGCCTTTCGCCCGATTCGTCGATCTGGACGGCCCGTTGCTGCTCGCCCAGGACCGGGCGAATGGGCTGCATTATGAGGACAGCCTGGTCTACCCGCCCGATGCCGCGTTGTGGGGATGAGGCGTCAATCGCAACCGCACGAGCCACATCAGCGCGCCGCCGAGCGCTGCCATGGTCGCCATAAGGTAATAGACGCCTGGCCCAAACTGGGCATAGACGGGCCCGGACATCACTGACGCGGCCGAACCAACGATGCCCGTCGCCGCCGCGTAATAGCCTTGGCCGCGCGCAGTCATATGCGCAGGCACATGCCGTACCAACAATCCCATCGTGCCCACCAGCGTCAGGCCGAAGGTGAAGCCGTGGCTAAGCTGCACGGCAGCCAGCGCGAACGCATGCGGCTCATGAGCGGCGATGACCCAGCGAAGCACAGCTGCGCCGGCGCCGATCATAAGCAGATTGGCCGGTGCCCAACTGAGGCGCGGAGACACGGCGAACACCACGATCTCGGCGATAACGCCGAGCGCCCAGAGCCCGCCGATGGTCAGGCCACCAAACCCTTGAGCCTGCCAGTCGATGGCGGAGAACGCGTAATAGGCCGCGTGGCTGCCTTGCACCAGCGCGGCCGACAAGACGATACAGATGAAGTCCCGATCACCCAGCAGCTTCCTGCCACGCTTCGCTGCCCCCGCTGCGCGTGTCGGCAGATCCAGAGGCGCCAACGCTGCGCTGCTCACCGCACCGAGCAAACCGGCCGCCATGATGACCCAGATGAGTTGGGTCGCCGGGATCACATCGGCCAAGGCACCACACAGCAACGTGCCGATGATGAAGGCTGCCGAACCCCAGAGCCGCAGGCGGCCATAGTCCAAGCCGTAGCTCACGACGCCCCGCAGAGCGTAGGCGTCGGTGAGCGGCACGAGCGGCGTCCACAGGCAGCAGATCGCGACGTACATCAGAAAGATCGACCACGGCAGATGCTGGAGGCCAAGGATCGCGAAACCTGCCGCGGTTGCACCTGCCGAAAGCCTCATCGCACCGCGCAGGGCGTGATGGCGCTCGGCAAATGCGGTGATCAAGGGCAGCACCGTAAAACGCGTCACCGCAGGGACCCCGATGATGAGGCCGATCCACGATGGGTCCAACTCGATGGCCCGCAGCCACACGGGAAAGAATGGCAGGTGGGTGCCCGACAAAAGGAAGATCGCGCCGTAGAACAGTCCCAGCCGCCGAGCGAACGATGGGAACGTCTTACGTGACGCGGTGGGGATTTGTCGGGTGGACTGCATCAATTCAATTGCGATTCGGTCAATATCGTGATGTTCGTTATGCCAACGCGCAGCAATTTGCGCGACGGGTTTGCCATGGTCGATGACGTCTTCGCCCTTTCGCCGATCTCCGCCCGCGCGGCCCAGCCGAGCGAGGCTGACTATGAGGCGATCCGCGATGCCTTCATGGAAACCTCGCGGGGGCGCTGGTTTCTCGGCGAGTATGCCAAGCGCAACCGCAACGCGGACACCAGCATGGTGCTCAACGCGGTTGCCCGCATCGAGCACGCGCTGGCCGCGCAGCGCGAACAGCAGCAGGAGCAGCAGTTCGACGAGCGGGCGCTGCCCGAGGCGCTCGCCGCCATTCGAGGAGCGGTCGAGGACGCCGCTGCAGCCGCGGGCGCGGCGATCGATCGCTTGGCGCTCGAGCACAACTTGGCCCCGGTCCGCAAGGGAACCCGAATCATCAAGGAGATTTCCTGGCGGTGGCGGGAGATCGGGGCGGATTCGCGGATCTGCGATCTGATCGATACCCAGATCGAGGCCATCGAATCAGGCTGCGACCAGCTCATCGGCGCCGATCCAAGGGCTGCGCTCCTGGCCGCATTCGACAGCATCAGGGCTGGGTTGAACGCCTTCGAAACGGCTGACAACGCCGTGCCTGCGGCGGCCGCCGAGGTCGCCACGGCCACCGATGCCCCGCCGGCTGGCGAGATGGCAGTGACGGTAGACCTGCCGACGGCCGAAAGCGCGCTGGCCGAAGCCGCGAGCACGCCGGCGGAGGTGGATTTTGTCCACCCGCTGAAGACCGCCGCGGGTTTGGACGCCGTGGACACTGCGCCCGAGCCGGTGGCGGCCGCTGCTGCCGAGGCGACAGCCGAACCGGCTGCAAGGCAAGCGAGCGAACCGGCCGCTCCCGGTCATGTTGAAGCGCTGTCGCAAGTCGGGCTTAACCGAGAGCCCGTTGCTGAGGAAAATCAGCGTCTTGGCGCGACGGTCGAATCGGCTCACGCAACGCTTGAGCTTGCTGAGATCGAGGTCGAAGCGGCCGCGACCGTCAGCGCCGTCGTCGAAACCGCAGACGATGTCGACCCCGCCACCGCCGACGCCCATGACGAGGCGGTGCTCGAGCTGGTGGCGGCAGAGATGGCCGCGCCGGACCTGATCGAGGATGAAGACCTCGCCCGGGTCCGCACCATCGGCTTCGATATCCAGGAGCCGGCTACGGTCGACGACGACATCGTTGCGACCTTTGCCGACCCCACGGCTCCCGAGCCGGCGACCTTTCCCGCACCGACCGTCTCCGATTCCGAGCCGCCCCTCTCCGTGGCGGTCACCCCTGCCCCGCAGCCGTTGCCACTCGTGGTCGCCCCCGAGCCGCAGGTTGCGGCGGCGCCTGAGTTCGTTCAGCCTGCTCCGGTCATGCCGGAGCCGCCCGAACCCGCCGCAGCGATTGCGCCCCAGCCGGCGGTCGCAACGGCGGTTCAAGCCATGCTCAAACCGTCTTACGAACCATCGCTGGGCTCGGCGCTGCTCGCCAACGGCCTCCTGCCGCGCAAGCCAATTACCGCCAACGACCCGCTGATGCCGATCCGGCGCATGACGCAACCGGAGAAGGTCGCCTTCTTCTCGTGACGCGGCCGCGTCCGGCTGCGCGCAAGTCCGGCGCGTTTCAGGCGATCAGCCGCGCGTAGAGATCGGCGTCGACATTGCCGCCCGACAGCACGATCACGACGATCTTTCCGCTCACATCCATGTGGCCGGCGAGAAGCGAGGCGAGGCCCACCGATCCGCCCGGCTCGACCACGAGCTTCAACTCGCGGAACGCGAAGCCGATGGCGCGGCCCACCTCCTCGTCCGAGGCCGACACGGCGCCCGACAGCAGCCGTCCGTTGATCGCGAAGGTGATCTCGCCGGGCATCGCCGCCATCAGCGCATCGCAGATGGTACGGCCCTTGGCGTCGTGGGCGACGCGCTGTCCGGCGCGCAGCGAGCGGGCGTGGTCGTCAAATCCTTCCGGCTCGGCGACGATCATCTCGGCCTGCGGAAACTTCGCCTTCACCGCAGTCGAGACCCCCGCGACCAGTCCGCCGCCCGAGGCCGGCACCACGACGACGCCTGGCGCGAGGCCGAGCGCAGTCAGATCCTCCGCGATCTCGCGGCCGACGGTGCCCTGACCGGCGATCACCAGCGGATCGTCATAAGGCGGCACCACCGTCGCGCCGCTTTTGCCGGCGATCTCGCGCGCGATCGCCTCGCGGTCCTCGCGATCCCGGTCGTACAGCACGACCTCGGCGCCAAAGGCCTTGGTGCGCTCGCGCTTGGCGGCCGGCGCATCGGTCGGCATCACGATGGTCGCATGCATCTTCAGCAGCTGCGCGGCATGCGCGACTCCCTGGGCATGATTACCCGAGGAGAACGCCACCACGCCATTGCCGCGTGCGCTCTCGGGGATCGACGCCAGTTTATTGTAGGCGCCGCGGAACTTGAACGAGCCGGTCCGCTGCAGCACTTCCGGCTTGACGAAGACGTGCGCGTTCAGCCGCTCGCTGAGCACGGGCGAGGCCAGCAGGGGCGTACGCACCGCGACGGGTGCGAGCACGCGCGCGGCCGCGTCGATGTCGGCCGCAGTGACGGTAGGGATCGAAGCCTGAATGGTCATGCTACGACTTTACCGCGCCCCGGGACCGCCTCGCAAGCCCGCAGGCATCAACCCAGTTCAGGCCACACGGCGGGAGCAGACGGCCCCTGCCCTTGCGGCCCGTTCGTCACGCCGCGGCGCGCGCCGTCACCCGCGGCACGGGGGCCGGTTTGCGCAACTGGTCGGTCCAGGTGATGATCTCGAAGGTACCGTCCTCGTGCTCGGCGAGCGCGGTGCAGCTCTCGACCCAGTCGCCGCAGTTCATGTAGCGGATGCCCTGCTCGTCGCGGATCACGGCGTAATGGATGTGGCCGCAGATCACGCCGTCGCAGCCGTACCGGCGCGCCTCGGCGGCGAGCGCGGTCTCGAACGCGCCGATGTAGTTGACCGCGTTCTTGACCTTCTGCTTGGCCCATTGCGACAGCGACCAATAGGGCACACCGAACATGCGCCGGAAGAAGTTGACGAACCGGTTCATCTGGATGGCGAAGTCGTAGGCCCTGTCGCCGAGATGGGCGAGCCAGCGCGCGTTCTGCACGACGAGGTCGAAGATATCGCCATGGATCACGAGATAGCGGCGACCGTCGGTGCCGGTGTGCACGGTGTTCTCGACCACATCGATGCCGCCGAAATGCGTGCCGTAATAGCCACGCAGGAACTCGTCGTGATTCCCGGGCACATAAACGACCTTGGCGCCCTTGCGCGCCTTGCGCAGCATCTTCTGCACCAGATCGTTATGGGATTGCGGCCAGTGCCAGCTCGACCTCAGCGCCCAGCCATCGACGATGTCGCCGACCAGATAGATCGTATCAGCGTCGTGATGGCGGAGGAAATCGACCAGGAGATTGGCCTGCGAACCGCGGGCCCCAAGATGAACGTCGGAGATGAACAGCGTGCGAAAGCGCCGGTCCGGGCTTTCTTCACCTGCAGCGTTCTCAATTCCCATGCGCGCCCACCTAACAGCTTCTGATGACAAACCAATGACGAGCGACGTCGCTGCTAGCGCGCATCCCCCGTCCGGACCGCTGCTGAAAGCCGCTCGCGTGACGACTCAGGTATCCCTTGCCGTTTACCCGCGATAACAGCGCGATGCGACAATCAGGCGACAGAAGGGGTGCTTTATGGGGGAAATGCCCGCATTGGTTTTGCACAAAGATTCGGCCTTTTTTCCTTGAGCGGCTGACCAAAAGCTTGACTGAGGGTTTCGTTCCATTGCGCCATTTGCGGGCGCAAACGAAGTAACGACGCCACCACATACAATCCCGTTCTCGCGGCGCATGGCGTCCGAGTTTTGCAGCTAGCTCCACCCTCCTATCGATCGGAGGGCACAGGGAAGGCCGGGTATCTGCTGATACCCATGGCCCGCGTGCGAAAGAAAATGCACGCGGCGGTCACCACAGGTCTCAGCCAGATGCTCCGGCCTTCCCTGCGCGATGGCTTTAACGGCTGCTTCATGCTCTCCCCAGGGACCGGCTTTCTTGCCCCTGTAGCGACAACGCGCGTTCCGCGCGTTGCGCAGACATCAGCACCGGGATGTCAGAACCACATGACTTGACCGTGCGCATCAAGCTGTTCGTCGGCGTGGAAGACCACGCTGCAACCCGATGCGCCCACCGCATCCCGCGCTCAACGTTCGTGACGATCGCGAAGCGCCCCTCCTCGTGAGCACGGGACGAGGGAATAGGACACCAATTTCCGAAAAAACGAAAGCCAATTATTTTTCGCGCCGCATCTGGACCAGCCAAATCAGCTTGATCGCTCAGGCGATTTTCGCCCCTGCGCGCGGACGGTTTCGAGGCTTCCGCAGCCTCGCCGAGATACGCTAACCTTATCGTTGCGTCCTGATTTGCCCGACAGACGACGGCCGGGTCGAAACAGATGGCCTCAAGGGTCCCCTTCGGGCTACAGCTTGAATCCAGTTGTGGCGCTTCGGCCGCGCCAGGCCGGCATCGCCAGTGATCATTGGGGGGGGACTGGTCATGACAAGAACGATAGCTGCGGCGCTCGCTCTGGCGCTGCCGATCTCGGCAGCGTCAGCGCAATCAAATCTTCCCGTCGAGCCGGGAGCGGCCGGTCCCAACCCGCCTCTGCAGATCACGACGACGTTCCAGGCCCGGATCGACGGCGCCGCGGACGCACGCGATGTGCCCTCCGCCACGGCCCAGGACACCGCACGCCGCGCGCTCTACACCATGGCGGCCAATGAGTGCGCCATCCTGTCCGAATATTGGCGGGCCGACTGCCGGCTGAGTTCGTTCTATGTCTCCGGACCGCTCGCGCCGTTCAGCGGCCCCGCCGCAATGGTCTCTTCAATGTACGGGACCGCGACCTACGAGCTTCGATTCAGAACGCCGGGGCGATAGCGTGGCGGACCTGCCCCTCCGCTCGAAAGCGAGCCCGTTGCAAAATGGTATGAACGAGCGTCAGAACTGAGAGACTATCAGGGCTCGGTGCTCGGTGATGTCTGCTGTACCACCGAGAGGGGCGGGAGGCGGCCGTGGCCTAACTTCGCCTACGGGCCAAAGGGCGACATTGTGATGAGTGATGCGGTCCGAATCTGATGCGAAATTTCGTCGCGTTAAATTTTCGCGAATGAGCGATTTTGACCATAAGCTCGCGCTGTCCTGCGGCACGCTATCTCCATCACTGCTCTATCCTCGGTATCCATCGGTGACTGAGAGTGTTGTGCTCCCGCCTGATCTTGGGGAGCATCATGCCGAAATTCAGCCCAGCCAAGTTCAGCCTGTCAAGTTGTGGTGGCGCTTCGAAATGGTGGCAGGCGCGCTTTCAGGCGATGAGTTCTGCCTGCTTGATTTTCCCTGGTGCAAAGGATGTCCGAAGGCGCAGCACACAGTCCGGACTTTAGGAAGTCAGGAAGGCCCCATGAAGCCGGAGGCATTGCGCGGGTGGTTGCGCGCGCTTCGCTCTCCAAAAACAGTAATTGTCGTCCCAATCAGTGAGGTCAGTTATGGAGAAGTACATTCACCTGCAGAACCTCGTCCTATTCAAGAAACGTCTCGCTGAACCGCACAATGAAGCGGAGCGGGAAGTGCTCTTGAAGTTGCTGGCGGATGAGGAGGCGAAAGAGCTTCCGCCGAAAATCGGCGTACTCTAGCCGCGTTGAACTGCTTCAAGGAACGGTCGCTCAGAAGCGATTGAATGCGGCGAGAGGATGTCCGTTGCGGGTCTTGGCCGCGTGAAAACGTTTTGTTGCGGGGGGCGCCGCGTTGAACCCCGTGGGGTCCCCGGATTGGCGCCG
>NZ_JAUEZC010000020.1:0-20323 GCF_032489995.1 Bradyrhizobium sp. SZCCHNGR1005
CCGCTCTTCGCCGACAATACCAAAAGCTCACAAGAGCGCTTCGCCGCCGACAACGCGGTCTCGGCGGCAGCAGGCGCTTCCTCCACCACGACATGCGCGTTGGTGCCCGAAATGCCAAAGCTACTCACCCCTGCTATCCGGGCCACGCCGTTGCGAACCCACGGCACAGCCTCGGACGCGACCTTCACGGGCAACTCATCCCAGGCGATGTGCGGGTTGGGCGCCTCGAAGTGCAGGTTCTTCGGAATCCGACCGTGCTGCAGCGACAACACCACTTTGATCAGGCCCGCAACCCCGGCCGCCGCATCGGTATGCCCTAGATTGCTCTTGACCGAGCCGACGATCACCGGCCGGTCCGCCTCTCGGCCTTCTGACAGAACAGATCCGAGCGCCTGAACCTCAATCGGATCTCCAAGCACCGTCCCGGTCCCGTGACACTCGACGTACCCAACCTCCTTGGGACGAACCCGCGCCTCCTCGAGCGCGCGACGAATGAGGTCTTCTTGAGCAAGCCCGCTCGGCACTGTCAGTCCCTGTGTCCGTCCGTCGTGATTGATCGCACTGCCTCGGATCACCGCCAAAATGCGATCACCATCCTGTTTCGCCGTGCTCAATCGCTTGAGCACCACCATGCCGCAGCCGTCACTGCTCACGATGCCGTCCGCTGACGCATCGAACGGTCGGCACCTCCCGTGTTTGCTGAAATGGCTTAGCGCGAGCCACGATTCCGTCTCTCGCGACATTCGAGGCACCGCAGCCACGCCGCCTGCGAGCGCCACCGCGCACTCGCGCGCGCGCAACGCCTTCATCGCGACATGCACCGCCACTAGAGACGACGAGCACGCCGTATCGATCGTCATCGCCGGGCCACGAAGCCCCAGAAAATAGCTCACCCTGCCGGCGATCACGCTGGCGAGCGAGCCTGTCACATCGTAGCCGTCCGCCTCGACATCAGACCGATACAAATGCGCGGCGTAACCGTTGCCGGACGCTCCGACGTAAACGCCGACTCGTTCCTCTTCGAGCGATTGCGCCGAAATCCCCGCGTGCTCCAGCGCTTCCCAGGTCACCTCCAGCAGCAGCCGCTGTCGCGGATCCATTCGCTGCGCCTCTCCTGGCGATACCCGGAAAAAGCCCGCGTCAAACTCCGTAATCGTGTCGACGAGACCGCAGGACATCGCAGGCCCTTCCCACGGGACACTCGCGATCGGATCGCTGCCATCATCGAGCGCGCGCCACAATCTGTCTGGACACTCGCTTCCCGGCAGCCGACAAGCCATCCCTACAATCGCGATCGGCTCATTTTGTTCGTATTCGACCTGCCGAGCACGGACCTTCAATTTTTCGATGGCGACCAGAGCGTCACGTTGCCAGCTCATTACACGGCCTCCTCGGCAAGCACTTGTTTCAGATTTTCAGTCAGCTCACGTTCCAACTCTGCTGAGGAGAGACCGTCGATCTGTCGAATGCGATTCAACAGCTCCTCCTCATCCGTTTTGCGCGACACCTCGGCGACCATCATGCGCTCGACAGGTTGGTTTCCCTGCCTGAGATAGTCCGCGAGGCTTTCGATTGTCGGATATTTGAAGAGGTCCACTGCGGCGACGTTCATCTCAAGCTTGGCTCGAATGCGTTGCTGGACACGCAGTATCTTCAAGGAATTGCCGCCATGCTCGAAAAATGTCCGACTGGCATCGACAGCATCAACGCCCAGGACTTCTTTCCATATTTCCGCGAGTGCTTGCTCCAACCCGTCCCGCGGCTTTAATCGCGGCTCTTCAAGCTGCGGCACGGCGCAAGCGGCAAGAGCCTTTCGGTCCACCTTGCCGCTCGACGAGAGAGGCAAATCCGGCAGCGTCACAAACGCGACAGGAACCATGTGCTCGGGCAGAGACAATCGTAGGTGTTGCCGGAGTTCTTCCACGCCCGCTGCATTGCCGGTAGCCACGTAATATGCCACCAGCTGCGAATCGCCCTCCTTCTCGGTACGAGCAATCACGGCACATCGGCTCACCGCCGGATGGGTCGTCAACATCGCCTCAATCTCGCCGAGCTCAATGCGGAAACCGCGCACCTTGACCTGCGAGTCCACTCTCTCCAGAAACTCCAGGTTTCCGTCCGCGCTCCATCGCACCAGGTCTCCCGTGCGATAAAGCCGTCCGTTCGCGGCTTTCGTGAATGGATTCGCAATGAAGCGCTCGCGCGTGAGTTCGGGCCGTCCCATATACCCTCGCGTCACCCCGTCTCCTCCTATGAAGAGTTCTCCCGGGATACCGACCGGTACAGGTTGCAATTTCGCGTCGAGGACATAGAGTTGCGTGTTCGACGCGCCCCGACCAATGCTCACCGCACCTCGCTCGATGTCGATGAGCCAAGTCGACGACCAAATCGTCGTTTCGGTGGGACCGTAGCAATTCCATGCCCGATTCGTGCTTTGCGCAAGCTTCGTCGCCAACTTCCACGACAGAGCCTCTCCGCCGCACAGCGCTCGGAGATTCGGATTTCCTTCCCACCCGGCTTCCAAGAGTAAGTGCCACGTGGCAGGCGTCGCTTGCATCAGCGTCGCGTGCCGAACCTCTCGTACAAGCTCCTCGCCATCGCGCGTCTGCTCTCGCGTCAACAGCCGGAGCGTCGCGCCCTGCGTCAGTGGCAGGAAGAGCTCCAGGCTGGCAATATCGAACGAGAGCGGCGAGACTGCCAATAGGGTATCGCTCGCGACGACTTCCACTTCACGGGCAAAATGCGAAACGATGTTGGTCAATCCGCGATGAGGGACCGCGACGCCCTTCGGCTTGCCAGTCGAACCGGATGTATAGATGGTGTATGCAAGGTCTTCCGCCGTCGCCGGCCGCGGCACCGAGGCAGCCGAGCGCTGCTCTATCGCTTCCTTATCCGCGTCGAGCAGCACGACCTTGCCAAAAAGATTTCCTACCCAGCCACCAAGAGCGCTTTCAGTGATCAGTACCGATGCCCCGGAGTCCGCCAACATGAATTCGAGCCGCGCCGCCGGATACGAAGGATCCAGCGGCAGATACGCGCCGCCCGCTTTCAAGATCCCGAGCACCGCCACCACCATTTCGATCGATCGATCGATGCACAGTCCAACCACCACATCAGGGGCGACCCCGAGGTTGCGGAGATGATGCGCCAGCTGGTTCGAGCGGCGGTTCAACTCGCCATAGCTCAGCGAACGCTCCGCGAAGCTTACAGCTATGGCATCGGGGGTATGTCGGGCTTGTTGCTCAAGGAGCTGATGGACGCACTGATCTTTTGCATAGTCGGCTTCTGTCTTGTTCCAATCGATAAGAACAGTCTGGCGTTCTGCGCGCGTAAGCAGCGGATACGCGCCGAGCGGTTGCTGCGGGTCTTCGAGGACGCGCTCGAGCAAACCGACAAAGTGATCGGCCATGCGTGCCACTGTCGCACCCTCGAACAATTCCGGATCGTACTTGAAGTTCAGCACATGCCCGGCGGACCGTTGGCATACCTCCAGCACGAGTTCGTATTCGCCTTCCTGATTCACCCCAGGAATCATTTGTGCCGTTGCCAACGGACCATCCGCCGGGAAGCCCGCGTCGAGCCGCAAGATGCTCTCGTCCTGATACATGAACGCGACCTGAAAGATCGGAGTTCGCTCACTGCGCGGAACATTCAGCTCGCGGACCAATGCCGGGAACGGGTACTCGGCATGATCGAGACCGTCGACCAGCGTGACCTGCACCGTTCTCATAAGGTCGGAAAAGCAATCATCGCCCTTGAGGCGGCTTCGTATCGCTATCATGTTCACAAAGTGACCGATAAGCTTTTCGAAGCGCTCTTCAGGTCGCCCCATCGTCGGCACGCCAACGACAATGTCCTCCTGTCCGGCGTACCGGGATAGCAAGAGCTGGTAAATGCTCAGCAGGACAACAGCAGCGCTGACGGAATGGGAATCAGAAAACGCGAGCAGACGCGCTTCCAGGTCTGCGGCAAGCGGACGGATATAGGTCTGCCCGTGATTGTGGCTGGACTCGTATCGTGGATGGTCAGTGGGCAGTTCCAACACTGGTAGCGGACCAGAAAGCTGCTCCCGCCAATACAGCAAATGCTCTTGGCCTCGTTTGCTGGCAAGCAGCGCCTTCTCCCAGGTGACGAAATCAGCATAGCTTGACTGGGGAACTTCAATGATCGGGGACTTGCCGGCAGCCAGCGCGTCATACGTTGCAAATAGCGCCTGCAAGAGCAGTTGGCTGGACTTGCCGTCAGCCAGAATGTGATGGACCACGATCAACAAGATCTGTTCGGCTGGACCACTTTCGATAAGGTGTATCCGGATCAGCGGTCCGTCCTTGAGCGAGAAGGACGCCTTAACGATCTGTCTAAGATGAGGTACGACTGCATCATCAGTTAACGCTGCGAAATTCTCCTGTACAAGCGTGACCCGCTCGCTCGGTTGCTTCGTCAGGTAGAAGTGCCCCCCTTCTTCACGAACGACACATGCCAGCAAGGGCTGCTGATCCAACAGCGCCGATATGGCCTGCTTCAACAAGGGTGCTCTGACCGGTCGCGTCAATCGCAAGCATAAGGGAATGTGATAACCGGTCGATTGCGGCGCCGCCTCCTGCAACCACCACAAACCTTTCTGGCCTTCCGATAGCGCACCCAATGATGGCTTCCCGACTCCAATGTCACGCGATCGCGTGAAGTCGGGGACGACGTCTGTCGTGACGGAGTCATTCAGTCGTTTCACGACCAATCCGGCAAGCGCATCGATGGTCGCGTGCTTCAGCAGCTCGCGGCCGGTTACTCTGACATTGAAGGCAGCTTCCAGTTGGCGCAAAAGCTTCATTCCAAGCAATGAGCCCATCCCGTAGTCACGCATGGGCGCGCTGGATCTGATCA
This sequence comes from Bradyrhizobium sp. SZCCHNGR1005, assembly GCF_032489995.1. Lineage (NCBI taxonomy): Bacteria > Pseudomonadati > Pseudomonadota > Alphaproteobacteria > Hyphomicrobiales > Nitrobacteraceae > Bradyrhizobium > Bradyrhizobium sp. SZCCHNGR1005. The sequence goes on from NZ_JAUEZC010000020.1 coordinate 4,882, forward strand.
GCTCAGAGGGTATCTCGAGGACATCGGACAAAATTCTCGTGATGGATGTCCGCACCCGCTCCTTCATCGGCGTGTCCACGCCCTGTTCCGGAGAGATCTGCAAGGCCGGAATCTTCACAGCGGACACGGCCGCTTGTTCGTCCACCTTGCGCATCTGTTTTGGATACCTGTGTCTGACAAACGGATAATTCGGCAGAGTCAGGATCCGACGGCTGTCGCGATCGTGGAGGGTCCGCCACGGCACCTTTCCGCCCTTCGTCCAAAGCAGAGCCAGCCGCTCGAGATCTCGCGCAGCCACCAACGCCTGGACAGGCGATGAGCCTAGCCCTCCAGAAGAGAGTCGATTGGACTGAGAGCCAGTGCCGTCCACATATCCCAAATAGTACGGTAGCGCTTTCGCTGCTTCGCCATTCTCCGACGAGGCCGCCAGATATGCGGCGAGGCCAGAAAGCAATTCCTCTCGATTACGAACCACAAACGCGAGGCGCGCATCCATCGCCTCTCGCCCCACTTGCAACGTGTACGCCAGATCAGAGAGGTCGATCGCGTCTTGCTGCTCCAGCCACAGCCGCATCCGCCCGGCCATGGCCTGCAATCGATCTACGTTCTTCGCCGAGAAAATGCACAACTGCGGCCCATCTTGATTAGTCGAGCTTGAGATTACCTTCGGCGACGCCGCTAGGTACTCCTCGACCACCAAACTGACGTACGTTCCGCCCGCGCCGAATGAATTGATCAGTGCGCGGCGCGGCACCTCCTGCGTCTTCCCTTCAATCGTCAGAGTCGGTTTGTGCCAATCGGCAAGATCGCGTTGGAGCACAAATGGCGTTCGTTCCAAACGCAGCTTCGGGTTCAAGGGCTCAGCCTTGATCGACGGCACCAGTTCTTGGTGCTGCAACTGCAGCACCACCTTGATCAACTGCGCCATCGCCGCAGCGCCTTCAGGGTGACCAATGTTCGACTGCACCGAACCAAGCGCACAGAACGGCTTCGCTGAAACTGCTCGGCCGAACACCTGTCGCAAAGCCATCACTTCAACTGCGTCAGTTAGTGCCGAGCCGGTGGCCGCCGCTTCGACATAGCTGATTGTGCGCGCATCAATCCTGGCGCGCTGCAGACACTCATTCACCACCTTGGCCTGAAGGCTAGGGTTCGGAACCCAATAATCAAAGCTTCGACCACTGTGTTTGGTGGCCGTCCCCCTGATCACTGCCTGAATTTGATCTCCATGCTCGACAGCTTTGGCGAGCGGCTTGAGCAGCACGGCGCCCACGCCTTCGGCAAGCAGAAATCCATCCCCATCGCCGAAGCTCCTACTATCAGGATGGCTGGCAGTCATTTGCAGCTGGTTCAGAGCAATGTACCGCTCGGGATCTACCGAGAGGTTCGCCCCCGCTACAATCGCCAGCTCGCACTCGCCCTGTCGCAGAGCCTGACAAGCCAAGTGAACCGCCATTGCTGACGATGAACACATTGTGTCGATCGCTGCGCTTGGCCCCTCTAGATCAAGAAAATAGGAAATTCGATTGGCAATCGAAGCAATATCGGCTCCGGAGGCCCCAACATAGACGCCCACTCTGCTTTGGTAATCCTGTTGCAGCGATTCCCTCGTGCAACCAATGTCTTCCAAGAGCGTCCAGACAACTTCTAAAAGCAGCCGCGCCCGCGGGTCCACAGCCGCTGCATCGCGTGGCGAGATATTGAAGAAGAGTGGGTCGAATTCGTCAACGCCTTCGATGAACCCGCCCCACTTCGTAAAAACCTTGCCCGGCTTTCCTCTCTCGGCATCAAAGTAGTTGCGGTAATCCCAACGCTCGAACGGGATCTCCGTGACACAGTCTACGCCGTCTCGGAGGTTCTCCCAATATTGTCGCAGTGTATTGGCGCGCGGAAAACGGCCGCTCATCCCAACAATCGCAATTGCACCATGCTCGGCCACTTGGCCTGCTTCCACAGTCACGCCGTCAGGCACCGGTGAAGCACCGCTCTTTCTTGTCTTGGTTGACATAGCCTCTCCGAAGTTCGCGTCGCATCAAACTGCGAAGCTGCACCGTCGAGAAGGGCCAAGGATCATGGTGAGGTGGGGACATTATTCCTTGAGAAATGCAGACGTCTTATACAACGGCTGCGCTCGGTCATTGCCCTCCAGCTGTTTTACCAATGCGAACGGGCACGTGCCTGCTGGCGTTCGAGACAGCCATTTGTCCTTCCCACCAGGGACAATCGTCACAAGAGTATAATATTCTTTTCAATTTGCGCGAGCAGATTCCGGTTGCCGCGGCGGTTTTCCGCCGCAATTATGGGGATGCTCGCGAAACGGGCTAAATCTCAACAAAACAGCCTAGCGGTGAGGAATCGATGGATGGCAGGTTCGAGGAAGTGCAGCCACTGGTCGCCGCGTCGCTCCCGCGACATCATACGTTGGCTATTGTCGATCCGCATCAGGTCGTCCGCCTAGGCATCAAGTCGCTGTTAGCAGTCAAGGCGAATTTCCGGATGATCGCCGAACATGGAGACATCAGATCCGGTCTTACGTGTATCGAGGTGTCGCGGCCCGAAATCGTAATAACCGACGTGGTCGGATGGTCACTCGAAGGTTTTGAATGGATTCGTAGGCTACTCGAAGCCGCGCCGTGCTCGCGCATCGTGGTTTACAGCGCCTCGGCCGAGGAGCGGCACGTCATCGCAGCGCTGGCGGGCGGAGCGAGCGCCTACATCCTGAAGCAAGGCGATGGACAGATGCTTCTCCGCGCAGTCGATGCTGCGATTCAGGGTCACATGGTCCTGGACAACGGTGTAACCCCGACGGTGCTCCGACGTATCCGTTCGGAAACCGTACCCCTGGATCGGAGCGCTCTCGTCGATCTCACCCAGCAGGAAACGCGGATTGTCGCGCTGCTTGCCGAAGGCCATCCAAATCGCGAGATTGCTTCCCGTCTAGACCTGTCGGCGAAGACGGTGCGCAACTATGTCAGCCAAATCTTGACCAAGTTGAATTTGCAGACACGCACGCAGGTTGCCGCCTACGCGATCCGCCATGGCATCGAACAACGGCGGTCCGAGTCCGACAAACGCACAGGACATAACAAGCCAGACACCGCAGCGGTCGGGTTCAAGCGTCCCGACGCGATACCCGATTTGTCGGCCAAACACACCCGCTCAGGGTGACCGCGCTACCCCCAAGTCAAACGACCATGGCGTAGGGGGATTCAACGGGCGTTGCTCGCGACCGGCGCCATAGCCTGACCAGCAAAACTTCCTGCCCGCCTATAGACCGGAAGAGGCACGTTCACGAATCTTCGGCCGTGCCGATTCGTTGGTCGTCCCCTGCGACGGATTCCCCTGTAGCAGCTTCCGGCGATAGCGTCGCGTCGGCCCAGCTGCGGATTGCTTCTACAACCGCGCCCGCGCGCTTTACCCAATCGAAATGACCAGCTTGTGCAATCGCCGCATCGTCAGCGGCAAAATATCGACGCGTAATAGACGATGAAGCGAGCTTGGCCAAAAGAGACTCGACAGACCCTTGCGGCGCGAGTTGGTCTAGTTCGAACGAGACGGCGAGCACCGGCTTTCGCAGTCGCTGCAGGGATACTTCATAGTCGCGCGTGCTGTTAGCGACGACGTAGCGTCCGGTGAAACAATTATTCGACCAGTCAACTACGACGGTGCGCGCCTCGTCGTTGGCAAACCCGATCGTTTGCGCAGGAACATATCCGAGCAGTGCCGCAAGCGCGCGAAGCCGAACCATGTTGCCGAGAAGGCGCCAGCGCCGCAATCCCGACCAGCCTTTGTAATAGACGTTGCCGGCGGCGACGAGGATAAGCGCGCTTGCAGCATCTGGACAGATGCTCAGATATAGCGCGCTTAGCTGACCGCCTAGGCTATGTCCAAGCAGGAGCCTTTCATTTGAGGGAAAGCGCTGCCGCGCGACATCGAACAGAGCCGGGAAATCGAAATCGACGATCTCTCGGTAGCCGAAATCGCAATTGCGCGATGCCCGTAACGAACTACTATCGACGCCACGCCGATCGCTGGTCAGCACATGGAACCCGCTCCCGCGCAACATTTGAGCGAAAGCCGAATAGTAGCGCCCCCGGACCCCCATGGCAGGCACGCATATTATCACGGGCGCATTGGGATCGTCAGCGAGGAACAGGCGCAACGAAGCGCGCGCACCGTCCCGTGTGCTGTATTCAACGATTTGTGGGCTATTGTCCTTCACCTATCGCATCAGCCTCTGTCGCCGGTTTCGAGCGAGTCCACTTCTCTGAAACATACTAGTCTGAGCGACGCACCTTTGTCGAAGCCGGTCAAGAAAATAGGGCCGAAATCATCCGCCCGAGTTCGCCTCTTCGAGGTGCGCGCCACCATCCGCCCCGATCACGCATATCACTCAACATTTGAGTCTAACTCGTGGTGGTTGCCTTTCGTCGCTTGACCGGCACCTGTGTCTTACGCCAACTTGCAAGGCGCAACGAGGATCGCTCATCATGAACACTCCGTGGATTTTTCGGCTTGCACCGCGCTTAAACCCAAAACTCCGGCTCGTATGCTTTCCGCATGCAGGGAGAGGACCCTCGATGTTCAATCAGTGGACTCGCGACTTGCCGGCCGCAATTGAGGTGTGTGCGGTACATCTTCCAGGACGCGAAAGCCGACTTCGCGAGCCCCGGATCGAGGCAATGTCCGAACTCGCCCAGAAACTGGTCGAAGCAATTGATAGCAGCCAGATTCATGGTGCCTTTGCTATTTATGGGCACAGCATTGGGGCCTTGACGGCGTTCGAATTCACACGCGAGCTTCGCAGGCGGGGAAAGCCGCTTCCTGTTCATCTGTTCGTCTCGGGACATCGTGCTCCGCAATGTCCACCATTGCCTTTGATCTACCAACTAGACGATCGCGAGTTCTTGGCTAAGCTCACCAGCAGGTATGGAGAAATCCCGGCACTTGTACGCGCCGACCCGGACGTACTTTCCTTCTTTTTGCGCATTGTCCGTTCCGATGTGCAACTGATGGACACTTATTGCTATCGCGAGGAGCCGGCGCTCGCGATTCCGATTGCTGCCTATGGCGGCAACCGCGATGCAACCCTTCCAGATTCGATGCTCGAAGCATGGCAGAAGCACACCAGTTCGGACTTCCATCTGCGCATGTTTGAGGGGGGACACTTTTTCCCCGACGCGATCCGCCCGCAGCTCCTTCACGCCATAATGGACGACCTGGGTGAACTAGCGAACGACAGTTCCAGGCCTTCTTGACACAGTTCGCCCCGATCGATGGGTGCGATTGTGGAGCCAATTCTGCCCTCGATTCATCGAAGAGTCTTCGACGCAACAAACTCGGCCAGATGGTCAACAGTCGTCCGAATGAACGCATGATTTATTCGCGCTTTCGATTCCCCCATGCGCGAAGCAACTGCTGTAGCTGCCGATAGTCGCCCCAATTCATCCAGCGCGCACCAGGAGACGTCACCCAGCCTACCCTCGGATTGGAGGCCAGTGTTGAGCCGTCGAAGTGAAACAGCAAGCCCCAAGCCCAGCGCTTTGCTCCACGCCTCCTTTATGGCCCAGGCGCGAGTCATGGTTGCGCTACGCATTTCTTCCGGGAGAGCAACGAGACGTTCGAATTCCTCGGCATTGAGGAAGCGCTTGGCCATTGTTTCCCAATCGGGGAGCGTTCCTTGAATGTCGACGCCCAATTGACCGAGGCACGTGGCGCCAACCAATAAGTGGCTTTGGCTATGCGATAGGTTGACATCCAGCGCAATCGGATTGTGACCTGCAACATACGGCCTTCCCCGAGCGGAGATGCTCAGGGGAGCAACCGGCAATGGGACGCAAAATACAGTAGATAAGATCAGGCGGGCCAGTGCCCGGCCGAGGATAAATTCATGGCGTCGCACCGCCGATCTCATGCTTAGGCAACGAGCCTTTTCCTCGGGGCTCAGTGCTGACAGAAGAATTGTCGCCTTGTCAGCGACGTTTTTCTCCCGGTACGGGAGCACGCAAAGAACTACAGTCTCCTGGACCAACTCGGTGAGGGTGCGTCGGCCGGGAAACGTCGCCGGGTTAGCTGCCATCAATCTGCTCGACCATGCTTGAAGACGTCCACAAATCGGCTACGACCTCGAGCATTGTCTCCGTGCTCCCTCCTCCTATTCCAAAGGCTCGCAATTCAATCAGGGAACGAAGCGAGTCACTGTCGGCCAAGAGACCTCGTGCACCACGGAGTTGGAGACAGGTACCAGCGATGCGTTCCATCACTCCTGGAACCGCAGCCTTGATTGACGTCGCGCGTAACGGATCAACAACGCCTGTGATGTCTGCGTTTCGGATCGTCTCGTCCACCAGTGCTCGCAACTGTACATATTCGACCACCGCGCTCGCGAAGCGCTGCCGAACTGCATCGCGCGTCCACAACGCTTGTTCGCCGACCCTATGGGTCGCCAAATAGGAGTGCGTGGAGCGCAAAGAATGTTTCGCAACGGCGCTCGCCCAGATGCCGCCAATCAGCCGCTCCGTCGCAATGTGTTCCAGAAAGTAGCGCATGCCAAACTCGCGACGGCCAAGAACCGCATCCTTGGGAAGCTTGACATCGTCGAACCGCAAGCGCCCGATGCCCGCGCCCTGCATCACTGCCATCGCAATGGGTTCACGTGAGACACCAGCAAGATTGGTGGGTACTAGCAACGCGCAATAGTTTGCAAAATGGCGACCGGGTCGCCATCTTGCAAACACGATGGCAGCGTCCGCCATCGTTGCACTGGTAATGAAGGTCTTCTCCCCTCGCAATCGCACGATTGAGCCCTCAAACGTGGCGGTCGTCTCCATGCCCATGAAATCTGACCCCGCGGACTGGCTATCGGTTGCTGCGACGGTGCCGAGAAGTTCGCCTTTCAAGCCCGATTTGACGACCTCGTGGTGGTGATCCGAACGAGCCAACCGCGATAGCATCGGAAGAAAGACACCAACGTGAAGCGCTGAAGAAAGCGTCAGACCCCAATGCTTCGTTAGCGCAAGCTGACTTATGAAGAACTCCAGTTGGGAGAACTTCATCCTCAGCGGTTCGTGTGCAGCCTGGCGTTCAAAGCAATTGGCCAGGAAGCCTCGCTGGCCAATCGCAGAGACGAGGTCTCGTCGCGGTTCATCGGCATGATTGCTCGCCGAGACAATTTCCGGGGAGAGAATCTCGGCCAGAAATGAACGCAGCGCGGCCTGGTCCGAGGCGCCTTTCGACAAATCCCCGTCGGCGGCTGGGCGCGCTTGCGCAAAATCAAGCGAGACGGACATCGAGGTCCAGGAGAGTCAGCTTGCCGTTTACGACACGCAATCGGTCGTTCGCGTACATCAACGCCGCGGAGCGTAGATCCCGAAAGACGCGATCGAGAGCAATTTCAGATCCGGCAAGATAACCGTGCCGTAGGCCCGCCAGTTGGACCATGCGGTCGACAGTGGAAAAAGCAAGTTCCGACGCCGCGATTTTGAGATTGTTGATTTGAAGATTGAACCAGGGACTTGCAAACGCATTGCTATCGATCCCCTCCTCAGTGCGCATTCTATCGTAGGTCGCCGAAACCTGGTGCAGCAAGGCGCTCGCGGCGTCCAGTTGCAGGCGAATCTCTGCCAGACGTTCGCCGAAGAGATCGGAATGAACAGGAAATGCCTTTCGGCGCGCTGGATCGCGCAGTAGCGTCAACAATCGCCGGAAGGCGCCACGCGCGCTCCCGATCCAGGCAGCCGCCCAGGCGATATGACCGACCGGAACCATCGTGCTTACGGCTATATGTTTGAAGTCCTTGGCGTGTCGGATGATGTGATTTGCAGGCACTTGCCCCTCGAGAACCAATCCTCCGCTCTGCGTTCCTCGCATCCCCATCGAACGCCACGCACTACGCGTCTCAACTTTGACCTGCGACCGCTCGGCGAAGACGAGCACCACATCCGACGGATTTGCGTCGGGATTGGCACGCATGGTGATGAGAAACGCATCGGCATTGGCGCCACCGGTTACCACGGGCGCATCACGATGTATCTTGGCCTCATTGCCTATCCGATGAAGCGGTGCCAACGCCGTCAGCAACTCCCCACCCTTATCCCGTTCCGAAGTAACCGATGCGATATAGAGCTCGCCCGACGAAATTCGGGGAAGGAGGCTCTTGCAAAGGGAGCGCTCGGCGTAGTCCGCGATTGTTGCGACTTGTTGGCAATGCATCGCCCAAATCATAGCAGTCGACGTGCATCCCTCGGCAAGAGTTTGTGTCACCTCCGCCATGGTTGAAAAAGAAGCGCCGATCCCCCCATATCGTTGCTCCACAACCAAGCCCATCAGTCCGCACTTTCTTATTTCGTCAAGTCCCTTCTGCGGAAATATTCCATTTTCATCTACTTCTGTCGCATGCGACTCCAGCTCGTCGCGAAGTTTGCGCGCAAGCAGCTGAAGCTCCGCTGCATTGGGCACCCAATCCGACTCGTTTCTGGCCGCACTCAAAAGCTGATCCATGGGGCGGCTCCTATCGCGCTTCAGCCGGAACCAGAGGCAATACGGCGCTCTGGAGAGAATTGAGGGTCGCAAAGGTCTCGCTGGTCAAATACTCGTCGGGCATCATGACCCCAAAGGTGTCTTCGAGGTCCAGCAGGAGATCGATGGCGGCCGCAGAGTCGAGTCCATAGTCCTTCAACAACACGTTGGGATCCAACACGGCCTCCCTCTGCAGGTATTTAAGACGCCGCCTCACCAATTCTGCCAGTGTCATTTCGAGTGTCATCGAATTCTCCTCTGAGGGTTGTTTGCCGACGAATGGTTAGGCGAGACACGTCCACAACGTTGTCCCCGTCCAAAACAATCTCTGTCGGAGTGTCGTGGCCCAAGAACGCAATCAAACTTGCCGTCAGCCCGTAGGCGCCTACGTTTAATATCTCCAGGACGTCTCCGCGCGACGGTTTTGGCATCACCGTCCTTCTGGCGAGAAAGTCGAGCGGGGTACACAACGGCCCAACAAGATCCATCTCGGTTTCCGTTTCGGGATCCCGTGTTGAATTCTGATTGAGCTGAACGCCCACGTTCGCGACACGACGAAGCCCAGCCATGCCGCCAAGGTGATTGATCCCCGCATCGAGAACAGCAAAGGACACTCCCTTGCTGGTCTTTACGTCCTGCACAGTAGTCAATAGACGCCCGGAAGACGCCACGAGATAGCGGCCCGACTCGAACATCACCATGGGCGAGCCAATCCGCCATTGCGGAAACATTTGATCAAGCAGCGCTTCGATCGGCGCACGCAGTGCAGAGAAGTCCGGTCGATTTCCTGATTTGGCAAATGGATGGCCAAAGCCACCGCCCAAATCGAGCACCTTCGGGATGAAACCACGACCCGCGAGTTCAGAAGCTGCTTCGAGCGCGACCTTCGTTGCGTGAACAATCGTCTCCGGTGCGGACAGATTCGTTCCCATGTAAAAATGGAATCCGAGAAAATCGACGAACGGACCGCGGCTGAATGCTTGCGGCTCGTCGAGGATCCAGCGCATATCTGCGCCAAATTGCGACGGAGTTCCGCACATCGCCAAGCCCATCCCGGGCACGCACAAATCCGGGTTAATGCGCAAGAGTACATCGGCGCGGACTCCTACCGCCCGCGCATGACGTTCGACTTTTTCGAGATCCCAGGGGGAATCGACCGAAAAGCGACGGCATCCACAGCGGAACGCTTCGCGCAGATCGAGCTCGGTCTTTCCGGGCCCGGTAAACATGCATGAGGACGGCTGGGCTCCCGCCTTCAGCGCCTGCTTCAACTCTCCCAAGGATGAAACCTCGGCCAGGCATCCAAGCCGGAGCAATTCGGCAACCACCATCGGATGCGGATTTGCCTTGAGCGAGTAGTATAGGCCACTCGGTCGAGGGAGGGCGCGACTGAGCGCAGCGTGCGACGCGCGCACGGCTTCCAGTTGATAAACATAGGCGGGGCTTGCGAAACGATCGACGATGTCTGTTGGGGTCATGATGCGGATTCCATCACGCTACGCCGGAGCTCATGCTTGTCGATTTTTCCATTTACCGACAGCGGCATGTTTGGCGCGACCAGAATACGCGAAGGAATCTTGAAATCTTCCAATCGCTTTTGCAGGCCGATCAGGACGCTCGTCTCCGAAATCAATCCGGACACTATTAGTGTGGCGGCTTCATCATCCTTTGGAGGCAGCAAAGCAGCGTGCTCAACGCCATCCACTGCGTACGCAGCCGCCTCTACCTCGATAGCACTGACGCGAAATCCACTCTGCTTGTAGATGTCGTCGTTTCTTCCGTGGAAATACAAATAGCCGTCGGCATCGATGTGGCAGCTATCCCCGGTGAAGAGGGCGTATTCCGAACCTGATCCCCATCTCCTGAATCGATTGGCCGTCAGTTCCGGGGCCCGCCAGTAACCGCTCATTACGTGCGGTCCCCGGACCACGAGTTCACCAATCTCACCGGCCGGCAAAACCTTTCCATCCGGGCCTATGATCAGGCACTCGGTATCGGGAAGAGGCCGCCCGACAGAGTCTGGCTTGCGGGCGTAATCCGACGGATCGAGTATCGAGGTCCGCTTGCATTCGGTGAGCCCGAACATCACGAAGATTTGGGCATCGGGAAACAAGTTCTGCAGGCGAGTAATTGTGCTGGCATGCAGTTTCGCGCCGGTGTTGGTTATCATTCGGAGCGGCGGCAGATTTTTCCTATCGCGGCGCACCAGTTCCGTGAGCGAAAGCCCAAGCGATGGGACGATAGGCAGGACCGTGGCGTTCCATCGCCGCAATGCGGGCAAGAGCTGCGGGCCGGCCTCCGTAGCATTTCCAAGCGCGATGGTTGCTCCCGCGTGCAGCGTCAGAAAGAATTGATAGAGACCGTAGTCAAACGACAAAGGAATGACGGTGGCAATGACGTCAGTTTGACGAAGCCCCAGGCGATTTTGGATAGCAGCTGTTGCAAACAGAATGTTGCGATGCGTCGAAACTACGGCCTTGGGCAGCGCCGTGCTACCCGAGGTATAGATAAGGCATGCGATGTCCTGGCTTATGGCTGCAGCGCTCTGGCACAGAACAGGTGCGCCCAGAATATCCGGCCAGACAGCCTCAACGTCAAAGACGGGACATCGGGAGTTCTCAGCCAGTTCGTCCGCTTTGGCCACAGTCGTCAATACGATCGAGGGCTGAGCATCCTCCAATATGTGGCGCAGTTGGACCGTCTTTACGCTCGGATTGACGACGCAAAAAATGGCGCCAATTCGTGAAGCGGCCACGATCAACGTGACCAGCGGAAGCCCGTTTGGCAGAACGATCAGCACCCGGTCGCCGCGGCATATGCCGGCCGTTGAAAGCCAGGACGCGGCGCGGCATGTCTGACTACTCAATTCGCCATATGACATTTCTGTTGTGTCAGTTCTTATCGCCGGTCGTTGAGGCGAGAGCGACGCAACTTGGTCAAGCAGCGAGTGAAGAAATTGCGTTCCGGTCATAGGCTGCTCATCATAGCGTTGCCCGACGTTTTGAGTTGCTGCGCGAATATCTGGGCAATTCGGGCTGGCGTCGCAAACGTCTCCGGAACGATATACTCAGGATCAAGTTCAACACCTGACGCATGCTCGATTTCGCTAATCAACCGGAACAGCGCCGGGGAATCGAAGCTGCTGATCTGCTTGAGTTCCGTCGCTGATGACAAGTCGATGTCCGGATCGCGCAATATCCGTCGCAAAATGCCGATCACTTCATCCAGGATTTCGTCGCGGCAATCCGAATTCATGGCTAACCTTGCTCACTTTCAGGAGCGAGCGCCCGGCGGGCGATCTTTCCCGTACTTGTCTTCGGAAGAATCTCGCGAACTGCAAATTTTTCGGGGATCATGTACGGTGGCAGGCGCTCGCGACACCACGCCACAAGGGTCGACTCCTCGATCGTTAGTCCGGGGGGCGGAACGACAAATCCCAGGAGCTGCGTTGTATATTCGGGATGCGGCACGGCAATCACCGCAGCCTCGGCGACCCTCGGACAGGCTGAAATGACGGCCTCTACGTCGCCCAGATCGACACGAAAGCCGCGTGTCTTGACCGTTCCGTCGCGGCGACCCACGAAGCGAAGTTGGCCATCAACATCCCAGTATCCGAAGTCGCCCGTGCGATACCCAGCAAGTTGCTGACCGTCCTGGTAGACGATAGCCCGGCTCTGCTGCGTGAGATCCGGGCGATTGAGATATCCCGGCGATACGCTAGGTCCACTGGCGACGATTTCTCCCTGCACATCCGCGTCGGTAATAGCCAACCCGTTTGTATCACTGATGACGATTTTCGTGCCTGGAACGGCATGCCCAATAGGAATTCGCTCACCGGCCAAAGGCGGCCGCGGCAGTTCGTGCGCGGCAATTACATTGGTCTCGATGGGTCCATATAGATTGAAAACACGGGCCTGAGGAACGGATGACATCAAACGCGATAGTGGATTTGCCTGAAATTCCTCGCCCGCGTAGAGAAGCAAGCGCAAAGAAGGTATCCCCCCGCGCGATAACGTACTGCGCGATACTAGTGCGGTCAGTGCTGAAGGTACTGCGTAGAGAACCGATATTTTTTGCTCGCGGAGAAAGCGCACGAGTCCTTCGGGAAAACGAGCAACATCCGGTCGTACAAGAAACAGACAGGCGCCGCGTGCGAGCCCCGCATAAATATCGAGGACCGGCAGATCAAAGTGGAGCGGAGCATGGACCGCGATGCGGTCTGTCGGATTTATGTCGAAACAATCCAACGCCCATCCCACGAAGGCTGCGGCATTCTCGTGAGTGATCATGACGCCTTTCGGTTCGCCGGTTGACCCGGAAGTATACAAGACATATGCGAGGTCAGATGGCTGGATGCCGTTTCCCTCGATCTCCGCGGAGGAGCGGGTGACACTTGCGGCTTCGGAACGCTCAATGATTTCTGCATCGGCATCTGGATCGACCATCAGCGCCAGTCCAGCCGCAGCCGTTGTTTCCCGCTCCCACTCTGTCCTAGTGAAGGCGTCCACGACAAGCGCCGATGCTCCGGAATCGCGCAGCATGAATCGACGGCGCTGCATCGGGGTCGCCGGATCGATTGGAATATATGCATAGCCGGCCAGCAGCGTTCCCAACATCGCAGCAATTGCTGCCGGCGACTTTTCAAGGTTGAGTGCAACACGGCTCCCGCGCGGCAAGACACGCGAGAATAATTTCGCCAACCGCGTTGCCCATGCCAAAAGCTGCGCGTAGCTCAGCTTATAGTCGCCATCGACGATTGCCAGGCGATCTGGGTCGCGCGAAGCCGCCGCAACGATGTTCTCGTGAATAAGCATACGTTATGCCACGCCGAAATTGGTGACGAAAGATTGCTTGGGAAGTTCTTTGCTGATCAACTTCGCCATATCGATTTCAGCAGGCTCGATCTGGTTCACTATCAGCTTGAACGACGTATCGGGCGGAGAACGGCCATCCTTCGCACGCCGGAATGCAATGTACGCAAATTCGCTCGCCGTTCGCCACGGGCGGACGACGGCATTCTCGAAAGCTTCGGCTACAGTTGCTGAAGTTAGTCCAGACGATTTCTGCGCCAAATCAGCGAGCCAACGGGCATGAATTTGCCGAGCGCGTGTGATGAGCCAGCAGTCAAGCGCGAATCGTCCTAGAATATCCGGATTTTTCGCATTATCCGCATAATAGGTGGCAAAAGTTCGCATCGCATGCTTTGCGTCGAGCTCTTGTAGGATATTTTCGACGTTCGCGTATAAGACCCGGTCAACACTCTGACCGAGCCTTTCTGAACCCTTCTGAATAGACCACGCGATTTTACGACGAGCAGAGTTCAGGCTGCTGATGCTCTCGACAAGGCAATCGGCAGGAACCGAGGTCGCCGTCGGCCGGGCCTCGCCCCACTCCGTACGAATGGAATAAGCATCGACGATATCGGCGCTTTGGTCGTCGACCGCAGTAAGGATGACCGAGTGCTCCATATGTTGGTTATTCGCATATGGGAGCCATGGCATGTGATATGCATTCCCGAAGAGAAGCGTCGGCCCTTCGTCGGCCAGGCGGGCAAGATCCGCTGACAGCCCGTCATCATCAGACAGATGATTTTCCCTGATCGTAAAACGCGTATACCGCGCGACTAGATCTTGAAGCGGCGAGCGACCGAGTAGCAGTTGAGCTTCAGTTCGTTGCGGTTCAAATGAAAAGTGCCACTCGGCGGCAAAGGGAGTGCGAATGTCATGAACCCCCACCGATTCTAGTAGAACTGCAATGTTCACGGCGACGCAATCCAGCGCGTCGACATCGACTCGATCCCAGCTCAGGCGGTTTCCACGGGTACTCGAATTTGGGTACAGCATCGTTCCAATCCGGTAGGGGGCGAGACCCAGTCGATTTGGTAGTCAGATAGACTTGTTTGATCTAACGATGCTGGCTAGTCAGCCACGGCACAAGAGGCGTTGGTACTGCACCGAACGGGACACTTGTCACAAGTAGCTTGGAAGAATGCACTTTTGCTGCGTGTGACCTGCCCCTAAGAAATTCCTCCAGACCGAGTTAGAGTCCGCCCTGACGAAGGACGGACAGATGAAGCGGAAGCGGTTCACGGAAGAGCAGATCATAGCGGTGCTGAAGGAGCACGAGGCTGGGGCGAAGACGGCGGACCTGGCCCGCAAGCACGGGATCTCGGAGGCGACGTTCTATAATTGGAAGGCCAAGTTCGGGGGCATGGATGTGTCCGAGGCGAAGCGGCTCAAAGCGCTGGAGGACGAGAACGCCAAGCTGAAGAAGCTGTTGGCCGAGCAGATGCTGGATGCGGCAGCGCTGCGGGAGCTGCTCTCAAAAAAATGGTAGGGCCTGCCGCCAAGCGCGCCGCAGCGGCGCACCTGCAGGCCGAACTGGGCCTGTCGGAACGGCGGGCCTGTTCGATTGTCGGGGCGGACCGGTCGATGATCCGCTACCGGTCGCGCCGGCCGCCTGATGCCGAGCTTCGGGTCCGCTTGCGCGAACTGGCCAATGAGCGCCGGCGGTTCGGCTACCGGCGGCTGTTCGTCCTGCTGCGGCGGGAGGGCGAGCCGTCCGGCATCAACCGCATCCACCGGCTCTATCGAGAGGAAGGGCTTGCCGTGCGCAAGCGTCGCGCCCGCCGCAAGGCCTGTGGGGTCCGGGTGCCGATCCTGGTGGAGGCTAGGCCGAATGCACGCTGGTCTCTGGACTTCGTGTCGGACCAGTTCGCCAATGGGCGACGCTTCCGCATCCTCAACATCGTCGATGACGTGACCAAGGAATGCCTGGGCGCGATCGCCGACACCTCGATCTCGGGCCGGCGGGTGGCACGGGAGCTGACCTCGATCGTCACCCGGCGCGGCAAGCCGGGTTCGATCGTCTCGGACAACGGCACCGAGTTCACCTGCAACGCGATGCTGGCCTGGTGCAAGGACAA
>NZ_JAUEZC010000021.1:0-15379 GCF_032489995.1 Bradyrhizobium sp. SZCCHNGR1005
CCGGGAATCCAACGAGCTGTCTCTACCCGCCGCCACTATGACAGTGACACCCGGTCAGATACAGGAATCCATAACCACCATCGTGAGTATGGATTCCGGGCTCCCGCCCTTCGGGCGTGCCCCGGAATGACGATGTGGGTTGGCTTACGCCGCCCCATCCCGGATCGGCGGCTGGAATGACAGCGCGGTGTCCCAGGGGAAGAAGATCCAGGTATCCTGCGACACCTCGGTGATGAAGGTATCGACCAGCGGCCGTCCCTTCGGCTTGGCATAGACGGTGGCGAAATGGGCATCCGGCAGCATCTGCCGCACCATGCGCCCCGTCTTTCCGGTGTCGACCAGATCGTCCACGATCAACAGGCCTTTGCCGGTCCCGCCGCCGAGCTTGGCCGTATCCGCGGAAATGCCCTTCAGCACGGTCAGATCGCCCTGCTTGTTGTGATCGTAGCTCGCGATGCAGACCGTATCGATGATGCGCAGACCGAGCTCACGAGCGACGATCGCGGCCGGCACCAGTCCGCCGCGGGTGATCGCAATCACCGCGTGAAACGGCCCGACCTCGTTGAGCCGCCAGGTGAGCGCCCGGCAATCGCGGTGAAACTGGTCCCAGGAGACCGGGAAGGCCCGGCCGCCCCGCTCCTCTGCGCTCAACGTCTTGTCGATCATGTCGTCTCTTCCGTAGGTCCTTTGGGTGCGATGCCGATCCTGCCTTAACGCGAAACGTTCAGCCCGGCGAGCATCTCCTTCACCGCCGCCATCGCAGCCGACAACTTCTCCGGGTCACGCGAGCGCACCACCAGATGCGTGTTCGGCTTGCGGTCCTCATCCGTGAACGGATAACTGCCGATGATGGTGTCCGGGTGGGCCTTGGCGATTTCGCGCAAGGGACCGCCGATATCGCCCTCGCGGGCGTTGGCGCGGACCGTCTCCGACAGCATGCGCACGCCCGATTTCAGCTTCGGCGCGACGATGTCCATCATCGCCTGCATGATCGAGGGCACCCCGGCCATGACGATGACGTTGCCGAGCTTGAAGCCCGGCGCCAGGATGGTGGCGCTCTGGATCAGCTCGGCCCCGTCGGGGATGCGGGCCATCCGCAGCCGCGCCTCGTTGAGGTCCTGCCCGCTCCAGCGCTCGCGGAAGCGCGCCACCACGTCCGGGTGATGATCGATGCCGACGCCGAAGGCCTTGGCCACCGCATCCGCGGTGATGTCGTCGTGGGTCGGCCCGATGCCCCCCGTGGTGAACACATAGGTATAGCGCTGCCGCAGCGCGTTCAGCGCGGCAATGATGTCGGGCTCGTCATCGGAGACCACCCGCACTTCCTTGAGGTCGATGCCGAGATTGGTCAGGTACTCGGCGATGAAGCCGATATTCTTGTCCTTGGTCCGGCCCGACAGGATCTCGTCGCCGATGATCAGCAACCCCGCGGTGACGATCTCGCTCATGCTTTCTCCTCGCAACCGTCGTCTGTTTTGGCCCGTGGCGCGGCCGATGTCATCCGGAACGTCATGCGTTATGCCGTGAATTTGAGCATCGCGCAGCCAGTTTTTCGGGCAGGGCTGCCCGCCTCCCCCGGCAAACTTATCATGCGCACGCGGCTTTGCATTTGAAGTCCCGATCGCGGGCACGCTGAAAAAGTGGTCAGATCTGGGCCTTGCTACCATCAGGCAGAGTCATGCACTGTAAGGCGTGGCTGAGAGATACGGGCATCGATGGCAGTTGCTTTCGACGAGATGAACGAGCCGGGCGGCGACATCCGCCAAGCCTATCAGGAACTGTCGCGCTGGCTGAAGGAAACGCCGCCGGAAGCCTTGGAATATCGCCGCCACGAAGCGGAATTGCTGTTCCGGCGGATCGGCATCACCTTCGCCGTCTATGGCGAGGCCGAAGCGCAGGAGCGGCTGATCCCGTTTGACGTGATCCCGCGCATCCTCTCTGCCAAGGAATGGGCGCGGCTCGAAAAGGGGCTGAAGCAGCGCGTCAAGGCGCTGAACCTGTTCCTCCGGGACATCTATCATGGCCGCGACATTCTGCGCGCCGGGGTGATCCCCGAGGACCTGATCTTCCAGAACCCGGTCTTCCGCCCGGAGATGAACGGCCAGGACGTCCCGCACGACGTCTACGTCCATATCGCCGGCATCGACATCGTCCGGGTCGACGCCAACGACTTCATCGTGCTGGAGGACAATGCCCGCACGCCCTCGGGCGTGTCCTACATGCTGGAAAACCGCGAAATCATGATGCGGCTGTTTCCGGACCTGTTCGCGCGGCACCGCATTGCGCCGGTCGAACGCTACCCGGACGAGCTGCTGGCGGCGCTGCGCTCGGTCGCGCCCTTGAGCGCATCGGCCGAGCCGACCGTCGCGCTGATGACCCCCGGCATCTACAATTCCGCCTATTACGAGCACTCGTTCCTGGCCGACAAGCTCGGCATCGAGCTGGTGGAAGGCCGCGACCTCATCGTCAAGAACGACGAGGTGTTCATGCGCACCACCGAAGGGTTGAAGCGGGTCGACGTGATCTACCGCCGGGTCGATGACGACTTCATCGATCCCCTCACCTTCCGGCCGGATTCCGCGCTCGGCGTCCCCGGGCTGATGTCGGCCTATGCGGCCGGCAACATCACGCTG
This sequence comes from Bradyrhizobium sp. SZCCHNGR1005, assembly GCF_032489995.1. NCBI lineage: Bacteria > Pseudomonadati > Pseudomonadota > Alphaproteobacteria > Hyphomicrobiales > Nitrobacteraceae > Bradyrhizobium > Bradyrhizobium sp. SZCCHNGR1005. The sequence continues at coordinate 2,634 of NZ_JAUEZC010000021.1, forward strand.
GCCAATGCGGTGGGGACCGGGATCGCGGACGACAAGGCGATCTATTCCTACATGCCCGACGTCGTGAAGTTCTATCTCGACGAGGAACCGATCCTGAAGAACGTGCAGACTTGGCGCTGCCGCGAGCCGCAGGATCTGTCCTATGTGCTCGACCACCTCGGTGAGCTCGTGGTCAAGGAGGTCCATGGCTCCGGCGGCTACGGCATGCTGATCGGCCCTGCCGCAACCAAGGCCACCATCGAAGCCTTCCGCGACAAGCTGAAGCGGGAGCCGGAGGGCTTCATCGCCCAACCGACGCTGGCACTCTCCACCTGCCCCACCTGCACGGCTTCGGGCCTCGCGCCACGTCACGTCGATCTCAGGCCGTTCGTGCTGACCGGCAGCGACCGCGTCACCATCGTTCCCGGCGGCCTCACCCGCGTAGCACTGAAGGAAGGATCGCTGGTGGTCAATTCCAGCCAGGGCGGCGGCACCAAGGACACATGGGTGCTGGATGAATAGACGCTGTTTCAGCGAGGGCGCGCATCTTGCCACAGCGACGGTGCACCCTCTCCCCTTGTGGGAGAGGGTGGCGGCGAGCGTCAGCTCGGCGCCGGGTGAGGGGTTCTCTCCGCATATGCAAGCGCGGAGAGAGACCCCTCACCCGGCTTCGCTGCGCGAAGCCACCCTCTCCCACAAGGGGAGAGGGTGCACCGAGAACGCCGCGAAGATATTTGCTCAGACCAGTCCTGGAAGAGAGAGGGTCAGAGAGGGCATCCACGCCCTCCGCGATTTCACGTCCACCTTGGCGCGCAGAGGAGCCCCTCCCGGCCCGAGCCAGCGCCACATGCCACCGCCAAGCAGCCGATAGAAACCGCCCATGCTGTCGCGCACCGCCGAAAACCTGTACTGGCTGGCCCGCTATGTCGAGCGGGCGGAATATCTCGCCCGCACCATCGACGCGACATTGCGCGTCACCGCCCTTCCCGCAGCCTATATCGGCAAGACCAACGAGTGGGAATCGGCGCTGATGACCGCCGGCGTCAATGTCAGTTTCCACGAGACCTATGCAGAGGCCAACGAGCAGAACGTCGTCGAATATCTCTCGTTCGACCCGGCCAATCCCTCCTCGATCAAGAACTGCATCGAAGCCGCCCGGCTGAACGCCCGCTCGGTCCGCACCGCCCTGACGTCGGAAATGTGGGACACCATCAACGGCGCCTGGATCGAGCTGCAGGAGGTCTGGAGCAAGGGCACCAAGAGCCGGGAGGACCTGGCGAGCTTCCTCCGTTTCGTGCAGGAGACGTCGCTGCGCTTCGACGGCTCGGCCTACCGGACTATGCTGCGCAACGACGCCTATTGGTTCTCGCGGCTCGGCCTGCATCTCGAACGCGCCGACAACACCGCCCGCATCCTCGACGTGAAATATCACGTGCTGCTGCCCGAGGAGGAGCATGTCGGTGGCCCGCTCGACTTCTACCAGTGGAGCTCGATCCTGCGCTCGGTCTCGGCGCTGACCGCCTATCACTGGGTGTATCGCGAGACCCTGAAACCCTGGCTGATTGCCGATCTATTGATCCTCAACGATTCGCTGCCGCGTTCGCTGGCGAGCTGCTACGGCAACCTCGTCCGCAATCTCGACCAGATCGGCGTCGCCTATGGACGCCAGGGCCCGGCACAGCGCCACGCCCGCGGCATCCGAAACCGGCTGGAGCATTCCAACATGGATGATATCTTCCAGCGCGGCGTCCACGAATTCATCCAGGAGTTCCTCGCCGACAATTCGCGGCTTGGTGAGATCATCACCAAGCAGTATCTGATCTAGAAGAGTCACATCGAGCTCCCGGTCACCGTCATGGCCGGGCTTGTCCCGGCCATCCACGCCTCTCTCTCCGGAAAGCCGTGGATGCCCGGCTCAAGGCCGGGCATGACGGAGGCGTACATCGAGAGCCTGCACAACTCGAGCTCCGCACTGGACCGCCATGCGCCTGCGTATCTCCCACTCGACCACCTACCGCTACGAGCCGGCGGCCACGGGCGTCATCCAGATCATCCGGATGACCCCGGGCAGCCATGACGGCCAATATGTCGCGGAGTGGCAGATCGATCTCTCCACCGACTCGCGGCTCCAGATGCACGAGGACGCGTTCGGCAACGTCACCCATGTCATCACGCATGGCGCGATCGAGGACCTGACCATCACGGCCGAGGGGCTGGTCGAGACCCACGACACCGGTGGCGTGCTGAGGGGCACCGATGAGCGTTTTCCTCCGAGCCTGTTCCTGCGCGAGACGGCGCTGACGACGGCGAGCCCGGCGATGACAACCTTCGTCCGGGAACTGCGCAGCGAGTCCGAACACGACGTGCTCGGCTTCCTGCATGTGCTGATGACACAGATCAACGAGCATATGACGTTCGACGAGGATCCGACCCATAGCGGCACGGCGGCGGCCGAGGCCTTTGGACTGAAGCGCGGCGTCTGCCAGGATTACGCCCACATCTTCATTGCCTGCGCCCGCGCGGGTCTGGTCCCGGCCCGCTTCGTCTCCGGGCATTTCCTGCGCTCCGATGGTGCAACGCACCAGTCGGCCGGCCACGCCTGGGCGGAGGCCTTCGTACCTGATCTCGGCTGGGTGGGTTTCGATGCCGCCAATTGCCTCTGCACCACCGACGCGCATGTGCGGGTTGCGCTCGGCCTGGATTATCTCGGCGCAGCACCCGTGCGCGGCACCCGCTACGGCGGCGGGGCGGAGACGTTGACCGTCCAGGTCCGGGTGGAACAAGCCGGCCGCGGTAACGGCCAGTCGCAGGCGCAGTCACAGCGGCAGTCGTAAGTATCCACCGGAGTTGACCCTCGGGCTGGAACTGCGCGCAAGACAAGCGCACGCCCCTCTCCCCGCTTGCGGCAGAGCGATCGCATATGGCCCAAGCTGGACCGGGCCTCATGGTTCGAGAAGCGCCGCAAGCGGCGCTCCTCACCATGAGGGTCCTCTTGCCGCAAAACAGGCCCTCGTCCTGAGGAGCTCGCCGGAGGCGAGCGTCTCGAAGGACGGCCACGGAAGAAACCTTCCGTCGCGCTTTTTCCGATGCGACAGGCCTGCCGCTTGCGGGGAGAGGTCAAGGATCGGCCGTCCGGCCTTCATGCATCCCTCACCGAGACGTCCACGCGCACGAGGCCGAACAGGGTTGGACGGCCACCGGAAATTGGCTAGTAATTCCGCTCTGATGTGTGGGGACGAGGCAATGACCTATTGCTGCGGAATATTGGTGCGCGACGGGCTCGTGATGATCGCGGACACCAGGACCAATGCCGGGCTCGACAACGTCTCGACGTTCCGCAAGCTGCACATCTTCTCCAATCCCGGCGAGCGCATCCTGGCCATCGCCAGCGCCGGCAATCTCGCCATCAGCCAGTCGGTGCTCTCGACGCTGACCGAAGGCATCGAAGACCCGGAGACGGGTGACGTCGAAACCTTGATGAATGCGCCGACCATGTTCCAGGCCGCGCAACGGATCGGCAAGGCGATTCGCATGGTCCACGCGACCGAGGGCCCGGCGCTGAAGGCCGAAGACATCTCCTTCGACGTCTCCTTCCTGTTCGGCGGCCAGATCAAGGGCTCGCGGATGCGGCTGTTCATGGTCTACACGGCCGGCAATTTCATCGAATGCACCACCGACACGCCCTACCTGCAGATCGGCGAGCACAAATACGGCAAGCCGGTGCTGGACCGCGCCATGCATTACGACGTCGAAATCTACGAGGCGCTGAAGACCGGGCTGATCTCGATGGATTCGACGATGCGCTCCAATCTCGGCGTCGGCCTGCCGATCGACGTGCTGGTGGTGCGCGCCGAAACCTGCGAGGCCGATCTCAATCACCGGATCGAAGCGGGCGAGCCCTATTTCCACGATCTGCGCTCGCGGTGGTCGGCGGCGCTGCGTGCCGCGCATAACAACATTCCGCGGCCGCCCTACAAGACCCAAAACGAATCGAAGCACTGACAACAGAAAAGCAAAGAGTGAGGAAACATGGCTGAAGCGGGCAAGAAGATCGCGCTGGTGACGGGCGCCGGCACGGGTGTCGGCCGCGCCGCATCGCTGGCGCTCATGAACGCCGGCTTCACCGTGGTGCTCACCGGGCGCCGCAGGGAGATGCTCGAGGAAACCGCCAGGCTCGGCGTGCCCGGCATGAGTCTGCCCGTGACCGCCGACATGACCGATCCGGCCTCGATCGCGGCGCTGTTCGCCAAGGTGACGGAGACCTATGGCCGGCTCGATCTGTTGTTCAACAATGCCGGGATGGGCGCGCCCCCGGTGCCGTTCGAGGATCTCTCGCTCGCGCAATGGCAGGCGGTCGTCGCCACCAACCTGACCGCACCCTTCCTGTGCACCCAGCACGCCTTCCGCATCATGAAGGATCAGACCCCGCGCGGCGGCCGCATCATCAACAACGGCTCGATCTCGGCGCATGCGCCGCGGCCGTTCTCGGCCGCCTACACCTCGACCAAGCATGCCATCACCGGCCTCACCAAGGCCTCCAACCTCGACGGCCGCGCCTACGACATCGCGGTCGGCCAGATCGACATCGGCAATGCCGAGACGCCGATGACCGAACGCATGGTCGCGGGCGTGCTGCAGCCTGACGGCCGGATGATGCCGGAGCCGCGCATGGATTCGAAGGCGGTCGGCGACGCGGTGGCCTACATGGCCTCGCTGCCGCTCGACGCCAATGTCCTGTTCATCACGGTGATGGCAACCAAGATGCCGTTCGTCGGGCGGGGTTGAATTCAAATCGGCGCAGGCGGCTCATGCCCTGCGCCGGGTCTGCCCGTCCGGCTTTTCATTCTCGACGAGGACCGCGCCCTGCTCCGCCGCTGGCTGCACGGCCCTGCGGCTCTTCTGCAGCGACGGATGCAGCGGCTCCCTCGGGCTGGCGCTGATGTCGTAGTTGAGAAACGACAGCAGCAGCTGGAAGCCCATCAGGAAGGTCAGCGCCGCGATCATGATCGTGCCGGTCGGCACCAGCTGGTCCGGCGGCGCCGACAGCCAATGATAGAGCCCGAACGCCAGGCCGAAACCGAACAGGCCGAGGCCCGCGACGAGTTGCAGCGAGGCGAGCGACAGGTCGCGGAAGAAATAGCGATAGAGCACGCGGCGAAACGTGTTGCGCAGGTGACCGGCGAAGAACGGCGCCAGCTGATGCGACACCCGCAAGTTGGACACCTCCTCGCCGTAGAAGGCGCGCATCGGAAACTCGACTACCTTGGCACGCAACAGGCCGAGATGAAACAACAGGTCCGTCTCGAAGAAGAAGCGGTTGGCGACGCGATCGGCGTCGAGCAGTTCAGCCAAGCGCGCATGGACCGCGAAGAAGCCGTTGGTCGGGTCCATGATGGTCCAGTAGCCGCTCGACAGCTTGGCCATGAAGGACAGCGCGAGATTGCCGAACCGGCGGACCTGCGGCATCGCGGCCGTGTCGGTGAGAAAGAAGAAGCGGTTGCCCTTCACGTAGTCGGCGTTCCCGCTCTGAATCGGATGGATCAGCGCCGGCACCTGCGCGGGGTCCATCTGCCCGTCTGCATCGATCTTGACGATGATATCCGCGCCGCGCTGGATCGCGAACTGCATGCCGGTCAGGAAGGCGCCGCCGACGCCGCGGTTGGCGTCGTGCCGCAGCACGATGACGCGCGGATCGGAGCATTGGTTGGCGACGACAAGGGCAGTGCCGTGGGGGCAGCAATCATCGACGACCACGATCAGCCCAACCTCGGGCCCTATCGCGGCAATCACCGGCAGAACGGTATCCGCCGCACGAAACGCGGGAATGACGACAGCGACGACGGCATCCATGACGAGCTCCCGCTGCGCGCTCCTTGATAGTTAACGGATCGAAACGCCGGTCGCAGCCTTCAGTAGCTTCGCACCCGTCCACTAAACAGTATCTTAATTCGTGACCTGTAGTTCGTGCGAGGACGCACGATATTGTCCGCGATGATCTCCGCGAGCGCCCTGGCCTCGCCAAACGAGCCGAGCTCATGCCGCTTTCCACGCCCAGTGACACGACAGGCACCAGAGGCGTCAGCCGGCTGCTCGACCTCGCGACGCCGGATACCCCCAATGCCGCCGATCGCGAGATGCTACGCAGCCTCATCGTACTCGGCGGGGCGCTATTCGTCCTGATGCTGGCCACCTATTTCTGGACCACGCATTGGAGCTGGCCCTACCCGCGCGACAAGGTCACGCTGGTGCTCGGACGCGATTTCCTGAATCTGTGGATGTATGGCCGGGCCGCATTCGGCGCCGATCCCGCCCGCTTCTACGATGTCGCCACCTACAATGACGCGCTCGCCGCCCTGCTTGGCCCCGGCTATCCCGCGCAGAACTGGCCCAATCCTCCGAACGCGCTGGTGGTGATGGCCCCGTTCGGGCTGATGGACTACTTCCCCGCGCTGGCGTCGTGGTTTGTCGTCAGCCTGCTCGCCTTCTATCTGGCCTGCCGGCCCGCCTTTGCCGACGGCCGTGCGCTGCTCGTGGTCGCCATCTCGCCGGCCGCGCTCATGTGCGTGATCTCGGGCCAAAGCTCGTTCCTGAGCACGGCGGCGCTGTTTGCAAGTCTTGCGCTCATGGACCGCCGGCCGGCGCTCGCCGGCCTGCTGATCGGTCTGCTCACGGTCAAGCCGCAGCTTGGCATCCTGCTTCCGGTGATGCTCGTCGCCTCCGGCCGCTGGCGCGTGATCGCCTACGCGACGCTCGCCGCAGTGGCGCTGTTTGCCGCCAGCGTCGCCATCGGCGGCGTGCAGAGCTGGCAAGACTATCTGACCAAGGCGGTGCCGCTGATGCGCGAGGTGCTGCGCGATCCCAGCGGCATGGCCATGCCTTACCATGCAACACTCTTCATGAGCTTCCGCGGCGTATTGGGCGACCGCATAGCGGACGCGATCCAGGCGGTCGCGGCGGTGGGCGCGGTGGCCGGCGTGTTCGCGGCCTTCCGTTATCGCAAGCATGCCGATCCGGCACGGCTCAAGGCTTTGCTGCTGGCCTGCACGATCTGCGCCTCACCCTATATGGGCACCTATGACGTGCTGCCCCTGACCTGCGCGGCCATGGCGCTGCTCGCCGATGGAAAGCTCGATGCGCTCGGCAGCCGCTTGGCGCAGCTCGTGTTCTGGCTGCCGGCGCTGCAATTGTTGTTCGGCAACATTCAGATGCCCGGTCCCGGCCTGATCGCACCGGCCTTCGCGGCGTATTTGTTGCGGCAGCTGTTCATGCCTGTGAACGAGACCGCGCCTGTCCCTGCTTCGGTCGCAGCCCCCAGCTGACTATTCGAGTCGCTCAACCGCGCGCAGCGTCGGAAACAGCTTCATCCAGAGCAGCGCGATCGCGATCGTGCCGAGACCGCCGAGCACCGCGGCCGGCATGGTGCCGAGCAGCGCAGCCGTGACGCCGCTTTCGAACTGGCCGAGCTGGTTCGAGGCGTTGATGAACAGGAAGTTCACCGCGCCGACCCGGCCGCGCATCTCGTTGGGCGTGGCGAGCTGCACCAGCGAGAAACGGATCACGACACTGATCGTGTCGGCCGCCCCCAGGATCGCGAGCGCGACGATCGACAGCCACATGATATGCGAGACCGCAAACACCGCGGTCGCGATGCCGAACACGATCACCGCCTGGAACATGCGCAAGCCCACGTGGCGACGGATCGTGTGCCGCGCCAGCACCGCGGTCATCGCGAGCGCGCCCACCGCTGGCGCAGCGCGCAGGACGCCGAGCCCCAGCGGGCCGGTCTGCAGGATGTCGCGGGCGTAGATCGGCAACAACGCGGTGACGCCGCCCAGCAGCACCGCGAACAGGTCGAGCGAGATGGTGCCGAGGATCGCCGGGTTCTGCCAGATGAAGCGGACGCCGGCGAACAGGTCGGCGTTGGCCGCATGCTCCTTCGGCGCGGGCACGTCGTCGGGCACTTCCATGACGCCGGTGAAGACCATGCCGGCCAGCCAGAACAACACCATGATCGCATAGGCCAGGGCCGGCATCGCCGCATAGGCGAAACCGCCGAGCGCGGGTCCCGCGATCGTCGCAAGCTGGGCCGCGCCGCTGGACAGCGCGCTCGCGCGTTGCAAAGTCCCGGTCGGCGCAATCAGCGGCAGCAGCGCGGCCGTCGCCGGGCTCTCGAACGCGCCGGCAATCCCGAGCACGAAGGTCGCAGCGAACAGCTGCAGCTCGGTCAGCACGCCCGTATAGGCGCCCCAGCAGAGATAGAGGGCGGTCAGCGCCTCCGCGAGCTGGCAGAGCTGCACCACGCGTTTGCGCGGGTAGCGATCGGCAGCGCTGCCGGCCACGAACACCAACAGCGCCGTCGGCAGGAACTGGATCAGCCCGACCATGCCGAGATCGAAGGCGCGGCCGGTGAGATCGTAGATCTGCCAGCCAATCGCGACCGCCGCGATCTGGCTGGAAAAGCGCGACAGGCTGCGCGACACCAGAAAGAACAGGAACGAGCCTTGTTTGAGCAGCGTGCGCGCGCCGATCGGGATGGTGGAGGACATGACGTGTCTGCGTGACGCACCGCCAGGGGCTTGTCAACTTCAGCTCTGACATCGGCGCATGGCATTGCGCTTTGCTGCGTCGGCGGCTCATACTGGTCGAACTCGGGGGACCAATGCCACAGCTGCAATCTGCGTTCGGTGTCGTCGCGCTGCTCTTGATCGCCTGGGCACTCAGCGAGAACCGCCGCGCGGTGTCGCCGAGGCAGGCCGCGCTCGGCCTTGCCGTCACGCTGATCACTGCCGTCGTGCTGCTCAAAATGCCGATGGTCGCGCGCGCTTTCGGCGCCATCAACGATGCGGTCGGCGCCGTCGCGTCCGCCTCCCGCGCCGGCACCTCCTTCGTGTTCGGCTATGTCGGCGGCGGTGCCCTGCCCTTCGATCTCAAGGCCCCCGGCGCCGACTTCGTCCTCGCCTTCCAGGCCTTGCCGATCGTACTGGTGATGAGCGTGCTGACCACGCTGCTGTTCTATTGGCGCATCCTGCCGCCGATCGTGCGCGGCATGGCCTGGGTCCTGGAGCGCACGCTGGGCGTCGGCGGCGCCGTGGGGCTGTCGACCGCCGCCAACATCTTTCTCGGCATGGTCGAGGCGCCGCTGTTCATCCGGCCGTATCTCGCCCAGATGACGCGCGCCGAACTGTTCCTGGTCATGACCGGCGGCATGGCCGGCATCGCCGGCACGGTGCTCGTGCTCTACGCAACGCTGCTGGCGCCGCTGATCCCCGATGCTGCCGCCCACTTCGTCATCGCATCGGTGCTCGGTGCGCCGGCTGCCATCCTGGTCAGCCTGATCATGGTGCCGGAAACATCGAAGGAGCTCACCGGCGGCGCGCTGACCGATCCCGAGATGGACGCGTCGAGCACGATGGACGCGATCGTCAAGGGCACCTCGGCCGGACTCGAACTGTTGCTAACTATCATCGCGATGCTGATCGTGCTGGTGGCGCTGGTGCATCTCGCCAATTCGATCTTGTCGCTGTTGCCGCCGATCGGCGGTGCCGACATCTCGCTGCAGCGGCTGCTCGGCCTCGTGATGGCGCCGGTGTGCTGGCTGATGGGCCTGCCCTGGCAGGAGGCAGTGACCGCAGGCAGCCTGATGGGCACCAAGACGGTGCTGAACGAGCTGATCGCCTATGTCGAACTGTCGAAGCTCGCGCCCGGCGCGCTCGACCCCCGCTCCCGCCTGATCATGCTCTATGCGATGTGCGGCTTCGCCAATTTCGGCAGTCTCGGCATCATGATCGGCGGCCTCGGCACCATGGCCCCCTCACGGCGCGAGGAGATCAACGCGCTCGGGCTGAAGTCGATCGTCTCGGGCACGCTGACCACCTGCCTGATGGGCGCGATCGTCGGCCTGCTGACGTGATCCTCATGACGGTTCAGGGCTGCGCGAGCTTGAGGCTCGGCGCCACTCTCGCCATCACATAGGCCGACCCTTCCGCCGTCAGATGCGCGTGATCGAAGGCCAGCGGCACGCCGTCCACCGTGAGCGGACATTGCCGGTCCGGACAGACGGACTCCAGGATCGAGATGTAGGACAGCGCCTCGCCGGTCGGCAGCGCCTCACGCATGGCCCGGTCGAGCTCGAAAATATCGGAGCGGACGAAATCAGCCGGCCGTGCGGCCAGCCCACGCAGCTCCGCCCGCGCCAGCATGGACGGCAGGCGCGTGCGATACTGGATGGCGGGGCCGAGCAGGACGATCGGAATGCCGGCATCGTTCAGCCGCGCGATGGTGTGCTTGAGATCGGCGACCATTCCGGCAAAGCGCGGCGGCCGGGCATATTCCAGCCAGTCCGCCGACATCACCACAAGGTCGGGCTTGTGGCTTCCGAAGTAGTCCCGCATCTGCGCGGCGAAGGCGCGGCAGGAGGCGAGAGCTTGCGTCTCCGCACTCAGGGTCGGCATGCAGGACGGCTGCGTCGCCTGCATGATATTGACGGCCTGACGATCGAGACTCCCGTTCAGCCCGTGATAGTAGTGCGCGGCCAGACTGTCGCCCCACAACAGCAGGTTGGTCTTGCCGGACACCGCGGCGAGACAGGCCTCGCCGAGCCGTCCATCCGGGGTCGTGAAGCAGGTGCCATAGCGATAGACCGGCTTCATGTCGTAGTCGTTGTAGGCGTCGAGCCGCGCCGCGGCGCGATCGGCCTCCGAACTGGTGCTGCCGAACACCAATCCCGCAACGGTGCCGACGAGCAGCAGCAGGCTTGCGAGCGCCGCCATGCTGAAGGCCGCCCGCGGTGTCGGAGCCAAAGCGCGGTTGCGAAACGGCTGCTCGACAAAGCGCCAGGACAGATACGACACTGCGACCGTCACTGCGATCAGGGCAGCTTTTTCCCGGCCATCGAGCACAAGGCCCGGCTTGGCGAAGCGCGCAAACGCGAACAACGGCCAGTGCCAGAGATAAAGCGAATAGGAGATGCGGCCGAAGAACTGCGCGAGCGTCAGCGGCGACAGGGCACTGCGCTTGCCATTCGCGACTCCGATGCCGCTCCAGATGAACAGCGCCGCGCCGATGCAGGGCGACAGGGCATCGAGGCCCGGGAATCCGGGCCCCGGCCGTAGCGACAGGATCGGGATCGCCATCAAGAGCAGCGACAATCCTCGAGCGCTTCGCTGCGCGAGCCCCGGCCATGGCGCCGGCATGCCGGGCATGGCGACGAGGCTGCCGGCCAGGAATTCCCACGCGCGCGGCGGGCTCATGAAGAAGGCGGTCGCGGACGCGCCGTCGCGCATCAACACCAGACTGAACGCAAAGGAAGCGACGGCCAACGCGGCCAAGGTGAACGGCAGCACCACGCGGCGGCCTTGTGCGAGCCGCACGACGCCCCAGACGACGAGCGGCAGCACCAGATAGAACTGCTCCTCCACGCCCAGCGACCACGTATGCAACAGCGGCTTCTCCACTGCCGCATGGTCGAAATAGCCCGATTGCCACCAGAAGAAGATGTTCGCCGTGAAGCTGACCACCGCCGCGGCCGAGCGGAAGAATTCCATGCGCTCGGAGCTGAGGAGAAAGTGGAACGTCGGAATCGCGCTCAGCGCCACCATGACGTAGAGCGCCGGCAGCAGCCGGCGGACCCGCCGCTCGTAAAAGCGCGCGAGGGAGAAGCGGCCTTGCGCGATCTCGCCCTGGATGATGCCGGTAATCAGGTAGCCGGAGATGACGAAGAAGATATCGACGCCGACGAAGCCGCCGAAGATTCCCGGCGCCTCGAAATGAAAGGCGATGACCGAGAGCACCGCGATCGCGCGCAGCCAATCGATATCCTCGCGATACGATGTCACCTCTTCGCCCCTCCTCGCGACGCGAAGAAAGGACGCAGAACTGCGCGTGCCCGTGTGTTGCACGACAACAGCCGTTCGCTTCCCCCGCTTCAAAACTCACGGACTAAGCGAAGCAGCGATTCATGTCTAATTATTGTTTCAGCGTGTTGTCACGCCGTAATTTCGACCGTTTTGAAATCGGCCGGCAGGATTACCTCCAAGAGCTCCACGTCATCGGAGTAGTCGAGGATCATGTGGCGAATGCGCGGCGGCTGGGTCCAGGCGCTGCCCGCTTTCATCAGCGTTTCGCCGACGCCTTCGAGATAGCTCTTCACCCAACCCTTGAGCACGTAGACCATCTGGAATTCGACGTCGTGCGTGTGCAGCTTGGCGACTTCCCGGGGATCACATGGCGGCAGCAGGCGGATGACATGGGCGCGGGCGAGCCCATGGGTCGCATCCGCAATGCCGAGGTCGCGATAATGCGCGTAAGCGCGCAGACCGTCGGCCTTGAAGTCCTCCTCGCGATGATGGCTGACGGCGACCTTCTGCTTCGGCCGCCGCGCAACCGGCGCAACAGCGCCTTTGCTTGCAAGCGATCGGCGTGCGCCGGATTTGCTCGCAGCGGATTTGGCTTTGGTCTTGGCGCTCTTGCGGGACGATGTCTTGCGCGTCGCCGCTTTCGCGGCGGTGCGTGATGCGGGCTTCTTCGCGCGGCTCTTGGTGGCCATCGTGCTCTCCCTTCTGTTTCCTCGCGTCGCGAAGGGTAGCACAATTCAAGCCGTTCGTCGGATGGGCCCAGTGGCGCTCCAAGATAGGTCGTCATTCCGGGGCGGCCCGAAGGGCCGAGCCTGGAATGCATAACCACGATCGGGAGTATGGATTCCTGTATCTGACCGGGTGTCACTGTCATAGTGGCGGCGGGTAGAGACAGCTCGTTGGATTCCCGGTTGC
>NZ_JAUEZC010000022.1:0-6647 GCF_032489995.1 Bradyrhizobium sp. SZCCHNGR1005
CCGCTCTTCGCCGACAATACCAAAAGCTCACAAGAGCGCTTCGCCGCCGACAACGCGGTCTCGGCGGCAGCAGGCGCCTCCTCAACCACGACATGCGCGTTGGTGCCCGAGACGCCAAAGCTGCTTATCCCGGCAATCCGGGCTCGCTCGGCACGACGCGGCCACGGCCGCGCCTCTTGCAGCAGTGACAGGCCGCTGCCCTTCCATGCGATGTGCTCACTAGGCGTCTCCGCATGAAGAGTCTTGGGCAGGCGCTCGTGCTGCAGCGCCAGCACCATCTTCATCACTCCTAACGCCCCTGCGGCAGCACTCGTATGGCCTAGGTTGGACTTGCTCGAGCCGAGATACAGCGGCTTTTCTTTCTGCCTTGTCGGGCCAAACACCGCCGCCAACGCCCCTGCCTCGATCGGGTCGCCCAGTGTCGTGCCAGTTCCGTGCGCCTCAATCGCATCGATGTCATTCGCCGCAAGGCCGCTCACAGACAGCGCGCGCCGGATGACCCGCTGCTGACTCGGGCCATTGGGCGCCGTCAGCCCCTGGCTCCGGCCATCCTGGTTGACCGCACTCCCACGGATCACCGCAAGCACTCGGTCGCCGTCCCGCTTGGCGTCCGACAACCGCTTGAGCACCAGCACTCCGCAACCCTCGGCCCAACCGACACCGTTCGCGGCCGCCGAGAACGATTTGCACCGACCATCGGGAGCCAGCCCGCGCAACCGGCTGAATTCAACAAAGAAGCCAGGCGTGCTCATCACCTGCACGCCCCCCGTCAGCGCCAGATCGCACTCTCCTTGCCGCAACCCCGCACATGCCAGATGCAAGGCGACCAGCGACGACGAGCACGCCGTATCCACCGTCATCGCCGGGCCCTGCAGCCCGAGCGCGTAAGACACGCGCCCGGAGAGCACACTGCCGGCCTGCCCGGTGCCCACGTAACCAGTCAGCGCCTCAGGAGAGGCCGCGAAACTTGGGCCGTAGTCACAGCCCATTGAACCGAGATACACCCCGGTCGTGGATTCATTGAGCGTATCCAGCCGCAACCCCGCACGCTCCAGCGCCTCCCACGCGACTTCGAGAATCAGCCGCTGCTGCGGATCCATCGCCACCGCTTCGCGTGGGGAAATTTCAAAAAAGCCCGAATCGAATTGGTCTACTTCGCGCAGAAATCCTCCCTCACGCGCGTAGCTCTTGCCTTTCGCCTCCGGATCCGGATCGAAGAGCGCGTCCGAATCCCACCGTTCGGGAAATGGCCCAACGGCATCGCGACCTTCGCGTAGAAGAGCCCAGTAACCCTCCGGATCAACGACTCCCCCAGGGGTGCGGCAAGACATCGCCAGAATTGCGATCGGTTCGGACGATGCCTTGGCCTTATTCAGAGCTGACCGGAGTCGCTGCACCTCAAGTAGGCTCTCGCGCAAGAGATCGACTGCATTTCTACGCGACATTAGATCAGCTCCTTACTTCGCAAGAGGTTGACCAGTTCAGCACGCCCGCCAGCGCCGAACTTGCGCTTGGCCGAAACTCAATGTGCCCACGACTGATCGCACCTTCCGACATAGGCACATTCGCAACTACGATGTCAGCAACGAAAGGCGAGCAAGCTCGTCATCGTTTGCCAGCATACTTTCGGCAAGAGCCAGCAAAGAATCGTCTTCGACTTCGCGAATCGTTTTCTGTATGTCATCCAATTCGCTGCGGCTCTCCTTCGCAGTCGGTGGGGCCAGGGCGCGCACGATCGCTGCTACCGACGGGTAGTCGTACACCAGGGTGACCGGCAGCGAACGATCCAGTACACGTCCGAGCCGATTCCTGAACCGCAACGCCAGCAGCGAGTCGACCCCCAGGTTAGCGAGCGGAGCCTCGACAGGTACTTCTCTGACCTCGAAAGTCTCGGCCGCCACGCGCGACACAATCTCCGTCAGCTCGGCGAGCGAACGGCCAGACTTCTCACCCAACGATGCGATAGGTCTGACGGACGTTACAGGCTCCTGCCAGACATGCTTGCTCAAGGCCGCACGATCCACCTTGCCGTTGGCATTTAATGGCAACGATTCTCGAAGCTGGATTTGCACCGGCACCATGTAGGCCGGCAACACCTTCTGACAGTATGCGCGCAGTGCGCCGGCGTCAGTGCTGCGTGAGGGGGCTGGCAAGCCCTCCGCAAGGAAAGACCATCCTCGCTCCCTCCCCGACCAATCCGCAACTCCCCCCACCAGAGCGTGCACGTATATCTCGGTGGGGCTCAGATCGAGTTCTCCCTCCAACCCCCGAAAATCGAACGCTGCCTGGCACAGACCGAGTCCGTAAGCCGAAGCTTCATCCTCGAGCTTTTGGCAGAGCCGGCCGGCTTCCAACCGGCAAACAAGCTCACTCTGGCTGCCGCACAATGGGGCAATACGCTCCATCTGGCCTACGACGAGCAGCACGAACGACGCCGCTTCGAACATGATCCGATTGGCGGGCGGGACCCGTTTTGTGTCGAGGGATATTGGCCCGCCCGATCGGATGAGAGCGTGCGCGACGGAATCATAGCGGTACGCTCCGCCCTCGATACCCTCAACCCGGCCCGGCTTCACCGAAACGTACAGATGTACTGGCTGCAACTGGCCGAGAGTGCACGCGCGCGATCCTTCATGCACCTGGCGCAAAGTGCCAAGCAGCCCGGCCAAGCTCTCGAACGGCACCGCATGCGGCAGGTAGGTCCGGAAGCTGCGACGCCCCACCCACTGCCGCTCCACCTCTTCGTCCGACCGTCCGTTCGGGAGTGCGATCCACGGCGCAGTGGTGCGTCGAATGCTCCGGTGGCCAGCCTTGAACTCCATGCGCTCAGTTGCGCTCTGCAGCGGCGCAAACTCCGAAAGGTCCGCGCTTGGCTGGGCTCGCTCCGCCGCGTCAAGCACGACGGACCAGCCTTCTTCCCCGGGGGGAGTTGTCAATTCGGTCCCGCCCACCAGCGCGTGCAAGCAGATATCTTCCTGTGCGAGCCCTAACACCGGGGCCAGACCATCGAGCTGCAGGCCCACGAGAGAGTGCAACTGAACTCCCTCCTCCCTAGCAGCGCGCTCCAGCAGGTGGCACATCTCCCCCGCTTCCAGCGCACAGAACGGTTCGCTCAACCGTCGGTACAAAGGAGCGATCGCCGCCAAGTGCCCGATCAGCATCAGCGTAAACGCGGAAGACTTCAGCAGGTCTTCCTGGCCGGTGACGCGCTCGGACACAAGTGCCGTTTTGTCGGAGACCCACACCAGTTTGTGCTCGATCGGGTCGTAGTAGTAGACGCCTGCAGCCAGTCCATCGACTCGATCCGGCGCCACGCACACCAACGTTTGCACCGCATACAGACTTCCCGGTGATGCATACCGCGCTTTGGGCAAGGGAGCGTAGTCGCTCGCCACCCGTCGTAGAACCTCCAGGATGCTGGCCAGCGATGCCACATCAATCGCTGCGCCAGCTGCCCGATACTTTGCAGACGTGCGGCTCCGCGCGGTCGGTCCCTCCGGCAACACCACGGCGGGCGCGTCTGATTGTCGCCGTGCCGATGGCGTCGAAAGCATCGTCTCAACGAAGGCTCGCCGTGCCGCTGGATCCCGCAGCAGCGCGAGCTCACGCTCCTCTCGCCACGCTGGACCGACTGGCTCCGTGAAATAGTCGTCGGCAGCAGCAGCACCTAGAACCACATGCGCCGCCAAGCGTTTCTCCCGATCCCCAACCGCCACCACGACGGCCTGCTGCACGTCGGCGTGACGCTCGAGCACGGCCTCGATTTCTCCTAGCTCAACGCGGTAGCCATTCACCTTGACCTGCTGATCGCGACGGCCGAGAAACTCAATATCTCCGTTGGGCAACCAGCGGCCCCAATCTCCCGTGCGATACAGCCGCTCGCCGGTGCGCGGATGCAAAATGAAGCGCTCCTGGGTCCGTTCTTTATCCTGCCAATATCCCTGGGCCAGACCGATTCCGCCCACATGAATTTCGCCCGCAACGTAAGTCGGACATGGCTCGAGGCTCGGACTGAGTATCCAGGCCGTTTGGTTGGCCATCGGTTTGCCCCAAGGGATGCTTGGCCAGTCCGGCCCCACCCGCCCGATGCGGTACAAGATGGCATTGATGGATGTCTCAGTGGCGCCGCCGACGCTGATGACAGTTGCGTTGGGAACCTGTGAACGGAAGGCGTCGGGCAGACTTACGGGTATCCAATCGCCGCTGAGCATCACCTTGCGCAAGCTCCCCATGGCCTCCAGCACATCGGGTCGCCTCTCGGCGTGGTCGACCAGCAGCCCAAGCAACGCCGGCACCGAATTCCACACTGTCACGCCTTGACGAAGATACTGCGCCCAGAAAACGGGATCTCTCGCCTCTCCGGCGTCAGGCAACACAAGAGCGCCGCCGGCCGCAAACATCCCGAACATGTCGTAGACCGACAAGTCGAAGGACAAAGACGACAAACCGAATGCGCGGTCCGTCGATGCCACGTCCAGATGAGCATTGATGTCGAGCAGGTAGTTTACTGGACCGCGGTGATCGAGCATGACCCCCTTGGGATCGCCCGTGGAGCCCGACGTATAGATGATGTAGGCCAAATCGGTGGGCGTTTGGACAAACTCCAGCCGCGCCGCTTCTTGATCCGTGGGCGGATCGTCATCGACAACCAAGCGCTGCACGTCGACAAGCCCGTCCAGCTCCACCCAAGGCTGAGTCAGCGCCAGATTTGCCCCGCTTCGCCCCAGAAGCGACTGGCGGCGGGCTGGAGGAAGGCCGGCGTCTATCGGCAAGTACGCCGCGCCGGAGTACAGAACACCCAACACCGCAGCCACTTGCTCCCACCCCTTATCCATCACGATGGCGACAGGCGTATTGGGTTTCGCCCCGAGTTGACGCAGTCGATGCCCGAGCTGTCGCGCCATCGCGTCCAGCTCTCCATAGGTCAACGTCCGTGCCTTGGTTATCACCGCTGGTTGATCGGGCTGCAGCACCGCCTGAGCCGCGAAGAGGCCGTGCAAGGTCTGCGGTGACACCGCATGCGCCGTGTCGTTGGCGGCCGCAATGCGCGATTGCTGCCCTTCGGCCAGAAGCATCGGCCAGCACGCATCCCACTCCGCCGGATCTCGCGCCAGCGACGCGATCCGCGCCGTGTACGCGGCCATCATCTCCTCGATCATGCCCTCGGGGAACAATCCTTCGATGACATCCCAGCTGTACTCCAGCTCTGCTCCTTCCTCCCTGATAATGTGATCCAGCCAAACCTGCGGGGTTTGGGTGAGTTCGAAGAGAGATTCCCCCAACCAGGTTTTCCAGGTCTTCGTCGCCTCTTGAGATGAAGTCGGCAGCCCCAACAGGCTTGTGAACACGACCGGCGTCGTCACCTCTCGGCCCGCTCGACGCCACGCGCGCAGCACCTCGACGCCGTCGACGGCGCTATGCTCCAGGTGCTGGTGCAGCTGCCGCTGGAGGGAAGAGGCCCACGTGTGCAACGGCGTCCCCGCTGCACGATGGCACTCCATGAACAGCACGTTGGTGAAGTCACCCGTAATATTGTAGACATTTTCGTGGATCGGCGGACGGGTGAAATGGGTCAGGTTCAAAAGGAAGGGTGCATCGCCGGACCAGCGGCTCAACACTTCGGCAAACGCAGTGCAGAGTGCCATGGTCGGGGTGATGCCCCGCTCTTGCGCCGTTTCGTTGAATCGCTTCCAGTCCGCAGCGTTGAGCCGGCCGTGGTATCTGATGTTGCGGTGGTGTTGCACCCGATCCGGTGAAATGGCCAGCTGAAGTTGCGGGACTGGATCGAAGCTCGGGCGGCGCGCCTCCCAATAAGCTAGGGCGCGCTGATGCGGCTCACTACCTTGCGCAGCGATGCCCGCGCGAACGACTGCCTCGAAGCCCCGTGGCATGAGTGCGGACAATTCTGAGCCCGGGTTGTGGTACAGACGCTCCCAATCATGAAGTACGATCTGCAGACTAGCCGCATCCAGGCACAATAGGTCGAAGTCCAGGCAGCAGCGAACGCGACCTCCGGGCAGCAGAAACACACGAAAGTCGAAGAGCGGCCACGCTTCAAGCGACCGGCACGCACTGGACAGTTCTGCCCGCACCTGCATGAGCCGCTGCTCTCGCGCCTCTTCGTCCAGAGCGCGCAGATCCTCGACGGGCAGGACATAGTCGGGCACCTGTGAAAGCACCCGCTGAAAGCCATCCGGGGTAAAGACCATCCGCAGCGCCTCATGGCGTGCAATCACCGCTCGCCACGACGCCTCCAACCGCTGCGGCTCGAGCGCTGCGCCTTCGGTTTCACAGTAGAAGTGATACGCGACACCTCCGGCCGAACCCGTTTGCCGTCCAACCCAGTACGCCTGTTGGATCGGTGTGAGCGGGAACGGCGCATAGGGATCGGGCGGCAGCTGTTGCGGAGACGCAGCCACAATCGCCGCTGGTTCGCGAGCCGTCCACAGATTGACCAGTTCTTGAGCCAACGCGCGGCAGTTCTTCTCGAAGACGCTGGACACCGATAGGCCGACTGCAAGCAACTCCTGGAAACGCTTACGCAGCTCAACCGCCATCAGCGAATTGAGACCCAGCTCCTTGAGCGGGCGGTCTGGCTCAATGGCTTCCGCAGTCAGCGACAGCACGCGCGCGACCTCGGCCCGCAC
>NZ_JAUEZC010000023.1:0-3125 GCF_032489995.1 Bradyrhizobium sp. SZCCHNGR1005
TTCGGGGATCACCAGGTCGCCGAAATCCACGATTCCGGCGCGCTGGCTCCCCCGCGCAAGGAAGCCGCGGAGTAAGCAAGCGCCAGAGAAGACAGGCGCGGCGCGATTGCCGAATATGCATCCCTCGACATCAAGCCGCCGGCATCCTCCGGCGGCTTTTTCCATTCTCACGTTCCCACGTTTATTTCTCGCGCCGCACGTCGCCCGCCGAATAGGGCTCTATTGGCCGCTGTTCGATCTCTTCAATCCTCCTGACTGATTGGTGGTGCGAGCGCACACTTTGGCTTAAGTCTCGATTTCATCCTGCGGTGCGCTGGAAAAAGTCAGGCATGCATGTCGTTCCGGGAGTTCGAGATGATTCGGTGTTCCGCCGTCGTGTTCGTACTAAGTTGTTTTGCCTCGGTTGCATTGGCCCAAGCCCCGACATCGACGGCCAGACCCTCCACCATAACACCCGCGCTGAACACCGTGGCAGCTACGGTTGCGCCCCCACCGGAGGCCAACAGGCGATGCCTCGGGGTAATTGCCGCCGCCGATCGCTTCATGGTGAAGAAGATTGGGCTAACCGCATTTAGTAGCGAAACTGCTGTAGCACCGATCGAGAGCTGGGGCCTCGATGATCTCATCGTCGCACGGGTTCGCGTCGCAGCCGGCGCTGGCGTTACCGTGCTGCGCCTCGCCTACCCCAAGAACGTTTTCGATCCCTTCTGTGATCCTCCATCTGAACCTTTTCAGACCCCCAGGAGCCAACTGACAGCCATTGTTCGACGTATCGCGGGTAGCACCAGGTGCAAGCGTTACGTCGTCGTCACGGCGTTTCCCGGAGCGTACTCTAGAACCAATCAGCCCCTCAGCGGAGTTGGAGTCTATCAGACCAGTCTTTTCAAGAAGGCGTACCTATTCGCTGATCTTCTCGTGACGGTTTTTGACGGAGAAAACTTTGCCATTCGCAAAAATCCCTATGCAACGATCGAATCGAGGCTGACGGCCGCCTTTGTGCCGAGGAAAGATTTCGATCGCGAGATTGACAGCACGTTGTTCCCGTCGTCCGCGGTGGAAGCAGTCAACAGCACGGCCTTACGGAATGGCGCGCGCGCTGTTCTGGCGGAAACCCTCGACGACAGGCTGCCCGCGTTTCTCCGGGAGTAAGACAGGGCTGACGGGACGATTGGATCTGCCGCGGCGCGACTAAATGAGCTAGCGCGGACGGGTGCGGCGCGTGCCGCATCGACTTATCAAGCCGCCGGCATCGCCCGGCGGCTTTTTGATTCTCACATTCGGAGGATTTATCTCTCCCGCCCGCACATCGATGAGACCTTGGTCTCTGCCTACGGCCGTCGATCGCACCTATCTCGAGAATATCTGCAAGAATGAACGTAACGGACTTGGCGCGGTCGTTGGCGATCCGACTGTTTGCGTGACCGAGAACGGGAGTTGAGTCACAGACTCAGAAAACCGCTGCGCGTCAAATGGACCACAACCCGTCTCTTAAGCGATTTAGGGGCTGTTGCCCGATGCATTTGCCGCACGAAGCGGGGATTGGAGGCCAAGCTGCGCCTTCAAGACCAGGTCGAAGCTGGGCGCGTCTTTCCGTCCTGGAACACCACGCCGTTCGGGCTGAAGGCGACGTTGTCCGTGTTGTTGTTCAGCGTCTGCCATTTGTACGATATAGCGACGATACCATAAGCCGAAACCGGCTCGACCTCTCCGGCCCCAGCTACGCCATTGCCGTTGGCATCGCGCCATAGGGCGAGGCCGGCCAGTTCGTTGCCGGTCAAAATGCCGTCGCGGTCGTCATCGAGCGCGGCCATTGGCGCGTATCCGTTGTTCCAAAACATCCAGAACGTCACGTTGCCGAACAATTGCCGGCCGCTGTTGATTTTGCCATCGAGCTTCGGGTCGCTCACCAGCCAGGCAGCCTTGGGGGTAATCCAGCTCCATTCGCGACCCAACCCGCTGCCGTCCACGTCGAACGTCACCCGCGCCTCGGGTGCTTCGAGATCGGTGATAGTGAGTCCATCGGCCAGCGGCACTGCGATGGGAGTGACCGGGTACGGCAGCTTTCCCAAGGTGGCGGCGCGGTCCTTCAGCGTCTCGATCTCGCGCTTATCCTTCTCGGCGTCGAGAAGTGGGACAAGGTAAGAGGCGACTTCTCCGGTCAGCGTCCACCCGCCGAGCCCAACGCTCGTCAGGTTCTTTTCCTTCTCCCAGGCGTCGGTTGCGATCGTTCGATATTGCTTCACCGCATCGTCTTTCCTGCCGGCCTGCTCGGTCAGCCAGGCGAGGCCGAGCCGGATGACAAGGTTATCCTTGTCCAACTCCAATGCCTGCTTGTACGCTTTCAACGCGGCTTCCAGGTGCGCCTGGGAGGCGGTACTCAAAGTAAGATCGGCGGCAGTCGTCACTGTACCGAAAGGAACGGCAGGCGGCTGAATGCCATGGTAGGCCTTCGGTACCGTCAACGGGTCGGACTTCTGGGCGTAAGCCATGCCATGCGCACGACCAAGGTTCAGCAACGCCTCGACGCTGGTAGGATCGTCCTTGGCGATCTTCTCCAGGTTTTCGATAAGCCTCGCGACCGGGATCCGCTCCTCTTCCACGCCCACCCACCTGCCGAGCACCGGCGACGCCGCGGCAAGGAAAACCACCAGCAACAGCAACCGCATGGCGCACGCTCCGTCTTGTAAGGGGCCGATCGTGGGCAACATATCCGGTGCGCACTGACGACGCTCGCGTCTGGACGGTGCCTGTGGCGCGGACACTAGCCGATCGCCTGGGATAGAGTGTTTGCCGCCTGCCACTCTCGGTTATGTCGCCCATTCAGACCTGCGATACCCCGGTCGCGAACGCGGCTTCCAAGCCGAAGCCGGCATCTGCAGCGACCACGTCGCCGAGGACGAGTCGCTGCGCGCCACCGGAACCGTGGTCGAGGTGGATCACCCGACCCGCGGCAAGTACCTGTCGGTCGGCAACCCGATCAAGCTGTCAGACAGCCCGGCGGATGTGAAGCGGTCGCCGTTGCTCGGCGAGCACACCGACGAGATCCTGCGCGAGGTGCTCGGCTTCGGGGATCACCAGGTCGCCGAAATCCACGATTCCGGCGCGCTGGCTCCCCCGCGCAAGGA
>NZ_JAUEZC010000024.1:0-2579 GCF_032489995.1 Bradyrhizobium sp. SZCCHNGR1005
CCCAGCTCCTTGAGCGGGCGGTCTGGCTCAATGGCTTCCGCAGTCAGCGACAGCACGCGCGCGACCTCGGCCCGCACCACTTCAGCCACCGCTTCCAGCCGGCGGTCCTCCGGCAACGACGACAGCTCGCGCGCCCAAGCGCCACGACGCGACTGGGTTCGCTTCGGCACCGCCTTGACGAGCTCGCGCCACAGCGGCGGCACAGGCCCTTCAAACGACCGAGCCACCATTCGAAGATCGAATGCCACCGGCAGCAGCTGCGCCTCTGGTCGAGCCAACGCCGCTTCGAGCAGCGCGATCCCCCGCGAGGGCGTCACTGACCCAAGCCCGCTCTTTGCAATGCGCGCCTGCTGCATATTGTCCAATCCGGACGCCAGCCCCGTCGCCCGCGAGGACTCGTCGGTCCACAGACCCCAGGCCAAGCTCTGACCGGGTAACCCTTCCGCGCACCGACGCGCCGCCAAGGCATCCAGGCATGTATTGGCCGCCGCATACCCGCCCTGTCCCGCCGACCCTAACGTCCCCGATATCGACGAGAACAGCACGAAGAAGTCCAGATCCGCCTCCCGCGTCAACGCATCCAGATGACACGCGCCAGCGACCTTCGCCGACATCACCCGCGCAAACCGATCCGCGCTCTGCCCCGACAGCATCCCATCGTCCAGCACGCCCGCCGCGTGCACGACGCCACGAAGCGGAAGCTCCGCCGGGATCTTCTCCAATAGCCCGCGCACGGCATCCGCATCCGACACATCCGTCGCGGACACCGTCACTCGCGCGCCCAGAGCCTCCAGCTCCGCCACCGCCTCGCCCGCACCAGGCGTCTGCAGGCCGCGACGACCCGTCAGCACCACATGCTTCGTCCCGCCGCGCGCAAGCCACCGGGCCACATGCAGCCCAAGCGTCCCCAGCCCGCCGGTGATCACCACCGTCCCGTCCGTCCGCGGCGAGCGCGGCGGAACAAGTGCGAGCTTGCCCACATGCCGCGCCTGCGCCATGAAGCGGAAAGCCGCCTCCGCATCCGTGATCGCGAAGCTGCGCACCGGCGGTGCCGTGAGATGGCCCGACGCAAAACCCTCGGCGATGGAGGCAAACATTTCCGCCAGCCGCTCGACGCTGGCATCCACCAGATCAAAGGCCTGGTAACGCACGCCAGGATGCGACGCCGCAACCGCCGTCGCCTCGCGGATGTCCGTCTTCCCCAATTCGATAAAGCGACCGCCCGGCCCGACCAGCGACAGGCTCGCATCCACGAACTCGCCGCTCAGCGCGTTGAGCACCACGTCGACATTGGCTCCGCCAGCCGCGCTTCGGATCGCCTCAACGAAGCTCAAATCCCGCGACCGCGCCACTGCCTTCACGCCAAGCGACCGCACCACCTCCCACTTCGCCGGGCTCGCCGTGCCATAAACCTCCGCGCCGATCCACCGCGCGATCTGCACCGCCGCCATCCCAACCCCGCCGGCCGCCGCGTGCACCAACAAGCGCTCGCCCGCCTTCAACCCGGCCAGGTCATGCAGCGCGTACCATGCCGTCAAAAACGCGATCGGGATCGTCGCAGCCTGCTGCAGCGACAGATCATCAGGAACACGCGCCACAAGCCGCGCATCCGCTATCACGTACCGACCGAAGCTTCCCGGCGCGAAGGCCATCACGCAATCGCCGGGGGCTATTGCTTCCACGCCCTCCCCGACCGCCGTCACCACGCCGGCACATTCGCTCCCGAGCAAACCCGCCTCCCCCGGGTACATTCCCAGCGCGTTCAGCACATCGCGGAAGTTCAGCCCCGACGCACGGACCTCGATCTCCACCTCGCCGCGTCCCGCTCTGCGGCGGCTGGCCGGCACCAAGGCAAGCCCTTCGAGCGTCCCCTTGCGTTTGATTGCCAGCGTATAGTTCTCACCGTCCGGAACGCTCGCACCGGCCGCGCTCATTAATCGCGCCACCCGACGCTCGCCGCCCCGCCAGGCGATCTGCCGTTCCTCATCGTCCGCGCACAGCGCGCGGACGATCGTCTCTGCCGACGCCGTGTCCTCCACATCAATCAGCGTGCAGCCCAACTCCGGGTGCTCCTGCATCACCGTCCGCCCGAGGCCCCACAGCGACGCCTGCGATACCTCCGCAGCCTCTTCGCCCACAGTCGCTATCGCGCCCCGCGTCACCCACCACAGCCGCGGCGCACGCGCCTGCTTCGTCACAAGCTGCACCACAGATAGACCTTCGCTCGCCAACCGCTGCACCTGCGCCGCGGCCGCTTCCACGGGGACGCCGCGCCACAGGCAGACCACGTGATCCGCCGGCAGCGCCGCCGCCAGCCCGGCTATATCGACGCGCTCACAGACAGCACCCGCACGCTGCAGCCGCTCCACCACCGCCGACGCCTCGTCCGACTCCGGTGCGACCACGATCCATCGCCCCGACCGAGACGCCGCGGCCGGTGGTGGCGATGCTGACCAGTCGAACCGGTAAAGCGACTTCGCAACACCCTCCGAACGCTGGAGAGCTTCCGTTGCTGCCGGGCGGCTGCGCAGCCCGATCACCTCGACGAGAACATGACCTCGTTCATCCGCCAGCGTCAC
>NZ_JAUEZC010000025.1:0-1636 GCF_032489995.1 Bradyrhizobium sp. SZCCHNGR1005
GCCTCGGACGCGACCTTCACGGGCAACTCATCCCAGGCGATGTGCGGGTTGGGCGCCTCGAAGTGCAGGTTCTTCGGGATCCGACCGTGCTGCAGCGACAACACCACTTTGATCAGGCCGGCAACCCCGGCCGCCGCTTGCGTATGCCCCAGATTGCTCTTGACCGAGCCAATGATCACCGGCCGGTCCGCTTCTCGGCCTTCTGACAGAACAGATCCGAGCGCCTGAACCTCAATCGGATCTCCAAGCACCGTCCCGGTACCGTGACACTCGACGTATCCAACCGCCGACGGCTTTACCCCCGCCTGCGCCAGCGCGCTGCGGATCACCGCCTCCTGCGAGGGACCATTCGGTGCCGACAGACCATTGCTGCGGCCGTCCTGATTCACCGCGGAACCACGAATCACCGCCAGAACCGAATGCCCGTTCCGCCGCGCATCGCTCAGGCGCTCCAGAACCACCATCCCGCACCCTTCTGACCACGTGGTACCGTCCGCGTTCGCAGAAAAGGGCTTGCAGCGACCGTCCGCGGCAAGTCCACGCAGCCGGCTGAACTCCACGAATGGTCCCGGCGTTAGCATCAGCGTCACACCTCCCGCCATCGCCAGCGAGCACTCGCCCTGACGCAGCGACTGGCAAGCCAGGTGCACCGTCACCAGCGACGACGAGCACGCCGTGTCCACAGTCATGCTCGGACCCTGCAGCCCAAGGACATAGCTGATCCGCCCCGACGCCACGCTCGCGGTGGTGCCCGTACCAACGTAGCCGTCGAGCCGTTCTAGTCCCCCGGCCAACGTGCCGTACTCCTGGTAGCTCAACCCGACGAAAACCCCGGTGCTGCTCCCCACTAGACGCTCGGCCGCAATTCCCGCGTGCTCCAGAGTCTCCCAACTCGTCTCCAGCAACAGCCGCTGCTGCGGATCCATGCTCACCGCCTCGCGCGGCGAGATCCCGAAGAAACCAGAATCGAACCGGTCGATCCCGGTCAGGAACCCCCCGGACCGCGTGGTCATCTTGCCCAGGGCATTAGGATCGGGATCATAAAGCGCATCGACATCCCAGCGCTCGCTTGGCACTTCCGTCACCGCGTCGATCCCTTCGTCGATCAGACGCCAGAAGGTCCCTGGATCGCTAACGCCCCTCGGATAGCGGCAACCCATCCCCACGACCGCGATCGGCTCCTTCTGCTCGTATTCAACTTGCTGAAGCTTCGCTCTCAGCTTCTCGATCGTGACAAGCGCGTCCCGTTGCCAACTCATTGTCCGATCTCCTCACGCACTCGTTGTATGCTTTCAGTAAGTTCGCGTTCGAGCTCTGCCGATGAAAATTCATCGATTCGGGAGATGCGCTTTCGCAACGAATCCTGCTCTGCCGGGCGCGCTGTCTTCGGCGTGACCACGATCGGAGCGTCTGTTGGCGACAACGACAACACCCTCGCGATCAGATACTGGGCTATCGCGGCTGGCGTCGGGTGGTCGAACGCCAGCGTCGCCGGTAGCGATGCCCCGGCGCGCTGGCCCAGCCCGTTACGCAGCTCCACCGCCATCAGCGAATCAAGTCCCAGCTCCTTGAGCGGGCGGTCTGGCTCAATGGCTTCCGCAGTCAGCGACAGCACGCGCGCGACCTCGGCCCGCAC
>NZ_JAUEZC010000026.1:0-1463 GCF_032489995.1 Bradyrhizobium sp. SZCCHNGR1005
TACTACTGAGTCAAAAACCGCCGGTACGTCAGGCTAAGAATCAAGTATTTGTAGAGATTCAGACTTTCACGCGCGGGAGGGTCGAATGGATCTCAAGCTTGAAGAAGCCAGTGCGCGTCGATTGGCGTCCTATGTCGAAGGTCTCGCGAGCGAGATCGGGCACGCAGACAGAATAAGCCCGCTGCACGACTATTGTACAGGCCTGATGCTGCCCGGGGAGCGCAAGAGCGTGGAACCGATGGCAGCTAGGACAGCTCCGGCCCGCACGGCGGCCCAGCATCAGTCGCTGCTGCACTTTGTCGGTGTCTCCTCCTGGTCGGACGAGAAGGTGCTGGCCAAGGTGCGCGAGATGGTGCTGCCGGCGATGGAAAAAGCCGGGCCGATCGAGGCCTGGATTCTCGATGACACGTCGTTTGCCAAGAAGGGAAAGCATTCGGTTGGCGTGCACCACCAATATTGTGGTGAGCTCGGCAAGCAGGCCAATTGCCAAGTGACGGTATCGCTGTCGATTGCCAATCACGCCGCCAGCCTGCCGGTGGCCTATCGGCTGTACCTGCCGGAAGCCTGGAGCAAGAACCGCGTCCGGCGAAACAAGGCGGGTGTGCCCAAAGA
The DNA here is from genome assembly GCF_032489995.1 of Bradyrhizobium sp. SZCCHNGR1005. Classification (NCBI taxonomy): domain Bacteria; kingdom Pseudomonadati; phylum Pseudomonadota; class Alphaproteobacteria; order Hyphomicrobiales; family Nitrobacteraceae; genus Bradyrhizobium; species Bradyrhizobium sp. SZCCHNGR1005. Next base: position 613 of record NZ_JAUEZC010000026.1, read on the forward strand.
CATCAAGTTCATGACCAAGTCGAAGATCGCGCTCGAGCAGATACGTCGTGCATGCGAAGCCGGTCTTCCACGTGGGGCAGTCTTGATGGACTCCGGCTATGGCCGTGACTCGGAGCTGCGCACAGAACTCACGTCTCTCGGATTGACCTATGTTGCGGGCATTCTGCCGAACACCCTGATGTGGCGGCCCGGGAGCGGCCCGCGGCGGAAGGGAAAGCCGCTGAACAACACGGGTCGTCGTGACGAGCCGGACCTGGTACCGGCCGAGAAAGTAGCTCGCGGCCTGCCCAAGGAGGCCTGGCGCACGATCAGGTGGCGGGAGGGGTCGGCCGAATGGCTGTCATCACGGTTCGCCCGTATGCGCGTTCGTGTCGGGCACAACAAGCTGATCCCGGAGAAGCTCCAATCGGAATGGCTGCTGATCGAGTGGCCTGAAGGGGAAAAGAAACCCACCAAATACTGGCTCTCGACATTGCCCGCGAACACCAGCTTCCGGCACCTTGTCGACTTTGCCAAGCTGCGTTGGCGCGTCGAGCGCGACTATGAGGAGCTTAAGCAGGAAGTCGGACTCGGGCACTATGAGGGACGCGGCTGGCGCGGCTTCCATCATCACGCCACGCTTTGCATCGCGGCTTACGGCTTCCTGATCGCCGAGCAGGCGACGATTCCCCCCTCAGGACCGCGTTGCGCCCCGAGAATCCAGGCGCCTCCCTTACCCGCCGATTATCGACCCAGAGGAGCCGCCTACGCGGCCTGAGCGCCACGTGCCGAACTCGATCGCAACCATGCGCGTCCGGCTGATCCGAGCCCTGGTAAGAACATTGCCCCGATGTCCATGTTGCGGCCTTGTC
>NZ_JAUEZC010000027.1:0-1354 GCF_032489995.1 Bradyrhizobium sp. SZCCHNGR1005
CCATCCAGTAACGCTGCCGCTGCCATGGATATGTCGGTAGCTCCACGCGCGCACCGCCGCTCGGAAAGACACCCTTCCACTCCAGCTGCCCGCCCTGGGCATAGTGCGCTCCCAGAGCCTGCAGCGCCGCTGCGGGCTCGGCACGCTCCGGACGCAAGCTCGCCACCAGCGCAGGCTCCTTTGCCCCTGCGGGCAAGCACGCCGGCACCAGCCCGAGCAGCGTCGGCCGCGGCCCCAGCTCCAGATACTCCGTCACTCCTGCCGCGTGCAGCGCCGCGACCCCGTCCGCAAAACGCACGCCCTCCCGCACATGCTTCACCCAATACGCGGCGCTCGAGAGCTCGCAGTCCGCCAGCTTCCCGCTGACGTTGCTCACCACACCAATCTGCGCCGGACGGTACGTGAGCTGCTCCGCAACCCGACGGAACTGCTCCAGCATCGGATCCATCAGCGCAGAGTGGAACGCATGCGACACCCTCAGCCGATGCGTCCGCGTGCCCTTCGCCGCAAACGCCGACGACACCGCAAACACAGCCTCTTCCTCACCCGAGATCACAACAGACGATGCGCTGTTCACCGCCGCGATCGAGACGCCGCCTGCCTGCGCCGCCACCGCCTTCGCCACTTCCGCTTCCGACGCTGCGATAGACACCATCGCGCCGCCCCGCGGCAGCGCCTGCATCAAGCGTCCGCGCGCCGCAACCAGACGCGCTGCATCCGTCAGCGAGAACACACCCGCCACATGCGCCGCAGCCACCTCGCCGATGCTGTGGCCCGCAACAACGTCCGGTTCCGCGCCCCATGACCGCCACAGCGCCGCCAGCGCGACTTCCAGCGCAAACAGCGCCGGCTGCGTCCAACCCGTCTCGTCGAGCCTCGCGGCCTGCGACGGATCCGACCACATTACCTCGCGCAGCGGCCTCTCCAGATGCGGATCCAGCGCCGCCCACGCCGCATCGAGTGCTTCGCGAAATGCAGGCCATTCCTCGTAAAGCCCACGGCCCATCCCGACATGCTGCGAGCCCTGGCCCGTGAACAGCCACGCCGTCTTGCCGCGTCTGCGCACCTCTCCGCGCACCAATCCAACCGCCGGCTCGCCGCGCGATACGGCTTCCAGTCCCGAGACCAGTTCCTCGCGCGTCGCCACCGCCAGCGCCAACCGATGCTCGTGATGGCTCCGCGTCGTCGCCAGGCTGTAGGCAATGTCGCCAAGTGTTTGCTCCGCACGCGCCTTCACGTGCTCCGCAAGCCGAGCCGCAGACGCCTCCAGCGCCTCCCCGCTCTTCGCCGACAATACCAAAAGCTCACAAGAGCGCTTCGCCGCCGACAACGCGGTCTCGGCGGCAGCAGGCGC
>NZ_JAUEZC010000028.1:0-1223 GCF_032489995.1 Bradyrhizobium sp. SZCCHNGR1005
CCTTCAGTCCTGCCCACTAGACAGACTGAATCACCGATATCTCTGCGTCGCAACCGCTGACTTTTTCAACGAAATCGACCCAAACCGGACTTCGTGGCGATCGCTTGATTGCGCCGCATTGATTGTGTAATGCTTTCACCAGCGCCGATTTGATACTCAGCTTGCGGGCGCTTCTAAAAATGCAGCTAAAGAGAACCGCTATCCCTGCACCGTCCCGCATCGCGTGAATCGTCGGCCATCTCGAATGGGAGGGCCAAATGAAATTTGCTGCAATCGCTGATGTGCACGGGAATCGTCCGGCGCTTGAAGCCGTACTTGCTGACATTGCCGCGCTCGGCATCAACGAGGTCGTAAACCTCGGCGACCACGTCAGTGGTCCGTTGGAAGCGGCCAGTACTGCAGACCTCCTGATTGAGCGAGGCTTTCCGTCAGTGCGGGGCGATCAGGATCGAATCCTCATCGAACTCTGGCAAGCAGGCACGTCGGCTCGCAGCGATTTCCAACAGCTTGAACGCCAGCACTTTGATTGGTTGGCGAGCATGCCACCCACGCTGGTGTACAGAGACCATGTGTTCTTATGCCATGCGTCGCCAAGGAACGACGCTGCCTTTTGGCTCGACTACATAACTTGCGACGGTGATGTGCATGCTAGTCCAATCGAGGCCATCGAGCCCGAGGCCGAGGGGATCAACGCCCAAGTCATCCTGTGCGGACACACCCACATTTCTAGAGTTGTTCGTCTGAGAGATGGACGACTGGTCGTGAATCCCGGCAGCGTTGGATTGCCCGGCTACGACGGAAGGACGACCGTTCCTTACGTGGTTGAGGTCGGCACGCCTCATGCTTGCTACGCAATCTTGGAGCGGGCCGGAAAAGGCTGGCTCGCGACCATCCGCCACGTCCCCTATGATAACGTACCTATGGCTGAACTCGCGCGCAGCAAAGGAATGCGCACTTGGGCGGACGCGATTGCAACCGGTTGGGTCCAACGGGAGAACAAGTAGGTCCGCAGGTGGCCCCAAGCGGCTGACCCGGCATGTCTGCAAGGTGTCGCCTCCTTGGGGGTGAAGTGGACTCCATATGCTCAACCTGAGTTCTTCCGAAGCGTGACCCGAAGCAGACCTAGCGCGTAGGGCGGATTAGTAATACTACTGAGTCAAAAACCGCCGGTACGTCAGGCTAAGAATCAAGTATTTGTAGAGATTCAGACTTTCACGCGCGGG
>NZ_JAUEZC010000029.1:0-1039 GCF_032489995.1 Bradyrhizobium sp. SZCCHNGR1005
CGGGGATGTGCCTTTCCAGCGAGAACTCATAGAACAACGCAGCCTGTTCGACTTGCCGATGCCCCATCATGACCTTCGGTCCTGCCCACTAGACAGACTGAATCACCGATATCTCTGCGTCGCAACCGCTGACTTTTTCAACGAAATCGGCCAGAGGCGGACTTGAAAGCGGTCCACTTGTTCGGGTCATTCTTGATCTTGCTTTGCTTCCCACCCCATGCCGGCCAAATGGGCAAGCACCGATCGCAAATGCGTCTCATCGCGAGACCCACCCCACGGATGCCAATCACTGAAGCATTCGCCCAACCCTCTCAGGTCCGCTACGAGGCGCGCTGAGCTAGCCCCACCAGGGCGCCACCCAGGCAGTCCGCTCCTGTAAAAATGATCGCGTTTCAAAATCTCATATGTCGCATCGGCAAAACCGTCATCCTGAAGCGCTTCGAGGAACCCCGCGTCATGAGCTAGGTCGGCCTCAAGATCTGGGACCGAAGTTATCTGAGGCGGCGTGTAGATCAGTTGCTCTCCATCACGGAATACTACGTCAGCAGTGTTGATCTGAATGGTTCCGTGGATCCAATTCCGAGCGTTCTTGGCCAAGCGACGCCACCGGCCATAACCGTTCTTCTGCACAACACCGCGAGATTGATCAGGATAAAGCGCGAAATCGATCCTGTACGGCTCGCCTAAGCCCCACCGCACAACTGCATCACCGTGGCGCGTGCTCCAATGCTTTTGTCCGTGCCATGTTTTCCCGCCAGGTATTGGAGATAGAGTGTCGGGCACCCAGCGCCCAGGCAGCTCCGCATTTTGCTCGATAAATGGGAAATTCTTATCGAGAGAGGCTTGCTGCTCTTCATCGGAAAGCTTGTTCTTCATGGGCGAGATTTCTATCACAAACACCCAGTGGGTGTACCTGCAAATGTCGGCTTTGGGTCTTGGCCGCGTGAAAACGTTTTGTTGCGGGGGGGCGCCGCGTTGAACCCCGTGGGGTCCCCGGATTGGCGCCGAAATGGCATGATTTACGGTGAGGCGCCGGAAG